>JAJPKA010000018.1 GCA_021323945.1 Pseudomonadota bacterium | reverse complement strand
TCGCTGATGATCCTGATTTTCCTGGGGAGTTTTCGCTCGACGGTGGCGATTTTTCTGTCGATTCCGCTGTCGATTCTCGCCGGGGCCTTCGGCCTCTACATGAACGGCTCCACCATCAACATCATGACGCTCGGCGGCTTCGCCCTGGCGATCGGGCGCTTGGTGGACAATTCGGTCATCGTGCTCGAGAACATCAATCGCCATCTCGCCGAGGGCCGCGAGCCGGCAGTGGCGGTGAGGGAAGGAGCGGACGAAGTGGCGTTGCCAGTGTTGGCAATTACACTTACCACCTGCATCGTGTTCTTTCCGGTGATGTTCCTCTTTGGGGTGGCCAAATATCTGTTCAGTGCGCTGGCCTTCGCAGTGGTCCTGTCGATTGCGGCGTCGTATGTGATCGCGATGACGGTTATTCCGATCTACTGTGCGCGCTTTCTAACGACGGCGGAAGCGCGCGCAATCGAAGCCGGCCGCGGACTTTTTTCGGGCTTTCGTCGGCGCTACGAACAGTTCTCTCGCCATTATGAGGGCTGGCTAAGCTTCGCGCTGGACCACAAATGGTACGTGATTGGCGGCGTCAGTTTGTTGTTCATGGTGTCGATGGCGATGTATCCGTTGCTCGGCACTGAGCTGTTTCCGCAAACTGACGCTGGAGCCTTCACGATCAATTTCCGTGCACCTCCCGGAACTCGCATCGAACAATCAACGGAAGTGGCGCGCAAGATTCAGGCACTTATCGGCCGCGCGATACCGGCAGACGAGCTGGATATGGTGGTTGCCAATATCGGTCTTGCGCCGAGCATCTCGGCGATTTACTCGCCGAATGCAGCCGAAGATTCCGGGTTTATCCAGGTTGAACTTAAGTCTAAGCATCGCAGACCAACGGTCGAGTATATCGCGCAGTTGCAGCATCTACTGCTGGTTGAATTAGCCGAAATACGAACCCTGTTTTCCTCGGGCAGTATCGTTGATGCCGTACTCAACTTCGGAATGTTGGCGCCGATCGACGTGCAATTTGCCGGCAGTCGCTTCCCAGAGCTCTATCAGGCAGCGGAGGCAGCACAGAAAATCATCGCAGGTCTTCCGCAGGTTTCTCAGACCTTCATTCAGCAGGAATCGCAGTATCCGACCCTGAACATTACGGTCGACCGGGTCAAATCGGCCAGGCTGGGGATCAATCAGAAGAATATCATCTCGAATGTTATAACGGCGGTGAACTCGAATCTCTATATCAAGCCTTCAATCTGGATCGATCGGGCCAATAACAATGACTATTTTCTGACGGTCCAATATCCGCAGGCTGAAGGCGGATTTGATTCGATGCAGGCCCTGCAAAACATTCCGGTGCATGGCTATTCGAAGGAAACCGGACACGCTCAGAGCTTGCTGTTGCGTGATGTGGCATCAATTGTTCCGCAATACCATCCTTCGGAGGCCGATCATTACAACATTCAGCGAGTGGTCGATTTACTGGTGGCGCCGCGAGGTCAGGATTTGGGTGGTACTCAGACCGCGATCGAAAATGCGCTACGCCGCCTCAAACTGCCGCCGAATGTACAGATTCATTATCGCGGATCGATCGCCGCGATGCGTGCCTCGTTTGCCAGCATGGACTTTGGGCTCTTGATTGCGGTGTTGTTGGTTTATTTGGTGATGGTAGCGCAGTTCCGCTCCTTCCTGGATCCGTTCATTGTCATGTTCGCGGTTCCGATGGGTCTCATCGGGGTGATCTGGACGCTGTGGGTGACCGGCACCACCCTGAATATCGAGTCCTTTATGGGCATCATATATATGGTGGGAATCGCAGTGTCGAACGCAATTCTTCTGGTTGACTTCGCCAATGAACGCCTGCGGCACGGCGACGAGTTGCGGAAAGCGGTCGTCGACTCAGCCCGAATTCGAATGCGGCCAATACTCATTACGGCATTGGCGACCGTGGTCGGCCTGCTGCCGATTGCGTTGACCTCAGAGGCATCGGCCCCGCTCGCGCGAGCCGCTATCGGCGGTCTGGCTGCTTCGACGTTATTAGCTCTGCTCTTGGTACCATGCGTGTATGAGCTGCTTTACTCACGTAGGGAGAGGAACGTAGGACAGTGAGTATCGCCAAGACTCGGGCAGTGGTAATCGCGCTAATGACGACGCTGGTCTGTGCCTGCGCCAGACAGGCTGATCCACCCAGCCGACCGGTGGAACCGGTTGTCGTAGTGATTCACCCCCAGCGAGGCGAGATAGCACGGACGATCGAGTTGCCCGGCGACTTAGTGGGTTTCTATGAGACCGCACTCCACGCCAAGGTCACGGGCTATCTCGAATGGATCGGGGTAGACAAAGGCGATTGGGTTAAGGCTGGTCAGGTCCTGGCGCAAATTCAAGTTCCGGAACTGCACTCCAATCTGGCTCGCGCCCAGTCGAAGATGGCCATCGCCAAAATCACCTACGATCGGCTGGTGCGAGTACAAAAGAGCGACCCGCGTTTGGTTTCCCAGCAGGATGTCGACATGGCGTTCGCCAAATATCAGGCAGCAGCGGCCGATGTGCGCACGCTTCAAACGATGGTCGCTTATACGAAGATCATTGCTCCGTTTAACGGCGTGATCACCGGACGCTTCGCCGATCCCGGCGCGCTAATCCGCGCTGGCGGTGGTGATTTTGGGGTTGATGAGACGTCTGGCTTAATTTCTCCCGGTGCCACCGAGGGCGCCGGTGGCCATCGCAACGGAGGCGGGCCCATCCTGACTTTGGCCGACATCGATAAACTGCGTGTCTACGTGTACGTTCCGGAGGATTCCTATCCGCTGATACGGCGCGGGACGCCCGCCACTTTGCGTTTTGATGAATTTCCGGGCCGTGTTTTTCGCGGCTCGGTCGCACGTTTCGCGACCTCGCTCGACCTTGCGACCAGAACCATGCTAACCGAGATCGATCTCGACAATCCGGGTCACGTGCTTTACCCCAGGAGCTATGCTCACGTAACCCTGGAGCTCATTCGCCACCCCGATGCGCTAAGTCTCCCGGCGTCGGCGATCCACCGCGGACGAAGTTCTCCGCGGGTGCTGGTAGTGAATGATGGTCGGATCAGAGAAGTTCCGATATCAACCGGCATCGACGACGGCAGTCGCGTGGAAGTTACCTCCGGTCTTACCGATCAGTCGTTGGTGGTCTCGACTTACAGCAGTGCGCTTAGTCCTGGCGAGAAGGTGCTCATCGACCACACCCATGGGGGGAACAATGGCACACAGGAGGCAACCGATCGCTCCAGCGATGTTGGTTAAGGTGCCTGGCGTCAAGGCTCGAACCTCGTTCGGCGGAGCGGAATCATGACTCACAGATATGGCCTTTGGCTCTTACCTTGCTTCTTACTTCTGGCTACCGGAGCCCAGGCGGTCCAGCCAATTGCCTTGTCTGGAGCTCAAGCTGCGCCTGGCGTGACCCGGGTGCCCCAGCTGTCATCCTTCGCCTCGGCACGGTCCAACGAAAAGAAGCCCGTGGCAGGCCAAAACGCTGGACCGGCGACTACGCCATTTCCACCCAACGCAGAGCTTACGCTAAAGCAGGCGATCGCTATCGCCCTCCAGTATCATCCTCGAATCAGAGAAGCCGCCCAGAATACTGCGGCGGCGGTAGCCCGCGTGGGCGAAGCCCGCTCCTTTCTCGGACCACAAATCGATGGCATCGCGCAGGATATTGGCACCTCGGACAATGGCATTGCTGATACGAGTTACTTTAACCCATTAGGGATGTATCCGCGCATTCCCGGGCGCGACCATGCGCTGCCGGCTGATGACTTTAGCGAGGCCTGGGATATCAACAACAACTACATGGGCGGACTGTCGATCTCGCAGTTCTTATTCGATTTTGGCCGTCATCGCGGTTTTGTAGCGCAGCGCCGGTTTGAGGCGGCCGCGGCCGCCGCCTCCGAGCAAATGGCCAAACTGGATCTGATCTTCGAGGTCTCGCAACGCTATTTCAGCGTGCTGCAGGCCAAGGCTCTGATCGCAGTCTACCAAAAAGCCGTTGAACAACGGCGCTTCCATCTCCGTGAAGCGCAGGTAAAGGCCGAAGCGCGGCTTCGCCCGGAGCTTGATGTCTATGTAACGCAGGCTGAACTCGAACGCGCCCAACTCAACCTGGTCGATGCCCAGAATGCTTACGATGATGCGAAAGCCGCGCTGAATAATGCGCTCGGTCTCAGCGATCGTTCACCCGAATACCACCTGGCCGATATTCTCACCTATGCACCGGTTACGGAAAGCCTGCAGAGTCTGCTGGCATTGGCGATGCGCGAACGACCGGATTTGAAGGCACTGGATAATCAGGCGCGCGCCCTGGGCGCTCAGATCGTTGAGTATAAAAGTGACTATTTTCCCACCGCCAATGTCATCGGTGGCTATTCGGCGATGGGTACCGGGCCCGCCCAGGGGTATCGGTTACCGGTTGCCAACAACTTCGATGTTGGTGTTGTGGTCACCTGGCCGATCTTCAACAGCTTTTTGACTACTGATCAGATCGAAGAGACCAAAGCTCGGCAACGCGCGGTGCAGGATGCGATCGAAGATCTCCAGCAACGCATTATCCTTCAGGTACAGACCGCGTTCCTGGACCGGCGTGCAGCGTTGCAACGGATTGCGCGTGCGGAAAAAGCCCTGGCCGCATCGCGTGCCCAGCTCGAGCTGGCAGAGAAGCGTTACGAGGCGGGCCTGGCCAACATCGTGGAACTGGAAGATGCCCAACGGCATTACACTTATGACGATGCGGCTTACGCCAACGCCTTATATGGTTATTCGGTCGCGAATGCCGCCGTGGACGCGTCGACCGGGCGGTCATTATCCGGCCTGTCGAGCTGAAGCGGTTTGCTGAAAAGCACCCAAACGACATTTAAACGAACATACCCGGGACTGGAATGATTTCTTGACGATCTTCCGCGTGCCGGACTTTCCGGCGTTATGGATTCGGCGGATCCGCGTTTGCCGCCCTTCGGCTTATACCTGTTGGCGGGCGCTGCGCTAAACTGCAACGCTTTTTCAGCCGAGTCAGCCCAGCCTGACTCGAGCGCAGCACTCACTGCAGTGCAAGCAGTGGCATTCGATGCGGCCGGGTGCCGGAGTCAAGTTGGCTAACGTCATCGCTCCTCAAAAAGCAACGATTGTTGGTTCGAGTTTGAGCCGAGTCTTGCATTTCGTGAGGATATTAGATAGCGGCTTCTTCGTGAGGACCGTTTGGCGCCGCACAGGGTGTGAGCGGACAAGAGCCACCACGGTCGGTGTTGTCCTGGGCCTGATTTTGTTGTCGGGAGTGTCCTCTTTCGGGCTGCACCAGACCAGTGCCCATCTTCGGGGCATCCATCTTTCTCGGACAGTCGAACGCCACACTTTCATTGCTCCGCCGCTAAGTGACTCACCTCTTCCCAGGGTGAGTTGTGAGCGACTGACTGAGCTTCCGGTCACATCCGAGGCATGCGGTCAGGCAAAGATGACGCTGACTCGCGGCGCCGGATCCCGTCCACAAGTTCGACAAATCCTTCTGTTGCTACGTTTCAAACTGGCCTTCCGATCCTCCTCGCAAGATCCCGAGGGGCTGACCTAGGCGGTCAACGATAGGACGCGGCAAACGTCCGAAACACGCCGCCGTTGAATCGGGCGGCACTTCGCAGCACTGGCGAACGGGAGTGCTTCTCCCGGGGTCCAGGCGGCGAAGACGAGTCGTTGATTTGTTCATGTCCAATCCCGCTGGGAGGAGGACTGAATGGATAGCCGAGAATCCAAAGGCCCGTCGCGCCCCAAGGTCTTTGGCCAGATTAGACCTCTTCGGCAAAGCACGTTGGAAGACAAGATCGCACAAATTATTGCTCGCGAGCTGCGTCGGCGGGGTATCAGCGAACGAAAGTCGGCAGCAATAAATGAGAGGCTCACTCTTGCGGCAATTCAGCGTGCCGTCGCAGGTGGCATACCGAAGGAGGCTGCCGAAGGCTTGATTAGTCGTATTTCGGCGGTGATGGGAGAAGACGACCTGGTATTGCTGCTCATGCTGCTGGAGTAGCGATTATGCTCGCTGGCGCCAACGGACCAGCTCCACTATCTTGGCGTGTCGCGCTTCATCCGGAAGCTCCTCCTCCGTGACCGCCGCATAGATCTCCGCGATCATTTGCGCACGCGACCGCGCATCGAGCCGGATGCCGGAGCCGCGGAAGCCTCGCTCGACACCCTCGATCACCTGGCGCAGCAGCTCGACGTCAATCTCGCGACGCTGGCCCGCAGCGAGCCAATCAATCGAGACGTCAGCGGCTCGCGCCAACTTGATTAACGCTGGCCGGGTCGGTTCGCTGCCTGAGGCATAAGCCTGCAGCGTACTCTGCTTTATGCCCGCTTTCTGCGCCAGCTTGTAGCGACTACCCAACTTGGCTGCCAGCAATTCCAATCGGTTGATGAACGCGGACCGTTGGTCCTGCGCTTCACGAGGCATCAAGCGGATTCCCCCAGCAAGAATTTCATTTGTATACAAATATTTCGCTATTGCGAAATATTGACTTATCACGACAGACCGTGATAGTCGGACGGAAAGCTTAATCTTTAGGGAGCGAAAAGAAAAGCTTGGAGCGGCAGGGCTCGAGGTGGCGGTATCTGACTCGCAGACCGAGCCCGTCGGGTACCCGGGCGATCGTGGCGGGCGAATACACAAACACCGAGGTGTGGCGGCTCCGAACCTGCCCGCCCATGGGCTGCTCGCTGCGTTCGACTTCTTACGAGTCCAGGTAAGCGAAGGAGGTGATTCGGCAACAACGATTAGCGGGGTTCGGCTTTCCTGCACGACACGAATCTAACGAGGATTCGCATCATCCAGGGAGTTACGCGGGAGGAGGATATGAGATCGATGCTCAGCGCAGTCGCCGAAAGGTTCGCGCGGATCGAGAGAACACTTATCAAAGCCGCGGCGGCAACCGCAATTTTGCTGCTATTCGCCGCAAGCAGCCGAGCGGGGGAGGTGGCTGCTCCGTCGACGAATGATCTGACAGTGACCAATTCAGTAACCAACACGCTATCACAGGCCGGAGCAGCCGCTGCACCTGCGACGCCGACTCCGGCTGGCACGGAAATGAGTTGGCTGAGTGGTCTGCACATCTCAGGATTTGGCAGCCAGACATTTGGCATGTGGCAGAACCCCACAACCCTGCATGACTTCACTCCCAGCAAAAACAACCTGGCGGTCGCACGATCGCTTTTACAGGTTGACGAGAACTATCGGCTCAACGAAAACAACACGTTCTTTATGCGGGAATGGTTCGTCTACGAGCCGCCGTATTCCTTCGACAGTGCGAACAACAGACAATACAGCATAGCGAGCGCCAATCATGCGAGCTTCGGTCATTACATGAATGGCTTCTACAACAACTACCAGGTCCGCGACGCCTGGTGGGAAAACAAGACCGGGCCGCTGACCACCTTTATCGGAAATCAGATCGTAGTGTGGGGCCAGTCGCTCGCATTCCGGGTGGGTGACGTGATCAATCCGCAGGACACCTGTTGGGCGTTCGGTTTCGCCAACCTCGAGCAGTCGCGACAACCCCAATGGATGGTTCATCCGATCCTGAACTTGCCAGAGTGGGGGCCCTTCACCTCGAATTTTCTCGAGCTGGTGGTGATGCCGGGTTTTCAGCCGATGTATTGGCCGGAGCAGGACACGCCGTACGGCATCTACAAAGATGAAATGATCAAGTCAGGACGGGTCAATCCCTGCTTCCCGGCGGCGAGTCACGGGCCGAGCGGACGGTTTGATGTTCACTATGACAATCGCTTCAATCCGCCCTTCAATGAAATACTCGTGACCGCGCCTTCGCTAAACGGACCCTTCACCTACAACGGCAACAATATTCTCGCCCCACCGGCGGAGACCGAATTCTGGCACTGCACCAACCTGATCCCCTTCATCAAGGGTGCAAGCCTAACCAAGGTCAATGTCTTCGATCCGGTGCCGCTGAGCCAAAGACGCTTCTGCCCGATCCTGAACAAACATAACAATCCGTATTCTCCTATCGGGGATGGAACCCTGCTCGACTTCGGCAATTTCCGCGTGCCCGGGATGCAGCCCGAGAACTGGGACGACGCCGTGCGCTTCCACACGTTGTTCGGCTCAACCGAGTGGACCCTCTTCTACATGTACGACAACACCAACGGTGTTGGTACTGGCACCTACTATGAGGGCAAATGGACTCCATACACGAACCTCTGGACCTATGCATTCAGCCCGGTAAATCAGTTCGGCGTCACGGTCGACAGGCCGCTACCGATGCCAGCGTCGATCGCTGAGTACTTTCCGGCAGTGTTTCGCGGCGAGATGCGGTACGCTAACCATCAGTCGTTCGATGACCAGAGTCCTGCGAGCCTGACCGCACAGGGATGGTCTGATGTTGTGACCTACATGCTAGCGCTTGACCTGGACCAGGCATACGCGCCGTGGTTGACGCAGACCGGCAATCTCACGGTCAACCTGGAGGAGGTGCAAACCACTGTCATGGACAACAGCAAGTATTTTGCGGCGTTCAACGCAGTAGGTGTGCATCAGCTCAAAAATGACGTGGAGCTGCTTTTCAACATTGGGACTTCATGGTGGTGGTCAGACTTCGCGCCCACCTGGACGATGATTTGGGACCCAAAGGGTGACAATTTCGCACTCTTCCCGTCGATCACTCTCAATCCGCCGTGGACCAAGAAGTATTTTATGAAGCTGCAAGCAATTGAGGTTCTGGGAGGTGACCGCCAGCAGAACGTGGGTTTCTTTAAAGGTGAGAGCTATCTGCTCGCCCAGTTCCAGTACAACTTCAACATTCTGTGAGCGGCCAGGTCTTTCGTTCAAAGATCAAGGGAGGCCGATGGTTGAACGCTGCCGTACCGCGCTTGGGTTTGTGCGTGAAGGGGATAAGGCCTCCCTTGGTGGATACCAGCAGGCGAGCTTTGCCCGGGCTGCCGGGTCGAAACCGGACACACCCCGCAGGATCATCACCCCATTTGGTCCTGCGGAGCGTTTCGCGAGCCGCATAGCGCGAGCGCTGTTACGGGCGGACCTCCTTCCGCAGTGACCGGTTTATCCCCCGGCCCCGCAGCCTAGGGCATCACAAGTCGTTTGTCCAGCCAAATCTTCCAGCCGGGAACCGCGGCTCCTCGTTGAGCACGACGACAGATGCAGTTATGGATCCGTCCCGCATGGCATGGGAAAGGGAACCTCAGAATCGATAATTTGCCGTCACTATGATCGCAGGGGCGGATTGATAGTAAGATTTTACTGCTCGTTCGGTCACACGCAGCCGGACGAACATAAAGTGCGAAATTTTTCAATAAGGGTTAGTTAAACTAACGCGGTCGACGAGCAGCAAAAGCCTGTCAACCGGTGAACGTTTGCATGCTCTCGGAAAATCGGGTGGCGGGGCGATGTTACGGTCATCACTCCTCGCTCGGCCCATTATCGATCTGTGGCTGGAAGCATGCGCACGCTCGCTGCGACCCGGAGCGAGTCCTGGCGTAATATGGTGTTTCCAGTGAGTCGCTGCAGCTCAGCTGTCCGGACCGAGGTCGCGCGACGCGGCGATCGTTGGGTAAGTCGCCGCGTCGCGGTTCGAGAATTACGATTTGACTGAAGCCGAGGGTGGGACAAGGTTCACTCGGCTACCATCATACATAGGGTCTAGTCTAGTAGGCTGTTGCTGTTCCACTGTTAGGATGCAGATTCACCGCGTCCGGATCATCACCAAGGCCGATTGCATCCACATGGTGAGCCGTGACTCGATCAGTGGCCAGCTCGGCCTCGGCGCGGTGGAAATAATTTTCGGCCATCGCTCGGTCGCCACGTGCGAGGGAGATGGTTCCAAGCCATTGGTTGCGCGCGGCTGCATCGACGTTCTGGCCTCTGGTGCGAGCCAATACCAGTTGACGCACGAGCCGGTTCTCCTCCGTACGTGCCATTTCCTCCGCCCGAATCTGCTTGTAACTCGGCAGCGAAAAAGCGCTCCTATGCGACAGCATCGCCAGGTTTGCGTGAGACATCCAGTCACTGGAGATCTTGCCGATGGGAGCGGGGTCGGCGGGTGCTTCAGTTCCGGGTGCCCCCGCGGTATCCATGATCGAACCGCTCAGGACGGCCGCCTGGGCAAATGCCCTGGAGGCTACAAAGGTCATTGATACGCTTACGGCCAAAGTGAACATAATTCTGATTACTTTTAGACTCATTTTATTTCTCCCCGTCGCTTGGCGCCGAAGGAGATCCTTTCGAGCGCTCATCTGACTGGTTCAGCTGCGGACAGTGCGGTGGGACGTCCATCAGTTTCTTGATGCCGGCAACTCCGAACAACACGACACCGCACTGATCCGGATCAGAACAGCGAGAATCGAATAGCTGCGTTTAGATCGAAATTGGGGACGGGTCTTCGGAGGCAGAGCGGGGGCCGAGCTTCAAACGGAGGAGCAGGCGGCACAGGGAGGGCTGAGTTATCTGCTGCAGTTTTGGCGGTTGAGCAAAATGCGCAGAATCGCCGCGAAGCAGCACAGCTCTCGGCTGTATCTGGCCGATCGCTCGCGCTTTGCCGCTCTGCGAAGCGCTCGGTTGCGCGAGAACAGCGTAGTGAATGTTCAGCCGGCCAATCTCACCGGGTCGGTAGTGATCGCCAAAATCGTGGCTGGTAATCGCGGACAGTGCAACGATTAGTGCGAGAGCACTAAGTGTGCAGACCGAGCCACGCAGCCATCTACACGGCGCCGAGCCTTTTAGTGGCCTGGCTGACATATCACCTTCATAACAACTAATGAGTTCTGGCCGCGCCGTCAATTCCCTAAAAAGCCATTCTGGCAGCCCCAGGCGGCGAAGATCATTTGCAAGCATGAGCGTTTCGCGAACGTTGGAGTGTACTCGGCGACCTGCTGCCAGGGCATCAGGACCGTCGTTAAACACCGCCAGCTCAGCGACGCTCGGCCCCAATCGGACGGCCGCCGGTGAAGTTTTCGATTCGCATCATTGATAAGATAGACAGGCTTGCCTGATTTGAGATGATCATCTAGGTTCGTTTGCATGCGCGCGCTCGCGCCCTTGCTAGTTGCTCTAGTTGCATTCCTGCAAGTTGCCGGAAGCCGACCGTTTTGCCCCTTCTTCGAAACGATTCAGGCAGGCTGCTGTGCCAGCAATTGTCCGTCAAGCTCGCTTCGGGCAGGAGAGAATTGCTGTCGGTTGAGCGAACGCGCACTGATTTTTCGCTCCGTGGTTCTGACTGGAAACGTCAGCTGGCTGCCCGAGGCGCGATCGATAGCGCGGCGGTTTTGCACAACCAACGCGATGATCTGCCGCTGGTCTGCTCATAGCTTGGAGCCACAGGCTCGATCCAGCCCACTCGCTCTGCTCTGTTCGCGACAAATCTGATCGCCACCACAGTTGCACGTTCCGGTTGAAGCTGGTGCGCTACGCCGGCTCAGGGTCGGTCATAAGCGCCGGCTTCGCTGCTGCCGAAACTCGCCAAGGAGGGTTTCGGCGCAAGGACTCAACTGACTTCAATGGCGATCTATGGAAAGAACCAATCGGCTGGCGCCCGAACCGGGCCCGCTCGGCTTAATTCTGTTTTTGCTGGCGCTTGTGATGTCTTTCCCGGCGAGCGGTCAGCAACTCACCTCCCCCCCGCCCGGCGCTTCATCCGAGCTGGATACGTTGGTGCGCGAGGCAATGGAACGCAACCCAAGCGTTGTCGCTGCCAGGAACCATTGGGAGGCGCTGCGACACGTCCCTACGCAGATGCGCACGCTGCCGGATCCCCAGATTCAATTGCAGGAGTTCACGGTCGGGAGTCCAAAGCCTGCGGCTGGCTATGAAACCAGCGATTTCTACTACACAGGTCTTGGCGTGTCGCAGGATATTCCCGGGCCGGGGAAACTGCGGCTCCAGGCTGAGATCGCGGAGCAGGACGCCGAGATCGGCCACCATCAGTACGAGGCGGCGCAGCGCCTTGCCGCGGAAAAGGTCCGTGAAGCTTACTTCGAGCTCTCGTACCTGACCCAAACACTGAGCCTGCTTGAGCGCTCCCGCGGTGAGCTGCTGCAAGTCGAACGGATTGCGCAGACGCGTTACCGACTCGGCCTGACCGAGGCGCAGGACGTCCTCAAAGCGCAGCTTGAGGCGACTCAGATGCTCAATGAGATCGAGCATCACCATCGTGCGATGCGACAGCTTCAGGCCGAGCTTAAGGCAGAGCTGGGGCGCGACCTCGACTCTCCCGACATCGTGGTCAGAGAGATTGAACCCACCCAAATCGGTCTTAGTGAAACTCGGCTTGCTCGAGCAGTTCAAGAAAACTCGACCGATCTGATGGTCGCTCAAGCTATGCAAGAACGCAGCGAGAAAGCTCTCGTTCTCGCGCGCAAGAGCTACATTCCCGATTTCACGCTCGGTTACTCGTACGAAAAGACCGGCCCCGGTTTTCGCGACTATTACATGCTCACGATTGGCGCCAGGGTACCGCTTTATTTTTGGCGCAAACAGACTCCAGCAATTGAGCAGGCCGCTCTCGACTTGGCCGCGGCGCAGTCGCGGACTCGTGCGGAGGAACTCAACTCCTTGGCCTCTGCAAAGGAGCAGCTTGTAACGATCGAAGCTTCAGCGCGTGTGCTCAGGATCTATAGGCAAGGGCTGATTCCCCAGGCCGAAGGTTCGCTGCAGGCAGCGCTGGCCGCCTATCGAGTCGCGAAGGTCGACTTCCAGACGGTGATTTCCGCCTTCGTCGACCTCCTCAATCTTCAACAGAGCTACTACCGGGAGCTGGCCGACCATGAAATCGCGGTGGCCAGACTCAAACAAATCATCGGTGAAGTGCAATGAAGCGATGGGTTTTTACGCTGGTTCCGATGGTTATATCGCTCGGAACGCTGCAGATGTCATCCGGGCTTGGCCGCACATCAGAGCGTGTGGCGATCCAGCTTACCCCCGAACGTCGTCAATTGATTGGTTTGAGGTTCGCGAGCGTAGAGCGCCGCGAAGTCTACCAAACAATTGACACCACAGGAAACGTTGAGCCGGACGAGCAGCTGGAAACTGACGTGCAGACCCGTTTTGCGGGCTGGATCGACCGGGTGTTCGTCGATCAAACGTTTGAGTACGTGCGTCGAGGTCAGCCGCTCTTTACCGTCTATAGCCCCGAGCTGGCCAGCACCGAACAAGAGTACGTGCTGGCGTTGCATGCCCGCGATCGGGTCGCCGGAAGCACGATTGAAGGTGTTTCCGAAGGAGCGGATTCCCTGGTCCGGGCCGCCGCGGAACGTCTCCGTCTACTAGGGATTTCGCGAACCGAACTTACCCGCCTCGCGCGCGGTGGTGAACCTCGCAACGTTCTGACCATTCATTCGCCTGCTTCCGGCTACGTCGTCTATCGGAATGCTTTTCCGAAAATGTATGTGCAACCTGAAATGAAGCTTTACATGATAACCGACTTCTCCACCGTCTGGGTCTACGCGGCGGTGTTTCAGGATGAGATCGCAGCGGTCAGAGTGGGGGAGCGGGCTAATTTCTCAGTCGACGCGTATCCCACAAAGAGCTTTGTTGGTCGTGTCGATTACGTCTGGCCGCAGCTCGACTCCGCGACGCGGACGGCCAGAGTGCGCATAGCCCTTGACAACCGTGATGGTCGACTGAAGCCCGGCATGTACGGGCGAGTCAGGTTCAAAATTAACCTCGGCGAGCGGACCGTTATACCGGCAAACGGGGTTTTGCGGACAGGTAAGCACAATGTCGCCTTTATTGACCGTGGTGACGGCTATCTGCTTCCCAAGTACGTCGAGCTCGGTCCGCGCGTCGGTGACGACGTGGTAGTCGAGGGTGGTCTTTTTCCGGGCCAGCGAATCGTTGCGTCGGCAAACTTTCTGGTCGACTCCGAAAGCCAGCTTCAAGCCGCGATCGGCAGTTTTGTTCCGCCCCCTCCCGGCGTGATGGCCAGCTCGATTCAGCGCGAGGCGAAAGCTTCCGCCACTCTCGAATTGTTCACAAGTCCGAATCCGCCTGCGCGCGGAAAAAACCGCGTGCGTGTGACTCTCCGAGAGCCGAACGGTCATCCAATCAGCGGAGCGACCGTGACGGTGACGTTTTATATGCCTCCCATGCCGGCGATGGGAATGTCGGCGATGCGCGAACGAATCGACCTGGTGGATCAAAAGAATGGGGTTTACGAAGGCGAGCTGAAGCTGGAAAGCGGTGGCACCTGGCAGGTTACTGCGGTGGCCAGCAAGGAAGGCCGCACACTTGCAAGCAAACAGTTCAGCTTATCGGCTACAGGGGGAATGTGAGGACGGCTGATGATCGACCGAATGATCGATTGGTGCAGCGAAAATCACTTCCTCGTTTCGCTGGGCGTTGTCGGGTTGGTGCTGGCTGGAATCTGGTCATTGCGCCGGATTCCGCTTGATGCTCTGCCTGACATTTCGGACGTGCAAGTGATCATCCACACCCAGTGGATGGGCCAGCCGCCGACGCTGATCGAGGATCAAGTCACTTATCCGATCGTCACCGCGATGCTGGCGGCTCCCCACGTCAAGGCTGTGCGCGCCCAAACTATGCCTAACGATTCGTACGTATTCGTTGTGTTCGAAGACGGTACCGACATGTACTGGGCGCGCAGCCGAGTTCTGGAATATCTCCAACAACTCAGTGCCCAGCTACCCGCGGGAGTAACGACGGTACTGGGCCCCGACGCGACCGGGGCCGGATGGGTGTTCGAGTATGTGCTGTTAGATCGGAGTCACACCTACAGTCTGGCCCGGTTAAGGAGCCTGCAAGACTGGCATATTCGGTATGCGCTGGAGACTGTTCCCGGCGTGGCCGAGGTCGCGACGATTGGCGGATTCATCAAACAGTACCAGGTCCAGCTCGATCCAAATCGCTTGCTCGCGTTGGGCGTTCCTTTCCGCACGGTCATCGAACGCATCCAGCGGAGCAACAGCGAGGTCGGTGGCCGCGTACTCGAAATGTCGGCTGCTTCCTACAATATCCTGGGGCTGGGTTACATAAAGTCGGTGGCCGATCTTGAAAATATCCCGGTCGCCGAGCGCGACGGCACGCCCGTGCTGATTCGTGACCTTGGAGTAGTGAGTCTGGGTCCGGACATTCGGGAGGGCGTAGCCGAATGGAACGGGCAGGGCGAGAGCGTAGGCGGCATCGTCGTGATGCGATACGGGCAAAACGCGCTGAATGTGATCGACGGCATCAAGCGCAAGATTGCGGAATTGAAAAAGAGCCTCCCGCCTGGCATCGAAATCGTCCCGGGCTACGACCGATCGGAGCTAATCCGAAAATCGATTCGCACCCTCCAGCATGATCTGGTTGAGGAGGCGGCGATCGTCAGCCTGGTCATCATCGTGTTTTTGTTTCATGTGCGTTGCGCCTTGATTCCGATTCTAACCCTGCCACTCGCCGTGCTCGCGACCTTCATTCCGATGTACTACCTGCAGGTGAGCTCGAACATCATGTCGCTGGGCGGACTGGCGCTGGCGATTGGGGTACTGGTCGATGCCTCGATCGTGATGGTGGAAAATGGTTATCGGCACCTGTCGGAGGAACAGCGCCTCGCGGCGCAACACGGCGCGGTCGTCGACGCGGCTCAGCGGCAGCGAATTCTGCTGGCGGCGGCCAGGCAGGTTGGCAGGCCTCTGTTTTTCTCACTTGTGATCATTGTCGTGTCGTTCCTGCCGGTGTTTCTCCTCGAATCCCAGGAAGGACGGATGTTCCGGCCGCTCGCCGACACCAAGACTTTGGCGATCACATTTTCGTCGATCCTGGCCATTACCGTGGTGCCCTTCCTGATGGTACTCCTGATCCGTGGCCGGCTTCGACCGGAGGGGGACAACCCTGTCACCCGGTTTTTTCAGGCGCTGTATCTGCCGGTGATCAGCTGGTGTTTGAGGCATCGCAAAACCACGGTCGCGGTGAACCTCGTTTTTTTGCTTCTAACGCTTCCGCTTGGACTGAAGCTCGGCAGTCAGTTCATGCCACCGTTGTATGAGGGCTCGGCTCTGTATATGCCAACGGCGCTGCCGGGGCTTTCAATTAGGGCTGCGAGCGATTTGCTGCAGAAGCAGGATCAGATCATCAAAAGTTTTCCCGAGGTCGCGAGCGTTTTCGGCACAGTCGGCCGTTCGAGCAGTGCAACCGATAATGCTCCACTCGACATGTACGACACGACTGTCATGCTCAAACCCCAGAGCATGTGGCCCGCAGGCTTGACGTACCCGGACCTTGTTGCCCGGATGGACGCTAAGCTGGCATTTCCGGGCTTGTCCAACTCTTGGACGATGCCGGTTCGGAATCGGCTCGACATGGAGCTGACCGGAATCAAGACGCCAGTCGGCTTGAAAATTCAAGGACCGTCTCTCGAAGAAATTCAACGCATCGGCAGGCAGGTTGAGGAAATTCTGGGCTCGGTTCGCGGAACCCGCGGGGTGTTCGCTGAACGCGTGCAAGAAGGCCTCTACATCGACATCGACGTTAACCGCAAGGTTGCCGCGCAGTACGGGCTGACGGTCGGTGACGTGCAAGATGTCGTCCGCTCTGCGATCGGTGGCGAGAACATCGCCACCGCGATTGAAGGGCGGGAGCGCTACCCAATCAACGTCCGCTATTTGCGAGATTACCGCAGTGACCTCGACTCGCTCAGGCGCGTATTGATTGCAACGCCATCCGGCGCGCAGATTCCGCTCGGCGAAGTCGCCCGTTTGGGGATCGCCTCCGGACCATCGATGATCCGCGACGAGGACGGTCAACTAACTGGGTATATTTACCTCGATCTCGCTACTTCCGATTACGGCGGCTATGTCCGGCGTGCACAAGCCATACTTGACCGCCGACTGAATCTGCCGCCCGGCTATTCCGTTCGATGGTCAGGAGAATATGAATTCCAGCTCAGGGCGCGTAAGCGCCTCAGAGTCATCCTGCCGTGTGTATTCACCGCTATTTTTGTTTTGCTTTATCTGCTGTTCCGCTCCGTCGCCGAAGCGATGGTCCTTTTGTTCCCGACACTTTACGCGATGACCGGCGGATTAATCCTGCAGTACCTGATGGGATTCAACTTCAGTGTGGCGGTTTGGGTCGGCTACATTGCCCTGCTGGGAATAGCAGTCGAGACTGGCGTAGTGATGGTTATCTACCTTCACGAGGCGCTGGACCGTAAGCAGGCGGCTGCGCCGCTGCGATACGAGGACATAGAGTCCGCCGCCATTGAGGGCGCTGTGCAACGTCTGCGGCCCAAACTGATGACGGTAAGCGTGGTAATGCTGAGTCTCGCACCGATATTATGGGAGTCAGGTATCGGATCGGACGTAATGAAGCCTATAGCGGCTCCTATAGTTGGCGGTATGCTGACGTCCACTATCCACGTGCTCATCCTGGTACCAGTCTTCTTCGCCCTAATGAAAGAGCGAGCGCTCGTCGCGCGCACCACCGGGCAGGGACAATCGGCCGGCTCTGCGGCTGGCCCCAATGTGCCTGAGCGTGCATGAGCCCGATTCGGCTACTCATGAAGGTCCCACGAAAAATCAGAAATCGCCATCAGGATCAAGTCGTGGCTGCACGGCGGCTGGGTTGCCTCATACCCCCGCGTGGTTCCCCATACTGCGAAGGCAAGCATCCATGATGCGATGAGTACGGATCCAAGCAGAAGATTCATTGCCCCGCCAGGTTGGGTAAAGCCTGCGGAGCCAAAAAGGTAATCGTTTCGGAAGCTTGTTCTGCGAATCCAGCGACGCCGAAGACGCCGAGCCATAACGGTAGGTGAGCGCGACCGCTTAGCGCGAACAAAGTAACCGGAGCGCTCATGGTCATTGTCGACTCCACTATTTAGCCAAAGGTGAGCTCGCTTGTGGGCCTTCTCGGGTCACAGAAGAGACGCGAGCGGTGGATAGCTCTGACGTGTAGGCAGCGATTTGCCTGTTCAGTTAAAATCCATCCCGCGTCGACAACTCAAATCGGCCCTGCCGGCATCGCTTAGCGAGCCAGTTAGACCGCATAACCGGACGATTGGCAACTCTAATTCCGAAAAATATCGCAAGTGGTGTTGGCTTGCCTGCGAGACAAGCCTGACGCGGAAAGAGAGGCGAGAGATTAACAGCTGGTATGGCCGTTCTTGGGAGGGCCCAGGCGGCAAGCCGCAGTCTCGCCGCCTCTGATCCTCCACCTGGCGCTCCCAACCGTATACACTAAGTGAAATTCGTTGATGACGCTCGGCGATTATGCCCGCCCCAAATTTAAAGTATTGCTTAAACGTTACTTCTTTGAGTTTGTCCCCTATCAGCGCCCAGCCAGATAAGCCGAGCACAGCCGCCATTACGGCGGCGCCGAATAGAGCCCGCGATCGCGGTCCTTTGGCATTCATCCGGATCGGCGACCGCGGCGGAAAGCTTTCCTCTGACGGAAGGATAGCTGAGCACCCGAGTCGCGGTCGACAAAGAAACGCAAACCTACGGATGCCACTGTCGGCGGGCCTGGTAACGGACAAAATCTCTCATGGTGGATTAACTTTCGCGCGGCGATCATAGAGCGTTTTCCAGCAGAGAAAGCACCTGGTCTTCAGTAGCGCGCTCGCCAGCGATGAGCGACCCGGCACGCGCTACAAAACGGCTGGCAACGGTCTGGAGGTGCTCGCGCGAGACATTGACAGCGCTAAACCTGCACGGCAGGCCGAGCTGGCTGATCAAGCCTTCGAGCCCTTCGATGAGCTCCTTGGATGCGGTGGTGTCCGGTGAGTCGGGCGAAGCTATTGTCAATGCCCGTGCAAGCCAAGCCTGACGAGTCACAGCCCCAGCGTCGCGTGCTGCCATCCATCGCAGAGCGGCTGGCAGTGTCAGACATGCAATAAGTCCGTACGGCAAGCGGCATAGCGCCGCCAGCTCGTACGCCAGTGCATGGCTGGGAAGCGCCGCTGCGACCGATTTGAAAGCCGGGGTACGCAGCGGTGAGTGATCTGCCAGCCAGCTCGCGATCTGACAGTGCAGGCGCGCTTGCAAATCGTTGGCTCTCTGCATCGTTCGTGGCAGATAGGACAGCAAGGTCGAGAGCGCCCTTACTTTTATCGCATCACCGAACAGGTGTGGCGCTGAACTGCAAAGGACTTCCACCGCATGATTGATAGCCATCACTCCGGAACTCAACCATAGAGTCATCGGCGTAGACATGGTCATCATCGGGTCGTAGATGATGACCTTCCCGGCGACGGCCGATGCAGTGTACGAAAGCTTAACGCCTGCTTGAAAATCGGTGGCGCTAAAGCTTCGCGTGTATTCAGACCCCGAAAGAGTAGTAGGGATGCTTAGTTGCGGAATGAGGCGCGAGGTCAAAGGTTCGCGCCGCTCCATGAATGACCTGAGCCGTGCGGGCGTCTCCAGGCCCGCTCCCAGGCAGGTGCGCAGCGCTTTGGCCGCGTCGATCACGCTGCCGCCGCCCACTGCGACAATCAGGTCAGCGTTGCAGCGGCGGGCGGCCGCAACCGCTTGGATTACGGCGTCGAGCGATACGTGCTCGAAAGCTGCCGAGAAGGTCGTCGCAAGCCGTTTGCCGAGAATTGCCGATACGCGTTGTAAGGAGGGTTGACTTTGCAAGGAGCGCGGCGCGAGAACTAACACGCGGCGGCCGTTTAGACGCTCAACCTCGGATTCAAGGTAAACTTCGACAGTGGAAACGCCGTACAGCAACCGTTCAATGGTAGGTACAAATTCAACCATGCCGATGAGCGGATCCTGGAGTTCCACTTTCATGGCTAAGCGTCCCTGTACCGCTTTTGCACCCGGACGCTCGGCGTCAAGAATTGCGCAAAGCCGAGGTTAAGAGGCCAGAGTGTCCGGAACAGCATCAATGTGGCTAAGCCGCTGTCGCTCCGCCCTTGAGCCGTCACACCAAGAGCAGGTTTTTAGCCAGGGTCAACGCGGCTATTTCGATTGCCCAGACGCCAGGACGGCGCGGAGCCATTCGGCGCTTCGCGACTTGCGGAATTCATGATGCGACCGACCTCTTCTCGGCCGGAAAGAGGTTGCTCTCCACCCCGCGCAGAGCTTCGAATATGGATTCAGCATCGGGCGCCTGGAGCAATGCTTGCACTGCGTCAGCTCGCGCGAACATCTGCGAGAGCTTCGCCAACCAGGGCAGATGCAACTCGTGGTACTTCAGACCCAACACAAAAAACAGATGGGTAGGCTTGCCGTCGAGCGCGTCGAAGTCAACACCCCTCCCGGATCGTCCTAACACCATGAACGGCCGCACCACATGCTCGGGATGGCGGTACATGGTATGCAGAAAGGCCACGCCATTGCCGACCGCGCTGGGCATGATGTTTTCGCGTTCGATGAGCGCGTCGGCAAACCAACTCGGGTCCGTCACCAAACCAAGACGACCAGCCAGCGTGGCAAGCTCTTGCACCAGACCGAGCTTGGTCGTTGCGGCAAGCTCTGGAACGATGTGACCTGGCTGGAAGCAACTCTCCAGAGCGAGCATGCGCCGCGGTGAAGCAGGACTACGGACTTCAAAGCGACGCGGAGCCACCCCAAGCATCTGATCATCAAGCCAGGCATCAATCATCGCCTTGCGAAAACGCCATTGGTTCCCGATTTTGACGCCAGGAACCTCGCCTTCCGAGACGAGCTTGAGGAGCGTTCGCTCATTGACGCTTAGGTAGGCGGCCAATTCCTTGAGCGTTAGGAGCCGATCAGCAGAGGGCCGACTGGCATTGGTAGGGTTTGACATTGACATCAGATTACGTCAGTTTACAATACATTACAATCTGGGCGGAAAATTACATTGTTTTACGACTTATTCGTCAGGCGCTCGCGCACAACAGCTAAGCCCCGCAAGATTGTATTCACCGCTTTGGAAAAGCAGCAACTGTTCGGCAGACACTTCCGTGAAACGACCCTCGATTATGTCGACTTCTCCGCGGCCGATCTCCACGAGGCTTGCTTTGAAAACGTTTCTTTGTGCGGGTGCGATTTTTCCGGAGCCGACCTGACGGGAGCTATATTTTTGGGCTGCGATCTTCGATGGGCACGCTTCGACGGCGCGATTTTGAGAGGAAACTCCTTTCAACGCAGTTGGCTAAGTGGAGCGGAAGGCATTACGCGTGGCCTGTTTGAATATCTGCGTGCATGCGGTGGGCATTTTGTCTACTGCTAGTAGAAAATGCTGGTGCTCGTATGAGCTGGCAAGGACCTCACAAGATTGGCGACTATCTTGCCACTGTGGTGCACAGCCCATGGCAACGTCCCCCTGAAGCGGCCGGTGTCTACCTCGTGTCTGAGAAGCCATGGCGAGGCTTGCCGACCGAGGCGGATCGAATTCTCTATGTGAGTCAGGCGGCCTACTTACGTTATCAGATCGGACGGCTGCTGTGTGATCTGCTAGGCTTTACAGGGGACGATCCGTCGCCCCGAGAAGCCTACCAACACAAGGGCGGCCATTCTTTATGGTCACACCATTGTCTGCCTCATCAAATTGAGCCGGTCAGACTATATCTTGCCTGGTGTGCGGAATGCCTCTGTCTCACGTGTGCGGAAACCGCTTTGGGCAAAATGATGATTACTGGCCCTCATAGGGTTAGGAGCTGCTCTCTGCATCGACCGCCCATCGACCTCTGGCGAAACTGCCAAGGTGTGACTACGAATTCACGAAATTCAGTCGGACCCAATCATCAATGACGCGAGCCAACAAAGCGTCGCTCGCTTGGGTTTCGCGATTGCAGTAATCACGTTACTTGCGGTGAGTCAAAATCATGGGATTACCTCAGGCTCTCCGAAGCGAAAGATGCCCGCTGTGTTTCGCGCACGTGCAGCGCGGTGCGTTAGAGCACCTTCAGCTCGAGCATCGGCGGACGGCTGCCGAGGCACGGGCTCTACTGGAGCGCAGTGCCGAAGGAACGCTTGGCTGGGACCCCATAACAAAAAAGCAGAAAGCAGCCTTGAAGGAGCTTTCGTCGACGTGAGCCAAGTTTTCCGAATCAACTCTCAGCATCTGCCGATGATCTTGTGGATAGTGCAAGAGTTGAGTTCAGCAGGAACTCCCGCTAGCCGGTAAATCGGGCGAGCCGTGCGCGATCCTGGAATATGAATCCTTGATGTTGGAACGCTCGCTTCGGGAAGAGGAGCAGCTTTGTCGAGGTCGACGACGGGGAGCGAGCGCGACGGTATTGAACAATGCGCGTACGGAAAGCGCTGATTTTCCTCGTAGGCTGGAAACCGTGACGGAGATTGCCTTTGCCGGGTGTACTCGGCATTGGCAGCGTATCAATGTTCTATGTAGTGGCGCTGGTGATCGACTTGACGGGAGTCGAGCGAATCCGACGGGGGCGGCTGACGCGAGTCTTCATGTGGGGACCGTGACCCGTCGCGAGCCGGAAATCCCGCAACATCAAGCAGATTTGGCTTTGCAAACATCGGGCGAGGCAACCAGGCCTTTGCGATCCGAGAATATGCTCAGCCAGTTCGGCCGAAAGAGCAGGTGTTGGGACTGCGAGGTTTGGACCTGACCGGTCGTGCAGGCCGCGGACGCGCAGCTGCGCAGAGGGCTCGCCCTCATGCCTTGTTCTTCTGCAGGGGTCTTGCGCTACCGAGCGAAGGAGTCGTACAAGCGCGCAACCTCGCGTCCGCTGAGGTCGGGTTCGACTCTCAGGCGCCGGCTCTATTACCCTCGACACGGGTTTGTGCGGGACGGAAACCAATGGCTTTTGGTGGACTCATGGGCTTTTGGCCGTCTCGCAGCGCGTACAGTTCGGAGAGGGTCAAAGCCTGCGTGACCTGTGCATCGGAGCCCGCGCCTCGCAGCCAGGCATTGGCCTCCTCACGGTTGAATCGCCGAAACTCGATCTCACAGAGACAGCGGCCGGGTCGCCGCACAGCGGGATTTAGGCTGCCCAGTTGCTCGTTGGTAGTGACCAGGATTAAGAGATTGGTCCCTTGTCCGAGGATGCCATCGGTGAGATTGAGAAGCCGCGACAGTCCCTGGTCGATTTGGTTCCTTGCGTCTATCGCCATTAGCTCGCCGCTGTCTTCGATGACCAGCAGCCTCCATTTTGCGCTGTTCCACCTCTCCTCGAAGAGGAAGCGGCCAGCAGGTCCTTCGAGGGCCACTTCAGTAAGGTAACTGGGGCTCGCGAACAACCGGTCTGGATCGACCACATATTCGAACCGGCACCAATCGCGCCATGCCCAGGCGAGCGCCCGTATTGCGAAAGTCTTTCCGGTGCCTGGCTCACCGTGCCACAGCAAAAGCCGTCCCTTACTCTTGGTCGGTCTGAAACCTTCCATCAGTCCTGCGAGGCGCCGGCGGGTTTCGTCGGCGTAATTGGTGGCGATTTTGTGCCACTCTGCAACTTCGATCTCGCGCTCAGTGATTTCCGCCGTGTCCGCTGCATGCCAAAAGAGCATTCGAACGACCGTTTCGCCGCTCGAATCCTCGCGCGGGACGACCTTGTCGACCTCAGCAACGATTTCATGTGCCGCCAGCAGGTCGTCGCTCGCCACCGAGACTTCAAGCGTTCGGTCGGCATGCTGATCGATCAATGCGATCGCAGCGGGCTGCCGCCAACGTAAGAGCAGGCTGCGCGAGTACTCGCCATCTCGCCACAGGATGACGGGCGTCGCAAAGCTGTCAGGCCGGAGTCGCTCCCGCTGTTCGGCGAGTTTGCGGTTGACAAGCACACCGAAGCCGTTGCTGATGAGAATCGCCTCGAACACGCTTGCGGCGAAATTGTGAGTTGCGGGGCTGACGCTCCATCTTGGCACGGCTGGATAGGCCAGCCTCTCGTCCATGCAATTACCTCCTGAACGATTTCCAGCTGTAAGATAAACCATCGCTTGGTCAACCGCTGACGAGAGAGTGGGGTAAAGAAGCATCCATGGGCAACGGAAGACGGCCCACCTACCCGGCGGCGCTCCGCCTCGCACGGATCGTGCTCGAACTGGGCTCGCGCCCCTACGGCTGGAGCTTCGAGGCCATTCACAGGGAGCTCCACATCACGGAGCGGACGTTGCTCCGTTATGTTGCCGCCTGTCGCGACGGCCTGCGCGATTCGCTGGGCCGTCCATTGATCGAAGTCGTTCAGCGGGGCCCGCGGCGCTACTTGCGCCTCAGCTCTTCGGCGCGCTCATCGGACTCTAATCCGTATCGCGCTGCCTCCCTCTACTTTACCTTGACTCTGCTCAGGTTCCTGGAAGGCACCGTGATGAAGGAAAGCATCGAAGACCTGTGGGAACGGAACTTCGGCAAACTGCCACCGCATGAGCAAGATCAACTTAGCGGTTTCGAACGCAAGTTTTACACGGTCCCATACGCGCCCAAGAGCTATCAGGCCTACGATGATCAGCTCGACGTGATACTTAGGGCACTGATCGGGCAGAACCTGATCCGCGTCGACTATATTGGGCTCGCCGGGGAGGGCAGGCAGCATGACTTCGAACCCTACACGCTCGTCGCCTACCGAGGCGGACTCTATGTACTCGGTCTGAGCCGACTGTATCAGAGAATCATTTATCTGGCGGTCGAGCGGATCCGGAAGGCTGAATTCCTTCTCGACAGTGACAACAATCGGATCCGATTTGTGTATCCGAGGAGCTATCACCCGCAAAAACATCTTAACGGGACCTTCGGGCTCATCGATGGGCCGGAGACTGACGTTGAGCTGCTTCTGCTTGGCGATACTGAAGCGTACTTGCGACCTCGACAGATCCATCCGACGCAGAAATTTTACCGGCGACGCGACGGCAAGACCGTCCTGACCATGCGTGTCAGGGGGACCACTGAGCTACGTAATTTCATCCTTAGCCTAGGTCCGTGGGTTAAGGTGCTGAAACCGCCTGCCCTCCGCAAGGAAATCGCAAAGCTGGCGCGCGAGGCGGCCGCGCTTTACACACATTGACGGTCAAGCCATTCACAACGCACGAATTTTTCTGTGTTTCCCTGACTGGATTCTTACTTCGGCCCTCTTTCACCGCGGGGTGGTGGTGGGGGGCTATACGGCATCGGCATGTACTCGACACTCGGTCGGCGCATCGCAACCTGCGGAAAGAGTCGCATGAAGCTAAAGACTTCCGGCGGCATGTCGGTTGAAACGTTCAGGCCGAGGGCTTTCGCTTCTTTGACGGTTATCGGATAGTCATGAGTCCAGCGTCCCTCGGTCATGGTCCGTGCCAACTGTTCGGCTTTTTCTTTTGTCCATCCGCGAGATAACAGCAATTCCCTCACGTAGCTACACACCTGAGCCATTGCCTTAGCCGCGACGTCGGCCATGATCAGAGTCTGATCGTCAATATCCTTGCTGTCCTTCTTCGCTACCGCCTCGAGTATTGATGCAGCAGGCCACTGGCCGAGTTGCGGGTCTACCGGGCCCAGCACCGCGTGCGGTGCCATCACGATGCGGTTCGCCGCCAAGGCAAGCAACGTTCCGCCGGACATTGCGTAGTGCGGGACAAACACCGTCACCTCGGCCGGATGGCTTGCCAAGGCATTGGCGATCTGCTCGGCGGCCAGAACCAATCCCCCGGGTGTATGGAGGATCAAATCGATCGGCACCTTCGCATCAGTCAGCTGAATCGCGCGAAGCACCTCCTCTGAATCGTCGATGTCGATGTAACGAACCAACGGGAAACCCAAGAGCGACATGGTTTCCTGGCGGTGGATCAGCGCGATAACGCGACTGCCGCGCCGCCTTTCCAGCGCGCGGATGAGCCGAGTGCGGCTCGCTTCCAGAAATTTTTGGCGAATTACGGGCTGTAAGCTCGCCAGTATCAGGAAGAACCAGAAAGCATCGAAGATTGTCACGTGTAATTTGCCCTTAGGTGCTCAAGCCGCGCGCTCGATACGACGCGGATATGTAAGCGAAGATACTTTCCGACGACCCCCATTGACGGCACGGGCAGCTCCAGACGCGTGTAGGCCGAACTTCGCGCCGGTATACAGACGCGGACTCGTTCCTCCCCAAGCTCAAGCGCTTCTCCATCACATGCTTCGCACGGCGCGGTCCCGGCCTGACCCGTCCCGCCGCATGCGTTGCACGGATACCAGGCGGGAAGGTCAAGAAGCGCGACTCCGCCGCGCGCAGCCTCATCGACTGCAAGTGTGACAGAGAGCTCCACCGGCCCCCAATCGTCGTCGTTGAAAGTATGCCCGGGATGGAGTTGCTGATTCACTTGGCGAGCGAGTGAGTCGAACGGCAGAAACGACGTCACCTCGAGCTTGATGGTGGGAACCTCCGCGGGAAGGAAGGCGCGCGGCTCAGTGCCAGGCTGGAGCGTCCACGAAGCAGAACCGGTCTGCAGCGGTGCAGCGTCGGTTAGCGCAGACTCATGACGGTTACGCCGCTCAGTCAGTTCCAGCATCCTGTAGGCTTCGACGATTCGCTGGAAAGTGGCGGTCGCTCCATAACCAGCGCGGTCGGGATGGTAGCGTTTGACCAGCCGACGAAAAACCCGGCGTAACCCAGCCGGGCTCTCGATCGGCGTCACGCCAAGGATGGCATATTGTGTTTTCGCCAGCATGGTGCGATGTTGCTGAGCGGCCGAAGCAGCCTCCTATACAACTTTAACTTCAATCCGTCGAGCCCGCGCGCCGGCGCTCTTTGGCAGAATGATCTTCAGCAAACCATTCTTATATTGCGCCGTTGCATGTTCCGGATCTATTTCGCAAGGCAGCGGCACCACTCTGAAAAAGGAGCCGAAGCTGCGCTCGGCGTAATAGTATCCGCTGCCCTCTTCCTCGGTACTACGCCGCTTCTCACCACGCAGAACAAGCCGATCCTGGCTTAGTTCAACCGCGAACTCATCCTTCGCAAGGCCCGGCATCTCGGCGGTGATCACTATCTTGTCGCTCGTTTCCTCAAGATCGAGCGGCGGCCCGCCGGCTTCGAAAAACGAGGGGAACCAGAACTCGCCCGCATCGTCACGCACGCGCGAGAAGCTTATGCGGCCGGGCAGTAATCGGTCAGCCGCCCGTCGCAAGTTTGCGCGCAAATCCGTCAACTTTTCTTTCAAGGAGACAGGCAGCTCTGCTCCCTCTTCGCCACTGTTTTGCCGGCGGCGATGCCACCATCGGTCGAGGGCGTCGAGAATGTCTTCACGCAGCCGCCTTAGAGGTTCCTTCCAGCTTTCCGGGACAAGTTCAGCCATGGTCGTCCTCCCATCGCAAAACGGCCAGGCAAGCGAGCCATCGCCGACGACCGACTAATTCTGGCGTCGCCGTGCTCGCTCGCGGTTAGCCGACCTTGACCTCAATCTGTTTTGGTTTAACCCTTTCGGCCTTGGGCAATTTTAGGGTCAGTACCCCCTGCTTCAGTTCGGCAGTGATCTTGTCGCGGTCGACTTCATCGCCCAGTTCGAACTGGCGATAGAAGTTGGCAAGCTCATACTCGCGATAAATCGCATCACCCGGAGCGATGTGACCTGCCTTGCCACTGATGGTCAGAAGATCGCCATCAACGTCGACTCGGAGTGTCTCTTTTGTGACTCCCGGAAGATCTGCCACCAGGACCAGGCCTTCCGAGGTCTCATAAATATCGACAGGGGGCCGTAGGTGACGCTCCCTGGCGCGGGTAATTTCGCGGCTTCGGCCGCCGCGCTGTGGTTCCGTCGCTATCGGTGCAGTTTTCTCCGCCATGGCGATTGCCTCCTGCTATCAAAGCTCACCGGTTTTGATTGGTAGAGGGTTTTTACGAGACCTGGACATTGATCTGCTTCGGCTTGGCCTTCTCGGCTTTCGGCAAAGTCACGAGCAACAGGCCATTTTTGAACTCAGCTTTTACGTTCTGGTCGTCGATCTCCACGGGTAAAGTGATACTGCGAACAAATTTCCCGGCGGCACGCTCTTCACGATGGAATGATTCCGCCTTTACCTCGGAGGGTGGTCCCTTCTTTTCGCCGGAAATCGTTAACGAATTATGAACAACAGTTAACTTAAGAGCATTCGGATCGACTCCTGGAACCATCGCTTCAACGTACAGATGCTCGCGGTCTTCCTGCAGGTTAACCAGGGGGTAACCGCGCGCCATACGCCCCGGAAGAAACGCCGCCCGAAAGCGCGGCTCCATCTGAAGACCAAAGTCTTCGAAGGCCCGATCGATCTCACGACGTAGCTCATCGATCTCCCGCCAAGGATCCCAATTCGCCATCGTTTGAGCCCTCCCTAAGAGATGTGATTCTGATTGGAAAACAGCGACCGACTCGGTATCAGCGAAAAGAGCCGTCCGGGCTCGGCGCCCGAACAGAGCGGTATTCGGCCCGCCTGCCGTCAGGCGGGGCGGGATGTCGCGCATAAAACGCGCATCCCTTTGCACACCACCTTTCGACCCGCCGGCTTACCTCCGAACTGACGAGCCGCCGGCCGAACGGCTTAGTCGCCGCCTATCCTCGTGGGCGCCGGTATCGCCTCAAACTGGCGAAAACAGACGCCAGTCCTCGGCGAAACCTGGACCAGACCGCGCTAGGCGCGATCCAGCCGCCTATTCGACCACGGCAGGCTAGCTCCGGAAGAACCACCCCTTGCGGGAAGAAGTTCTGCCGGAGGCATTCGCTTCTGACAGAACAACTTGCTCCACGAGGAGGCTAACCATGCGAGCCACTTCTCGACGATCGCCAGCACAGCCATCACCTCCTTTTTGAGGGAGTTCTTCCACCAAGCAATCTAATCACTGTTCAACTGAAGTGAAGTCAGACTATCGCCTGAAGTCAGGTGAATTATCGCGAAAAGCTCGCACTGGCGGCGCCGGATAAACTCCTGTTCTTTGTGGAGTTTTGAACTGCTCCTAAGGCAGTAGGTGGAAAGTTGAAACTGCCAGTGAACCCTCACGCTTGTGGCGCACGTGCTGCAGACTGGTAATGAATCATTAAGTGAATCTCCAGCCACGCCGCATCGTAGGGCTTTTTTCAACGATGATTGGTTGCTGATGCTGATCGGTTCATCGGCGCTCTGGTCGTGGAAGTCTTCCGCTTCGACGGTCCTATTCAGAGCAAAAGCATCTCGTAAACGCTGGCGCTAAGACAGGGCGCTGCGCCAACCTCCACTGGTAGCAGTCAAGTAAAGAGAAATTCCCCAGACATCGTGCTCGTTAACAAGGTCCCTGGGGGCCTGATGTTGGGCTGAAAACGGGAGGGTCTACTGGCTGAGCTCGCGCTCGATCATCCGGCCGACCGCCTCGCGACTAAAAGCCCAACCGGAGCCTACTTTAAAAGCGGGAAGCTTGCCTTGCCGCAAGAGGCGATAGATATTCGAAGCGTGCGCACGCAAGGCAGGATGCAGCCGTAGGAGATCGGCGAGCTCACGCACTGTGATGATATCGTCTCGAACGGCTGCATTGGCCTCATTTTTCATCGCCTGATCAAGTTATCCTTTGGTTAGCGGGACGCGCAACCCTTCAACTGACGGACCTCGCATGCCGAACACCAAACTAGACTCTCCTTTAGCTCGAATCAAGATTCTGCTGTCCTATTGTTAACATCCCGCTGGCGGTCTGTTGATTAAGTCTGTCGCTGAGTTACGAGATCGGTGGCCAAACCGAGACCGGCATCGTACGCTCCTGAACGTCTTCGATGCGCACCCTCCAGGAGGAGCTCGCCGCGTGGTCTTCCACCACTATACGGCGCCTACCGGGGACATTGCCGCGCCGGCGGGAGCGGTTCACCGTGACGCGCTGTCTTCGGCTCAATTCCTTCAGTCGGAGACGGGCAAGACGAGTGCGACTCGACAGGCTGGCGGGCGGAACCGTCAGTCCACGGAGACGGGACCGCAGCAGTTCGGAGTCGATTCCCAACGCATCACAAACACTGTCGAACGAAAAGGGATGGGTAGTTCCTGGGGTATTTACCCATCGCGCGGCCTCGGCATAATTGCGACGCTTGTGAGCACCCCCTGCACCTTTCCAGCTCTGCAAAACGTTAATGGCGTCTACCAGCACCGCGAGCATCAGGCGCTGTTCACCTGACAAGCCCGCACTACCCATCAAACCGAAGTACTGCGACGGCAAAATGATATCGGTCTGTGAGAGTAAGTCGTCCGTCGAACACACTGATTGCTGATTTTGCATCTGGTTCCCCCCTTGCTCGTATACCGTGTGACCCGATGCTGCTCGGCCTGCAAATGTCATTGGTTTAAACAAGCTACGATGAATTACTTTCATCTATACCAATGCCTATGACTACAAGTCAACACTAAATGACTCTATGTACCATAAAAAGACACTAATTATGCAAATGATTCAAATTGAGTCACTGAGTTACTGATTGTGTGTCAGATGCTGCGATAGAAACTATAGGATCGCGTATTGGCCGCAAGTGTAGCCATCCCCTTGTATAAAAGCCTCTCCGGCTCGGAGGCTGCAGGTAGCCCGTTCTCACAGGGATCCTGTAAAGCAATCACTGCGCGCAGGGCCGATTGAGCTTGGCGGGACGGGCGCAAGCTTGCGGGCCGGGGCAGTTTCGCAGGCAGGCTCAATTTAGAGGAGGCGAATGCCTCGGCGACGTTGCGGTGAGGGGCTCTTGACCTTCGGCCGTTCCTCACGGCCGGCACGACGGTGAGGCCACTTGCAAGTGAGGTGAAATCGCAACGTTCGATTGGTCGGGGCGTAGCGCGTGCTGTGTGTTGGCAGCGGCCTTTGGTAATTAAAGCACGTTCCGATCGATGCTGTGAGGCGGGAATGGCGGAGCAGAACGGAGCACCAGGAGTTTTGTTCGACGGCGGCGTGACGCCTGTGAGCTTTCGCGCAGTCACTAAAAAATGGACCAGCCATTCGGACAATTGAAGCTCGGCATTGCCCGATCGAAATCAGCAACTGATACTCGGCAGCTTCTAAAGAAACCGAGTGTGTCTTTCTATAGTGGAAAGTTTATCGCCTTGTGTTTTCTCATGTCTAACTCACTTAGTAGTCATTCGCATTGAGGATGAGTACACCCGCCGGTCGACCGACGGATTTTTGGTGAGATGAAAGGGGAGAGCTTCGCGCGGTTGTTGCTGATTCCGCAGTCGACACAATGGCCTGAGATTAACCAACCGGAGTCCGGTTTTGGGGAAAAGTCGTTGCATAACTTGTGGAAAAAGCTGACGAACGACCCACTGGCTACTCTGGACCGTTTCGCGTCACAATCATATGGTGGTTGCGGAGTTGGGCGGCTGGGTTGTTTCGCTGCCTATCAATTAAGCTTCGGCGACGCTGATCCTCGTCAGGGTTTTTAGGCGTCGGCTCAGAACAGCTGTTTCTGACTCTGCCAAGGAGCTCGCCTCGGCGTGCCGGCCGGATAGTCTTGGCGACTGTCTGGTTGTGGGGCCCATCAGCGAGCATCGCTCCACTAAAGAATGAGTGGTCGTGGAGGTGAACTATGGTCGACGTCATTGAGAACGAACCAGGAGCCCGGATCAAAGTAATCGGCGCCGGTGGTTGCGGTGGTAACGCGATCAACCACATGATCGCTTCTGGTCTGCGCAATGTGGAGTTTGTTTCCGTAAACACCGACGCGCAGGCGCTCTTCAACAATACTGCACCGAGCCGGCTACAGATCGGTCAAAGCTTAACCCGCGGACGGGGAACGGGTGGTAATCCTGAAATCGGCCGTAAGGCAGCGCTCGAGGATGAGGAGCGTTTGCGCCAGCTGCTGGCAGACGCTGAAATGGTCTTTGTTACAGCCGGAATGGGCGGCGGCACTGGTACCGGTTCAGCACCAGTGATCGCCCGTTTTGCGCGCGAGAGCGGTGCTCTGACCGTCGCAGTGGTTACCAAACCCTTTCAGTTCGAGGGCCGCAAGCGCCAGAACCAGGCTGAAGAGGGTCTGCGCGAGTTAAAAGAAGCCGTTGATACACTGATTACAATTCCGAACGATCGTCTCTTATCAGTTGCCAACCGCACCACTACCCTGAGAGAAGCTTTTCAGAAAGCCGACGACGTCTTGCTGCAGGCGGTTCGCGGGATCTCGGAACTGGTCACCGTTCATGGGCTAATCAATCTTGATTTCGCCGACGTCCGTTCGATTATGGCCGATATGGGTATGGCTATGATGGGTACGGCTCGTGCCTCGGGAGAAAATCGGGCGGCCGATGCGGCGCAGCGCGCCATCTCGAGTCCACTGCTGGAGGATACGTCGATCAGGGGCGCTCGCGGGTTGCTGATCAACGTTACCGGTGGACCTGACATGTCGCTCTATGAGGTGAACGAAGCCGCCAGCCTGATTCAGGAGGAGGCGCACGAAGATGCCAATATTATTTTCGGCGCCGTAATTGACGAGCAGATGGCGAATGAGATCCGCGTCACGGTCATCGCAACTGGCTTCGGCGAATACGGGCGAGAGCCGCGGGCTGCACGTCATACGTTTTCGGCTTCTATGCCTTCTCCGACCAAAGAGACGCAGATCCAGTCAGTCGCGTCCGAATCAGTTCAGGGTGAGCCAGCCACGTCTGCACCGACAGGGCAACCTGTCGCGACGAACGGTACCAGCAAACCGGTTCGTCGTCTCGGGCTGATTGACGAGAGCGCCCTCGACGTGCCGAGCTTTACCCGGCATAACGGGAGCCCGCGACCGTCCGGCATCAACGGCCAGGCAATGATGGAATCGGACGAGGACCGCCGCTGAACGCGTGATTAGCGTGGCCGCCTTGAGTCGGCCGCTCAATTTTCAGCGCTGGATTCATTCGACTCAGTCTCAGACGCTTCTTCCAGTTTGCGATAGAGGGTCTTGCGATCGATCCGCAAGATGCTGGCGGCTTCGGTTTTGTTTCCGTTGACTGCTTCGACCACCGCGCGGATGTAATCGCGCTCGAGCTGATCGAGGCTTAACCGCTTGTCTACTGCCTCGCTCAGCATCCGGGCGGCGGAAAAGCCGGTCCCGGCCACTTTCGGCGGCAACTCGTTAATAGTAAGGACATTATTGCGGGCCAATATTACCCCGCGTTGAATCGCGTTTTGCAGTTCGCGCGCATTGCCTGGCCACGGGTAGCGCAACAGTCGCGCCATTGCCTGTGGTTCGATTTCGGGCACATCGCGACCGGCTTCGGCGCTGGCGCGCGCCAGAAAGTGTTTGATGAGCAAAGGGATATCGGCCGGTCGTTCGCGTAGCGGCGGAATGGCGAGGGTGACCGTGGACAGCCGGTAATAAAGGTCGGAGCGGAATTTGCCGCTTTCGAGAGCCTTGTCTAGGTTAGCATTGGTGGCAGCTAGGATCCGGACGTCCACGGGGATCTCTTCGGTTGCTCCCAAAGGCCGGATCTTTTTGTCTTCGATGGCACGCAAGAGTTTACTCTGGAGCGGCACCGGCATTTCACCTACTTCATCGAGGAACAACGTGCCACCGCGCGCGGCAATAAAAAGTCCGGTCTTGGCCTGGCGCGCATCGGTGAAGGCGCCCCGGGCATAACCGAACAGTTCACTTTCGATGAGGTTTTCCGGAATTGCTGCACAGTTGATTGGTATGAAGGGGCCCTCCCGCCGCGCGCTGGAGAAATGAATCGCGCGAGCCAGAAGGTCTTTTCCAGTGCCACTTTCGCCTGTAATGAGGACGGTAGCGAGGCTGTCAGCAACACGTTCAGCCATCTCCAAAACTGCTGCCATTTTCGGGTCTGCCGCAATAATGTTTGGCAGACCGTAGCTGCGGGCCAGCTCGACTCGCAGCTGCTTGACTTCCTGCCGCAGGCGCCGATTTTCCAACGCGCGAGACACCACGAGGAGTAACTCTTTGTTGCTGAAGGGCTTGGTGATGAAGTCACGCGCGCCGAGTTTCATCGACTCGACAGCACTCTCGATAGTGCCGAACGCGGTGATTATTACCACCGGGAGATCGGGCGCAATCGCTTGGAGCTCCTGTTGCAGCTGATGGCCGGACATTTCGGTCATGCGCAGATCCGAGATGAGCAAGTCGGGCCGCTCCCGACGAACGGTCTCCAGTGCCTCGGAGCCGGACTGGGCACTCAGTGCGAGATAGCCAGACTGCCTCAGGACGTCGCAGACAGCGCTGCACATTTCGGCGTCGTCATCGACGACCAGGATCGTTGCTTGCCGTTCAGTCAAGTTGAATGCTCCGCGATTGCCTCTTTGTAAATCCGCGCGGTTCCGCTATCGGGCAGCATTGGGATTCGCACATAGAAGCGGGTAACGCCGGGTTGGCTATCAAAATTGATATCGCCATTGTGATCATGGATTATCGCCTGGCTGACGGACAGACCCATTCCTGTGCCTTTTCCCGGCGGTTTGGTCGTGAAGAATGGGTCGAACACCTGGTCCTGAAACTGTGGCGGAACGCCGGACCCGTTGTCCTCGAAGGTCACCTTGGCAAAGCGAGTCTGGTTGCTTTGGTGTTCAACTTCAGCGGTGACGCGAAGCGTCCCCCGGTTCGGCACCATCGCGTCAAAGGCATTGACCGCGAGGTTTATAAACACCTGCTGGAGCTGTTCCGGATCGCATTCGACCATGAGGGGTGTCCCATCGTGTTCCACTTCAACTCTTACGCCACGCCGCTTGGCTTCGGTTTCAACCAGCTTGACCACGTGCTCGATGATCATCGTGATGTCGTGCCTGGCGCGCACAGGCTCGCGGTTGCGGGCATAATCCAAAAGCATCTGCACGATGCGCGAGATGCGTTGGATCTGGTGCAGGATGATTTCCAATCCTTCTCGAGTTTTTTCGTGACCAAGGTTGCTTTCAAGCAGCAGTTCAGTCCGCGTTCTAATAACGGCCATTGGCGTTCCGATCTCGTGCGCCAGTCCTGAGGCGAGGGTTCCAATCGTTGCCAGCCGGTCGGAGCGTTGAAGTCGCCGGTCGAGTTCCAGCTCGTAGCGGTGCCGCTCGAGCAGGTCCGCGTGGGCTTTCGTCAGCCGCTGATCGAGTCTTTGAAACTCCTCACTGAGCAGCTCGACCTCGTTGTTGGCTACGGTTTTGCCCGATTGGTCCGCGCCCGAGAAGCGGAGCACGCGGCGCGAGAGTTCCGCCAACGGCCGGGACACATAACGATTAACAAAGATCGGTATCAAAGCGGCGATTAACGCTGTCACCAAAAGTGCAGCTCCAACCGGAGGCAGCATCCGCTGGCGGACGTCCTCGCCGATGTCGCTCCAATCTTGGGCCACCAGCAGATATCCAATCACGCCGTTGCCATTCAAAGGAACGATGCGGCAGAACCAGTAACGACCGGCGACGCTTGCCTCGAAATCGAGATCCTGCTGCTGGCGAACGCGATCCATCGCTTTGACGATCAGTTTGTCAGGGACTTCCGGAACCGAGTACCAGGGCTGGCCGTCGCGGTGCAGCACCGCGCTTGCGGTTTCGTCGGCGCTCAATCGTTGGAGTATTTCACGCACTTTTGCCCACTGCTCTTGCTGCAGATAAGTAGCCAACACGGGTGCCAAGGCCCGGGTGGTAGCTGCGGTTTCGCGTTTCAAGTCAGCAATGTAGTTCCGGCTCGACCATCGTGCGCTCCAATATGTGTAGACCGCCACCACGGGCGTCATGGCCAGGAGCAGCACCAACACAAGACGTCTACCGATAGTCACAGGCAAATTTTAAGCGCGGTTTCAGACCGGCTGATACACAGTTTGCTTCGAACGGCTCGCCGTAGCAGTTGACCGAAAGCGGATTGCGTAACTCTCGTTCTCGTGTACTTCATGCTTGTCTGAATACAAATCCTGGGCCGAGCTCGGCATGAGTCTTCAAAGGCACGAAAGCCTAGACGTCGGCTGAAACGCCAGTGAGTTGCCGGTTCTGACGCCTAATCCTGCGAATAGTGGGCTCGGCGACGCGGCCCATGGTCAGCCACGCTGCTTTGAGCTAGCCTGCTGTAGCGGGCACGGTCCAGCTCGTTTCTGCTCAGTGCGTCAAATTGCCACACCACTTGTAGCGTCTCTCCACAACTCGAACTACACGCCGATCAAAAAAGGCGCAAAGCACCAAGTCAAGCTCCCGGAGCACCCTTACCATGGATGGCACGATTGGTGCTCCGTTTCAGAGGCCGTGGGGGACGCCTTCTCCTCAGAGTCACTGAGATTCAAACAAATCGTCCTTATGTTCTAAATCGCAGGCGCTCTGGCTTCCCCCACCTTCTTCAATCGCTCCTCTGCGATTAATTTGTAAAGCCTGCGCAAGTGTTTAGCTGGCGGTCTGGTCTTTTGGCGGCTTCGCCAGCTGTATTGCCTTTCTCCTTACCAGGGTCGACGGAGTGTCGATCTCAGCGTTGGACACACCCTCCGCTCCTTCTTTGTGGCGAGCCGCCTCGAGTCGGACGCCTGAATGGCCGTCTATACGGCTCGCGTCGCAAGCCTCCGTTGCACTGCGGTTCAAGATTCAAGCGCAATTTGAAAGAGGAGCGCCGCGCCACAGCACCTGGGAGGAGTATGCTGGTAGCGCGGCGTCTCAGGGGCAGGGCAAGAAGCTGTGGAAGCAAACGGTGGGCCAGCAAGCCGGCGCGATCTTTGGCTTCAAGCCGCGCTTGATATGCGGGGCGATACGGCTATCGGGGCATTTTGCCAAAAACCCTGTTGGTTTTCGCCACAACCGGTTTGGACAGCGATTTCAAACCGAATTGAAACTTCTAATCGGTCGAGATACTCGTAGGCGCGGATGGTGAATCGCTCTGAGGTGTAATCCACCGATAGAGGATCGGGATCACGTATAGAGTGAATGGCATCGAAGTCATCAATCCACCGATTACCACGGTGGCGAGCGGCCGCTGTACCTCGGCTCCCGAAGAGTGGGAAATGGCCATCGGGATGAAGCCGAACAGCGCCACGAGCGAGGCCATTAGAATAGGTCGCAGACGGTAGCGCGAAGCGGACCCGATTGCCTCATCGATATTGGCGCCGGCCTCCCAGAGTCGATTGATCTCGGACACCAGTACCACGCCGTTAAGCACCGACACGCCGAACAACGTAATGAAACCCACTCCCGCGGTAATCGAGAACGTCAAGCCGCGAAGCAAGAGCGCGAAGATCCCTCCACTTGCCCCTGACAGCACATTACCAAAGATAAGCAGTGCCAGGCGCATCGACGAGAACGTATTGTAAAGCAACACCAGGATTAAAAGGAGGGCGGCCGGAACGAGCAGCATCAGCCGGTTCCAGGCGCGCTCAAGATTTTCGTATTGGCCACCCCATTCCAGCCACCATCCCTGCGGCAGTTGCACCTGCTTCGCGAGCGCAGACCTGGCCGCCGCCACAAAACTGCCCAAATCGGTGCCGCGCACGTTCGCGGCAACCGTCACGCGCCGACTGAGATTGTTACGCCAAATGGCGACTGGACCTTCGGTTACGCTGATCTTCGCGAGTTGTGCGAGTGGGATGAGAGCGCCGGCCGGTGAAGCCACACTGATATTTTGCAGCTGATCGAGATTCTGCCGCGCAGTCTCTTCGAAGCGGACCTGGAGCGGATAGCGAGCCTGACCCTCAACCACCTGGCCGACCACGTGACCGCCGATGGTCTCAATGGCGTCCAGCACATCAGAGGCATTGATGCCATATCTCGCTACTGCGCCGCGATCTATCTCGATGTTGACCGAGGTAAGCCCGCTGCGGGGGATCATTTTGACGTCGGCGGCGCCGGGCAACGAGCCCAGAATCTGCATTATCCTGGTACCCAGCGCCATCATGCGGTCGAGCTTGTCACCATAGATGTGGATTGCGACGTCGCCCTTGATGCCGGAGATCATGTCATTAATGCGAGCCTCTATTGGCTGCGAAAAGGCGACGCTCATCCCGGGCACACGCTCGCGCAGCTTTTGGTCGATCTGCTCGATCAGTTGCTCCTTGCTCTTAACCTGCCATTGTGCTCGCGGTTTGAGGAAGACATAGACATCGCTCTCATCCGGCCCGTTTGGCGCCGTAGCGATTTCCGGACGGCCGATTCTACTGACCACTCGGGTTACTTCAGGCAATTCGAGCAGCGCCTTTTCGGCCTCAGTGGAATTGGCAATGGCCTCTTCCAGGGAAATGCTCGGTGTCTGCATTACGTCGAGATTAACCGTGCCCTCATCCAAAGTCGGTATGAACTCACTGCCCAGAAAAGGCGCTGCGATCAGACTGACAGCAAGTATCGCCGCGGTGACGAGTACGACCGCTCGGGGCCAGGTCATTGTAAGCTGGCGCAGCCGTTCATGAATTCGACTGCATTGGCGCACGATCCAGGGCTCCTGCGCAACACCCTGCTTCAGAAAGACTGACGCCATTACCGGGACGTAGGTGAGGGCGAAGAGCAAAGAGCCGCACAACGCAAAGATGACCGTTAAGGCCATTGGACGAAACATCTTGCCCTCGACCTCCTGGAAACTGAGGATAGGCAGATAAACCACGATGATGATGCCGATGGCAAAAACGATAGGCCGTAGAACCTCATGTCCTGCTTCAAATACCTGACGGACCATCGAGCGCTTGGTTTGAGGATCATGCGCCAGGTGATGACATATATTCTCGATCATCACTACCGAGCCGTCGACGATCAGGCCGAAATCGATTGCCCCCAGGCTCATCAGATTGCCTGATACGCCCATCCAATTCATGCCGATGAAGGCGGCCAGCATCGATAGCGGGATGACGGAAGCGACGATTAGGGCGGCGCGAAAGTCGCCGAGAAAGACAAAAAGCAGTAGCGAAACCAGAATTGCGCCCTCGGCCAAATTGTGAGCAACAGTGTTGATCGTGCGCCGAATCAGTTCGGCACGATCATAGTAGGGAACAATTTTCACACCTTTCGGCAAAGTCGGTTCAATCTCGCGAAGCTTGGCCTTGACCTGGTCAACAACCGTGCGCGAGTTTTCACCAATCAGTAGCATTACAATCCCGGCGACGGTTTCACCTTTGCCGTCACGTGTCACCGCTCCCTGCCGCAACATCGGTGCAAAGGTGACCCTGCCGAGATTGCGAATATAAACGGGAACTTCATTTCGAGTAGCGACGACAATGTTGCCAATGTCTGTCAGATTGGTGACGAGGCCAGCACCGCGGATCACCTCCTGCTCGCCATTATGGACGATGTAACCGCCGCCGGCGCTGAGGTTATTTTTCTGTAGCGCATGGAATACTTCGGCCAGTGTGAGTTTGTAAGCGACCAGCGCTTCCGGGCGCAGCTCTACTTCGTAGGTCTTGAGCTCACCGCCGAAACTGTTGATCTCGACGACACCGGGGACCTCTTTGAGGCGGGGAGCAATGCGCCAGTCGAGCAATGAACGCAACTCCATCGGCGAGCGGTGCGGATCCAAGACCTCGAATTGAAAAATCTCACCGAGCCCGGTCGAAACTGGAGTCATCTGTGGCGGTCCGTAACCAGGAGGAATAGTCGCGGCAGCCTCCGGTAAGCGTTCCATTACCAGTCGGCGCACAAAATAAGTGTCGAGTTGCTCGCGAAAATAAACTTGAACGGATGAGAGCCCGAAGCGGGAGACCGAGCGAATCTCCTTGATGCCGGGCAGTCCACGCATAGCGACCTCGATTGGAAAAGTGATGAGGTTCTCGACTTCGGCGGCACCAAGGCCGGGCGCGTCAGTAACTATCTGAACTACATTGGGGGTGACATCGGGCGAGGCGTCGATCGGCAGCTGCACCATCGCGCGCAGCCCGAGCGCGACAAACACGACGATCAGGATGAACGTCATCAAGCGGTTTTGCAGCGCTGCGTCGAAAATTTTGGCCGCCATGCTTACGCTGTCCTCACCAACCAGTCAAATTGCTCAGTGCCCTTTCAACGCTCCTGGTTGGCGGCGCTGTTTGAGATGAGACTTTTGAGCTCGAGTCCTCCTTTCGCGACCACCCTGTCACCGGCCTCCAGGCCCGCGACAATCTCAACTTCGCCGTTTCCCCGGCGGCCCAGCTCGACCGGCCGGACCTCAAATCCGTCATTGCCCGCGGCGCGAAACACGACTGGATGGCCGTTAACCCGATAGATCGCCGACTCGGGAGCGACGACCACCTCGCGCGAGTTGCGGGCGGCGATCGCGGCTTTAGCAAACATTCCGGGCTTCAGCAGGTGTTCTGGATTAGGTACCTCGATTCGAGTTCGGACTGCGCGAGTGGTGCGATCAACCTCGTCGCCAATATAAGTAATTTGCCCCGAAAAGACCCGATCGCCGTAGGCAACGACGGTAACGTCGGCCTGATCGCCGGTTTTGATACGCCCGAGGTCGTGCTCGAAAACATTGGCAATGACCCAGACCCGCTCGAGATTAATCACTTCGAGGGGAGGGGGACGGTCGCGATCGATCATGGCTCCAATTGAGAGGTCGCGTTTGACCAGCGTGCCCGCGATCGGCGAGGTCAGTGCAAAATCTGACAGTGGTTCGCCGTTGCGGGACCATTGGAGATGGTTGATCTGCGAGGCCGGTATCAGCAGGCGAAGTCTCTCTCGCGCGGTTTGGTATTCCGCTAGCGCAGTGTCATGTTGTGCTCGAGCCTCGAGCAGATCTTTCATTGGCGTGATTTTCTTGGCGAAGAGCGCCTCTTCTCGCTGGAGATGTTGATTGGTGATCGCCTCCAGCGAACGGGCCTTTAGATACTCGGTCTTGGCTTGACCGAGTTCGATACTGCTTAGAATGACCAGCGGCTCCCCGGGGCGAACAGCCTGACCAAGCTCCGCGACTAGTCGTACGACACGCGCTGGGATCTGACTGGTTATTTGAGCGACTGCAGCAGCATCGGGCTCAACTATGGCGGTCGCTGTGACGCGTGCGGTCACCGGCTTTCGGATAACCGGCGCCAAGACCAGGTCACGCAAGACCTTTGACGAGCTCTTGACGTGTATGAATTGAGGCGGAGGCTGAGCTGCGACTGAGACGCTGGCCAGCAGCGGGGAGGCAGCCAACAGAATCAAACAGCAAAGAGTTCTCACCATGACTCCCCACCCACTGCCAGCTCAAGCGCTACCTTGGCCGACATCAGGTTGAACCAGGCATCGAGATAACCTATTCGCGCTTCAAAGGCTTGGCGCTCTGCGACTGAAACGCTCAACAGATCAAGTTTGCCGGCCTTGAAGGCATCCTCGAGCAGGCCGAGGCTGTCACGTGCCGGGACGACCACGTCCTCTCTACTGGCACGTAGTTCCTGCTCGGCGGCAAGAAAGCGGCTGTAGGCGTCGCGCACTTCATGATCGATGTTCAATTCAGTTGCCCGCAGCGTCTGTTGTGCCTGGTTCAGACGAGCTTGAATCGCAGTCGTTTCTGCCTGTCTGCGATTAAAGAGGGGCAACGAGAATCCAACGGCGAAACCGATAAATCGCTCGTTCGATTGCTCGTGGCCGAAAAAAGGACCAACCGTCGGATTGGGCAAAGTCAGTCTTCGATTTAACTGTGCCTCGGTGCGGAGCCGGGAAATTTCGCTCAGAGCAGCTTGCAGATCCGGCCGATGAATCCGTGCCGCGGCAAGTAAAGTGTCAAGATTGGCTTTCAACGGCGCAACCTCGAGGTCGCCGGCTGGTTCGGGTTCGGGGCCCACGGCATTGCCGAGCAAACGGCCAAGACTCGAACGCCGGAGGCGATAAGCCTCCATTGCTTCGATCCGGGCGCGCCGGCTCTCACCGTAACGCACGCGACTTAGGTTGAGATCGATTTGCCCTATTTCGCCAGCCTCAAAACGAGCTCGCGCGGCATCGACCAATCGATGATCGAGCGCTTCGACCTCCTCCAGCAATGCGCTCCGACGCCGCTCGCGGACTGCTTCAAAAAAAGTCATTCGCACAACCGCGGTGAGCAGCCTAATCTGGTTGGCGACATTGGCCTGGGCAGTTTGGTAGCCGAAAGCCGCCGACCGGCGCCGCAGCGCTGGCTGACCAAAGATCTCCAATTGTTGGAGTAACCGGCCGCGCCACTCCTGTGAGCTTGAATGGCCGGCACGATCGCGATAGTTGCCTTCGCTCAGCAACTCGGGATTAAACTGGCTTACGTAGTTGGCACGCTGCACCTCGCTGCGAGCGAGGAGAAGTTCGTTGCGCACTGCCGCGAGGTCGGGGTTTTTCTCAACCGCGATCGCAACTGCCTGATCGAGGGTTATTTCCTCTGCGAGTAGCGTGGATGGGAGGGTAAGCAGCAATCCGAAAGCGCACGGCACTACCCAGAAGAATTGGATCCTCCGCCCAGCTGACTTCATCCAACAAAGCCGTTTTCCAAACTGAAGTGTTCGCGGTTGGCTCCGCACGAGCTGTACCAAAATCGCCTGATTGAGAATCGCTGCATCTTCGGCGCGTGAAATCGATCATTTGTTCGATTTTTCCACGGTCACAACAGTTGATGGGGCAAAATTCCTCAATGGCGAGGCTGGTGCCGGCGCCAAACTGCCGGATCCTGTTCACGAGGACGCGCTCAGAGGACAGGCTTCACGGAGCCTGAACTGATTTATGACTCCGCAGCAGTAGCGGTGGCGATTGTGGAAGTCGGCGCACTTGGCCAGCTGATGCGTCAGGGATGCGATGGACTTCGGATTCCAGTAATCGCGACGGTCCTGGAATAGGACCTCTGCTGACTTGTCGAGCTATCGCGGCACCCTAGATTCGACAAAATCAATGACCTTGGCTTCGAGGTTGACTCCATTGAGGCGGTCGATTTCCTGAATACCGGTCGGACTAGTGACGTTCACCTCGGTAAGATAGCTGCCGATAATGTCCAGTCCGACGAAATAGAGCCCATCGCGTTCCAGACGCGGTTTCAAAATCCGGCAAATTTCGCGATCGCGTTCAGTAATCTCGGCCTTGACGCAATTGCCGCCGACATGGATGTTGCCGCGATGCTCGTCGTCACGCGGCACCCGTAACGTGCAACCCAGCGGCTCGCCATTGAGGACCAATAAGCGCTTATCACCATGACGTATCTCAGGGAGGTAGCGCTGAGCCATAATAGGGCGGGTCTCGAAATGCGTCACAGTTTCGAGAATTGCATTCAAATTGCGGTCACCGCTATGAGCATGGAACACTCCCTCGCCACCATGTCCGTCCAGCGGCTTGACGATCATTTCCCCACCTTGTTCGGCCATGAATTGTTTGAGCCGGGCTATTTCGTAGGTGACGATGGTTGGAGGAATGGCTTCAGGGAAATTCAGTGAATAGAGCTTTTCGTTCGCTTCGCGCAGCCCGGCGGGCTCATTAAGGATGAACGTGCACCGACGATCGGTAAGACTTAGCAACATCGTCGCATACAGATAGGCGGCGTCAGCCGGCGGGTCCTTACGCATGAAGATCGCCGAAAAATCTTCAAGCGGGTAGTCGACGCCACTGTCCAGGAAACGAAAGTGGGGCGTCTCGCGCATGACCAGGCATCGTCGAGCCCGCCCAAATACCCGGTTATTAAGGGTAAAAAGATCCTTGAGCCCGAGATGATAGAGCTCGTGCCCACGGGCGAGGGACTCCAGCATGAAAGCGAACGTGGTGTCTTTGTCGGGCAGCACGTTCTCCAGCGGATCCATCACAAAGGCAAACCTTTTTTTCACCGGCTTCAATTTCGTTTCGACCCGTCTTCAGGCTTTGGAAATCAATGGCTTTGACTGTCACAAACTTGTCAGCTCAGGGTATTGGTTGCGCAAACGCGCTCGACTCCTCGCAGGCTCGACTGCCGTATGATGGTTAAGCGCAGCTAGCCGGGCTTTCTCTCCTGCCGCGCGGCCAGAAAAGCGGCCGTGACGCTCAATGCTGCCAAAGCGGCCGTCTCGCTGCGCAGACGGTTTTGGCCGAGTGCTGCGGCAACGAAACCTGCGGAGCGCAACGCGGCGATCTCTTCATCTGTGAAATCGCCCTCAGGGCCAACGGCCAAAACTATAGCAGGAGGGGCTTTCAGGTCATCACCCAGAGGTTGCAGAACTGTGGCGAGGGGAGCTCCGCCGCGTAGGCATACGATGCGGAACGCCGCATGGGGTATTTGCTTGAGCATCGTCATCACGTCAACGGCGTCGTGGACCTCCATCGTGGCGGATCTTTGGCTCTGTTTGACAGCCGCCAGCGAAATCCGCCACCAACGTTCTCGGCGACCCGAGCTCGGTTCGCGCACCACGGAGCGGGCGCATGTTAGCGGCCAGAATTCGGCCGCGTTCAATTCGGCGGCTTTTTCCACAAGCATGTTCATTCGCGCCGTCTTTAGTATTCCTGCCGCGAGAATCAGACGCGGCAGGACGGTTGCCGGCTGCGTCAGGGCTGGCGCGATCCTGACAATCGCAGCATCGGTCCCATAGCCAATGATGCGTCCGGGATATTCGCCTCCAGCCGTGCAGACCAGCACGATGTCTGCTCCGACAGGCAGCCGCAGTACGTCGCGCATATGATGGAGTTCACGCCCGGTAACTTGCACAATTCGCCCGCCTCTGCCGTGAATGGCGTCATCGCCGATCACAAAGCGCGGTGGAGTTTTCATTTCTGGAAAACGAGAGTGGCCCAAACTCCTTGATGTTGCACGTCGACACAGGCGAGATCATCCTGGTAAACCCGAACGACAGCATCAACCTCGCGCTGCAAGATACCAGCGAGCACAAGGTAAGCGCCGCGGCGAAGCTTCCGCTTCAGATCGGCGGCCAGGCCGATCAGGGTCGGACCCAGAATATTGGCCGCGACCAGGCCGAACCTGCCGGACAGATTAGCGAGCGGCATCATTGAAAAGCGAATCCGGCCGGAGACCCGATTGAGCTGTGCATTCTCTTTGGCGTTGACGAGAGCGGCTGAGTCGATATCGATCGCGATCACCTTGGGCACCCCGAGTTTCACCATCGCGATCGACAGGATTCCCGAACCAGTCCCGACATCGAGCGCGTCGATTATTCGTTGCTCAGTGCAGAGGCGCTCAATCGCTCTCAGTGTCAGTGCGGTTGACGGATGATGGCCGGTACCGAAGGCTTGACCTGGTCGGATAACGATTGGCAACCGCTTTGTATTCCTGTTGCGGTACCAGGGCGGCACGATGAGCAGACGCTCGCCGACCGGAACTGGGGTGAAGCGCTGTTGCCACATGGTGGCCCATCCTGGGTCGACTACCGCTTGCGGTCTTGGTGCTGAGGCGCCAGCTATCATTCCAGCCGCGGTCAGTTGATTCGTAAGCCGGTCGATCGTCGAAGCGCTGATCCGCTCAAAATAGGTGCGCAGGATAAGCTCGGGCTTTTGCTTCTTGCCGGCCGGGGTAGGGCGCTTGATGCTGATGACTTCGCAGCCAAGTGCTCCATGGGCAATCAAAATCCCGGCGGCATCGTCCTCTTTTCCTCGAACCACACGAAATTCGAGCGCGACGAAACTTTTGCGTTGGATGGATTGTGCATCGGCTGGAGGCATATCCAGCGAACGTTGAGCCTTATCCCTGGGAACGTCAAAGCTTCGTGCCTTAAACATAGCGTGCTGCTCCTGCCAGCCGCGCACGCGACGGAGCCTTGGAGCTCTGGCGGTGCAGAGATACTACTTTGCCCTTTCAAACAGCAGTCTGCGGAGGAGAGGCAGATGTTGGCGACCCACGTACAATTCGCCCCCGAAAATATAAGTTGGCACCTCGAACAAGCCGGCATTAATTAATTCGCTTTGCAGATGGTCCAACTCGGCGCGCCCCTCTGCGCCTGCGTACGAGGGGAAGCCGGCGACGGGGGCCCCGACTTCGGTGAGTAAGCTGCAAATGGCAGTTTCGTCCTCGATATTGAGTCCCTCCCTCCAGTAACCGTCAAAAATTCGCTGCACAAACTTATTGGCGAGGGGAGCCGCGACGCGGCGGATCCACAAAAGTGCAATTGCGGCCAGCGTCGAGTCCTGCTGACGAGCAAAATCGCGCATCGTGAGACCACGATCGGCAGCATATCGCATTACGTCACGCTCGATATATTGGGCACGCATTCGGCGATGTCGTGCCCCGCGTTCGCTGCTTGAAGCGCCGCTTTGCTCCTTTGATGAGACCAGCAGAGGCTGCCATTCAATAGCAACTCGAAGCTGTTCAGCAGCTGCGATCGTTGGAGCTATCGCGAGGTAAGCGCTTGGGCTTTTCAGATCGATCGCAACTGAGAGTGGTCCTTCCGGTTTTCCACTCAGCTGACCTTCTGATTCGTAAGCCACATCTGGTGCCGGTCCCGAGCGTCCCGTCAAAATCCAGCGAATTCGCGGCAAATGTTCTCTGCCGAAAAACAACTCACCGTCGACCACGTAGCTGGGCACTCCGAAAATACCGGCGTCGAATGCGAGTTGCTGGATGGTGTCATGAAGCAGACGGCCCTCCCCGGCGAGATAAGCCTTGAATCCAAGTGTTTCGGCACCTGCTTCGCGCAGAACGGCTTCGATGACCGATGCATCTTCGATATTTAACTCACGTTTCCAAAAGCGATCGTACACGATATCTGAGTACTGACGGAGCACGGCCCGGCCTTGCTGCTTTGCCCACAACATGCCGATGGCTGCGAGCGAAGAATCCCAAATCTTGGTCGTCCCTCGGGCAATTAAACCGCGCATCGACGCGTAACGTCTCACATCGCGGTAGCTGTATCTGACCACGCTCCATTGCCGCGGAGTGCGCTGATTCTCCACCAGCTCACCCTTGTCATTGAGACGAGCCGAACCCAAATAACTCGGGATGTCGAGCGTAAACGGGCGCCAGTCGACCTCAATACCGAGCTCATCCTCGATCGCATAGGTCGGATCTTTCGCCAGATAGGCGTATGGGCTCTTGTAGTCGATGTAGATGATGAGTGGGGCAGAGGAATTCAGCGGATCAAAATGAGGGGATGACACGTCGGATGCCTCCTTTAAGTAAGGAAGAATGAGCGCCGTGATTATTTCATCACTGACATTTAGCCGCGATTGGGCCTGGCTGGGAAATTCTTGAAAAAAAGGCCGGGCTGCCTGATTTGCGACCGCACGTTGGGGGACCCACGGAGGGACAGCCCGGCCTGCTTGGGGGACACAGCGCTGGCGTGTTGGGGAGATGGCAGCGCTGACTGCTAGTAAAGCAAGGGTAATGCCGGAGAAAACTAACTATAAATCGACTCCTTTCGATCCCGGGATTTTCCTATTGTGCGAAAATGATCCAGCCCAACCCCTTGGATACCTGGGTAAGTCTTTGAAAATTAAGGCTTTTTGCATTTTGCTAATTAATTTAAAGATGGATCTTTGGTACGCAACCTCGGCCGCTAACGGATAAGTCCTCCGAATTTACTGTTCTAAGCGCTATTAGGAGACGTGAAGAGGGCCAGACCATGGTGCGAGGAGTGCCGCAATTTGCGACTCCGGCTCCGAACAGGCAGCAAATCGTCTTATCTGGTGCAGCGCGGCCCGCGATCAGCATCGTTGACATTGGTGGGTACATTGGGTGCCCGTGCCCTGAACGACTCCTGAGCGTCGAGGCTTTGCGTCGGCCCTGGACAGAGGAGGTATCTTTGCGGGACTATGGTGCCGATCTGAACGCGGCTTGGCGATGAGCCGCGTGAAACCGGTCTAATCCTGTCAATGCCAATCGGAAGGCTGGTACGTCCTGCACGAGGGTCGCAGGGCTCGGTGCCGGGCCACTACATCCACAAGTAGCAAAGGTTTTTGATCCTTTAGCTCAACTGATGGGAAACGGGGAGGGCCGCGATGGCGATAGGCAGTCGATCGGTTGTGGTGGACGGCTGGCAGGAGTTTCGCGCAGCAGGGGCTGGTTGAGAGCGAACCGCCGCTATGTTAATCCATCAGAAGTTCGGGGCGTGGCGCAGCCTGGTAGCGCACCTGCCTTGGGAGCAGGGGGTCGGCCGTTCAAATCGGCTCGCCCCGATTGATGCGCCAGTAGCTCAGGGGAAAGAGCAGCGGCCTTCTAAGCCGCGGGTCAGGGGTTCGAATCCCTTCTGGCGCGTGGAAAGCCTGGCGGAGCGAATAATGCGGTAGGACGAATTCATCAGCCGCCGTGGCAGCCACGCTACAATGATGATGAGGGCGGTGAGTGTAGCTCAGTTGGCAGAGCACCGGGTTGTGGCCCCGGTGGTCGAGGGTTCAAGTCCCTTCACTCACCCCAATTTCCACTGAACAGGCAGGGGCCGTTAGCTCAGTTGGTAGAGCAGCTGACTCTTAATCAGCGGGTCCGGAGTTCGAGTCTCCGACGGCCCACCCGCATTTGCAGTCACATCAATTGTTGGAAAGAGTCAAATAGTTATGAACCTGTTTAAAGGGGCTCATTGCGTCAAGGCCGCTCCTCGCTTTTGAGCTGGACTTGTGCCGAAAACGTGCCGCGGCCCACGAAGCCGAGCGGCGATTTCCTGTGTTTTCCTGTACCAGCTGCTGAAAGCGTGATCGGTTGTTTCGTGAATCCGGGCAGAGGCGGCGACCTCGCTGGTCGTTTGAGTTAATTGTTAACAATGATGATCATGCGAATAGCTGTTCGAAAAAGTCCAGCTTTGGGACAGTGATGCTTCTGCGAGCTGCGCTCATCCGGTAAATTCCGGATGATACTGCCTGGCCGAAACGCCCAGCCAGGATTCGCCTGACGATGAATTCGGTGCTCGCGATCTATCCGACCGCGGATAAAGTCGAAGATCTTCTCAAGCACTACACTCGAACACACTCGGTACTGATAGGTCATCGGCTCACGACTTTCCCCCAGTTGGTTGATGCCTTATGCCGCGAAGCAAACCCCAAATACCTCACTATCGGACCCATTGGTGAGCGACTGGCCCTCGAACAAGCGATAAATCAGGTTACCGCTCGGGGCCTCCAGCTGCCTTTTCCCGCCAGTGTGGGCGTCCGCGAGCATCTGTTACGCATCATCCATGAGTTCAAAAGCGCGGCTGTAGAGGCGACCGACTTGCGAGCGGCCTGTGCGCAGTTGCTCGACGAAGATTCCAGCCGGGTTGGCGCTATCGCCGAAATTTTCGCGGAGTATGAAGCCGTGCTTCAGGCGGCCGGGGCGGTGGACGCGCATGGCCAGGAGCGGTTAGTGCTTCAATGGCTGCATCGTGCCGAGCAAACTGGCCAGCGCCCCCACTTCCTGGACGGAATCGAACGCCTGCTGGTGGCTGAGGTCTACGACCCGAGTCTCGTGCAGTTCATGCTCGTCTCATCGCTGATCCGACTGATCGGTGACGCAACTTTGACGATTCAAGCCGAACCTTTCGATCTTGAGGTTCGCAGATTCGCCGAGCTTACCTGGAACCGTTTCGTCGCGGAGGCATCAATCGCTGACAAAGTCCTTCCGAACTTTGTCCGCAGAAATGGCCGCAGGGGGCGCCTGGGTTTCGTGCTAACACACCTGTTTGCAGGTTCAGCTGACCAGGCTACGCCCGAGCAGGGCGGGTCTGAATCTATGGAGCCGGGCAAAGGTAAGGGAGAGGGTGGGGTGACCAGCGCAAATGTTCCGCCGCCCGATGGAACCGTCCGAATTCTCGCGGCACCCGATCGCAGGCGGGAGGCGGAAGAAGTCGCTCGAGCTATTCGTCGCATGCTGGAGCTGCCGCCTGCGGAGCGCATCCCGCTGGAGCGAATTGCGATTGTCGCCCGCACTTTGGCACCCTACAGAGATTATCTCGAAGCCGCGTTCCGTGCCTATCGGATCCCACTGTGTTTCCATGAGCGACGGCCTTTGTTGTCGTATGCTGCGGTGCGAGTGGTTAAAGATGTGCTCCGGATCCCCCTTGAGGACTATCATCGTGACCGCCTCTTGAGTCTGTGCCGCGCGCCGTTTCTGCGTTTCGCCGCTTCCGGGTATGACGAGCTGCCTGGCCTGGTAGGCTATATCGATCGCAGGACTCGGCCGTTGGGCAGCTGTATCAAGCAGCGAAGAGCGGAGCTAAGGCGAGCTCTGACGGAAAACCCTCATAATGCTCGCGCGGTTGAACTGCGACGGCAGCTTGCAGCACTCGAGCGCGCAGCTGGGCCGTGGAGCCAATTCCTGGATTTGCTGGTCACGCTGGAACATCCGGCGACCATTGCGGGGCATGTCGCGCGCACCGCAGATGTTTTGGCGCGTCTCGGCTTTGATCCCTTGCGGGAATCGGTGACGGATTCCGCTGCCGCGGCAGCAGGCCCTGTGCGCTCGGCGTTGGAAGCGCTGGCGCGCGAGGGCGAAATTATTTGCCCGCAACGCGAGCTCAGCCTCGAGCAGTTTGTCGCTTTGGTCGAGCAGACGTTTGAACGAACCACAGCCGAGGCGGCATCAAACCATCTGCACGGGGTGCGCGCGATCACGGTGACGGATGCGCGGGGTCTCGATTTTGAACAGGTTTTCATCATTGGCCTCAACGATGGACTGTTTCCGATCCATCACCTTCAAAATTCGTTAATCTCAGACCACGCGATTGGGAGATTGAATGCATCGTTGCGCGCCGCTATTCGGCAGCGGCTGGGCTGTTTCGCACCCGATCAACCGGGACCAATTCTTCGCACCCACGCTGACCGGAACCTCGAAGAGCCATTCTTGTTTTTTTTGGCGATGTCGATGGCGACGGAGTCGGTCGTTTTGACTTACTCGAAGGCGGATATTTCCGGTAATCCGCTTGTGGTCTCGCCTTTCGTTGAGGAAGTAAGCCGTATCCTGGACACGAGCGCCGAACAGATCTCGGGTGATGGTTTGATTCCCCGGGCGAGTGACTGCTTCGGGCGCCAGGAGTTTCTGGCCCGCGCCGCGCTCGATTCAATGCTGCCAGAGCAGGGAATGTCGACTTTAGCGGGCGTCGTTGAGGTCGACTCAATTGTGCGTCGAACCGAAGCCGAGCGCCGCCGCGAACAATATTTCGCATTGCCAACCAGGGAAGAACTCGTCAAGCAACGCCGCCGTCAAGCGAAAGGAACATCCGGCGCCGAGTGGCTCGCGATCGATCTTTCGAGCGATACGGAAAAGTTTTCACGTGCCACGAAGTATGACGGCCGCGTGCAAGCAAGCTCAGTTTTGCGACATTCATTGCTCCGCCTGCCCAATGGCCAGCCGCGAAGCTGGAGCGCCGCCCAACTGACGGACCTGGCCACTTGCGGTTTTAAGTTCCTAGCCGGGCAGGTGCTGCGTCTGCGGGAAACTGCCGAAGGTGACTATCAGCGGACCGCAGCGGAGACCGGGACGCTCGTTCACGAAATCGTCAGGGAGATCTTCACTCGGGCACAGGATTCGGACCCCGCCTCGCTGCGTGTGTGTGCGCGCGAAGTGCTTGAGGAATTTCATGAGCGAGAAAGCCACGCCGCGCCCGACCCCGCCTTCTTCCAAAATGATTGGCTGATAATCGAGGCGATGGTCGAAGAGTTAATCGAGCATGAGGCAGTTCGTTTGGAAACCGGCCAGGCAGCTTCGGAGTTGTTCCATGAGCTGGAGTTCAACTTTAAACTTCCGATCCGGCCCGGGTTGGCTGGGGCTGCCGCCGAGATTGTGCTAGCGGGCCGCATCGATCGCCTGGAGATTTATCGTGAGCAGGGAGGACAGATCAGCAGTCTCAGGCTGATTGACTACAAGACGTCGCGCCGACTCAAACAGTACGAGGAGCGATTAAAACCGGCTTATTTCGCGGCCGAGGATTTGCAAATGCCTGTATATGCACTCGCCGCCGCTGAACATTTCCGCTCAGAATTATCACCGCGAGCATCGATTAAGCTCAGTTACATAGTCTTAAAAAACCGGGCCAAACAGGCCGAGCAGGAGATTCCGTTGGACCTTTTGGGCTCCCAAGTTGAGTCCAGCCGTCGGAAAACCGTACGGGATCGACTCGCGGATCTGGTTAATGAGGCACTCGCCGGCCACTTCGACGTCGATCCGCTCCAATGTAGTGACTATTGCCCCTATCGGCGCGTTTGCCGTTATCGAAAAATAGAAGGCGATTGGTGAACCTGAACCCTGTCATTCTCAGTGACGAACAGCGAGCCGCGATCCTGACGCCAGGCAACGTCTTGATTAGAGCGGGGGCAGGTTCGGGCAAGACCGAGGTGCTGGCGCGCCGATTCGTCGCATTGGTCGCCGGCGACATTAAAGACTACCCACCGCTATCACCGCTCCAGGTGGCCGCAATAACCTTCACTGAGAAAGCTGCCTACGATATGCGCGAGCGTATTGCGGCAGTGCTTGAGGAACGTCTTCAATCGGAGCGCCGCGGTGACCTTCGGACCCATCTCTTCACCGCGCATCGACAACTGACAGCGGCACGCATCTCGACTATCCACGCCTTCTGTGGGCGGATTTTGCGGGAAAATGCCATCGCTGCTGCTCTTGACCCTGATTTCGAGGTGCTGGACGAATACGAAAGTCAGACTTTTCTCGAACGCGTTTGCCGAGAATTCCTAATCGACAAAGTGCGCCGGTCGGATCCCGCTGCCGCTTATCTGGTTCGCGCTTGTGGCTTCCACGGCAGGATGATGCGTGAAGGTGCCGTCGAGACGGTCATGCGAATTCTCGACGAGCTGGCACGAATCGGGCAGACGTCACAGTGGCTGTTGGAGGCGACTTCGGCGACGGCTGTTCGCACAGCGAAAGGTGCGGATCGAATAAGCCAGCTCGCTCATCAACTCGTCAACCTCGTTGAACAGTTGCTGAGATTCAGTTGTTCGAATGAAAGAGCGGCGCAAAAGACGGCCGCGCTACGGATGCGCAAGGACGAATTTCGTCAAGGCATTACGGCGCTTGACGCAAAGGTCGAACCTGAAAGATTCGCTCTGTTACGCGAGTTTTGTGATTGCCTGCCCGAGGCGCGGGGACAGCTTGCCGAATGCGTCAAGTCGATCAAGGCGATTGTCAGGCGTTGCTCGACCGCTTACGGGCTCGAAGGCGAGCTTGTCTCACTTTATGGCGCGTGCCGTTCCGTTCGAAGAGCGCAGGAAGTCGCAGCGTTGATCCGCGAGGTCGCAGCCAGAATCGATGAAGTCAAGATCAAAGAACGCCTTGTCACCTTTAACGATCTTCTGTTCCGCACCCGGCAATTGCTGGCGAGCAAATCCGACAGGCGACACCGCTATAAAACTGAACTGCGAGAGCTTTTGATCGATGAATTCCAGGATACCGATCAAATTCAGCAGCAAATCGTCACACTTCTGGTTGAACCCGAACGCGATGTGCCGTCGCCACACTTGTTTGCGGTCGGGGACGAAAAGCAGTCGATCTATCGCTTTCGGGGCGCTGACGTTGGCGGATTTGAGCGGATCAAACGCCTCGAAGATTTACAGATTCGCGAGTTGCCGTTGCAGGGGAACCGTCGTTCTTCGCCCAACATCATAGCATTCGTCAACGGTGTCGGCGCCAAACTCATGCGAGCGTCGCAGTCGCCTCCGCCTGCCTATTGGATCCAATGGGGTCCGGAACACGAACTGGCTCCACTTCGCACCTCGACTTTGAATCCCCCGGTTGAAGTCGTGATCGCGGTCGGCGAGTCAGGTATTGCGAACCTGACTTTGCCGCAGCAACCGAGCTCTTCAAGCAGCGCTTTAATTGCAGGGAATGCGAGCAACAAGCGGGTACTGGAAGCGCGCGCCCTCGCTAGTCGAATCGTCGAACTGGTGGATAAAGAGCTTGTGACGGACCCGGTCAGCGGAGCCGTTCGGCCGGTGCGATACGGCGACGTGGTGATACTGTTGCGGGCGTTTACTGACGTCGCGATTTATGAAACCGCGCTGCTCAACGCTGGGATTCCGGCATATACGGTAAAAGGACGCGGATTTTTCGGTCGTCAAGAAATTCTTGACCTAATCGAGTTGTTGACCACAGTTGACAATCCGTCCGACTCGCTGGCGCTGGTGGCCGCCCTCCGCTCACCATTATTTGGCCTTTCGGATGACTGTCTCACTGAGATCGCCCTTTGTGGCGTAAGCGCTAATGATGGTCGGCAGGAACCACCGTCCAGTAGTTTCTCCACCGCTTTCTTTAAGGCCGGGCCTGCTTTTTCGTGGTTATCCAGGGGACGGGAGGATGCTTCGCGCGCATGGCGGATTTTGGATGAACTGCGCGGGCTTCGCCAACGTGGTGCGATCGCAGCGGTAATCGAGCATGCGCTCGTCGCCACTTCTTACGAAGCCGTCTTGCTCGGGCTTCCTCAGGGCACGCAGCGAGTCGCCAATGTGCGCAAACTGGTTGATCTGGCACGTGAGTTTGAGTCACGCCGAGTTTTCGTATTCCACGACTGCGTCGTCTATCTGCGTCGTCTGGCCGAGCAGCAACCCTATGAACCCGCCGCCCAGATCCTCGGCGAAGGCGAAAATGTGGTTCGGTTAATGACCGTCCATCAGGCGAAAGGTCTCGAATTCCCGGTGGTTATCCTGGCCGATTGCGGTCGTAAGTGGGAGACCGATTCACGCCGCACGGTGGTCGATCCTCAAAATGGGTTGTTGATGTGTGACACGACCGGTAGCGGAATGGACGAAATCCCTAACCAACTCCTGGATGATTTTCGTGAGCGGAGTCGGAGCGAGCAGGATGCGGAATCGCGGCGGCTGTTGTATGTGGCACTAACAAGAGCGCGCGATCGCCTCATAATTAGCGAAGGCGCGATGGTTCACGGCTGGGCCGAACAGCTCCGCAGCTTCATTGGCAATGAGGCCTATGCAAGATTCATCAATTCTGACAGGGATCAGATGCTCGTCGAATGTGGCAATTCAAGGGTCCTGCTGATGAGACCTCAGCCGCATAAATACTCGAGCGAATCCCGCGTTCCAAAGGCTTCATCGGACGACACTTCGTCAATCGAGACGCTTGCGGCAGGTCGGTTAGCCTTTAAGCCATCTATTGCCCAGGAACTGGTGATTAGTCCGACGGCACTTGCTGATTTCGAGCGATGTCCCCGCCAGTTTCATCTGCGCCATAACCTGAAACTCCCCGAGATCCGGACGAATGGTGGGGGAAAATCGAACAGCTTGGTGATGGGGATCGTGGCTCACGCAGTGCTGGAGCGGTTGCATTTTTCGGCAAAGAACGAAAAGGAGATTTTCGAACTAACCGAACATTTCGGCCTCGCGGCCGGACTCGATTCGACCGAGCGCAGGTCGATAGCCGCAGACTTGGCGAAATGTGTCGGGAAACTCGCAGCTCCTAGCGCCCGCGAAGTGCCATTTTTTCATCACCTTGGCGATGGCTTGTTCATACGCGGTCAGATCGATGCGCTAATTCAGCAAGCGAATCGAATCATCGTTCGTGATTACAAGTATGCCGCTGTTTCGGACGTAAAGCCCTACAGGCTGCCGATGGAAGCTTATACGCTGGCGGTCGCGGCCGCATATCCCCAAGCAACCATCGAGGCTGAAATAGTGTTCTTGAAGGAGCCAGGAAAGACGGTTGCGCTGGCCTTAGACCCGCTTCCTGAAATCCAGCGACGCATCTTATCACTGGGGCACGAACTAATCCGAGCTCAGTCGGCAGGCGACTTTCCAAAAAAACCGTCGAGTCGGTGTGTCTGCGAGAGTTTGGGCTGTACCTTCGTTGATCGATGCTGGCCAGACGAGACACTTAGGCCTAGACTTTAGCGTTACCAGGTGAATCAACCGCTGGGCGTGTGACCGCTTTAAACTAGTTGGAGGTCAGTGTTCGATGCGCGATCTTTGCAGACCGAGCCACAGCGGCAGCTCTTCCCCGTCGGCGAGTCCGCACAATAATCATAATATTTTTGAGCATCGGCCCGGCACTTACGCGAGGCTGAGACTGGCTATTCGGCAGCTCAGCGCAGCGTTTTTTTGCGCTGTCCTCCTGCCCGGGCCAGTGGGCTTCGCGCCGTCGAAGCTTGGCCTCAGCGGCCGATCCAGCCTGGTTTACGACTCATCTGTCTTTCAGCCTCTTGCGCAGAACGATGCGAATGATTCGAATGTCAACGAAGCGCCGGATCAGTCCGGTGACGCAGTCGGCGGTTATAATTCCGACCAGCCCGACGCGCAGTCGAACGAAAATGGCGACCTTCCTGAGGCCGGCCCAACAGATGATAGCGGGAGCGTCCCGCAGGGAGACGTCAATCCGGATGAAGGTAATGACCAGAATTATCAAAATCCAGAGGCAAATCAGCCAAACCCTGACGATCAGCAGAATGATCTGAACCCCGATGAGCAAAACCAGCAGAGCACACCGGACATGTAGCACTTGCGCTTGGAGATCTGAATTGCTCTGCTTACCCGAGGAAAATTTTGCTACTCGATGGTTGATCGGTTATTCTGAGCGTGACCTGGCTGCTTAACAGGTTAGAGCTCGGTGGTTGTGGTAATGGAAGTCCCACGAGACTGAGGGGGAAGCATCCGCTTGGAAGTAGTCACCTGCCGAGTTGCGTAATGTTGACTGCTCACAACGGCGGTTAGCGATATCGTCTCAAAGTCTTTGCGTTTCTGACTTATTTGGAAGTCAGCGTCTAGCTGTAGCAGTCGCCCCCGGGGTGAAGCCACATTGTGTGCGCAAAGCGTCCGAGTTGAACAAATCAGCACGCGCGAGCGCTTCGAGGATTTCGCGCGGTTTCCATTCGAAGTCTACGGAGGGCGCGACGCGTGGTGGCCACCCGATATTCACAATGAGATCGAGTTGCTGGCCGGTCGCTCATTGATTGCCGCCCATCTTGATCTATCTCCTTTCTGCGCGTGGCGCGACAATAAGCTCGTCGCTCGCGTCAGCGCAGTGGTGAATTACCGCTACAACGAACACTGGAATGAAAAGCTCGGTCAGTTGATCCACTTCGAAGCGCTGCCCGGAGAGGATGAGGCGGCGGGGGCGCTGCTCGAGACCGCGGTTAATTGGTTGGCCAAGCGTGGAATGACCGGGGCCCGAAGTGGTTTTGCCGCCTTTCTCGATTATCCGTACGCGATTGATAACTACGGGGAGCTTCCTTCGTTTCTGCTGCGCGGTAACCCTGACTGCTACCATCGCTATTTTAAAAACGCCCACTTTATGACGGAAAAGGGACAGGTCGACTATACTGCTCCCTTGACTCCGCCGACTCTGGCGCGTTACCGGCAAATGATCGAAGCTGCCCGTCAACGCGGTGTGGTGATCCGAAGTTGGCGCGAATACGGATTTCTGGCGGCGATCGACGTCTGGACTGACGTAACCAATTCGGCCTTCGCTCGCCATTGGGGATGGAATCCGGTTTCACGCGAGGAAGTGCGACCGATGCTACTGCCGCTGGCCGGCACCCTGGTCAGCGATCTGTCAATGATCGCAGTGTTCGAGGAGCAACCGGTTGGCGCGGTTTTTTCCGTGCCGGATCTTAGCGGGACGCTCGCTCGGGTCCGCAGTGGTGTCCGGCTTAAGCCCGAGCGTGGCGGCGGCACCCGCGGCGCTTTGATTAACATCGGGGTGCTCGAGATGGCCCGCGGCCGCGGCATCGGCAGGGCGATGGCGGCCCGCTCTTTTCTTACCATGGCACAACATCGAATGGCGTTTGCTGGTTACACCCTGGTGCTCGACGACAATTGGCCCTCGCGACGAACTGCGGAAAGTCTGGGAGCCAAGGTCAGCGCTAATTTTGTCAGTTATCGGCGCGACTTCTGAGCATTCTCCGAGAGGGAGCGTCCTCCGAATCTCGCCGTTGCGATAGTGGCGGCGGATACCCATCCAGCCGACTACACGGGCACTTTTTTGGCCATTTTTTCGATGAGACTTCGACCGCGGCAAGCCGTGAACATATGTCATCGGTTACGGCCGATTCGCTGAGGTGCTCCGAGGCATCTACTACGGGATCCGCGACCTATATTGAAATCAAGATCCCGATTGAGCTCCATGTTGACCTAAACGTTAAACCTTTCAAGCAGCGCGTTTTCATTTGAAACCGGCGGATTAACCGCCCCGTAGCAAAGCTTTCTGAATTCCTCGGGGCTTTGTGACCGCCAAGGCCCGCGGGAACTGCGGTCGGTGTTGGAAATGGCAGACACGAAAAGCCTACTTTTCAGCTACCCCCGCCCCGCATAAGCTTCGGTAGAGCCGAAACGGGTTGCAGTTTAGGCACAAGAACAAGCGTTACCAGGATGGCCCGGTTAGCGCTCTGAGAACATCTCTATGGAACTGGCGCCGGAAGCAGCCGTCGCGACCACGCCCATCCCAGCCCATTCTCGCGGCTATCTTTGCGCGCTTTTGGGAATGTTACTTTCGGCGACGATTTTCGAAGGATATGACATCACAATTTTCCATCTCTGCACACCAGATATCGCTCGCACATTTAAAATAAGCGATGCCGCGATCGGCGCAATTGCCACGGTCGTCCGTTTCGGCGGGGTGTTCTCTTTTTTTGTCGTAAGTCTGGCCGATTGCTGGGGACGCAAGCCGATCCTCAGTATCACGGTACTCTGTTATGGATGTTTTACTCTGCTCACCGCGCTGTCGACCGGTCTTTTGACCTTCACCATTTTTCAAAGTGCAGCGCAGGTTTTTCTGGCCGCCGAGTTCGGAGTTGCGGTGATAATGATCGGCGAGGAATTTCCCGAGGACTGGCGGGCGCGCGCCATCTCGCTGCTGCTAATGGTGGCCTTTCTCGGAGTAGCGGCCGCCGCACTCCTCTATGGGCGCATCGCGGATTCCAGGTGGGGATGGCGAGGCATGTATCTGCTGGGCGTAACGCCCTTGCTGCTAACTGCCTGGTTGAGGCGGGCGATGCACGAGACCGCACGCTTCACCACACTCGAGCGCGAGCGTGCACAGCGTGGTGACAAGCGTCCCCCATTCTTTGAGCCGTTGCGAAGGTGCCTGGATTCGGCCGCCGGACCCTGGGCAAGGAGGATGTTGCTGATTTCGATGGTTTGCAACTGTATCGGTCTTGCAGGTGGTCCTACGATTTCTTTTTTCAGCTTGTACGCGAAGCGCGACCATCACTGGAGTTCTAGTGAGGTCGGCTCGGCGGTTATTTGGGCCTACCTGTTGGGAACCGTCGGCACCTTGGTGAGTGGCCAGTTGCTCGACCGGGTTGGGCGGCGGGCTACCGCCGCTTTTTTTTGTATATCTACCGCAGTTGCAATGGCGATACTGTTCCAAAGTGATACTCGATCGACCATCCAGTTGGCCTTTATGGCAACTATGTTTGCTTATCAAGGTGCCCGAACGGCAACCTCGGCTCTGTCTTCGGAGCTCTTTCCGACTTGCGCACGAGCCACCGGATTTAGCCTAACCGTCCAGGTGGTCGGCCAGATGGGCTGGACGCTCGCACCGGTTTTGGCGGGTCTTTTATCTGATTGTCTCGGGGGACTGGGTAATGCCGCGGCGTTGTTTGCCGCTGGCCCGGTGATCGGTGCTATTCTCGTGCTGGCCTTTATCCCTGAAACCCGGGGTAGAACACTGGAGGAACTCTCGCCGGAGACCATGCCGGCCGCTCCGCACGATCCCTCTTTCGAGCCGGAGCAGGCCTGATTTACGGAGACACAGGTCTTTTCCGCAGCTTGGCGTGATGCTAACGAATGCGCATTGTTTAGCTCGAAGGATTCGATTATGAACGCTGAGCTTATCGGCAAAAAGGCCATAGTTACAGGCGGCGCATCGGGTATCGGGCGAGCTACCGTTACCGCTCTCATTGACCAGGGAGCGGCCGTCGCGGTGCTTGATCGCGACGAAGCCGGTGCTCGGTCGGCAGCCGAAGAAGGGCGCAGAAAGGGCGGCGATGCTGTCGCTTATACCATCGATCTGGCTGACACAAAACTCATTCCGACCATCGTCGAGCGCGTGATTCAGCAGTTCGGCCGCATTGACATTCTCGTCAATGCGGCAGGAGTCGCCGGACGCTTTCAAACTCTGGTCGAGCAGGAAGAGAGCGACTGGGATTTCATCCACACGGTGAATCTGAAGGCCTTGATGTTGATGATGAAGTATGTTGCGCGCCACATGATCGACCGGGGTGGCGGCGGCCGCATCGTGAATATCAGCTCCAGTTCAGCCTTCCGGGCGCGTCAATCACCGATCGCATATGCCAGCTCGAAAGCGGCGGTCGTTCAGTTGACTCGCAGCGCTGCGGCCGAATTGGCAAAGTACGATATCAACGTAAACGCCGTGGCTCCGGGCATCACCGCCACGGGCATGACACGCGTATTGGGCGATACGGAGGCATTGCAACGCATTGCCTCGTCAGGGCCGCTCGAGAATCTTTTTCATCGGGTCTCGATGCCCGAAGATGTAGCTGCGGCGATCGTCTTCCTGTGTCTGCCAGGCAGCCGACAAATAACCGGCCAGACCATCCACACCAGCGCCGGTGCGGTTGTCTAACCGGTATAATGGCTCAGTCTCCGCAGCCCGGGCGCAAACGATTAGGCGTCAATAGCTCACGTGTTGCGTCCAGGGTCGATGGCGTCTGAAAGGCCGTCACGCCGGCACTTCGCAATCACCCTGGTGGTGGCATCTTTGGGAATTTAGGTAAGGCCGGATTCATGTGATCCCACGGTTGTGCGCTGGAAGTATAGATGTCCATGGCAGGTTTGAAGATGCTGGGATCATCCAGACTCGTTGCCAGGATAACCATCAGATCAGGGGCAAATGGCGGAAACGAAAACAGACGTGACCCGCAATTCGGACAGAATGCCCGCCGGGCCATGTTGCCACTGTCAGCCTTCGACTCGTAGTATTTGACCTCTCCCGTAATCTTTACGGCATTGCGGGGTACGCCAATAGCGGGCGCATAGGCGGCGCCGGCCGCCCGCTGACAATCCCGACAATGACAATTGCCCATGAATATGGGGTCGGCCGTACATTCGTAGCGTACCAGCCCGCACATGCAGCCACCTTGCACACCCATGATGACTCTCCCTTTTTCCTGTGACGGCGGCTAACTGCCGACAGCCGCCGCACCATTCTCGAGCCGAGAAGGCCAACCAACCCTGGCTGGATGTTCCGCGGAATCTAAAGTGTCACTGCGAACGCAAGCGGCTTACGTCGTCGAGTCCCAGCGCCTTGACGGAGAGCGAGAACCGATCCTGCATTTTGGCATCGTCTTCATTCAGTTCCCGGGTCAAGCAGCAGTATTCAAGCTGCATACCATTGGGATCTTTGAAATAGATCGATTTGGCCCAATCATGATCGACTATCTCGCTGACCTGAACGCCTTTACTGATCAGCTCCTGGCGCTTCTGCTCAAGGGCCGCCTCGTTGCCGGCCTCGAAGGCGAAGTGGTAAAAGGCGCTGGGTACGCCCAAGCCGCGATTGATCCCCGCGTCATACTCCGCCGGAATACCCTCCACGCCTCTTGCTTCCATAAAGGCGATGAGTTGGTCACGCCCGGTATCGAAGAAAATGTGGCGAATCTTGCCGCCTTCCTTGATAGTTATCGTATCGCAGCGAACCGGCTTGAAACCCAGGACTCCTTCGTAAAACTCACGCGTCTTGTCGAGATCTAAGGTTGATAACCCGATATGCGAAAAGCCTTTGTGCGACACGGAACTGCCTCCTTTCGTTGTCAGGGCTTTCCTGTCATTGAACTTTGCATATCTTTACTTGCTTACTTCGCATAACTATTGCCGGCTAGCAATAGTTCGTCGAAGGCCGGGCCTCGACGATTACTATGGGTGCGACGCGACACTAGCTGTCAGAATTAGTAGACATCCTTTTGACCATGACGACAAGCAAATAGGCGTTGACGTTTCGGCGTAGCTTCGTCTTTGAGTTCGAAATCTGGCGGGCAGTTCCAGGATTCCGCGTAGCTTTTTTCATCTCCAACGGAACCGTTTGCAAAAACCTCTGATCCGGATTTTGCTTGGTTTTTGCCAACTCTCGGCTGGAGGAGCGAAATGGTCGCTGGGCACGATACACTCGGTGGTTGGGGCGACGCAAGGAAAGTCGCTTATTTCCTCGAAAATTCCGAGATCATTATTCCTCGCCGTGAGGAACAGCTGAAGCTGCTGGTAGAGCTTATTCCCTACTCGCCCAACGCGTCTTTGTCGGTCCTCGACCTGGGGGCGGGCTTCGGCTCGCTAACGGAAAGGATCCTAAAGCACTTTCCGTCGGCAACCGTGACCTGTGTCGACGGCTCGGAGCCAATGATCGCCCATGCTACTGAGCGGTTGTTGAAATATGGCTCCCGCGCACGAATCCGCAAAGCTGATCTGTCGGACAGTTCGTGGATTGGTGCATTACAAGATAGAGCGCGACCAATAGACGTTGAAAGCACGCCCAACGGGCCGTTCAATGTCGCCGTTTCGGCAATTGCGATTCATCATTTGACCGACCGGCGCAAACAGGAACTCTACCGGGAGATCTTTGACTTGCTCGCTCGAGGAGGGATCTTTCTCAACAACGATGTCGTTAGTACTCCACCCGCACTAAAGGAGCAATTCGAAAGGCTGAACCTCCTAGCCATACAGGAGCAGGAGCGATCCAAACGAGGCATGAGCCGTTCACGGCAGGAAATCGAGGCGGAGATACGTGAACAGCGGCGATTAGCTGGAGGCGAGCATGAGAGCCGAATCGCGTCCCTCACCGACCAGCTCCATTGGTTATCCCAAGCGGGGTTTCGCTCCGTGGATTGCTATTGGCGCTATCTAGACCTCGCTATTTTCGGAGGCATCAAGGAACAATAGCCAACCTACCGGACTATTGACCTTTTTTTATAGCTCCGTTAAGAAGGGGCGGTCTAACCGTGTTTTGGGGGAAACCTTCGAAGGAGGTGGGCTAAAAACAAGTAAATAAAAGCGAAGCGAAATCTATAGCACTGTCAACGCAGTCTCAATAACGAGCAGTTTCATCGGCGCCAGCACCTATGCGGCAGAGTTACTGGCGCTCGGAATGGAGAAAAGATCGGTCGTGGGGACGACTGATCGGGTGGGGGAGACAGGCAAAGCAAGGCCTGTCCACTTGACGCTCGAAGGAGGAAACAATGGGGATCGGAGACTGGCTGTGTTCTGGCGTACTCCGCCAAGGCTTGAGAGCATTCAATGCGATCGCGGCAACCGTCTTGATCATTGCCTTCTCGTTCGCCACCAGCAGAGCTGGCGATATCTTCGCTCAGCCGAGCAACGGGTTGAGCATCACTAATTCAGTATCAAATGTTTTGCCCCAAGCCGGGGGCGCGGGTGGTTCAGCCTCGATGGGAGCCGCGGGTGCGCCGGCGGTCGGGGCCGGCACCTCCAGCGAGCCAGCTGGGGCGGAGGCAGGCTGGCTCAGTGGTCTGCACATTTCGGGTTACGCCAACGAGACCTTCGGTATGTGGCAAAATCCGACAACTCTGAAAGCGTATACGCGAAGCCGCAACAACTTGGCCGTGGCTCGGAGCCTCTTGCAGATCGACGAGAATTATCGGCTCAACGAAAACAATACGTTCTTCATGCGCGAGTGGTTCGTGTATGAACCGCCATACTCGTTCAATAGCGCGAACAATCCTTTCTATTCACAGGCAACGCCGTTTCACTCCAGTTTCGGTCACGTGACCAATGACTTTTACAACAACTATCAGGTGCGCGACGCGTGGTGGGAAAACAAAACCGGCCCGCTTACCACTTTCATTGGTAATCAGATAGTTGTTTGGGGACAATCACTGGCTTTCCGCGTGGGCGACGTGGTTAATCCCACTGATACCTGTTGGGCTTTCGGTTTTGCCAACCTCGAGCAGTCACGCGACCCGCAGTGGATGATCCACCCTATTCTCAATCTACCTGAAATTGGACCTCTGACGTCGAATTTCATCGAGGTTGTGGTCGAGCCCGGTTTTCAGCCGCGGTGGTGGCCGGAGCAGACTCACGATCCATACAATAAGTTCAACAGCGAGCTAACTGCCGGCCGCGTGAACCCGTGTTATCCGGCTGCGAGTCACGGTCCAAGCGCTCGATTCGACGTTCAGTACTCGACGGATGCAATCTTTGGTGCAAACGCTCCATTGGCGCCGCATGGCCCATATGCGACCTCGTCGCAGCAGCTTGCTGGACCGTGTGTGAACTTCCCCGGACCTTGCGTTGGAGCTAATCTGGTCGATCCCCCAGCGGCGCGCGAGTTCTTCGTTTGTCTCCCTGGTTTGGTGCGCCCCGGCTTTAATCCCTATCCGAAGAATTTCCATCCCGTCTGTAACCTGGGATTAAGCAGGAGACAGGGCAACTACGGCCCAATTGGTGACGGACTGCTGGTCGATGCGGGCTTCTGGCGGGTGCCAGGAATGCAGCCCGAAAACTGGAACGAAGGGGTACGTCTCCACACCCTCTTTGGAGCAACCGAATGGACACTGCTCTATTACAACGACAACGTGAGCGGTGGGGCTCCCTGGAGCCTGAAGTGGACTCCCTACACTAACCTTTGGAACTATAGCTATTACCCAATCCAGGAGTTCGGCGTAACGATGGACAGGCCGCTGCCGATGCCTGCTTCAATCGCGGAGTATTTTCCCGCCGTGTTCCGTGGTGAGATGCTCTATCAGAACCACGTCTCGTTCGAGAGCAACCGATTCCAGGATATGAACGGACAGCGGTGGTCGGATGTCGTAAAATACATGCTAGCCTTGGATATCGACCAGGCGTACGCTCCTTGGCTGACGACCACGGGCAACCTGACCGTAAACCTGGAAGAGATTCAAACCACTATCCTGGACAATGCGAAGTTCTCGTATGTCGGTAACGACCTGAGTGAGCAGAATCTCAAGAATGACGTAAGTGTGCTGTTTAACGTTGGCACCTCGTGGTGGTGGTCGGATTTTGCACCGACCTGGACCATGATCTGGAATCCCAAGGGAGATACCTTCGCATTGTTCCCGTCGCTGACATTGAATCCGCCCTGGACCAAGAAGTACTTCCTAAAGTTGCAGGCGATCGAGATTCTGGGCGGTGACAAGGAAGCAGGAGTCGGCTTGTTCAAGGGGCAGAGCTATCTCATTGCTCAGCTCCAATACAACTTTAACCTGTTATAGCTGGTTTGTGCCTTGCGCCATTGACTAAGCAAGGCACGAATCACTGACGGCAAAGAGGCGGGTCCGTCGCGGGCCCGCCTCTTTGATGTTCTGGATAATCTGATGTCGGGGTTAAGGGACTCAGCGCTTCGGTTGCGATTAGATCTCGCGCAGGGGGATTCCAGTCAACGGTCGCGGTGCCAAATCATTTCAACCAATTACTAGCGGCCGGCCGCCGCCAATTCGGTCTCCGGCTCGGCGATGCGTTTGTGCGGGTTGAAATGGGGCAAAACATGGCGCGCGATGAGTTTAAGGGATTTCATAATATTTTGGTGGGGAATGCGGCCAGCCTGTTTGAACATGATGACCTGATCCACCCCGGCGCGTTCGAAATTCTCCAGTTTCCGACAGACCTCATCGGGATTGCCCACCACGACCATGTGATGCTGCTTGAGTTGCGCGTCAGGCACATCCTTGGGATCGAGATCCAACGACATCAGATTGCGCAGGTACTCATAAGAATACAGCTTGTTCTTAACCATAAGCGGTTCGAACAGCTTCGCCACGTTGTGCATGAACCAGCGTGCTCCCTCCAGGCCAATGGCCTCGTCATCCTTGTTTTCCGCGACGTGGCAAATAACAAGGCCGGCGTAGGCTTCGTTGGCGACCTTGGGAATCTGGTCGCTTCGCCGAGCGAACACCTTATGGTAGGTTTCCAGCTGTTTCTGCACCTGCTCAAAATTAAGGCTGAAACTCAACGCGCCGAGCCCGCGGTCAGCAGCAAGTTCATAGCTGTCTGGCGCCACACAGGCCATCCACATCGGGGGATGCGGCTTCTGAATGGGTTTTGGCACCACGCGGCGGGGCGGAATCTTCATGAGTTTACCGTCATACTCCAAGATATCGTCGGTCCACGCTTTAACGATGATTTCGAGAGATTCGCGCACTTCCTCTCGAGTCCGATCGTAGTCGATGCCGAAGCCATCCAGCTCCTGGGCGGTGGTCGATCGGCCTGTACCGATATCGACCCGGCCGTTACTCATGATGTCGAGCACCGCTGCCTGTTCAGCAACTTTGATCGGGTGGTTGAAATTGAAAGGTAGCAAACGCACACCGTGTGCTATACGGATATTCCGCGTTCGTTGGGTTACCGCGCCGTAGAATACCTCAGGCGCGGGACTATGAGAGTATTCCTCGAGAAAATGATGCTCGACCTCCCAGACGTAGTCGATTCCAATGCGATCGGCGAGCTCGATCTGTGCCAGCGCCTGCCAATAGGTATTATATTCGCTCAGCGCATGCCACGGGCGCGGTGTTTCCATTTCATACAACAAGCCAAATTTCATAGGTCCCTCCAAATGGAACTAAGCCTGACGCGGACAGCAAACCTAATATTCTACATCTGCCCGATATTTTGCAAAGCGAGCGTTTGTTTCAAAAATTCACTGCTGGCTGAGTGGGAATGACACTTCGATTTTGATGATAGCGCAGTGCACTTTCAGTATACGGTCAAAATTTTGCCGGGGGGCACTTTTCTCGGCCGTTCGACCTTATCGACCCCTTTCGAGCTTTCGCTTGCAGGGATCGAGCTGAGTCGCGCAGTCTGACAGTGAGCCAGTGCGCGCGGTCAGCTGTGAGCGGGATGACTCGTGTTCTAATTTGCTGATCGTGCGGCGATATTCACCTCGACCGCGACGCTTCTTCTACGGAAGCGGTCGACATCTACTATCAAGGCAGTTTCTTGAATCTGCTTTCTCCGCGGAGGAACGAGCTGGTGACACTACAATCCTCGCGTCGGCCGCTGCTGCGTGAATTATACTTTGCAGGATAGACAGAGGAGCGCTACTCAGATGAACTTAGCTGGCAGGAATCGATCCAGTCTCGCCTGGGCGGCAACCGCTCACTCAATGAGAGATTAACTCCGGCTACCTCAGCCCATGCTTATTCCTGCCAGCTCGATTGGTAACGTCCAAGTGCCGACAAGATCGTCGCCGTTGTGAAAAGGCTTTGATGGTCGGGATACAGCCGTCCCGCATTAATCGCCCGCCATGGTTCGATGACTTCGGGCACAGTAAGTCGGAGTAGCGCAGCTGAGGGCCACGCACCATCACTGCGCTGTGCGCTACACAGACGCGTTGCGACCGTGGTGGAGGCCTGCTTCATCTGCAGCACGACAAGACATCTCAGTAGTAAAGCCTCTTCAAACAGGGTGGATGCCACATATCGGCTTAAACCTTCGGCAAGCCGGCGAACTAACGGTGACGTCGTCTCGCTTCCAGCCCAGTCGAGCACTTCGGCAGCTGTGTAGAGCGGCGTAGACCACCAATAGGCGGGTAGTGTGCCGTCCGGCTGCAGCCAGCGGGTGAACAAAGAGGTGGAAGCATCAGGTCGCTGTTCGAGCGCTTTGACGCCAACTGCCGTGACATCAGGAACTCCCTGTGTCCATCCCGGTCCTAGGCCGCTTTCAGGAGCAAAAGTCGCAACTGTTCCATCCGTTCGGCGACATCGGTACAGAAAATTCAAGGCCTCTGCCGGAACGCTCCGATTGAAGCGGCGCAATGCTAGAATGGCCCAGGAGGTTGAATCCGCATCATTATCGACTGTTTCGTTGTATCCCCATCCGCCGCTAGGGCTGCGGCTGGCCTGGAGCCAGTCGAGCGCCTGTTCGATCTGTTTACCGATCGTGGCCGAAATCGACTCATGTGGAAGTTCCGCTAAACGTGTCAAAATAAAGGCGGTTACCCACGCGTTCGATTCACCTGTTGGCAGCTTGAAGTCCGTCCAATGGGCGTCGCGCTGCTGCGAGCTCAAAAAGTAAAGTCCGCGCGTAATTGCGGCAGAAATCGAGGGAACCGCTCCGGCTACTATGTTGCGGGGCTTGCGCGTCAGCAGTGGCGGTTCGACGTAAACGTTCACGTGACACGATTTGTCTGGCTCGGAACCCAGCCCAATAAACCGTAAGCTCGAGGTCTCCGGTGTTGAAACGGGCCAGGCCCCAACTGCTGCGAGTGCGTGTTCCAGACAATCGCTTTCGCCACCGACCGCGGCAATGAGTCGTCGAGCTCCGGGGACGATCGATTGATCACCTTTCACCCATTTGGTGACCGCCAAGTCAGTTTTGATACTTAGGTGGTCGGAGGGATGGAACTCGATGCTGACGATAAATGCGCCAGCCGGATACGGCCGATTGCCGGTCAGCGGCAAGGAATCGAGGCAACATCGCATTATTTTTGAGTCAGAGTCGTAGCCGGTAGCCGAATACCAATGCTGCAGCCAAAGCGGATAAACCGCTTCTGAGCGAAAGTAGACCTTGACGCGTCCCGGAGTACCATCGGGTCTGACGTCGATTGCGATTCCAACTGGCCAGGAGCCAGCGGAGACTTGAGTTGAAAGCGCGCACAAGTACTCGAGCGACCGCGAGCGCCCCAAATCCTGCAACACCCAGCCGACGCGGAGCCAGCGCTCGCGAGCCGAATCGCGGTTGAGGTTAAAATAAGGCTTGACCAGCAACGCGTTGGCTGACGCCCCGATCCCGATCCACATCGCGCTTCGCCATTTTAAAGGCCAGTGATCTCGCGGTACGAGACGCGCTGCCACATCCCGAAGCCATAGCGGTCGTTTTGACCCAATAGCCTCACATACCTGGTCGAGCCTGTGGAGCGATTTTGTAAAGCGCTGGGTAGGCAGTTCGCCAGGCGTCCCAACTTCGCAGAGAAATCCCAGCCCATTCAAGTCCGAGCCGAAGCGCAAAACCCACTGGAATGGCAGCCCGTTGGCGTTTATATACGACAGCCCCGGGTAGCAAGGTTGAACCGGCTGGTCGAGCGACTCCCGAGTTAGCAGGAGGAACGACTGGGTCAGCGACGCCGCGGAATTTGGCTTCATGCCGGCCCAATCGATTAGCGCCACCAATTGGCTGCGAATATAATCGGCGATTAGCAAATTATAAACTCCGCTAGATCGAACTATTCGGGGAAAATGGATTCACGCTTCAGCTCGGTGATTTCAACTAAGACTGTTGGATTATATCGACTGTCCCGTCGAGGCCACGGGCGCCGTTGGCGCCAGTGCGACCGTTAGGACCAGGAGCGCCATTCGGCCCAACGTTCTTGCCTTCGCCCCCGGGGCCGAATCCGCCGCCGAAACCGGCGGCGCCACCCAGGCCGCCGGCGCCACCCTCTGCATTGGCATGCACTGTACCGGTGGTTATGGTTTTGGCGACGACCGTAATATTGCCTCCATCGCCGCCGCGTCCTCCATTGCCGCCGTTACCGCCACCACCGCCGTTTCCTCCAGGCCCACCGTTGCCCCTCGGGTCGCCGCTGTCCGCAGGGAATCCACCGCCGCCGCCGGGTCCGCCCGCACCGCCATTGCCCCCAGCACCGCCGGTGCCACCGAGACCTCCGCTGGTGTCGATATTGACTCCCACAACAAAGTCAGTGACCTGAATTGTAACGTTGCTACCGCTGCTCCCGTTCTGGCCGTCGGTTCCTGGCGAGCCAGGCATACCGTCGCCGCCGCGCTGACCATCACCGGGTGGATCATCGCCGTTCCAATGATCGACTCCGTGAGCGCCGAGCTGGCCCGGCTGTCCGTCCTGGCCCGGCGTACCATTGTTTCCATTGGCTCCGTTAACGCCTTTAGCGATTATATCCGGCATGTCTTCCTCCCTTTTGGATAGATGTCCTCTTCCAAAACTTTGGTCTGCAGGTAGCCGCGCAAAGAATTACCTGCCGATCAAGCTTGCCGCTGCCGAGCTGAGCGGCACAGCGACTGGCCGAGCCGAAATCCCTTCCAGCGAGTTGATCTTGAAGGTAATGTCTCGCTGGCAGACGATCCTGCCGTTGCCGTGGATGCGAACATTGTTGGCGTAGATCGCATGCGTATTGGGCGAGATGGTCAGAGTAGCACCGTTAGCGACATCGATGTCGAGCAATACCACGACATTTATGACGGAGTTGCTTATCTCGAGAAAACGATTCAGTACAGCTTGCCATTGTGAAAGGTACGTCGGGTTCGGAGCCCTGACGTATTCACGTGAGGCTGCATAGGCGAGTGACCGCGCGCGGATGCGTGTCGGATCGTCCTGTGCAGTCAAATCGTCGGCGGAGATTAAGGCCGAAGAAACCGCGGACGGCCGGCAACAGCCCTTCTCCTGCAAGGCTTTAGCGGCGTCGCCTGTGAGCCCGAGAATATTTCGAACTTCTTCAATCGTACGCGGTCGTACTTGCTGGTAGGACTCCCGGAAGCGCGGAGACTCCGGGGATAGAGTGACGCACTCGTTCTCCTCCAGCCGCAGACTCATTTTGCCGGGACCAAATTGTGAACCCTGCTCTGCCATAGCTACCTCCTAGGTTGAAATGCGATGTCGGATACTTGTCGGACTGGATATCAACCAGGATGAACTAGTAATCCGGTGTGTCGCGAGTTCTCACCGAGCAAATCCTGTTCCGCGAATGCTCTTTTCCGACACGGTGTCCCATTACATAACCGCGACGGTGGTCTGAAGGAGAAGTTTCCAGTTGCTGCAGCGCAGCTGGCAAAGAGCTCACGCTCGTAACATTGACGCTGTTGGGTAGGGAATCCGCTGCCTCATGTTCACTTTGCTGGTGCCTTACGAGGGTCCGGGCTGAGGCGACCTTAACCATGCGAGCACTGCACTCTGATTGTGACCAATGAGCCCTCAGACTTAACTACACGCTAACTTGCGGCAGCACCCAGTGTTTAATTGCAAATATTAATTAGCATTTCGCATCGTTTATTTGAGGTCTGAAGGATATCGAGTAGGAACGACTAAATGTATTTTAAATGGATCGCACTGCGATTTCGGCGTGGACAACAATATTGTCGGTTCCTATTCAGTTTTACGGCGCTCAACGGTTAAAAGGATGTAGTGCTAGAGTCTGGGACAGCTTCGGCATGGCGACTGCCTAGCCAAGTTTTGGTCGCGGCAGCGAAAAGCTTCTAGTTTAAGTACGAGATGCGATCGGAAAGTCTTTCAAGAATAGGTAGCAAGCGTCGAATTTAGACGAATTATGCTTCGAACGGTGACGGGGTGTGACGCAGCGCCGGTTCGGAGTGTGGCGAAGCGTATCGACACTTAGTCGGTCTCAGGAAGAAGGCGCGGCGCCGAGCGATCAGCTAATACCCCCGAGAAAAGAGGAGCGACGGGATCAGACTAGAAAGAATCGTAGATAATATACAAAAGGCCACTCAACGCATCTCGTATCGAGCGGTTTTCGCGATCTGAAGACTCGGCCAGTCAATCTGAAGTTCGAGGGTTTACAAGGATTATTTGAGGACCTAAATGATTAGTCGAGTTGTTGCGCACTATTCAGCGTGGATAAATGCCACGCTTGTCGTGGCATTTTGCCCCGCTCAGGTTGCAACTCGTATGAGCTCCCAGTCAGCAATTGTTGCTTTGGGAAAGGAATCAAAGCGAAATTAACATCTAATACGAGTGACCTCAGTAGACGCTTTTGATGCGACTCCAACAAGACGGTGTCGGCAGAGAAACCTCAAAACGCCGCTCTGAATCCAACTTTCAGTAAATTGCGCTCTTCAATATTAATCGCGCATTGCCACCTCGTGCAGCCTACCGATGATCGCTCATTCGACGGACCGTGCAAGCAAAAGCAAACCCGTTCTATGGACGTTTTAACGCCGACTGGCCAAGGGTTGCGGGCCGAGAAAGCGTCCGGCAGGAGGCGCGATTTGACACAACCGAAGGACTGCTTCGGCCAGCTCTATGAGGTCTCGTCGGGCGACCTCGCTTGGTTCGCCTCCGACGAAATCGCCTGAAGTGAGATACACACTGGTGGGCACGACTAGCGCGCCGAACCAGGCGAGAATGTCGCGTAGATGCCAATCGACCCCGAGGAAATGATGGCTTGTGGCGCCCATGGCGATTATTCCCACCGGTTTCGCCGCCAACGATTCCACTGGGAGATGATCCAGTAGGTTCTTGAGCGCCCCCGTGATCGAGCCTCGATATACCGGGCTCGCGATGAGCAACGCGCCGGCAGCACTTACATGCTGAATGACCTCTGCGGTATCGTCACCATATTCGTGCGGTGGGCGCCCGTCGGCGAAGGCGATGCGCTTATCGGCAAGGTTGATCAGTTCAGTCTCGAGTCCCTGTTTGGTAGCCCGCGTGTTGTCGAGCAACCAACTGGTTGCTCTGAGCAAGCGGCCCGGCGGTGTGACACTGCCGACAATTCCCAGCAACTTCATCAAGTAGATCTCATAACCGCGCAGATTGCGCGGCGCTCATCAATGGCCCATGGCCGTGCCGGTCAATAAAGCGGATTCATCAGCAGACCGGTCTGCAACTTGGGGTAGAAGTAAGTTGATTTTTCTGGCATCAGAGCCCCGGCGTTGGTGATTTTCTCAATGTCGAACACCGTGGGCGGGTTAAGCAAAAACACCGCTGCCGCCGCACCGGACCTCGCCGCCTGCAGGGCGACGTGCCGATCGTGCGTATAAGCGATATTCTCGCCCTGACGCACGGTCTCCGGCGTAATCCCGAGCAGTTCGTCAAGGATTAGTTTGTGCAACACGGCGACATCCAGCCCACGCACTTCCGGTTGGATCTCGGGCGATGCGCGGGACATAAAATCCTGGTCGCGCAGGTGAAGAATCGCTGCGGAACTGTTTCGGATGATGGCTCCGATGTATCCTGGGCCGCGCTGCTTAAGCTGCGTTATCATAGCCTCGGCATCAGTGAACTCCTCAATCTCAAACTTCTCGTGGACTCGCGCCTTATAGAGCTCCAGCCGCGCTTGATCGAGCACACGAACCAGTCGATGAGTGGGTAAAATCACAAGGCCCGGGTCATCTAGCGCAACCAAGGTCATCATAACGTAGGCCTCGGGCCTAAAGTCAGAACCCGCCGGTTTGTCACTTAACTGCCTGATCGTCCCTGGATGACGAGTGCTTGAGGAGCTGTGCAGCGGTTGGGTCCTGTTTTGGACTCGCCCGGTATCGCCCAAATTGGCCCGCATCAAACGGCAATACTCGAGGGCGGTCTCGTACCGATGGTGACCATCAGCGATCAGCACCTGTGACGACTCGAGAGCTTCCTGAACGACCGCAATCTCGGCGGGGGATTCGACTCGGCGCACCTGGTGCAGGATGCCGAGATCGTCCGTTGCCTCGAGCAGCGGGGGACGGCCGGCGACGGCGGCCATCAGGGCTTTGAGCGCTGTGCTGCCCGACCGATAGAGACCAAAAACCGGGCTAATGTTGGCACGCGTGGCTCTGAGCAGTCTGAGCCGGTCTTCTTTGGCTTTCGGAAATGTGCGCTCATGCGGCAGAATGTGGCCGCGCTCGAACTCTTCCAACCGGATACGCACCACCCATCCTGTACGGATCAGGCGCCGGCCATCGAGTTCAAAGGCTTGAGTGTAGAGAAATATGGCCGGCGGGAGCTGCCGCAGGATCCCTTCGTCAATCCAGCGTGCCATGGTGGCCGCAGCCGAACCATAAGGGTCGGCGTCGCGGTTCAACTCCAGGCGGACGATATTGTGTGGGCTGCGGGCATAGAGCTGTTGCTGCAGGGTCTCATCAATCAGATCATAGGGAGGGGCGATGAGATCCTTGAGGTGGCCCGCACGTTCCCGATTAAACACCAGCGCAGGAAATGGTTGTACTCGTCCGCCACGCCCGCTCATCGCGATAGCCTCAAGGCGTCGGCGATTTGGTTCTCGTCAACCGCCCCTCGACGTAAGAGTCGCCATGAACCATCTGGGGCAAATTCCAGGATCGTACTGGGCGCATTCGCACCCAGTAGGCCTCCGTCGATGTAGACATTGATCGTCCCACCGAACGATTGGCGGGCCTGAGCTACTGTCCGGGCGGCTGGTTGACCCGACAGGTTGGCGCTAGTAGCCGTGATCAGGCCTCCGGCGGCAGCGGCTAATCGAACCGCGATTGGTTCAGACGAGACCCGCACGCCCACGCCCCCGCTCGGCCCGACCAAGCTTTCGTTCAGACCGGGGCGGGCGGGCAGCACCAAAGTCAGCGGTCCGGGCCAGAACCTCTCTGCTAGCAAGCGCGCTCCAAGCGGGATCTCCCTGGCGAGGGAAAAGGCTGCGTCGCTATTAGCGGCAATCAATGCTATGGGCTTGTCCGGCTCGCGGCCCTTCACCCTAAGGAGTCGATCAAGAGCCTTGGGCTGCGCCGGGTCGGCGCCAATCGCGTAGAAGGTTTCTGTGGGAAAGACCACCAGCTCACCTGCTTTCAGAGCGCTGGCGGCACTGTCAATACTATCAGTCATCGGCTGAGTAACAATGACATTGAGAGACGTTAGCTGACGATCAGCGGATTTCGGCGGCCGACGTCGTGGCGCATGTGCTTACCTTCGAAATCGATGGTGGCTGCAGCCTCATACGCGGCCGCCGCCGCTGCTTCCAAACCTTCGGCCAGTGCCGTGATGGCGAGGACCCGGCCCCCGTCGGTCACTAATTGACCATTTCGCAAGGCTGTCCCAGCATGGAAAGCCTTGACCCGCACTCTGTCCAGTGCCCACTTCACCTTGAGGTCGGAGGGTTCCGCGCCTTCGATTTGGTCTAATCCACTGATCGGTAGCCCGGTGCGATAATCACCTGGATAGCCGGCCGATGCCAGCACGACGGTGACCGCACTGCGCGGTGAAAGTTTGAACGAGATATCGGCCAAGCGTCCCTGAGCCACAGCCAACAAGGTCGTCGCCAAGTCGCCCTCGAAGCGCATCATCAGCGGTTCACATTCCGGATCGCCAAAGCGTACGTTGAATTCCAGAACCGCTATCTCATGACCGTTGACCATCAAGCCTGCAAACAACACTCCTTTATACGGCGTGCCCCGCCGTGCCAGGGCTTGCAGGATAGGATGCACCACCTCTTGCATCACCCGATGTTCAAATTGCTGGTCGTAGGGGGGGACCGGACAGTACGCGCCCATGCCTCCGGTGTTGGGACCCTGGTCGCCGTCGAACACGGCCTTATGATCTCTAACGATACCTAAAGGTATAGCTGCGTCGCCATTGCAAAGAGCGAAGAACGATAACTCCTCCCCAGTCAGACGTTCTTCGATTACCACGCGCGCACCAGCCTCGCCGAATTGCCTCTGCTCCATGGCTTTAGCGATTGCAAGCAGTGCCGAATCCGTGTCGTCGCAGACGGTTGCTCCCTTTCCAAGGGCTAAGCCGTCGGCCTTGACAACCTGCGGAGAGCTGCGCGCTTTGACGTAACGGCGAGCGGCATCTGGATCGTCGAACGCCGCCCATTGCGCCGTTGGAACTCCCGCCTCTTGCATCAGGCTTTTGGCGAAACTCTTGCTCGCTTCTAACTGAGCAGCACCTCTAGTTGGGCCGAAAATCGTCAAACCTCGACGCTCGAATTCGTCGACAATCCCCAGGGACAGCGGATTCTCGGGGCCGACGACGGTGAGATCGATCATCTGTGACTGCGCAAAGTCAGCGAGCTGTTTGATATCGACCGGCGAGAGATCGACCGGCGTGGCGATGCGGTACATCCCGGGATTACCGCTGGTACAAAACAGTTTCCTGACCTCGGGGCTTTGACTAAGGCGCCAGCAGAGGGCATGTTCGCGGGCGCCTTTACCAACCACCAAAACCTTCATCAACAGGAACTACAACGAGGTCGCAGCCGTCACTCGGACGAACGGCCGCCGTCGTCGCACCGCCGCAGGAAATTCCGACATTTGAATCGGAACCGCATCGCGCACCACCGCAACCGAAATGACACCGCAATCGCGGACCTGGAATGAGACGGTTCGACCATCAGGCGGCGCGCCGAGGACGAGCTACGTCCTTCGCCATCACTTTTTCAGTTATCGGGCTGAAAATGAAAGCGGCAGCGCCCTTAAGATCGATCGCATCGCTCATGACCATATCAGATGTGCCTCGGCGAGCGGACAGATCATCGAGCGTGGCCTTGAGATCATCCGTTTCGATCTCATAGAGCGCCAAATACTTGTAGGGCTTATCGTTCCCACCACCCATCTGCGTATCAGCCAGCCGGAACCGTTGAGCGCAAACAAAGCCACGAGCCTGAAGCACATCGGGAATGTGCTGCTCATTGTACCAGCGATTGTATTCTTCCTCCTTACCTGGCGTCGGGTTGGTGAGCACGACAAACGTGTACTTGGCCATTATCTGGATCCTCCCAGTTTGGGTTTAACTCTGAATGCGGTCACTCATCGTAGGGTCTGTAGCATAGCTTCACAGCACGGTTCTACACTCAAGCAGGCTCTCCGTCCGATTATCAGCATAAGGCGATTGCATGCGAGCATTTACACGCCAAGCTTAACGCTTAACCCGTTCGGGAGAGGCTCGGGGAGCAGCGGGTATGGTGATGGCTATGGGTCGAGGCTCGCGTGATCTGCCCCATAATGCTGTTCGCTTTTGGCCGGTTTTCTGTTTGGTTCTGCGGATCGTAGAAGCTGGGCGCTGAGCCAATATTCCGTCGCTTTTAGTGCGCTGCCCGGGGACGATTGAGCGGTATTGGCACCCACATCCAGGCCGCCACCAGGACAATCCCGGGCAAGGAGCTTCAGATTGACATTGGTCAAAACTCAGATCGTGCAATTAATTGTATATTCATCATTTACAGCTATACAAGGATATCTAAAGCTACCAGTTGGTGAAAATGCCGCGTTGTACCATGCAAGCGGCGGACGTATCATAATGGCGTTGCGATCTGCCGATTCTTACGTTTCGGCCCCATGCTGTCTGGACCAATGAGGGTGTTGCGAAAGCTGAATCCATTTCCGAGGCTGTTGCGCAGAACAAGAAAGCTCGCAATATCATTATTGACCAAGCCAGTCGCGCGTTACACGCTGGCCGTTCCGAACGACATCGACCAACTTCGCCGCGTTGTTCGCAAATGTGACGTTATTCTGGTGGAAGGTAACGAGCGCATCAGCGAATGTATTAAATACTTGACGCAGAGCTCCTGGTCGCATTCGGCGCTGTATGTCGGCGATGAGCCACTTAAACGCGATCCTGAACTGCATAGCGCATTGCTCAGTAAATATGGCGAAGAAGCGAAATCACTGGTTCTGGAGGCGCTGATTGAAGAGGGTGTGGTGCTAACGCCCTTGAGCAAGTACCGGGACTTTAATATCCGAATTTGTCGGCCCTATAAATTGAGCGCCTCGGATCAGAGGATGATCATTGACTACGCACTCAGCCACGTCGGCCATCAATATGACTTTCGCAACATCCTGGACCTGATGCGTTATTTTCTGCCGGTGTCGATGGTTCCAGCACGATGGCGCCGGCAGGCTCTTCAATTCGGCAGCGGCGATCCAACCCGGGTGATTTGTTCCAGCCTGATTGCGGAATGCTTTCATCGCGTGCGTTATCCAATAGTGCCCCGTTATGAGCCTTTCCCACCGGGCTTCGAGCCGGTCCAGCGAACTGGAGGTCTGATAGATCGTTTGCGGCGGCGCGGCCGACCGCTACCCGGTCTGTTGCAGATGGTTTCACCTACCCTGATTACCCCGCGCGATTTCGACCTTTCGCCATACTTTCAGGTAGTGAAGTGCAGCGTGTCCGATGCTTCGGGCTTCGACTATCACCGGCTTCTTTGGTCCGATCAGGCCGCTGACCTCGAAAAAAGCGCCTGAGGGACTTGATGAAGGGCGTTGCACTCTGCGATATAGATCTTTTTAAAGTGTAGAACGTGCGCCGTCCGCAACAGACGCGAACTGTCCACGCCCATAACCGACAGTGCCTGCTGCTACTGCGGCGCCGCTGGAGAGCTCAGTTGGGAAAGGAACAAGGGACGGCCAGCCGGAGGGAATCGCTGGAGAAGACGATCGCCAAAATTCTGCACCGTTACTGCAACTTTGGTTGGGCCAATTACTATATCCCCGGTGAGAAGTTCCCCAGCTTGATCGAGGAGCTGGTGGAGATTGCGAGTCCGCCTGGCCAGGCAGGCTATGAGGAAGTGGTGCGTTTCTTCCTTCGTACCCAGCGAACTTCCTCCGCCCAGGAACGGGCCGCCAAGTTGCTCGAAGAATTTTCGGTCTATCGCAAGACCTGAACTTCAGGAGAAGCTGAAGACCGATGGACGCAATTGAAGCCATCACCACACGCAGGGTGGTGCGCGCATTTGCGCCCGACCCGGTGGAAAGCGACAAGCTGCGCCAGATTATCAACGCTGGTCGCCATGCAATGAGCGCGCGAAACCTTCAGCCGTGGCGATTCGTGGTGGTTTACGATCACGATCGCATACGCGAGATTGGTACCCTCTGTTCCACCGGCAAATTCGTTACTGATGCGCCCTCAGTCGTGGTGGTGTTGAAAGACAGCAGCAATACGCGGTGGGGAGACATCGACTGCGCGCAGGCCGTTCAGAATATGGCAACAGCAGCCTGGAGCCTGGGCTTGGGGACCTGCTGGGTCGGGAATTTTGATGGACCGAGCATTGCGCGAATCTTGGAGGTTCCCGCCCCGTGGGTGATTTTCACGATTCTGGCATTTGGTTATCCAAGTCCCGCCAACCCGCCCCAGACCCGTCCACTCAAACCCTTGCGCGAAATTGTCTACTACGAGCGATGGGGCCAGCAACAACCGCCGCATTCGTAGGCCGTCGGCGGTCGGCTGGACCAAGCCGATAGCCGATTTGGCTTTCTACCTCAGACAGCGCATCTTGCTGCTGTGTTCTTTGTCCATTTCGGGCTCGGAAATTTCTTGCGATTTTGGATAGACTCTTATCCACCGGGACTCCAATGGGCAGCTCCCCCTTAACCATCTCTTCGAGATATGGAGATTGCTGATGGCGATCAAGCAGGTAGAGCCGGCTGAAGCATACCAGATTTTGCAGAACAATCCTGACGCGGTTTACCTTGACGTACGTACGGAAGAGGAGTTTGCGCAAGGTCATCCGGCAGGGGCCCTGAATATACCGGTCGTCTTTCTCAAGGCTGGAGCGCCGCCTGAACCGAATGATCTTTTTCTGACAGTTGCGGAGAAGGTCCTTCCCAAGGACAAAAAACTGGTGGTTGGCTGCATGGCAGGCGGCCGTTCGCAACGGGCATGTGAAATTCTCGAGCAGGCGGGCTACCAGGATCTAACCAACGTGCGCGGCGGATTCGGTGGTGCTCGCGACGCCTCGGGCACAGTTGTGGTTGTCGGTTGGCGCGATGCCGGGTTACCGGTCTCCAGGGAACTTGGCCAGTGTTCCTACCAGGCATTACGTGCCAAAGCCAATCCTCATTGACTAGTCGAAGTTCAATGCTGCGCGCGTGTTTGCAAACTTCGACCAAGGCGTTGTTAGAGAATCAGACGTCGCACAGGGTGGTGAAGCATGGCTATTCGGCTCACGCGAATTTACACTCGTACCGGTGATCAAGGGACAACGGCGCTGGTTGGCGGAAGCCGCGTGCCGAAGGAGTCGGACCGCCTTGAAGCGTATGGCACGGTTGACGAGCTCAATGCGGCGCTCGGTATTGTTCGCAGTTATCTCCCGGAGTATCGAGCTGGTCTCGGTGAAGACTTTGACTGGTTCGCCGAAATGCTGCGGCGGCTCCAAAATGAACTGTTTGACGTCGGTAGCGAGCTTGCCACCCCGCCGTCGGGTGAGTACGAGGGTATGCACCATATCGGTGAAGCCGAAGTCACCCAACTCGAGCGCGAGATCGATCGGATGCAGACGAGCTTGCAGCCGCTCAATTCGTTTACTTTACCAGGCGGGGGCATACTAAATGCCTTTTTGCATCAGGCGCGCACCATATGCCGTCGTGCTGAACGGGTGTGTTGGGCACTGAACCGCGAAGAGCCGCTAAACAACCACCTCCTGGCTTATCTGAATCGCCTGAGCGATCACTTGTTTGTCCAATCACGCTGGGTGGCGAAGCGCCTTGGCCAGGCCGAGTTTCTCTGGGATCGGGGACTCCGATTGGCTGCGCGGTCGGCCGGTCAAAAAAATCCCGACAATTCCCGCACGGAATAGCGTGCGATTGCCCATTCGCAAATAAGTAACAAGGTTGCGTTGGGCGACAGGCTGGTTCGCCAGGCAGGGTCGCCTGGTGGAAGCGACTCTCGAAAGTAAAAACGATCATCGAGGCGATTTCATCAGTAACACGGGATCATCATGGCAGATCAGGAAAAAAAGCTTTCACTGGTCCAGGCTCAGCTCGGTCCAATGGCTAACTTTATTTACATCATTGCCGATCCGGTCACGCGCGAAGCGGCAGTTGTGGACCCCGCATGGGACGTGGACCGCATTATCAACTATGTACAGACGAAAGGCTACCGACTCGACAAGATATTAATCACCCACTATCACCAGGACCATCTTGGCGGCAATTTGATGGGCCAGAATATCCAGGGAGCGGCCGAAATGGTCAGCCGAGTGAAAGCCAAGGTTTACGTGAACCGGAACGAGGCGGAAGGGGTAAAACGGGTTTCTGGACTAAGCGACTCGGATTTGGTCAAGGTTGACGCTGGCGATGTTTTCAGGGTCGGCCGGCTCGAGATCAAATTTATCCACACTCCGGGTCACACGCCGGGTTCTCAATGCTTTTTGGTAGAGGGCAATCTCATCTCCGGCGACACTTTATTTGTTAACTCGTGCGGGCGAGTTGATCTGCCCGGTTCCGATCCCGAGCAGATGTACTACAGTCTGAACCATATCTTGCGGAATCTGGATGACAGCACCGTGGTATATCCGGGACACGCCTACGCTCCGGAATCCAGCACCACCATTGGCGAACAGAAACGACATAATATGTACATGCGCTTCAATAATCTGGACGATTTCCTGATGGCTATGGGATACGGCCGCTAGAACGGTCACCTTTTTGTGACGCTGTGCCCTCCGCTGCACATCCGAAATTTCGCCGACTCGCCGCCGCGAAGATGATAGTTGGTTACGGTGGTCAGCGACCTTGGCATTTTAAGCTCTAATGGACGAAAGCGACCTGCAGCGACTCGAAGCCGAAGCTGAAGCTCTGCGCGAGCAGATAAACCATCACAACTACCGCTATTATGTACTCGATGATCCCGAGATAAGCGATGCCGAATACGACCAGTTGATGCGGCGCCTCGAGGAGCTTGAGCGCGCTCATCCGGAAATCCGGACTCCGGATTCGCCCACCCAGCGAGTCGGGGCAGCACCGAGCCAGGAGTTTGGTATCGTACGCCACCGGCGAATGATGCTGTCGCTGGGAAACGCAATGAGTGCGGAGGAGATGATCGAGTTCGACCGTCGTATCAAGCGTTTTTTGCGCACGACTGACGAGATCGAATACGTCGCCGAGGTCAAACTCGATGGGTTGGCGGTTGAGCTGGTTTATGAAGATGGACAGCTGCTGGTCGCGTCCACTCGCGGCGACGGTCTGAATGGTGAAGACGTTACCCCGAACATTCGAACCATCAAAAGCGTTCCGCTGCGCCTGATTAAAGGGACAATACCCGTGCCCCGACTGCTCGAAGTCCGGGGCGAAGTGATTCTGCCGAGACGCGCCTTTGAACGGCTCAATGAGGAGAGGCTGAAAGCCGGTGAGCCGCCTTTCGCAAATCCACGCAACGCCGCGGCCGGTTCTCTACGGCAGCTCGATCCGCGGGTCACGGCGTCGCGTCCGCTCGAAATCTTTTGTCATTCACCCGGAGTCATTGAGGGAATTGAATTCAAGAGCCAGTGGGAATTTCTCGATGGCATCAGGCAGCTCGGCCTGCGGACCAATCCACTCTCTCGTCTGTGTCACAATGTTAACGAGGTCCTTGACTACTGGAATGTTCTAAGTGAGAAGCGCCATGAGCTGGATTATGAAGCTGACGGAGTGGTGGCCAAGGTCAACTCCTTCGAACTGCAGGAACGTCTCGGCGAGGTGTCGCGCTCGCCACGTTGGGCGATAGCCTATAAGTTCAAAGCCCAGCAGGCTGAAACGAAAGTTCGCGAAATAAGCGTTTACGTGGGGCGGATCGGATCATTAACACCGGTCGCCAAGCTCGAACCCGTGCAGCTTGCCGGAGTGACGATCTCAAATGCCTCGCTACATAACCTTGATGAGGTTCGGCGCAAAGACGTTCGCGTCGGGGATACGGTGTTGATCGAGCGAGCGGGTGATGTGATTCCGTATGTGGTGCGGGTGACCGCGTATGGCGAGCCGCGCGCTGCTCCTTTTGATATGCCCAAGCAATGCCCGGAATGCGGCGGCGCCATCGTCCACGAACCGGGTGAAGTTGCCTATCTGTGTGTTAACGTTAACTGTCCGGCGCGAATGCGAGAGTCGATTCGGCATTTTGCCTCCAAAAGTGCCCTCGATATTGACGGGTTGGGCGACAAGCTGGTCGGCCAGCTCGTAAGTCGAGGGCTCGTGCGCGAACTCGACGATCTCTACAGGCTGACGAAGAAAGACCTGCTGGGACTGGAGCGAATGGCCGACAAGAGCGCGCAGAATGTGCTCGAGGCGATCGAGCGTTCGCGAGAGGCTCCGCTGGAACGGGTCATCAACGGCCTTGGCATCCGCCACGTCGGCGAACATACGGCGCGCCAGCTCGCGCTTCGGTTTGGCAGTCTTGCGGCCCTGATGAATGCGAGTGAAGAGGACCTGTTGGGGATCCGAGACATCGGCCCCGAAGTTGCGCGCAGCATCCGCCAATATTTTGACGAGCCGCGTAACCGGCGTGCTGTCGAGCGACTTATGCACGAGCTCAGGATAATCGCTCCGGCAGCCAATGATGGACGCAATCACCTGCGCAATCGAACCTTCGTACTTACCGGAACTTTAGCGACGATGACGCGCCAGATGGCGGAAGAGCGGATCGCGGCCGCGGGTGGGCGTGTTAGCTCCTCTGTCAGTCGGAAAACCGATTTCCTGGTGGCCGGGGCCGAACCCGGCTCCAAACTCCAGAAGGCGCGCGAACTTGGCGTAAAGGTCCTCGACGAATCCGCTTTCCTGAAATTGCTGAACGCCGGTCCCGATGTCCTATCCTCATGAGTATCCCGGAACTGGCATCTGTCAGGATAGTCGTTACCGGTCGCGTACAGGGCGTCTTTTTCCGTCGCTCTGCGGCGGAGCAGGCGCGAGCACTGGAGCTCAAAGGCTGGGCACGCAACCTCAGCGACGGCTCAGTGGAGATCGTCGGCGAGGGCAAACGACCAAATCTCGAGAGGCTTTTGGCCTGGGCCCATCACGGACCGCCACTTGCCCGGGTCGAAACGGTGCGAGTGCAATGGGGCGCATACGAAGGTAAATTCACTGGCTTTGAAGTGCGCTAACCGCGCCGAGCTATGAACCCTTTTGTTTCCATTGGCCATTAGCTATACTTCACTTCGTAATGTTGATTTATTGACGCGGCTTGCGTAAGCGGAGAAGTGGGAGTTGCGACTCTCTAGCACAAGGAGTGGTGATTGAAATGGCTTTACCACCTGAGGCGGCGGGACATGCTGCCCAGTCCTCAGCGCTCGGCGGTGCCACGCGCAAGAGCGGCGAGCGGGTCGAGAGCGTTGTTATCCGTTTTGCCGGGGATTCGGGCGATGGAATGCAGCTTGCGGGCATGCAGTTTACGGCAGAATCCGCGCTCGCCGGCAACGATATAGCGACCTTGCCAGACTTTCCGGCCGAAATCCGCGCCCCTGCCGGTACGATCGCGGGGGTCAGCGGCTTTCAAATCAATTTCTCCAGCGATGAGGTGTTCACGGCTGGGGACGAGCCCAACGTCCTGGTCGCGATGAATCCGGCAGCGCTCAAAGCCAACATCGATGACATGCCGCCAAACGGCGTCATAATCATCGACCGTGAGGCTTTTACCGAGGCTAACTTAAAACGTGCCGGCTATACCTCCAATCCGCTGACCGATCATTCGCTCGACAAATACCAGGTGATCCAGGTCGATGTAACGAAATTGACCACTCGTGCTCTCCACGACAGCGGACTGAATAATCGAGCGGTGTTTCGTTGTCGCAACATGTTTGTCCTGGGAATGATCTCCTGGCTTTACCAGCGACCGATCGAAAGCACGATCAAGTGGCTGGAGGGTCGATTCAAGCGCACTCCCGAGCTTCTGAATGCGAACCTGAAAGCATTAAAGGCTGGCTACAATTACGGCGAGACCACGGAACTATTCACCAGCTCCTACGAAGTGCCGGCGGCTCGCATCGTTCCAGGTACTTATCGCAACATCACGGGGAACAGCGCCACCGCCCTGGGTTTCGTGGCGGCTGCCGTCAAAGCGGGGCGCCCGCTCTTTCTCGGGTCGTATCCGATTACGCCAGCCAGTGATGTGTTGCATGAGCTCGCCGGATATAAGAACTTTCCCGTTTATACCTTTCAGGCCGAGGACGAAATCGCAGGTGTCTCGGCGGCCGTTGGAGCCGCCTTTGGCGGGGCAATCGGCGTCACTACTACCTCCGGCCCCGGAATGAATCTCAAGGCCGAGGCGATTGGCCTCGCTGTCAAGACCGAGCTGCCAATCGTGATTACAGATATTCAGCGCGCGGGTCCATCCACCGGAATGCCGACCAAGCCGGAACAGGCGGATCTCTTGATGGCGATGTATGGGCGCCATGGTGAATCGCCACTGCCCATTATCGCTGCCGCGACTCCGGCCGACTGTTTCGATTGCGCCTATGAGGCTGTGCGCATCGCCGTCAAATACATGACGCCGGTCATTCTTTTGACCGACGGTCAGCTGGCGAATGGAGCCGAGCCGTGGTTGCTGCCTGACGTCAACAAATTGCCGGAGATCAAGGTCAATTTTCGCACCGATCCGGAGGGCTTCATGCCTTATATTCGAGATCCGGAGACGCTTTCGCGGCCTTGGGCAATTCCGGGTACGCCGGGTCTCGAACATCGGATCGGAGGGCTCTCGAGTGAGGACCTGACCGGTAATGTCAGCTATTCACCGGCCAATAACGAGCTGATGGTGCGCACACGCGCTCGGAAAATTGCCGGTATCGCGCGCGAGATCCCGCCCTGCCAGATATTTGGCGACGAGACGGGCGGGCCTTTGGTCGTTGTCGGCTGGGGCTCGACGTTCGGTTCGATTCGCGAAGCGGTAAAGCAACTTCGTGAAAAAGGCAAGCGGGTGTCTCATATACATCTCCGTTACTTGAACCCGCTTCCCTCAGATCTGGCGGAGAAGCTGCGCAGGTTCGAAAAGGTGATGGTAGCAGAGATGAACATGGGGCAGCTGCTGAAACTGATTCGCGCGGAATATCTGATCGATGCAATCGGATGCAACAAAATCCAGGGACGTCCGTTCAAAGTGAGCGAACTGACCAATAGGATTACCCGCGCCCTGGAGGGCTGAGATAATGGCTACGGCACTTACCCGCAAGGACTTCGTTTCGGATCAGGAAGTGCGCTGGTGCCCGGGATGTGGCGACTACGCCATTCTGGCGCAGGTGCAGAAGGTTATGCCCGAATTCGGCATACCACGAGAAAACATCGTGTTCATCTCCGGGATCGGATGTTCAAGCCGCTTCCCGTACTACATGAACACGTACGGTTTTCACACCATTCATGGTCGTGCTCCAGCCATTGCTACCGGTCTGAAGGTAACCAGACCCGAGTTGGACGTATGGGTAGTGACTGGCGACGGCGATGGCTTGTCCATCGGTGGCAACCATCTCATCCATTGCCTCCGACGAAATGTTGACCTGAAAATCTTGCTGTTCAACAACAGAATCTACGGCCTGACCAAAGGGCAATACTCGCCGACATCCGAAGTCGGAAAGATCACCAAGTCGACGCCAGCAGGCTCCGTAGATTATCCATTCAACCCCATAACGGTGGCGCTCGGTGCTCACGCCAGCTTCGTCTGTCGGACGGTAGACGTTGAACAGAAACACCTGGGGGATATGCTCAAGCGCGCCCATGCGCATCGCGGCGCCTCCTATATCGAGATTCTGCAGAATTGCAACATTTTTAACGATGGCGCGTTCAATGAACTGAGTGACAAACAAATCAAGGCTGATTATCAACTAGTCCTCGAGCACGGCAAGCCGTTAATCTTCGGCAAGAATCGCAATAAAGGCATTCGGATGAACGGTCAGCGCGCGGAGGTCGTCGAACTCGGAAATGGCATCACGGAAAAGGACCTCGTGGTGCACGATGAAACCAATTTGGCCTTGGCGTTCATGTTGGCGAATTTCGAGCCACCACTTCCAACACCTATCGGAGTTTTTTATGCGGTCGAGCGCCCGACCTTTGAGGAGGCGGTGAACAAGCAGCTCGAAGAGGCGAAAGCAAAGCAAGGTCCGGGCGATTTGCAATCGCTCCTGAACCGAGGCGATACCTGGGTCGTGAATTAATTCGATTAGTCAGCCCAGAGGAGTCAAAAGCCCGACCTAATTGTGAGTGTCGGGCTTTTGATTTTCCAGGTGGTCTGAGCCAGTGGCGACGCCAAAAATCGAATTCCCGGGTCGGCTCTCTCGATCGGCCCAAACCAACACAGCTTAGCGGTCCATCCTTTCCGGCATCTGCACCGGAACGATAATGAAAAATTGAATCGATCGAAAAAACTAGGATCGAGCAATAGACGTTCTGTCTCGCGCGCAGCACCCCGACACGGCAGGTCAAAAAAGGGTCTCTGGAAATCGACAGTAACAGTGCCTGCGGCGATGCCGTTCCATTTGGCTCACAACGGCGGGATGTTCACCGAACGTGGGCTGCATTAGGCGAAGCAGCGACCTCCGAAATCCGGGTCGGAGAAGTTGAGAAGTTCTTCGAGCGGTGATACTTGGAACCCGATTCAAGTTCGCGGGAGAAATTCGATAATGATCGCATCTAAGCAACGAATTCCATTTTGCGATTTGTCCAAGCTGGATGCTGAAGGGCGGCAAATGGCCGAGCGCGCGACGGTCAATGGGCAGGTCCTCAACATCTTCAAGGTGCTCCTGAATCATCCCAGATTGGTGCGCAACTGGGGCAGGTTCGGAAACTACATCCTGCAGGGATCGACGTTGCCAGCGCGTGAACGGGAAATTGCTATTCTGCGGATCGGATGGCTGAATCAGGCTCCTTATGAGTGGGAACAGCACGTTCTGATCGGGAAGCGCGTGGGCCTCACTGATGAGGATGTCGAGAAGATCAAAAAAGGCCCCAGCGCCGGCTGGAACCGTCACGAGCGAGCCATAGTACAAGCTGCTGATGACCTTTTTGAAAAATCGGTTGTCTTGGATGAAACCTGGCAGGTCCTATCGGAGAACTACAACACCCAGCAGTTGATGGATCTGGTGTTTTCGATTGGACAGTACAATCTCGTCTCGTGGGCGCTAAACAGCTTCGGTGTCCCGCTCGACGATTTTCTGCCCGGTGCGCAAAAAAGTTAAGGCTGACGCGTCGGTCGGAGAACCTGGTCGCGCGACCATGGGGCAGGTCGAGGAGGGGAAGTTTGAATTGGACACGCAACATTTGCGAGCTCCCCCCAGATTCCGTCCGTGGGACTGCGCCATTGGTCGCAGATTCGAGACAAGTGCACACGACGCTTACAGGGGAAGGTCTGGATTGTCGCTTCAAGAGGACTGATTCGACCTGATTGCAGAAAAGCAGGCGCCTTGGATCGACGCCTTGGCCAAAAGCCGGCTGTTTCCGCCGCTCCTACGGTCTTAACCAATCTGGCCTCTCCGGTCAGAGGCCAGATTTTCGTCAGATCACCTCGGCATCGCGGAATGCACCGATTTCCTCCCAAGTATAGCCTGCTTCAAGCAGGATTTCCTCAGTGTGTTGGCCGTGCTCGGCGACCGGCCCGGCTTGGTGGGTTACTTCGCCATTTAGTGTGATTGGACATCCGGTCACCGTCATTTTGCCGATGGTCGGATGGTCAAGTTCCATCAGATAGCCGTTGAGCCGAGCCTGTTCGCTATTCAGCACTTGTTGGTGTGAAGCCACTTCTGTGGCTAGAATGTCAGCTTCGTTTAACTCTGCTAGCCATTCGGCAGTGGATTTTTTCGGGAATATCTCATCCAATATCGCCTCGATTCGGGTGCCGTGGAAATTGCGCGTGGCGTTGTCAGCACATTCGGGATCATTCTGAATGTGCTCTATTCCCATAATCTTGCAAAAGCGTGGCCACCGTTGGTCGTCGACTCCGGCGATACAAATATAGCCGTCGCTTGTGCGAAAGGCGCCCCACACGCCATGCAAGAAGGGGTGGCCCCGCCCGGCACGTTCAGGTTCCTGGCCAGTCATCGAAGCATAGTTCAGCTCGAAGCCCTGGATAGCGATCATAGTTCCGTAGATTGATGCGTCGACCCGCTGGCCCTTGCCGGTACGCTCCCGCGCATAGAGGGCGGCCAGCACTCCCCCGGCGAGGGCGAGCGCGCCCGCCTGGTCCGCAATCGCAGCACCGGCGGCCAGTGGAGGGTCTTGTGGCATTCCCGTCTTTGACATCAGACCGCTGGCAGCCTGTGCCAGTGTGTCGCGACTCGGGCGTGTGGTCCACGGGCCTTTCGGGCCCCAGGAACTAGCTTGGGCATAGATCAGCCGTGGGTTGATCGGGCGCAGCTCGTCGAAGCCCAGGCCAAGCCTCTCAAGGACTCCAGGGCGGTAGTTGGTCAGTAAGACGTCATGGGTTTTGGCTAGCCGTTGAACAATCCCGATCGCAGCTTTTTTCTTGAGGTCAAGCGTAATACTGCGTTTCCCCCGGTTCATCGCAATATAGTAATGGGAGGATTTTGCGTTTTTGACGTTCGGTCCGCCGATGAGCTCTGCTGTCAGCCAACGGCTCAAGTCACCGGTCTCACGATTTTCAATCTTCGTGATTTGCGCGCCGAGATCGCTCAGAAGGAGTGCCGCAAATGGACCCTGGATCTCCTGCGCTATCTCAATCACCTTAATCCCTTCAAGCGGCTTGCTCATTCACACCTTCCTCGTCCAAGCGGGGCACAAATAGATTCCACGCAAAAACTCATTCTACTTCGGTCAATCATCGGTTTTCTACCAATGTCCACTTCGGATTATTAATCGCCAAGGCGTCCGCAAGAGATTGTCTGAGATGCGCTCGCAGTTCGGCGTTATCTAAATCGATCTGACCGGTTCGGATGAGTTCGCACAATTCATCATTCAGGGCTTCGAGTGTGCCATCGTGCTTGAGCATACGGCGCAGGCGGTTGAGCTCGTCCGCCTCCTGAGCCACGCGCAACTCGGTCTCGCGCCGGATAATGTTCAGAACATTGACCGTCACTCGGGTTTGAAAGCGATGGTAGCCTGACAGCGTAGGCATCAGTTCCTGCTCGAGATATTTTGCCGCAGCGGTTAGTAAGGTCGTTACATCTGGTATGCTTGTTGGCATAAAGGTCTCACAGCTCAAAATCAGCGGAATATTACGGAGGTGCATGCGAGGTCGCAATTCTGTTAGCCCCGCCCTTCGATCAAATTGAAGAAATCCCACAACGGCTCTTCAATTCGGCGGCCGATGGCCGAGCGTTCAATTTGGCCTTCCTGGACTCCCCGCATTCCGAGGCGCAAACAATCGATGGCCCATTTCACGTTGCCAAAGGCTTCCCAAAACCTGGCGTGGCCGGGTTCAACCGCATGTCCGCTGGCGTCTTCGTAGGCCGCATACAACGCTTCACGCGAGCCGAAGCCGCCAACCGCGGCTGCGCCGCCAAAGCGCCACGTCCGAATGCACAGCCAGCCGAGATCCTGCATTGGGTCGCCAATCTGCGCCAACTCCCAGTCCAGAACACAGCGGATTCCCTCATCACCGACGATGAGGTTTCCGACCCGAAAATCGCCGTGTACGACAGTGCGGCGTTGCTTACTTGGCACATTCAGCTCAGCCCAACGCAACGCGAACTCGAGTGCCGGCAATCGGAAGCCATAATAGTCAACGATCCGGCGATGAGCCGCGACGTGTTCAGCTGCATTCTGCTCCATCAGAAACGGCACTTCGGTCGGCTCGATCCGATGAATCGCGGCCAGAATCTGGCCGCACTGCCGCGTCATGACCTTGCGTGCCGGGGCAAAACGATCATCACGAACGATCCGTGGCCCGAGCGTTTCTCCCGCGATACGTAAGGCGATATAGCCCTCTCCGAGTTGGTCACTGGGTTCCAGGATGGCCAGCACTTTCGGCGCAGGGACGCCGACGCGCTGCGCCGCCATCATTAGTCGAGCCTGATTGGCAGTTCCAATTTCGGGAGTGATCCCGGAGAGAGGATCGCTCACGTGCGCGCTGAGCTGCATCACCAATTCGAGGCGTTCGTGGCCAATATCAGCATCGAACGACATCGTTGTCCGATTGGCGCCCCCGGTCAGTCGCTGGAGGTTGTGAATCGTGCCAGGCCCACCTATATGACGGACGAGCGCCGCACGGAGCCGTTTTATAAATTCGCCATCACTCATGTCTGTGCCCTGGGCAAAAAGGCAATGAGGCTGATCGAGTCGGCTTGTCAAACGAAATTCACATTTGCGCACAACGCCGACCCTGGTTACTCACGCCGGCCAAAGCCGAACATTACCTGGGCAATCCGGCGCATCTGAATTTCTTCTGTGCCCTCTGTGATTCGATAGCGGCGGTGATGCCGGTAGATATGCTCGAAGGGCTTATGACGTGAATAACCAATACCACCGTGCACCTGCATGGCGCGATCGGCCGCATCACAAACCAGACGGTTCGCGCGATAGTTGCACATCGCCACCTTATCGGAGAGCTTGCGCGCGACCTCCGGCTTCGACATCTGGTCCATTTCCCAGGCCGTCTTGTAGATTAACGCGCGCACCATGGCAGCTTCGGTCTGGAGTTCAACCAGAGGCCATTGAATTGCCTGGTTAAGGGCGAGAGGCCGCCCGAAGGGCTTGCGCTCTTTGGCATACGCGACACTCTCATTGATGCAATATTGTGCGGCGCCGAGCGACGAGGCTGCCTGTCGGATGCGATTTTCATGTACGAAATGCTGGGCGACTGCAAGCCCATCTTCCGGATCACCTAAAATCGCATCGCCTGGAACGTAGACGTCGGTGAGCGAGATTCGCGGATGGTCGGTCGGCATGTTGAAGGTCCACAGATACTCCTCGATCTTGAAGCCTTCGCTGTTGGTCGGAACGATGAAGCAGGTGATACCTTTTGCGTCGCCATCGCGCCCACTGGTGCGCGCGAAAACAAAATCATGAGTCGCGACGTGCAGACCCGTATTCCAGATCTTGGCACCGTTGATGCGCCAGCCGTCGCCATCGCGAACCGCGCGGGTCTCCATCCAGGTCGCGTCCGATCCATGTGTCGGCTCAGTCAAGCCGAAGGCGACGCTTAGTGACCCGTCCAGGATCCCAGGAATGAAATAGTCTTTCTGTTGTTGCGTGCCGAAATCGCGAAACATCAGAACGGTCGGGAGATTGCCAACGATCGAGCTTTCATTCTGAAGATCGTTATGCAATCCGAGGCCTTTAGCCGCCAGGTGCTCGCGGATAATCGCCATGGCCAGGTTCGAGCCGTCTTTGCCGCCGTATTCTCTGGGTAGGGCGTAGCGGTAGTGACCTGCTCGGTCGGCACGTCGTCGCGCTTCAGCTAACAGTGCTTCCCATTCACGACGTGGTAGCCCGCCTCGTTCGAAATCGGTCCGAGCCCACTCCCGCCGATGATCAAAGAAGCGGATGTTGTCGTTTTCACGCTCGAGCGGTTTTATTTCGCGCTCGATAAATTCATCCAACTCAGCTAGATAGGCCTGGATCTCCGCTGGGATGTTGAAATCCACAAGATTCTCCTTTCTTGAATTTAAAACTTCACGTTGGCCTGCAGGGCAACCGGTTCCGATTGCAACTCGCTGCGCATAAAGCGTCCGGCAAAGCCCTTGAAGGCGCCGGCGACTTCGCGCGTGAAACGGTACCGGCTAAGCTTTTCTGAAATGGAGCGTAGCATTTACGACTTCCCGGATATTTTTCGCCGCGTACACATGGAGGAGCCTGGCGACATCGAACGCGAAGTCAGCTTTCTGCAGGAGGTCTGGCGCCAACACCTAGGGCAACCAGTCCGCCGAGTCCTCGACGTCGCCTGTGGTAATTCACCGCATGGGCAGCTTTTGGCTCGGGCCGGAATCCATGTAACTGGAATCGATGGTTCGCCGGCGATGATCGCAGCCGGCCGTTTGGAGGCTCAACACTTGAAAGTCGTCCGCTTCTATCAGAGGCGTATCGAACGGTTCCGGCTGCCCGAGAGAGGGTTCGATGCAGCATTCTTCATGTCGGAAACCTTTCCCATCATTACTCGCAACCGTGACATTATCACACATCTTGAATCGGTTGCGGCAGTGGTCAGACGCAAGGGACTTTATTGCCTTGATATTGACTACCAGGGAGATATCGAACTCCTCAATCGTCGTTCCCTCTGGCGTGAACGGACGGTGATAACCGAACGGGCTGTGGTCGATGTGCGTGAATACCGTCGTCCGATTCAATGGCATGAGGGATTACATTCAATTTACGAACTGGAGTGTACGATTCATTTCTCTGATCGGACGGTCGTTACACGGGACGTCATTCCGGTGCGCTATATCACGCCTCCGGTGATGGAGCTGATGGCGCTCGCGTCCCGCAAATTTGAAATGCTTGCCGGCTATGCAGATCTGTCGTTGAACAAGCCGCTGGAGCAGTGTCAGGGGCGCTGGTGGGCCGTACTACGAAGGATATGAAAGGATGTGAAGGGAAGCCATATACAGCCGGCGGGGCGGTTCCGCGACCCGCTTAGCTTGGTTGCAAGGCCGGTTCCACCTGCACCAAAACAAAGTAATCTGCTACCGGACATTTTTCGGTACCGACGGAGGAAATGCAATGTTAGTCGAGTCGTACGACGCGGGCCACGGAGTACGTATGTTAGTCCTCAACCGCCCACCCGCGAACGCGATTAATGCGGACTTGCTGGCCAGCTTGGCCGACCAATGCCGGGCTGCTCGTGACGACGAAAATGTTCGAGCCGTGATCATCAAGGGTAACGGCAGGTTCTTCTCGGGTGGCCTCGATCTCAAGGAGGCCGTCGCTGGCACGAATCGAGTAGGAAATCTGGCCGGCTCACGAGACGATGGTTTATTTATATTGTGGACCTTACCCAAGCCTACGGTCGCCATGGTCGACGGCCATGCAATCGCGGGCGGGGTCATCATGGCGTTGGCCTGCGATTTTCGCATCACCCTTAAAGGCCCGCAACGCTTCGGACTCAACGAAGTAGCCATCGGCCTGGCCTTCCCGCGTGGCGCTTTTGAGATCGCCCGACTGGCGCTCTCCAATCAAGAACTCCGACGGGTGGCGCTGGAAGCCGGCCTGTTCGATTGCCACCGTGCATTGGACTTGGGGATTGTGGATGAAGTTGTGGAACCGATCCAGCTTGAGTCTCGCTGCGTCGAATTGGCCAGGCGCTTGGGCGCCCACGGAGGGCTGGCCTACGCGCACACCAAAGAGCAGATCCAAGCCGAGGCGGTGGCACGAGTGCTCAATCAAGATATCGAAGACATTCATAAAGTTGCGCGTATCAACCAATCCGAAGAAAGTCGGGCCCTTCTGGCAGCGCAGGTGAACACCATGACACGCAGATAGCAAGTAATTCAGCCAAGATAGGTGTGACCCGTGTTTAGCGTGCCGCTTGCCGAACCGAGGCGGCGCCAATCTTGGTCATCTTCCAGACCGCTTCGCTCAGTCGCGAAAAATCTCTGACCCCGGGCCCGATGGCGACGAAGACCGCGGCCGAACGCGTAGCAACACCATGCGGATTTGAGCTACCTCCCAGATGCGCGAGGATGCGCGAGTAGCTGTGAGCGAATTGCTGAGCCGACGCTTCGTCGTGAAACGCGATCACCCACAGCAGCGTCAATTGACCGCCCTTTTGCAGTGTAATTATTCGGTCACCGGCCCAGCGTGCGACCACACTCAACGCGGGAGCATCGAATGGCAGGTTTCGGCGGAGGAGCAGTTCGAGCAACAACTCGCCATAGGTATCGTCGTCAACCTTTTTCCAGCCCTCCAGCAGCTTGTTGTAGCCGGCCAATTCGATTTCGATTGGCGGGGTGGGGCGGTTAAAGTATAGTTCCGGATGGATGATTTGCTGGCTTGAAAGGGGCGGATGCCGATAAAGTTGATTGACCGCTTTCCAGCCACCGTGGCGCCAGGCTTCCGCGACAAAACGCGAGCCTGCCGAATACTCGAATAACATCGGCATCACTACCGCCAGCGGCATATCATGTTGCTCGGCGGGGGGATTGATGGAGAGCGCGGCAAGTCGCTTCAGCGTCGATTCAAGCGCGGCCGTGCGCAAACCGCCTGCGGTCAGGCCGAAGGCTGCTAGCGTAGCGTCACCCTCAGCGACGCACTTTAGTGCCAGGGTTTTGTCGTCGTTGTTCTTTACGCGCTCGAGCATCTGTTGAATACCGAAGTGCTGATCTTGCAGCGCGTGAGTGAGCTCGTGGGCGATTACTAATTCGTCCATTGCCGCACCCGTGGTGGCACGCTGAGCCGCCGAGCCGTTGCGACCTTCGACTATGACCATCTGCTTGGCATCAGGATCGTAGAACGCCACGACCTGGTCGTGCATCAGTTGCAAGGTTTTGAGTTTCAGATCGATATCGGGCGGGTACAAACCGGTCATCGCTCCGCTTTCACCACCGATACTCAATTCTTCATCGGTGTGGTCACGGGTAATTTGGTTCGCGATGGCCTTCTGCGCCTGTTCCGGGGTATCGACCGCGACCCTGACCGGCTTGATGAAGTCGAGTTTTCGCTCCCGGGCGAGCGCAGGTTCTATCGACTCCACCCGTGTAACTTCGTCGGGTAAACGCGAGTCAAGCGAATATCCGCATCCCGTGATGACAAATACCAATGCAAATGCGCGCGAAAATTGCGCAAGCAGGCTGGGTTTGACAAAGGACTCGAGTATCACTGCTTGCTGTCGGGGCTGCCTTTGTGTGCGAGTAAGATGATGCAGAGGGACATGTTTACTCACTAATGATCAAGGGGTGCAAGCCGATATGAGTGACGGTCAGCGCTCGCGCCTCCGCGCTGGCACGGTCCGTGAACATTCCCATCCGTACCCGATAATGACGGCTCGCATTGGAAGCCGCCTCGATCACCTCAACATCATGATAGTAGCGCCCAAGCCGCCGACGAAGTCGTTGCGCCTTTTGCGGGTCACTGAATGAGCCAACCTGGACGAAATAGCGCGGACCAAGCACCGGCCCTCCCGCAGGCGTGCTCAGTACATGCATGCGGACTCGTGCGGTGCCGGGCTTGATAATACCTAGCACCAGCGCGGCGCGATGAGAAAGATCAAGATCTCGTCCCTTGACATAGGGACCATGATCATTGACGACCACCTTGACCGTCCGGCCGTTGGCCAGATTTGTGACCATCAGCCAAGTGCCAAGCGGAAAAAGCGTAGAGGCCGCCGAAAGATCTTCCTGATTGTAAATTGCGCCGCTTGAAGTACGGTGACCATTGAAACCCGGCCCATACCAGGAAGCGGTGCCTGTCACTGACGTTCCGGGAACCGACACGAAGGGTGGGGGGGAGGGCGGCTTTGAGGCGATAAAACAGCCTTGCACAAATAATCCGGCCCATCCAGTTGCCAACAGGCGCAAGACGACGCCACCTCTCGCCATGGCCACCTCCAACACTTCGGCCCATTATATTGTGAGGCGTCCGCTTGGCATAGTGAGCAATTTTATCCACACGTCCTGTTGATCAAACTTGCGGTGCAGATTCAATTCCAACAGGGCGTCATGCTACACGAAGATCGGGGGGGGGATTGCAGCTAAACTTAAAGTTTTACTTGAACTAAATGGGATCGGCAAATCCGGTGACGGAGTAACTGACGGGCAGATGTTGCGGCGAAGAGAAGATTGGGAGCGGCTCGAGGAGCAGACCTTGGCTTCCTATGCTATGCGCGCGCGTGATAGCCGCGGCCGACGCTTTCCTGAACCGGCTCATCCGATGCGGACGGCCTTTCAGCGTGATCGGGATCGAATTGTACATTCGGCCGCCTTTCGCCGCCTGGAGTACAAAACCCAGGTGTTCGTAAACCATGAGGGCGATTACTATCGCACTCGACTGACCCATACGCTTGAAACCGCCCAGATTACACGCACAGTGGCTCGCATCCTGGGCTTGAACGTGGATCTGGCCGAAGCCGTCGCATTGGCTCATGACCTGGGCCATCCGCCCTTCGGTCATGCTGGCGAACGGGTATTGGACGATCTGATGCGGCCACACGGCGGCTTCGACCACAATGCGCAGAGCCTTAGAACGGTTGACTGGATCGAAGTACGGTACCCGGGGTTTCGGGGCCTGAATCTCTCGTACGAGGTCCGGGAAGGGATCATCAAGCACTCGACATTCAAAAATCGGTCGGCGGCGCAGGAGTTCGACGCTCTTTTGTATCCGTGCCTTGAAGCTCAGATCGTGGACCTTGCCGACGAGATTGCATACCTGGCTCATGACGCTGACGATGGGGTAAAGGCGCAGATGCTGACCGAGTCCGATCTCGAGCATTCGCGCTTATATCGCGAAGCTCGCCTTGCCGCGCTCCGGGAGGAGAGGATAGAGACCCCGGAGGTGGTACGGTATCAGACCGTCAGGCGCTTGATAAACGCGCTGGTAACCGACCTGGTTGCTCACATAGATAGTGAGCTGGCCAAAGCCGGCATTCGCCAGGTTGAGGAGATTCGGCATGCGGGGCGCGCTTTGGCCAGCTTTAGCCCAGAGGTCGGCGAACAAGTAAAGGAACTCCGCCAGATCATGCGTGATCGACTTTACCGGCATTATCGGGTCACTCGCATGACGGAAAAGGCGGGTAGGGTACTGCGTCAGCTATTCGAGGCTTACATGGCCGAACCGCGTCAGATTCCCGAACACGTTCTGCTGCGGAGCCAACAGGAGCCACTCCCTCGCGTGATCGCCGATTACATCGCGGGCATGACCGACCGCTTTGCTCTCGATGAATATCGAAAATTGTTCGACCCCGACGAGCGGGTGTAAGCTAAACCGACCATAGGGACAGAGCCGGAGAAGTAGTGGTGGTTTGATGGGGATCAGATATCGGCGGCGAATGGTCTTGCTGCGTGATGATCACATTGGGGACAGCCTTGGCGCTATCTTCCTTGATCCATCCGCCGAAAAGGGTGACGAAATCATCTCGCGCTTGCGCGACTACCTGGGCGAAGGCGTTCGTGTGATCCATGCAGAAGTGAGTTCTGAGCGTATCGAGGTCGAAGTTGAGGTTCGGGCTTTGGCCGAGGAGGCGAACCGCTTGGCGGCAGCAGCTAACGACCTGAGTCGCAAGGGCGTTAAGCGTAACGCCATCGCGCTTTACCGCCAGGCTTTGGATCTGGATCCGCTTAACCGCGAAGCCCTGCACGGCCTGGGACTGCTCCTAGCGGACCTCAAGCGCCATGCCGAAGCCTTGGCAATGCTCAAACTGGCGCGCGAAAGCGGACCGGAAACGGCCGATCTGTTGCACGCGCTTGCCCGAGTGTGCATGCAGGCCGAGCGCACCGCCAGTGCCATCTGCTATCTGGAAAAAGGCTTTGAACTGGATCCCAGCCACTTCGGGGTGCGACGCGCTTTGGCAGAATTAGGGCGAAGGCCCAGACCGCCACACCGCACGCATCACAACTCGTCGACAGCACCGCTCAAGCCAGTCGTCAAGCAGACCTGAGCCTGACTGTCGAACCGGATCGTCAGGCACGCTGAAACCGCGCCCGTGGAGGCTGCAATAGATACACTGCAATCGGAAAATTCCGCCGACGAGGTGGCGGAGTGACGAAAGCATCTTTATTATTTAGAGCCGCTATGACGCGGAAAGCTTTTGCGGCAACTATGTTGGTGTCATTGGCACTGGCGACAACCATTGGACCATTGCCAGCAGGCTGGTGGACACCGGGGCCTAAGCTCGGAGCGGTGGGTAGCCGGGACCGGCTCCAACTTCGCATAAGATATATTATGTCAACTTGGCGCCTGGCCGGCGCGTTTGCCGCAGCTGATTCACCCAAGCCCCCTTCCACTAGCTACGACACGAGACTCAAGGCCGCACTGCAGAAACGTCTATTGGTACCAAACATCGCTGACTTGTCGCTCGGGCCTCCGTCGCCCAGTATGCTTCCTGGGGTTACGCAACGAACCATCACAGTTAACACCGGCGATGGACAAAAATTCCAGGTGGAACTCTTCACCGGCCCATCCGGCGAAAAAGGCATCCTTGCTCAGCGTTTCGCAGCGTTCAACATTTCAGACCCATGGGAACGTGTGGACGCGAAATTGCTCCACCTTCACGATCGCCCGACCCTCGGTCCCGCGGATGCGCCTGTTACTATCGTGGAATTTGCTGACTTCGAGTGTCCGTACTGTGCCAGGGCTTTCAATGAAATCGAGACGCTCGTGAATACGACCTACAAGGGTCGGGTGCGGCTAGTTTGGAAAGCGTTCCCTTTACAAGGTCATACGTGGGCTGAACAAGCGGCGATCGCCGCCGAGTGTGTCAGGCAGCAGAATCCGCAGGCGTTCTGGACGATCGCGGGAAACTTCTATCGTGACCAGAATGAAATAACTCCGCAGAACCTGCGGGACCACATTTACAACTACGCTAGTTCCCTGGGCATTGACACCAAGCTGCTCAACGCCTGTATCCTCGGCTCATCAGCCGAAGCACGGATTGATCAGGACAAACAGGACGGGGCTGCGGTGCACGTAATGTCCACTCCTACCTTCCTGATAAATGACGTGCCAGTCGTGGGACTGCCGACCAGCAATGTCTTCGATTTCGTCATAACTTCGCAACTGCAGTCCCATACCGCGTCGCGCTGAGTTAATTGTCGACAGCCCCAAAGTGGCCGACGTTGAGCTGGATTCGGCGCACTGCGAACGCGTTCGGCTGGGGCAGCAGGCCGAGTCCTAACTGGGCGAAACACTTCTGAACCGTAATCATGTTCTCCTGGTTGCCGCAGTCGTGCGATTGTGATCCATTAAGCCGGGTTCAAGTCAGCTGCGGGGCGCGAAGCCACTTAGGGCGCCAGCGGGGGTTCGACCTCGAAGCCAGCCCGTTCGATCAACTCTCGGGTGCGATCGTAAGCCCAGCCCGCTGTGGTCAAATAACCATTGACAAACACGGAATTTACCGCATTGAACAGCTCGCCTTGGCGCAGGCCGACGTTCAGTTCGCGCCCACCGGCGGCTCGGAGCTCGCTGCGTGGATTGAGCATTCGGAACAGACAGGCTGCCTTAAGGCACCGTTCGGGTGTCAGAAATGACGAATCTCCCAGCGGTGTGCCCGGGATCGGGTGCAGGAAATTGACCGGCACGGATTCGGCCCCGAGCTGGCGCGTCGCGTAGGCCAAATCGACGACATCGTCGTCACTCTCCCCCATCCCAACAATCCCGCCCGAACACACCAGCAAGTCCGCGGCGCGAACGTTTTCGATTGTTCGCACGCGGTCGTCCCAGGTATGGGTGCTGCAGATGTGTGGATAGAACCGCCGGCTCGTGTTGAGATTATGATTGATCCAATCCGCTCCGGCGTCCTTGAGCCGGCGCGCCTGCTCCAGATTGAGCAGTCCGATCGAAAGACATAGCTCGAGCTTCGGATAACGTACCCGGATCTGTTCGCAGGCGCTCGCCAGATGGGCAATCTCGCGATCGGTGGGTCCACGCATGCTCGCGACGATACAGTAGCGTTGGGCGCCGCTTTCGACCGCACTCCGCGCGCCTTGACACAATTCGGCGACGCTTTGCATTCTATAGACAGGAATGTTCGCACGCGAAACACGCGATTGCGAGCAATAGCCACAATCCTCCGGGCAAATCCCGCTTTGGGCATTGCGCAACACGCAGATTTTGACGCGTCGCCCGAACATCGCTTCACGAACTCTCAAAGTCGCCGCGAGTAGCTCATCGAGGTTCTCATCAGGGCAGTTCAAAATCGCCAGTGCCTCAGGTCGATCCAGCTGCGTACCGGAAAGTACCCGCTTTACTACTTCCTCAAGGTCCAGATCCTTGAATTTCATTGCGTCCATTGTTTTTACGCGAGACCGAAATCGAATGTGCGAGCCGAGTTTGAAGCCGGCCAGATGGATTACACTTGGTGCAACTCTCCCTCGCGCCCCAGACAAACGAGTCTAAGTCCCGCGGCATATGACCAGCGCTTTTCGATGAGCCCCCTGGGTTTCGCAGCGAGTATTAACAACAATCCTGTGGCCACGCTCGTCAAAGCGCACAGTTGCGTCCGATTCAGGTCAAAATCAATCAATGTTTAAACGGCGTCGAGGAAGCGCCAGACCGCTTGAAGTGCCGCGCGACTTGCTTCGAGCATCGCGCAGTCGTCTTCGGCGGAATTGCAATATCGTTGAATCATGCTGGCGAGGGCTTGGGTGTGATACGAATCGGCCTCGCGATGAACGGTGAAGAATTTCAGGCCAGATTCGTCAGTGATGCCGTAAAAACGACGAAGACCGTCAATTTTTGCGTCGGCGACGTCGCGAACCTGCGCCTCGTAAACGTACAGAGCAGCCAGTGCCGATTCGAGAGGCGCCTCTCGGCTGAGCGCGGTGAAAGTATCGACGAGCGAGATGACCGCTGGCTCGGGTTCCGCCGCGAGCACTTCTTGGCGCGCCAGACCCAGCGCTTCAGCAAACCTGAGCCAAAGTTCGGGGTGATTCTCGTTGCCGCGCTCTTCGTCGATCAGGTTCTCGAGTAGTGCTTGACGTATCGCCAAATCTTCGCAGCGCGAATGAATTGCGCTCAAATAGCGTGGAAAAGCCTCGACCTGACGGTAATACTGCACGGCATAGTTGCGCAGTCGCGTGCGCGCGAGGCTCCCCGCCGTCCAGTCCTGGTAGAAGGGATGTTCTAACAGACTCATCTCCCGACACAACGAATCAAGCGACGCAACTACCTGACGGCGCTCCATGCAAAGACCTTGTAACCTCCGTGTTGTTCCCAGGCGGGTCAAGATCAAAAGGCCGGCAGAGCCTCGCCTTCCTGCAATGACCCTAATTTAAGTTTGCGATCCTGTATAAGCTCCACAACCTGCTTCTGCAAGCGTTGACGCGGGACAGGTGAAACATATTCTGGGTAGAAGCGAAGGCGCGCGGACATGAGAGCCGGGTTGAGCAGGTGATGCTACCCGTGGCTGTACCGCGAGCGTATGGCCCAATGGCTCCTTGCATTTGCAGTTTCCCGGACACGGGATTTTGTTGACTTCTACGCAGGGGTTGTCCGTTCACTTGGCTTGCCGTCCTCGAATGCGGCTTTGTAACTGCCGTTGAATCATAGCTGAAGCCTGTTCCTGACTCTTACAACCTTAGGTTGGGCCCACCCCTAGCCAGACGTATCGAAAGCGGTGTGTACAACCGGAGCTGCACAGGTTTCCCGAATTGAAAGTTGACTTGGAAAACGGAAATCTCGGTCTAAACTTTTATAGGTAACTTTGAATGGTCTCATCGGACGGCAGGTGAAGGTCGCCGCCGTACCAGGAGGAGGAGATTGGTTTCGAGAACGAGACAGCCAACCAGTGGTACTACTCTCAATCAAGGCTTGAACCCAACGGGGCACGGCAAGTGGCTGGTCGCCATCGCGGTCATGCTTGGGGCGACTTTGGAAGTGCTCGATACCTCCATTGTGAACGTTTCGTTGCCTCATATGCAGGGAAGCTTCTCGGCTAGCCGTGATGAGATTACTTGGGTGTTGACCAGCTATCTGGTTGCTAATGGGATTATGATCCCGCTCACCGGGTGGATTTCGGCGCGGTTCGGCCGCAAACGTTACTTCCTATTCTCGGTATTGGTCTTCGTTATTACGTCCGGGCTGTGCGGTGCCGCGAGTTCATTGATTCTGATGGTCATATTTCGTCTGCTGCAGGGTGCAGCCGGAGCGGCCATGATCCCATCGTCTCAGGCTATCATGATGGAGACTTTTCCCCCCGAAGAGCAGGGGTTGGCAATGTCAGTCTGGGGCATGGGTCTTCTAACCTCCCCGATGCTCGGTCCCACCCTGGGTGGATGGATTACTTACAACTGGAACTGGCGCTGGAATTTTTACATCAATCTGCCAATCGGCGTGTTCGCAGCAATCATGGTGTCAATTTTTGTTCATGACCCGGAGCACATCCGAAAGTCGCGGGCGGCGGCGAGAAGAATCGATTACCTGGGGATCTTGTATCTGGCACTTGGACTGGGCCTGTTGCAGATCGTCCTCGATCGTGGACAGCGCAGCGATTGGTTTGCAGCCTCGTGGGTTTGGATATTCACGGCTATTGCAGCCATAGCACTGATTCTGCTCATCATTCGTGAGCTGCGCTTCCCCGAGCCAATCCTGGATTTGCGCATCTTTGCGATTCCGCTTTTCGACGTCTCCGTGGTGATCGTGCTGGTGATGATGCTTGTGGTTTACGGGCTCAACCTGCTTAATCCTCTGTTCTTCCAGGAGCTGCTTGGCTATTCGCCCTGGAAATCAGGGCTCGCGGTAATGCCCCGCGGATTTGGTACGTTGACGGGCATGTTCCTGATTGGCCAGCTTTCGCGCCGGGGTTTCGACACTCGCTGGCTCGTCGGGGTCGGATTTATGTTTTTAGCATACGCACTTTGGACAATGAGTTTGTGGTCGCTCGACGTGAGTATGAGTAACGTCTATTGGCCTATGATCTGCTCAGGGTTCGGTTCAGGGCTGATCTTTCCGGCGATGTCGGCGGCCACCCTCGCGTGCGTCTCCAAGGAAAGAATGGGGTACGCGGCGAGCCTGTACAACATGATGCGAAATACGGGGTCCGCGATCGGAGTTTCGCTGGTGACCAATATGCTCAACAGCCGTGAGCAGCTGCACCAAGCCTATCTCGGGGAACATGTGACGAGCTTCAGCGCTTGGCGCCTCGACCAAGTCGGCCCGCACATGCCTGGCTCTCCCGTTTTGCATTTAACCAGCGGCGTCGTGCTTAACCACCCACGCGGTTTCGCACTGGTCTACGAAATACTGCGACAGCAGGCTTCCCTGCTCGCCTACAACGACATGTACCGGACCTTGGCTATGGCAGCTGCAGTGTTTGTTCCAGCCTTTCTGCTCTTGAAGAAGGCTGGCGACCGGCCAGCTGCCGCACACTGAGTAAACGTTGTGATCGAGCTGATCTGCCACATTGGACAGCCGCGCCGCGGTGCGGCAGCCCGTCCGACTATTTAGGGTTGGATGGTTTAGTCCCGACCGAGCTGTCTACCTCAGGCGGCTGTTGTGCTGCGACGCCCATTTGGGCAAGGGCTTCAGTGGCCTCGTCTCGCTCACGAGCAAATGGGTTGTCGCGCAGAAATCGCTGGTATGCTGCGATGGCACCTCGACGGTCACCGAGCTGCAAAAGGGTTCGCGCAACGCCAATTTCCGCGCGTTCTTTCTCTGGTCCGTTTAAGCTCGCAGCGTTGGCATAGGCGGAATGCGCCTGAGCGTAATCACCCAGGTCTTCGCTGGCGACAGCCAACTGCACGAGCGCCATTTGTCTGAACAGGCGATGGTTACTCTCGGTAAGATATTGCCTCAAAGCGTCACGCGCTTTGGAAGGCTGCTGATCGGCCAGATAGGTGTTGCCCAAATAGAACTTTGCCAGACGCCCTAGTTTGCTACCCGAATAGTGACTTGCCAGTCTGGCAAAATCTTTTTCCGCAGTGCGATAATCCTTGTCACTCAGCGCGTGCAGTGCCTTGTAAAAGTGCTCCGAGGCGGTCAGCCGACGCTGCTGCGCATAAAAGGAAAAGCCGAGCACAATCGCGATAACTGCGACCAGGGCCAGTATTCCGAAGGCCAGGCGTGTTAAGTTACTGGCTACCCAGTCGCCAATGCGATCGACCGCGCTAACGAACTGGTCGGGTTGTCGCAGAGTCTTGCGAGTAACGCGACGGTGAGAAGGTGCCGCCATTAACGGCTCAAAGATGGTCGGACCGGAGCTTGCAGTAATTCCAGCCCGGACTTACATTTTGTACTTGAAGTCCTCGGGGGACATTTTTTCGAGAATTTCCGACCATTTGTCGCGCGACACACCAGCCAGATTCTGATCCGCCACGCTCACAGCCTGTTCCGCCGATTCCCGCAGCTCACTGGAGCTTTCGAGTACTGCCTTGGCAACATAGATCGGCGACTTAGTGCGCAGCGCTATAGAAATGGCGTCACTGGGCCGCGAATCGACTTGCACAGCGCTGCCCTCCCGGGTCCTTACCTCGATCCGGGCATAATAAGTGTTTTCGCGTAGCTCCGTAATCTCGACTGCTTCGACTGTGGCGCCCAGATCACCAAGCAGGTTGCGCAGCAGGTCATGGGTCATCGGCCGTGCTGGCCGGATTCCCTCTAATTCGGTAGCCATCGAGGCAGCTTCCAAGGGGCCGATCCAGATCGGCAAGTTAAGTTTGTTGTCGGGATCCTTGAGCACCACGATAGGCATCTTGGTGGTCGGATCGAGGGTGAGGCCACCGACCATCATCAGAATGAAATCTTCCTTGGGACCCGCCATAGAGCTTCTCTTGTAGGCTAACCTTCGCGCGCGCCCCAGCCGCGCGGCAATGCTTGCGTTTCTCTTCTGTATCTTGGACCAAACCGCTGCCAGCGTCAACTTGACGGTCTTAAAACGTGATACCGCCAGCCTTCTTAGCGTGGCACCAACTGATCGATCACTCGATAGAGCTGGTTGAGGTTCCGGCACTCCTCCACCAGGTCGCAATGAACTGCGTACCGCTCCATCTCGCTGTCGCCAAATCCCCACGTGTTACGGCTCTCCGGGTTGAGCCAGATTGTCCGCCGCGCGCGCTGTGCAATCTCGCGCAGGGCCCAGTCGTGCGGGAGATTGTAATTGTTGCGCGCGTCACCCAGGACAATGACGGTTGTTCGCTTGTTAACCGCGCCTATATGGTCGGACACGAAGTTGCGAAATGACCGCCCAAAATCGGAATGCGCGTATACATTGATGATATCACCCTTGAGCGCAACGTCTAGCGCATGCTTGACGTCATGCGTGCGGAAGTGCTCGGTGACCTCGCCAATATCAGCGACGAAGACAAAACTGCGCACCCGCGAATACAGATCTTGCAACGAGTACACAAACTGCAGCATGAAGCGCGATGCATTGCGTACCGAATCCGAGACATCGCACAGGATCACAATCTGCGGCTTTTCCCGTTTGCGCTGGTCAAACTTCAGGTGAAAGGGCACGCCGCCGTACTTGAGGTTCTCGCGCAATGTTCGTTTTATATCGAAGCGGCCTTTTTTCATGCGCTTGCGTCGGACGGCAATAATATTCTTCAGCCGTTGTGCCAGCCGGGTCACGGCCTCGCGCATTTTTTCGAGCTCTTCGTCACTGAGATAATAGAAGCTCTTGTCGGCGAGTTGGTTCAGCCGTGCCTCCTCGCGCGACTTAAGGTCGCGCTTTTCGCGCTCCTGGCGCACGTACTTGCGGATGATATCATCGAGCATCTTGAGCCGGCGGTCGAGATACTCCTCCATCCTGGCGCGCAAGGTTGAACCCAAGTCGAGTCTCGAGAGCTGCTCGCGCAGTTCCTTGATTTCCTGTTCGAGCTTGTCGAAGCCCAGGGCCCGGGCGAGCGCACGCGCAAAGTAGTTCTCCTCGATGGTGCGCTGAATCCCTTGCATTCGGATCGCTCGCGCCGCCGCGCGCATCATTTGCTCTAACTGGCCGTCACGATTCTGGAGCAGGTGTTTGGCAAGTTCGGAAAGCTCGTTGCCGTGCTCCTTGAGCACTTTCTCCATCTGATCGAGAAAGTTTTGGAACTCCTCGTCAGACATTGAGAGCGCGTCCTGCACCGCCTTGCTGGCGCTCTTGATAATCTCACCGAGACCAGTGAAGTAGATGTCGAACAATTCTTCGAAAACCGGTAGCTCGCTCGCGCGCTTAACCATTGTCGCGCGGAGGGCGGACCGGAACAGGTCGCGCTCCGCAAGCCCTGTTACGTCCGAAGCTCTTACCGCATCCAGGGTTTCGGCCAAAGATACCCTGACGCCGTTCTGCCGCAGCAGGTTGGCGAATTCGACCAGCTTATCTTCCATGATTTCCCGCCGTTAATACCGTCCGCGAGCCGGGCTCGGCTGCTATCCGACTCAGCACCGCCAGAGAATGGCTCTGGAAGGCCACCGGCTAATTGAGTAGATCCTTGTCCGAACGCGACGTCGCGGAGGTTCCGGTTTCGCTTCCGCCTCGGCGAGCGCGCACACGCCGCATGTACTCTTTCAACTCTTCCTGCGCTTTACGCACGTCGCCTTCGTACTTGACGATGGTGTCAAGCGTCTCATCAACTAGCGCGTTATCAAGACTCTGTACGTTAAGAAGCGTCAGTGCTTTCACCCAGTCGAGCGTCTCGCTGATTCCAGGGGTCTTCTTGAGGTCGAGCTTGCGCAGCGACTGCACAACATTGACCACCTCCTGACTGAGCTGCTCGGCGGCCTCCGGAACCTTCAGCCGAATGATGGCCAACTCCTGCTCCTTGGTGGGAAAGTCGATGTAAAGATGGAGGCAGCGGCGCTTGAGCGCATCAGACATCTCGCGTGCGTTGTTTGAGGTGAGCACCACAAGCGGGGTGTGCTTCGCCTTAAACGTACCAATCTCGGGCACGGTTACCTGGAAATCGGACAGCAATTCCAAAAGGAAGGCCTCGAATTCGGCGTCAGCCTTGTCGATCTCGTCGATCAGCAAGACCACTGGTTGATCCGACGTAATCGCGCGCATTAACGGCCGCGGCAAGACAAACTTTTCCGAAAAGAACACCTCGTCTTCGGCGGCGATCCTTTCCACCGCCTGCGCCAGTCCCTGCGCACCCACAAGGACCTCGCTGATCTTGTCCTTAAGGATCTGGGTATACAGGAGCTGCTTTGCATACTCCCATTCGTAAAGGGCCTTGCCCTCATCGAGCCCTTCATAGCACTGCAGGCGAATGAGTTGATGGCCAAGTGCGGCGGCCAACACCTTGCCGAGGTCGGTTTTGCCCACCCCGGCCGGACCTTCAACCAAAATCGGTTTCTTTAAAGCGCTGGCGAGATAGACAACCGTCCCAATCCGCCGGCTGGCAATGTATTGATGCTGACTGAAGCGTTCGATGACGTCGTCGATCGATGAAAACATTAAGCCTCCTGCTCGCTGCGGCTGGTGCAATACCTGCCGCGCGCCCTTAGTTCCTTATCATGCCATCGTCCACAAGACCAGCATTTAATGCGCGAATCCGCGACCCTCGCGCCGCCGCGAAGCACCCGCGGTACCGGCTCCAGAGGCATCGAAGCATCGCCCCTTCATAAACCGTAAGCCTGGCCGGTGTGCCACCTCCAATACCCGTCGTCCGCCAAGATTGAGCCTCTTATCAGTAGCCAGATATTCGATCCATCAAGCAGCGGCGCTGCTTCATCATTCGCGGCTCTGACAATCAGATATGCAGCTCCTCGGTGACAAGCGCGCCGCGTTCGAACCGCTCGCGCGTGAGCGCCGAAGCATCGAATCGGCAATATCGGCCCTCGGCAATCAGCTCTGCCAGTGCCTGGCCCGCACCGTATGACTGCATAACACCGCGTCCACTGAACGAGTGTGCTTCGAAGATGCGCGGCGCAGCCCGTCCGAGAATCGCGCTACGGTCTGGGCTGATTTCGTAAAGGCCCGCCCACCCAGTAATATGGCGCAGGCGTTCACAGCAGCTCATTCTCGCGAACATTCGTGGCCAGATCTCACTGATAAAAAACGTCTCCCCGTCGTAGTTGAAATTGTGCCCCGGGGGGGTGTCGGGTGGCGAGTAGCCTGCCAGAATATGAGCACCTTCGTTGTGAAAATACAGGCCCGAAGTGTCGACGATCATTCCATAGTTGGCAAAGTTGGTTTGGCGATTGTCCACCAGGCAAAGCTGGCGCCGCACGGGTGCAGTGAAGTTGCGAAGGCCGAACAACCTCAAGGCATTGTCCGACCACGCTCCCGTAGTGATTGCCACGACAGAGGCGGCCAGCTCGAACAGGGTTCCGAGCTGTGGCTCACCCGGACCGTCTTCGCTCATCAGCCTGGTCAACGCATCGTCGCTCAGCGCGGAGGAAGCCTGCCAGCATTGGAGCCTGACCCCGTGCGAGTCAACCTCTGCGGCGTGGACGTAGACCCGGTCCAGGTAGATCGCCCCGGCGGCACGCGAGCGCGAACGATAGTGTTCTTTCAACAGATTAGGGTTGATCAGGCCGTCTTCGGGCGAAAAGGTCGCACCGGCGATTCCTTCGAGCTTATCGATTTCAGGCACCCTCGCATGCACCATGCTGGGGGTGAGCTCTTCGATGGGCTGCCCCAGCGACCGTTGCAACCCGAGATGCGCACATGCTCCGGCCCAGGTCCGCTCATCATAAAGCCAAAGGTAGCCTTTTTGGCGGAAACCGACTTGGTTTCGGATCGACCGATAATACGCTATGGAAACCCGGCACAGGATGATATTTACCGGCTGCCACCAGGTTGCACGCACGCCGCCGGCGTTTTTCTCGCTCGAGCTCAGCCTGCCGCTTAGGTCAATGTCGACCACAGCCACTTTGAGCCCGCGCTCGGCCAGTGCCATCGCGGTCGAGCTCCCGATTACTCCGCCGCCGATGAGAATTACATCATAGGCTTCGGGCACATTGCGGATTATAGCAGATGTGACTGCGCAAGAACTTCCGATTGTTCGGTGGGACTTGTATCCCGAGGCTGTGTTTGGTCAATTTCGTGCTATGTGCACATTGGCGATCTACTTCAAGGCGTTCGCGGACTACCCGATTATAGTAGCCGCGAATCGCGATGAGTACCTGGCGCGCCCTGCCCTACCCCCCACCACGCTGGCTGAATCACCCCATATTGTCGGTGGCAAAGACCTTCGCGCCAGCGGTACGTGGCTGGGCTTGAACGAGCACGGAATTGTCGCCGGCCTTCTCAACCGGCGCAATGGCGCATCCGAGAATGACCCCAATCTCCGCTCGCGTGGTTTGCTGTGCCTCGACGCTCTGCATTATCCAACGGCGCGAGCGGCGATACGGTTTGTGGCCGGTCAGAATGGTCGCGACTACAATCCATTCAATCTGCTGGTCGCTTCACGTGACGAAGCTTTTGTCGCCTATAATCGACAGAACCAAATCGAAATCGTCAGCCTGACCCCAGGTCTTCACCTCCTGACCAACCTTGATGTTGACGATTTTGAATGTCCGCGGATTAGTCGGTCACGCAAACACTTTGAAGAGCTTTGCGGCCGTGCCGATTTTGCCGGCGATCCGATCGCGCATCGCGAAGTCCTGCACCGCCTGCTTGCTGACCATTCGACACAATTGGATCCGCGCTCCGGGCGGCCAAACTCCCTCTGCCTACACTTGGGGGATTACGGCACGCGGTCCTCGAGCCTTATTTTTTTGGGGAGCCGGCCGGAGCAGGTCGCACATTTTTTCGCGGCTGGTCCGCCCTGCACTGCTTCTTATGAACCGGCGGCGTTGCCGCGGGTGCGGTCGTCGCGGGCAGTTGAGGATGCCCGCAGTGAAAAAGTCTTGTAACCAAGGCGTGAGATAACTGACCAGAGTGATGGAAAGTTGCCAAAATGGACTTCAAATTTAGCGAAGCCGACGAGCAGTTTCGGCGCGAGCTGCGTGAATGGCTCGAAGCCAATCTGCCGCCCGAAGACCGTAAAAATCCGTTCGCGATCGAATTTTTCGCCAACGAGGAGGGCGAGGGATGGGAAAAGCGGCTGGCGTGGCACAAGAAGATGCACGCCGCTGGCTGGGTCGCGATACATTACCCCAAGCAATACGGCGGACGCGATGCTACCGTCACTCAGCAATACATTTATCAGCAGGAGCTAAGCCGCGCCGGTGCTCCGCAGTTAGTCAATAGTCAGGGGATCGAGCTGGTCGGCCCCACCCTGATGCACTGGGGCACCGAGGAGCAGCGACGCCGCTACCTGCCGAAAATGTTGGCTGCCGAAGAGATCTGGTGTCAGGGCTATTCTGAGCCCGGCTCTGGTTCTGATCTGGCCTCGCTCCAGACGCGGGCCGTTGAAGACGGCGATTACTTCGTGGTCAACGGCCAAAAAGTATGGACCTCTGACGCACATCATGCCGACATGTGCTTCTTACTCGTCCGCACCGACCCGGCTGCGCCCAAGCATCGAGGAATCAGCTATCTGCTGGTTGACATGCACAGTCCCGGCGTGACGGTGCGCCCCCTGGTGCAGATGACCGGTGACCGGGGTTTTAACGAGATGTTCTTCGAAGACGTCCGGGTTCCCAAGAAAAATCTGGTCGGGGCGAAGAATAACGGATGGCAGGTGGCGCTCACCTCATTGATGTACGAGCGTCGAGCTCGGGACATGACCCCGATCGTCAATGAGCTGGTGGCGCTTGCACGGCAGCTTAGACGGAATGGTTCAATAACTTTGGGCGACGCCTATGTGCGCCAAACCCTGGCCCGGTTCGCCTGCGAGGCCTCGGCTCTTCATTATTTTGGTTTGCGCCAATTGACGGGCCGCCTCAAGGGGCGTCCGCCAGGTCCCGAAAGCTCGATCGAAAAGCTCGCGTACACTGAACTCAACTTGCACCTACAGAAATTCGCGATGGAACTGCTTGGCGCCTATAGCCAATTGTCGTACGGCGCACCGTTTGCCGTCGACGAAGGCAAGTGGTCATACCGGATGCTGGCGGCTCGAGGCATGGCGATCGGGGCCGGGACCAGTGAAATCCAGCGCAATATTATCGGCGAGCGGGTGCTGGGCCTGCCGAAAGGCTGAACCTTCGCGAATGGGCGAATAGTTCTGGTCAATATAGTCGGCCGCATCCGGGCCTTGGCTATTTGATAGTTTCGAGCGCATACTTCAAGTTGAGGGCGACTGAGAATGGTGGCTGCCAGCGGCAAGTCTTGATTAGTAGCTCCATTGTTCTGTTCGTTTGGTGGCCCAACGAGCGCATACGAGATCTGTAAACCTTTGAGCCTTATTGGAGGAGCGTTATGGCGAGCAAGGAATTCGTGGTGCAGCAGCTACTCAAGGCTTATCGCAAGGGCATTATTTCAGATGACCTGTTCGCGCAGCAGATGGCCGAAATCGGCGCTGACATGAATGGTCAAGGCCACGCGGCGATCTCCACCAGCCAGAGCGCTGCAACCACATCCGTCGATAAGGGGCAGGCATTGGCCGCTAATGGGCAACCAGCGGGCAGCAGGCCGAGGCCGGCGGCACCAATGCTCATGCGTGGCATCACCGGAGATGCAAGCATTGACGGTGGCGCGTTGCTCACGGCCATGCGCGAGAAAAGAAACTACGACCGCACCACCGAAGATCTAGGTAACATTGTTGCCCTTGAACACGTCAACGTCACCGTACCCGACCAGGAAAAGGCGACTTTATTTTACATTAATGCTCTGGGACTCACCCGCGACCCTTACATGATGACCGGACCAGCGAATATGTGGGTCAATGTCGGACGCCAGCAGTTTCATTTGCCGACCGGCAAACCGCAGGTAGTGCGCGGTCACGTCGGCGTGGTTATTCCCGACTATCAAGATCTGCCCCAGCGGCTCAACCGGGTACGGGAAGCGCTGGCCGGCACACGCTTCGACTGCCATGAACGGGACGGTTATATCGAAGCGACCTGTCCCTGGGGTAATCGCATTCGACTGTATCCCCCCAGCAAGCGCTTCGGCGCGATGCAACTCGGTCTGCCATATGTGGAGTTTGAGGTGCCGCCTGGAACTGCAGATGGCATTACCCGTTTCTATTCACAGATCATGGGCGCTCAGGCTGCGACGCTCGAGGATGGGCAAGGCCGGTTCGCTTGTGTGACCGCCGGAAATGGGCAGAATCTATTCTTCCGCGAAACCGATCGCCCGATTCCGCCCTACGATCAGCATCATTTGGCGATATACATCAACGATTTCTCGGGTCCCCATCGCCGGCTAAAGGAACGCGGGTTAATTTTCCAGGAAAGTGACCAACACCAGTATCGCTTTCAGGACATCGTGGATCCGGAGACCGGAAAAGTCTTGTTTACCATTGAGCATGAAGTCCGCAGCATGAAACATCCGATGTATTTGCGTCCTCTGGTCAACCGGAATCCGTCGCAGAACATAATGCGATACGCCCCCGGCGAGGATGCACTCAACTGGGCGAAGGCGATGAACTGATAGCCATCAGGGGTTAAACAGGACAGCGGCAGCTGCCCTGTTTAACCCGCCCAGGCGCGGCTCCATACGGTTCCGTACCCGCTCCTAACCGTCATTTTCTCAATCAAATCAACCGGCTTCCGGCAGCGTCATCATGCGGAGGAAAACGGACAAGCGAACACGGTGCTTTGTCTCGCAACAACTGATGAGCGCGCAACCGCCCTCTCTAATTTACAAGTCCGGCCCGTTGGGCTTCTTTGAGATGATAAGGGTCTGAGGCTGACCGAGTTGGAGTTTTTGCTGGTGACTCCAAACCAGCAAAAACGATTGGGTCGGCTGACCCGGTCATTTAGCCCATCCTTTTTCGTAAGGAGCCACCATTCGGATTGTGGCGCGCAGATGCTTATAAAGCCAAACGCCTCCTACCTTGACATAGTCGTCGTCGTAGCGCGCGGCAATCCAGCGGGCGCCATTATCCCGGCGAAATGTAAACGGTCCGAGCAGATACCATATGCCCGTTGCGCGATTGCCGTTAACTTCGATCCTTGGATTGAAGACATTGTGTTGCGAGAAACTGATTAGATTGGCGAATCCTTCGAAGAGTTTGCGAATGGCATCATGGCCTTCAGCCCTGCCGAAATCGCCACCTTCCCAGATACCGTCTTCCGTAAAGATTTTCACGATTCGGTCAGGGTTGTGGTTGTCATCGCAAATATCGCAGTAAAGTGCCTTGAGTTGTTTGATTGCTTCGATATCTTCGAGCCGGGTGACGCGTTTTTCGAGTTCGGCGTCCGTCATAGTCATCTCCTTTCACTTGCCCTTGTTGCGACGCTCGAATTTTAGCGGCGCTGAGGATCTCGCGTTGGGCCACAATAGCGTCTGGGCCAAACAAGCCTCGTGCAGTTCGACCGCCTAAGCGCGCCTTCGGCGATATTTGTGGATTGCGTGACCGGGCACATCGGCCAAATATATGTTGCCGCGCGAATCCACCCATAAGCCGTGGCCTACGGGTGACTCCCATCGTGCGATCTTGTTACCCGAGGTGTCCATTATGATTACGGAAGGCTTGAGATCGCTGACGTAGACAGTCCCGTTTGCGTCAATATAGATATCCGCAGGACGGTCCAGGTCACGCCATTGAGCCAGGTACCGGCCTTCGAGTGAGAACAATTGAATTCGATTATTTTCGCGATCGCAGACATAGATCGTGCCTTGTTCGTCGATCCAAAGGCTGTGCGGAAGATGGAATTGACCAGGATCCTGTTTGCCCGGTTCACCCCAGGAACTGATTAGTCGGCCATCGGCTGAGAAGCGATGAACCCGCGAGTTCCGATAACCATCAGTAACGTACAGGTCGCCGTTGGGCCCGGGAACCATTTCAGTGGGCTTGTTGAAGGGTCCGGCAGCCCGCAGCACCGGGCCACCGTCGGTTTGGCATCCCGTATCGGAAGGTCTACCGCGCTCTCCGATCAATCTTAATGGCTTGCCGTCAAGTGTATATTTGAGCACCACGTGGTCATCGCGATCGGTTAGGTAAGCGACGTCATGCTTGATGTAGAAGCCATGTGGGTCAGTGATCGCGTGTTCGCCCCAGGAGCCCAGGTAGTTCCCCAGCCGGTCGAAGATCAGCACGGGCGGATCTTTGCGCTGAAACGCATAGACTCGATCCTGTGAATCGGTTGCGACCGCACTGACAGGACCGAAGGTCCAGCCAGAAGGCAAGGTACCCCATCTTTCGATCAACTCGTAGGTATACTGTCCCGCCCCTACTGTATTAGCCACTTGATACCTCCTGGGCAAAGCGAGCTCTGCAGCGTCATCTTGCTGGCTGATTGATCCGCCATACTTATCGGACTGTATACGAAGCTCCGGCACCTTGTGTATCATAATTTGCCGCGTCTTTTCACGGGCCAGCATGCGACAGTGATGCTTTTAGCTCTGGCGCCGGCAAGATATGATGCTGCTGAATGGACTGGTTTACGCGAAGAGCTTACGAAGAAGCACGTCCGACGCGCGGCAATGCACGGCCATCTGTAAGCACGATCACTGATTCGCTCCTGGTAGGCGAGTACCCGCGTATTTGCGACATTTCCTGGCTCAAGGAGCGGTTCGGCATAACTGCTATCCAAAATCTCCAGGACGATGAAGACTTACGAATCAATGGCATCGACGTGGACAGCTTGCAGGTGGCCTGTAGCCAACATCAGATCAAACTAGTTCGAACACCGATCCGCGATGGCAGCTCCGATGATATGGCCGCACGGCTCGGTGAGGCGTTGCGATCATTGGAAGAATTGCTAGGAACCGGGGAGCGGGTCTATTTACATTGCAACGCAGGGCTTAACCGGGCCCCCACGCTGGCTATCGCATGGCTCCATGCCAACGCTGGCATGTCGTTGGACGAAGCCATGGCACACGTCAAGAGCCGGCGCGCGTGCGGACCTTTCATGACGGTCCTCGAAGCGCATTTCGGGCTGCGGGAGAGGAAGGATTCGACTTCATAACGATCCACGATGCGTACCGAGGGGGCGCTCCACTACTGCGCATGGACCGTGCATCTCTATACGGCGATCGGCGCCATCACGAGTCTCATTGCCCTTGATCGGATCGCGCTCGAGGATTTCCACAGCGCGCTCATCGCGATGGCCGTTGCACTTTTCGTTGATTGTACCGACGGTCCCTTAGCCCGTCGCTTGGCGGTAGCGGCTCGATTACCATGCTTCGACGGCAACTTGCTGGACAATATTCTTGACTATTTGAATTACGTCGCGGTACCGGTTTTTTTCATGCTACGAGCTGGAATCATGGTCGAAGACCTCATCGGTTTGACGGTCGGCTCGCTGATCATGGTGGCCAGTGCGTATGCCTTTTGCCGAACAGATGCCAAGACAGCCGATCATTATTTTCGCGGCTTTCCTTCATACTGGAATATCGTGGCGTTCTATCTGTTTTGCCTGCAATGGCCGCGGCTGGCCAACTATATCGTCCTGTGCTTCTTGGCTGTAATGGCGTTCATGCCGATTAAATTTATCTACCCCAATCGAACTCAGCCACTACGAGGTTTAACCCTCACCTTGGGGTTCGTTTGGGCGGTAGTAACCGCTTTGATGCTACCAGCGGCGCCCTCGTACAATCCCCTATTGCTTTCGGCCTCACTTGCCTTCGTGGTTTATTACTTCGCCACGTCTTTCCTTCTTCATTTCCGGCCCGAGTGGCTCTCCGCGGTTCACAGCCGCGCAGACACACAGCGCGGCACCTGAATCGAGAGGGCGATGGCCGAATCGTGGCTAGAGATCGTTGAAGGTCGCGCGCCAATTTTGTTGATCGCTCCGCATGGCGGGCGAGCAGGACCTGCGACTCGAGCGGTCCTCCATCCAAAAGTCAACGACCTAGGAACGGCCACTATCACTCGCGAGCTCGCGTGGCGCCTCAGCGCGCGAGCGTTAATCAACGCGGGAATGGACCGCAATGAACTTGATTGTAATCGCCTGTCCCAGCTCAGCCAGCGCGCCCCCTGGCTCCTGGAGCTGATAGCCGATCAGCTCATCGCCATAATCGAGCACGCGGGACGTGCAACCGTGCTGGTTATCCACGGCTGGAATATAATCGAACCGCGCGTGGATCTGGGACTTGGCATGAAGCAGATGGGGGGCATGCTCCGTCCCCTGCCAGGCGCTTATGTAACTGCTGATGAGGGGTTCATTCGGGGGCCGGTGAGTGCACTGGCGGCGCGGCTGCACCGTGCGGGGATTCACCCGACCTTTGGGCTTCGTTATCCTGGCGCGGCCGCACACAATCTTCTGCAGGGTTTCACCCCGCGTCATGCCGGTTCCAAATCCCCCGCCCTTCGCCGACTCGCGGCAATCGCTGCGGGGGGTCGCGTCGACGCGCTTCAACTGGAACTGGCGGTTACCCTGCGACTGCCGGGCGAGCTGCGTGAACGTGCGATCGATGCGGTTACCGAGACCTTTGCTACAAACCGGGGGTCAGGCAGACAACGTGGCGGGGTATCGCAAGTTCCCATCTATATAGTGCGCCGGACGCCGACATCGCCGAAAGTGGACAGTCTAAAGGTGCCGCCTTCGCGCGTTGGCGTCGAATTTTACGATCCCGCAGCGGCGCTCGGTGGCATGGTAAGCTTTGACTTCGGACCCGGCGCCGCCGGCGGACGAATCATGATTTTATTCGACGGTTCCCGGGTCGCGCTCTTCACGGCCGAAGGTCAGGTTGAGCGTATCGGAGAGCTCCTTTCGCTGGGACCGCTGAGCCTGAACGCCAGGCTCAATGGCAAGCTGCTTTTCCGTGGACCCGCGGTCATTGTCGACGATGGAAAAGCCTATCTGAGCGTTGAAGACGCGCTCGCACATAGTCGGATCGACCCAACTGTTGAGCTCGAGGCAACGCTGGAGTTCGAGGAACGTATGATATTTTTCAGCGAAGAACTCCCGGAGCTCGACGATTCGTTAATGACCGCCCGCCCTGTCCAATCGTACGGCCGCGAACCTGAGCTCGCGGTTGCTCCGCGCGCTGTATATGGCCGGTTGCAGGGGTTCGTTCAACTGGGCGGCTGTCGGCGCCGCCTGGATGCAGACTTCCGTCTGGGTGGATCGTTCACGGGCTTGGGTTCCCAGAAGTTCGTGAGACGAGAGATGCTTTGGTCTAAATTCCGGGGACCGGCTGGGCATGAGATTTGTGAGGCGCGTGAGCTCCAGCTCGACGATGGACGATACCATCGGCTTGCGCGGGTTTCTCGCAATGGACAGTGGAGCACTTGCGAGCTCAATGAAATCAGGGTTCAGCATTCGTCGCCCGCTGCCCCACCCGAGCGCGTTGAAGCTTATCTAGCAGGTCCTGCGGGCGCGCGGCTGACCATCGAGGGGAAACCAGGAATCTTCGTAATGCTCTCGCGACCAGGCCCAGACCAGACACGCCTCCATACCACGTTAGGGTTTGCCGAATTTAAGCTAGGCGATCTACGCGGTGCCGGAATGTATGAATTCTCCTGTAGGGTGGGACCGGAGCACAGTCCTCGCGGGGACAATCACAGTGATGACGCAACAAGAGTAGAAAACTCAAGCTGAAGTCGCTACTCCAGCCTGCGCGTTGCTGGCTGCCTTGTCGATCGCGTGAGCAAGTGCTACCAGCTGTTTACCCATAGGTGTTTGCGGGTACTCGCGGACAAAAATGACGCCTCGCTCACAACTTTCGGCGAAACGGGGGTCGAACGGGAGGCGTTCCAGTACCGGGATCCCCACTTCACGCGCATGGGCGCCGAGAGACCCGTACGGCATTAGAGGCCGCACTCGATGACACGAGTCACAGTTGAAGCCGGCCATATTTTCGATAACGCCGAGCACTGAATCAGGGAATTGCTGCGCAATCTCGATAGCTGCACGAGTTGCCCGTGCCGAGAGCTCTGAGGGATGGCTGCTGAATAGCAGCTTGGTTTGCGGCGCTATTTTAAGCATTCGGTAAATTTGCTCGGTACCGGGCGCCAGGTCGACGAAGATTAGATCGACCGCTCCGAATCGGGTACGCCCTAGTAGGCGACGCATTGCGGCTAAGTAGCTGCACTCCTTGGGACGGGAGCCGTTTTGTGGCAAGGTTGGGCCTTCATCTATATCAGCGAAGCTAATCGGCAGGTCGCCCTCGGGAAGAAATTCGCTGCTCACAATTCGCAAACCTAGCGGACCAGCGGCTGGCTCGAGTTCGTCGCCGATTGCACCCCGTCTGCCCGCTTTCATGCCCAACATCGGCATGATGCTGGGAGAATTAAGATCAGCGTCGACAATGGCAATCTTGCGCCCAGCCAAAGCCAGGACCGCAGCGATATTGGCAAGCAGTGCGCTCTTGCCAACTCCGCCACGGGCGCTGACCCAGGCGATAAGGGCGCGGACTGCGGACAGGTTGCTGCGGATCCGCGCCTCGTCCTCCACCCGCGAAGGCCCACCCGGCTCCCCGAAATCAGCGTCCCAGAAAACTCTCATTGATACCTGTCGACTTGGACCGCTCGGCCGAGCGGTCGCACTAGCGTTTCAGTTGCTCTCCCTTCAGCATGCCTACTCCGCCTTTAGCGGTAAAGCTGGTTTGCAGACGAATACTTTTGGGTGCGCACGTATGGCACTATATGCTTTCCTCATCTGCATCAGTCGAGCCCAGCTTGCGATATACGTTGCGCTCATCTTCAACGCGTTTTTGGGAGCGGGCCTCGCGCTCATGTTCCTGCTGGCAATCGCGGCAGAGCCGGGTGAACGGCATTGCAGTCAGACGTTCTTCCGCTATTTCCAGTCCGCAACTGTCGCAGACTCCGTAACTTCCCTCATCCATCCGCTCCAGGGCGTCGTCGATATTTTTGATCTTGCTGTGTTCGCGATCGGACAGGATGAAGCTGATTTCGCGGTCGCGTTCCTCTGATGCCAGGTCATACGTGTCGAGACCCTCGTCTTTATTACCTTCACGCTCGGCCTTTGCTTCCAAGTCCATCTCTTGGAGCAATTTAGCTCTCATATCGAGCAACTGCTGCCGGAGGTCGGCCATGAAATTCCTGCGGTTTGCCGCCATTGCGTGATTTGCCATTGCTCGCACCTCTCAAATGATCTGGGTCCAATGTCTCCGCCAAAAGGTCATAGGTGAAGGTCCGTTTGACTCGCGCCCGAATGAACTCGCCGGGTTCAGCGGCGCCTTGTAACAGCACTGCTCCGTCAATTTCAGGAGCCTGCCACCAGGCTCGGCCCTGCTTGCGCTGGCGACGACCAACGATCTCCGATTCAACCAGAACCTCGATTTCCTTGCCGAGAAAGCTTTGATTCCGCCTCGCCGAGATTCCGGCCTGAAGTTGCATCAATTGGCGTCGGCGCCGCCGCTTTTCGGCTTCGGGGACCTGACCGGCGAAATCGTAAGCCTCGGTTCCCTCTTCCCTCGAGTATGTGAACACACCAACGTGGTCAAATCGCTGCTCAGCGACAAAATTTAGCAGCCGTTCGAACGCCTGCTCGGTCTCGCCCGGAAAGCCCACGATGAAGGAAGTACGAAGGGCAACATTGGGAATCCGACGCCGTATGCGATCAAGCAGTCTGCGGACGGCGTCGACGGAACGCTCTCTGCGCATCGCACGGAGAATCTCATCATCGGCGTGCTGCAGGGGCATATCAATATATTTGACCACCTTGGGCAATTGCGCGACAGCGGTCAGCAGCTCATCTGTGATGAAGTTGGGATAACAGTAAAGCAACCGAATCCATTTAAGATTTTCAAGCTCGTTTAAGGCGAACAGCAGTTGAGCCAGCGAGCTTCGCGGCACCAGATCGCGGCCATATGCGGTTAGATCCTGAGCGACCAGATTAAGCTCTCGCATCCCCCCATCGACCAGTCGCCGAGCTTCTTCGACCAGATCCGCGAGCGGTCGGCTCTCGTGCACCCCCCGGATTTTCGGAATGATGCAAAAGGCACACTGATGATTGCACCCTTCCGAGACTTTCAAGTAGGAGGAAAAGAAGTTGCCCGTAATTACGCGGGTTGCTCCTCGATACGGCAACAGGTGGGCCGCGCCGGAGGAAGGAACTGGTTCTCGGAGCCCACCTCTGGCTGAAGATGAGCTTGCCGACTCCGTTCGACGCAGCAGCTTGGGAAGGTCCAGAAAATTCCCCGTGCCGACCAGGATGTCAATTTCAGGCATCTCCTGCCGCAGTTCAGCACCGTACCGCTGCGCCATACATCCGGTGACCACCAGGCGTCGTCCCGGAGCTTTAGCCTTGAGCTCGGCCGCTTCCAAAATAGCCGAAATCGATTCCTTCTTGGCCGCCTCGATAAAGGCGCAGGTATTCACAATCAACACCTGCGCGCTGGATGGATCGGTTGTTATCTCGTAGCCTGCCTCGGTAAGCGCCCCCAGCATTAACTCGCTGTCAACTAGATTCTTAGGGCATCCCAGCGTCAGCAGGTGAACTGTTTCCATTTTAACCAGGTCCGCGGAGTTTTCCCGGGGTCTATACGTCTACTCGCACGACCGGAGTCGTGCAATCGGTGACCTCATTTGAGACAACAAGTTTGGTGCTTCGAATCGCGAAACGACGCTCATTCAACGGATTGTCCGCCGCTGACAATGTCCGCGCCATCCGGGGGCGTAAAAGTGAATCGTGACGCCGGTATCGGCCGGTTGAGCTCGATATTGCTGAACCTGAAAGTGGTCCGATTTCCCATTACGTCGGTAATCGAGAGGGTTACGATATCGGCGGACCTGGGATCGATTCCGGCTTCAATTTTTTCAGCTCCTCTCTTGGGTGTCAGATTGAGCCGGACAAGCCCGCTTGCAGAGTTCGAATCCGCGATGCCATCGGCGACAAAGTCACGCTTGAGGTCACCGGCTCCCAAGAGGAACGCAACGGCCGCCTGGCTGTGAACTGCCTGCTCCACGGGGGTCTCAACCACCTGGTTGAGCCCGGGGTCATAGTCGTAAATCGTGTGACCGTCACTGACAATCGTCTCTGGCTGTGGACCGTCAAACTCCCAGCGTAACCTTCCCGGCTTCTGGTAGTAGATTGTCCCGCTTCGAGTAACTGGTGCCGCTCCGGGTCGGCTGATGTCCTCGTCAAATTTCGCCACGAACGATTGGGTTTCCTGATAATGTCGCTGTAGACGTTCGAGCATCCGATTGAGAGTAATTGTCTCACCGTTGGGTCGCATCGCGGCCAGCGCCGGCGTGAGCAGTAGACGTGGGTGGGCGTTGATCACGATCCAGATGACGCCGGTTACGCACAGTCTGAGGCTCCGCGGCCTGCTTTTGAAAAATGCTTTAGGTGGAAATAAGTAGGTCAATTAGCGCCTCGAATTCGGAGCTCGCGTGGCCGCGCGCCATCCGGGGGCGTCACGATGCCATCCCGTTCCATTTGTTCAACGATCCTCGCCGAGCGGTTATATCCGATTCGGAGCCTGCGCTGAATCATTGAGATCGAGGCTTGTCCGCTTTCGAGCACTATCTGCAGAGCCTGATCATAGAGCTCGTCGCGTTCATCCGCGGCTCGCAAACCATCGCCCTCGGGACGCGTCGGGGTCTCAAGGATTTCCATGCGGTAATCAGGGGCGCCTTGGGCCCTGAGAAAGTCACAGACTCGTCGGATTTCCGCCTCAGAGACAAAGGGACCGTGCAGACGACGGAGCTTAGCCGTTCCAGGCGGCAAGAACAGCATATCACCGGCCCCGAGCAGACGCTCCGCGCCAATTGAATCAAGAATGGTGCGGGAGTCCACGCGTGAGGTTACCTGCAGTGATATCCGTGCCGGCAAATTTGCCTTAATTAGCCCCGTGATCACATCTACCGAGGGTCGTTGAGTCGCCAATATCAGGTGAATCCCGGCAGCCCGGGCCTTTTGGGCAAGTCTGGTGATATCGCGTTCGACCGTCTTTCCTTCGCTAAGCAGCAGATCGGCCAGCTCATCAATCACTATAACGATCTTCGGAAGGCGACGGTGTTTGACCGGTGTATCGACCCATTCCGGGCTGTCGTTAGAATTTTCGGTAGACGTTCCGCGCCTTAATTCGACTAGCTCGCCGTTTTGCCCAATGAGACGATTGTAACCGTCAATGTTGCGGACACCGAGTTCTCGCATCAGCCTGTAACGCGTTTCCATTTCCCCGGTCGCCCAAACCAGCGCCGCCGCCGCCTTTTCGGGATCGACCACCACCGGCACCAGGAGATGCGGGATACCCTCGTAGACCGACAATTCCAACATCTTGGGATCGATCAGAATAAAGCGGACCTCATCGGCAGTGGCTTTGAAAAGAATCGAAGCGATCATGGTGTGGATCGATACCGACTTACCACTGCCCGTTGCCCCCGCGATCAGCAGATGAGGCATCAATGCCAGGTCGGCTGCCACCGGCGTGCCCGCGATGTCCTTACCGAGCGCAATGGCCAGTCGGCTCGGCGACTGCTTATACTCCTGAGCTTCAAGGATTTCGCGCAGGTACACTTTTTCGCGCCGCCGATTGGGGACCTCAATGCCGACAACGGCCTCGCCCGGGACAGGTGCCAGAATGCGCACAGTGGCGGCGCGCAGCGCGAGTGAAAGATCGTCGGCCAAATTAACAATCTGGCTGACTTTGACACCCTCCCCAGGTTGTACTTTGTACATGGTTACAACCGGACCCGGCTGAACCTCCACGACATGGCCCTGTACACCAAAGCCGCTGAGCTTCTGCTCCAACAACTGTGCACTTTGCTGGAGAGCTGTCTCGTCGAATTTCGCATGTTCCAGTGGTGGCTCGTCGAGCAAATCCAGCGGCGGCAGTTTGTGGCTCTCGTGCGCCGCCAGGGGGCGTGGTTGTGTTTGGGCAGTGGATGTTGCCGAGTTCTCGACTGGAGTTAGTATCCGGCTACTCTGCCAGCCTGACGACAACGGCGTCGGGTCCGGACCAGCGCTGGTGTTTGCCTGGGAACGATGGACTTCCGGAGGGTCGCCCTTGCGCGGGCGTTTTGACGCAAGCTCAGCCAATGCTGCCGCCAGTTCAGTTGGTGCGCGACCGGCAATTAGGGCAAGTGCACCGACGAGCGCCAGCATCACAACCAGATAACCGCCCCCGAAATCCAAGCGCGACCGCAACGCACCAGCTATTGCTGCCCCCGCAGCGCCACCCGGCGCCACGCTTCCAATGGTCCAGAAACCAGCCGCCACGACCAGGGAAAGCAGCAACAAGATGCCACCTGCCGTTTCACGCAGTAACGTGCACAAAGGCATCTCGACCCACACCGGCCACGCCAAACAAGCTATCAAGGCCGCTAGCATGTAAGCTTGAAAACCGAACAACCATTCCAACGTTCCAGCCAGCAGGCTGCCCAACGGACCTCCGAGGTTCGGGTCCCGCCCGGCATCCAGAGAGACAAGGCTAATAAAGATGTAAATTGAAAAGGCAACTAGTCCGAGCGCCGCGAGTTCATGGGTCATCCTGTTACGACGTACATCGTGAATGACCCCGGTCCGTTGGACCGGAACAGAATAGTCGGAGTGCATGGGCGACGTCTGGTCGAGCTGCAACCTCTTGCGGGACGGCGTTCAGACCTCCATTACATAGGGAAGAATAATCGGTCGCTTGCCGATTGAAGTGCTGAAGTAGCGACGCAGCGTTCGTACCATCTCCTCCCGAATCTGCGTTCCATCAGTGCGTCCATGCGCATCGAGTATCTTCAATCGGGCCAAAACTTCTCCCCGAGCACGCGTCATGTGCGAAGAAGTGCCATCGCCTGAGATGACGCCTCGTGAGAGCAAATGCGGCCCCGTGACAATCTTGCCCGTGCGCATGGAGACCGCCACGATGGCGATTACCGTGCCTTTCTGGGCGAGCGCGCGCCGTTCTCTGAGCAGACCAGGATCGGCAAATTCTTCGCCATCTTCGATGACTCGGCCCGTTGCCACTGAAGCTCCACGACGAACCTTACCGTCGGCCATCACAAGCGTGTCGCCATCCTCAAGCAGGAAGCAATCACGCTCCGCCACACCGCTGCGGATGGCAAGCGCGCGGTGCAACGCTAGATGCCGATACTCGCCGTGAATCGGTACAAAATGCCGGGGTCGAACCATGTGGATCATTTCACGCAGTTCGTCGCGCCTGGCATGACCGGACACATGAACCGGGGCCAGCGGCTCATAGAGAACTTCAGCGCCACGCTTGCACAGTGAATTGATAACCGAATGAATAGTCCGCTCGTTGCCCGGAATAAACCTCGACGATAGGACGACCGTATCACCCTCTTCGATGTGTACCTGGGGCTGAGTATCGTTAGCGAGCTTGGCCAAGGCTGACAGCGGTTCGCCCTGGCTGCCGCTCGTCAGAAAAGCGAGACGTCGCGGCTCAACGAATTCTGCCTCAGCGCGGTCGATGAAGGTATTGCGGGCCACGTTTAGCTGTCCCGTTTCAAGCCCCAATCGAACACTCTCCGCCATTCGGCGTCCTAGCGGAACCACGTAGCGTCCAGCCTCATGAGCTGCTTCCGCCAGCTGCCGAATCCGATGCAAATGCGAGGAGAAACAGGATAAAAAGAATCGACGTGGTGTTCGCCCAATCAAAGTGCTGAGAACAGACTTCAACGAGCTCTCGGAGCCGCTGCGGCCTTCCAGCTCGGCGTTGGTTGAATCCGACAGGAGCAGATCCACACCCTCTGCACCTAGCTGGGAAAAGCGTTCAGTATCGAACTGAATTCCATCAATTGGCGCCGGATCGATTTTGAAATCGCCTGTGTGAACGATCAGCCCTGCTGGGGTTCGAATTGCTAACCCGATAGAATCTGGCGTCGAGTGGGTGACGCGCAGCGGTTCGACGCCAAAGGGGCCCAATTGCGACAGCATTGGCGGTCGTAAAGGGCGCAGGTCAACTCCGACCGGTCCCTCCTCGCTCAACGCACGACGGACAAACGCTAGCGTCAGCTCAGTCCCATAGACCGGAACGTGAAACTTTCTAAGCAGATAGGGGAGAGCCCCGATATGATCATCATGGCCATGTGTGAGGATAATAGCATCTATCTGGAGTCTTGAGTGCTCCAGATAGCTTAAATCAGGCAGCAAGCGGCCAAAACCGAATCCCCGCTCTTCGGGGAACATGACTCCCGCGTCAATGATGATCGCGTGCTGTGCGCACTCAATCACTAGCAAATTGAGCCCGATTTCCCCCAATCCGCCCAACGGTACGATTCTGACCGGGGGTGTTCTCAACGCCGACATGCACCTAACAGAAGTGACAGCCTCATCTTGCGGCCGCCAAAATTATACTCGGCCGCCAAATGCTGCAAAAGTGCTTGGAAAACCGAGGAAATTGGAACTAGTGCTGGCGACACGTCATGATGAAGTCCGTTAGATTGGGATGTGTCGAAGCCTGAGCGCATTGCTAACGACTGATACGGAACTCATCGCCATCGCGGCGCTGGCTATGATCGGACTGAGCGTAATACCGAGCCACGGGTACAACAGCCCCGCCGCAACCGGGATCCCGAGCGCGTTGTAGGCGAAGGCGAAAAATAAGTTTTGCCTCACATTTCGCATCGTGGCGCGGCTTAGTAATCGAGCTTTGACAATGCCGCGCAAGTCACCCTTCACCAGTGTAATCGCTGCGGTCTCCATAGCCACATCCGTCCCGGTCCCCATTGCTATTGCGACGTGGGCATGAGCCATCGCAAGGGCATCGTTTATCCCATCACCGGCCATAGCGACAATTCGGCCCTGTTGCCGCAGGCGGACGATCTCGGTAGCTTTCTCCTCCGGCATCATCTCAGCATGGACCTCTGTAAGCCCGAGCTTGGCGGCAATCACTTGCGCTGTCGTCTTGTTGTCGCCGGTGAGCATGATGATCCGGATACCATCTGCGTGGAGTCGCTTGATGGCTTCCAGGCTGGAAGGCTTGATAGGGTCGGCAACGCTGAAGAGAGCGGCGGGTTTGCGGTTGACGGCCAAGAGCATTACCGTCTGCCCTTCGGATGCCAGCTGTTCGGCCTTTACTCCGAGCTCTTCAGGTTCGATCCCGAGCTTCGCCAACAATCTGCGACTCCCTAATGCGACCTCACAATCGCCAATCAAACCGCTAAGACCTTCTCCTGAAACGGCGCGAAATTCGGTCGCTTCTGCTGGCTTGAGGCCCGCGGCTTGCGCGGCCGAAATCAGTGCCGCTGCGATTGGATGTTCACTTCCACGTTCCAGTGTCGCAGCGATCTGTAGCACAGCAGATTCTTCCCATGGCGGATGCGCTACGATTCTGACGAGCCGAGGCCGCCCTTCGGTGAGCGTTCCGGTCTTGTCGACCACCAGTGTATCCACTTTTTCCATCATCTCTAGAGCTGAGCCGTTCTTGATAAGGACTCCAGCACTAGCGCCACGGCCGGTGCCGACCATGATCGCCATCGGTGTAGCCAACCCTAAGGCGCATGGGCAGGCGATTATCAGAACAGAAACGGCGTTAACGACTGCAACGCCAAGGCTGTCCCCGGCCAGCAACCAAGCTGTAAAAGTGATGAGGGCGATGAGGATCACAGCCGGCACAAACCATTGCGAGACCCTATCGGCCAGATGCTGAATGGGAGCGCGACTGCGTTGAGCCTCGCTCACCATTTGCACGATTCGGGCTAGCAAAGAATCCGCCCCGACGTGTTTTGCCTCCATTACGAAGCTGCCAGCAAGGTTCACGGTAGCCCCAATGACTTTGTCACCGGGATTTTTCACAATCGGCATCGATTCGCCGGTTATCATGGATTCATCGACACTGCTCGAACCTTCCATTACCACGCCATCAACCGGAACTTTCTCACCCGGCCTTATGCGTAGCCGATCGCCTGGCTTTATTGTCTCGAGCGGAACATCGTGGTCCGTGCCATCAGGCTGGATAAGCCGCGCCGTACGGGGCGTGAGCTCAAGCAGAGCTCTGATCGCGCCGGTTGTCTTGCTGCGCGCTCGGAGCTCCAGCACCTGTCCGAGCAACACAAGTACGGTAATTAGCGCGGCCGCCTCGAAGTAAGTGGGCGGCTGCTGGTGGGGATCGCCAGTCAAGCCACGCAAAAGGTCCGGCCTCAACAGGGCCAAAAGGCTGAAAGCAAACGCTATTCCGACTCCTAACGAAATAAGCGTAAACATGTTCAGTCGACGGCTGCGAATCGACTCGTATCCGCGCGCAAAAAATGGCCAACCGGCCCAGGTCACGACGGGCGTCGCGAAAATAAACTGGACCCAGGTTGCGCTGTGCGGTGACAGCAGGGGTAACCATAGACGTTCGGGCAGCATCGCCAGGAGAACGACTGGAACACTGAGAATTGCTCCGAGCAGGAATCTCCGGGTCATGTCCCTCAGCTCAACGTCATCGATGGCTGCAGATGGCGTTCGAGTTTCCAACGCCATGCCACAGATCGGACAGCTTCCCGGGGCGTGTCGCGTCACCTCCGGATGCATTGAGCAGGTATATTCAGTGGCAGGAATCGATGCTGATGGACCAGCCACAGTGGTCGTTTGTGCTGGACTGTCGGTCTCCGCAACGTATTTGCCGGGCGCCTGCGTAAACTTGTCCAGGCACCTCTGGCTACAGAAGTAAAAAATTCGACCTTCATATCTGTGAAAGCGCGAAACCCTGTCAGCGCGGACTCTCATACCGCAGACAGGGTCTGTGGCATGTCCATGGTTGTCAGGAAGTTGAGCGGCCTCGGAGTGTGTCATCGCCAAATCCTCGATCAGCGATTTTCCGTCGCTCCCGCGAGTTTCGGAAGCGAGCGAATCTGCCGCGATTGTACGGGCTCTCCTCTGCAGCTCCTAGCGTATATGTTCGAGTACCTTTGGCCGTTCAAGACACTTTTCTCCCGTACGGCGGGCGGTAGCAGAATCTTGTCGCCTAAAGCCACACGGGCGCGCTGAAATGGCAGAGGTGACCAAACCGCTTCAGCGGCAAACAAAATCGTTCAGCTCGAGGGTTCTTTCTATCTCCCAGCACTGGTGCTGCGCCAAGGAACGGGAGGGTTTTTACGCTCGCCCGTGAGCGTAAAATTTGCTCACGGGCTTTAGACGCTTCTAGATAGAACGAGTCCGGCGCATTAGGTCGCCGCGTCCAAAAAAGAGACGCACATTGCACCGGAGTTGCGGGACAATTCGCAATCTAGTCACCTTTGTTCTTCTGTTCGCCAATCTCATGCCCGACGATGGCGCCGCCCGTGCCGCCTAGAAGCGCTCCCAACCACGGGTGGCCCACTGTAGATCCGACCAGGGCACCGCCGCCAGCACCCGCCCCAGCCCCGAGTGCGGTATCTGAGCAAGCCGCGGTGCCAATTGAAAGACTCAGAGCAAGTAAGAGTGAAACTAAGCCCTTTGGCGACATTTGGATCCTCCTGATTAACTATCGACGCGTTAACTCCCACGTGATGATGACGTAACCAATCGGGCACTGTCCGCTAGGAACTGACCGATTAGGTATACTGGGTTTATTATTTAGTATGTATCAGGTCGTCACCGGACTTTTGCGCCTCAAGCTTGTAGTTGCGCAGCAAAAGCCGCGCCTATTTGGCTAAACAACCAACGGGCCGTACTTTGCGGCTACCATTAGGTCAAGCTATTCTTTCAATTACCTGTTGCATCACTGATACTCGAGAGTTTTTGCTATCGTTCGAAATCGAGTTTGAAATTCGCGGCTAATGGCCAGTGACGCCTCAGGGTCCGCGCACGCAACGTTCCGGCTGGCTGCGCGCTACATTTCACCGCTGTGACTTCGACCCTCCAAGCATTTCATCCGGCAGTCCGGAATTGGTTCGCCCGGCGATTCGGTGCACCGTCTTGTGTCCAGGAACTCGGATGGCCTGTCATTGGAGAAGCCCAGAAAAAAGGCGCCGGTCACGCGGTCTTATTGTGTGCGCCGACCGGCAGCGGTAAGACCCTTGCCGCTTTCATGTGGGCGATAAATCGCCTCGTGATTAAGGCCGAACAGCGGGAGCTGTCCGATGAGATTTCTGTTCTATATGTTTCACCCCTGAAGGCGCTGGCTAACGACATTCGAATTAATCTTGAAGAACCGCTTGCTGGCGTTCGGGAGTTTGCGCTTGAGCTAGGGCTAAATCTTGCATCGATTCGTGTCGGACTGCGGACCGGCGACACACCCGCGGCAGAGCGCGCGGCTATGCTTAGGCGAGCGCCCCATATCCTCGTAACGACGCCGGAATCGCTATTCATTCTGCTAAGCTCGATGCGCTTTCGGGAGAAACTGCGCTCCGTCCGACAGGTAATCGTCGACGAATTACATGCGATCGCAGGAAACAAGCGCGGTGCCCATCTGATGTTAACACTGGAGCGGCTCGACCGCTTAGTCTGTCATACGGGCTCCACTCGCCCGATCCGGATTGGTCTATCCGCGACTCTCAATCCAGTCGACGCGCTGGCAGGCTTCTTGGCCGGCGCCGATGTGGGCGATGACGGCACCAGGCAAGCCCGCCAAGTCTCCGTGGTCCGGGCTGACAAAGGTCCTCGGCAGCTTGATCTGCAGATCATCGCGCCGGGACCCGAACTTGGTTCCCTCGCGACCCATCAGCACTGGGAAGCGATGTACGACGCGCTTGCCAGTCTCATCCGGGAGCATCGGACCACTCTTGTGTTCACGCTCAGCCGGCGCTGGGCGGAACGGATTGCACTTGCCTTGCAAAAGCGGGTTGGCGCCGACGCAGTGATGGCCCATCACGGCAGTTTGGCCCGGAGCGAGCGGCTGCAGGCTGAGCAGCGTCTCAAGCATGGCAAGCTCAAAGCAATCGTCGCGACGTCCTCATTGGAACTCGGGATCGACGTGGGAGCGGTTGACTTGGTTTGCCAGGTTGATTCGCCAAAATCCATAGCTGCTGCGGTGCAGCGGATTGGCCGCTCGGGTCATTATCTCGGCGGCCTGCCGAAGGGCCGCTTTTTTGTCCTCACGCTGGATGACCTGCTTGAATGCGCCGCGGCCGTTCGGGCAATGCGAAAAGGTCGGCTGGATGAGATCGAAATTCCCAGAGGCTGCGCAGACGTCGCCGCCCAGCAGATTATCGCGCTGGCATGCGACGAAAACGAAATTAGCGAGAGCGAGTTGTTGAAGATTCTGCGTTCGGTGGAAAATTTCGCCGCGCTGGATCTTCAAGCGTTACGTCGCTTGCTCAGCGAGATGGCAACCCAGCTGCCCGAGCGCATTCAAGGCGCCAGTCCCAAGATTTTCTACGATCAGAGAAACGGGCTCGTGCGCCCTCGGCGCGGAGCCCGATTGGCGCTTATTACCTCCGGCGGTACGATTCCCGAAAGCGGTAATCTTGACGTTGTCATCGCCTCGGAAGGCCGCAAGATTGGCGACGTCGAAGAGGATTTCGCACAAGAATCGTCTCGTGGCGACATTTTTTCGCTCGGCTCGATGCCGTGGCGAGTGCTGGGCATATCGCGCAATCGCTTCCTGGTGGAAGCTGCGCCCGGCATGTCGCCCAGCCTTCCATTTTGGCTCACCGAAGCAGCAGGACGTTCCCCAGCCTTATCGGCGGAGTTAAATGATTTGCGTCAGACAGTCGGCAGGTTCATTGAAGCCGGCAACGATGAGCATGCTGCCAACTGGCTGCAGTCTGAATGCGGCCTCACTGCAGAGGCCTCAGCGCAGGCCGTTGCGTATCTTCGCCGTGGACTGGCCGCGCTAGGGGCGCTTCCCGATGAGCGTACGCTTATAGTGGAACGCTTCTTTGATGGCCTGGGTGGCACTCAGATCGTTATCCATTCGCCGTGGGGTATGCGGGTCAATCGCGGGCTCGGTCTCGCCCTACGTAAACGTCTGTGCCAGGCGTTCGATTTCGAAATTCAAGCCTCTGCAATTGACGACGCGGTTCTGCTGGCCCTCAACGCACGCCACAGCATTCCGCTCGACCATTTTCTCGCACTGGTAAACTCTCGCAACGTTCGCGAGGTGCTGCAGCAGGCGCTGCTGGATGCTCCGATGTTCGAAGTGCGCTTCCGTCACGTAGCAACTCGCGCATTATCGGTCATGCGTTCCTCGCGCGGCCGCAAGGTACCTGCTTGGATTCAGCGGCTCCGATCACAGGAACTAATTACCGCCATCTTTCCACAACGCAACGCATGCTTCGAGAATCGTCCGGCGACCGTTTCCCTACCGGATCACTTTATCGTAAGCGAAACGATGCGCGAATGTCTCCAAGAGACTGCTGATATCGCACGCTTGCAAGCATTGTTACGTGGAATCGAGCAAGGGACAGTCCGCACCGTTTTGGTGGATAATGTGGCCCCTTCGGCGCTTGCTCATCGGGTCCTGCTGGCGTGGGACTACTCTTTCCTGGATGATGGCGAGCGAGCGAACCGGCGCAGCCGCACTGTTACCATGAACAGGGCAATGGCTGAGGATGTTTTCCGCAGCGAAAATCTCGCCGAAATGCTCGCAGCCGAGGCGGTCGAGCATGTCATCCAGGAAGTTCAAGGAACGGCGAACTCGGCCCGCGCGAGGAACAGCGACGAACTCTACGAATTGATTCGGGCTCATGGTTCTATCGAATATCGAGACTGCCTCGGCAGAGCAGCTGCTGACGGAGCAGCAATGCTCTCAACTTTGGAAGGTCAGGGACGCTTACAACGCGTACGACTCAAACCCGACGATCCGTCATCTGAACGGATTGTGGCCACTGAGGACTTGTCACTATTTATCACCGCTTATCCGGAATTGCGGCTTTGTGCCGACGTCAATACGGGCACAGTGAGAGAAGCGCTTGGAGATTCGCTGTCGCGGCGGCAAGCGCCACAGCATGAGGGCCAAGACGCCATAGCGAGGGACCGGGCTAGTGCCGTTGAGGAGATAGTGCGACGCGCACTAGCGACGTCCGGCCCGACAGACCGAGGTTCTTTGGTCCGGCGCCTCCAGCTTCCAACCCAAGATGTTGAGGCTGCACTGGTTGCACTCGAAGCCAAAGGCACGATCTTCCGGGGGCGCTTTACGAACGATTGCGATGGGATGCGCGAGCCGGCTGAAGAGAAGCGCGTGAGCAACGTACCTCTTGCTAGTGCCAATGACTCGCCAAATCCAACTGCGCAATGGTGCGATCGCTACGTGTTGGAGCGGATCCATCGCCAAACTTTGAATCTGGTTCGAGCGAGCGTCGAGCCTTGCACTGACTCTGAATTCACCGCCTTTCGGCTCAAGTGGAACGGTATTGGTGAAACGCCGGCCCGTATGGGGCTTGACGGCGTGCGCCGCACGCTCGAACAAATGGCGGGGATTGGTTTCGCGCCGGAATTCTGGGAGCGCGCGATCCTTCCCGCGCGCGTCGTCGATTATCGTCCCGAGCTTTTGGATCTCTTATGTCTCAGCGGTGAGTACTCGTGGGTCGCGGTACCCGCCTCCGAGGGCGATACCGACTGGCCGACGGTTGTTGCATTTTTGCCACGACGCGGACGCTGCTACTGGGCGGCGCGACGCCTGCCAACCGATTCGCGGGTGGAGACCGTTGCCCGCGTGCTGACTACCTTTGGTGCCCAGTATCTGGACCAAATTGCTGACCGGGCTAACCTGTCAGAGCGCGATGTGGTTGCCGCTCTGTGGCGGATGGCCGCGGCCGGATTGGTCTCAAATGACAGTTTTGCACCGCTGCGACTGCTGGCTTTGGAACCCAACGCCTTAAGCTTCGTTAGCGATCGCGCTCCGTCGCGTGAACGACAAGCCAGCCGCGCTATCAACCGGCACGATGCGGCTTTGCGTGCGCGACTGCAATCCAGCCTGAGCGGGCGCTGGTCGTTAGTGGAACATGTTGAGCAGATCTCTGTTGACCCGGATTCGCCCGATAACCCCTATGCAAACGGCTCGGATAACGCTCGCGAAGTCGCTTTGCTGCTCCTACGACGCCACGGCGTGCTTGCGCGAGAAATGATGGCCTTGGAACAAATCGGTCTCCCGTGGCAACAAATTTTGTTTGCGCTCCGGCGCCTGGAATACGCGGGCACAATTCGTCGCGGATGGTTCGTGCGATCGCTGTCGGGTGAACAATATGCTTTGCCTGATGCGCTGGAGCTACTGCGTAACGTCCGGGAGGCTGACGAGGCGTGCCGACCGGCTGCAATCAGCGCCGCCGATCCGGCCAATCCATTTGGTGTTTTGCTACCCGGTTGTGGGATTGCTCGGGAAAAAGACAATTTGTTGGTCATTCATAGAGGGATGGTAATAGCCGGTCTGGTCGGCCGTTCTCTGACCGTAGCGAGCCCACTCGACCAGGAATTGTTCGAAGGTGCGATTTCCGCTCTTATGAAGCTGCGGCCTCGGCTGGTGCTTGAGGAGATTGATAACGAGCCGGCGTTAGAATCCACGCGTGTATCAGCGATGGCAGCAATGGGCTTCCATTCCGATGGCCGCGCGCTCGTGTTTGATGGTCTGCCAGGGCCAATGCCGCGGCGCGCTGCCAGAGTCCATAACAAAGTTAATCATCCATGAACGTGCACTGCGCGGCTTGGAAGACTTCGCAGCTACGTCCTCGCTCGGAAACGCCGGTTTTTTTCGCCTTCAAGATGAAACCAGATGAAGTCTCGCACTTCGCTTTCGGTGTTCAACTTTTCAATCAGCGTAAGTTTTTCGAGGCGCACGAAATCTGGGAGAAAATTTGGAGGTCCGCTGAAGGAGACGACAAGCTCTTCCTTCAGGGAATGATTCAGGCCGCAGCCGCACTGATCCACACGACGAGCCGTAACCGCCGCGGTGCATTTTCGCTCTATGAGAAATGCTGCATGAAGCTGAAACGCTTGCCGGCGGTATGGATGAAGGTTGATCTCGAGCGATTTCGTGCCGATTTGGCGCTATACTTCGAAGGGCTCCGGCGCTTTTCGACGCTTGGGGACGAACCCCAGCGACGGTGCTCGGAGCGCCTCCACAGGAATCGGCCGCCGACCATTCACTGGGTCAGTGATTAAAAGGGAATGTCTTCGTCCTCGATAGGTGGAGGAACGTCGGCCGGATTGTAATCCGGGAATCCCTCGTCGGTCCCTACGGTCCCGCGGCCCCCGAGGAACTGAACCCGCTGAGCCACTATCTCCGTGCGATAGCGCTTGCCCGTTCCGTCCTTGGCCTCATACTGACGGGTCGTCAACCTACCCTCGACATAAACCTGGCGGCCTTTTTTCAAGTACTGTCCGCACAGGTCGGCTTGCTTGCCCCAAGCCACAACGTTGTGCCATTCGGTTTGTTCCCGTTGCTGGCCGGTGCGATCGGTGAACCGTTCAGTTGTGGCGACCGAAAAACTGCAAACACTTTGGCCGGACGGAGTTGCTCGTAGCTCAGGATCACGCCCCAGATTGCCTACCAAGATGACCTTATTTACCGACATGCGCTTCCTACCTCAATAAAACATACGGTAGGCGAGCATGCCTATAGACGCAAATGCAGTTCTGAGCACTTTCAACAACTTCGAGCAAAGCATTTACCCCGCGGGGATGGCAAAGTCGAAACGAGCTCCATCCCCGCGAGGCTGTCAGGTTAGCGCTCAGCAGGCGAAAGATGGTTTGCCCTGTGATGGGTAGGCAGGCTCCGGACGGTGGTGCACAGGGAAAAACAGGCACGAGTGCAGGTCGAAGTGATGGCCATCTCGCAGGCAACCTCTAGCACCGCAGCGCTGGGTAGTTGTGGAGCATTCCTTGTGGCCAGACGTTTACAGAGCCTAAAAACTCCTTTGACTACCGAATTTTGTTAAAACACGATCAGTTTCAGATCAATGTTCACATGGGCTAGTGACCTACTTGAAAAAAAGAAAGTAGGAGCGCTCACTCAACAGCCACACCTGAGACTTATCAGGACTGCTTTAAAAGTTCTTCCAGGCGGTTTGTGAATTCGCTGCGAGAGAGAATCAGATCAAACCCGGCGTCCCGAGCGGTTTTGAGCGCCTTCAAATCCACATGCGAGGCGAACCCGACCAAACGAACCGTTGAGGCTAAAGCCCGAACGCGCGCGCCGACACTGGCCGTCGATGACCCAGACTCTGAGAGATCAACAAACAGGGTCGTTGGTTTGATCTCATCGCACTGCTTCAGGGCCTGTTCCAGATCCGATACGTAGGCCACTTCTTTGCCGAGCGCTTGCGCAACTGCGTCGATTCGTGAACGAAAAAGAATGTCGCGCACCAAGGCGATCGTGCTGATTTTCGGCTTTGACGCAAAACGCTGGGGTGAAAATGGCGCGAGATCGATAGACGGAGTCCGTACCTGAATGAGGTCCGAAAGGATTTCGCCCGTGATCGCAGACAGCAAAATTCCGCTGCGGAAATGACCGACAGCGTAGAACAAGTTGGGCACCGACGGAGAAGGGCCGAGGACCGGCATGAAGTCACGCGTCGCTGGCCGCAATCCCGCCCAGCTTTCGCGCAAGGGTAACTCGCTGAGGGCGGGTGCCATCTCTAGTGCTGCACGCGTGATCTTCGCGACTCCGGCAAGGGTTACGCTCTTGTCAAACCCAGCTTCTTCCATGGTCGAGCCGGCGAGAATTCGCCCGTCACGCCGTGGGACCAGGTACCCCCCAAGCGAAAAGACCGACCAGTGGAGCTGACCGGGGCGACCGTCGAAACAGATTATTTGGCCGCGGACCGGGTAACTACCCAAACTCTCGCCCGGACCCTCAATTTGGCCTGACCATGCACCTGCCGCGTTGACGATTACGTCAGCTTCGAAATCGCGCCCATCATTGGTGGTAACACCAGTGGCTCTCCCCGCGTTGACCCGCACGCGCTTAACGCTCACCCCCTCGAGAAGCACGGCGCCCTTCGCGACGGCAGCGCTGGCATAGGCCAGTGTCAGCCGCCGGTTTTCGATCCGTCGCTCCAGCGGCATCCGTAAGACGTAAATCGCATTAGGCGATATTGCAGGTTCCAATTGTCGGGCAGCCGAGACGCTTAATTCGTCGATAGTCCCGCCGGCGCTTGCCAGCCATTGAGCTCGCTGTTGTAGTTCGTCACGTTCCTGTTCGTTTAGGGCCAGGTAAAGAATGCCCTCGCGGTCGTACTCCGGGTCGATATTGCTATCGGCTTTGAGCATCTCGAGAGTCGCCTCGAACGTTTCGCGGGCGCGAAGGCACAGCTGGAAGAAGGGTCCAGGAGCCTGGGCCTCCGCCTGCGGGGCGATCATTCCGGCACTCGCCCATGAGGCTTCCCTACCCAGGCGGCCACGTTCCAAAAGTGTCACCGCATTATTTTCGCGCGCTACGCGCCACGCGATTGAGCAACCGATTACACCACCGCCGATTATTAGAACCCGTTTCTTCACCTGCTCATCCCGTTAGCCTGATAGTGATTCGGATCCTTGACAACGATTAAGCTTAATCCGAAGTGCCATCGTGTAAAATGTCATGAAGACCTCGGATAACCGATAGCTCAATCATCTCCGCTGAAGACATCCTGCTTGTCGGTGCGAACGGAATACTACAGGTTTAAGAACACACGAATCTTCGAACTAACGGTCGATCGTAAGTCACACCGTGGCGTTGTTCGATCGTGGCAAAGCCTTCCTTTTTCGCCGAAATTGTCGGCAAGTGCCAGGGAGCATGGCGTGGCGATTCTAAACGGCTGATTAACCATGTCCCTTCAATCAGCCGGCATGCTCCGTAGTATCGCTCCTTGTTTGCGACGATTCGCCGGAGTGTGCGGCCTAATCATCTCGGTGACGCAATGAGCATCGCATGAATTTTTCCACGGCTTGGGCGTTGGACGTGATGTTGAGACAGCATACAGACGCGCCATCGACCTGCGGGTTGCGGGCGCCACTGCAAAGAGCGAATCCGACGTTGAATGCGTCATGAGCTGTTCGTCAGGTCGTAATTGAAGCGCCAATCATACGAGGTGCTCAGGAGCAAAGCGCGACTTTCCGCGACCATCTAGCTTTATTGTGACGGTACCTGGCAATTTGCTGCTGACAACCTACGAGGGAGCGTCGGGTTGACGGTCTTCGCCGAGTCAAGTAGAGAGTGGCTTACAGGTGGGCGCTCCGTTACGGGAAGTGACCTTGAGTATGTCGAGTCAGCGGCCCATCGTGTGGAGCGGTCGAGGTTAACGCCCAACCCGCGAGTATCGATTGCGCATGGCTGGGCTCAGCGACAGCTCCTGCTGAGTCCCTAGGTTTCCATCAACTCAATGAGACGAGGGATTTATGGCGAATAAAGATCGCGAAGCTCTGCTCCAAGAATTACTCGATCGAGAAGCCATTCGTACCTTGCCCGTGCGCTACTGTCACTGCGTATGGCAAAAGGATGTCGATTCCTGGGCGGATCTATTCACCAGCGATGGCGAGATTTCGACCACCGATCCCTCAATACCAGCGGCGAAGGGTCGCGATGCCCTGCGTAACATGATTGCGGGGGGCCTCGAAACGTCGCAGCCCCGGCCATTTATCCATAACCATGTGATCGAGTTGCTGGGGCCGGATCGAGCCAAAGGCACTTGTTATGTAGAGGTTCGACTGCTACGCAACGGCAAGAAGCATTACTTGGCGGGTTGGTACGATGATGAATATGCAAAAGTAGCTGGGGAGTGGAAGTTCAAATCGCGCCGAATCAACATCGACTCTCTAACCCCGCTTAACGAAACCTGAACCAGCTAGCTGACCCACAAGGCCATAATCTGAAGGGTGAGATTTTCCGTATCCGACTACCCGGGCTCAGCCCGAGCTGCGGTTGGGTGAGCGAGAACGACATCGCGCTGTACGGAGCCGAACCTCATCAGCTCTATCCGCGCGACTTCCGAACCGAATAGGCCAGGCTGCATAACCAATGTCTTGATCAGCCCCACATTAGGCGCATACCAGTCAAAGTACTTTAACTGGAGCGGCGGATTTACCTTAAGAATGCTCTCATAACGGGCGGTTGTTTCGATCCGTATGCAACCGGTAAAGCGTCCGGCGGGCACCTCGATAGTTCTCGAATCGAAAAAACTGCGGTGTGTCTGTGCTACCTGAAAAGTCCCTCCCTGCTCGCCAAATGGTATGAGCGAGCTAGACCAGACTAAGTCGGGCTTGAGTAGTTGCGGCAAGAATGCATCTTCTGAGGTGATCCAATCGTTTTTCCGGATGATCAAGCGACGCGTGAAATAACCGTGCTCGGGAACGTAAACGATCGAAGAGTCCAGGACACCGGTCGGGCTCGAATACCGCGATACAACTTCGCTGCCGTTTTCTCGGCTCTGCGGGTGTGCCGTACCCAGCACACGGTCGGTCCACGTGCCATTGCCGTAACGGTTGTCAATAAACCGATACGTCCATGTCAGGCCTGGCTTTAGCGGGAAAAACGAGCCCGCGAGGGCAGGATCGAAGGTTTTTTGCTGACAGCTCGACTGGCTAATCAAGATACCCAGTCCGCACAATAACAATAGCTGGCTTCTCATATATTTCTTTCTTAGATCGTCTATTTCTTTGACCGCTCCAACTTCGGATTGGTTCTTGGTTTATGCTTCATACTGCGAACTATTTTGCTTTTCGCGAAACAGGTTGACAGATCAGAGCGAGCACTGATCAAACATTCCCCTCTGAGCAGTATTCATGCCGACGCCGAAAGGTGTGTCCAAGACCCGTCGCTTTACCTTGTAGACATTTGTTTACCCAAGGGTGCTAGCTGCATTGTCAAATGGCAATGCTTCCGTTGCTTGGCCCGGGAATTCGACGATCCGAGCAAATGAATGCCGAAGCGACACTTCTGTGGAGGTCACGATGCGATAATCCTGGTGCGTGCTTTAAGATTCGAGCGAGAGATGAGCTTCTTGAATCTTGGAGAGGCTTTCGGGGCAAAGCATCGCCAGCTCCTTCGCTGGTGCGTCATGTCCCGAGCTAGCCGGCCGATACCGTCGTCAGGAATGATTAAGATTGCTTAACCTTGATTTCAACTGCGTTAGAGTCTTCCGGAACTCAATTTGAGCCTGCGACTTGGGTTTATGCCAATAATGCTCCGTGCCGAGAATTCTGAGTGAGTGCCTGTCGCGCTTGCCTATAGACTGAGCATTCAACTGCCTCATAGGCACTTCGTCGAGGGTCCACTTAAAGGAGAACCCTGAGAAGGGCGCTAAGATAAATAAAATCCCCTCGCACAAGATGGTAATTGATAGGTTAGTCAGATCCTTCGACGCGGTGATTCTCGAGCCGGCAGTTCGGGTCTGCAGACCCTTTTTTTGTAGGGGCGGGCTGTGGCCAAAGACTGCATAGCGACCCCTCGGCGCGCAGGCCGGGAACGGAGGAAACGATCAACCTTGAAACGGTGCTGGTCGCGGAGGCATCGCACGACCTAAGCCTACAGAGGAGTCTAGATTCCGACGGCCCGACTGGTGGAAATTCTCAACACGGTCGCCCACTGTCGTAACACCTCCTTGCGTTCACTTTCATCAGCTCAACCAAGTTGCTGATTTCAGGGTCAGCCATAGTTTTGCTTCAGGGTCAGCCACAGTTTAGGGGCGGAAAGAGCATCACTCAACTTGGGATCTTAGTGGTCGTACTTGCTGGAGCGGGTCGCCGCCCTGCCCGGCTTTCCACAGCTGCCCTTTCGATGGTAAGCATGGCTCATCGACAGGAGGAATAAAAAATGGCGAAGAGCGTCGAGCAAGTCGCTGCTGAGCTGGCTGATCGCGAGGCTATCCGTGAACTACCTCAGCGCTATTGCGACTGCGTGTGGCAGGGCGATGTCCAAGGCATCGTCGACCTGTTTACCGAGGATGGCGAGTTCACCATCATCGGAAACAGGCGGGAAAACAAAACTGTGGGTCGCGCCAACCTGTTGAAATCGTATGCTGAAGGATTGGCGAACTTGACCCCACGGCCATACATACACAACCACGTCATCGATCTTAAGGGCAACGGTGAAGCGAGCGGACGCTGCTACGTTGAGCTGCGAAACGCCAGCAACAAAATGGCCTGGCTCGGCACCGGTTTCTACAATGACGAGTACGTCAAGGTTGGTGACCAGTGGAAATTCAAATCACGCCGCTTCCAGCAGATTTATATGGAACAGCGCTAGCTCCCAGCCACCATCGAGAGGCAAGGGCAATGGAGAAACGTCTTGAGCAAATTATTGCGGATTTGGCTGATCGGGAACAAATCCGCGAGTTGCCGATTAGATATTGTGATTGCGTCTGGCGCAACGACGTGGCCGCAATAGTTGATTTATTTGTGGAAAATGGAGCCTTCATCACAAAAGGGCGCAAGCGCGAGCATCGTGCAGAAGGACGGGAAGCTTTGCTGAAGCTTTACGGTGGTTTGACCAGCGGCGAAATGACTCCGCGTCCATACATTCACAATCACGTCATCAACCTGACCGGCGCCGGTGAGGCCAACGGCCGTTGTTACGTCGAAATTCGCGACGCGAAAAAGAACTTCCAGTGGGCCGGGAGCGGCTTCTATCAGGATGAATACGTTAAGACAGCAGCCGGCTGGAAATTCAAATCGCGAACCTTTCAAGCGGCGTACATGGAGCAGATGCCAGGGCAAGCCACACGTTCCGGATAAGCACTTTGATGCCGCCGGCCGGTGTTAACTAAGGACGACGTCAAATCGCAGACCAGATCTGGCCGTCAACTCACTTGTGCGGGAGTGCTTTATGTCGTTGCCTTGCCTATCGGCAACGACGAAGATATCTCAGCGCGAGCCCTGCGCGTGCTGAGCGAGGTCGATTTGATTGCATGCGAAGATACCCGGCGTATGGCTCGTGTCCTCGCCAGCCACTCGATTGGCACTCCAACGGTCAGCTATTTCGAGCACAATGAGACGCACCGCATACCCAACCTGATTGCGCGGCTGCGCGCTGGTGCGAGGATCGCCCTGGCAAGCGACGCTGGCACGCCCACTATTTCGGATCCCGGATACCGTCTGGTGCGGGCCTGCATCGAAGCTGGCGTTCGAGTTACAGCCGTGCCAGGGCCGTGCGCCGCGATCACCGCATTGGTAATCGCCGGCTTACCGACTGATCGTTTCGCATTCGAAGGCTTTTTGCCTCCCAAGGCTGGAGAACGTAAGCGCTTGCTGCTGCAGCTCGCCACAGAGAAAAGGACTTTGATAATTTACGAGGCGGCGCGCCGGCTTCCTCAGCTGCTGTCCGAGGTGGCTGCCACTTTTGGTCCACAACGACGCGTTGCCGTGGTCCGCGAGGCCACCAAAGTTCATGAGGATATAGTGCGGGGAACCGTGGCCGAGGTGGCGGAATACTTTAGTTCCAGGCAGGCGCTTGGCGAGGTGACCTTGTTGGTCGAAGGGGCGCCTGTATCTGGCAGGATAACCACATGCCCCGAGCTAGACCCATCTCGCGTGGTCGGCGCCTTACTTGAGGTCGGTCTGAGCCTCAAAGATGCCTCCCTGGCTGCTTCGAAGATTACCGGTATAAGCCGCCGTGAAATCTACCAGGGGGCAGTTAGCGCAAGGAAAGTGACCGACTCGAAGTGATCAGGCTGACCACCGAGGCTGAGCCGTGAACGGATGTGCTAGGCTAAGACCAGTATGATGCACCGGTTGGATCTCGAAATGGCCCGCCGTGGCCTCGCGCTCAGCCGTGAGAAGGCGCAGCGCCTCATCTTGGCGGGTCGGGTTAGAGTAAATTCGCGGCCGGCGGCGAAACCCGATTTACGAGTCGATGCGGCGACGCCGATTATGGTCGTTGGCCCGACCAACGAGTATGCCAGTAGAGGTGCTTACAAGCTGTTACATGCCCTCGATCACTTCGCGGTCAACGTTAAAGACCGACTGGCTTTGGATGTAGGCGCTTCAACCGGGGGTTTTACCGACGTATTGCTGCAGCGCGGCGCCGCTCACGTGGTCGCACTGGACGTTGGCTACGGGCAGTTGATCGAAAGACTGCGCACCGACCCTCGAGTGACAGTTCTCGATCGTACCAATATTCGTTACGTTACAGCAGCTGCGCTTCCGTATGAGCCTGACCTCGTGGTGGTCGATACGAGTTTCATATCACTAACTCTCGTCTTGCCGGCAATAACTAGGCTGGCGGCCACCATCGCCGACATAATCGTCTTAATTAAGCCACAATTCGAAGTGGGAAGGGGCAATGTTGGGCGCGGTGGTATCGTTCGTGATGCGGCTCAGCGCCAACGGGCAGTCGACCAAGTCGTGGCGACGGCGGGTCAGCTCGGCCTCGAGGTGCGCGGAGTCATTGAATCGCCGATTCGCGGAGCGTCTGGCAATCAGGAATTCCTTTCACATATGCGCCAATGCGCATCTAATGGGTCTTAATGGCGCCTTTGGTTAGAGGAATTCCATTTCCACGGGAGGCGGAATCGTCTAGGCTTATGATAGTCTAGGCTTTTGGAGCATGAGTTATTCCCTTTCACGGCCGCAACGCTTGATTGCCCTCGTGATCTTGACGGCCAGTTGGATGCTTCCGGGCCCGACCCGGGCACAATCGGCCTCTCTCCAGGACAACCTATCCGGGTCCAATACGATTGCAATGCCTCGAGGCCGTGGTCATCTGCAAAGGGGTTCGCTTGCAGACCCTGTTACGGACGTTCAGGAAGTAACAGATGAGGAAGGACTACAGCCGCAAGGCCCTGAAGGACAGGGCACTGGACCTTCGCAGACACCGCCCACCCCGCACAAGGTTTTTCCATACACGGTCCGTTCGGGGGACACACCGAGGGGTATAGCCGCGCTCTTCGGTGTTCCACTTGCTGACCTCCTCAGACTGAATCATCTGCGTGAAGATAGCGAGCTCATGATCGGAGACACGCTGCGGATACCCAATCCCTTCTTGGCCCGTGATCGCGAACTCACTTCGGAGCTCGACCGGCTCACGGCAGAGAGACAGGCGACTGAAGAACGGGCCGCGAAGTATCAACAAACCATCAATGACTTACGTACCCGGGTACAAGAGCTGAGTGTGGCCAACCAGCAGAAGCAGCGGGACTTGCGCTTGCTTCCTTGGTGGCGCGCTGCCGCGATTGTTGCTGCCTGCACCGCGGCTATTGCACTTGTGGTGATGCTGGTGGCAGTAGTCCAGTGGCTACTCATGCGCAGCCGCTTTCGCGCGGTGGCTGAGATGAACGAATCGCTGCGCCGCCTCGACTATAAATACAAGGCGGCCTTGGCTAAAGCAGAATTGCGTTTCCAGGAGCTCTACGGACGGCGACGGCGTGGCCTCGAGGAGGGCGAGCAGCCCCGCAAAACTCCCGAAGAGCTGGAAATCGAACAGCTAAATCAGCAACTTAAGGAAGTGCTGGAGCGTCATCTGCAGCGCCTCGAGCCGTCGAGTTTGAGTGCCAGCCGCGCACGATGGCGGGAGCGGTTGGCCGATGTGGGTCCGCCGATGGAACCCCGTTCAGTTCGCCGCTAAATGTCAGTGTAGTCAGACCCGATTGGCAGGGTCTCGAGGCAGAGGTAACCATGAAACGCTTTATAGTTTCGCTGATCGCAGCTACGATGCTTTTGGGCGCTGCCGGCTTTGCTGGTGGCTTTCACTGGGCTGACGCGCCGCAATGTTGCCAAAAGCATGAGAGCTGCTGCCCCAAGGGTTCATGCTGTTCGGGCGGGCAACATGGCGAATGCGCCATGCCGTCCAGCCATCGCGTCTAGGCGACGCCTTTTCGTAAGTTAACCTTCCGCACTGGATGGTACGGCGAGCACCGAGGGGGATTATTGTATGTTTAAAATTTTACTCACTTTGAGCCTAAGTGCCATTTTGCCGTTGCTGCAGGTGGCCAGCGTCTGGGCCGCCGAAAAGACGGTTACCGGCACCCTTGAAGACTCCTTCTGCTACATAACGATGGGTGCGCACGGTGCCAGTCATCAAAATTGTGCCCAGGAATGTGTAAAAAAGGGCATTCCGGTGACTCTGGTCGAAAAAGGGACCGGCACTGCGTACGTTCTCCTCCCTCCTAAGAACAACGAACCTATACCGGACAGTGTTATCAAGCGGATGGAAAATCAGGTAACGGTGACCGGAGACGAATACGACAAGGCGGGAACTCACTACCTTACCGTGAAAGCAATCAAGTAACGCCAACGGCCCCACGTAGTCCGCTTGGTTTGTCTTTCTGCGTAACAGATGACAACTTAGCGTCTGCCGGCTGGAAATCAAGTTTGGCCTCTGCACTCCGGAAGTTTTGATGAGCGATGTATTGCGGCATTTGCTTGAATTTCGGGGTGTTCAAGACCTTCAAAATCTTCATCCGCTCTTTGTCCACTACCCTATTGCGTTTCTGACAGCTTCGTTTCCGATTTACCTTCTGGCTTGGATCTTTCGTAACCAGTCGCTGGAACTGGTCGGTCTCTGGTTGTTGGCTCTTGGTACCCTAGGAGCTGGTGCCGCGGCTTACACCGGATGGTCAGCTGGCGAAGGAGTTATGATTGCGCAGTCGGTCCGGCAGCACATCCTGGTGTATCATAAGGCATTCATGTTGGCGGTGTTGGGTTTGAGTATTCTGCTGGCCGGATGGGCGCTCGTGGCACGTCCGATGCCGCGGCGAGGACGCCCGTTGTTCGTGATCGGGCTGGCGGTAATGGTTCTTGTGCTCGCCAAAGGGGCCGATTATGGCGGCTGGATGGTGTTCGGTTATAATGCGGGTGGAAAACTACCGCAGCCGATCGAATTCTCGAAATAAACGCTTAGCAGTTCAGTCGATTTGCGCACCCCTTTTATCCAGTCGCGGGATGCCGGCGCTCAGTGGATTTTCGGAATTCAGCTGCCGTGCTCCTGTCGCGACAATTGGCCTAGGTATCCTACTTATTATGATGGCTGCGTGCGGGTGCGCTTCACGGGAACATCCGGTGCCGACCACATCAAGCGCAGCTCAAACAACGAGCGAAAACTCATCGCCGGGTCCGGAGGCCAGGATCAGTATCAGCTATAGTCGCCCGGACGACTTTCTGACTGCTCTCACTGTTACGGAGTATGTGGGAGCCGATACCATCTTGGCCGAATCTGATAAAGGCGCTAACGCTCAGATTATTAGGTTTGACGGGGGCGTGGTTATTTGGGACATCGGAATTAAAAAAAAGTTTTTGAAAGTCCGGTTGGTAGGCGAGCGGAAGCCGCGCAGAATTACGGAAATCGTCTACGGCAAGCTGCCGCCTGATTTTATCGCAAATGTTCCTGACTCCGGGCCGCCGGAGCCGCTGCAGCCAGATCATTACTATATTTTTGCAGCAACCAGAGCCTCGGGAGCAACCAGTTACGAGGCTGTTAAGGTAAACGGCGATGGCAGTCTGGAAGCATACGCAGCCGAACCGCGCGCTGGCGATAGCTTTCGACTGTGTTGCGACATCTCAGCCGATTTCGTGGTGAATGCCAACACCATGACCACACCCGCCAATCAGTAGCTTGTTAGCGAGGGGTCCCAATTGGGTAATTTTCGCTTCTATCGGCGCCTTAACCTGTTTCCCGGCCTGTCCGTTAATATCTCAAAGTCCGGGCCAAGCCTGACGATTGGGGTGCGCGGGGCTCATCTGACATTCGGCCCGCGAGGCGTCGTGCGAACTATTGGAATTCCCGGAACGGGCATCTACTACACCTCGCGGACCGGACGCCACAGTGGTTTTCACACGGCACATGTTGAAACACCGGTAAACCCACAATCGAAGATGATCGCCGATAGAGTCATCACGATGGTGCTGATGCTCATGGGAGCGTTGTTGGTGCTCGGGATCGGCATCGCTATTGGCACGATAGTGAGGAGTCACTATTGATACAAGATTCTTACTCGAATGCGTCAACGACATTAGCCTCAGATGCCCAGTGAAAAAGCCAAAGATAACAAAGCGCTAGTGGCGACCTGTGTTGCATGCAACAAAACACAGTCAACCGAACTGATGGTGGCGCTGGCCGGCCAAGAGAATGGTCGTCTCCGCTACTTTCCGGTGTGCGTAATGTGCGCCGAGGATGGATGGCGGCCGCCAAACTTTAACGGAATTTACACTTTCCGACCGAGGTAAGTGACAATGTCAAGCCAGATCGAAGACGCCTTCCAACCAGGTGATGCCTTGACTATTGTCGATGTCCAAAATGACTTCTGCCCGGGGGGCGCGCTACCTATCGCCGCGGGGCAGGAAGTGGTGCCAGTGCTCAATCGCTATATTCGCGCGGCACTTACCAAGGGGCTGCCAGTATATGCGTCGCGCGACTGGCATCCCCGTGATCACATCAGCTTTAAGCAGCGAGGTGGGCCGTGGCCGCCGCACTGTATTCAGGACACCGAGGGAGCGCAATTTCACCCCGAGCTTCAGCTGCCTGAATCGGTGATCAAGATTACAAAGGGCGTGCGCTTTGACTTGGATCAGAATTCGATTTTTCATGAAACCGGTCTCGAGCACGAACTTCGATCAAAAGGGATCGTTCGGCTTTGGATCGGCGGGCTGGCTGAGGATGTCTGTGTGCTCGCGAGCGTGCTTGATGCGCGGCGGTGCGGCTTTGAGGTCGTCCTTATCGCGAATGGAACCAAGCCGGTCTCCGCAGAGGGTGGCAAGAGAGCGCGTCAGCAGATGCACGAGGCGGGGGCGCGAATCGAACCCGACTGAACTTCGGCGCACACATTGAGATAATTGGCTGGACTAGCTGGCGTTCGGTTCTTCGATGCGTCCAACCTAAATAGGAGGTCGACATGGCCAAAGTAATGATCGAAGCGGCAATCAACGGAAATGCGATGCGAAAGCTCAACCCACACATTCCTTACAGTCCCGACGAAATCGCCGCCGACGCCATCGCGACGTGCGAGGCTGGCGCCGCCCTAATCCATTTTCACGTGCGGGAGCCGGACACTGGCAAATGGGTACAGGACGTTGCCTACTACTCGGAGGTTTATCGGCAAACACGCCGCCGATGCGACGCATTACTTTGGCCGACATTTCCCTTTGGTGATGATCCTGCGAAGCGCTTTAGTCACTTTGTCGAATTGTCGAAGGATCCTGCCACCAAACCCGACCTCGGCGCCGGCGACATGGGTTCCGTGAACCTGGTTAGCTACGACCCGGTTTCAAAAAAGGTTTACAACGAGGATTTCGTTTACTGTAATTCCTACGCTACAATCCGTTATTTCCTGACCAAATCGCGCGAGCTGGGCCTGCGGCCGACGCTTCAGATCTTTGATCCAAGCTTTCTACGCGCGGTCCTGGTGTTTCTCGACCAAGGTCTCCTCACCGAACCCTTGTTGTTGAAATTTTATCTGGGCGGGCCTGAATTGCCCTTCGGAATGCCGCCCACGCTCAAGAGCCTGGAAGCCTATCTCGACATGATAAAAGGCGTCCGCGCAAACTGGTTCGCCGCGACGTTGGGTGGAGACAACCTGCCTTTGGTGCCAATTATCGTGAGCCTCGGTGGTCACGTGCGCGTCGGGCTGGAAGATTGGCAGTATGCCCAGGATGGTCAATTAAGCAATCCGCAAATCGTCGAGCGGGCAGCTGCGACAATCCGCGCCATGGGCCATGAAGTGGCGAGCCCGGCAGAAGCTAGAAAAATTCTTGAACTGTGAGGATACCTCTGGGCAGGCAAGCTTTCCGCCGACGAACTCGCCATCCCGGAGAGAAGATAACCACAATTTGATATACTTTGTCTCAACCGGAGTGAGTCGGGCGATCGCTCCTATCAGGAGAGGAAAGTCCGGGCACCACAGGGCAGGGTGGCCGCTAACGGCGGCGCGGAGTGATCCGCGGAAAGTGGCACAGAAAACATACCGCCCGTTTTGGGTAAGGGTGAAATGGCGGGGTAAGAGCCCACCGGCGGCCGAGTGATCGGACGCGCATGCTAAACCCCACCCGGTGCAAGACCAAATAGGAGGGTGAGTGGCCCGCTCATATCCCTCGGGTATGGTCGCTAGAGCCCATGAGCAATCATGCGGCCCAGATGAATGATCGCCGCCCGCGAGGGTACAGAACCCGGCTTACAGACTCGCTCCGGTTGCGTCGCTCGGTCCCTACGAACAGCAGGCGAGCATCATCGCCCAGGTCGGAACGTAGAATATTGACGTTTGTAGATTCTGCGCTCGATTTGGTTGGCGGTCTCGTTCAAGTCGCGGTCAGTATCGACGACCTCGTGCCACGCGGGCAGAATTTCGTCGAGGGTTTCGAACTGCTCTAGCTGAGCTTGGTACACGGCGACGTTTGCATCAGAGATTCGAGTCGGTTGCTGCTCTCGCTGCCTCAGCCGCTCGATAATCACCGCTGGCGCCGCTTGGCATTCGACAAATAACGGTTCGATGCCTGTTCCCTTCATCTTATCTATCAACTTATGACGTTGATTGCGGCTCCCGAAGGTTGCATCGAGAATGAGCCCCTGCCCAGCTTTCAATAAGCGATTGGCCTCTTCTGCAAGCGAATCATAAACGCGAGCGGTAAACTCCGGCGAGTAGATTCCGCGATTAAAATCGGCCGCCGCAGAGGTGGTCGCGGTAATGCCAGCGAGCCGTTTTCGTACTACGTCGGAGTTCAAAATCGTAAGGCCCCCCAGCCGTTCGCTCAGCGCACGGGCCAGAGTTGACTTGCCGGAACCGGAAAGGCCGCACACAATCAGCAGCGAGCGTGGCGGGGCGGCATACTTGAGCGCCAAGTCGAGCAGCCGCTCAGCGCTGCTCATCGAAGCTTGCCTGCCTGCCGCGTCATAATCGTTTTGCTGAGCCCTCAGTAATTCAACTTTCGCCCGTACCGTCGCGCGGTAGCTTTTGTAGAAGGAAACCAAAACTGGGAGATCGGGGTCATCCATGAAGTGCGCGATCAGCTTGTGCGACAAATCGGGTCGACCGAGGCGGTCGATATCCATTGCGAGGAAGGCAACTTCATTCGCCAGATCAACGTACCGTAGCCGCTCATCAAACTCCAGGCAGTCGACAATCCTGATGCCATCCGCCGTCAGATAGATAGCATCCGCACGCAGATCGCCGTGTCCTTCACGAACATGCCCATCACGGGCCCGGCGATTGAACAAGTCCCAGTGTGAGGCAATAAAGTGGCGATTGTAAGCCTCGACTTGAGCGATCTTCGCGAATATCGACTGTCGACGCGAGAGTCGCTCAACCTCAATAAGGTTGTCAATCGTCAGTTGCCATATGCTGGCGGCAGCTCCATAGGCCCAAGCATTGGTGCGCGGCGCGTGCACGTGAAATTTTCGGATGATATTGGCGATTTGTTCAATCTCGGCGACCGCGGCTGTACCGTGCAGAATCCTAAGATCGAGCCGTTGATTCTCCGGTAAACGCCGCATTTTGACTGCAAACTCGACCGCGCCAGTGTGATTGTCGCCGTTTTGACCAAGTACAAACCCTTCAGCGATGCGGTCGATTGCAACAACACCCAAATAGATATCGGGAGACAAACGCCGATTTAATTCGACTTCCTGGCGGCAAAGAATCATTCTGCGAGAGACGGTGGAACAGTCGATGAAGGGGAAGCGCACCGCCTTACGCACTTTGTAGGCAAACTCTCCGGCTAATAGTACGTAGGATGTGTGGGTTTGCTTTAGTGTAACATCACTGACCGGATGAGGATAAAACTCCGGCTTCAACATTGCACGGATTACTTCTGGCAGCGATGAATGGTTCATCGTTACCCCTTGAAGCCCGGGAGGCGAAATCGGATGGCGCAAGACAAGCCTGTCGCATGAACTCGTAGCGTCTCTCGGACGATGGTTGTGGAGGAAGATTGGCTTCGGCCCAGTGACGGAACTTCCGGCGGAAAGCTTCGGCCTCCTTGCTATAGTTTAAATCCATCAGAGTTTCCTGAGCATCGTCATACTAACCTTTCGGCAATCCGAGTACTCGCTCGCCAATAATATTGTGCTGAATTTGATTACTGCCGGCCGCGATCGTGCCCGCGCGAGCACCTAACATCCGAAAAGACCACCGGCCTTCGTCCGGCGCCAATGGTGAACGATACTCCAACTGACTATATGGTCCGAGCAGCTCCATTGCGAACGACTGGATTCGCAGGTTCAGCTCGCTCGCGCAGAGCTTCATGATTGAACCCTCGGGTCCGGGCGCAAGACCCTTTAGCCTACGAGTTAACTGACGCAGATTAGTGTAGCGTAAAGCTTCGCCCTCACATTTGAACTCAGCTATTTTCTGGCGTACGTCGCTGTCCTCCCAGGCGGGCCTGCCATTGCGCTGCACCCGGCGCGCGAGCCGTGCGAGCTCATCAATTAGTCCGAGCAGCGGACTGCCGCCGCCTCCAATATTACGTTCGTACATCAGAGTGGTAATGGCCACCTGCCAACCCTGGTTTTTTTCTCCAACCAGGTTGCGGCGCGGCACCTTTACGTCATCGAAGAACACTTCATTGAAACCTCTCGCGCCGTTCATCTGCACCAGAGGCCGCACCGTGATCCCGGGCGTTTTCATGTCAACCAGGATGTAGCTGATGCCGCGATGTTTAGGGGCTTCAGGATCGGTGCGGCACAACACAAACGCCCAGTCAGCGTACTGGGCCTGAGAGGTCCAGATTTTCTGCCCGGTGATGCGAAAATAATCGCCTTCCTCGATCGCGCGAGTCTGTAACGAGGCTAAGTCGGAACCGGCGTTAGGCTCCGAATAACCCTGGCACCAGATCTCTTCGCCACTGACGATTTTTGGGAGGAAGCGTGCCTTTTGTTCGGCGGTACCCCAGTGCATCAACGTCGGTCCGAGCAAATTTGGTCCCGATCCGATGAACGGAAGAGGGCAATTCACTCGTTGAAGTTCCTGATGATAGATGATCGTCTGCAGCAGGCTCAGACCGCGACCGCCATATTCTTTGGGCCAATCAACGCAGGTCCATCCGCCCGAAGCCAGTTTTCGCCACCACGCCAGCTTGCGCTGCCAGTCCTGTTCGCTTTCCTCCCACATGCCCTCGACGGGTGTCCGGTCGCGCGGGGCGTTTTGTTCAAGCCAGGTTCGAAACTCGCGGCGAAATGCTTCATCCTCCTCGCTATAGCCAAAGTCCATTGCTGTTTGCCTCGCTGGCGGCCGGTACTTGTCCGGCGCCACCTAATTTTATCCTGTCCTCACGAATACCGGCCCCGGGCATCATTGACAAGCTGCGAGCATCACGGGAAATTGGGCACCATAGTAAAGACCGTTTGGCCGTGGCCGGCAAAGCGGCTTGGTCAGTCGAAAACAAGTCTTCATGTCAGGAGAATCGAGCATGCGACTTCTGCACACTATGATTCGGGTCAATAACCTCGAGGAGAGCTTGAAGTTTTACTGCGACGCCCTGGGGATGAAGCTGATGCGCAAGCACGACTACCCGAATGGTGAATTCACGCTGGCGTTTGTCGGGTACGGCGATGAGCGCGACAGTACCGTAATCGAACTGACTCACAACTGGGGAAGGTCGCAGTATGAAATGGGAGATGCTTTCGGTCATCTGGCAATCGGTACCGCTGATATCTATAAAACTTGCCAGGAACTAAAAGCCAAAGGTGTTAAGGTGGTTCGTGAACCTGGCCCCATGAAATTCGGCGGGCCGGAAATCGCTTTCATCGAAGACCCTAATGGCTACAAGATCGAACTAATCCAGACCGAGGAACGGTCCTAGACAAGGCTCAGTCCAGGAGCGCAGCAAAGTAGTGCGTAAAACGGACTCCGCCCGCAGGACCAAAATCAGGTACTAGAAATGAAGGCAGCCGCATTCAAGCGTCAGAACGAAATGGAAGTGATTGATGTGCCTGAGCCGAAGGCGGACACGGGCCAGGTGCTTTTGAAAGTCCACGATTGTGGAATCTGCGGCTCCGATCTCCATGCCTGCCAGTATGGTTTGGGAATGACTCCCGGCTCCATTATGGGCCATGAATTCTGTGGCTCCGTCTACGAACTTGGCCCCGGCGTGAGCGGTTTTAAAATTGGTCAGCGGGTCGCTGCTCTGCCCTTTCGCTTTTGCGGCGAATGCGAACGCTGTAAGGCCGGCCTAGAGATTCATTGCCACAAGCTTCAAGGCCTGGGTCTCGGACAGTTGCCAGGCGCATATGCCGAATTTGTTAGTTGTCCCGCGTCGAGCTTGTTTCCTTTGCCCGACCAGGTCAGCTCGCGCGAGGGGGCATTGGTGGAGCCTCTGTCGGTCGGTTTGCACGCCATCAAGCGCTCCCGCCTCGAGCCAGGCATGACAGTTCTGGTTATGGGTGCCGGTCCAATCGGCCTCGCTACCTTAATTTGGGCAAAAGCCAAAGGCGCTCGGGTGGTAGTTTCAGAACTCGCCGACGGGCGCGGCCGTCTGGCTCAGAAGCTCGGAGCCGATATCGTAGTCAACCCGCGAGTGCACAATCCAGCGGAGAAGATTCGCGAGTTAACTGGGCAAAACCCTGCTCTAATTTTTGAATGTATTGGCGTGAAAGGCACGCTGCGAGACGCCATTTCGATGCTGGAGCCTCGTGGGCAGGTGGTGGTAGTAGGAGTCTGCATGGAAACGGATGAGATTAACCCGATGCAATGTATTCTGCGCGAAGTAAGTGTCAATTTCGTCCTGGGTTACGATCGCGCCGATTTCCATGAAACGATTGAGGCGCTCAACAGCCGCACCATAGAGCCTCGACCGATGGTTACCGATATCATTGGGGTCGAACAAGTTCCTGCGATGTTTCAGATGCTGCGGCAGCCGGGCGACCACGCCAAGGTTCTGGTGGAATTCCCGGACTGAGACTTGGAGTAAATCACCATGGCGGAGCTAGAGACACTGGCCAGCGGCTTCGGTCTGATCGAAGGACCCCGGGTTGACGATCAGAATCGACTTTATTTTAGTGACGTAACCAATGGAGGCGTTTATCGTCGCTCTCCCGACGGCCGCATCGAAACCTTGATCCCGAAGCGACGCGGTGTTGGCGGGATAGCAATCAATGAAACTGGGGGAATCGTCTGCAGCGGTCGCAACCTGATTTATTTCGACGAAGCGACGCGGACCAGTCGCGAGCTTTTCTCGCAGTGGGAAGGAAAGCCACTTAAGGGCATCAATGATATTCAGCCTGATATCGAAGGCTCGATCTACTGCGGAACTCTCGAGTTCGATCCATTCTCAAATCGCAAGCCGATTCCTGGCAGCCTTTTCCGTGTAGATCCCGATGGTAAGGTCACAAAGTTGTGGGACGGAATCGAGGTCACCAACGGCTTGGGCTTCAGTCCCGATCGCAAGCTGTTGTACCATTCAGATTCTGGTACGCGGGCAGTTTGGGTATACGATGTCCTGCCTGATAGAAGCGTCAAGGACCGCCGGATTTTCTTTAAGCTTCCGCAGGGTATCCCTGATGGCCTCGCAGTAGATGCAGCTGGTGGTGTTGTTGTCGCAGTGCCTGAGGCTGGAGAGATAATGCGAATTAAACCCGATGGTACGCTCGACAAACGGATTAAGGTCCCAGCGACGATGGTCACCAGTTTGACCTTTGGCGGTCCTGGCCTGGAGGACCTCTATATTGTTACGGCAGACAATTCTGAGGATAAGGAGAAAAAGGGCACCGTTTTTCGAATGCGGGCGGATATTCCCGGTCTGGCCGTGCCTAAGTCCCGTTTTCGATGAAATCTGCCCCAAGCCCGTAATCGAGAAGAAGCCTTTGTGCGCGAAATTAAGCGTCTCTGCGCGATTGCCTCTGAGCTCGCGTGAAAAAAGCCCCAAAAATGCACCTGCCGTCGGTCCAGACGACGTCTAAAGGCGCGGAGAATTCCAAGCAAAAAAGAGGAGCTAGCAAATGGCGGTAGAAGTTGGAACACCGGCACCGGACTTCACCCTGAAATCGAACAAAATGCAGGACGTCAAACTTTCAGACCTGCGCGGCAATAACGTGTTGTTGCTGTTCGTGCCCTTGGCATTCACTGGCGTATGCACCAAAGAACTTTGCGGTATGCGTGATTCGCTAAAGGAATACGAGGCGCTTAACTGTAAAGTCTTTGGAATTTCTACTGACAGCCCCTTTGCGCTCGACGCGTGGGCCAAAGAGCAGGGATATCAGTTCCCGCTGTTGTCTGACTACAACAAGGAGACGGCGCGCCAATACGGAGCGCTTTATGATGAGCTAATGGGTTTCAAAGGAGTGTGTAAACGCTCTGCTTTCCTGATCGATAAACAGGGGGTGGTACGTTATGCCGAGGTTCTGGCAGACGCTCGAAACCTCCCGAACTTTGAGGCAATCAAGACCTGTCTGCGGCAGCTTTCATGAGAATAGAAACGGTGGAACGCATCGCGACGCAAACACCCCCGGCAAAGTTCGCCAGCGCTGTTTTAGCGGCAGCTTAACCAGGCGCGACCGGCTGCCTCGCTGCGACGGGAGAGGCAACTGGTTTCGATTGAAGAACCAACATGATGACGTTGGACGAGATTACCGTCGTTGATCTCACGCAGAATGTTGCGGGTCCTTATTGCACGCAGTTGTTGGGCGATTTCGGTGCTAGTGTTATCAAAATCGAACGCCCGGACGGCGGCGATGATGTTCGTCGCTTCGCACCCCTATGGCATGGCGAAGCTGCGCCTTACCTTTCGTATAACCGCAACAAGCAGAGCGTCTGTGTAGACATATCCCATTCACGCGGACGCGAAATCGTGCGTCGGCTGGCGCGGGAGGCCGACGTATTCGTGCATTCCATGAAACCGGGCAGCGCCGAGTCTCACGGTTTCAGCTATGAGCAGCTGCGCGACGAAAATCCGCGCCTGATCTACGCTTGCATCAGTGGCTTTGGTGAGAAAGGCCCGTTGCGCAATCTTCCTGGGTACGACCCGCTCGGACAGGCCTACTCGGGGATAATCAGTGTTAATGGACACCCAGGGTCGCCGCCTGCACGTGTGGTCGTGCCCATAATCGATATGGGCTCCGGGCTGTGGCTATTTACTGGAATTCTTGCTGCGTTACTCGAGCGCAACCGGACCGGCAAGGGAGCGAAAGTAACTACCAGTCTACTTGAAACCGGAGTTACCTGGACAACGCTTCTGATCATGAACTATCAAGCGACCGGCCAGGTCCCGGGGCCAGCAGGCTCCGCGTCTCCCGCCGCGGCGCCATACGAGGCATTTCGCACGCGAGACGATAGTTGGGTATTGATTGCGGCCGGCAACGACCGGCTCTTTAGCAGACTTTGCAACGTACTCGGCTGTGCTTCGCTTAGTGTCGATCCCCGGTTCGCGTCAAATCCCGACCGGGTCGCGCGGCGCGACGAGCTGCACGAATTGTTGGAGTCGGTAACGCAGCGCTACTCGACCGACGAGCTAATCGACCTACTGCGCGAGGCGGAGGTGCCGGCCAGCCGAATCAACACGATCGATCAGGTGTTCGCCGATGAACATGTGAATGCGCTCGGGATGTTCCCACCTGTCCTTCCCGGTTTCCGCATTCCTGAGATGAAGCTGGTTGAGATTCCGGTCAGTATCAACGGTCAAAAATCAGCCAAGCGGATTATGCCGCCTCGTTTGGGTGAACACACCGATATCGTGCTTCGGAATGCCGGCTACTCTAGCGAGGACCTGCAAGCGCTTCGAAAGGAGAAGATAATAAATTAGATCTCCTTGAAAAGCTGAGTTTGACCCTGTGGGGAATTTCAGGTTCTACGGCAACAGCCCAAAGATTCGGGTAGGTGCCCCAGTACCCTCTCCTATTTTCATTGGGATGCAGAAGATTGTGGCGCCCGATTCCGGCAATTTTTCGGCGTGAGCAACATTCTCGAAACCGGGTTTGTTGGTCCCCAGCCAGAGGCGATGCACCGGAAAGTTTTTCGAATTGCCCGGGTCCATACTGGGTGTATCAATGGCGATGGCGGCGACCTTGCCGGTGGCGAGCAGATATCTGACAGCCTCAACCGAGAAACCGGGAAATCGCAAGTGCGCGACGTCGCCGAATTTATCAGTACCGAGGTAGCGTTTTTTATCCGGCCAGTACCGGCCCCACCCTGAGCGTGCGACGACGATTGCCCCTTGGGGTAGGCTTCCGTGCTCCGCCTCCCATTTCTTAACGTCCTCAAGGCTCAACATTGCATCCGGATTCTTCGCGGCGCGAGCTGAAAAATCGATAACCACGGCAGGGCCGATAACCGAGGTGAGAGGCATCTGATCAACCGTAAGCCCCGATTTACTGAAATGAATTGGCGCGTCCATATGAGTGCCGCCATGTTCCGGCGCAGCGAACTTCGCCGATGAGTAGAAATAGCCGTCCGCAGTCATGCCATAGTGCTCAAATTGATGAACGAAGGGATGCTCGGTGGGCCAATAAATAGTTGAGTTATCGAACGTGTAGGTCAGGTCAATTAATTTAGCAGGGTTAAGCATGACGTTAGCTGAGTAACTTGTTGCGCCATAGGCTGGGACCGCCACAACGGCGCTGATCCAGACCATAATGGTTGTGACAATTAACGTCATAGCTCGCTCGGCTCCGGGACTACCAGCCTATCGCTTGTGCCGCCATCACGACCGCCAACTGACCTCGTGGGTCCGCACCACCTTCGAGAAGCCGCTTAGCGGGCTCGAATCGAATCGCGAGCACATGCCCTTCGCACCATCCGGGCCTTACGACGACTCGATGTCCGCGGTTGGCTAGTTCGTCGATAACGCTCCTATCGACACGATCTTCAACTCGCACGACACCTGGCATCGAACCGTGCGGAAAAAAGCTGGAAGGGAAATGTGCGCTGGAGAATCTGGGTGCTTCGATTGCCTCCTGCACTCCCATTCCGAAGTCGACCACGTTCAGAAAGAACTGCAATGTCCACTGGTCTTGTTGATCGCCACCTGGCGTACCGAAGGACATAAATGGTTGCCCATCTCGTGTCGCTAGCGAAGGCGTCAGCGTAGTCCGTGGGTGCTTGCCCGGTTTCAACACGTTTGGATGTCGTTCGTCGAGGTAGAAGGTCTGGACGCGCGTGCCAAGCGGGAAACCGAGCGTATCAATTACCGGAGAACTAGGTATCCATCCACCACTGGCAGTGCAAGCGACCATATTGCCGTCCCGATCGGCCGTCGTGACGTGTATGGTACCGCTATCCCAGCGCCCAGCTTGGGGGCGATGAGTTGCTAACGCTCGCAACCCGACAGGGTCGCCAGGACGTTGCTCCATGGACGCGACGCTTGGATCAATCAAGCGGCGGCGCAAATCGGCGTATCTTCGGGACAACAAGCCCTCTAATGGCACCTGCTCGAATTGCGGATCCGCGTAATATGCTTCGCGATCAGCGAAAGCCAGTTTTGCGGCCTCGACCACGTGATGAATATACTGGGCGGAGTTATGCCCCATCTTCTTCAAGTCGAAACCTTCCAGAATACGGAGCTGTTGAAGGAAAACAGGACCCTGAGACCACGGTTGACATTTGTGTACCGCAATTCCGCGGTAATCGACGGTCACCGGCTCCTCGAACTTTGTCATGAACTGGGCCAAATCGTGCTCCTCCAGGAGCCCGCCGTTCGCTTTTGACCATTTGACAATCTCTTGGGCGATGTCGCCACGATAAAAGCGATCTCTAGCCGCCTTGATCGCTGCCTCTCGACCGCTCTTACGCGCGCCGGCCTCGGCGTCGAGCAACCGACGAAAGAAACCTGCCAAGGCTGGGTTCTTGATGAGGTCTCCAGGACGCGGCAGTCGGTTCTCAGGCAAGTAGATCGCGCCTGTGGTCGGCCACTCTGATCGAAATTTGCGTTCGTTGCTGCGAATTGAAGCTCTTCCGATCAGTCCGGCCAGATCTTCTGGCGTGTCTCCATCTCCGCTCAGACCGGCGTGCATTGGAAAGCCGTCTTCACAAAGTCTCAAAGCGGGTTCTGCAACTTCCGCCAAACTTAGCGTCCCAAATTGTCCCAAGACTGCGGTCAAGGCGTCGAAAGCCGCTGGCACCCCCGCCGCCAGGAGCCCCTCACCCGGGATCAGATCAAGACCCAGGCTTCGATAATGGGCAAGAGTGGCTCGAGCCGGCGCTACCGTATTGCCGTTGACGGCGACAACGCGTCTGCCACTCGCCAAGTAAATCAGCATCGGTGCCTCACCGCCGATGGTATGCATATGAGGGTTGACAACACCTTCTACCAAGGTAGCAGCTACGGCAGCGTCAATTGCATTCCCGCCACGCGCAAACATTCGCGCGCCGGCAGAGGCTGATAGATAGTGTTCGGTGCATACCATCGCCTCTCGACCCATGATAGGTGGATAGATCGTCGTCATTTAGTAAGTTGCCCTCACCGTCAAAAAGCCGCAAAAGCGATTAGCAAAGATTTGATAGTTGCGCCCGACAACTGGGCGAAGAGCCAAATTCTGGAAATTTTATCCGCGCCTATTAACCTCCGTCAGCTACTCTAGGCGACAATCCCGGGCGGGTCTGATTTTTGCTAGAAAATAGAATTGGTGGCAATAAGCTGGCGCAGGAGGGGCAGGAGGCGCACTTAGAATGGAGAATATGCATGTTGACGCGACCGAGTCTGTGGCCGGCCGCTATTGTATCCTTAAGCGACCAGTACGTGATCGCGATGGAGTAAGTCACTTCAATGAGAGGCTTCGCGTGCTGCGCGAGGTGATCAATTTAGACCGTCGCATGTTTTTGGTTGAATTCGATGACGGCAGCACCACGTTCCTCTTCCCCAATGAAGTCACCATCGTGCAGGGTGACTTGGACATACCGACGCCGAAGGCCGGGTAGTTCTGGTAGCCAGAACCAACGCTGAATGAAAAACGAGGCCTCAACCGGCGGCGGCTGCTGACTGCCGCTCATTGTTGCGAGGGCGTGGCGCCTTTTTCCGAGGCTTCTGCGGCGTTGACCGCTCGGAATGATCGCTGAACTCGACGATCGATAAGGGCGCCGCGTCGCCTCGACGGAACCCGAACTTGACAATTCGCGTATAGCCCCCGTTACGCTCTTTGAATCGCGGCGCGATCTCATCAAACAGCCGTTTGACAGCCTCTCGGGATTGCATCAAGGCGAAAGCCTGCCTGCGGGCCGCCAGATCGCCCCGCTTCCCCAGCGTCACCATCCGTTCGGCGCATCGGCGCAATTCCTTAGCTTTGGCATCGGTTGTCTTAATACGTTCGTGTTTGACCAGGGCCAGCACCAGGTTTCGTAGAAGCGCCTTGCGATGCGCCGAAGTGCGGTTAAGTTTTCGACCTTGATTAAGGTGACGCATTGAGATAATACCCCAGGAGCCTATGCTGACTCGCGCCGCTCCTGCTCCTCCCACATCCGATCGAGTTCGCCGCGCGATGGCAGGTTCTCGAGCCGCATTCCTAGGGAAAGTCCCATATCGGTGAGGACTTCCTTGATCTCGTTGAGGGACTTGCGACCGAAATTTTTGATTTTCAACATATCCTGCTCGGTTCGCTGCACGAGCTCGCCGATGTATTTGATATCGGCGTTTTGAAGCCCGTTGAACGCGCGTACGGAAATTGGCAATCCCTCCACCGGCCGATACAGGTACTCGTTGAAGGTTGGTCGACTCTCCGGCCGCTCGCCAACCTCGGGTTCTTCGACTTGTTCCTCAAGCCCGGCAAAAATCGACATTTGATCACGCATCACCCGCGCCGCGTAGGTCAGCGCGTCGCGCGGTGAGATAGAGCCATCGGTCCAGATTTCAATAGCCAGCCGGTCGTAATCCGTCCGTTGGCCGACGCGCGCATTGGTGACGACGAAATTAACCTTGCGTATCGGCGCGTACACCGCATCTAAGCGAATTGTGCCAATCGGCTCGTCTTCGTCGTTGCGTTCTCCTGGCACATAACCCCGTCCTCGTTTAACGACAAGCTCCATGTCGAACTCGGCACCCTTGTCAAGCGTCGCGATGTGTTGGTCCGGGGTCAGGATCTCCAGGTTAGGACCTCCGGTAATGTCCCGTGCGGTTACGACTCCTTCGCCCTTTGCATGCAGAGTTGCAGTCAGCTGGTCGCCCTCATGCAAGCGCAAACGCACCTCTTTGAGATTGAGGACAATATCAGTGACATCCTCTTTAACGCCCGGAATCGTTGAGAATTCGTGTAAAACTTCCTTCGATTTTCCGGAAGTTGGATCGATTGCGCGGATTCGCACCGCAGTGATGGCGAAACCAGGCAAAGACGAGAGAAGTATACGGCGCAACGCATTACCGATCGTAATTCCGTAGCCCCGCTCCAACGGTTCCGCGAAGAAACGGCCGTATGTAGGAGTGAGCTCTTTGTCGTCAAACTCAACTGCCTTGGGTTTGATCAGGTCACGCCAATCATTGTGCATAGTTTTTTATTTTGCTACCGAAAATTTGGTCGTCTTGAGCAAGCCCTATCGTGAATAATGCTCCACGATTAACTTCTCGCTAATCGGCATGGTCAGATCGGCGCGTGCCGGTAGTGCTTTCAGCGAGCCGCGGAATTGTTCGCGGTCCAGCGAGATCCAAGATGGCACTCCACGCCGCTGAGCCAGCTCGATCGCGTCAAGCACTACTTTCTTTTGCCGGCTTTTTTCATTGATACTCACCGTCTGGTTGACGTCGAGTAAAAATGAAGGAATGGTCACGGTCTTGCCGTCTACCTGGACGTGCCCGTGGCGCACAAGCTGGCGCGCCTGCGCAGGTGAAGTCGCAAATCCCAGGCGCAGCACTACCGTATCAAGTCGTCGCTCCAATAGCACCAGCAGGTTTTCGCCGGTAATTCCGGGCATCCGCTCGGCCAATTCGAAATACCGCGCGAACTGCTTTTCGAGCAGCCCATAGATCCGTTTTACCTTCTGCTTCTCGCGCAGTCGAATCGAGAATTCAGAAAATCGAGTCCGAGACTGCCCGTGTGCCCCCGGCGGATAGTTGCGCCGCTCAATCGCACACTTGTCAGTATAGCATCGCTCGCCTTTCAAGAAGAGCTTTAAACCTTCGCGCCGACACAGCCGGCATACGGGACCAAGATTTCTAGCCATGCTTTGCTAACCAGATCGTTGACCTAATTCCAAACGCTACTTTCTCCTCGAGGTTGACCGCTATACCTCTCGACTCCCGCATCCCCTGCAATTGTTCAGCCGCTTACCCGCGGTAAGCGCTTTCGTCTGGGCAGAGCTCATTTCAGATAACGAAGGATCGGTCGGCTCAGGCCATCAACCACTCAGACTCGACGCCGCTTCGGAGGGCGGCAACCGTTGTGCGGAATGGGTGTTACATCCCGGATCGAGGATACGTTCAATCCAGCCGCCTGCAGCGCGCGCACGGCCGACTCCCGGCCCGCCCCAGGGCCTTTCACGAAGACCATGACCGTTCGCATTCCGAAATCGGCCACCTTTCGAGCCGCAGCCTCCGCAGCCATCTGAGCCGCGAAGGGCGTGCCCTTGCGCGAACCCTTGAACCCGACCGAGCCTGCGCTCGACCATGCCACCACTGCCCCTTGGGGGTCTGTTATAGTGACAATGGTGTTGTTGAATGTCGCATGTATATGGGCAACGCCCTCCGGGACATTTCTGCGCGTTCGGCGTCGGCGTGGTGCCGCCGCAGCCGTAGCGCCTGCGGCCGTGGTACCTGTAGTAGGTGTTGAGCCACTCGCACCTGCTGTTGATGGATTCGATCCTCCCGAGGGAGTCGGGCTCTGCTCTCGATTATCGTCAGCCATGTATCCTCAAGTCATTATGGAGACGGGGCAACAGCTTCTGCGTCGCGGCAACAGCTTCTGCGTCGCGGAGCTATGCCGCCTGTCGGCGAATTGCCCCGCTGTCGGATCCACGCGGTTAGCCTTTCGGCGGTGGCGCCTTCTTTCCTGCCACCACCTTGCGTGGGCCCTTGCGGGTTCGGGCGTTGGTATGGGTCCGCTGACCGCGCACCGGTAAGCCTCTCCGATGGCGCAGACCGCGATAGCAACCCAGATCCATTAAGCGTTTGATTGATTGCTGGACTTCGCGCCGGAGGTCGCCCTCGACCTTGTAATCACGGTCGAGAATCTGCCGAATACGAACCTGTTCATCGCCGGTGAGTTCGTCACTGTTGCGTCCGAAGTCAACCCCGGCCTCCTGCAGCACCTTGCGGGCGGTTGAGCGGCCGATTCCATAAATACTGGTCAGCGCTATTTCCATCCGCTTGTTGTGTGGGAGTTCGACGCCTGCGATGCGAGCCATCGATCTTCCTCCAGTTAACCTTGGCGCTGTTTGTGGCGGGGGTTCGAACACAGGATACGAACCACACCTTCGCGCCGTACGACCTTGCAGTTTTTGCAGATTCGTTTCACCGAAGCACGAACCTTCATTGGACTCTCCGTGTTTAACGCATGCGATAGGTGATGCGCCCCCGACTCAGATCATACGGCGACAGTTCGACCGTAACCTTGTCGCCGGGCAGAATTTTGATGTAATGCATGCGCATCTTGCCGGAAATGTGTGCGAGCACGCGGTGACCGTTGTCCAGCGACACCCTGAACATCGCGTTTGGGAGCGCCTCCAGCACGGTCCCGCTGACTTCGATTGCATCTCCCTTAGACATCTTTGTTCGACTCGCTCAAAATCTCCGGGCCGGCGTTGGTAATTGCGATAGAGTGTTCGAAATGGGCCGACAGCTTACCGTCAGCCGTCACTGCGGTCCAACCGTCAGCCAGAATCTCCAAATCCGCCACGCCCTCATTAACCATCGGTTCTATAGCTAATACCATCCCTTCCTGCAGCCGCGGATTAGGCATACCTGGCCGGAAATAATTGGGCACTTGAGGTTCTTCGTGTAACTTGCGGCCGATTCCATGGCCGGCAAAGTCAGTAACTACCGAATAGCCAGCACTTTCCGCCGTGGTTTGAATCGCTCGCGCTATGTCGCTGATGCGATTGCCAACGCGCGCCTGCTCGATTCCGGCGTATAAGGCATCACGGGTGACTCTCATCAGTCTACGCGCGCTTTCTGAGACCGTGCCGATCCCGATGGTACGTGCGGCATCACCAAAGTAACCCTCATAACAGACGCCAAAATCGAGCCCTACTATATCCCCTTCTTTCAGGCGCCGTTTGGCAGATGGGATACCATGCACAATCTCGTTGTTAATTGATACACACAAGCTGTGACGGTATTCCACGGCGTGAGGTTTGTAACCCTTGAAGGCGGGTCTCGCCCCCTTCATCAGAGTCAGCTCTTCGGCCAAGCGATCGAGCTCGAGACTGCTCACGCCCGGTTTGGCGGCGGCGATCAGCTGGTCCAGGATTTCCGCTACGATGCGATTGGCTTGGCGCATCAAGGCAATCTCATGAGGCCTTTTGAGCGTTATCACTGGTAGCCTCGAGGCAATTACTTCACACCCAGTTCCGTTAGAATCCGACGTTCGATCTCCTCTGGCCGCCCTATTCCGTTGATTGCTGCCACAATTCCCTTGCGTCCATAATAGTCGAGCAGCGGCCTCGTCGCTGACTCATACACCCGAAGCCGCTCGCGCACGGTCCGCTCAGCATCATCTTCGCGCTGATATAGTTCACCACCGCAACGGTCACAAACTTCCGCCGCGCGGGGCGGTTCGTAAATCACGTGATACATGGCGCCGCACGAACGGCAGGTTCGCCTGCCGGAAATGCGCTTGATGATCTCCTCGTCCGCAACGGTGATCACAACAACCTTGTCCAGTTTACCGTTCCCTCGACTCAGGATTTTTTCGAGCTCCTCAGCTTGGGCCACGGTGCGAGGAAATCCGTCGAGAATAAATCCGTCTCTCGCATCAGGCTGTCTCAGCCGCTCCTCAATCATGCCAAGGACCAGGTGGTCGGGGACCAGTGCTCCTCGGTCCATGTAAGCCTTGGCCTCTTGCCCCAGCGTCGTCTGATCGCGCACCGCTGCGCGCAGCAGGTCGCCGCTGGCAATTTGGGGGACTCGCAGTATGCGCTGCAGCGCTCTCGCCTGAGTACCCTTGCCCGCGCCTGGTGGACCTAACAGCACCAACCGCATCCCGCTATCCTCCTGGCCGGCGAATGCGGCCTCGGCGCATGAATCCTTCGTAGTTGCGAGCTATCAAGTGAGTCTGGATTTGCGCCATCGTATCCAGCGCTACCCCAACTACGATTAAGAGTGCAGTGCCGCCGAAGTAAAAGGGAACGTTAAAGCGCTGGATCAGAATGGTCGGCAGAACACAAACTGCACTCACGTAGATCGCGCCCCCCAGAGTGATCCGCGACAAAACTCTATCGATATAGTCAGCCGTATACCGGCCGGGACGAATACCCGGGATAAAGCCACCGTATTTTTTCAGATTATCAGCGACGTCGACCGGATTGAACGTAACCGCTGTATAAAAATAACAAAAGAAAATAATCAACCCTACGTAAACAATATTATATACTAGTCCGCCGGGAGTCAGATATCCCGACCACTGCTTCAGGGCCGGAACAAAGGTGGCCACCGTAGCAGGAAAGACCAGGATCGAGGATGCGAAAATTGGCGGAATCACGCCTGACGTATTGATCTTCAATGGAAGATGGCTTGATTGCCCGCCGTAAATCCGACGACCCACAACGCGCCTTGCGTACTGGATAGGAATACGCCGTTGACCAGTTTCAACGTAGACGATCCCGCCGGTAACTAAAACGGCTAAGGCAAGAATCAAAATCAGCACAAAAATGCTCATTTCGCCATTTTTGACAAACTGAGCGGTACTGCTAAGTGCGCTTGGCAGTCGGGCAACAATTCCGGCCATGATTATCAGTGAAATTCCGTTGCCCACGCCGCGTTCAGTTATCTGCTCGCCAATCCACATGACAAAAATCGTACCGGCGGTCACCGTTATGACCGTCATGACGATGAAACCCGGTCCAGGATGATAGACCAGCGGCGTCGCACTTCCTCCCCCACTTTGCGCACCGTAATTTTCCAAACCCACCGCGATCATTGCGCCCTGGACTATCGCCAGCCCCACAGTTCCGTAACGCGTGTACTGCGAAATTTTACGTCTCCCCGCTTCCCCCTCCTTGTAGAGCTCATCCAGATAAGGCCAGCCGATTTTCAACAGATCGAGAATAATCGCGACGGAGATGTAGGGCATAATCCCCAGTGCGAATACGGAGAACCTTTCCAGCCCTCCGCCCGAAAACAGATTAATCCAGCCGAATAAGGTGCCGGAAATGTGTGAGAGCAGGTCAGCTAGCGCTTGTCCATCAATCCCGGGCGTTGGAACTGCGACTCCGATCCGATAAACGGCCAGCATCGCCGCCGTAAAAAAGAGTCGACGACGCAGCTCTGGAATGCGCGAGGCGTTGGCAAATCCTTCAAGCATCCAGTTTCGCTGGTTCCTCGATTAATTCGACGCTGCCGCCGGCGGCGGTGATCTTTTCGCGGGCATTTTTTGAAAAGGCATGGGCACGAACTGCCAGCCTGAGCCTCAGCTCACCGTCCGCCAGCACTTTGACTTTGTAGCCGGCTCGGACCAATCCCCGCTTAGCCATTAATGTCGGATCAACTGTTGCGCCTTCGCCAAAGACCGTTAATTGGCGGAGATTTACCGGTTGGTATTCTTCGCGCCGCGCGCTATTCCTTTGCAGGCGTCGGAATCCCCGCTTGGGCAAGCGACGTTGGAGCGGCATCTGTCCACCCTCATATCCGGGTGGGGTATTGCCGCCCGAACGCGACCCACGCCCCTTATGTCCGCGTCCGGCCGTCTTGCCATGACCCGAACCGATCCCGCGCCCGACGCGCTTTCTTGGTCTAACCGCTCCAGCAGCTGGTCTAAGCTCGTTTAGCTTCATGCATCCTCAGGCATCTCAGCCAATAAAGCAATTTACTCCCTGATCTCCGCGACCAAATGCGCGACCCGGCGCAGCATTCCCATCACCTGAGGTGTCTTCGGTAGCTTGCTCCTACTGCCGACCTTGCCCAGCCCCAAGCCCTTAAGAGTCTGACGCACGCGCTCTTTGGTCCCGATGGGGCTGCGAACGAGCCTAACATGTATCGTCTCCGGCATTCTAATCCTCACCCAGCGGCAGGAGCTGGGGCCTCGTTCGTGGACGTGCCACGCATTTTCGCCACGTCCTCGCGGTCGCGCAGCTCGGCCAATGCTTCAAGAGTCGCTTTCACCAGATTGTGAGGATTCGAAGAGCCCAGCCGTTTGGTCAGCACATTCCGAATACCCGCTAACTCGACCACCGCACGGACCCCGCCGGCGGCGATGACACCTGTGCCTTCAGCCGCGGGCTTCAGAATAACCTTGCCTGCACCAAAATGACCTACGATCTCATGCGGGATCGTGCCGTCTCTGAGGCGAACTCGAATCAAGCTCTTCTTGGCCCGTTCGCCGCCCTTGCGAATTGCTTCAACGACTTCATTGGCCTTGCCCAAGCCAAACCCTACCAATCCGTTCTGATCGCCTGCAACCACCAATGCGCTGAAGCTAAACCGTCGGCCCCCCTTGACCACCTTGGCCACGCGGTTGATGTGAACGACCTTCTCCTTGATATCCAAGCCCTGAGGATCAATTCGCTGTGCCACGATAGTTCCTAGTCGACGTTCAAGCTAAGAGCCTACTGAGTCTTTGTGGATATATTGGTCCCGCCAGGAAGACTCATTCATCACAACTAAAATTTGAGTCCGGCTTCACGCGCCGCTTCCGCTACAGCTCTCACTTTCCCGTGATAGAGGAACCCATTGCGATCAAAGACTACCTCGCTGATTCCGGCTTCGCGGCAACGCTCAGCAACGGCCTTACCTACTAGCTTGGCTGCGGCCACGTTGCTCCTGCTTTTGCTTGCAAGTTGCTCTCTGATGCCGGGCGACATGGTCGAGGCAGCCACCAGTGTACGGCCCGTGTCGTCGGAAATCACCTGAGCATAAATGTGATGCAGTGATCGGTAGACCGAGAGGCGCGGCCGCTCTGCGCTCCCGCGGATTTTGCGGCGGACACGGGCTTGGCGTGTGCGACGTTTTTCTGCTCGTCCGAGACCCATTTTTTGCTGTCCTCGTTGGACTATCGACCGCCGCTTGAACCAGCCGCTGCTTTGCCGGCCTTGCGCCGAATAACCTCTGTCGCGTATTTAATCCCCTTGCCTTTGTACGGTTCGGGCGGTCTGAGGCTGCGTATTTCAGCCGCGACGGAGCCCAATAGCTGCCGATCGGCGCTTTCCAGCGTAATCAGCACCTGGCGATCGACCCTGGCCGTTACGCCCGGGGGCAACTGATAAACGATGGGATGAGAATAACCAAGTGCCAGGTTGATATTATTACCTTTCACTTCTGCCCGATATCCCACCCCATTTATCTCCAATACGCGCGTAAAGCCCTTGCTCACACCTTCGGCCATGTTGGCAATCAGCTTGCGCGTCAACCCGTGCAGCGCTTTTTGCTCGGGCGAGTCACCTGGCCGCTTTACTTCAATGCGGTCGGTCCCTATCTCCACGGTGTAGCCAGGTGCGATCCGCGTTTGCAGTTTGCCCTTCGGTCCCTCCATTGTTAGGACGCCGTCGGTCAAAGCCGCTTTCACGCCCTTTTCTAGTATTACTGGAGTTCTTCCTACTCGTGACATCAAAGATTTTCTACCAAACTTTTAGCAGTACCTCGCCGCCGACATTACGATGCCTTGCTTCGCGGTCAGTCATAACGCCCAGCGGCGTAGTGACCACGTGAACCCCAATTCCCCCAGACAGACGTGGCATTGTCTTGGCGCCGGCGTAACGTCTGATGCTGGGTCGGCTCACCCGCTGAATCCCTCTTATAACTGGCTCACGAGTCGCGGAATAGCGCAACCCAAGCACGAGTCTCCTTTTATAACCCTCACCGTTAATCTCGACGCTTGCCAGGAACCCCTCAGCCAGCAATACGCGGCAGATCGCCTCGCGCAGGCGGGAATAGGGAATATCCACCTGATTGTATCGAGCTCGCACTGCATTGCGCAGGCGTGTTAGCAATTCCGCGATTGGGTCAGTCTGCGACATCGTGTCCTACCAACTCGCTTTTACCACGCCGGGCAACGCGCCGCGCAAGGCGTTCTTTCTTAAACACAGCCGACACATTCTGAAGCGTCGAAAAAAAGCCCGCGAACGCCCGCACAAGGGGCAGCGGTTATAACGACGCACCTTGAATCGCTGCGGTCGCGTCGCCTTGACTCTAAGACAGGTCTTCGCCATTCGAGATACCCAGCTCTACGGCCAGCAGCCGCTACAATGTAGACCAATCTAAGCCGTGTTCGATAAAGCCCAAAACGAAGCCAAATCTTGTTACAACCTACTCTACGCTGCACGCGCGGCGAGTTCCGCGCCGCTACCGCGAAACGGTAACCCGAGTGCTTTCAGCAGTGAATAACCTTCGAAATCGCTTCGAGCGGTTGTGATAATCGAAATTGTCATACCCTTAACCCGCTCGACTCGATCGAGGTTGAGCTCGGGGAAAATCGTATGCTCGCGAATCCCGAGCGAATAGTTGCCCCGACCATCAAAAGCTTTGTCACTTATACCGCGAAAGTCACGCACCCGTGGGAGGGCGATGTTCACGGTTCGGTCGAGAAACTCGTACATGCGATCACGCCGCAGCGTGACCATCACGCCGATGGGCATGCCCTGACGCAATTTGAAATTTGAGATAGCTTTGCGCGCGCGCGTGATCACCGGCTTCTGGCCGGTTATCTGCCGCAACTCTTCGACCGCGGAATCGAGCAGCTTGATGTTGTCCCGCGCTTCGCCCAAGCCCATATTAATGACGATCTTCTCGAGTCTGGGCACCCGCATACGATTTTCGATCTTGAGCTCGCGCATGAGCGCCGGGACAATCTCTTGTTCGTAGCGAATCCGCAATCGTGCCGGGATCTTCGGCTCCGGTTCCGCTGCCTCGGTTGCGGTCTCGGGAGTCGGTCCAGTATCAGGGCTTCTTTTTGGGCGTGCACCTTTTTCGCTGCCAGATGCCACAGGTGACTGTGCGGTTTGCGATTTCTTGGCGCGGGTCTGCTTTGTGGTCTTTTGCTCGTCGGGCATCCTAGTCACTCCCCAACACGTCGCCACACCGCCGACAGATCCGCGACTTGCTACCATCGGCGTTCAATTTGATTCCGATGCGCACTGGCGCATTACAACGGTCGCACATTACCATCACGTTGGAAATGTGGATGGGCGCCTCCTTTTCGACGATGCCGCCCGGACTGGCTGCGCCTCGCGGTTTCGTGTGCCGCTTGACCATGTTGAGACGCTCCACCACCAGGCGACCCTCCGCAGGCATCACTCGCAGGACCTTGCCGGTTTTGCCGCGGTCGCGCCCCGTGATCACCATCACGGTGTCGTTTTTGTGAATCTTGACCTTTGGCAGTCCGCTCGCGCCTCGCATCATAGCACCTCTGGCGCCAACGAAATGATCTTTAGAAACCGCTTGGCGCGGAGCTCACGGGCGACCGGACCAAAAATCCGGGTGCCGATTGGTTCGTGCTGATTATCGAGCAGCACCGCCGAATTGTCATCAAAGCGGATGTAACTGCCGTCTTGCCGACTTACTTCCTTGTTTGTTCTGACGATTACGGCGTGGGAAACGTCGCCCTTTTTGACTTTGGCGTTCGGGATGGCCTCCTTAACGGCCACCACGATGACGTCGCCGATAGTCGCATAGCGACGGCGCGAACCGCCCAGCACTTTAATGCATTGAACCTTGCGCGCCCCGGAATTATCCGCCACTCCGAGTATCGTCCGCATCTGTACCATGGGAGCAAATCCTATTGGGCAGCTTTTCTAAGGACCCGACTAACGCGCCACCGCTTGTGCCGCGACAGGGGCCGGGATTCGATAATGAGCACCCGATCTCCTTCGCGGCACTGGCCCTTCTCATCATGAGCCATGAAATGGTTTATACGTCTGAGCCGTTTCCCATACAGCGGGTGCTCGACCAAGCGATCCACTTGAACCACGACCGTCTTCGCCATCTTGGCGGATACTACCGTCCCCTCGCGTCGTTTGGTTCGCTCGCGCATCGCAATCACCTCGTCCGCTGAGCAGCGATCAGGGTCAAAATTCGCGCTAACTCGCGCTTTGCTTTGCGATAATTAGCGGGATTATCGAGCTGGTTGGTCCGCAGCTTGATCCGCAGACGAAAGATCTCCTCGCGCGTCTCGCGCTCTTTGACGCGCAAGTCAGCGACGCTCATTTGTTTCAGCTCGTCAAGCTCCAACTGCTTCAGCCTCCCGTTCAACAACCGTTGTCTTTACAGGTAGCTTGTGTGAAGCGAGCCTCATGGCTTCCAGCGCGGTTGCGCGATCGACACCCTCCATCTCGAACAGAATACGACCCGGTCGTACCACCGCAGTCCAACCCTCGGGGTTCCCCTTGCCCTTACCCATCCGAGTTTCCGCCGGCTTCTTGGTAAACGGTTTGTCGGGAAAAACCCTGATCCATACCCGCCCGCCACGTTTGATATGACGGGTTAAGGCGATCCGGGCGGCCTCTAGTGCACGCGTGTCGATACGTGAGGTCTCGAGGCTTTTGAGTCCGAAATCGCCGAAGGCCAATTCCAGACCGCGCGACTCTGCACCCCTTATTCGGCCTTTTTGAATTTTGCGATGTTTAACCCTTTTTGGTGCGAGCATTGGCTTAACTCCACGCGACGAAAGATCACGCCTGCATCTGCAGGCCCGAGCGCTTGGCCGACTCTTCCTGACGCGTCAGAATCTCGCCGCGAAAAATCCATACTTTGACTCCAATAACGCCATAGGTGGTCTTTGCTTCGGCAAAGCCATATGCGACGTCGGCTCGTAGGGTCTGCAGCGGCACCCGTCCCTCTCGATACCACTCGGTCCGCGCGATTTCTGCTCCACCCAGACGACCCGCGACCTGCACCCTGACCCCCTGCGCACCCATTCGCATAGCCCGCAGCACAGCCTCTTTCATCGCGCGGCGAAAGGCGACTCGCCGTTCTAGCTGCAGAGCGATATTTTCGGCAACCAACTGCGGATCAAGATCCGGCCGGCGTACTTCATGGATATTGATAAAGGCTTCCTTGCCTTTCATCAGTTTTTGGATATCAGCTTTCAGCCGGTCGATCTCAGCTCCCTTTTTACCGATAACTATTCCCGGGCGGGCGGTATGGATGTTAATCTTAGCCTTGTTAGCCATCCGCTCAATTTCGACCCGAGAGATACCTGCGTGATAAAGCCGCTTCTTGATGAAGTCACGAAGCTTGAGATCTTCGTGCAGCAATGTCGCGTAGTCGTGCGTCGCGAACCATTTTGAGTCCCACCCCTCGATAATGCCGAGGCGTAACCCGCGCGGATGTGTTTTCTGCCCCATTTTTATTTACCGATAAGTCTGGTGGGCCAATCCTCAGCCTCCATTGACCTGCTTTGCTAGTGAAGTCACAAGAAGCTCCGAGCTGGTCTCTGCCGATTCAAGTGGCACTTTCGTCAACTACTACGGTTAGATGACTAGTACGTTTAAGGATCGGGGTTGCGTGCATGTGCGCACGTTGCAGCGACCGCTTCCAAGTCGGCCCAGTGTCGGCCGTGACCCGCTTAATAAACAATCGATCCTCGTCCACGTTCTGTTGGTCGCGCGCGTTCGCCACCGCAGCCATCAAGGTTTTCGAGAGAATTTTGGCGCCTTTTTTGGGCGTAAACTGTAAGATGGACAACGCCTGATCGACCTTTTTCCCGGCAACCAGGTTACATACCAACCTCAGTTTGCGAGGTGAAATCCTCACGAACCGAGTACGTGCAACCGCTTCCATCCTCTAATTCCTCGTTACCTGCGAGCCGCATCACCCGCTTCAGCGCCCTAGAATAGAGCGCAACCGCAGCTCTGAAGCGGGAAACTCAAATTCCAGCCCGTTTACGACGCGCGCGCCCCGCTGCTTGGTGGGGCCGGCGCCGCTGCCCGAACCTCGCCCTTGCGGTCGCCTGCATGGCCGTGGAAAGTGCGGGTCGGTGAGAACTCTCCAAGTTTGTGACCCACCATGTTTTCGGTGCAATAAACCGGAATGAACTTCTGCCCGTTGTGCACTGCGAAAGTGAGCCCGACCATCTCCGGAACGATCATCGACCGCCGCGACCACGTTCGAATTATGCGCTTGTCTCCGGCACGTTTGGCCGCTTCGACTTTCTTTTGCAGATGACTGTCGACGAACGGACCTTTCTTCAATGACCTCGCCATTTTCTTTTTTACCAATAATGACGCGTTGCCGCTTTCAATTGCGGCCCGATGCACCTTGGTCGTTCACAAATCCCACCACCGGTCATTTACCTTAACTCTGCTTGCCTCGCGGCCGCCGCGTAACAATATAGCGGTCTGAGGGTTTTTTGCCGCGAGTCTTGTAGCCCTTGGTTGGCATCCCCCACGGAGACTGTGGATGATTGCCTTTGGATCGACCCTCGCCTCCTCCGTGTGGATGATCAACTGGATTCATTGCAACTCCGCGCACGTGGGGACGCTTGCCCAACCAGCGGCTACGGCCCGCTTTGCCGATGGAGATGTTCTCATGATCGACATTACCGACTTGACCAACAGTTGCCCGGCATTCCGCAAGCACCATCCTTTGTTCTCCCGAGGGCAGTTTAAGTAAGGCGAGCTTGCCCTCCTTAGCCATGAGCTGAGCTTGGGCGCCCGCCCCACGGGCCAGTTGAGCACCCTTACCCGGCCGTAGTTCGACCGCATGAACGATGGTGCCAACCGGGATGTCTTTGAGCTGGAGCGCATTACCGGGCTTGATATCAGCTTGAGCACCGCACTGAACAGTATCGCCGACTTTCAGTCCTTCTGGGGCGAGAATATAGCGTTTATCTCCGTCGGCGTAGTTCAGGAGTGCGATATTGGCGGAGCGATTGGGATCGTATTCAATTGCCGCTACCACCGCTGGAATCCCGTCGCGATTACGTTTGAAATCTATGATGCGCAGTCGCCGCTTGTGGCCTCCGCCGCGGTGTCGGCTAGTCATGTGGCCAGTGTTGTTGCGGCCACCCGAGCTGCGAATCGGCGCAAGCAGACGCTTTTCCGGCGGTTTGCGAGACAACACCTTGAAGTCGGCGACCTGCATGAACCGTTGACCGGGAGTACGAGGATTGAGCTGAATAACCGCCATTTTGCTATGCTCAGCAATAATCAGGGCCGCTCGAACTGGCCGACAATTTGTCAAGCGTCCGGACGAACGTGACCGACAGCTTAACGCCTGTTCTGGTCGTAGTTACGTTCAGCACGGAGTTACAAGCCCTCGAAGATTTCGATACGGTCACCCTCCTTGAGGGTTATATATGCCTTCTTCCAGTTAGGGCGTCGGCCTATGGTTCGGCCTCGCCGGCGCTCTTTGCCAAGAAAGTTAGCCGTGCGAATCTTTACCACTTTGACCTTGAACAGGTCTTCAATCACGTGGCGAATTTGATTCTTATTTGCCGTTGGCCGCACGCGGAACACGACCTGATTGTTTTTCTCGCCAACGATCGTGCCCTTTTCTGTGACCAGTGGCGCGATGACCAGACTTTCCGCGCTCATACTTCAGACCCGTTGGCTGCGAGATCGACCGAATGACCCAGAATCCTCGCCTCGACCGCTCTGGCCGTACTCTCGGTCATCAGCAACTCGTCGTACTTAAGGATGTCGTAGACGTTCAAGCCGGCCAGCGGCAGCACTTTGTGCGCGGCTAGATTTCGCGCCGCTCGGCAGAAGGTTCCATCCGCCTCGCCGACCACGATCAAGGCATGTCGCAGGCCCAGCGCCTCAAGCGCCGCCTTGGCGAGCTTGGTCTTAGGCTCCGCCAACTCCAACGATTCGACGACGATCAGTTTACCGTTCCGGGCGCGGTCAGAAAGCGCCAAGGTCAGCGCCCGCCGCCACGCCTTTTTGGGCATCTTGTAGGAATAATCGCGTGGCTGAGGCCCAAAAATCGTCCCACCGTGACGCCACAACGGAGAGCGAGTTGAGCCTGCTCGCGCCCGCCCCGTCCCCTTCTGCCGCCATGGCTTGCGCCCGCCGCCGGAGATCAATCCTCGGGTTTTCGTTGCAGCGGTTCCGGCCCGTCGATTCGCCAGCTGCATCCGAACCGCCTCGTAAAGGAGGGAATCGTTGCCGCTACGGCCAAAGACCGAGGCCGACAATTCGATTTCGCCGGCCCGTTCCCGCGCAGCCGAAAACCGAGGCACTCTGATCATGCCCTGCTGCTCATCCATTGACGGCCAGCTCCAGCTCACGTTGTTGTTTCACCGCGTGTCGCACGACGACGATTCCGTGGTTTGCTCCGGGCACCGCCCCCGCCACCAGAACGAGATTTTCATCCGGTAGCACTTCCAAGATCTTCTGATTAAGTATCGTCACGCGCTCATTGCCCATCTGGCCAGCCATTCGGAGGCCTTTGCGGACGCGCCCAGGAAACGAACGATTGCCGATTGATCCACCATGACGAAAGTACTCGTGTGTACCGCGCGAGTTGGGGAAACCTCCGAAGTGATGACGCTTGATTACCCCCGCGAAACCGCGGCCCTTGCTAATTCCAGTCACGTCGACGAGGTCGCCGGCCGCAAACACCTCGTGCACTCTGATAATCTGGCCCAGCTTGAGTTGAACATCACCTCGGGGTTGAAACTCCCGCGTGGCGATTCCCGCCGCAACTTCGGCTTTTTTGAAATGGCCTAGCTCGGCCGACGAAGTGCGCGAATGCTTCTTGCGGCCCCAGGTTATTTGAATCGCATCGTAACCATCGATGGGACGCGTCTTTATCTGGCTCACGGCGCAGGGACCAAGTTCAAGAACGGTCACTGCCTGGATACGCCCGCTGGCGTCCAGAGTCTGCGTCATGCCGATTTTCCTGCCAATCAGTCCGGTCAGCACTTTCTTCCAATCCCACGCGGAATGCGGCTGAGCAGCCTGCTGTCTGTCCGCGTCATGAAATTGCTACTCGAGTTTGATCTCCACATCGACCCCCGCTGCCAAGTCGAGCTTGCCCAAAGCATCGATGGTCTGCTGGGTGGGTTCGAGCACATCCAGCAATCGTTTGTGCGTTCGAATCTCGAAATGCTCTCTAGATTTTTTGTCGACGTGGGGCGAGCGGTTGACCGTAAATCGTTCGATACGCGTTGGCAATGGGATCGGCCCAGCGACTCGACCCCCCGTGCGCCTGATCGTATCGACGATCTCACGCACAGATTGATCGAGCAGGCGGTGGTCATACGCTTTTAGGCGTATCCGGATCTTGTCGTTCATCCTCTCAGCCACGGCTTTACTCACTGACTCATGATTTCAATCTCGCTACAGGGTTAAGCCGACGGCGACATCTGTCTTCTATCTGGCAGCCCGGCAACCTTCCCAGTCAGCGACCCAGTGGCTCACTTCAAGATCTTGGAAACAACGCCAGCGCCAACGGTACGGCCGCCCTCACGTATAGCGAACCGCAATCCCTGCTCCATGGCTACCGGGGTTATCAGCTCGCCGGTCGCGTTGATGTTGTCGCCGGGCATTACCATTTCCGTCCCTTCCGCGAGAGTGATGACGCCGGTGACATCGGTCGTGCGAAAATAAAATTGTGGTCGATAGCCATTGAAGAAGGGGGTGTGACGTCCACCCTCCTCTTTGGTCAGAACGTAGATCGAGCCTTCAAATTTGGTGTGGGGCGTGATCGAGCCTGGCTGGGCCAGCACCTGCCCACGCTCCAATTCCTCGCGTTTGATCCCGCGCAAAAGCACGCCGATGTTGTCGCCGGCCTGGCCCTCGTCGAGGATCTTGCGGAACATCTCCACCCCGGTAACGACGGTTTTGGTAGTCTCGCGAAAGCCGACGATCTCGACTTCATCGCCGATTTTGACCTTGCCTCGCTCCACTCTTCCGGTCACAACCGTGCCACGTCCTGAGATCGAGAAAACGTCTTCGACTGGCATCAGGAAGGGTTTGTCGATCTCTCGGGCCGGCTGCGGGACGTAACTGTCGACTGCCTCCATCAGTTCAAGAATCGGCTTGCAGTTCGGACAATCGTCTTTACCGCAACCACATTCCAACGCCTTGAGAGCGCTGCCGCGAACGACCGGAATGTCATCACCTGGGAACTCATAGCGCTTCAGCAGGTCGCGAACCTCCAATTCGACCAGATCCAGCAATTCGGGGTCGTCTACCATGTCGACCTTGTTCATGAAGACAACGATCGAAGGCACACCGACCTGACGCGCCAGCAGTATATGTTCACGTGTCTGGGGCATCGGACCATCATTGGCCCCAACCACGAGTATGGCCCCATCCATCTGCGCTGCGCCGGTGATCATGTTCTTGATGTAATCGGCGTGGCCGGGACAATCGACATGCGCGTAATGACGCTTGAGCGTCTCGTATTCAACATGTGCGATTGCGATCGTGATGCCGCGTTCGCGTTCTTCGGGCGCCTTGTCGATCTGATCGAACGCGGTGAATTGGGCAAGTTTGCGTGACGACAGCACCTTGGTGATAGCCGCGGTCAGCGTCGTCTTGCCGTGGTCGATATGTCCAATAGTACCGACATTGAGATGAGGTTTGGTCCGCTCAAACTTGGCCTTGCCCATGATTTGACCTCCCGGCTTTCTCTCCTTTTATGCGCGCGCCGGCGCTTCGCTGTAGCCGCCACTGCGTGCGGTAAGCTCGTCGTGAATCTGTGGCGGGACCGGCTCGTAAACGGCGAATTGCATCGTATACGTCGCCCGTCCCTGGGTTAAGGAACGCAGCCGCGTCGCGTAGCCGAACATAGTCGCTAGCGGCACCCGTGCCGTGATTACCTGCGCTCCGGTACGACTCTCCATTTCGAGAATCTTGCCACGGCGCGAATTCAAATCACCGATAACATCGCCCATGAACTCCTGCGGGGTGACTACTTCGACATCCATTACCGGTTCCAGCAACACTGGCTGAGCCTTCTCTGCCGCCTCCTTGAAAGCCATCGAGCCGGCAATTTTGAAGGCGAGTTCGGACGAGTCGACTTCGTGGTATTTGCCATCGAACAATACCGCCCGTATATCGACCATTGGATAGCCGGCGAGCACCCCGGTCTCCATCGCCTCCTTGACACCTTCTTCGACCGCGGGAATGAAATTCCGGGGGATAACCCCACCTTTGGTCTCGTCGGCGAACTCGAAGCCGCTCCCTTTGGGCAGCGGTTCAATCCGCAAATCAACCACCGCGAATTGACCATGTCCGCCTGACTGCCGTACAAAGCGCCCTTCGGCCTCAGCGGCGCGCCGGATGGTCTCGCGATAGGCCACCTGAGGTTTGCCGACGTTGGCATCGACCTTGAACTCGCGCAGCAACCGGTCGACCACGATTTCGAGATGGAGCTCACCCATCCCAGCAATTAGCGTCTGACCGGTTTCGCGATTGACGCTGACTCGGAAAGAGGGATCCTCTTTCGCGAGTTTCTGCAGTGCCTCGCCGAGTTGCTCTTGATCGGCTTTGGTTTTGGGCTCAATCGCAATTTGAATTACCGGATCAGGAAATTCGATCGACTCGAGGATTATGGGGTGCGCAGGGTCACATAAGGTGTCACCCGTAGTGGTGTCACGCAGGCCGACTGCGCAAATATCTCCGGCGAAGACCTCGGAGATTTCCTCGCGTTTGTTGGCGTGCATTTTAACCAGGCGGCCGATGCGCTCCCGCTTGCCTCGGGTGGAATTAAGCACCGAGCTCCCGCTCTCCAGTCGCCCGGAATAGATCCTCAGGAAGGTGAGCGTCCCGACGTACGGGTCGGTCATGATCTTAAAGGCGAGCGCTGCCAGCGGTTCATCATCTCTCGGCCATCGTTCCTCGACTTTCTCTCCGTTTTTCCCGATGACCGGCGGCAGGTCGAGGGGCGAAGGCAAATAGCTGACTACCGCGTCCAGCATTGGCTGCACACCCTTATTGCGGAACGCCGAGCCCACCAGAACCGGAACAGCTTCAAGCTTAAGCGTAGCCTGGCGAAGCGCGGCTCGGATCAAGCTCGGCTCCGGCGACTTACCTTCGAGGTACAATTCCAGGATCCGTTCGTCGTGGTCGGCCAATTTTTCGATCAAGTCATCACGCGCGGCGGCTGCTTCGGAACGCAGATATTCGGGAATCGGTTCGAACCGGAAACTGGCGCCCAGGCGGTCCTCCTCCCAGACAATCGCCTTTTGTTCAATCAGATCGACCACTCCGGTGAACTTATCTTCAGTACCAATAGGAATCTGCAGCAGCAGCGGTTTGGCTTTAAGCTTGTCGCGGATTTCGCCTACCACCCGCTGATAATCCGCTCCAACCCGGTCCATCTTGTTGATGAAGGCGATGCGCGGCACCCGATACTTGTCGGCCTGACGCCATACCGTCTCCGACTGCGGTTCCACTCCACCCACGGCACAGAACAGCGCCACCGCGCCATCCAGGACGCGTAGACTGCGCTCGACCTCGATCGTGAAGTCGACATGTCCGGGGGTATCGATGATGTTAATGCGGTGATCCTGCCAGAAACAGGTTGTCGCGGCCGAGGTGATGGTAATACCGCGTTCCTGCTCCTGCACCATCCAGTCCATGGTCGCGGTACCTTCGTGTACCTCGCCAATCTTGTAGTTGATTCCCGTGTAGTACAGGATGCGCTCCGTAGTAGTGGTCTTGCCGGCATCGATGTGAGCCATGATGCCGATATTGCGCACCCGTTCTATGGGAGTCTGACGCGCCATTGCAATCTCAAATCCTGTCAGCTCAGCCTACCAGCGATAATGGGCGAAGGCGCGATTGGCCTCGGCCATCCGATGCGTGTCTTCGCGTTTCTTCACCGCTCCGCCGCGATTGTTAGCCGCCTCTATTATCTCACTGGCCAGCCGCTCGATCATTGATTTCTCACTGCGCGCACGTGCCGCTGTCACTAGCCATCGCATCGCCAGCGATGAGCGCCGCACAGGCCGCACCTCAACCGGTACCTGATAGTTAGCACCGCCGACTCGGCGTGAGCGCACTTCCACCGAAGGACGAACGTTGTCAAGTGCTCGCTTAAAGACGGTTAAGCCGTCTTCCTTTGTCCTTTCGGCAACCAGGTCGAAGGCGCCATAAAGAATACGTTCGGCGAGGGATTTCTTGCCCCGCTCCATTACTACGTTAACGAACTTGGCAACCGTTCGGTCGTGAAACTTCGGATCAGGAACTATTTCCCGAACGCGAGCTTGTCCTTTCCGTGACATACTAGTCCAGCTCTTTTCTCGAATCCGTTACCGGCTACCGAGATGGATCGTGCTGCTCAGCCACGCGGGCAATTCTTATTTGGGCTTTTTCGACCCGTATTTGGAGCGCCCTTTACGCCTTTCTTGCACCCCGATTGAGTCCAGCGTCCCCCGGATGACGTGATAGCGTACACCGGGTAGGTCTTTCACCCGCCCGCCACGAATCAAGACCACGGAGTGTTCCTGGAGATTGTGACCCACCCCTGGAATATAGGTATTCACTTCGTAACCGTTGGATAGCCGCACACGCGCAACCTTGCGCAGCGCCGAGTTGGGCTTCTTAGGCGTGGTGGTCTTGACTTGAGTGCAGACGCCGCGCTTCTGCGGCGAACCTTGCAGAGCAGGTGCACTGATCTTGTATCGTTTCTTTATCCGCGCGTTACGGATTAGTTGATTTATAGTAGGCACTTGAGTTTCTCGATGCGCGCAGGCTCTGCGATGGCGAGGGATGGACCTCAGTTCCAGATCTGCACAAGCACGCACTAGTCTAGTCTTGTTGTAAACGCCGCAACCACCGTCCGACTGTGCTTAACCCAAACAAACCCCCAAGAGCGCTCCGCTCTTGGGGGGAATCATAGATTTTCCGGATAAACCGTAGGCTTGTCAATCGCGCTCGGGTCTGAGTCTTACGATCTATCCATACCAGCAGCAAATATCAGTCACTTTGAGCAATCGCCTCGGTCTGCTCCTCCTTCGCCTCCTCCACCTCCGCCGGTCCGCCCTCCAACTTCAGCTCAATTCGATTATATTTTGGCAGACCACTGCCCGCAGGGATCAAGCGACCCATTATCACATTTTCCTTTAAACCGATCAGGCGGTCGACTTTGCCATTGATCGCAGCTTCGGTTAAGACCCGCGTGGTCTCCTGGAATGAAGCCGCCGAAATGAAGCTTTCGGTCGACAGCGAAGCCTTGGTGATCCCGAGCAGAAGCGGTTCGGCAATGGCGGGCTCGCCGCCTTTCATCAAAACTCGGGCATTTTCTTCGTCGAAACGCCATTTTTCGGTTTGGTCGCCCACCAAAAAGCCGGTATCGCCGACCTCCTTGATTCGCACCCGCCGCAACATCTGGCGAACGATTACTTCGATGTGTTTGTCGTTGATCCGAACGCCTTGCAAACGGTAGATTTCCTGGATTTCGTCCACCAGGTACTTGGCGAGCGCCTTCTCACCGAGGATGGTCAGGATGTCGTGGGGATTTGAGGAACCTTCCATCAACGGCTCGCCCGCCTTCACCATGTCACCTTCATGAACGGCAAGATGCTTTCCCTTGGGGATCAGGTACTCACGCTTTTCACCGATCTCGGGTGTGACTTCAATCTTCCGTTTGCCTTTGGTGTCTTTACCGAACGACACCTGGCCGTCGATCTCGGAAATAACCGCAAATTCCTTAGGCTTGCGCGCCTCGAACAACTCCGCGACGCGTGGTAACCCTCCGGTGATGTCTTTGGTGCGGGTCTGTTCACGCGGAATTTTGGCTAGGATATCGCCCGCTTCGACGTGAGTCCCCTCGGCGACAGTAATGTAGGCTCCCACTGGGAGGAAGTACCGCGCGTAGTTGTCGCTGTAAGGAACTTTAGCGGTTTTGCCAGTCTCATCCTTGATCGATATGCGCGGCCGAACATCCAGGTCCTTTGACTCGATAATCACGTTGTAGCGCGCACCCGTGCGTTCATCCGGCTTCTCCTCCATCGTCTTACCTTCGATGATATCGCCGTACTTAACGGTGCCTGCCACTTCCGTGATGATCGGAGTGGTAAATGGATCCCACTCCGCGATAAGTTCGCCGGCTTTGACCGTGTCACCATCGTTCTTGCGCAATTTGGCGCCATAGACGAGCGGATATCGTTCGCGCTCACGTTCCGCCTGTCCCGCAGGCACCGCGATTACAACCTCGCCGCGCCGCGACATTACGACCAGACTACCGTCGCGGCTGCGTACCGTGTTCACTCCATGCAGCCGGACGATGCCTTCGTTACGGGCTTCGAGCGTCGTCTGCTCGGCTCGTCGGCTGGCCGTACCGCCGATGTGAAAAGTCCGCATCGTCAATTGTGTTCCGGGCTCGCCAATTGACTGTGCGGCCATAATGCCAATCGCCTCGCCCATATTGACCAAGTGGCCACGCCCGAGGTCGCGCCCGTAGCACTTTACGCAGACACCCTGGCGTGACTGGCAGGTCAACACTGAACGAATCTTGACCATTTCGACGCCTGCGTCTTCGATAGCCGCGACCTTATCCTCGTCAATCATCTCATTGGCGTGGACCAGGATCTCGTTGGTGAATGGGTCGCGAATGTCCTCCAAGGCGACACGTCCGAGCACCCGATCACCGAGACCCTCGATGATCTCGCCGCCTTCCACCAGTGGCGTCATCTCGATGCCATCGAGGGTGCCGCAATCTTCCTCGGTGATGATCGAGTCCTGCGCGACGTCGACCAAGCGGCGGGTGAGGTAACCGGAGTTGGCGGTCTTGAGGGCAGTATCGGCGAGACCTTTGCGCGCGCCGTGAGTCGAGATGAAGTATTGAAGCACCGTCAACCCCTCGCGAAAATTGGCGGTTATCGGCGTCTCGATAATCTCGCCCGAGGGCTTCGCCATCAGCCCGCGCAGTCCCGCCAGCTGGCGGATCTGTTGTTCGGAACCGCGCGCACCCGAATCAGCCATAATGAAGATTGGATTGAATGACGGCCCAACCACTTCCTTGCCGTCCTTGTCGTGCCCGTAAACTTGGGTGGACAGCCCCTTCAACACCGCACCGCCGATTTCGTCCTGTACTTCGGCCCAGATATCGACGACCTTGTTATACCGTTCGCCGTCGGTAATGACGCCGTTGTTGTACTGTTTCTGAATCTCAGAGACCTGCTTCTGGGCCTGTTCCAACAATTGAGCCTTTTGCGGCGGAATCGTCATGTCGCGAATCGAGATCGAGATTCCGGCTCGGGTTGCGAACTCGAAGCCCACGTCCTTCAAACGGTCGGCGAAAATAACGGTCGCCTTGTTACCTGCGCGACGATATACGATGTCAATCAGGTTCCCCAGTTCCTTTTTCTTCATCGTGCGATTGACTTCGGAGAAAGGAACGTTGGGAGGAACAATTTCATACAACAGCACACGCCCGACCGTGGTCTCGACGCGTTCAGTGGCCACGTTCCCGTTGCCAGTTCGACCATCGAATGCGCGCGACGGCTGCGTTCCGTCTTCATCTTCGTCGACTGGGGGCCGCTCGCTGGCTTTCGGCATGCGAACGGTTATCCGCGCATGCAGGTCCACCTCGCCGTGGTCATATGCAACTCGAACTTCCGCCGGAGATGAGAAGAACTTGCCTTCCCCCTTGGCCAATGGCCGATCGCGCGTCATGTAATAAAGCCCAAGCACCATGTCCTGTGTCGGGACAATGATGGGTTTTCCGCTGGCGGGGGAGAGGATGTTGTTGGTTGACATCATCAGCGCACGCGACTCTACCTGGGCCTCGACTGATAGCGGCACGTGCACTGCCATCTGGTCGCCATCGAAGTCTGCGTTATAGGCAACGCACACCAGGGGGTGCAATTGGATCGCCTTGCCCTCAATCAGGACCGGTTCGAACGCCTGGATGCCTAGCCGATGGAGGGTTGGCGCACGATTGAGCAGGACCGGATGTTCTCGGATCACTTCATCGAGAATATCCCAGACATCCTTGCCCTCCTTTTCCACCATCTTCTTGGCGCTCTTGATCGTAGTGACGTAGCCCTTCTCTTCGAGTTTGCTGTAGATGAAGGGCTTGAAGAGCTCCAGCGCCATTTTCTTCGGCAGCCCGCATTGATGCAGCCGCAGCTCCGGACCGACCACGATGACCGAGCGCCCGGAGTAATCAACCCGCTTACCCAGCAGATTCTGCCGGAAGCGCCCCGATTTGCCCTTGAGCATGTCGGAGAGGGATTTGAGCGGGCGCTTTGCCGGGCCAGTGATGGCGCGGCCGCGCCGTCCATTATCGAACAACGCGTCAACCGCCTCCTGGAGCATGCGCTTTTCGTTGCGTACGATAATGTCTGGTGCGTTGAGCTCGATTAGGCGCTTGAGGCGATTGTTGCGATTGATCACACGACGATAAAGATCGTTCAAATCGGAGGTCGCGAAGCGGCCGCCGTCCAGCGGCACGAGCGGCCGCAGATCCGGTGGTATCACCGGCAGGATCGTCAGAATCATCCACTCGGGTTTGTTCCCCGACTCCCGGAACGCGTTAACCACCTTCAACCGCTTGGCGACCTTTTTCCGGCGCGCTTCACTCGAGGTCGACTTCATCTCAGCCCGCAGCTCGTCGGCCAGCTTGTCCAACTCGAGTTGCGACAGCAGGGTGCGAATCGCCTCGGCACCCATTTCCGCACGAAAGCTTTCCCCGTACTGTTCGCGTGCCTCTCGATACTTGCGCTCGGTCAACAACTCTTTGTATTGAAGCGGGGTTTCGCCAGGATCCGTAACGACGTAGTTTTCGAAATAGAGGATTTTCTCAAGTTCCTTCAGCGTCATATCGAGCAGTGTGCCGATACGCGAAGGTAACGAGCGCAAAAACCAGATGTGAGCAACCGGTGCCGCCAGGTCGATATGTCCCATTCGCTCACGCCGGACCTTGGACTGAATTACTTCGACGCCGCATTTCTCACAGACGACGCCGCGGTGCCGCATCCGCTTGTATTTTCCGCAGTTGCACTCATAGTCCTTGGTCGGGCCAAAAATCTTGGCGCAAAACAACCCGTCCCGTTCCGGCTTGAACGTGCGATAATTTATGGTCTCGGGCTTTTTGACCTCGCCGTGCGACCACGAGCGAATCATCTCGGGCGATGCGATCGCAATCCGAATAGCGTTGAACGAGAGGGGGTTTTTGGGTTTTTCAAAAATCCCGAACAGATCTTCCATTTTTGTCACCGACCTTGTATGCCCGTCGCGCGGGCTCGTCTGCCCGTTGCGGTCAACACCTTGCGCGCCGCAATCCTAGCTGCTCCAGGCGCGGCTGCAACGTCCCTCGGCAGCTCCTCGGTCCGCATCATCTTGACCAGCATCACGCGAGCCTGCCCTTCTGCCACGCATCATGCATGTTCCAGCAGCTCCACGTTAAGGCAGAGCGACTGGAGCTCTTTGACCATCACGTTGAACGACTCGGGGAGGCCCGGTTCAAGCGTGTTTTCGCCCTTGACAATGGCCTCGTACATTCGCGTACGACCGGCCACGTCATCGGATTTGACCGTCAGCATCTCTTGCAAGGTATAGGCTGCGCCGTAAGCTTCGAGCGCCCAGACCTCCATTTCGCCAAGCCGTTGACCGCCGAATTGCGCCTTGCCGCCCAAGGGTTGCTGGGTCACGAGGCTGTAAGGGCCGGTCGAACGCGCATGGATTTTCTCTTCCACCAGATGATGCAGCTTCATCATGTACATCACTCCGACAGTGACCGGCTGTTCAAACGGCAAGCCGGTACGGCCATCGTAGAGCGTGGCCTGGCCGGTCTCGGGCAGCCCAGCACGCCGTAGCAGTGCGAAGATTTCATCTTCGCGCGCACCATCGAAAACCGGAGAAGCGGTATGAATCCCGTCTCGCGCCTTTTCAGTCAGCCGTATCACATCGGCATCATCGAGTCCTTCGATAAACTCCTGGTGCTCGCGCTCCGGGTACAATTCCCGCAGACGCTTCCGGATCTGAGCTACCGGAGCGCCCTTATGGGCCTCTTCGTAAAGCTTGCGTCCAAGCTCGAGCGCGGCCCAGCCCAAATGGGTCTCGAGGATTTGGCCAACGTTCATCCGCGACGGGACACCAAGCGGGTTCAAGACGATATCGACTGGCGTCCCGTCGGCAAGCCGTGGCATGTCTTCCACCGGCAGGATCCGCGACAACACACCTTTATTCCCGTGGCGCCCGGCCATTTTGTCACCGACCTGCAAACGCCGCTTAAGTGCGACGAATACTTTGATCATCTTGATCACGCCGGGCGCGAGTTCATCGCCGGCTTTCAGGCGCTCGAGTTTGGCTTCGTAATGCTCCTGCACTTCGCGCACCTTTGCACTCATTGCTTCGAGCGCTTGGGTAACCTCAGCCTGAATGTGTTCGGGTTCGACACGCAGCTGCCCCCACAGCGGCGGCGGCAGCTCATCGAGGTCGTCAGCCGTTATGGTGTCGCCTTTATTGAACAACACGCGCCGGTCGTCGGACATCACTCGCGCGGCCAGTTTCTTACCTGCCAAAAGGCGCTTTAGTTTGCGCAAAGTTTCCTGGCGCACGATCCGGACTTCTTCAGCCTCGTCCTGTTTCAGTCGCTCCATTTCAATGTTCTGAATTTCTTGTGTGCGGTCGTCACGCGCCACTCCTCGGCGGGCAAAAACGCGGGCATCGATAACCGCCCCTTCGACTCCCGGAGGAACTCGCAGCGAAGTGTCACGCACTTCGCCGGCCTTTTCGCCGAAAATGGCACGGAGCAGCTTTTCCTCAGGGCTGAGCTGAGTTTCCCCTTTCGGCGTGATTTTACCGACCAGGATGTCGCCCGGCCGAACCTCGGCACCGATTCGGATGATTCCGCTCGCGTCCAGATTCTTCAGCGCCTCGTCGCCAACGTTGGGGATGTCGCGGGTGATTTCTTCAGGGCCGAGCTTGGTATCGCGCGCGATACATTCAAATTCTTCGATATGAACCGACGTAAACAGGTCGTCCTTGACCACTCGCTCGGAGATGAGAATCGAGTCTTCGAAGTTGTAGCCGCCCCAGGGCATGAATGCGACCAACACGTTGCGACCGAGGGCGAGTTCTCCCATGTCGGTAGAAGGCCCATCAGCCAACACATCTCCCGCCTTGACCCGCTCGCCTTTAACCACGATTGGCCGTTGATTGATGCACGTGTTCTGATTGGAGCGTTGATACTTGACCAGATTGTAAATGTCGACGCCTGCGTCGCGAGCTTCGCGGCCTTGGCGTTCGGCACGCACCACAATCCGCTCGGCGTCGACGCTCTCGACCACACCGTCACGACGGGCAATCGTGGTGACACCCGAATCGCGGCCCACGGTTTTCTCCAGGCCGGTACCGACCAGCGGCGCTTCGGTCTTAAGTAGTGGAACCGCCTGGCGCTGCATATTAGAGCCCATCAACGCCCGGTTGGCATCATCGTTCTCGAGGAAGGGAATCAACGACGCTGCCACCGAGACCAGCTGATTGGGCGAGACATCCATGTACTCAATCCGGTCGGCGGGAACCAGCGTGAACTCACCACCGATTCGGGCCGACACCAAGTCAGTCGCGAATCTGCCGTGAGGGTCCAGCGGTGCGTTGGCCTGGGCGATTACCTTGTCCTCCTCATCAAGAGCCGACAGGTACACTATCCGATCGGTGACACGCCCGTTATCGACTTCACGATACGGGGTCTCAATAAAGCCGAATTCATTCACGCGCGCGTATGTGGAAAGCGCAGCGATAAGACCAATGTTGGGGCCCTCTGGAGTCTCGATGGGACAGACGCGTCCATAATGAGTCGGATGAACGTCCCGCACCTCGAAGCCCGCGCGCTCGCGCGTCAACCCTCCCGGCCCAAGCGCTGACAGGCGGCGCTTGTGCGCGATCTCGGAAAGCGGGTTGGTCTGATCCATGAACTGCGAGAGCTGAGAGGAGCCGAAGAACTCCTTGATCACGGCCGAAGCTGGCTTATAGTTCACCAGTTCCTGCGGCATCAAAGTTTCGATATCCTGCAGGCTCATCCGTTCTTTAATCGCGCGCTCCATTCGCACCAGACCGATGCGAAACTGGTTTTCCACCAGCTCACCGACCGCGCGCACCCGCCGGTTTCCCAGATGATCGATATCGTCAACCTGGTGATTAGGACTGCCGTTTCGGAGTTCGATGAGATAGCGGACCACCTCCAGGATGTCTTCGCGTCTTAAAGTCCCCTGTTCGAGCGGTACATCGAGCTTCAACTTATGGTTGAGTTTGAGACGGCCGACCTTCGATAAATCGTAGCGCTCCGGATTAAAGAATAGATTGTTGAAAAAGGTGGTCGCGGTTTGCAGCGTCGGCGGATCACCCGGCCGCAGGCGACGATAGATTTCGAGGACCGCCTCTTCAGGCGTGGTTAGCTTGTCTTGCGCGAGTGTCAGCCGAAGGGGACCACCGCCTGGCTGATCTTCGGTGAAGAGCACCTCGACTCGTCGCACACCATGTTGGCGGAGCTGCTCCAGCGCCTGCTCTGAAATTTCCTCATTACACTTAAGCAGGACTTCTCCGGTGGTTGTATCGACCACATCATGCGCCGACACCCGTCCGATGACGTCCTCTGGCCCGATCGGAATCTCAGTTACGTGCGCCTGTTCGAGCTGACGGATAACGGCCTTATTGAATTTGCGCCCCTCGCGGACGATGACCTCGCCCGTTTTGGGATCCTTGACGTCGCGAGTGACCCGCTGTCCGAGCAGCTGTGCGGGAATAAATTGCATGGCCAGCCGGGGACCATCAAGGATGATCACGTCTTTCTTGTAGAAGTAGTTGAGCAGGTCCTCCGTAGTCATCCCGAGGGCCCGTAGTGGCACGGTGGCGGGGAATTTGCGCCTGCGATCAATGCGCACGTACAGAACATCGCGCGGATCGAACTCGAAGTCGATCCAGCTGCCGCGATAGGGAATTATTCGGGCCGAATAAAGCAGCTTGCCGGTCGAATGCGTTCGCCCCTTATCGTGCTCAAAAAACACGCCGGGTGAGCGATGCAACTGCGACACGATGACCCGTTCAGTGCCATTGACCATGAACGTGCCATTGGGCGTCATTAATGGAATTTCGCCAAAATAGACCTCTTGTTCCTTTACGTTTTTGATCGACCGCCTCCCCCCCTCGACGTCCCAGATCACCAGCTGGATCTTTACCTTAAGTGGCGCCGCATACGTCATTCCCCGCTGATGACATTCCTCAACGTCGTACTTGGGCTGACCGAGCTCATAGCTAACGAACTCGAGCGAGGCGGTCTCGTTGAAATCCTTGATTGGAAAGACCGACTTGAAGACAGCCTGTAAGCCCGTATCGGTCCGCTGGTCGGGAGGAACATCGGCCTGTAAAAAATCCTCGTACGAGCGCTTCTGAATCTCGATCAGATTGGGGATATCGATAATTTTTTTGATCTTGCCGAAAGAGCGGCGGAGACGGAAATTACTTGTGACCTGCGAATGCTGAGCCATTTCTACCTCGTCCGGCACTAAAACCCGACCCGCTTGGGATGGAGCTGCAGACTAAGAGGCGCGCTCGGTGCGGCGCGCCTCTTGGTCGAATTGCTTAGGGCCACCCTTGCGGGCGTGCGGCCGATCTTCAACTCTTTTTCAGTGTCAATCCCGTTCAAGCCCCGGCTCTGTAGGCACAATACCCCTGCAGTCCGATTGACGCCTGCAGCGCCGTGGCCGTTACAACATACTCTCCCGAGGCAACGAACGGACGGCTGCCGACCTGCGGCATGCGGGACCGCCATCGACACTCAGCAACCAAGACAAGAGGGGTGGGTCAAACCGGTTATCGACCTCGTTATTTAAGCTCGACCGACCCTCCAACCTCCTCCAGCTTCTTTTTAATATCCTCGGCCTCCGCTTTGGTAATCCCCTCTTTGATCGGTTTGGGAGCGCCGTCGACCAGGTCCTTGGCTTCCTTCAAGCCTAATCCGGTCAGCTCTCGTACAACTTTAATAACCTGGATCTTCTTGTCGCCCGCCGCGGTCAACACCACGCTGAACTCATCCTTCTCAGGTTCGGCAGTGGGAGCCGCAGCATCGCCACTGGCGGCGGGAACCGCGGCCACCGCGACCGGTGCAGCCGCCGAAACTCCCAATTCCTGCTCCAATTCCTTTACGAGTGCTGAGATTTCGAGAAGACTTGCATTCTTGATGAAATCCTTCACTTGATCGCGGCTTAGCGCTGCTGCTTCTGCCATTTTCTTTTAATCTCCTTCGACCCGATGACCTTTCGCGAGAACTAGTCGCGCTGTATGGAAACCCACGCAGTTTTCCTGAAATTCGGTTAAGCGGCCAAACGCTGCTCTATCAGTTACTGCCTCCGGCTGCCTGGCTTGTCTTTTTGCCAACCGCATCGAGCAAACGCGCGAGCGCGGAACCGGGCTCGTTGAGCACCCGCACCAGCCTGGTAGCGGGGGCGCGCAGCAATCCGAGCAGCTGCGCCAGCAGGACCTCCCGGGGTGGGAGCGAGGCCAGCGCTGAGATTTCCGCTGCAGTCAGCGGTTTGCCTTCCAGCACTCCGCCACGAATCTTAAAACGATCGCCCAACTCCCGCATCGAGGTTACAGTCTTGGCCAGTTCGACGGGGTCGGCATAGCAGAGCAGTAACCCCACTGAACCGCCGAGGCTGGGTTCAAGGGCTTCGAACTTAGTATCCTTTATCGCGCGCCGGACCAAGGTGTTCTTTGCAACCTTGAATTCACCATTGGCTGCCCGGAACCGTCGGCGAAGCTCGTCCGATTCAGTGGCTCGAATCCCCTTAAATTCAGAGACAATCGCGATCGTTGCTCGGTTCAGGCTTGCCGCGAGTTCAGTCACCAGCGCAGCCTTCTCTTCTTTCTTCATAATATGAAGCTCCCAGAGGCGGGTGATGCAGTTAGGCGGCAGCTGCGATCTTGGTTGTGCTCGCGGTATCGACCTTGATCCCTGGACCCATCGTGGACGAAATTGCAACGCTCTTGATGTAATTGCCCTTGGCAGTCGCAGGTTTGGCGCGGATGATCGAGGCTAGCAGGGCGCGTGCGTTCTCGGCCAGTTTTTCCTGCCCAAAACTCATTTTCCCAATCGGCGCGTGCACTACTCCGGCTTTGTCGACACGGTAATCAACCTTACCGGCCTTGACTTCCTGAACCGCTTTGGAGACGTCAAATGTAACTGTACCAACCCTGGGATTTGGCATGAGGCCCCGCGGCCCGAGGATCTTGCCGATTCGCCCTACCGCCCCCATGATATCAGGAGTCGCGATGACCCGGTCGAAGTCCAGCCAGTTCTCTTCCTGAATTTTCCTGACCAGATCCTCTCCCCCCACGTAGTCAGCACCGGCGTCGCGCGCTTCTTTCTCCTTTTCGCCCTTCGCCAACACGAGCACCCGCGGAATCTTGCCGGTCCCGTTGGGTAGGACCACGGTACCGCGCACATTCTGATCGGCTTGGCGGGGGTCGACGTTCAAGCGGACAGCCATTTCGACGGTCTCGTCGAAATTTGCCACCTTGTTTGCGCTTAGCAATTCGAGCGCTTCGTCAAGCGCATACCTCTTCTGCCGATCGATTTTTTTAGCTGCGTTCTCGTACTTCTTGCCTGCCATTTCGACTCTCGTCGTCGTGACATGCCCCGGATCCGGAGGCGCAATCCGAGCGCAGAGTCCCGACTACTCAACGACATCGATACCCATTGATCTCGCCGTGCCTTCTATCGTCCGCACGGCAGCATCAAGGTTGGCTGCAGTCAAATCTTTAAGCTTGGTGCGGGCGATTTCTTCCACCTGCTTGCGAGTCACCTTGCCGACTTTATTCTTGTTCGGATTGGGTGAGCCTTTTTCCACGCCGGCCGCCTTCAGCAATAACACCGACGCGGGCGGGCTCTTGGTTACGAATGTGAATGAACGGTCCGCATAGACCGTCACAATTACCGGAACCACCAATCCCTGCATGTTCTGCGTTTGTGCATTAAAGGCCTTGCAGAACTCCATGATGTTGACCCCGCGCTGCCCAAGCGCCGGACCCACTGGCGGTGAAGGATTGGCAGCTCCCGCCGGAATTTGAAGTTTAACCTGAGCGGTAACTTTCTTGGCCATCTAGTTTGCACTACGACCGCGGAAGGGGCTGCGCTTTAGAGCGCTGACGCCGGCAGCGCACCGCAGCTCCGTTGCGTCGAACGGATGTGACACTCAAGACTTTTCGACCTGAACGAAATCCAATTCTACCGGCGTGGCTCGACCGAAGATCGATATCAGGACGCGTACTTTGCCCTTTTCCGGGCGTACTTCCTCAACCGTCCCATTGAAATCCTGGAAGGGTCCGTCAATCACTTTCACCGACTCGCCGACCTCGAAAAGCATCTTGGGCTTGGGCCGCAGCGCCCCTTCTTCCATCTGCTGCCGTATCGCAGTAACCTCCGACTCCGGCACCTCAGGAATACTTTCTAAGGCGGGTGGCGAAGCGTTGACCGGTGTATTGGCGTGACCGACAAACCCGGTGACTTTCGGCGTACTCTTGATTACATGCCAGGTTTCGTCGTCCAGGTGCATGTTGACGAAGATGTAACCGGGAAAGAATTTTCGGCTTGAAACCTTACGTTGACCCCCTTTGCCTAGTTCCTGTACACGCTCCACCGGAACGACGATTTCGCCGATTTTGTGATCCATTTTGAGTGCACGGACTCGCTCTTCGAGCGCAGCTTTTGCCTTTTGCTCATAACCGGAGTAAGTGTGCACCACGTACCACTTCTTGGTGGTCGCTCCTCTGGGCTCCGTACTGGCCATATCCATCATAATAGTTATTTTAACAGAGACGTTTTACTTCCTCCGTCCCTTTCGCCTTTCCGCCCTTCCGTGCTCAGCGTAATAACGACCGTACGAGCCAAGTAGCGCCTAAATCGACCATCCAGAGCCATATAGACATGACGAGCGTCAGTGCCACCACGACTACTGTCGCCTGAACTGTTTCCTTGGGCGACTGAAAGTGGACCTTTGAGAGTTCTGTCCACGACTCTTGGACAAAACTCGTGCCTTGCTCGATGTATCTTTTAAAGTTATTCATTTTGCCGAGGACTTACAAGTGGCACATCTTTTGGCGGGTCAGGCAGGATTCGAACCTGCAACCCTCGGATTTGGAGTCCGATGCTCTAGCCATTCGAGCTACTGACCCATGCCCGTCCGGGCTCAACTTGGCTGAGCCACAGATTTCATTCGGTTTAGACGCCGATTTGACCTCAGAACTTGGCCTCAGAAAGATTCGAAATGGGGCTCCTGGATTGCGCCGATCCAGTAAACCCAGAGGGCAGCAGTTTTCGACGAACCCATCTTCAGCCGGCTTTCAGACCTTGACCTCCTTGTGCACAGTGTGGCTCCTGCAGCTGGGACAGAACTTTTTGATCGCAAATTTCTCGGTCTGCCGTTTCTTATTTTTGCTGGTTACGTAGTTCCGCCGTTTGCATCCGTCGCATTGAAGTCCAATAAGGTCTCTCATCGCGCTGGTCTCACCCCCGAGGTTGGCGACAGATTCGGAAAGCCCACGATGGGAATCGGACCCATGACCTCTTCCTTACCAAGGAAGTGCTCTGCCGACTGAGCTACGTGGGCGTTTTTCTTCTCATCTAATGACCGCTGTGCCCGGCGGCGCTGCAAATTGAAGCCGAGTGCCGCGCAGGAAATTGGAGCGGGAAACGGGACTCGAACCCGCGACCCCGAGCTTGGAAGGCTCGCGCTCTACCAAACTGAGCTATTCCCGCTCTTCCGGACCTCAAGCTTAGTGGAGAGGGGAGGATTCGAACCTCCGAAGGCGTTCGCCGGCAGATTTACAGTCTGCTCCCTTTGGCCGCTCGGGAACCTCTCCCTCGATCACTGCGATAATATGCGCTCGCCTCAGCCGATGGCGAGAATCGAACTCGCAACCTACTGATTACAAGTCAGTTGCTCTACCTTTGAGCTACATCGGCCCTGACAACTGAAGCATTGTGCCTTATCTGCCAGACAATGTGAAGTCAAGTGGAAATCCATGTGGGCGGCACTTTTACAACAATCGCTTTTGCATAAACCAGGCTCATTCTCCAAAAAGCTCGCTTGTTTATGCCGGTGCGCATTTCGCCCGTCGGCGGGCTATTTCGAATAAGGCTAATGCAGCAGCCACGGAAACGTTCAACGAACTCACACGACCGTACAGAGGAATCCTTACGACGAAATCCGCGGCCTTGCGGACGATGTCGCGAATGCCTCTACCTTCCGAGCCGAGGACCACGGTCAGTCGTCGGTCAACATCCAGTTCATAAATAGACACGGTGCCGCCCGGGTCCATTGCGGCAATCCAATACCCTTTGGCTTTGAGGTATCGCAATGTCTGTGCGACGTTACCACATCTGGCGATTCGCAAATGAATCCACGCGCCGGCCGAAGCTTTGATAGCCGTCGGCGTTAGCGAAGCGGTTCGATCTTTCGCTAAGATGACAGCAGCCACTCCAGCGCATTCAGCCACTCTAAGAACTGCTCCAAGATTGCGCGGGTCGGTCAAACCGTCGAGCAAAACTAAAGGGTCTGGCTCGGACTCAAGCAATTCATCCAAGCTCAGGTAAGAATATTCGCGAAGCTGTGCTATGATACCCTGATGGTAGGCTTCGGGACCGGCCAAGCGCGCCAGCTCACCGCTCCCAACGGCGACGACCTCGCCGCCACTCTGCCGCACCGCACATATCTGTTCGCTAAATCTCGTTTCTGTGCCCGCTCTGACATACAGTTTATGAACGCGTGAGGGAGCTGCGGCGAGAAGCTCCCGCACCGGCTGCACGCCGAAGACGAGTCCGACCGTTCCATCCCACGGGTCATAGGGTTGACGGCCCACCAGCCCATCATTGGCTGAAACTGGTGGTGAGAGATGCGGTGGCGATTTAGACGGCCGGGGGCCTCGACGTTTTTTCATCGGCGGTCGAATAATATGTATGTTGGAAAAATAGAAAATAAAAATAAAACCGCTGAGTTCAGCCGCTCGCGTCAGCGCGGTTTCCTCGGCAGGCCCTTTGAACACCAACTATAAAACCGTTTCGTCGATGTTGCGCACCAAGATAATCGATGCATACGTTGCTCGTGAGATCCTAGCTCCCTTCGGCTTGGGTGTGTTGCTGCTCACCTTTGCCCTGGTCACGGGACGTCTACTGAAGCTGACCGAAATGGTTGTGAACCATGGCGTCAGCCTAGGTGCGGTAGCAAGCCTCATCGCCTTTATCATGCCCGCATTCCTGGAACTGACTTTCCCGATGGCGGTATTGCTCGGAGTGTTAATGGGTTTTGGCCGCATGTCGGGCGATCGTGAACTTATCGCGGCGCGGGCCTGCGGCATCAGTCTCTATCGACTGGCAATGCCTGTTATCGGTGTCGCGCTGGCCGTGTACGCTTTATCAACTTGGCTGGCTTTTTCCGTCAGGCCCTGGGCCAACCGTCACCTCGAAGAGCGAATCTTCAAACTGACGCGCACCACGGGGACTGCTGATTTGAAGGAAAAAGTCTTCAACCGCGATTTCGCCGGTCTCGTTGTATACGTTGACACTATTTCCCCGTCCGACGGCAGTTTGCATGGCGTAATGATCTCTGACGCCCGCAACCCTAGCCAACAGAACACGATTATCGCCCAACGGGGCGTGATTCTTCCAAACAACGACAGCAAATCCATTACCCTCAGGTTGTTCGACGGCTCCCTCTTTGGCGTCGAAAGCGACCGCAACTCGAGTCACGTAACGAGCTTTCGTACTTATGACTTGAATATTCAACCGGAAGATCCGCTCGATATGGGACGACGCAGTCCGGATGAAATGAGTTATCATCAGCTGCGGAAGACGATTTTGAACGCGCGTTCAGCCGGGCAGCCAGACTATGAAGCGGAGACCGAACTTGCTAGCAAGTATACGGTACCGTTTACCACGCTGCTGTTCGCCTTGATCGGCGTGCCGCTCGGCCTCAAACCGGCACGAGGCGGTCAGTCGGAGCGCTTCGGCGTCGCCATCGCACTTTTTTTTCTCTATTATTCGCTGATGCGAGCGGGAGAGGCTTTGGCCCAACGTGCCCAAGTTAACGCCTTTTTGGCTATGAGCATCCCGGACCTGGTCTTTGCAGTCCTGGCGATCTGGCTATTCCTGCGTAGCGCCACGGACCGTGGCGACCAGGGGCGCGGAGCCGGAGATTTTGTGTGGGATCTGGTCGAGAGACTCGAACGTCGGCGTACGGTCAATGCGTAAACCTGGGACGTGTGGTGTGGAGGAGTTTCGAAGCGATATCCCGTCGGGTCTGTTCTGGCTGTCTTCGCCGCGGCGCGGCGCAAGAGCCTCGGAGGGCGTCACGCCATGAAACTGCACCGCGCATTTCCTCCCACCATCAACCGTTTTCTGGCGGCTCAGTTCTTTGGTCCCTTCGCCGTTAGCCTCGCTGCGTTCACCATCGCTTATCTCCTGGGCGACATGTTCGATCGGTTCAACGATCTCCTGAAATATGGCGGCTTCGGAATGCTTGGGCTGAAGTATTTTATGTTTAAGCTGCCGCTCATCGTGTCGCAGCTTTTGCCGGTTGCAAGTCTCGCCGGCGTCTTGCTCGGCTTTGCGATGCTTAACCGCTCGGGCGAGGTGCTAGCCTGTCAGCAACTCGGTATTAGCCGACTGGAAATGACTGTGCCCGTACTGGTGGTGGCCAGCCTAATCTCGGTATTCGATTTCGCGCTTAGCGAGACGGTGGTACCGAGCGCTACACGTGCGTCACGATATCTGTACGAGGTGGAATTGAAAAAGCGCCAGCTCAAGGGCGTGTTTGCCAACCGGTCCATCTGGGTACGGGTTCGCAGCGGCTTTCTCTCGGCTGACAATTACGATCCGCATGCAGCCGTTTTGCGCGGCGTGACGCTTTATCACCTTGCTCCGGATTACTCCGTCCGAAATATCGTGTACGCCGCAGCGGCGCGATGGAACGGACGCGAATGGGTTGCAAGCAGTTCGACCAGCTATCGAGTGGGCCGCAATGGCTCGGTCTCCGGGGGCAGCGGTGGGATCTTGGAGGCTTCGCTGAAACCATCAGATTTGAGCCTGCTTCGGCTCGATCCGGAAGAATTCAGCTTATGGGAACTAGATCGTTACATCAGTGACCTGCAGCGCAAGGGGCTCGATCCCGGAGGGTACTTGGTTGATCGGGACCTCAAGTACGCGATGCCGCTGTCGTGCATCATCATGGTTGCGCTGGGCATAGCTCTGAGCCTCGACCCTTTGCCAAGACATCTCAGTCTAGGACGCAGTTTCGGTCATGCGATCGTAATCGGCTTTGGATATTGGCTCGCGTTCGGCCTGACCTCATCGCTCGGGCATTCCGGTATCATCCCGCCATGGGTCGGAGCATGGACTCCGAACATGATTTTTGCAGTTCTGACACTCGCTATCTTTTTACTCGGCGAAGAGCGGTAGACTGCGTTGTGCCGGGCGCCTTTGAGACAGTAGATTAAAGATAAGGGCTGCAACCCTCGGATGTGGCAGAAGGGCCGCTCCGTGCTTGAGCCTGGTACCGACACTGGGAGAGAAGAAGAAATCCGAGACTACTAAAATTCAAAATATGTCCTACCTCCCCAGCGGGGGAGTTTTCCCATGCCACGTGATTCCTTCAATCGCGAAATCAACTATCTCCGGATCTCAGTCATAGATAACTGCAACCTCCGATGCGTTTATTGCATGCCGCTACAGGGCTTGCAGTTCCTCCCCAAGCCGGACCTGCTGACGGCCGAGGAAATCGAGCGCGTGGTGCGCGCCGCACTCAATGTTGGCTTCAACAAGTTTCGCTTAACCGGCGGCGAGCCGACTTTGCGTGCCGATTTGCTCGAGATCGTGGAACGGATCGCCGCTCTCCCTGGAGTTCATGATCTGGCACTAACAACCAATGCACTGCTGCTAACCAAACTGGCGCGCCCGCTTAAGAACGCTGGCTTAAAGCGGATCAACGTGCATCTCGATAGCCTCAATCCTGATACCGTCGCGCGTCAGATGCGATGGGGTAGCTTCGAAAGAATTTGGGAGGGGATCATTGCCGCTGAGGAAGTCGGACTCGTTCCCATCAAACTCAATTCGGTGGTCGCGGCCGGCTACAACGAAATAGACGTAGTTGATCTGGCGCGGCTAACTCTCGACCGCGACTGGCATGTACGCTTTATAGAATTAATGCCGCTCGGTGGAGGAGAATGCGCCACGCTGTCGATCAAGCGCTATGTTTCAAACATTGAAACACGCCGTCGTATCGAAGCCGCTCTGGGTCCGATGCGTGAGGTTGAACCCTACAACCCGTCCGACGAGGCGCGCAACTACCGTCTCGCAAACGCTCGTGGCGTTATCGGTTTTATTAGTCCGGTCAGTGAACCCTACTGCAGTACCTGCAATCGAATGAGGTTGACGGCTGATGGCAAGTTTCACCTCTGCCTGCTGAATGACGATGAGCTCGACGTGCGCAGCGCATTGCGCGCCGGCCATCCGGATGGTGGGGTTGGGCAGGTCAGCCGCATCCTGCTTCACGCCGTCGAAGCCAAACCTACCGGCCATCATCTTTTGGAGGGCCGTTCGACCAAAGATCGCTCGATGTATCAACTTGGTGGCTAGTCGAATGGCAGAGGGCGAAAGCGCATAGCCACACTCTTTTGACCGTCTGCTTCGAGGAACCCAGTAGCAGTGCGCACTCGCTCGACCGATTCAGTCGTTTTACCTGTGCGTCCGGGCCATGTGCCGACCTACCCACCGAGCAGATTCGGGTGGTGCGAGAGGGGGGACTTGAACCCCCACGAGGTTGCCCCCACAAGGTCCTGAGCCTTGCGCGTCTGCCATTCCGCCACTCTCGCTGCTAGCTCAATAGACGTTTATCCGGCTGAGCTTCTCGATTCAAGGCATTATGAGGCAGCGCTCCTAAATCTTGTTGCACAAATGTTCCCTCTTGGTCGTCGGCAGCCGGAGGACAGGCAATAGCTGCGACTCGTGAGATCGGCGAGTGCGAGACAGCGACGAAAGTGCTAGTTTGTCCGGGCCGTCCAAGTGAGCTATTGCATTCATTTACCGACTGTACTATAGCCGACGCCTGTACGGGTGAGGGAGGTGAGAACGGGGGAACGAAACTGAAATCCGGTATATAAACGGCACAATCGCAAGAGTTCTTGTTTGCTGAGGGGACAGCTAAACAAGAGCTTCGCTCCGGAGAGCAACGCCCGTCTGTCTGGGGACGACGGACAAGGCTTGGGATCGAAGGAGGATGCTATGCGGTTCGAAGGTTGGTGTCGTGCTAAGTTCGGGGGAGCCGGAAAAAGATGGACCGCGCTGGCCGTCATGTCGTTGGGTTTGATTTTGACGGTCGCCACCAGCCGGGCTGGCGATATTTCTGGTCAGCCTGTCAACGCACTCAACATCACAAATTCCGCGAGTAACGCTTTGCCTCAGATGGCCGCCGCGGGGTCGCCGCCGCCCGCAGGGGGTGAGCAATCATGGCTCAGCGGCCTGCATATTTCAGGATTCGGCAGTGAAACGTTCGGAATGTGGCAAAACCCAACGGCTTTGCGAGCCTACACGCCGAGCCGCAATAACTTGGCGGTTGCGCGCTCACTGCTGCAAATCGACGAAAACTACCGTTTGAACGAAAACAACACCTTCTTCGCGCGGGAGTGGTTCGTCTACGAACCGCCGTATTCGTACAACAGCGCCAACAACCCACAGTACAAAAATGGCGCTGGCAAGGGCCTGAGCTATGGCCACATGATGAACAGCTACTACAACGTCTATTCCCTGCGCGACGCATGGTGGGAGAACAAGACGGGACCGCTTACCACCTTCATCGGCAACCAGATTGTGGTTTGGGGTCAGTCGTTGGCCTTCCGCGTCGGAGATGTAATTAACCCCGCCGATACATGTTGGGCTTTCGGCTTCGCCAACCTGGAACAATCGCGCGAACCACAATGGATGATCCATCCGGTCCTGAATCTGCCTGAATTCGGACCGTTCACTTCGAACTTTCTCGAGCTCGTGGTTCAGCCTGGATTTCAGCCCAAATGGTGGCCGGAGCAGTACCAGGATCCGTATCACAAGTACCGTACAGCCGTGACTGCGGGAAGGGTTCAGCCTTGCTTTCCAGCCGCCAGCCACGGGCCAAGCGCGCGGTTCGATGTGCAGTACTCGACCGAGCCCATTTTCGGGGCCGACGCGCCGCTAGCCCCGCTTGGACCTTATGCGACGGGCGGCGCCCAAAGCATCCTGCCGGGTTATCATGCGATGGTCGATCCTCCGGCTTCACGTCTCTTTTTCGTGTGCTTGCCGGGAGCCGTACGCCCGGGGTTCAACCCGTACGCTGCTTTTCTGACCCATTTCCATCCAACCTGTCATCTTGGGCTGAACAAAAACAACAACCGGATCTCGCCTATTGGCGATCTCGCGATTGCGGACACTGGATTCTGGCATGTGCCAGGCATGCAGCCCGAAAATTGGAATGAGGGTGTTCGCTTCCACACGTTGTATGGAGCCACCGAATGGACCGTGCTGTATTACAACGATAATGTCAGCGGGGGTGCGCCGTGGACTCTCAAGTGGACCCCTTATACGAACCTCTGGAACTATAGCTTTTACCCGATCCAGGAAGTCGCGGTCACGGTCGACCGCCCAATCCCCGCCCCCGCCTCGATCGCGGAATATTTCCCGGCCGTCTTCCGCGGCGAAGTGCTTTATCAAAATCACGTCTCGCTCGAGAGCAACGAGTTCCAAAACATGAACGCTCAGCGATGGACCGACGTGGTCAAGTACATGCTCGCCATCGACCTGGACCAGGCCTATGCGCCGTGGCTGACCAGCACAGGTAACTTGTCTGCGAATCTGGAAATGATCCAGACGACCATTATGGACAACTGTAAGCTCTGCTATGTCGGTAACGACTTGAGCGAGCATCAGCTCAAGAACGACGTCAGCGTGTTGTTCAACATCGGCACTTCATGGTGGTGGTCAGATTTCGCGCCGACCTGGACAATGATCTGGAACCCGAAGGGGGACACGTTCGCACTCTTCCCGTCACTCGTCCTAAATCCGCCATGGACCAAAAAATACTTCCTGAAACTACAGGCAATCGAACTTCTCGGCGGTGACAAGGAAGCGGGTATCGGGTTGTTCAAAGGGCAGAGCTACCTGATCGCCCAGTTCCAGTACAACTTCAACCTGCTATAGGGTGCCCGATCGTTGCGCTCCGGCGGACCTGGCGGCGGTCCGCCGGATGCGAAAATTCGCACGAAGCCTGACTTGCTTGATGAAACCCAAGAAACGCAACCGGTCGAGCTCTTCCAGCGGTGCGCATTCGAGAATCGGCATTCACGGAGGTTTCGAAACAGCTCGCCAACAGGCGCGCAGAGGCGAAGTGACAGTCAAAAACACAGAACCTAGATCTCGCCCAAGCCGTGATCGTCGAAGCCGAGTTGCACCGCCGCAGGTTCCCCAACCTCGCCTGCGGAGGGTCCGCGGTCACAGCACGTGAGACCCTGATCGGGGCGCACTCCCGCCAGCAGCAGGTCAGGGGTAAGAGCGAGCCCCGCCGACATCACGGCTTGCGGCATCTTCCTGAGAATACACGGTTCTTACGTTCAAACCTACCTCGACCGCGATTCGCTTACCCTTAACCGGCGCGTTGCCGGCTAATAATCGCACGTCTGACCATTGGCGACGGGTCAGCTTTGGCCTAGGATGATGCTACAGTCCATTGGGGAGAACGCCTACGAAGATAGTTGTTGATTACAATCGATGCGAGAGCAACGCGCGATGCATGCAGGTCGCGCCGGACATCTTTGAAGTGCGCGACGACGACAAACTTTACGTCCTGAATGAGCACCCCCCAGAGTCTGCGCGCGAGCGCGTAATGAAGGCGATACGGGTCTGTCCCAAGCAAGCCCTTTCGATCCAAGAGAGTGACTGATCTCACGGCGCTGAAACCATCAGTGTCAAAGGGTGCGGATGAAACTTGACGATATCAACCTCCAGGATTTGGACTTGTTCGTAAACGGCGATCCGCACCGGGCCTTCGCGCTATTACGGCGAGAAGCACCCGTCTATTGGCATCACCGTGAAGGGCGGCGAGGATTCTGGGCGATAACCCGTTACCATGATGCACTGCAGGTCTATCATGATCCGCACACCTACAGCTCCGAATTCGGTATATCTTTGACCTTCGACAACGTGATGCCCGAGCAGGCCGGCTCCGGGATGATGATGATCCTGACCGATCCGCCTCGCCACAACCGCATTCGACAGGTAATTAGCCCTCGCTTTACGCCGCGCGCCCTGTCCGCATATGAACCCGAGATCCGAAAGATTTGTGCCGAGATCCTCGATGCAGTTGTGGAACGGGGTGAATGCGATTTCGTCGTGGACGTTGCTGCGAAAGTGCCAACTGCGGCGATCTGCGAGATGCTGGGAATACCCGCCGAGTATCGCGATTTGATGTACTCACTGGGCAATGCTGCGATTGGGTCGCAGGATCCCGAGTACAACCAGGGTCGCAGCGCAATGGAAACGGGGCGCAACGCGCAGGCCGAATTCTTCGGGTATTTCGCCAAGCTGATCGATCAACGCCGAAAGTCACCAGGCAGGGATCTCATCAGCGCCTTCACGGCGGGCGAAGTCGATGGAGTGAAGCTGACCGATCTTGAGATTCTGTTTAATGCCTTCCTGCTGATTATCGGCGGTCAGGAGACCACCCGCAACGCCATCAGCGGCGGAATGCTCGCGCTCATCAATCATCCCCTCGAACGCGCCAAGCTTACGAGCAACCCCGCATTGATGCCGACTGCGATCGAGGAATTCCTGCGCTGGACAACTCCCGTGACTCATATCCTGCGCACTGCGCGACGGGACACTGAATTGCGGGGCGAGAAAATCCGGGAGGGCGACAAGGTGGTAGTCTGGAACATCTCCGTCAATCGCGATGAAGAGGTTTTTGCAGAGCCGGACCGCTTCGATGTCGCTCGCAGCCCGAACGATCACCTCGCTTTTGGTCACGGCGAGCATTTCTGCCTTGGCGCGCATCTGGCCCGTCTCGAGATGCGCGTGATGATCGAACAGGTCATGCAACGGATGCCGGATTTGGAACTGGCCGGCAAGCCTGAGCGATTGCGTTCCAATTTCGTTGCGGGAATCAAGCACATGCCGGTTCGCTTCACCCCCTCACTGCGTTCACACTCCGTCGGCAAGGCCTGACAGACTCAACCGAAATATCGGGAGCGATCCAGGGTCAGCAATGCCGTGTCGCCTCTCGACTTCCCCGCGGCAGCGACGGAAATGCGGACCCATGAGGCGCAGCGTATGACCGAACTGGCATGCCGTTCTGGTAACTGGCGGTGCAACACGCCCATCATTCCGCTCGCTTCGCGCCTGCGCTGCTTCGCACTACGACCCACGCCGTCGATAGAGCCGCGACCACCACGCTACATTGCTTCCGCCTTACTTGCTCATCAACCCTGGACAGAACGGGGCTAAGTCACCAACGAAGTAGTCCTGTAAGCCTCCCGCAAGAGTCGCAATTCCCTCGCTAGCTCAGGGTGACACTCTCGCAAGGCGTTGCCATCAATTTCAAGGCTTGAAAGATAATATTCCCTCAGATTGTCGGCGTGGTTGAGCGCCCGCTGAATACGGGAGCGTTGAGTCTCGGTCAGGGCTGTAATTCGCTCTATAATCTGGACGATTCGCTGTCGCAGGTACGCACGGGCTGCGGCATCGGGCCTATTGACAGCTTCATTCAGCAAACCTTCGATTGCGGCAACGCTCTTGTCGAGCTCTTCAACGTTAACTGACGCGCGATCCGAATCAACGGTCGGCATGAGCATGTCGAGTATCTTTTTGCTGGTGAGACCAATTGCCACTGCAATCGCGAGTCCCGTGAACATCGCGGCGCCGGCTGGCAGGAAAAACCCGCCACCCAGGGCCAATAGGCCGGTGGTAACTCCTTCGCTGGATAAACCGATCGTCCCGAGCGGGTACAGAATCGCGGCAGGCACGCCGATTGCCGCCACACTTTTTTTGAGCAGCTCGCGCCTTCGATCAGCTTGCCGCACGACATGGCCTGATTTACCGAGTACGACGGCTGCCGCATTTTCTATATCCGTGAGCTTCTCAAGGATGAAACTGAGCTTCCGGCGGTTTGTAGTCCTGACACCCAGGCGAACGCGAACGCTTGCTGCATACTCAAATGCAGTCCGCGATGGGGCATTGCTAGCTAAACGGTCAACCTCCTCTACCAGTGAGGACCTAACCTCCCAACTACTGGGCTGAAAAACAACTCCCCTCGCGTCTTGGTGCCCGCCAGCGATCTTGCTCAATAAATCGTATCGGTCGGCGGGCGGCATCTGCATGAAAGCGAAGAGCTGGTAGATCCGACTGAGGTTTTCTCGGTGCAGACGATGACCGGTACGAACCAGAGGAGTTAGCGTGCCGATGTAGGCTCGTTTCTCGTCCGTCGAGAGTCGCGCTAATTCGGCCTCGGGCACGGTAGGCCAAACAGACACCAGCTGAAATTTATAGCGTTTGCCCAATGATCCAGCCGAGCGGCCAAGCAACAAGCTTAGCCGCTTGCCCATAACTGAAACGGGAAGATTTTTCACGCAAACGTCTCCCGCTCGAATTGTAGCCGCTTGGACCGAACCTATCGTGCGACGTGGCTCCACATCGGTGAGTAACCTTCACGTCATCGAACACTCGTTAGTTGTTAGGAACGCTTGTGACAAAAGGCCAAGTCCTTCGAGAATGAAGCTTCCTGTCAAGGTGGTTGTCGAGTCACTCCTCAAACTTCCAAGTGTTCGGGGCGGAGCCGCAGATGCGCCAGCGCGGCACGACTATCTTGGGATCATTCGTTGCCTCATAGAGCACCTCGCACGGCAGCCCGATCGCAACTTCGGATTCATCATTGGTGAGAACGCCGGCCACCCGCGTGACCGTGCCGTCTTCCTCTCGGCAATCGTCGAGTTCAATAATAGCGACGACATAAGGAACGGCGCTGACGAAGGCGCCGATGATTGGCTGCACTACCACTACGTAGCTATACAGCACACCTTTGCCAGCCGTCTCGAACCAGCCAATGTCCATCGAGGCGCATTTACCGCAAGCTGGGAAAGTTGGGGGGAACCACTTATGCCCGCAGCGGTTGCATTGCCGAACGAGGTATTTGTGTTGTCGGGTGGCCTCCCACCATTCGCGGGTGTCGAAATCGGGAATAATCCGCAGTTTCGTATAATCAATCGGTCCTGGCATCGCCCTGCCCCTTCAGCCTCTGAAACTTACGCCGCAATTCCGCGCAAAATCAGGCAACTCGCCATGTTTTCGTAGCCCCAGGCCATTCCACAGCAAATTCGCGCTTTGCGCAGTTGCCGGCATCCGGCCTTGCGATCGTACGTATGAATACCTTCTGCCCACCGTGGACACGCGTCGTCGGCGCGATGGCGAAGCTGTCGGACGTTTTCAATGACCATCTGAATGCCGTGCGTGTATCCCTCCGACAGATGGCCGCCCGAGAGATTGCTCGGCAGCTCGTGGTCGATCTGCAATCGGCCACCCTTAACGAACTCCCCTGCTTCGCCGCGGCCGCAAAAGCCATTGGCTTCCAGCTGAATTAGCGTGGTAAAGGTAAACGCGTCGTAACAGGAGATGAAATCTACATCGCTGTGGCTGATTCCAGCCATTCCAAATGCCCGTTTCCACCCATAGTTGCCCGCTACGTAGTGAATCTCCCTCCGGGAATAATTCCACTGCGGATTATCGGTCATCGTGCGTGCATAACCACCCATGATGAAGACCGGGGGCTGCCTCAGGTCATACGCCTGCTCGCGCGAGGTTATGACGATTGCGGCCGCAACGTCGGTCTCCTGGCAACAGTCCAAAAGCCTGAAGGGCTTCACCACCCATCGCGACCGGTGGTGATCTTCCATGGTAATCGGCGTGCGATGGATCGCCTTCGGATTCAGGCTCGCATGTAAGCGGTGCGCAATCGCAATTTCGCCGAAAGCGTCGGTAGTGCACCCGGTGTCGCGCAGATAGCGCATCGCGCTCATGCCAAAGCGTTGAGCCGGTGTAGTCCAGCCCCAGCTCATGTTGAACTGGTTGTCGCCTTCCGCGTTGGCGATAGGAATAGGTCCACCCGGGACCTGTCCGCCCATCCGTCGGCCTGAGCGGCCATTCATCGAGCGGAAACAGACGATCGTTTTGGCATACCCAGCCTCGATCAGACCGATTGCATGTGCCACCAGCGCCTCGGTGCTCGAACCACCGCCGAGGATATCGAGTGAGTAATTGAGGCGCATGCCGAGTGAGGTCGCGACCGCCGCCGAAGTAGTAGAATCTCCCGCCTGATAACTGGTCATGCCGTCAACATCGGAAGGCTTTAGCCCAGCATCCGCAAGCGCCTTGCTCACGGCCTCGCACGCCATCGAAAGAGTCGTACGGTTCGAGGGCCTCATATGTGGGGTTTCGCCTACGCCGACGATGCAATACTTGTCCGTCAATGCTCCCATCGCTGCCCTATCCCGGTTCCGATCGCAATGAAACTACTGCACTCAAATCATCGATGTTAAGTTTGCCGCGCTCTTATCACAGGCCGACCGACCAAGGGCTGCAAGGCCATTGGCTCGATGACGCTTGCGGCTCCAGTGGCACGTGCAACCACGATCACCTGCGCGGGCAGCGGCTCACGCAACCTCCGCCGCGCGAACGCTTTCAGCTACACAGCACCTCGTTGGCATGCATCGTGTCCAGGTATTCCTTCACCTGCTGAATCTTGCCATCGCGCACGATCAGGAGAAAATGATATTTGTTCTGATAGGTTTTGCCATTTTTCATTTTTGCGTAAGATTCCGCTTCAACGGCTACCCGGTCACCTTCCGCGGTCACTCCGATCGGTGTCACCCGCAGGCCTCCCTCGATATTCTTGCCGAGCGAGCCGATCAGTTCGGCAAATTGCGCTTTCGTCTTGGTCCCCGACAACGGGAAGTTGCCGGCTACCCACCAGGTTGCGGAATCTGACAACGCGTCCAGAACCGCCGCCGCGTTGCCGCTGCTCAGGTCTTCGAAGAATTTGGCAACGATCTTTTTATTCGCTTCAACGCTCATAATCCCTCCGCGTTCGAACCGCCTGGTCTTTGCCCGAACCTTACTGCGGTCCGTGCGTTCAGCGCAAACCCTGAGTGTGCTTTTCACTCCTGCGGTCGCCATCGACCAGGCTCACAACGGCTGGTCGCCCAGGCAACGCCGAGCGGACATGTATCGCCACGCGTCCCACCGATTCGGGAGCGCTCATTGGCTTCGTAACTTTGCCTGTCCGTTGGCATACAAGGTCACGCAGGGGCAGCTTGGCTCGCGCTGAACCCTGCTCCCCCTGGTGCTGCCGAGCATGATCGCTTTTACCACGTCCGAGACATGATACTGATCCGAAAGGATGGAGCTCAAAGGGACGGGAGCGTCTCTAAGACCAGCGAAGGGCGCGCGGCTGAGGTCATACGAGGCGGGAGCTTTGTGCACAGTTGCGTAAAATAAAAAGTGTGCGCCCAACGCCCTTATTTGACCTCTCCTAGGGACAATGCCGTCGGCCAACTGCTACACCGCGATGCGGAACGCGCGCTCGCTTTTGGAGCCTCCGCCCAAACCGGCTGCAGGCCAACTGTCGCTCATACTAAAGACCGGATAACTGTTCGAGCATGTAGCTTGTACTTCCTGCATGAAACTCTAGAGCGGGGATCAAGTGGGAGCTTGCGCATAGCGTCTGGTCGACTCTGCGGACAGTATGTGGACGTCTGGAGTCCTCATAAGCCGTGTCGGCCGTCGCCGTCCGGTTCCGAAATAAGTTCGATTTCCTCAGGGAACACGAAGGTCGTATTTCCGTCGTCGAAACGAACCAAATACATCAAACGGCCCAAGTTATGGACCTCGCGCAGGATCAGCGCCGTTTCACCAAAGTGAGTTCGGCCAGCTCGATCTCGCACTGGCCTCTTGAGCCGGCAGTGTTTCTCCGTACTCATTGCAGAAAGCGCTTTCGCCTGGCATGCATTCGAAGGCTCTAAACGCGTTACTTACAATAATATTAACAGACTTCGCGACTGATATACTACGTTATTACTCAGTACAGCGACTCGAGGTAGCCACTAATCCATCAATTGCTATCTGATCCGGCCGGATGAAGAGAAACAAGCATTCTCGGGCAGCAAAGACGCTGAAGGGAGCACGGAGCCTTAACCAGCTTTTGACAGTAGAATTATTGCTTGATTACCCCTTTACAGTGGCAGCGGCCGATAGCAAAAGACGGCTAACAGCCTCCCGTGCCTTAACCACTTTTATGATAGTGAGGATCGCGCGGAATCCAAGCCTCATGAACGCCTCACCGCTCTCGACATCAGAGCTTTTCTCGCGCGTATGATGAATAAGCGTCTTTTTGAGAAACTCTAAGCGCGACTGCACACTGGGTGGTCCGGCCGGCGCGCGGCGGATTTGAATTCACCGCACACGAGCGATAAGGACCGATTGACCGGGCATCTGTAGCCCCTCGGTTGCTATGCGAGTCTCGGAATGCGAAGTCAGCAGAGTGTCGTAATCCCTGGCTGTAGCCAGCGGTATAGTCTGTTGCTCAACCGCTAGGTTTGCAAATAGCACAATCGTTCCCCGCTTCATGCTGAGCCACCTTGCGCGCTCATCCCACCGCACCTCTACCCGATCTAGGCGACCATCCGTCAGTTCGACGTTTGCTTTGCGCAACCTTATCAGTGCGCGATGCCATTGCAACAACTCAGCGTGCGGTTGTCGCGAGAGCTCGGTCCAGTCGAGCTTTGAGCGAACAAAAGTCTCAATCGCCTGCGGATCGGGTACTTCCTCAGCAGGCCAGCCGAATGAGGCGAATTCCTTCCGGCGGCCCTCACTCACGGCGCGGCCCAATTCCTGGTCCGGATGCCCGCTGAAATACATGAACGGGGTTGATGCGCCCCACTCCTCTCCCTGAAACAACATCGGCACGAATGGCGCTGCCATCACCAGCGCCGCTGCAATCTTCAGGGAACCAAGGTTCATCAGCATGGACGTCCGTTCACCCTTTGCCCGGTTCCCGATCTGATCGTGAGTCTGTGCATAACCGATAAACCGATGACCCGAGAGCCCCGATGGCGGGCGCCCATGACATCGTCGGCGAAATTGCGAATAACATCCGTCGTACACATAGGCGTTTCGGAGGGCTTTGGCCAGCTGCGCTACGCTGCCGAAGTCAGCGTAATAGCCGACTCGCTCGCCGGTCAGAATGCAATGGAGAGCATGGTGGAAATCGTCATTCCATTGGGCGTCGAGGCCGAAGCCCCCGGCGTCAACTGAGCGGACGACACGAGGGTCGTTCAGATTACTCTCAGCGATCAGTACCAAACGCCTGCCCACGCTCGCCTCGAGGCGCGTTACCTCCTGTGCCAGTTGTTCAAGAAAGTGGATGGCCGACATGTCGACAATTGCGTGGATGGCGTCCAAGCGAAGACCATCAATATGATAGTCACGCAGCCACATAAGCGCGTTGTCACACAGGAATCGCCTGACCTCGCAACTGTCAGGGCCGTCGAAGTTGACGGCATCTCCCCATGGGGTCCGGTAGTGATTGGTCTGGTATGGCCCGAAATCTGCCAAGTAATTGCCTGCGGGTCCGAAATGGTTGTAGACCACATCAAGTATGACTGCGAGCCCGCGCTGGTGACACGCATCAACCAACCGTTTCAGCCCCTCGGCTCCGCCGTAGGAGTGATGAGGCGCGTACAGATCAACCCCGTCGTAACCCCATCCTCGATCGCCTGAAAATTCGGCGACAGGCATCAATTCGACATGTGTTACTCCGAGTTCAACGAGGTGCGGTAACCGCTCAATTGCAGCTTCGAAAGTGCCTTCGGCAGTAAAGGTGCCTACATGGAGTTCGTAGATAATTGCTGAAGAAAGCGGTGGGGCACTCCAACCCTTGTCACTCCAGGGGAACGAGTCGTGCTCGATGAGCCGCGAAACGCCGTGGACCCCATACGGTTGCCAGGCCGAGCGGGGATCAGGCAAAGGACGTCCCTCATTCAAGACGAATGCGTAGTCGACCCCCGGCGTGGCGAGCTCAGTCTCGATCCACCACCATCCATTGTCGCCCTCGCTTTGCATTGCAATCCGCCGATTGGCAATTTCGATTGCTACCTGCTTGGCGTTCGGAGCCCATACTCGCAGCTTTCTCATTCTACTCTGAGTGTACACCACCTATTCGGCGGTTAGCAGACATACGGGAAAATTCGAGAGCAGGTCTGCGATGGCGATTTCGCCCCCCCGCCATCGTTCACCCGTAAACGCGTTGCGCCAGTGACCCGATGGGATCACGAGAGTGGTGTTTTGCCAGTCATTGTTGAGTGTGATTACGAGTCGCGGCACTAATGTGATTACGCTTTCGCCTCGGCAGAAGGCAACGGCATGTTGGCGACGCTCGCCACGCGCGGCTAACGGCGTAAAGATGCCTTCTGGACCGAACGCCTGTGGCCAGCGCCGGCGGACAGCAAGTGCTTGATGAATTAACCACAACTTGGGCATTCCTTCGTCGGCGCGGCGCAGAATCTGCTGGCATGAACAATTTCGCAGTTCGCTCAACAAGGCACGACGCCGCTCGTAATCCACCGGCTGGCGGTTGTCCGGATCGACCAGCGCAAAATACCATAGCTCGCTGCCCTGGTAGATGTCAGGTACACCCGGCGCAGTCAACTTCAGCAAGACCTGCGCCAGCGAATTGACCCGACTGGGCGCGATCAAAGGCGCAACGAAATGTTCAAGCTCTGCGATGAACTCGGAATCCTCGAGGATCCTGTTGACAAACTCAAGTATCACGGATTCGTACTGCGCATTGGGAGTGGTCCACGAGGTGTGTTGCTTGGCTTCGCGGATCGCTTTCTCGACGTAGCGGACCACGCGTTCGCGCTCGATTGGCCAAGCACCGACCAGCGTCTGGTATAAAGCATACTCGAGATTGCGGTCAGGGGCAGCGCCGTTCCAGTGGGGCTCGTTGAGCCGTGCCCAACTGCGTACCGCCCTGCTCCATTGATGAGGTATTTCGGACAGAAGGGCCAGGCGGGCCCGCACATCCTCACTCCGTTTGGTGTCATGGGTCGAGGTAGCCAACATCGCTCGTGGCCATCTTTGCTGGCGCTCGGCACAGGCGCGATAAAACTGCTCGACACTAATGCCAAACTGTCCCGGGTCACCACCGACCTCGTTGAGGCAAATAAAACGGTTGAAGCAGTAAAATGCGGTATCCTCCACCGCCTTGGCCATCACCGGGCCAGAAAACTGTTGGAAACGAAGGGCAAGTTCGGTCTCGAGCTCGCCGCTGTTGCGCAACGTCAGGATCTCTCGCAGGAAATCCATCAGTTCCGGGTCAAGGTCAGGCCGGTCCCGCTTTGCCAGTTCCATAGCCTCGGTGACGTAGCGCTCCGACTCGGCACTGGCTTTCTCCTCGACCCGGCGAAAATAGGTGCGATAAACCGGTAACCGAATGGTTACCGCCTTTAGCGCCTCGTGAAGCTCATGACGAGTAAAGTCCCGGTATCGTGGCTGCCGTTCGCAAATATCGACGAACATTCCGGTGAGCCGATTCAGATCGCTGCCCAGAACTTCGCGCATGATCAAGTCTTTCTTATCCCGCACAACTGACTCGAAGTCAGTGGCTTCACCACTGAAGTCGCGGTAAAGCTCAGTGAGGGGTTGCTCGGCGCGACTGTCGATAAAAAGACCCAACACCTGGTTCAAAAAATCGTAGCCGGTCGTGCCATCAATTGGCCATGAATCGGGTAACTTCTCATCACGCTGCAGAATTTTTTCAACTACCAGCCAGGATTCCGGCGATGCATCGCGCAGTCGTTCGAGATATTCCTGCGGGTCACGCAGGCCATCGATATGGTCAATGCGAAGTCCGTCAAGCTGAGCGGCTCTCAGCCAGCTCAGCACTAACTCATGAGTGTCGGCGAAGACCCGCGGGTCTTCCATCCGCAGGCTGATCAAGGAATTGATGTCAAAGAAACGTCGGTAGCCGAGGTCGCGGCCAGCGGCTTTCCAATAGGCCAGTCTGTAGTTCTGGCGTTCGAGCAAACTATGCAGTGCTGAGCGATCCTGATTGATCTGCTGAATCGCCTCGTCGACGGCTGTGGCGCAGACCGGATCTTCGTTCAGCAGTCGAGCTATGAGCCTTCCGATCACAGCCTTGTCACGATGACGGCGACGTACGCTGTTGTAGTCGACTGCAGTTGAAAGCGGCAATTGTGACAGTGCGTCAGCAATAAAGGCGAGTTCGTCCGAGCCGCACCGGCTTACCGCGATTTCAAATATCGCAGACAATGAGCGGGGAGCTACCGGGAATTTGTGCTCATGATAACGAATGATGAACGTACTGCCTTCACGCGCGAGCTGAATATGGCCGGAGTCCAAGACCCGCCCATATTGCGCACCAAGCACTGGCAGCAGAACCGTGTTGCGAAGTCGCGCCTCGGGAGGCTCCCAATCGACGTCAAAATAGCTCGCATAGGTGCTGGACGGACCGTTTTCCAGCACGTCCCACCACCAAGGATTCCCTGGCCCGCTGATCGCCATATGATTTGGCACGATATCGAGGATTTGCCCCATCCCTTCGTCACGGAGCGCAGCACACATGCGGGCATGTGCTTCGGCACCCCCGAGCTCGACATTCACATGCCGCGGATCCATCACATCGTAGCCGTGATGGCTTCCCGGTGCGGCTTGCAAATAGGGGGAGCAGTAAAGATGACTAATGCCGAGTTCGCTCAGGTAGCTCGCCAGCTGGGCGGCATGATCAAAACCAAACCCGGCAAAGAGTTGAACTCGATAGGATGCTCGAAGATAGATCATTTCTTGTCCCGGACAGGCCAGGTAACCCTGGATTGATTTCCTTTACATCAGCGCCGCGGCGCTGCCGCAATTGTCTGAAGGCCTAGCTGGCCGGTCTTTGTCGCCGCGTGGCTACGACGAATAAGGTCACAACCTGGTCACACACGCAGCCGGGCAAGCATGACCAATTGAATATCCGCGTTCAAGTCGGACAGACGGCGCAGTGAACCGACTCCTATCGCGCACAGCTTTGCAGGATTTGCTCAATCCCATGTACCGGGATTGTAACCCACTCAGGCCGGTTGTTCAGTTCGTAACCCAGTTCGTAGACAGCTTTATCCAGGACGAAAGCATCGAGTAACGCCTTAAGCTCGTCTCGATCCTTGGGTAGCAGGGGCGAATTGGCCGCGGTGTCGAGGTAGGCCTTGAGAAATGCCCACGAGGTCCATGCCTGCCAAAGCCGCGCCCACGACTCCATCGACGCAAAATCACGTCCCCCCAATTGGCCGGCGCGCGTTTCTTCGAGTAGGGTGCCGAAGGCTGCATAATGAAAGGACCGGAGCATCCCGGCGACGTCGCGAAGCCCCGGTCGTTTGCGCCGGCGCTCAGTTAAGGGCCGCGCTGGCTCGCCTTCGAAATCGATAATCACAAAGTCCTTGCCGGTATAAAGTACCTGGCCAAGATGGAGATCGCCGTGAGTGCGAATGCGCACGACGGTCGACCGGCGCTTCAGCATCGACTCATAGCAGGCGGCGACCCGGTCCTGGAGCTCAACCAAACGGACCACCCGCTGGCGGGTTTCGTCTGGCAAACTCCCGAGCTTGTCGCGTATCAGGCGAAACGTTCGGCCGGCGAGGTTTCTCATGGACTGGTAAGTTGATCGCACCTGGGGCAGAAAAGGCTCGGGCGCGAAGGCCGGATCCTCCTGCTCGGAGGAGAGGGCTAGATGCAATTCGGCGGTCCGGATACCTAGGAGCCGCGCGGCATCCAGATATGCACCGATCATGTCGGCCGCAGCCCGGTCCGGCGATTCTTCGGCGAGAAGCTCGACCAGCGGTTTGGCAGGAGGCGTCACGACTTGAGTTCGCGTTGCGGCGCGCTCGAAGTAACGGTTCAGCTCACTGCGAGTATACTCCCAGGCGTCACCGTGGTTGTGCACAAAACGGTGCATGATTCCCATAGTGAGCGGCTCCGCTCGTCCGACGCGATACTCCAGCCAGCCAACTAGCGTAGGAGAATGCGGGAAGCCCGCGCGCTCGGTTAGGAAGCGGCTGATCTCAAGATCGGGGCTGACACCCGGTTCAATCCGGCGAAAGAGTTTGAAAATAAACTGCTGGCCAAAGGCGATGGAGGAGTTCGTCTGTTCAGCCTTTAACAAATGGGGTTCACCCGTTTCCGTGGCGGCTTTGATCGCATGGTACGCACTCGAAGTGGTGCCAACCGCCTCCCCGTGCATACCCCGCAATCGACGTCGATGCTCGATAACATCCAACATCGCGGCCTCGAAGTGCTTGTCGCCGGTCGCGTCAAACACCAGCTGCTCGCTATGGGCCGCGTGATTGCCCGAATGGTTGTTACGCCCGGTAAACTTGAGACGGGCCAGGGCAGAATGGTTGGCGGTAGTGTGATGGTGGGCGTCGTTACTGTCAATTGCAGCCAATGGCAATACATATGTCTCCGGCTCGCTATCGCCGTACTCGACGTCCACCAGGCTCAAGTAGGCGAGCGAGCCTTCGTCGGCGACCGGTAGAACTTCATTAATCCGGGCGGCCTTGACCTGTCGGGCCTTACTACGGAACCAGCGGCAATGCGGCAAGTAATCCGGCAACACCGCCTCGAGACGCTCGCGATCTTCGCTTCGCATCAGATGATCCCAGGTCTCAGTGACCTCCAGCCGTGGGACATGATGCGATCGAACCTCATGGACCGAATCCTCGCGCCGCTCGATTGAGAACCAGTCGAACATGTGCGGGCCGAGCGTCAGCAGATAAGGCAGTTCACCGATTCTTGGGAACTGCGTTCGTCCGAAGAGCTCGATGGGCACGCATCCCTTGAAGCGCGACAAGTCAAGCTCGACGTACTGAACGAACCGCGATAGATTGGCGACGACTAGCACCTGTTCCCGGCCATAGCTCCGAATGAAAGCCAGCACCCGCGGATTTTCCGGTGAAAGGAATTCAATCGTTCCCCGGCCGAATGCCTTAAACTGCTTGCGCATCGCGATTAAACGCCGAATCCACCACAGCAGCGAATGCCGATTGCGCTCCTGAGCCTCAACATTGACGGTTTGGTAATGATACTCGTGGTCAATGATCACAGGCAGAATCAGGCGCTGCGAGTCAGCAGTGGAGAAGCCCGCATTGCGGTCACCGCTCCATTGCATCGGGGTGCGCACGCCATCACGGTCACCTAAATAAACGTTATCGCCCATCCCGATCTCGTCGCCGTAGTAGAGCACCGGTGTTCCAGGCAGCGCGAAGAGCAACCCGTGGACCAACTCAATCGCACGCCGATTGTTGCCGAGCAGCGGCGCCAGGCGTCGGCGGATGCCGAGATTGAGTCTCATGCGTGATTCCTGCGCATAGGCGCGATACATGTAATCGCGCTCCTCGTCGGTAACCATCTCGAGGGTCAGCTCGTCATGATTGCGCAGGAACAGCGCCCATTGCGAGCTTTCGTCGATCGGCGGGGTCTGCGCCCAAATATCGGTGATCGGAAAGCGGTCTTCCATCCGCACCGCCATGAAAATTCTGGGCATTAGCGGAAAATGAAAGGCCATGTGGCATTCGCGGCCTTCGCCGAAGTAAGCCACCGCGTCTTCGGGCCATTGGTTGGCCTCGGCCAGTAGCATGCGATCATCGAATTCCCGATCGACATGTGCCCGCAACTCCCGCAGAAAAGCGTGAGTTTCGGGCAGATTCTCGCAGTTCGTGCCTTCCCGTTCATAGAGATATGGGACTGCGTCGAGCCGCAGCCCGTCCACGCCCATTTCGAGCCAGAAATCGAGAATCCGCAGCACCTCTCTGCGCACCTCGGGGTTGTCGAAATTCAAGTCCGGCTGATGGGAGTAGAAACGATGCCAATAGTAGGCCTTGGCCCGCGGGTCCCACGTCCAGTTGGAAGGTTCAAAGTCCTGAAAGATGATGCGTGCGTCGGCATACCGCTCGGCCGAATCACTCCACACATAGAAATCACGTGCCGGATCCCCTTTGGGTGCACGCCGCGCACGCTGAAACCACGGATGCTGATCCGAAGTATGGTTAATTACCAGCTCGGTGATTACACGCAGGTCTCGACGGTGGGCCTCGCGCAGGAACGTCTTGAATTCGTGAAGTGTACCGCAGTCAGGATGGACGTCCATATAATCGGAAATGTCGTAGCCATCATCGCGTAGAGGTGAGGGATAGAAAGGCAGCAACCAGAGCGCGGTGACACCGAGGTCGCGCAAGTAGTCGAGTTTCTGCGTCAAGCCGGCAAAATCGCCGATGCCGTCGCCGGAGGCGTCGTAGAACGAGCGGACACGAACCTCATAAAAGATCGCGTCCTTGTACCAAAGTGAATGTTCCCGGTTATGGTGGCGCCGTTTCATCTGCCCCTTTCGACTCTCATTATGTGTGCGACTTGGCCCTGCGGTTCCAGCCTGACGTAGTTGCGCTCCGCCCAGGTGTATACCGATCCCGTCAGTTGATCGACCACGCGATAGGATTGGCCGGCGGTAGTTCCCACTACCCAGGGCGGTACCGTCACGGTACACTCGTGCCACTGCCAGGGATCGAGATTAACCGCAATTAGCAGGACATTACTGAGGTCCGGCGTGCTCTTGGCATAGAACAGGATCTGGTCGTTATCGGCCGGCAGGAACTGCAAATTGTCCAATCGGTGGAGTGCCGGGTTGTGGTTGCGGATCCGGTTCAGCAGCGCGACGAATTCCTTGATATTTCCCGGCCCATCCCAATCGCGCCACTTCAGCTGATACTTTTCCGAGTCTTGATATTCCTCGGTTCCAGCCACTGCCGCGTTTTCGCAAAGTTCGTAACCGCTATAAATTCCATAGGCGGGCGACAGCGTTGCGGCCAGAACCAGTCTCATCTTAAATGCCGCTCTCCCTCCTCTTTGGAGAATGTCGGTGAGGATGTCTGGAGTATTGACGAAGAAATTAGGCCGGAAATATTCCTTCATCTCGGTCTCGGTCAACTCCGTCATATACTCGGTCAGTTCGGACTTGCTATTTCTCCAGGTGAAATAGGTATACGACTGTGAGAACCCAACTTTGGCCAGCGCTTTCATCATCTTCGGGCGTGTAAATGCCTCTGATAGGAAGATCACGTCGGGGTGGCGTTCCTGCACTGCGCCAATTAACCATTGCCAGAAGCGCACTGGCTTGGTGTGTGGGTTGTCGACGCGGAAGATCCTCACCCCATGCCCGACCCAGAACAACACGGTTTCGCGCAGCTCTTCCATCAACTCGAACTGCTGCTCCGTATCGAAATTGATCGGATAGATATCCTGGTACTCCTTCGGTGGGTTCTCCGCGTACTTGATCGAACCGTCCGGACGATGCCGGAACCATTCGGGATGCTCGACCACCCATGGATGGTCCGGAGAGGCCTGGATTGCAAAGTCAAGTGCCACTTCGAGTCCAAGACGATTGGCCGTCGTTACGAAATGGTCGAAATCAGCAAGTGTGCCAAGCGCTGGCTCGACAGCTTTGTGACCACCCGCCGGACTTCCGATGGCCCAGGGACTGCCCGGCGATGAGCCGTCGGCGGCGAGCCGATTATTGGGACCCTTGCGATTGGTACTTCCTATGGGATGAATCGGCGTCAGGTAGACCACGTCAAACCCCAGGTCGCGGATATAAGGGAGGTGACGCTCGGCGCTGCGCAGCGTCCCGTGCTCACCAGGTTTCCCAAACGAGCGCGGAAACATCTCGTACCACGCACCGAAGCGAGCGCGCGGGCGATCAGCCACAACCTCGAGCAGAGGCTCAAAAGTATTGGCGTCGAAGCGCTCGCCGTACCGCGCCGCTATGGCAACGATTTCCGGTGAGCTGAGCAAATCGGCGGCATCGGCCGGTCTTACCGAAAGACACTCGTGAGCTTTGGCCAGAGCTTGATCGATAACTTCAAGCTCGGAGTCCTCGGTGCGCGCTCTGAGCTGCTGTAACAACCGGATTCCTTCGAGCAAGTCGGAAGCAACGTCGCGCCCGGCACCTGCTTTCTTGACGAAGTCCTGCACCCACGACGCGTAGAGGTCTGTCCATGCCTGAATGGTGAAGACATAGCGCGTATTCTCGCGGAGAGGGAAACGGCCACGCCAGCGGTCATTGCCCACCGGGACCATCGGCGCTTCATCGAAGACGGTGTCATTTTTGCGCCGCCACTTTATCGCGGCGCGGATGACGTCATGCCCGTCACGAAAAATATCCGCTTCAACCACGCAATCGTCACCAACAATGCGTTTTGCGGGAAAACGCCCACAATCCACCATGGGCGCAACGCCCTCAATCACATGTCGCGCGAGCCTCTTTGGTGAGGCGTGTGAGACCAGCGGGATTTCAGTGACGCGAGACAAAAGTCGGTCGTCCATAGCCTAGATTCGGGACGTATTGATTGCCTCGGGTACTGCGAAGCCGCATTTGCCGAACCGGAGGAATGGCAAATCTGTTAGGCTCGCCAAGACGTCTGCGCCTTACCTGCACCAGCCAATCGTACTGCTTTTCGACAGCCGCCAATGAGGGGGTAACGGCCCCAGCGGCGCTCGAGCGAAGACCAGCAGCCGCGCTAAGGCCTGGCTTCAATTTTAGCAGACCCAGTTTTCTCAAAACCAGTTGGTCGAAACGTTCCTGCTCACGGTCCTGGACTCTGCCGCACCTCAGCGCTCGCAATCGGCGCCTTCGCTATCGCCGAATCCGACGTTCGTGCGCTGGTCCTGGGACGCGTCAGTAAGGCCAGCGAGCGCCCTTGCAGGGGGAATTTAGTGCCGCCACAAAAGGTTCTTTGGTCCATCGAACCGGCATCATCGCTTGACGTGTCGATCACAACCTGCCAGGCACCCGCGGGCGGCAGTTCCGGAATCACAAACTCGATCGGCTCATGGTGTGCATTGAGCAATAGGATGAAATCATCATCCACCAACGGTTCTCCCCGGTCGTCATCTTCACCCAGCGCGTCGCCCGCCAGGTACATGCCCAGACAACGCGCAAACGAGCTGTTCCATTCGTCATCGGTCATCTCGTGGCCGCCAGGAGTCAGCCACGTCACGTCTTTAACTTCGGCACCTTTAATGGGCCGGCCTTGAAAGAAGCTACGGCGTCGGAAACTTGGATGGCTTCGGCGAATTGCAATAACACGTCTGACATAGTCAATCAGGCCCGAATTCTGTTTCTGCAACTGCCAGTCAATCCAGCTTAACTCATTGTCCTGACAATAGGCATTATTGTTGCCCTTTTGCGTGCGGGCGAACTCATCTCCGGCATAAAGCATCGGAACCCCTTGTGAAAGGAGCAGAGTGGCGAGAAGATTGCGCATCTGCCGTGCACGCAACTGCAGGATGGCGGAATCATCGGTGGGTCCCTCAGCGCCGCAGTTCCAGCTTCGATTATTTGACTCGCCGTCTCGATTATTTTCGAGATTGGCCTCGTTATGTTTATCGTTGTAACTGACCAGATCGTAGAGGGTGAAGCCGTCGTGGCAGGTTATGAAATTGATACTCGCGTACGGCCTTCTGCCGCTCTTCTCATAAAGGTCGCTTGAGCCGGTGAGGCGATAGCCGAGTTCACCAATTAAACCGCCATCCCCTTTCCAATAGGCTCGTACTGAATCTCGGTACTTACCGTTCCATTCAGTCCATCCGGGTGGAAAGTTTCCGACCTGATATCCCCCCGCACCAACGTCCCAAGGTTCGGCAATGAGCTTGACGCGTGACAGCACGGGATCCTGATTAACCACCTCAAAGAAGGCACTTAGCCGATTAACGTCATAAAGCTCCCGCGCCAGCGCGGCAGCCAGGTCAAATCGGAAGCCATCTACGTGCATTTCCAGAGCCCAGTATCGCAGGCTATCCATGATCAGCTGCAACACTCGGGGATTAACCATGTTCAAAGTGTTGCCGCACCCGGTAAAATCCATGTAGTAACGCGGGTTGTCGGGGGCCAACCGGTAATAGGCAGTATTGTCGATACCACGGAAACTGAGTGTGGGGCCCAGGTGGTTGCCTTCCGCGGTGTGATTGTAGACGACGTCCAGAATTACCTCGATGCCGGCCGAGTGAAAGCGTTTGACCATCGATTTGAATTCACCCACGGTCCCGCTTTCCGAGTAGCGCATTTCGGGCGCGAAGAAGCCGATCGAATTGTACCCCCAGTAATTGCGCAGCCCTTTCTCGATCAGGGCCCGGTCATCAACGAAGGCATGCACCGGCATAAGTTCTATCGCGGTCACTCCCAGACGCTGGAGATGCTCGATCACTGGATAACTGGCCAGTCCGGCATAAGTGCCGCGCAAGCGTGGTGGAACTTGCGGATGCAGATGGGTGAACCCTTTGACATGAACTTCATAAATCACGGTATCATGCCAGGGAGTTCGGGGCGGCCGGTCGTCACCCCATGAGAATGCGGTATCGATCACGCGACACTTGGGCATGCCCGGCGCGCTGTCCCGCCGGTCGATGGTGAGATCCTCGCGTGCGGAACCAATCCGATAACCGAACAGGGCATCGCTCCACGTCAACTGCCCCACGAGCTGCTTGGCGTACGGATCGAGCAGAAGCTTGGCCGGGTTGAAGCGCAGTCCATTACGTGGGTCATAAGGACCATGTACCCGGTAGCCATACAGCTGCCCGGGGCGTGCCTCCGGCAGGTAGCAATGCCAGATCTGGTCGGTTTGCCATCGGACCGGGACACGGGCGACTTCGTGACGCCCGCCCTGATCAAACAGGCACAATTCAACCTTGTCGGCATGCTCGGAAAAGAGCGCAAAGTTTACCCCCTCGCCGTCCCAGGTCGCGCCGAGCGGATAGGGTCTTCCACGCCACACCGCGAGGTTGTTCATCGCCTTCGGGCCTTCAAGAGAGAAGTAAAAAGATGCACAAACAGCGGTCCTCCTTACTCGTGTCTTACGCAATACGTTTACCGTCTATAAACCCCCGAGAGAGACTCGAAGGGTTAATCGAACACGCGCTCAGACGACACCGAGCGCAGCGGCCCAGCGAAGCATATCCCGCGCCACCTTCACATGCGCTGTATCAACCATCATGCCATTGAAGGTGACGACCGACCTCCCCTCGCGCTCGCATTGCTCAACTGCCGCGATAAGCTCTTTCCAATGCGCAATCTCCTCTGGCGTGGGGGTGAATACCTCGTTGACGATCGGAACATGAGAAGGATGAATGAGCAGCATGCCGGTATAGCCGAAATTCCTGGTACGCTCGGCCTCAACCCGCAATCCTGCCAGGTCTTGAATGTCCCACCAGCCGCGTCCGCCGATCGGATACGGCACTCCAGCCGCGCGAGCGTCCAGTAGAACCTTGGAGATATAGTAAAAAGCCTCATGACCTTCGGTGGTCCACCTGAAACCGATGGCGCGTGCGATGTCGCCATCCTTGCCAGTGAGGCCACCCAAATGTGCAACTCTCTCGGACGCGGTCGCCACTTCATAGGCCTGGCGCATTCCTTGCGCCGTCTCGAGCACCGGATCGATCAGCACTGAGCCCGGCTCCATTCCATTCTTGCGTTCCAGGAATTCCAAGATAACGTCAGTCTTGCGCACATCTTCGGGCCCCGTCACTTTCGGCAACATCACGCAGTACAGTTCCGGACAGACGATTGCATCGAGATCGGCCCAGGTCATGCCAGTTCCGAAATCATTAACCCTCACGAACACGGTCTGACCGGCCCTGCCCAGCTGCTCGACCATTTTGCGGACCAAAATCCGTGCGCGAGGCTTGTCGGGAACCGCAACTGCGTCTTCGAGGTCAAGAATGAGGGCGTCCGCCCCAAAACGGGGGGCTTTTTGCATCCGATCTTCACGGTTCCCCGGAACAAATAGCGCGGAGCGCACTGGCTTTGCTTGTCGCATTGGCGTATCTCCCTTCGACACACGAGGCGCAACACCACGCGTGGCTAACTTCAAACCTCCCTGGAATGCTGCCAACTGGAAATGCTGACGTTTAGTGAATAAAAATTCCTGATGGATTCATCGGAAACCGTCCCCGCAACTCACCGCTGGGAGCGAACTCACCGCCTGAGGCTGGAGAAAAGAAGAAAATTCCGCCTGTTGCTGCCACCGCAAGGCGTCCGCTCTGATCCGCGGCTACACCTGTAGGCTGACGCATGCGCACGTCTCTAATTGTCGCGTTGGGACTCCAACTTTGTGGCCCGGTCATAAAAAACGTCGAAATACTGTCATCGCCTCTGTTCGAAACAAAGATATTCAGGTCCTGATCCACGAACACGCGCTCCGGCGAACGCAGCCCGTTTAATACGAGGAGCGGCGAGGCGTCGCCTGTGTCGTCGGGGCCAAACACTAAGAGTCGGTTGGTCGCCTGATCCGTCACGAATAGACGTCCTGAGCCATCAAGTGCCAGGCCGCGGGGCGTAGTAATGCCGGTATGGGGACCACTGATGACCCGATTTGGAAAGACATTGCCGTTCTGGCCGGCAGGAAACCACTCAACGTGAGGCTTGTCGTTGGGCCCGCCCGCGTCGGCTATATAGAAGGTACCGTCGACATTGGTCACGATCGCGGTAGGGTGTTCGATCCCTGTGTGCGGACCTTCGATAGTGTGTATAAGTTCGTAATGAAAGTTTGGCCCGCCGTACGCGCGAACATTGCCGTTTTCGTTGGCCACGAAGACTTCGCCGGCCCCGTCCACCGAGACGTCGATTGGTTTGTCAGGCGGATGTTCCTTGATGGTGGCGACTGGTTCTGAATTGCCAGAGCTGGACAACGCATAAACAACAATGAGTCCGGTTTCAGGGATAGTCGCATAAAGGTACTGCGCAGTTGCTGTTCGCCGATGGGACGAACAAGCCGTCGTCACAGCAACTATCAGCAGCGAAAAGCATAAGGCGAATCCCGACAGCAAGCGTTGGTTGCGCATCAGCACTCTGATCAAACCCGTGGCGGAAGTGTTGCCAAGCTCGAGGGCACTTGAGCGAGGGGTTTAGACAATGCAGTTTGCCTGAAAACATCCGTAAACGGGAAATCGGGCATCTTTGTCATCTGCGGGCGTCCATCTAGAATTTGTCGGTCGCGTATCGAACATCGTCGAACATCAACGTTTGAGCCTCCGACCCCCGCTGCTATAAATGAACGTCGCCGCGCAGCGAGGCAGTGAAGACCGCCTCTGCAGCAGAGCGCGTACGACCAAAAACCGACAGCATTGTTCAGTAGCGTTTGTCCAAATCCAAAACCTACTGCTACCATAAGTAGCCATGGCTGCTAAATGGTCGAGGTGCTCCATCCCAGAGAACTTCCTTGATAACCGACATCCACGCCGCGCGCATGGAGCGGATGGCTACCGCTGGCCGCACCCGAGGACTCACTAGGCCTGATAGAAACTCGAAGCAATAACCCCTTCTGAGCCGTATTGAGGCATTGAACGCAATTTATGGCAAACGAAAAACGGATTCTGGTTGCAGAAGATGATCTCGCAACCAGCCAGGCGTGGAGCGAACTCATCGCTGCCTGGGGGTTCCGAGTTGAAATTGCCGAAGACGGCAAACGTGCTCTTGAACTAATAGAAAGCTACCAGCCACACATTCTTTTGTTGGATCTCCGTCTCCCACAAAAGGATGGTATTCAGGTTCTCAGCGAGTTGCGTGAAAAGGGGCTTCATATCCCCACCATTATGATCTCGGGCGAAGGCGAGATCCCTGACGCCGTGCAGGCGATCAAGCTCGGCGCTTACGATTACCTGCGCAAGCCAGTGGATCCCTCCCATCTACGCCTGCTGCTAAACAACCTGAGCACCCATTTAACCGTAAGTGAGGAAAATCAGCGTCTGCGACGTCGCCTAATCAACGCTGGGCAATTAGGTCCGATGATCGGGCAGTCACTGGCGATGCGGCGGGTGATGTCATTGATTGAGCAGGTTGCCCCAAGTTCCGCCTCGGTGATTATCATCGGTGAAAGCGGTACCGGCAAAGAACTGGTCGCCCGCACCATTCACGAGCTCTCACCACGCCGCAACGGTCCCTATGTCGCCATCAACTGCGCAGCTATGCCCGAAACCTTGATGGAGAGCGAGTTGTTCGGTCACGAGCGCGGTGCGTTCACGGGCGCTGACCGCCGACGCGAAGGGTGCTTCGAACTGGCAAACGGCGGAAGCCTGCTGCTCGACGAGATCGGCGAGATGAAACCCGAGTTGCAGGCCAAGTTGCTCCGGGTACTCGAGGAATCGAAGCTCCGACGGCTGGGCGGTTCGACCGAAGTGGCGGTCGATGTGCGAGTCATGGCTGCCACCAATCGAAATCTCGACGCTTCTATCAAGGAAGGCCGCTTCCGTGAAGACCTTTACTACCGTCTCAACGTCTTCGCGATCGAGCTACCAGCCTTATGTGAGCGTGCCGATGACATTCCTGCCTTGGTCGATCATTTCCTGCGGGAACTTAAGCAGCCCGAGGGCAAGAACATAACCGGCGTGGACGCCGAATGCCTGGAAGTACTCAAATCTTATCGATGGCCCGGCAATGTTCGGCAGTTGCGTAATGTGATTGAGCGCGCTCTGATTGTCAGCCGCGGACCGTTGATCACGGTTGCGGATTTGCCACCCGAGATGAAGCGGAGCACGGGCTCGAGTTCCAGCTTTGAATTGCGCCTTGGGATATCACTCGACGAAGCCGAACGCGAACTCATCATGCGCACTATCGAGTACACTGGCGGTAACAAGTCCCGTGCGGCGGAAGTACTCGGCATCAGCCTGAAGACGCTTTATAATCGTCTCGAGCGCTACCAGGGCAAGGATGCGCAGGAGCCGTTATAATTCAAGGATAAGAGTCGTGTACACCGCGATGGTGGCTTCGACTATGCGGCTTGGTATGGTCTCAGCGTCACGTGTACAGCTCCCGGCGAAAGGTCTGGTGACCCCGCTGAAGCCGGGCTGCTGAGTAGTATCGAGCTTTTCCGGCCGGCCTTCGGACACGTCAGATGGCAAATTTCGATTTGAAAGATCGCGCAGCCATAGTTGGCGTCGGTAACTCGCTGTTCGGCCGGCGCCTGATGCGAAGCCCAATCGACCTCGCATGCGATGCAATCGTTAACGCACTTGACGATGCGGGGCTGACGAAGCGCCAGCTCGACGGCCTGATCGTTAGCTTCGGTTCACCGATCGGCGCCGACGCGGATACACTCGCTCAGGTGCTGGGTCTCGAGTTACGAACCTACAATCAGACATGGGCGCACGGCCGATTCACCGCCAGTTGCATTCAATGGGCAGCAATGCTGGTCAACGCCGGCCTGGCTAACGCAGTTGCCTGTCTGGCAGCCGTGAGCTTCTCCGGATTGCGACGCCCGATGATGGGTGGCAGCGGCGACCGCGAGGGTGCGCGCGAGGCCGGTGGCGGTCATGGCGAGGACCCGGTCTATGGGATGACTTCGCCGGGAGCGGGTGCGGCCTTGGTCGCGCGACGTTACTTTGAACGGTACGGCTGCGGCAACCGTGAGCTTGCGGCTGTGCCTATCGCATTCCGCAAACATGCATCGAAAAATCCGGCAGCGATTATGCGCGACGTATTCGACGTCGACGACTACCAGCGATCGCGCTTTGTCTGTGAGCCACTCCATCTGCTCGACTATTGCCTGATAAACGACGGTGCCTCGTGCGTCATCGTGACCACCAGCGAACGTGCTCGCGATTGCAGGAAAGCGCCCGTGTACATCAGTGGAATGCAAGGCCTGCCAGCAGGACGTGACGAATTTATCTGGGCGTATCCCGGACTAGGGGTCGCCCAGCAACGAAGCTTCGACTACCAGGCTGGGCTGCAACCTGTTTATCAAATGGCGGGCATAACACCGCATGATGTTGATGGCCTATTCACTTACGACGCGTTTTCGATTCTGGTTTGGATTGCTTTAGAACGATGGGGTTTTTGCAAACCGGGCGAGGCAGCCTCTTTTACCCAAGAGGGCCGGATCGAGCTGGGCGGCGAATTACCCATGAACACTAACGGCGGCTTGTTATCAGAAGGCCACATCATGGGATGGAATCATCAGGTTGAAATCGTTCGGCAGCTTCGTGGTGAATGTGGTGAGCGGCAAATTCAGCAGGCTGAAATAATTCAGTGGGCAAATGCCTACGGCGATTCGCTAATCTATCACCGATGACCCACTGCTGGATTGACTCTGAAGCGTGCTCAAACGCATCAGGAATTCAGACGATGGCTGAAACCCAATACCAAAAGCCCCTACCAGCAATTTCTTCGTTAAACAAGCCTTTTTGGGATGCGCTCAAAAATCGCGAACTCCGCTTGCAGAAATGCGACAAATGCGGACTAATCTGGTACCCGCCAGCGCCGCTGTGCCCTGATTGTTGGGCACGCAAGTTCACCTGGGTCCAACTGAGCGGGCGCGGCCGCGTCAACTCCTGGGTCGTTTTTCATCAGTCTTACTTCAAGGGCTTCGATGACGAACTGCCCTACAATGTAGCCGAGGTGGAACTCGATGAGGGGCCCCGCCTGCTGACTAATCTCGTAGACATTCCTAACGATCAAATCCGCGCCGGCTTGCGGGTGGAGATCACCTTTGAAGATGTGACCAGCGACATCACGCTGGCCAAATTCAGACCGATCGAAATTCGACGGAGCTGAGCCGATGCCCAAACCTCTCGACGGTATCCGCGTTTTCGATCTCACCGTCGCCGCGGTCGGCCCTTGGGCCACCAAGCTCCTGGGTGCGATGGGTGCTGATGTCATCAAGGTTGAAGCACCTGGTGGTGATCATCTGTCACACGCCGTGCCTCCGCGGATCAATGGCGATTCGGTGCTCTACATATCGGCTAACCACAACAAGCGCATGATCGAACTCGACCTCAAGCATGAAGCCGATCGCGCGATCGCACTTCGAATCGTCGAAAAGTGTGATGTTTTTGTTAATAACATGCGTCCTGGCGCCGTCGAGCGGCTTGGCCTCGGCTATGATGTGGTTGCTCGCGTCAATCCCCGCGTCATTTATGTGCTCGCCTCCGCTTATGGCCGCACGGGACCGATGGCCGCTGAAGCCGGCGTCGATCCAACCGTGCAGGCGTTCTGTGGGTGGTGTAGTATCACCGGGCCAAAAGGCGGACGCGGCGAAATGTTCCGTCACCTGGCCCATATTGACCTAACGACTGCCACAACCATCACCCAGGCGGTACTCGAGGCGCTTTTCGCTCGCGAACGCACCGGCGCCGGACAGAGAATAGAGATCGAGATGCTTACCGCCGCAATGGCGCTTCAGACGACGCGGCTGGCGGAGTTTTTCGCAACTGGAGTTCAACCTCGGCCCATGGGGAGCGCCTCGGCCACGACCGCGCCGCACGAAGCTTTCGAATGCCAGGACAAGCGGTTTGTCGCCGTAGGGGTGGAACAAGATGAACAATGGCCACGGTTCTGCCGCGCCATGAAGCTGCCAGAGCTGATCCGCGATCAACGGTTCGCCACCAATCCGCTTCGCGTGAAAAACCGTCGCGCCCTGTTAGAGATTCTCAAGCCTCAGTTCAAGACCAAACCAGCGGCTTGGTGGATGCTGCGGCTAACCAAGGAACAAGTGCCAAATGGTCCGGTAATGAGCTTTGCGGAACTCCGTTACCACCCTCAGGTGCGCGAAAACGATCACATCGTCGAACTTGACACGCCGCATTGGGGCCGACTCTTGGTCGATGGTCTGCCGTGGCGATTCAGTCGGACCCCGGTAGGGCCGATTCGCCCAGGCGGCAAGCCAGGCGAGCACACGGCGGAGGTTCTGGCCGAATTGGGAATCGGTTAGGCTACGAGGGCCTCAACGGCTGACGAACTAACCAGCAGGCTGAGAAGCTGTGCTCACGACAGCTGGTTAATTCGAAGGCGGGCGACTTCGTGGCAGAAATAAGTGAACCGCTCTACCGTGCTCGTTCCAATCGTTCACTTGCCAAAGCGGACTCCGCCGTGCGCGCAGGTATCAGCGACTCCGAGACACGAATTGATCCGTAGAGCGCCGCGGCGACGCCAGCGCCAAGAAGGGGGGCCACGATAAACAGCCAAAGTTGCCGGATAGCCCAGCCTCCAACGAATAGCGCGGGCCCTATACTTCGCGCTGGATTAACCGACGTGTTTGTCACGGGTATTCCGACCAAATGGATAAGCGTGAGCACTATTCCGATCGGTATTCCAGCAAAACCAACTGGCGCCTGAATGTCAGTTGAACCCAACACCGTGAAGACGAGGAAAGCCGTCAGGACCACCTCAGTCACAAACGCGGCCGTCAGGTCGTATCCGCCGGGGGAATGAGCACCATAGCCGTTGGCGGCGAATCCGGCCACCGCCGGATCGTAGCCCGACGCCGTTCCGCGGGCTACAACGAACAGCACGCTGGCCGCGATTATGGCTCCAATGACTTGCGCCATGATGTACCCGGGGACGTTCTTTGCCTCAAACTTGCCGGTCAGAAGCAATCCGACTGTGACCGCAGGATTAACATGGCATCCCGATATTGACCCGATCGCATAGACCATTGCTAACAGAGAAAACCCAAAGGCAAGTGCGATGCCGGCAAAGCCGATTTTGCTGCCGGCCAAAACCGCGGCTCCACAACCCCCGAACACCAGCACGAAAGTCCCAATCATCTCTGCTAAATAGCGCTTAATCATGTGCCACCTTCCTGTTGCAATAGCAGGATTGCTGACGCACACTCGTCGCGACATGGCGACTCTCGCACAGTCGGGCTCTCGAGGTCCAGCCGTTGGATAGAAGCTGACAACGACCGGGTATGCTTCGGTCCCGGCATCGCACTGCGGTCGGCGGATGACGGTTGGTGCGCTTGCACGAACCAACCGTCGGCTTGTGTCATCAACCGCGAAGCCGAACATCACGTTCGGCGCCCATTGGGCTGCGGCTAGAGGCAGACGAACGGAGTATTGTTCCTAGCAAGAGTGGCCTAATCGATCCTGCGCTTGCCGTAGTAGGGCAGCATCGTTTCATCACTCTTGTTTTCTGATGGTGCCGTTTTGCCTGGTTTGCTGCTGAAGGCACTATACATGGCGAGCGTGCCCGGCTCGATCACGTCCGGGTCGGTCATAATGTTGACGCAGGACGGGCGTCCACTGTTGATCGCGCGGCGCAGTGCGGGGGCGATTTCACTTGCACGTTCCACAAACTCAGCGTGGGCGCCGAACCCCTGCGCGGCTCGATCATAGCGAACCACGCCCAACTCAGTAGCGATGGCATTTCCTGCGCCCCAGGCGAGCACTTGACCATGCTTCGACATACCCCATTGCATGTCGTTGTTGACTACCACCATGACCGGCAGATTGTGGCGCACGGCGGTGTCGAACTCCGCGAAATTCAGTCCGACTGAACCATCGCCAATGACGCAGACAACCTGTCTTTGTGGATGTGCCACTTTGGCGGCCAACGCGAAGGGCAGGCCGATGCCGAGGCATCCCAGATAGCCATGGCTGAGAAAACTGCCTGGATACCGCGCCTTGAATGCATTGGCCATCCAAGCTGCAGTCTCACCTCCGTCGGCGGCGACGATAGCATCTGCATCGAGCGCCTGTGCGACCTCGCGCGCCATCCGCGCCGGGTGGATCGGTTGCTCCGCTTTCATTGCCTCGTCCCATTTCCGTCGCTGACCGGCACGTATGGCTGTGAGTTGCTCGATCCAAGCCTCGTGGCGATTGAATTTGGTATTGCGGGCCGCAGCAATCGCCTGGCGCAGAAACTCACCACAGTCGGCGACGATCCCGAGCTCGATACTGCGTCCCCGGCCGATCTCCTCGGGCTCGATATCGACTTGAATTACGCGAGCGTCCCCAGGAATGACGCTGTTCCGGCCGCCAGTAGCCAAGCCAATCCGTGTACCCAGCAAGATAACGAGATCGGCACTCTTGCCACCTCTGCGAGCATGAGCGGCAGGGTGGATTGCACCGAAAGCCCCAAAACACAGAGGATGCTCCTCGGAGATCGAGCCGCGGGCTTTGGCGTTGGTGAGCACCGGCACATGGGTCAGTTCGGCAAATTCAGTAAGCTCCTTGCCGGCCTGGGCAAACCACACGCCGCCTCCGGCCAGAATCGCGGGCCGTTCAGCCTCGTCGATCCAGCGTAGCGCCTGTGCCAAGGCGTCGCGGCTCGGCCCTGCGGGCGACCTAGGTCGGTAGTTTTGAGGAAAAACCACGCTTTCCTCGTCAGCGCGTGCGAAAAGCACATCAATCGGCAGTTCGAGGAACACCGGGCCGGGTCGTCCTGACACCGCCTGCCTGAAAGCCATCGCGACGTACTCGGGAATGCGTGCCGTATGGACAACGGAACGCGCCCACTTGGTGATCGGACGCATCAACGCAACCTGGTCTATACCACCCTGGAGCGGCAAGAGCTCATCGTCCAGCAGGGGACTACGACCACCAATTAAAACCATCGGGATTGAATCGAGGTACGCGTTAGCCACCCCGGTAACTGCGTCAGTCACGCCAGGTCCGGCAGTCACCATGGCGACGCCGGGGCGGCCGGTCGTGCGCGCCCACCCATCAGCCATGTGAGCAGCAGCCTGTTCGTGTCGCGTATCAATTATGCGAAAATTGTGGTCCCGACACGCCTTAAAAATCGCATCAAGATGGCCGCCGTGCAGCGTGAATATCTCATGAACGTCTTCGCGTTCCAGCGCCCGCACCAGCATTTCGCCTCCGTTTATGCGTGCCATCTGACAATCTCCGTATCTGCTCGAGCTTATTTAAACGTCTCCGGCCGTTCAGCTTGACTCGTCGGATGCCTAGACCCGATGTAGACCCCGATTCCGACACTGTTCCATAGCTTTGACGGTATAGATGGAGCAAATGTTTACCCGATTTGCGGTTGCAACGACCACACAGAGGTCAATTCCCTTCGTCTTACCGCAACTCACGCGTAACCACCAAAGATGTGGCGGCGATCAGCCCAACGAGTCTGTTCCGCGAAATGGTCCTGGTTCCCAGCCGCCGGTGATCCGCTGGAATCATGAAGGCCCAAGAACCGGGCGCCGCCTTCGTGTCAGTTATCATTGCTTTGTCAGCTGCCGGTGGTTCGCGACGCTCGTCTCATTGAATCTCGGATTCAGTAGCATCGCAACCGAGATAGCAAAATCCGATCTAGAATAAATTATGATCAGGAATGGCGAAAGCTGACGCAGCTCACGTCAGGCAGGGCGAGATCCAACGGGAGCTAGCCCCGCAATACATTGACAGTATTCGGCCGAACTCTTTCGGAAATAGCGAGCACTAACCAACAGACGACCGCTCAACCGGGTCGAGCAGTTGTCACAGCCTCGGTCGCTTCGCCGGCTGCCTTCCATCCCGCAATTCCATCAGCCATCACGCTGACGTCAGTGTATCCAGCCGCGACCGCCCGACGGGCGGCCTCATGTGAAGCCATTCAATGGCTGTCAGCGCAGTAGAAAACCAGCTTTTCCCGCTTGTTCGCAGGAAGCATTGATAGAGGGTACTTATCATACGAGGGCAGGAGCGTCGCTCCGGGGATGACTCCGAATTTGGCTCGCGTGGAATCGGAATTCACATCGTAAACGTAAATTTTGCGGTGCTCTGACGTCAGAGCCTTCAACTTACTGATACGATTCAGCTCGGAGTTCGCATCGTCGACGTGATCTTTACCGCGCGCTAACATCAGCGCTTTTAGGTCGCTGACATGAATCAGTTTGAATGTGCTGAACTCCTGCCGGCCGCTACCGAGCAATTGGGAGAGGTTGAACGAGTACCCGTATGCCGGGAGCAGTGCCACAAAAGTTCCCATGGCAATCCCGATAGCAACCGTTCGAACGCGCATTTGACTTAACCCCCAGGATTTGGGCTTCTGATGGAATGCCGCCGGCTCGCGGCTCTGCGCTCGATTCAAAATTCTCGCCTCCCGGATTCAATGCTTGCGGACGCGCCTATTGCGCTGGCACCATTTTACCCGATATCCAAACCCGAGCTGGAGCCCTGGAATGGCATCAAATGAGGAATGGCGCTCGCGTGCCCGTAGAATTCCTAAAGGGCATCTGTACGAGGATTTTGAAATTGGTCAGGTATTTCCGCACCATTGGGGACGAACGCTAAATGAGGGAGACAATTCTCTGTTCACAACACTCACGCTAAGCTTCAATCCACTTTACTTTAATGCTCCTTACGCACGCGCCCATGGTCATCGCAGCGTTGTGATCAATCCAATGCTTGTATTTCTGACCGTGTTCGGTCTCTCGGTGGAGGACCTGAGCGAGGCGGGTGGCCTCTTCCTGGGAGTCGATCAGTTAACCTTTCATCGCCGAGTCTATCCGGGCGATACGTTGGTCGCGCGAAGCACCGTTGTCGACAAGCGAGAATCACAGAGCCGGCCCGGAAGCGGGATCGTAACTTGGCATACCGAAGGATTTCTTTTCCAGCCGAACGACCCAAGCAACCACAGCGAAAACCTTGTGGTTGATTTTAGACGTTCAAACCTGGTGCCTAAGCGGAGTTCTCTGTCCAGTTAATGCCCAGTGGGGAGACACTGTCGTGATCTCCAACGACGATCGAGATGCCCTCAAGAAAGGCCGCTCGGCTGGCGCAGATACTTGGCAACAACCACGATCTCAGCAGGAATTGAGCCGCTCGCCAGGCTTGGTTCAACAAAGCAGAAAGGCTATTAGCGAAAACCCATGAGCTATCTCACCGAAGAACGCAAGATGATCCAGCGGACCGCACGGGAGTTCACAATGAACGAAGTGCTGCCCGTCGCCAACAAACTGGACCCCATTGAGGGAGAAATCCCTATGGAGTTACGGGCGAAGATGGCGAACCTCGGCTACTTTGGCATTTTAATCCCCGAGGAATACGGAGGGCTGGGCCTCGGCGTCTTCGAGTACGCCCTAGTCACCGAGGAGCTGGCTCGTGGATGGATGAGCGTTGCCAGCATCATTGCACGCGGAAACGGACTGTGGGGCGGAATCACCGAGGAACAGCGGCGGGCTTATTTCCCCCGTATGGCTCGCGGCGAGTTTCTTGGTGCATTCTCGTTGTCGGAACCGGACGCCGGCTCGGATCTCGCCAATCTTTCGTGTCGTGCGACGCGCGAAGGCGATCATTGGGTCATTAATGGAACAAAAACCTGGTGTACCTTTGCCGACGGCGCCGATTTTATCCAGCTCTTCGCGCGGACTTCCATGCCGGATGAAAAACGCCGACACGTGGGTATCAGCCAGTTCATGATTGAAAAGGAACGCGGGAAGCTCCCCCCAGGCGTGACAGGCACGCCCATTCGCAAAATCGGCTACTTTGGTTGGAAGACCTGGGAGTTACACTTCGACAACTGTCGCATCCCCGCTTCTGCCCTAATGGGAGAGGAAGGGCGAGGATTTTACGCGATGATGTCCGGTTTGGAGACAGCCCGAGTCCATACCGCCGCCCGAGCCATCGGTCTGGCCAGAGGCGCCTTGGAAGATTCGATAACCTACTCGCAGCGGAGGGTTCAATTTAAACGACCGATTGCCGAGTTCCAGCACACGCGCTTCAAGCTCGCCGAAATGGCGGCCAATATCGAGGCCGCACGGCAGCTGATGTACTACGTCGCCGATGAAATCGACAGCAAACGGCGGTGCGATAAAGAAGCCTCGATGGTGAAGTTCTTCGCCTCCGAGATGGCGGAACGGGTCACCAGCGACGCCCTCCAGCTGCATGGTGGGTACGGTTACACCCGCGACCTGCCGATCGAGCGTTACTGGCGGGACGCTCGGCTGACCAAGATTTTTGAAGGTACCTCGCAAATCCAGTTGCGAATCATTTCTGATCGGCTACTCGGCGGAGGCGCGGAATGAGCAGCAACCTTTCCACCCTAACCGGCAACGCAAACTACTTCGAGGATTTCAATATTGGCGACGTCTATGAGCATGCACGCGGCAAAACCGTCGAGGCGCTTGAGAACGTCTTGATTACCAATTTGGTTCTCAATACTGCACAGGCTCATTTCAACGAGGACCTCGCCCAATCGCTTGAGCAAAAACATCGAATCACTTTCGGCGGCGTCACTGCCTCACTCGTCATCGGCCTTGCCATGCAGGATACAGGCGAGAACGCGATTGAAGAGGTAAGTCTGGATAAAGTCCGTTTTCGGGTTCCGGTTCTCCACGGCGACACTCTCTATGCCTTCACCGAAGTGCTCAATAAGGAGGATGGGCCGACTGAGACGCGCGGGCATCAAAATGCAGGACTTGTGCACTTCCGCCACTGGGGAGTAAATCAGCGCGGCGAAACCGTCTTTGAGGGTGAGCGGCGTGTTATCGTGAAAAAACGCGCATTCGTACCTGCATCACTTGACGCAACCGGTGAAGCTGCAGCGAGCACCGGCGCACGCCGCAGTCGCTCTCCGAATAAACATATCGAGCACGCACAAGGCAAAAGTCGACGACGCACAGCCCCTGAGCGCACTAGAGGGTTAAAATCGTCTAGCACTAAATCACCTCGTGCCCGTCATTGACCCCGCTCGAGGTGACTTAAGGGGTCAGGGCTGGAGCTGCTTTTCGACCGAAGGTCCGCCAGTCCCACGTATGACTTCTGGGCGTGGAGTCCCGAGTTTGCGCAGCACCGCTTCGAGCTCGAAGCTTTCGATGATATCGCCGGGCTTGATATCGCCAAAATTCTCGAGGCCTATGCCGCATTCGTAACCCGCCTGCACTTCGCGCGCGTCGTCCTTAAACCGCCGCAAGGAGGCCAAGCGGCCCTCCCACACGACCCTGCCATCGCGCACCAGCCGAGCTCGTGAGTTTCTGAGGATACGCCCATCCAGAACCATCGCGCCGGCAATGGTGTTGCCTTGCACGACGAAGATCTTGCGGACCTCGGCGCGCCCGAGGCTTTTTTCGCGGTAGGTCGGTGCAAGCAAGCCTTCCATGGCGTCACGAATATCGTTGATGACCTCGTAAATAATGGTGTACAGGCGAATTTCAACGCCTTCTTTTTCTGCCAGCTGAGCGGCTTTAGGCTCAGGCCGGACGTTGAAACCAATAATGAGTGCCTTTGATGCGGAAGCGAGCGTGACGTCAGTCTCGGAAATCGCGCCAACCGACTTGTGAATCAGCTCGAGCTTGACCTCGTTGGTTGAAAGTCGCTGGAGCGAGTCCGCCAGCGCTTCAACTGAACCATTCACGTCACCCTTGATGATAACGCGCAGTTCTTTAACCTCGCCTGCAGCCATTCGTTCACTCAATTCTTCGAGCGAAAGCCGACTGGTCTTCTGCAGGATACCTTCTCGAGCCTTCGATTGGCGGAACTCTGCCACCTGGCGTGCCCTGGCTTCGTCGGCCACCACGGTGAAGATAGTACCGGGTTCGGGGACGCCGGATAAGCCGAAGATCTCAACCGGGGTCGACGGTCCCGCCTCAGTTACGCGCTGTCCAAGATGGTTCAGCATGGCGCGTACACGACCATAGCTTGTTCCGCAAACAAATGGATCGCCGGTGTGCAATGTCCCTTCCTGAATGAGGACCGTCGCCACGGGACCGCGACCGCGATCGAGCTGTGACTCGATGACCGTACCGCGTGCTGCGCGATTTGGGTTGGCCTTCAACTCCATCAAATCGGCCTGCAGGAGTATCATCTCGAGCAAACGGTCAATGCCTTCGCGCGTGCGGGCGGACACTGGTACAACGATCGTGTCGCCACCGTAATCTTCTGGAATCAAACCCTGCTCGGTGAGCTGCTGCTTTACGCGGTCGACGTTCGCCTCAGGTCGGTCAATCTTGTTAACCGCCACAATTATTGGGACACCAGCTGCCTTGGCGTGGTTGATCGCCTCAACCGTCTGCGGCATCACGCCTTCGTCCGCGGCTACTACCAACACCACGATGTCAGTGACCTTGGCCCCTCGGGCGCGCATCGCGGTAAATGCTTCGTGACCCGGCGTATCGACGAAGCTAACCTTGCGGTCGTTAATATCAACACTGTAAGCGCCGATGTGCTGTGTGATACCGCCGAACTCGTCCTCGGTCACGTTGGTATGGCGGATTGCATCGAGCAAAGAGGTCTTCCCGTGGTCCACATGTCCCATTACGGTAACTACGGGTGGTCGCGGCACAGCTTCGCCACCCGCGGCTTCCTCGGTCTCCTCGATCGCCGATTCAGCGTCAAAGGCAACATTCTCGACACTGTAGCCAAATTCGCCTGCTACCAGGGTTGCGGTATCAACATCGAGAACCTGGTTCAGCGTCGACATCACACCGAGATCCATGAGCTTCTTAATAATCTCGGCGGCCTTGACACCCATGTTGCGAGCCAGATCAGCGACGGTAACGCCCTCGGTTATGCGGACGATTCGCTTGGAGGCCTTAGGAGTAGTGATCTCAGTTTTGCGCTGCTCCTTGCCGGGAAGTGCCTTCTTTTTTTTGGGTACCCGCAGTCCGCGCATCTCACGCTCGGCGGCAATATCGGGCACACCCTTTTTGACGACCTTTTTCTTCTTGATCGCGCGGGCTCCCGGCTTGGCAGTCTCTGGCGGCGGGAAGGCCTCGGGAACCAGCGGCGGCATCGGCGTGCTGACGCGGCGCTCTGGGGGACGCACAGCACCGCCCGGCCGCATCCCGGTTGGAGGCGCCGGCCGTGGAGCGGGCGCGGGTTTCCGCAAATCGATTTTGCCGAGCACCTTTGGACCGCGCGGACCGTCATCCAAGGACGGTGCTGAGGCATGTTCCCGACCCGTTAGATTGATGGCGCGCCCAGGCTCCTGAAAGCGCGGTTCAGTGCGCTTGGGCGGTGTACCTGCTGCGGGACGCGGAGCTACACCCAGACGTTGCATGGTCGGGCTTTGCGGACGAGTGGCAGGCGCTGTTCGTTGTCTTTCCTCTCGCCCTGCTCCCCTTTCACCACTTGGCTTACCGGTCTGCTGCCCAAGTGTGGTCGGTGGTTGTTCCGCCGTGCCGAGATCCGATTTATCTTTTCCCTCGGCGGAAGCTGTGCCCGTCGGCAGGCTAACCGCTCCGTTCCCGAGGGTAACGCCGTCGGACGTTGCGCCAAGACTAGTCGAGGCAGGTTCTGTCTGTGCCGGTTCTTTAGTTTCGACTTCCCGCGAGCTACCGGGTGCCGCTTCACGTTCGAGCTCACCACTTATAGCAGCGACGGAGGGCGACGGAGAAGAAGTTCCGGTGGTCTCGGAAACCTCAGAAGCAGCGCCTTCGGAGGCGGCCGCTGATTCCTCAGACTGTTCGATCGGGCTCTCCGGAATTTTAATGTCTTCCGGAATTTCAAGCGGTTCCGGCTCAATCACCGGCAGCTCAGGAATTTCGGTTTCAAACTTTGGCGGCTCGTCGAAAACCGGCGCGACAAAGGCCGGCTCAGGTTGAACGACGGAGGACTCGAACTGAAAAGGTTCAGCTGGTTTAGGGGTCGCCGGTGCAGGCGGTGGTTCGGAATGGCGTCGGCGCATCACATTTGCGTTAAGACGCTTCTCAACCACAGTGCCCGCACTGGTTTCGAGTACCGTCTCGCGAGGAATTGCGGCGGCACGCTGCGCATACTCCTCGATCTCGTGTTTCACCCTCTCGGTCTCGCCGGGTGAAAGTAGACTCGATTCGGAATGAGCATGAGTGAGGTTCAAGCGTGCACAACTGGCCAGCACTTCGTCAACAGGGAGGCCCCATTCAGCTGCGAGTGTTTTTATCCGCTTTCGCGCCATCGTCTCTACTTTATTCAAGTGCGGCATGCCTATCCAGCCGCATGTAAATCAGTTCTGCCAATCTGCGCCGCTCATCCGGGCTAATCGCTCGTCGCAACGAACGCAATTCGCGTGATTTGCTTCGAACAAAGCCGGTTATACACCTATCGTCTTGATGGAGATAAGCACCGCGTCCCGGCATTCGGCCAGTTTCATCCAGTGTTAAGGAACCTTCCGCGACAGTAATTCGCAACATCCGTTGCTTGGCATCGCGCTGCATGCATCCGATGCACATGCGTTCTGGACGGTTATTTGGCTTTAACGTTGTCGGCATCGCTGGCGCGCATCCCGATCTCAGTATCGGTTGTCGCTGAACTTGCCGCTGCTGCGGCCGCTGAATCGGCCTCGGTCAGCGCGCGACCCGCTGCATCGCCCGCTGGCGCCTGTTTGGCTTGCTCCGCGCGTTTCTTGGCGACCCATTCGCGGGCAGCATGGATCACTTGGCGAGCTCGTTCAGGACTGATTCCCTCGACTTCGAAATTGTTCTCGTTGGCCTCAGCCAGTTGTTCGGCGGAACGGAAGCCCCACTGGTAGAGTAACTCCGCGTTTATGTCGCCAATTCCTGGGATAGCATTAAGCGACGCCCGCGCCGCCCGGGCTTCCTCCTCAGCCTCGGAGTCGCTACGCACATCGAGTTTCCATCCGGAAAGCCGATGAGCCAGCCGGACGTTCTGCCCCCGTTTGCCGATCGCTAGGGAAAGTTGGTCGTCAGGGACGATGACCTCCATCGCGTGCTCGTCTTCGTCGATAATCACTTTCGACACCTTGGCGGGTGCCAGTGCGCGGCAGACCAACTCAGCCTGATCATCGGTCCAGGACACAATATCGATTCTTTCTCCGCGCAATTCCTGAACCACGGCCTGGACTCGTGTGCCCTTCACCCCAACGCAGGCACCGACCGGATCTACGTCGCTGTCCTTCGAGTAGACCGCAACCTTGGCGCGGCCACCGGGCTCGCGAGCGCATTGGCGAATCTCGACAATACCCTCGTAAATCTCCGGGACCTCCTGCTCGAAGAGTTTCATCAGGAAGAGATTGGATGTGCGCGATAAGACGATCGATAAGCCCTTGTCGGACAGTTCGACATCGAGAATCAGCGCACGGATGCGGTCACCCTGACGATAACGCTCGTGCGGGATCTGTTCCTTCTCGGGCAGAATTGCTTCGGTGCGCCCGAGATTGACGATCATATTCTTGCGTTCAAAACGCTGAACGATACCGGAGACGATCTCGTTCTTGCGGTCCTTGAATTCGTTATAGATCTGTTTGCGCTCGGCGTCACGAATGTGCTGGATGAGATTCTGCTTGGCAGCCTGAGCCGCGATGCGCCCCATCGTTGCGGTGTCCAATTTGATCAAGATCTCATCGCCCGGCTGAGCGTCGGGGTCGTATTTGGCATGAGCTTCGCTCAATTCAACCTCCGCGGCCGGGTTCGAGACTTGTTCAACCACGGTCTTAATCTCGAACAGTTCAATCTCACCAATCTCATTGTTGTAACGAGATTCGATGTTGCGCTCAGGCCCAAAGGTGCGGCGCGCCGCCGAATGCATCATCTCTTCGACCGCATTAATGACGATAGTTCTGTCGATTCCCTTTTCTTTGCAGACCTGCTCGATAACGCGGTTCAGATCGATTGCCATATCGCCTCCGGCTGCGCCCAGCCACTAGCCTTCCCGGTTCGACCCGAACCGAGCAGGACCGAGCTAATCAAGCCAACTTTGCCGCGCAGTTGATTGACACGCACCGCTTGAGGAAACTGGTTAGTGATCCAATCGACCCTGCTACACCGACCCCTGTGCACGGGCCGGAGCGTCGCCAGCTCGATTTGCCCTGAAATGCCAAAACCTGGTCTGGTCTGAGAAACAGATTGCCGTCGCTCGGGGTTAATCGAACTTATGCTCGTAATTGGCTCCCTGAATTTCGTTGAAAGCAAAAGCGTGCCGTTGGTGTCGGGCCTCTTCCTCGACCGCTATTCCATCCGCACGCACTTCGACCAAGACACCCTCAAAATTCCTCCGGCCGTCGCGGGGCCGGTGAGTTCTAATCCTGACCCGTTGCCCCCTGTATGCCTCAAAATCCTTGAGCCGCGCGAGTGGACGGTTTATGCCTGGCGACGAGACTTCCAGCGTATATCTGCCATCCACTGGGTCGTAAACGTCCAGCAGATCACCTAGAATGGGACTGAGCCGTTCCAGATCGTTGAGCGTGATGCCTCCCTCTGGTCGATCCACCAGGAGCCGGAGCAGTGAGTTTCTCGTACTCCGCCTAAACTCTATATTCACCAGTTCAAATCCGAGTCGCTCTATGTGAGGTTCCAGCAAGTCCGCGACTTTCCTAGCCAGCGGCTCAAGTTGCAATACCATCACCGGCCGTACCCCTACAGTTCGCCCTCCCGGTCGTTCTAAGGAAATCCGCGATGTACTGGAGGAAGAGGCGAACGGACCAAAAAAAATGGGCACACTGCCCGCTTACCAAATTACCATCACCTCACCCGCTCAGCAAGGCAGCTTGAGCACCAGCTGCAACCTAGCAAAGCACGACACGAGAAAGTTTGGCAGCTTAAAGCTCGAACCCAGCGCTACTGCGGTGGCCTTATTACCGACAACGTGTAATGAACTCCAGCTGCATCAAGGATAGCTATTTGCCTGCCATCCGGCGACCAGCTGAAAGCGATTGGCCCCTGGACCTGGCCATGTGCAATCAGAAACGCTGCACGTGCTGGATACGAATATTCGATAATCTCTCGCTCCAGTCCCGGACCCATCGGAATTGCGGTCTCGATAATCGCATTATTGGTGGCAGGCGAGAGAACCATTGTGCTGCGGAATAGCAAGGTCGGCAGCGTCGCAAAACCCAGCGAATTGATTGTTTTGATATTCTCGCGTGGCTCAAAGATCGCGATCTGAACGTTCACCGGCGCCAACGGTTCCGAAACCACACGCCGCCAGGAAAGCTGCTGCGATCCCAGGGCGATGATCGCACCGTCAGTTGCATAGGCCGCGGCGCCCGATGAAACCGCAATCGTCGCCGGCTCGGCGCTCTCCAGATCAAATCGATATACACCTGGTGGATCAGCCAGCCGGTAAAGAAAAGCCGTCGAACCAGGAGCCCATCCGAGGAGCTGCACGGGCGTAGCGGCGCGCAACGTAAGACACCGTTGTTTACGCAGATCGACGAGCGCTGCGGGAGCATCCGCGGCGCCCTGGGCCACGGCAAGCGATCCGTCAGGGCTGAAAAATAGTGATGACAATGGGCAGGTTATCCGCTCCAGACGCCGTGTCGATGGATGAGAACTCACGCTAATCAAGTACAAGCCGGTGGCGGGTGCCTGTGGGACGCTACTGTTCAGTTCATCATTCGGCAAGGGGGCCGCGTGAGTTACCAGAGCGAGCTCCGTCCTGCTGAGCCATTTTAACTCCGCCCAGTCGAAATTACCGGGCAAGGTCGTCACCCGCCTGACACCACTGGTGGCGTAAGCATTCGCCACATCTACATTCAGACTCCGGTTTGCATCGATACTAACCGCGCTCGCAACCTGCCCATCGACATTCAGCGCCACGTCCAGCAAGCGCCCGCCGACGCCACTTTCGTCAACAATGATTCTCTGACTCGACAAACCCGTCCCGCCAATCCCCCACACTACCTTCCGGCCCTGAAACATACCGAAAATGCCGATTTCACCGCGATCGAGCCAGACGGGAGGACGGCTCATATCTGGTTCGAAACCGTCAGGCAGGGGTGCGATGCCAGCTACCTGGAGGCCGAAGGTTACATCCAGGCTGGCGGTGCGAGCCGCGTAAGGCGGCGGCGTAACTAAAGAGTTATGAGACTTCGCTCGTGCCCGATTACTGCTGTTGGCTGCTATCCGGGATGGGTGGACTGGTCCAGCGAGATGGCGGATGCTCGCACAACCAACCAGGGTCATAAGAACAGAAACCAACAATGAGCGACAACGAGTCACAAGCATCAAAGTCCGGGCTGTTTGCGCAAGGTTAAGAATCATTGGCCCTGCGGCACGGAGTTGTCTCCTGCACCAGCTGGAAACAAACATGCCAACCTCTCGTGTCGATCGTATACAATCATAGGCGGATTGGAGTACTTGATGGAGCTGTTAAGTTGCAATCTATCGATGCTGCGGCGGGAGACGCGAGTTGCACTTTTGGTGGCATCTTTGATCGCGCTGGGCAGCATCGCCCTCGACCACGAATGGCTCACCACTGGGCTGGCGTCCATTGTTGCTGCAGTTGCGATAGCCGGAGTATTCTATTTGTTCGTCGTCCGGCCGTCGCGCATTCCGCCTGACGCGGTGCTCAGTCTGCGGCTCGCGGATGGAATACGCGAGGATTTGCCTCGCACACCGCTCGAACAATTGCGCAGCCGCGGCGCCCCTACTCTATTCGACCTTCGAAAAGCATTGAGTGCAGCTGCTGCAGATAGTCGGCTCAAGGCCGTCCTGGTAGAGATTTGCTCACCGGGATTCGGGCTAGCAACTGCTCATGAGCTCTATGAACTTCTGCGGGGCGCGGTCGCAGCCGGCAAACGCGTGGTCGCGATACTTGAAGGAGACCAGATAACTCCACGTGATTATCTAATCGCCTGTGGCGCAAGCGAGATAGTCGCGAATCCCGATAGCACCCTGATGATGCTCGGCCTCTCGGCGGGCAACCTGTTCCTGAGGCAAGCGCTGAGCAAACTGGGCATTGAGGCGCAAACCCTTCAGTGGAAGGAGTACAAGGGCGCTGCTGAGACATTCACCCGCGACAGCATGTCTCCCGAGGTTCGCGAGAGCATCCAGGCGGTCATCAACGATTGTCAAGCGCTGCTGGCACAAAGTATCGCGGACTCCCGGCGCACGAGCCTCCAACGTGCACGTGAGCTCCTTGGCAGCGGCTTCCTCAGCGTGAGGGCGGCTTGCTCGAACGGGCTTATCGATCGCGCAGGATACACCGATGATATCCGTAACGAGCTCGACCCAGATGATAAGTCGAAAAGCCGGTTCGTGCAGTTGGGGCGTTATCTGCGGCATCTCTCATATACCCGCGACGGGAGAGCACGGCCCCAGCTGGCACTCATCCACGGACTGGGACCCGTCGTGGTTGGAGAAGGGCCACTGGCCGGCGAGTTTCTTAGCGGCGAGCGCGTCTCCGAGGAAATCCGCCGCGCGGCGCGTGATGACAGAATTAGGGCTATCGTCTTTCGGGTTAATTCGCCGGGAGGCTCTGCCGCAGGCTCGGATTTGGTCTGGCGAGCGGTGCGTGAAGCTCAGCGTTTTGGCAAACCCGTCGTTGTCTCGATGGGCGATGTCGCCGGCTCGGGTGGTTATTATGTGGCAACCGCCGCTGACGCGATCGTCGCTGGTCCGGCAACACTCACTGGCTCAATCGGGGTGGTTTACGCGAAGTTCAACGTCGCCGAACTGATGCAGCGCTTGGGCATCGGGCTCGACGTGGTCAAGTCGGACTCCATAAGCGATGCCCTCTCGCTCGCTCGGCCGATGACGGCGGCTGAACTGGCACAATTAAACGAGGTTGTCGGAGAGCTGTACTCTACGTTCACTGCCAGAGTCGCCGAGGGACGCAAACTCGACCCCGAAGCAACCGAACAGGTCGCCCGCGGGCGCCTGTGGAGCGGCGTCGCGGCAAAAGCCCGCGGTCTGGTCGATGAGTTGGGAGGACTTGGACGCGCGGTTGCGCTAGCACGGGAGAAGGCGGGGTTGAGACCAGAGGAGGAACACGATCTCGTGGTTTATCCGCCGCCTAGTCTGCTGTCAGCTTTACATCTCTCCGGGGCTTATGCGGAAGTTCCGTGGTCGCTGGGAATAGCCGCACGCATTCTTCAGCTGCCTGAGCGCTGGACCCCTGCCCTTCTGCGGTTGTTGACTCGTGGCGGGATGCTATTGCTCTGCCCCTTTCTCTAAGGGTGAACACCACGCCGCTACCCCGCGCGTGCTGGGGTGCCGTTGCCCAGGCGGGCTCGTGCGGGCCTCCGGGCGAAGCGTCGCTTCTGGTCAGACAACCCTCGTCCCGCCTCCGGCCGACACAATTTGCTCCAACTCGCATGTTGAGACTCGGAAAAACAGCTTCGGAGGCTATCAACGCAGCGTGATGCAACGCGCGATTATCCTCCACGTATGCTTCCCGGCGGCGCAATGGCCGTGCGGGCCGGTGGCGCAACTGCTTCATAGTCGGCCAGATTGCGCAACCGATCGGGAACAATAATCAACCGCCGGCCGTCGCGTATAATCATTCGCTGATGTTCGAACTCGATCAGCTGTTCGGTGGTGCGTTGACGTGAAGCACCCACTAGTTCAGCCAGATCTGCATGGGTCAGCTTCAATGTGATCAGGACCCCGCGAGCATCGTTGGCACCAAACTTGGCGGCCAGTTCGAGGAGCGCTCCGGCCAGCCGTTCTCGCACCGTCAAGCCCACGAAGTTCGTGTATCGCTGGAGCATCGACCACCAGCGTCCGACGGTCACGTCCAAGGTGCGGCTAAAGCGTTCCAATGGTACACCAAGCATCAAGCCGACGAAGGTCGAGGGCCGACCGACACCAACCAGACAGTCACTAAAAGCCTCACATCGAAAAGGCCGGGTCGCATTTGGTAGGAGCGACGAGACGCCGAATACCTCCCCAGGCCCGACCAGGCCAACCAGGACTTTTTCCGAGCGGTTGAGAAACGACAATTTGGCCACGCCGGAGAGCAGTACGTAGACTCTGTCGGATGCTTGCCCCTCGTAGAAAATTGGCTGGCGACGCTTTATCTTTATCGCTTCCAGGCTTTGCGCCAGCCCTTCAAGTTGATCGCGGCTGAGCCAGGCCAGCGTTCTAAGCCGGCCGAGAATTTGCGCATCAACCCCGTTCCTGCGGTCGCGCTCTGCCACAGCTGGCCTTCCTGCCAAAGTTGTTTTTGCGTCGATCCCGCATTACTGTCCCGTGAGTGACAATTGATGCCGTTTCAGTCAGCTAATGCTCAGATTTTGTCTCCGGGACGACACACTTCACGCCATGCAATCTTGATTGCCGCTTAACATGAATTACACTTCAAGGGCGTAAACTCAACCCGAGTAAACGCTCTTTCAATGTGGACCGGCAGTTGCTTCGTTTACGCCGAGACCGGTCCTGACGCTAACACCAAGTAAATTTCCCGTTAGCCACAGGGCGCTAGCGACCGCGTGCTGGGGTGGTGAGTTTTTTGGAACCGCGAGCAAGGAGGCAAGACGCGATGCTCGGCAATCAATCCTTTGTTTTGGACAGGCTGAGCACTTTCATTGAAACTGCTTGGCTAGATTTCCCGGCCGAGGTCACCAAAGCCTTAGCGGGCGTGAGCGACGACGATCAGCTCCAGAGGGTGGGATGGAAGGTCTACGATGCCTGGATAGGACTGGCCAACGAACTGACTAACACGCTCTACTCGGACCCGCTCTTCGGTGAGGTCAGCGGCCGCGTTATCGAGACTGCCCTACGTCTGCGCCATCTCGCCGGCGCGGCGGCTGCCGCCTTCTTCGGCAATTTCTGGCCCCTGATTGGTTTGCCAACGCATCGGGAGCTGGTTGCACTACGACAGGAATTGCTCGCACTGCGCGAAGAACTACGGTCATTCGCCCACCTATCAGACGCACACGATCGCCTGGCCTCGGATTCACCGAGCGTGGTTCCGCTCTGGAAGCAGACGCAAACGGGCTATGGTCCGGCAAACGGTCACCCGATCCGGCCGCCTTCTCGGCAGGGAGAACGCAATGTCGCTGCTTAATGAGATCGCTGAATTCTGGATGGACGGCACAATTCGCGCGGTCGAAGCCTTCGGCCAAGGCTACGGCTCGCCGGCGACAGACCCTCCAGCAACCACTCCGTACCGCGTAGTCTACGAAAGCGGACTGCTTCGCTTACGCCATTATGAAGCACCGGAGCGACGCTTCAAAACTCCTTTGCTAATCGTCTACGCCCTGATCAAGCGGCCCTTCATCCTGGACCTGCTGCCTGGCAAGAGCGTGGTCGAAAGCCTGGTCCAGCGGGGGTTCGACGTTTACCTGACCGACTGGCTGCCGCCGGCGCGCGAGGACTCATGGCGGGGCTTCGATGCCTACGTCAACGGGGACATAGCCGACGCAGTGCGCGTGCTTCAGATCCAAAATGGAGTCGAGCGCGTCAACCTGCTTGGCTACTGCCTCGGCGCCCTATTGTCACTGATTTACTCGGCGCTTCACCCCGCGAACGTCCGTGGTTTGATCACGTTAACCGTTCCGTTCGACATGAGTGTTCGCGACCTGCCCTTCTACAATCTGGTCGATTTCATTACCGACGACGTAATCGAATTGGTGACGAGAATTTATGGGAACTGCCCGGCGTGGATGATAAACGGAGGATTCAACCTGATGGCTCCGGTTCATCACGCCCTCGACAAGTATGTCGGACGCTACCGGAACGGTCGCCGGGATGGTTACGCTGAGATGTTTGAGCTGTTCGAACGCTGGATGAGAAGTGACATTCCCTTGGCAGGACAGCTCTACCGGGAAATGCACCAGCTAATCTTCAGACGCAACGCTCTGAAGCGCGGCGAACTGCGCGTCGCTGGTCAGCCGGTCGATCTACGCCGCATCACCTGTCCACTCTTAAACGTGGTGGCGGAACAGGATGATGTCGTACATCCGCGGTCGAGCCTGGGGCTGCTCGAGCATGTCGGCAGCACAGACAAACGTAACATAACCTTTCCCACCGGACACATTGGAGCGGTGGTCAGCGCCGGAGCTATTAGCAAACTGTGGCCGCAGGTGGGTCGATGGTTAGCGGAACATGATCAGTGAACGCACGCTGGGTGCTCGACGTTTACGAAGATCCGACGATCGTGTAGCGTCCGACCGCCCAGCTGCGGCAGCAGGGACGGGGTGGACCAATTGAGCTCGAACAGGAGAAGGAACCCGGTGAGAAAAAAACAATTGCCAGAGGCGGGGTCCCCCAAATCTGTACCCGAGCCACAAAATCATCTTCTGGAGGCTGATGGCCCCATGCCCGCAGCTAACGACCAAGCTGATACCAGTCCAGCGGCTGGAAGTTCTGAACCCGAACTGACCCCGGCTGCCGCGGCAGACATGTCATCGGGGACTTGGCAATTCACTGAGCAGCTTGGCAACGAGGAAACTAAAACATCGGAAATAGAGCCCGAAACAGGGCAGCAATCTGGAGGTAAAAGAGTGGCAGAAAACAAAGAGAGCGTTTTTGAGAGCTTTACCAAAATGAGCGAATCGGTCTTCAGCTTGGAAGGGCTGAAGAAGGCGGCCACCTGGTACATCGAGACCACTGAGAAAATCGCCAACCAAGCGCTCGATTTCCAAGAAAAGGCCACTGGTTGGGCCAAATATACCCCCTTTGCGCCCTTGTTCGAGGCCCAACAATCCATAGCTCGTAAACTGGTCGAGCGCTCGGCGAGTGCCGCCCGCACGCTCTGGCAGATTCCCAACCAATAGGGAGATTGCAGCATCTGAAAATGCGAGCGCGCAACCTTGGATTCGGTTGCGCGCTCGGTCATCTGTGCCCGATGGAACGCGGGCGTCTGGCCTCAGTAAAAATGGGGCCGGGGCAGACATCTATAGCGCTCAACGATGGTTTAGCATCCCTCGTCTGACTGCATGCAATGTGCGGCCGAAACCGACACGTTCCAGCCTGTATCACGTTTTGGACCGCTCTTCCCTTAACCAGGTCGTCCTGCCCAACCATCAGGGGACTGATACGCCTGGCCAATTCGGCGATGCGCGATGGGCGCGGCTGAGGACAGATACCGGACGGTCGCTCGGTGATCTACCTGCGCCCCCTCAGAAGGAGAGGAGTCGGCAGATACGTCCAGCATCTTAACTTGTTGCCCTGTCGGTCCGACACAATAACTCTTTCGCGCGTGTACAAGCGCGGAAGCTCTTCGTACCGGTCCAGCCGCTTGAAGTCATCGGCACTCAGGTTCAGGAGCAGGAGTCCCGTCGTCCTTGTGCCCGGGCAGCGACGGATAAAGAAATAGCGGCCGCGGCCCAATTCATAATCTTCGATTGTGGCGGGGGTGGTCTGCACCGGATGGCCGATTATTTCGTGGCGGCGAATCGGGTCTAACAGGCTGCCATAAACGAACAGCGCCCTTTCCTCGGCAGGTCGGTTCACGATCGGTCGTGACGTTTCACTCACTTGGCTGACTGATTGTGATGGCACGGGACCGTCCTGTTCGCGTTTCAGACACTCAATGACGACGACTTTTTCGTAACCTGGCCATCATGTCGAACAGATCGGCACGGATATCAGTCGTTGGCTGACCGCCCGAAAACTCTCGATATAGAGTCGCGACATTGACCACGATTCTCTCGCTGTCCCCCCAGGACGCATAATCGCTGAGCGAGATATCCTGGGCCGCTTCGAACACCGACATACCGGCGTCAAAGCGTCGGCGTGCTTCGGCTGCAATGTATTCCAGGTATTGCTTTACGGCCGTAACACCGTGCTTGTCGGTGATCGGACCGTGGCCAGGAACGATGGCTTCAAGATCAAGCTCGAGCATCAACCGGCAAGCTTTGATCCAATTGCTTACCGGACCCGCCCAAATAATAGGATGACCATTGATGAAAAGCATATCGCCGGTAAACATGACACGATCGGCTGGTACATAAACCAGGACGTCGCCACGGGTGTGGGCGGGTCCCACCTCGATTATCCGGACAATTTTGTTTCCCACCTGTCGTACAAGTTCGCCTTCGAAGGTCAATGTCGGCATCGTCACTTCGATCCCTTCAAAGTCGAACGGGGCGAAGATCTGTCTAAGAAACGCACTTGCGTCGCTATCTGAATCTGAGATCGCTGCCCTTTTCATCTCTGCGAGGCGCTGGACTCCATTATCGCGCCGCATTTCTTCAGCGCAGGCCTTGGAAGCAATGATCTCGGCGCCCCGCACGAGCTGATTCCCGAACGTATGATCGCCGTTCGAGTGAGTATTTACCAAGGTGCCGATCCGCGCGGCAGCCTTCGGCTCAGCCTTGCGCATACCCTCTAGCATTTCAGCTGTCAGTTTGAGATCGAATAGCGTATCCACTAGCAGCGATTCGCGGCCGTCCGCTATCAGACCAGCATTACTCCATCCCCACGAACCGTCGGGCTGAAGCCATCCGTAACAACCATTGCCCAAATCATGGAGACCCTTGGTATATGGTCTCTTGCTCGCAACCTGTGACATTGTAACGCTCCGTCAGATAACTCCCACGCCTCGCTGTGGCCTCGCCACGCCGAGCGGGGATTGCCGTACCATCGCGGGATAGCTCTCTTCAAGATCGCTCGATTTAGGGCACGACGCCGGTCTTTGTCCGCGCAGCTGAATTATCAAGCGGCGCTATTAGCGGCATCCGCCGCTCATTACGCTACGCAAAAGCAGCCTCGCTGTCGGGTCTCTCGCTGGTCCAGGGCATTGGCTGACGTTGTATGGCCCGCATCGGCAAAATAAGTCACGCAGTAGCTCAGTTCGATCGGTCGGAATCTTTTGTGCAAGCTGCTTTGACCGAGTCGCGTTCGAGCACGCACTACTGTTCAGTAAACTCTGACCACGCGCCAATCTCCTTCTTCAGCGATGCCGCCCCCTTCATAGCATATGTAGCGACCGACTATCTGCCCCTGAGTGGCAGTTCCATAAAACATGCAACTTGAGACGTCTGCGGGAATCATCACGCGCATCGTCAGCCGCCGTCCGCTCACGTGGCCTGACGTGATATATCCCGACCGATCCAACCCGTCATGACGGCAGATATAATTCCCGTAAGCGCAAGTGTAGCGACCGCGGAGCTGCGCGTCAGACTGAATCAGCGTAAACGTTATTAAATTCATCGCGTTGCAGACGCTCTCTGAATGCCCAATCCACCCGCACGGTGTCAGCAGCGATTCACCGCGCCACACCCCTGAAAGTTCGACCGCTGGTTTCGGTGGGGAAGCTTTTACTGCGACGCATCCGTCAAAAACCGCCGCGGCCAGCCCCGGGAAAAGTAGCCCTAGTACCAGCCCCAGGGCGGTTGGTGACGTTCGACCCCTTTCTGAGGTCAATCCGACTTCCACGTGACGGAGAACCGCAAAGAATCCTGTCTGACGACTTCTTCTCCGCGCTCACGCAAACACGCCAAACTTCCGCTTCTAGAGCCTAGATCGTTGCGCGACTGTGCACCAGCGGTGGTGGCGTTAGTCTCTTGGCGGTGGCCGGAGCGTAGACCTGCTCTTGTCGACGCTTTGATTCATTCGGCCGAGTCCATGTCATCGCCGGGCAATTACCAGGTAGCGCATATGGGTGGGAGTTTCGAGCCATAGATCAGCCTCCATCAGCGGCTCGGTTGCAACGAAAGTAAATCCGCACGAACGGATGAGCTCAGCAACCTCCTTATCGGGCCTTCCGCCAAAGAATGGCAGTTGATCGGCGATCTCGATGTACTCATCGCGGGGCACCATTCCCTTCCATTGACCCTCGATCAGCAAAAGCCTGCCACGTTCGCGCAGAAGCTGACGCCAACTGTCGAGTGCCAGCATTGGCCGGGGCAAAGTCCAGAGGACGTGCCGCTCGACGACCAAATCAAAGCTGCCAGGCGCGAAGTTCGGCGCTTCGGCGTCAGCATAACGAAAATCTATATCGAGCCCACGAGCCGCGGCCTTGCGACGTGCAGCTGTCAGCATTGACTCAGCAAAGTCAATTCCAACCACGTGATGCCCAAACTCTGCCAGCAATAGCGAAAGGAAGCCCGTGCCACATCCGATGTCGAGCACATCCAGAGCTCCGGTACCAATGACGCGACCAATCAAGTCGTGCCAGGCTCGTGATTGCCGATCATTGAGGAGACCATGACTGGCCTCTTTGTCGAACTCAGCCGCCCGCCTGTCCCAATGTCGTCGGACCAATTCCTTGATTTTGTCCACTGGTGTGGCCGTCCAATGCCCCTTCAAAGGTGGGCAATCAGCATTCCCACCTCAATTGGAATCACTATCTCCCCCCGTTCATCAATCTGGCGCTGAAAATAGTCGCGCAGCTCATCCCATCGTTCGGCGCGTGGCGCTATCAGCGGCTCCATCGACGCGAAATAGTCGATCAGAGGCTGGACCTCGTTGACGCGTAGTTCATTTTCATAACGTCTAAGCTCAACGTTGGCGAACTCTGCTCGTAGCTGCTCGATACCGTTTTCGAGCCCGAAGCGTTGAGCAGAGGGCGCATAACGAGGAACCTGTAAAATGCGGGTCGCGACGGCGTTCAGCTCCCGCATATATTCTGTTCCGGTCGTCGTGGCATAAAAGTGACCATCCGCGCGCAGCACCCGCCGAATATCGCGCAGTGCGGCGGCCCGATCCTCCACGTGATAAAACATCATATTCGCGATTACCGCATCAAAGCGGGCTGCGCGGAATGGGAGTCGCGACGCATCGAGCTGGCAGGACAGGAAGCGCGAGACGGCCGAGCCCAAATTTTGTTGGCAGTCTCGCAACATGCCTGCCGAGAAGTCCGACAGAACAATCTTCCAGTTCACGGGAATGCGGTCGAGGTTTCGCTTCCAAAGACTGCCTGGTCCGCATCCCAACTCGAGTACAGCGGCATCGTCCGGCAAAGGATAGAACTGATCATAGACCCATCGGTACCACGAATACCGATTGGTGCTGAATCTACCGACCAGGGCGGCTCTTTTGCGGAAATTGCTCGAATCTTGGTATTGGCGATGGAGCGGGCTAATGCTCGGCTTCATAAGTTTTCCGTTTATCGCATCCCAAGCGGCTGCTACAACCCGCTCCATCAGCTGGTGATAAAAAAGACTTGAAAAAGCTCTGCCAAGAGATCACAATCATAGGTCGAGCGGGCGTAATTCAGCGGTAGAATGCCAGCTTCCCAAGCTGGACGTCATCGGTTCGATCCCGATCGCCCGCTCCAATCATTTGATTTCCCACCGCACAGCCAACCGCTTGCCACTCGCCTGGAGCCGCAAGGGTAGGAGGCTTGAGCTAAAAAGTACGGCCTGGTCGAAGATGCTGTCTGGCTAAGTAAGTGGACACAAGCGTTCCGAAAGCAGGCAATTTCTCCCTCTGCGGATAACTTCGGGCCTCAAGTCGTCGTTCAAATGGCTCGGGTCAATCATCATCGCGCGTCAGGCGCACTTTTTGTTATTGAAACGACAGAAAAAATACCTCTGCCGAGCCGTGCAAGGCGCTGAGCTTGGATCGCGCTGAGCCCGGCTGCTAACAGCGAGTTTCGCATGGCGACTACTTACGATGCGGTTGTGATTGGTAGCGGTTTTGGTGGCGCGGTTGCGGCGTGCCGCCTGGCTCAGGCCGACTGTGCGGTGACGGTGATCGAGCGCGGCCGACGCTACGATCGGAATTCGTTTCCGCGTGATTGGAAAGATCCGGCTGCAGGTTGGTTATGGCAGGTGGGCCAAGGCCTGTTCGAGCTCAAGCACTTCTCGCAGATGATGGTAGTGCAGGGAGCCGGACTAGGTGGTGGTTCGCTGATATACGCGAATGTCCATTTGCGGGCTCCACACGAAGTGTTTCAAAACGGCTGGCCAACGGGTTACAACCGCCAGCTGTTAGATCCCTACTACGATCTTGTCGCCTATATGCTCGATATCAAGCCGATCACCGCGTCAAAGTTCCTGGGAATGCCAGCCAAAACGATTCTGATGCAGCGAATTGCGGCCGCGATGGGCCGTTCCGCCCAGTTTTGTTTGCCCAATATCGCGGTGGATTTCGGCGAGCCTCAAGCCCCCCACCTGAATAAATTTGGTGCGCTGCAGGAAGGCTGTAGATACTGCGGCGAATGCGATATTGGATGCAACTATCATGCGAAAAACACGCTCGATTTGAATTATCTCAAAATCGCCCAAGACAAAGGGGCTCGGATAGAAACGCAATGTGAGGTGACACGTATCGAGCAAACCGTCGATGGGGGCTATCGGGTGCATTTTACCGACTATCGGGACAACGGAACGCCCAGGGAATTGAACGCGAGGTACGCATTCCTGTGTGCCGGTGCGGTGAACTCGACGGAACTTCTCCTGCGTTGTCGCGACCAGTTTAGGACCCTGCCTCACCTGAGCTCTCGCCTCGGGGCCAACTATTCCGGCAATGGCGATTTTTTGGCTTTTGCTTTCAACACGCGCGAGCCGTTCAAGCCGAGTGAAGGGCCGACGATCACTTCCGGCATTGTAAATGCTCGCGGAGATGGTCAGCCAAACATCTGGTTCATCGTCGAGGAGGGCGGCTACCCAAGCCAAATTGGCAGTCTGCTACAGATCCTCAACCCCGGTAACAAGTTGCTGGCGGGAGTGCGAACCCTGTCTCGGTTCGATTTAGATGAGGTGCTGCGGCGCAACGCCCCAATCCCCGGACCGCACCCCGACGCGGAGCATTCAGCCGTTTTTCTGGCGATGGGGCGAGATCAGGCAAATGGCCGCCTGGCGCTGCATCCTTTGACTTTCGCTCTCGAAGTTCAATGGGACGTGCAAGCGAACATGCCCCTCTACGATGCTGAAACTGCTTTCGTCAAGGCCTTGGCGCAAGCGATGGGCGGGAAGGCAGCCTTCAACCCGTTTTGGGAGCTTCTCCATATTCCTGTAACGGTGCACAATCTAGGCGGCTGCCCACTTGCCGAGTCGCCTGCTTCGGGTGTGCTGACTCCCGACGGCGAGGTATTTGGTTACCCGGGGCTGTTCGTTTTGGACGGTGCAGCAATTCCAGTGGCCATCGGAGCCAATCCCTCGCATACGATTGCCGCGGTCGCCGAGCGCAACATTGAAAGGGCAATACGGCGCATCACCCGGAATGAAAAATGGGAAGCCCCGGAGCGGGCTCTCGCATCCCCGGTCACTGACCCGTTGTCTGACATTGTCCTGCGCCCCTGAAGAAGTGCCACCGCCGCCTCCTAGCTACTAAGCAGCTCCTCAAGTCTCAGCAAAGCGGCGGCAAGTGCGTGACAAATTGTCACGGCGATTTAACGCTCAACCCAACAAGTTCTGATGGGACTACCAGATTATGTTCGGCGGAGAGCCGCACGATGTGGTCAAAGGTACGCTCCGTATCAAGGCAGTCGAGCGAGTACACACAATAGAGCGACAAGGGTTGACGACATGCAAGCCGATTCCAAAATCGCTCCAGCAACCAGGCAGCGTCTGGCTTATCTTCCGCGCACAGCAGCGCGACCATTTCACCAAAGGCCAGAACAAAGTCGTTTGTGCTACGTTTGGCTGCTTGAATGATGGTCGCACCGATAACTTCATTAAACTTCGTTTCGTCGGGACAGCCGTGGAGCATCAGCCGAGATAGCGCCTGGGCAGCATCGGCCGCGATATAGCGGCGCTTGGCGCGCAGAGACTCAAGATCAAGCTTCGGACCGATCCGCTGGAAAATCTCGCGCAAATGATCCTTCGTCGCCACCAGGACAACCGAACTGCCACAGTCCAGCGCCTTTCGGGCGAGATCGACAATATTCTCGATCACTACTCGGTCATCCTGGTAAAAATGCGCGACATGGCTCGCGGCCTCGGGTCGATAGAGTTGCATCAGCTCGGGAAATCGTAACTGAGCGATATTTCGCCAATCAGGATAAGGCATCGAAGCAGGTGCTCCCGCATTTGGCTCACGGTTGCCGGAGGATGAACTCATTTTAGAATACACTCACCAAAACTCTGGGCCGCCGGGGGCGTCCTCGGCCGCCTTGGCCATGACAGAAACATCACCTGCTTTCGGCAAAAACCTTTGAACAGGCCCCCTACCTTCATGGACAAAAGCGATAGCCGGCTGGCCGCTTGTTAGCCGAAGATCGGGTCAAAAACCATCTGCTATAGTCGCGAAGCGCTCGCATCTCTAAAATTGCGACTCGAAGGAACCTCGAAGTCGCGCTTTCTGTCATTTGCACTGGTGCAGGCGGCGAGATTTCCCGAGCCTTTTCTCATCGCCCACCTGCTCTGGACCCGAACATCCACATCCTGGCGCGTTAGGGAGCGCGTCCATTCGCATTCAATGGCAGCCGAACCGTGAAGATCGAACCCCTTCCGACCTCGCTCTCCGCTGATATGGTCCCGCCATGGGCGGCGACGATCTGCTTCGTAATCCACAGTCCGATTCCCAGGCCCCTGTTCGGCACCGCGGTCCTGGCCCGTGCGAAGCGGTCGAAAATTCGGCCGAGATCTTCGCGAGCAATCCCGAGGCCGCTATCTCGAACCTTCACCAAGGCATGGCCTTTGACAGTGGAGGCGTTCACCGCAACGGGGTTCCCATTGCTGTATTTAATGGCATTAGACAACAAGTTGGTGATTACCTGGTCAACCCGAATCCGATCCCACGTTCCCATTATGCGCGGCTCTAGTTCGCTCGAGATCGCCACATCGGGATTTTCCACCACAAAGCGATTGATGATCTGCTGAATGAGCTCGCATAAATCAAACTTTTCCCAGTAGAGGTCAAGGGCCCCTCCTTGAACTCGTGCCACATCGAATAAGCGATCGACCAAGCTATTTAATCTCTCGAGTTGCGCCCGAGACTTCTCGAAAAGCTGTTTGGCGCGATCCGCTTTCTCGGGTTGGCCGAGTACGCGGCCCATCAACTGCCACATTAGTGTGAGCACGTTGAGGGGGTTACGGAGCTCATGAGCTGCGATTGCGATCAGGTCGTCACGCGCCGCAAGGGTTGCAAGAAGCTGCTGATGCACGAGTTCGCGTTCTTGTTCCAGGCGCTTCCGCTCCGTAATATCGCGCGCAATCTTGGAGGCGCCTATGATCCGGCCGGTCGAGTCTTTAATCGGCGAAACTGTCAAGGAGACATCAATACGGCGCCCGTCCTTGGTTAAGCGCACCGTTTCAAAATGCTCGACCTTGTTGCCGGACCGCAGGCAGCCGAGGACGTACTCTTCCTCTTCCAGTCGTTCAGGTGGAATTATCACGGTGATAGATCGGCCGATTATTTCCTCGGCGGTATAGCCAAAAATTCGCTCGGCACTCCGATTCCACGAAGTGACAATACCATCGAGGGTTTTGCTGACGATCGCGTCCTCCGAGGAGTCTACGATCGCGTACAAGAGAGCAACTAAGCCATCGGCTTCTTCCTTGGATTGAGAGGTAATTTGTTCCCAAGGATTCAGCAGCGAGGCCTTTTGGCGCCGATATACGTCTATATAGGCAAGCATCACGGCCCTCCAACGAATCGGCCTACATAGACGCAAAAACGAAGCCATTAAGGTCTTGGAGAGTCGCTTCGCCACCTTGGCCCCGAACAGCGTCATCGTTTCTGCAGTTTGACAAGGATTACCTGTCGATAACTGCTCATGATAGCCGGAGTGTTTAGCTTAGAGATGTCCAAACGTTGCGGAGTGTTGAGCCGCGACTAAAAACTAGAGGACTAAATCGCCGCTCATGCTGCGCCGAGAACCCGAGCGGTCATTGGTGATTCTTTGCCGCGCAAGGAAAAAGTGCGCTCTTGAAGATCCGGAAAGCGTTCTGCTACCCGGCTGTATACAGCGGCGCTGATCAGGATTTCGCCCGCTGCGGCGCTGGAGGCGAGCCGCGATGCCGTGTTTACCGTGTCACCGAGAGCAGTAAAATCTACTATGCCCTGGGCGCCGACGTTACCAACGTACGTCATTCCCGAATTCACCGCACCGCCGAGAGCCAGCCACGGGCCCGCCTCTGCTCCGTAACCCACCGCTTTCAGCAACGCCGACGCCGCCTCAACCGCCCGTCGATGGTATTCGGACCCACAGATTCCCGGTATGAACAAGGCCATCACTTCGTCACCGATCAGTTTGTCGATGATGGCGTCGTGACGGATGAGGACCTCGGTCGCGGTGCGGTAAAATCGATTTAACATCTCAGCATAGGCACTCGGCGCGAGTTTTTCTCCGAGCTCTGTAGAGCCCCTGACATCGGCAAACAGAACCGCAATGTCCACCTCTGCGCCTCCTGGTGGCAGCCTCTCGCAGCAAGTCATGCAGACGTTAGGATTCTTGCGTGACGGGGTATACCCAAAGATAGCGCACAGCTTGCCTCCAATTCCGCCGAAGGGGTTGTGGCAGACTTTGCAGCGAGGAGGTGAAGGCAAGTAGCGGAAAAGCTTATGCATTACGCGCAGCGGCGGATGACCTTCGGTTAGAACTTTTTGCCAAAACTCAGGGCCGGCATCCGGATCCATCGTTTAATCCTTCCCCCCGGTTAATAGCGAGCAGTATCCATCGATCTTCCGTCATTCAGCGCCATAAAACTCGCTCGTGGCTGATGGCAGGAGTTTATAGCCGAGCAGATGTGAATTGAAAACCACTTCGCAAGTCAAACGGCGCCAGATCAAGCTGATGTGCGCGACGTTTGCATTGCCGGAGGCTCGGGGTTCAGAATAACGCCCTGAACGGCGAGGACAGGCTGATGATCAAATCAATTTTTCACGTAAACATAAATGTCAAGAATTTCGAACGCTCGCTCGAGTTCTACAAGATGCTCGGGTTCAAAGTCGCCCTGGATTTGGGAGACGGGCCGAACAGGGGAAACGATCAGGGACTAAACATTCCCAACAGCCGTGCACGCGCTGCTTTGCTCACCTTAAGTGATGATCCGCGGGCTACTCGTCTCGACCTGATTGAATGGAAACAGCCGCCAACCGAGGGTTCGCCATATCCGCATCTTTATCACACAGGTGTGGCCCGTATCGCCCTGTTCACCAAGAATGTCGACGAGGAGTATGCCAGATTAAAGGCGAACGGGGTCGAGATGGTGTCGGAGCCTGTGACGATTCGCTTCGCCAACAACGCGGGTGCCAAATTTTTCTGCTTCAAAGACCCGGACGGCACCTTCCTCGAGCTGATCGAGCCGTTCAACGGTTAACCACGACGCCCTGATTACTAGGAGCGCCGATCGCACGAGAGCTTTGATCGCACAGATCAATAGAGCGTCCACTTGCTGCCAACCGTGAGTGCTCTGGCCTGATCACCGGGTCGCAAATTGATCTTTGGCGAAACGCAGCACCCGAAGGGGGACCAATAATGACTGACAGTGAAAAGCTTCAATACCTCTTCGACCGAATTCAAATCGGCGAGATTGTTCATCGTTATCCCGTTGCTATCGATATGCGAGACTGGAAACTCTTTCGGTCAATTTTTACTGATGAGATCGAGGTTTATTTGGGCCCTCCCACCTCCAACCTCAGAATGCGGACGGTCAGCGCGGACAGATTCACCGAGCGGGTCACAGATATCATCACCCGCTTCGACGTAACGCAGCATTTCCTGACCGACTATCATGTTGAGATCGATGGTAATTCCGCGAGGTGGTTGAGTTACATGCAGGCGCGGCACTTCAAACGCGGTCACCCAACCTGGGATATGTATGGGTATTATACCTATCACCTGGTGCGGGTCGGGGGGGACTGGAAGATACCAAAATATACTCTTACGGTGACATGGGAGGAAAACCGTCCTGCCGATATTAGAATCTGATTGCGGTTTGCGGGCAGGCTGCCTGCCATGATGACAGGCAGACCTGACCGGTGCCAGCCTTCGACTGTCCGACCGTCAGTTCAAGCCGAACAGGTGTGCGGCGTTGTCACGTACCATCAGACGCACTTCGTCTTCGGGCACATCCGCAAAGTCCTGTTGAATCCGCTGAAGCGAGAAAGGAAACGTACCTTCAGTATGGGGATAGTCGGATCCCCACATCAGGCGGTCGACTCCCAGCAAATGACGAGTTAGAATTCCTGGGCGGTCGTCCTCGAAGGTGGCCCAAAATTGCCGCTTGAAATAAAAGCTGGGTGGCTCGTCGAGTTTCGGCGTCATCCAGCGATGGTGATCCTCCCACCAATGATCCATGAAGCGCAACTGAGCGGCAATCCAGCCAATTCCGCCTTCCACGATAACAAACTTGAGCTTCGGATAACGTTGGGGGACTGCCGACGTTATCAACAAGGCAAGACTGCGCTGCATCATGAACATTTTGTTATCGCAAATAGTGGCGTGAAGCGGGATATCACGTTCAATGGTCAGCGGTTCATCGTCAGCCCCGCTATGCACGCCGATCGGAAGACCGAGCTCCTGCAGCGCTGCCCACATCGGATCATAGATCGGCTCATGGTATGAGGGCTTATGCTTGACCGCCGGAATCATCAAACCACGAAGCCCCATTTTGGCGCAGCGTTCAGCCTCCTTGATCGCCCATTCCACCGGTCCGCGCATCGGCAGCATTCCGACGCCGATCAGGTTTTTCGGCGCACCTCCACAGAATTCCGCGAGCCAATCGTTGTAAACTCGGATACATTCCCGTTGATATTCGGCATCGGGAATTCCGAACAACGTCAGGCAAAAGCCAGGATACACGATCTCAGCTTCAACGTGATCGAGGCGCTGGTCGACGATTCGAGCTTCGAAATTATAAGCACCAGGGCGGGTCTCCTGGTAACGACGCTCCTGGCCTCGTTCGATAGCTCCCTTTTCCTTGTCGTTAACCATCGGGCCGAATAGGCCGATGGGTAAAGTATTGAGACCCTCGACTACCCAATAATCACCGTTTGCTCGCGCTTCGAGACGCGGAGCGCGATCACGAAAGCGCTTGTCCATCCGAGTAATCCACAAGTCGGGGGGTTCAACCACATGCGAATCGGCTGAAATGAAGCTTTCAACTGCCATGATCCTTACCTCGCGGGAGAAAACTTCTAGTTAATTAGCGCAACCCTTTCGGGCCCAAGGCTAAGCTGAGGCACGGGCTTTGCGCAACAATTTCGGCGGCCTATTCCTCGTCTTCACGCAATTTGGCGAGGGCGGAAAGATCTTCTAATGTGCTGATGTCCCCCAGGCTTTCGTCTCCGGCGGCGATTTGCCGAAGAAGGCGTCGCATAATTTTGCCGCTGCGGGTTTTGGGCAGCGTATCTGTAAATCGAAGCTCGTCAGGGCGAGCTAATGCACCGATCTCTTTAACCACGTGCTGCTGCAACTCCCTGCGCAGGGCGTCGTCGCCTTTACGGCCCCCCTCGAGCGTGACAAAGGCGAAGACCGCCTGGCCTTTGATAGGGTCTGGACGTCCCACTACCGCAGCCTCCGCCACCAGAGGATGAGAAACCAGGGCGCTTTCGATTTCCATCGTACCGAGGCGATGGCCGGAGACGTTTATGACGTCGTCAACCCGACCCATAATCCAGAAATAGCCGTCTTCGTCACGACGAGCGCCATCACCGGTGAAGTAAACGCCGTCTATCTGGCTGAAATACTGCTGCTGATATCGTTCGGGATCGCGAAAGATCGTGCGTAACATTCCAGGCCATGGGCGCTTAATTACCAAAAACCCACCCTGGTTGGGTCCCACCGGGCTTCCATCGCGCGTCACTATGTCGGCCGCAACGCCCGGCAATGGCAAGGTAGCCGACCCGGGCTTGGTCGAGACGGCTCCGGGAATCGGCGAAATCATGATTCCGCCGGTCTCGGTTTGCCACCAGGTATCAACGATCGGACACCGGCCACCGCCGATCACCTGGTGGTACCAGATCCAAGCTTCAGGATTGATGGGTTCTCCGACGGTCCCCAGCAAGCGCAGACTCGACAAATCATGCTTGCGGGGCCACGACTCTCCCCATCTTATGAAGGTCCTGATTGCCGTCGGCGCGGTATAAAGTATGTTGACTCGATATTTTTCGACGATCGACCACCATCGGTCTTCATGGGGAAAATTTGGCGCCCCTTCATACATTACGACCGTTGCGCCAGCCGCCAGCGGCCCATAGACGGAATAGCTGTGTCCGGTGACCCAGCCAATGTCGGCAGTGCACCAATAGATATCATCGTCTTTCAAATCGAATACCCACTCCATAGTGGCCAGGATATGAGTGAGATACCCGCCGGTGGTATGCACTACTCCTTTTGGCTTACCAGTCGTGCCCGACGTATAAAGTGTATATAGTATATGTTCCGAATCGAGAGTTGCCGCCTCACAGCTGCTGCTCTGAGATGGCACCAGGTCATGCCACCAGGTGTCTCGTCCGTCACGCATTTCGCATTGGTCACCGGTGCGGCGCAGCACCAGGCAATGTTCCACTGATGGACACCGGTTCAGGGCCACGTCAACATTTTGTTTTAGGGCAACTTTTTGACCGCGCCGCCAGCCGGCATCAGCCGTAATAACCAGCTTGGCCTCGGCATCGTTGATCCGGTCGATAAGAGCTTCCGCCGAAAAACCGCCGAAGATCACGGAATGGATAGCTCCTATCCGCGCGCAGGCGAGCATCGCAATCGCCGCTTCTGGCACCAGCGGCATGTAGATGGCCACGCGATCGCCTGATTGCACTCCGAGCTGCTTCAATGCATTAGCACAGCGAGCAACCTCGCTGGCGAGCATTTGGTAAGTAAGGACTCGCGAGTCGCCAGGTTCACCTTCCCAGATCAGCGCGGCTTTGTTCCGTCGAGGACCAGCCAAGTGGCGATCAATGCAGTTATAGGAAGCATTCAATTGACCGCCAACGAACCACTTGGCGAAGGGCGGCTGCCATTCCAACACCTTGTCAAAAGGCTTGAACCAGTCCAATCGACGCGCCTGTTCGGCCCAAAACGCCTCCGGACTTTCTTCAGCACGACGACAGAGCTCGCGACGTTCCGCTTCGCTCTTAATGCGGGCGTGGCTGACAAAATCCTGAGGAGGCACAAACTTCCGCTGTTCGCGCAGAATTGACTCAATATCGGGGCGCTGTTCGCTTCCTGCCATCGTTAGACCACCTTGGACCGAAGTTCTCCGTCACTTGAGGCGTGTCTGAGCTTAAGTTTGGGACTTGATCTCGGCGAGCCTCACCACGGACCCTTGCAGCTAGACACGACCACGGGCTTCACGAGTCTTGATACTAAGATATAACGTTGCGGCATCGCCAATCTCCCGGCGGTTCGATCGAACCGCCCGAAGTTGTTGCAAAACCTCCGACTCGATCGAAGGCGCCAATTCGCTTGCGAGCTCAATTGCGCGGGCGGCCCATCGTAAAGCAATCCGTCCTTCAAGCCCGCCGAAATCGTCGAAGAACCAGGCGCAACTGGTCAGCGCGGCTTGCGCCGCGCGTTCCATTTCGAACAGGCGCACCAGTTGCTCGCGCCGATTTTCATCTTTGGGCCGATGCGCAGCAAAAAATTCTTCTTGCACCGCGGGCGACGGATCCACGAAGAGCCGCGGGGCGGCTTTGAGCGCTGCCCAAGGGTCATTCACGCAGCCCGCCGCAAATCGATCATACAGCGCGTCGCAATGGTTGCGCACGAAATCCATGGTTGCGCGCAGTGGGCGCCGCCACTCCTGATTGGTGCTTGAGTCGATTCGACACCCACAGTTTGAACGCCATCGCTCAATGCCGTGTACACAACTCCAGGAGGTCGGAGCGTCGCTCTCAAAGTGGCCGGTGCACCCACGCACTGCGAGGTATTGGCTACAGTTGGTCAAGACGACATCGTCCTGCTGTTCGAGCATTTTGATCGCTCGCGCCAGCTCAGCGGCGCCCGTCCGCTTGTGATGGCCGAAGGTCTCACCGTCCGTAGCCACCAGCAAAGCCTGGCCAGGGGCGAGTGCTCGAACAGTATCAATCAGGGCTGTGGCCAACCGGGTCCCATCGCTCAACATTTCGCCGAAGGCAATGCTGCCCGACAACAGACGGTCAAACCGAAACACCGCGAGCCTCAGATTACCCTCTTCCCATAAAAAGGGGCCCGCGTCTCGTCCGGGGCGGCTGAAGTGTCCCTGATCGCCCCCCAGCATGACGAATCGGAGCCCAGCTTCGGCTACTGTGCGGAGCGTATCCCTGTCAACTGCGCATTCCGGCAGCCAGATACCCTCCGGCGGCCGGCCAAACCTTGCCGAAAAGTCCTCCATCCCCCAAGCTATCTGCAGCTCGCGGTCCCGTGCTTCTAACAGCGGCAAGATGGAATGACTATAAGCCTGAGCGATCGCGTTGCCATGTCCGTCGCGCTTTTGGCGGCTGAGCTCGTCGGCACGACGCAGCGCCCGATACGCTGATTTACCATGGCTCTGCAGCCACGCGGCCAAAGTAGGACCGAAATTAAAATTTAGTGATTCGTAATTATTGCGAATATAGACGACTGTCCCTTCCATGATCTGCGCCTGCGCATTGGCGTTGTAGCATTCGCTCAGGATGCGCTCGTTCCAGTTCGCGAAGGGAGCGGCACTCGTTTCGTGGGCAATGATGCCCGTCCATGGGCTTTCGCGCGGAGGCTGGTAAAAATGGCCATGAAGAATGATATATCGAGGTTCGGTCATAGAAGCTCTTTCTGGTTAACACTGATTTGCAAGCGAAGTCATAGGGTGCTTTCACCTAATGATTCCACGTGGACTGCATTAGCGAAATACAGGTTGCGCCTGAGGCCTTGATGGTCAAGGTCAAGCGAATACGCCTGTTAGAATCGGCGACTCACCCGGCCTGTCCGCGGTTACGTTAGAAACCCGCGGGGCCCCTGATATGTCTGCGCCCCGGCCAACGCGGAGACCGTTGGATCAAATAAGTGCCTTCAATGCTCCCCGGGAAAATCGCATTGAAGACTGGACTGCTTGAATCGGAGAGAGGCGAGCTACCGAGCGGGCGCTGGCGATACGGCCATTCCGTTGCAACCCCCGACAGCCCGATGACCGGCGCTAGGAAGCCAGTACGGTGAAATTCCCCCGAACCGTGGTTTCGCCCTTTTGATTGAGGACCTCGACCTCACCCTCGATGAGTTTCTCTCCGTCCTTTTCGGTTTTTCCCGTTACTTTACCGCGACATGTGAGTGTATCGCCCGGCCAAACTTGGCGCGCGAACCGAACCTTGTAACGTCGGACATTTCCTGCGCCGGCAAAATCAGTCAGAGTACGCGACAGGCACCCCGCGGTCCACATCCCCTGTGCGAAAACGGTCGGAATGCCCGCTGCCTCGACAAAGGTCTGGTCGTAATGGAGGGGAACGAAATCGCCCGAAGCACCCGCATAGCGAACGAAGTCCGCTCGCGAAACGTTGTCGATAGTAATCGTTGGAAGCGCGTCTCCGATCTTAACCGATTCGTACTTTATTTTGGGAGCCATAGAGTATCGTCGAATGTCGTTGATTGAGCCTTTTTCTGATTGCCGACCACGACGCTGCCGAATCCTAAAGTCTGGATAAAAAGGCAGCAGACCGGCAGCTCGTCTGCAAAAAGGTTATCTATCCGCTTACCGCCTGTCCGGTTTCGATCAATGTACTGCGTGCGAGAGCGACCTTTTCGCCTCGCTGATTCTTGTATTCGATCTCGGTGACCATAAAGGTCATCTTGCCGCCGCGCCCTCCCTCGCGTTCATAGACATCGGCGATCCGCGCGGTGCCGGTGAGCACGTCACCGACCAGGATAGGTTTGTACAGTTCAAATTCCTGCTCTCCGTGCAGGATTCGGCGCAGGTCAAAATGGACCGTGGGCATTGAGTCGGAATCCTGCCAGAAGGCTGCAATCTGCAGAAAAGTCGGTGGAACCGGGATGCCGCCGCATTCCTTTTTTGCGAGCTCGGGATCGAAGTAGACCGGGTTCGGATCACGAATCGCCCTGGCAAATTCCCTGACCTTGCTCCATTCGATCGGCATCGTAAACGGTTTTCCCGTTTTGCCGATGACACTCTTATCGATTGCCATCTACACCTCCCTCCGGGCTAAAGGAGAACAGACCAGTCGGAATTAAAGGTTAATTCCCTGGGCAACCAGCTCGCGATTCCAGTTGGCATCACCGAACGTGAACTCGGAAGACTTGGCGCGTTTGAAATACAGGTGCATGTCGTGGTCCCAGGTGAACCCGATACCGCCATGCACCTGGATGCCCTCGGCTGAGACACGCCGAAAGGCATCGGATGCAGCAGCTTTAGCCACGGCGGCAGCCAAGGAGCTTTCCGCGACCTCGTTGCTGACCGCCCACGAAGCATAGTAAACAGCGGATTTGGCGCCTTCCACGTCGATCATCATGTTGGCACACTTGTGTTGAACGGCTTGAAAGCTGCCGATCGGCCGTCCGAATTGAACCCGCACCTTGGCATAGTCGACCGCCATCTCAAGCACTTTTTGAGCTCCGCCAACCATCTCGCCCGCCAGCATTACCTTGCCCCGATCAATTACCTGGGACAGTATGTTCCAGCCGCTCCCTACCTCACCCACGGCATCGGAGGGCTCAACTTTAACCCCTGTGAATTTGACCTCGGCGAGTTTGCGAGTTTGATCCATGGTGTTTAGCGGCGTTACCGAAATTCCGGTCCGACTGCTCTCGAGTGCGAACAAAGTGATGCCACGCTCAGCGGCATCGCCCGTGCGCACCGCGACCAGGAACCAATCCGCTATGTGAGCGTCGTTGACAAACAGTTTAGTACCGTCGAGCAAAAACCCGGTCCCGTCCGGGCGTGCCGCCATTCTGATGCCGTCGGCACTCCATGAGGGGGAAGGCTCCAGATAAGCGACGGTGGCGATGAGGTTTCCGGCGGCGATTTTCGGCAACAACGATGACCGTTGCGCGTCCGTGCCGGCTCGCTTGATCGCTTCGGCGAACATCACCGTCCAGATGAAAGGCGAGGGCAACACCACGCGACCCATCTCTTCCATCACGAGCACCAGGTCGACGTAGCTCAGCCCGCCACCACCATAGGCTTCGGGGATTACCAGGCCCAACCAACCCAGCTCGGCCATTTTTTTCCACAAGGCGGGGTCGAAACCGCGCTCATCTTCCATCAGCCGGCGAACCACAGCCGATGAACATTCTTTCTCGAGGAGTGCTCGCGCACTCTGACGCAGCATTTCCTGTTCTTCGCTAAAACCAAAATCCACCGGCCTGCCTCTCTTTTCCTGCTCGCGCTCACAAGCCCATCTGCACTATTTCTGCCGGGCGAATGTTGCCTCCGTCAACCACCAAGGTCGCCCCACTAATCCAACTGGCCGCTTCTGAGGCAAGAAAAATGCAGGGATAAGCGACATCTTCCACTGTCCCGAAGCGACCCAAGGCGCGAGAGCGCAGCATCATCTGCTTCACTTCGGCATTTGGCCAAATCCGCGCTGCCGCACCTTCGGTACTGACAGGTCCGGGAGCGATACAATTCACACGAATTCCGTAACGGCCCCATTCGCCAGCGTGAGACTCGGTCAGCTTGATTACCCCGGCTTTCGAGGCAGCATATGGCAGCATTGTGCTGGAGCCGTGGACACCGGAGGTCGAGGACAAATTGATGATGCATCCACCGCTCTTTTGTTCGATGAACTGCCGCGCCGCCGCTTTCGAGCAAAAAAACGTGCCATCGAGGTTAATCGCAACCACCGCACGCCAGGCGTTGGGCGACAGATTCAAGCTGGGGGCGGTAATGCTGCCACCATGGTTGTTGATCATCACGTCGAGTCGGCCATAAAGCCGAACCGCCTCGGCGACCATTGCCTCACACTTGGCCGCATCCCGTACGTCAACGACAAACATCTCGCATTTTCCCCCCAATCTGCGGATCTCATCGCGGACCGGTTCGAGATGGTTGGCGTTACGGCTGGCAATCAAAACTGGCGCGCCGCGAATCGCAAACTCACGCGCGATTGCGATGCCGATGCCGGTGCCGCCGCCCGTCACGATCGTGACCTTGCCCTCTACGCTGAATACATCCTTCACAGTCCGGGCCTCCCGGTTTGGCGCACGTGGTTAATTCATCTAGCGCAGCTCAATATGGAGTGCCAAGCATCAAACCATTCCTGGGCTCAAGGCGCCAATACGTAGGTAAGCGACAAAAAAGCCCTGGTCAGGTAGCGGAACTGACGGAACCCTCCGTCAAGTCCGCCACCAAACACATGAAATTTAGCCGTACGACGAAATTCCAGCTATTTAATCCTGCGCGTGGGAGACGCTTTTGCGGCCTGAACCAAACCGAGGCTGATAACGTTGTCACCAAATTTCCTTATCACATCGTCAACTGCTCGGTTGAGCCGCCACCTGCGCGCTTCATGACCAGCTGGTGAGTCGAATAATTGAAGCTGCATTTCGTCGTCGCGTTCCAAATGGTGAACTTGAACGCCGGCCAATCTCACCCGTTCCGGCACGCGCACCCGTGCGAGCAGGTTTAGCGCGGTTTGCGCGATTGTCGCGCCATCATCGGTTGATTTTTCGAGGGTCGCGGAACGTGTAAGCAACGGATAGCGTCCGCTGCCCAACGCACGTGCAAGTTTTAACTTCACTGTCACCGTTCGGGCGCGCACTCGGTCAGCCCGCAGGCGGCGGCCGATCGCTTCGCTATGCGCGACGAAGACACGTCGGAGCTCGAGGGAGCCGAGCTCCAGATCACGGTCGAAGGTGCTCTCCTCACCATAGGATTTCCGTTGCCAGTCCCGGATAACCGGGCGTGGGTCGCGGGCGTTGGCAAGCTCATGGAGATGAGGTCCGGCGGAGCCAAACATCCGGCGCAGGACAGAGACGTCGTAACGCGCGAGATCGCCGATCGTGCGGATTCCTGCACGGTTCATCCTCTCAAGCGTGACCCGACCGACGCCCCACAACCGGTCGACTGGCAGTGGGTCAAGGAAAGACCGCAAATATTCGGCCGTTATCACCAATAGACCATCCGGTTTGGACAGATCGCTGAGGATTTTAGCCGCCATCTTGGTTGGCGCGATGCCGACCGAAACTATCAACCCGGTACGCTCGAGCATTTGCCGTTTAAGCGCGCGGCCGAGGTCCACAGGGGTACCAAACAAACGTTGCGTGCCTGTGAGATCGATGAAGGCCTCGTCCAGCGAAAGCGGTTCAACCACAGGACTGAAAGACTCGAACACCTCGCGGACCCGGCGGGCAATCTCAACGTAACGCCCCATTCGCCCAGCTATGAAGATCCCATCTGGACACAACCTGTGTGCCTCCACGGTGGGCATCGCCGACCGAATACCAAACTTGCGGGCTTCATAGGAAGCTGACGTAACCACACCACGCATTGAGGTGCCACCGACTATCACCGGCTTGCCTCGCAGTTCCGGATTATCAAGTTGTTCAATCGAGGCATAGAAAGCGTCCATGTCAGCATGGGCTATGAGGCGTGGCGCCGCTGATGGGTCCGACAACAAGTCTCCGGGCGACGAGCGAATGCGGGGCGGCGGCTTCATGTTAGTCAACGGCAGCTTTGCCGATCGCTTTCCCGTGAAATTTTTCAATCCCTCGGAGCGCGCGAGCCGAGTGTCAAGCTAGTACTGGGCCCGATTCCGCTGAAACTGACTGAAGACGGTCTCTGCGGCAGACTCACCAGCCTGTACGCAATCCGGAATACCAACACCACGGAGAAACGCGCCGGCCAACGCAAAACAGGGAAGCCGCTCAAGACTCCGCTCGATCTCTGTTACGCGCTGCAGATGTCCGACGGAGTACTGCGGCATCGCTCGTGGCCATCGCCGTAAACGCGTGAAGACGGGCCGTGCTCGAACCCCCACAAGCGCGCCGAAATCTTCGACTGCGGCGGTGATTAATTCATCATCGTCCAGCAGCATCATGTGCTTTTGCAGCTCCCCGCCGAGAAATACGCGCACAAGCACCATCCCCGACGGCGCACGACCAGCATACTTGAAGCTCGAGAAGCTCCCGGCGATTATGCTGCGCCGCTCAATCGCGGGCACCACGAAACCAAAGCTTTGCGGCACACCCGCAAGATCAGCTTCGCGAAATGCCATATTAACCACCGCCGAAGAGGCGTATTCAATGCTGTCCAGCAATCCCGCCGCATGTTCGTCATGAGGACGGAGTAACGGCGCCGCAGCATATGCCGGAATAGTGCAAATGATGGCATCCGCCTCCACGCTTAGCTCGTCCTCGAGCCTAAGACGCCACAGCCGCCGGCGAGGATGTTCTCCTGGCACCTGGCGCTCTATGCCCGTCACCTGCGACCGATAGCGCACCGAGTCGCTGATACGCTTGAGCAGAGTGTCAGTTAGTTGCGTAATGCCGGAACTGAAGCTGACGAACAGGCTCCATCGCGCGCCGCTGGCTTGTCGGGCGGCGCGATTTGATCGGGCGGCGGCCTTGAGTCCACGAATAACACTACCGTAGACACGCTCCATCTCAACGAAGCGGGGTATTGTCGCGGCCGCGCTCAATGTCCCGGGGTCACCGGTATAGATTCCCCCAGCCAGGGGCTGTGCGATCCGCTCCAGTACTTGCTGACCGAGCCGACGCCTGACAAATGCCGCCAGGCTTTCGTCCTCACGTCGCCGCCGGCGCGGAATCAAAGGTTCGGCCAGGATCCTAAGCTTGCCGAGCGGACTGAACAGCTCGCTGTGGATAACAGGACCAAGAACTGTAGGAGCAATCAAAGAGAAACCATCAGGGATCGGCACAAGCCGGCCGCGACGCGCCACGTAGCTGCGCCGGAAGCGCTCCTGGGTGGTTATGAGCTTATCCTCGAGTCCCAATCGCTTAACCAGCCTCAGGACCGCGGGTTTTTCAGTTAGGATCGCGTCGGCGCCATTCTCGATGACGTAGCCATTGTCGCATATAGTCTCCAGCGCTCCACCCACTCGGTCGCTGCTCTCCAGCAGAATGGTTTCAAGCGGGATCTCGTTGGCCGCTGTCAGCTCGCGCAACCGATAGGCCGCGACGAGGCCGGTTATCCCACCACCTAGTACGGCAACGCGTGGAAGCTTTGTGACTTGAGCCGGCATAGCTGCATAAACGCTCAAGATGGTTCCTGAGGCGACCGAGACAGGTACGGAGCCGACATAGTTGCCAGCATTTCGATGAATTTTGGATGCTCGCCGACGGTCTCCGCCCTTACCATCGTCACGCCAGCTTCGCGTGCCACCTTGGCAGTCTCGATATCAAGATCGTAGAGCACTTCGACGTGATCGCATGTAAAGCCGATCGGAACAATCACCACCGACGTCCCCGCGGCTGCTCGCACCACGTCCCGTACGTCCGGCTCCAGCCATGGCTCACGCGGGTTTCCGCTTCGGCTCTGATATGCAAGTGTCCAACTCTTGATTCCTAGCTGCTCAGCGACCAACCGGGCCGATTCGTTGAGCTGCTCAACATAAGACGCTCGGCCAGCCATTGCCAGCGGAATGCTGTGAGCGGTAAAGATCAGCTTCAGTTGCTCGGGCGAGCCCTGGCCAAGTCGTTCGAATGCAGCACGAACGCGATCGGCGACGGCTGCGACAAACAAGGGAGAGTTGTGCCATGGCGGTAGTGATTGTACGTGTGGAGAGTCTGGACCAAGCCGATCGCTAGCTGACTTCACCGATCTCCAATACCGGTCCCAGCTCGCCTCGCAGCGATGGGGAGCAAGCACAAACCCCAACGCTCGGCCAATTGCCTTATCTTTCAATTCACTCAAGGCATCGTAGATGAATGGTCGCGCGTGGAGGAAGCCGACCACCACCGGCACGGGCAGACCCATGAGCTCGAGTTTTTCCTGTAATGCCTGAGCCTGACGCGACGTGATTTCATTGTAAGGCGATTTCCCACCCAACAGTTCATAATGACGAACGACCTCCTCGTAGCGGGAGTGAGGAATCGCTCTGCCGGATAACACGCGTTCCAGGAAAGGGCGAACGTCAGCGGCGGTGTCAGGTCCGCCGAAACCGAGCAGCATCACAGCCTGGCAATTGCTCTCCGCGCTCATCGACCTTAAAGGCTACGTCGCACTCGACAGAAATTATAGGCAAACAGGTCGAAAACCTCAGACGGTTCGAGGTTACTTCGCACGCATTACGGGCACTATATCAACCAGCGTCTATCGGCGAATCCTCTGCTGTTCCGCCATGCCACCTGGCAATCTGGCCGAACCGTCTCCGCTTTCGGTTCCAGGATCATGAGTTGGGCGCGCTGAGCCCAGTCTGGACTGTATAGCTGCTCGGGTCGCTCCGAAACGGTCGGGAGTGAATCGGTGGCGGGACAAACGCTGGTCGCGGCACACCCTGTGCCACTGAAGATCATGTCGCCGATACCAGCAATTTTTGGCTCCCAATCTAATTTGCAATGGCCACTGTTCCGCTCGCATTAGAGAAGCGCGCCCTAAACCTGGCCAAATCCCCTGCCGGAGCGACACGATTTCTGCCCACTCCTCGAACACTTGCGCCTGTTCGGCATGTTCGAAACAATTTGGACCGGTTTGCATCTAACGCGGCTGTGCCATTAGGAACCAGCGGTTTGCGTGGCTGACCGCCCCTGTATCCATTGGATACGGACAACGTCATGGAATGCGAGAGAAACGGCAGGACTTCTTAACCCACCGGAGCCTGCCTGGGCAGCTGCCGGCCAGTGTGCAATCGCAGCAAAGAAAAAACCGTCCTCTTGTAATGTCGCGTTTCTTTCGCGCAACGAGGCTACCTGGAGAGGCTGCCAAGCCCTTGGGATCATTTGCTCGGCTTCTCGCAAGCACACGCCGGCGACCTCGTCATAACCGGGGCGTGAGTCAAGACTCTTGGTATTCAGGCGCGAAGCGAGCAGCTCGAGAGCCGTCGATTGCTCATTTGATTCGCTGATTGGATTCACCGATGGTTGCCTTCGTGAAAACCTCCCGGAAGGCCACCACCATGGAAACCGGGTCGCATGATATGGGCGACGCGGGGTTCGGGATGGAAAAAGCTGCGCTCATGGCCGAAGGCATGATGCTCTTCCCAGGGATGATGCACGGCAAAGACCGGCGCATAGCCCATTGCGTACACTGGCCAGCCATATGAATAAGGCGCATAGCCGTAAGCTGGATACCCATAATCAGGCCCGTAACCGACTCCCGTAAAACAGCCGCTCAGCCCGCAGAGCAGAGCCGAGACCAGTATTACTTGGATGATCCGTGGCACGATCAGCAGTCCTCCACCTGATGAACGACCAGCGAGGCATTCCTTTCAGGGCGCACCCCAGGACGGTGTGCCGTTGGTGTGATAGAAGGCCAGGCCGGGAGTGTTGGCTGCAGGAATGTTGAGACTGGAGCGCAATTTGCCGTTGGGGTCATAAAGTCCCAAGCCCGGAGTTCCCTCCGGCCCGAGTGCTAGCGTGGCCCGCAGCTTGCCGTTAGGGTCATACAGGTCCAAGCCTGGTGAGCCGTTGCTTGCGATATCCAAATCGATGCGCGTTTGGCCCTTGGAGTCGTTGAGGTTGATGCCAACGGCGCCATTGTCAGTAATACCGATTGAACCTCTAACGGTACCATCCCTGCTCCGCAGCACGAACTGCTGGGCCTCGACAGTGCGTTCTGGTACTGCCTGACCCATCACGACAAGGGCCCCCATCGACAGCATCAGCGCACCGGTCAGTAATCGCAACCGACGATTGGCACGCCGGAGCTCGGTCTGTTCATGCTCCAGTCGCACGACCCGTTCGAGCAATTTTTCTGGAAGCGATTCCATGTCAGCCTGCCCTTTCCGTTGCAAACATCATTTCATAGACGCATGAGGAGAAAAAAGGCTGCGGTCGCCCTTGCCACTTCGCCGCGAGAGCTGCGGCCGCGTAAAGTACGTTCCGCCCTCGTCATCACGTCTCGGACCGAGCTGCCAGGCAGGATGCGACTGTTAACGCTGTGGCTTGCCCGCCACTTTCGTTGACTTGCGCTCAGCGGAGCAGCGACGTGACCGCTGCCTCTTTCACGCAGTCGGCTAACCTGACTCCTCCGGCAACAACCGGGGAAAAGATGATGCGGCGTCGCATCGCCGCCACAGCTTTGGACTATCTGCAGTATGGCACATTTGCTGCACCTCTCCGCGGTTGAAACAACAGGCTGCGTATACTCTGCACGGCCCAAAGGGCCGCAATTCTAGTGCGAAGGAGGATGTGCTCCAATGGCAGATTTGACCTTGTGGCGACCGTTTCATGAACTTGAGCGCTGGCGCCGTGAGATGGATCGTGAGTTCAGCCGGCACTTCGGGAGACTGTTTCACGACCTCGAGCCTGCGGACCTTGAGGCGCCGTATCTCCCTGCCATCGAGAGCTATGTCAAGGATGGCAATCTGGTGATTCGCGCCGACGTTCCGGGTCTGGAACCCAAAGACATCGAACTCAGCGTGCTCGGCAACGTGCTCACAATCAAAGGAGAGCGCAAGCAGCAAGAGCAGGTTAAACAAGAGGAATATATAAGGCGTGAGACCGTTTACGGCTCGTTCGAGCGGCGCCTTACACTACCCGAAGAAGTCGACGCCCAGCAGATCAAAGCGAGCTTCAAAAATGGCGTCGTCGAGATAGCGATGCCGGTGGTAAAAGCATTGACGCCGAAGAAAATCCCTCTCGAAGAGGCTTCCGCGACCTCAGCAAAGTCCGTCGGATAACCAACGGTGCTCATCGCAGAGTTGCGAATTGACAATCGCGACTCTGCGGGGCTTCACCTGCTAACTAACGGCCAGTTTGAGATATCCATGGAGCCCGAATGGCTGCTTTTAAGAAGATTCTCTGCCCAGTCGACCTCGATAGCAGCGCGCGAAATGCGCTTGAGCTAGCTGGGGACTTGGCACGGCAGAGCGATGCTGAAGTGCACGTTCTGCACGTCGTCCCAGTGGTGTTGCGAGGAGAGGACCTGCCAGCATTGGGTAATCTAGCAAAGAGGCAGCAGGAGGAGGTAAAGGCTGACCTTGCCGAGCTGGCTTCGCATTATCTTGGTAACGTTCATTGGATAGCGGAAACGGCCCTCGGTGACCCCGCCGTGATCATTGTTGCCTCGGCAAAGAGGCTCCCAGCCGATCTGATTGTCATGTCGACCCATGGCCGGCGAGGTTTCTCCCGTTTCTTTCTCGGCAGTGTGGCGGAAGCTGTGATGAGCGAGGTCAGCTGCCCGGTCTTAACCGTCAAAATCTACCCCGCCGACCGCTTTTTAGTCCGGCACTGGATGACACCTCATCCGATCACAATTACGCCCGCCGAGAGACTCCCTAAAGCTGTCGTGCTGATGCAGGAGGGCAAATTCCGAAGCCTGCCAGTCGTTGCGGACGGCAGACTGGTTGGCATTCTCACGGATCGCGATATCAGAACACACTTGAGCTCGCTTGACTCACTGACGGCCGACCAGGTGATGACCACCAAGTTGATAACCGTGACACCTCGGACGTCAGTCTGGGATGCTGCTCGGCTTCTCAGTGAACGGAAAATTGGGGCACTACCCGTCCTGGACGGCGACACTCTTGTGGGCATTGTTTCTACAACCGACCTGCTCAAGGCCTGCATCGAGCTGCAGTAAGGCGAGTGACTCAAATGGCGACAGCCGAAGAACTCAAAGATCAGTCTCCTCCCAGTCTCGTCGATGCGATGATGCGGTCGGATTTCTACGGACCTGGTTCCAGTCCAATCGAGCTACGACAAACCCACATTTCTTATGTCTTTCTCACTGAAGAGTTTGCTTACAAAATAAAGAAACCCCTTCGGTTGCCATGGCTCGACTCTTCAACGCTCGGCAAACGTCACGAGCTCTGTAAATGCGAGATAATTCTCAATCGTCGGTTGGCGCCCGATGTGTACCTTGCAGTCGTCCCGATAACGTTTAGAGACGGCACTTTTCGTTTCGGCCAAGCGCCCAAAGATGAGCAAGCTGCGATTGAATTTGCCGTGAAAATGCGCCGACTACCGGATGACCAGCGACTCGACAATCGAATTGCTGCCAGAAAGATCAGCGCCGCCGAGATTCAGGGGGTTGCAAACCGCCTGGCTGAATTTCACGCCACCGCCTCGAGACAGGAAGCTTGGCGCTATGGAACTGCAGCCGCTATCTGGCGGTTAGTTGTCGGCAATATCGCCGAAACAGAACGACTTCTGGCAGATACGGTCAGCCGCGATAAACTTAGGTTAATCGAAGCCTATGCCCGAAGTTACATATCTGCGCGCTGGCAATTTCTTAATACAAGGGCACTTAACGGCTATGTTCTGGACGGTCACGGAGACCTACGGACTGACTCGGTTTATTTGACCGACGGAGGAATCAGAATTATCGACTGCGTGGAATTCAGCGCGGCGTTACGTTATGGGGATACTGCCTCGGAAGTTGCGTTTCTGGCGATGGATCTGGATCGTCTTAAAGCACCCGAGCTTGCGACCGAGCTGGTCCGATCTTACGTTCTGGCAACCGGCGATGGAGCGTTACCTGTGCTCCTTCCATTTTACCAATGTTATCGCGCACTCGTGCGGGCCAAAGTCGAGCTGATCGCGAGCAACCAACTCGACAGGCCGGTTGCTGAACGAATCGCGTGTCGTGAGATGGCAAGGTGCTACCTCGACCAGGCATGCGCCTACATCGCGTAGACACTTCCCTCGCGCGGCTGTTCAGTCCTCGCGGTTAGGGCGGCGGGCTCATCTGCCTTAGCGCCTGACCTTATTGCGGCCAACGAGTTACTCGACCTGTCGAACTCATCCCCTATTTTACCCTGGTTCGTCCATATTTCTCTGTTTCTCGCTGAATTTCTCTGGCCATGATTCGTTCGCCCTGCTTTCTAGCGCCTCTCAAATACTAGCATTGGCTGCAGCTTTAGTACTGGCCGGCTACTTAGTAAGGCGGCAACCAGGCTCACCAGCAGCACGGCAGCGCCTCCGGCCAGTGGCGTGAACCACATCATCCGAAAGGGATAGTGCGCAATATCTGCGGCAAGGCTGCCAGCGACTGCACATGATCCGATTCCAAGTCCGGTTCCAAGCAATGCGCAGAGTCCTGCCTGAACAAAGATAGTCATCATCAGCATTCGCGGGGTCACACCCATCGCGCTCAGCACAGCGTACTGCCAGAGGTTCTCGGTCGTGAACATATAAAGCATCACTCCGGTGATTCCGAGCCCGACTACTCCCGCAAGCGCCAGCATCCAGCCTACATCCTCGACATCTTCGGAATTGGCCAGGTACCAACGCACGGTATCAGCCTTGAATTCGGCTGAGGTGCGCGCGCGCAGGCCAGTTTGACGCTCGATGCGTCGTGCGAGCTCTCGGGAAGACACGCCTGGCATGGCAGTGGCGAGGACGAAGGTAAGGCGCCGACGCTCAGGCAGCAGAATACGATCGGCGTTCGAGAACGTGGTGTACAACAGCGGCCTTGGCGGAAAGCGCGATAACCCGTGCGCGCGCCCCGCGACCCACACCCGGTGGTCGTTGACCAGTAGCTCATCGCCCCTTGACAGCGGGCGAGTCGGGGCATCCAGGCGCGGTGCGCCGTACGCCCACTGATCGTTCTGTCGTCGCGGGGTCTCAAGTTTCCCAGACGTTCCACCCGAATCGACAATCACGGCGTCGGACGCACGTAGCACAATTGCACTAGTGGCATCGGCTATCGGTGGCAGGCCGCCAAGAGTCGAATCATCAACGCCGATCACCTGAACTTGTTGGAAGCAACCATTGGCAAAGCGCGCCTCGGCCATACCAAGAGCCAGCGGCACTGCTGACCGCACGCCGACCACACTACGCACCTCGCTAAGTGCCGATGCCGGCAGATTTGTAGTGAGTTCGACCGAGCGGACACTCGGGTCCATCACCCAGACATCGACCGTGGGATTTTCCGCGATCAGCGCAAACCCTCGGGTCAGGAAGCCCGAGAAGAAGGACATCGCGAAGGTGACCAAAAACGAGGTGAAAGCGACCCCGAAGACCAGTCCACTATACTTAGCGCGATCCCCGATGAGCATCTTCAGCGCAATACCGAACATTTTCAAATTCCCTGGCTTCAACCCTGGCCGAGCGAGCTTTGTCCGCGGGCCAGACTACTGCGACGGATCCCGCCATCCGCCGCCCAGCGCCTTATGCAAGGCGACGACCGCACACGACAGAGCGGTGTCGCTGCGCGCGAGGTCGCGCTGACTTTGCAGGAGATCCCGTTGTGCATCGAGCACGCTCAAGAAATCTGTCAGACCGCTCAGGTAAAGGGCACGCGCCAACGACGCGGCCCGCCGCTTCGCGGTCACAGCATTCGCAAGGACCATGCGCCGATCTCGCTCGTGAGTGTAGGCGGCGAGCGCGTTTTCCACTTCTTCAACCGCCTTAAGGATTGTCTGGCGGTACGCGATAACCGCCTGCTGTTGCTGCGCCTGGCGCACCTTTATGACAGCCACGAGCTGTCGCCCCCGAAAGATGGGCCAGGTGATCGAGGGGCCGATCCCCCAGAACCTGCTGCCGCTATCAAAAAACTCACTGGCCGCCAAGCTCTCCAGCCCCGCGAATCCGATCAGCGAAAACCTCGGATAAAGGTCCGACGTCGCCACGCCAATTCGTGCCGTCGCTGCGGCCACCTTCCGCTCGGCGCGCCGGATGTCGGGACGTTGTCGAAGCAAGGACGACGGCAGATCGGGCGGCAAATCGAAAGGAGCGACAGGAATCGGCTGCGGGTACCGCAGTTCACTGTCGAGCGCTCCTGGAAACTCCCCCAGCAGCACGCTCAAACGATGGGCCGCATTTTGATACGAGACTTCCAGCGCAGGAATGCTCGCCGCGGTCGACTCTACCAGCGCCTGCGCCCGCTGCACGTCGAGTTCGGAGACCAAGCCGCCCGTGTAGCGCGCTCTCGTCAGGGCCAGGATGTCCTTCTGGACGGCCAGGTTACGGCGCGCAATTGCCAGTTGTTGCTGGAAACCGCGGAGTTCGATGTAATTGCGCGCCACCTCGGCGATAATCGTCAATGTTGCCTCGGCGCGACGATAGTAAGAGCCCGCCACATCCGCCTGTGCCGCTTCCACCGTCCGTCGGGCGTGGCCGAACAGGTCGATCTCCCACTGCGCATCGAAGCCAGCTTCAAAAAGGTTCTCGGGTTGCTGACCAAGCACAACCGGAAACGGCCCGGCTGATAGCGGTCCGAAAATGTCCTCGTCCTGCAAAAGACGCGTGTAGGAAGCACTAGCGTCTGCCGACGGCCACAGCGCGGCAGAAGCGAATCTATACTTCGCGCGAGCCTCGCGGATCCGCGCTTCAGCCTGCTTGATTCCGAGGTTGTTGCGCGCGGCCCGCTGCAGGAGCGAATTCAGTTCCGGATCTTTGAACTCCTGCCACCAGGTCCTGCTAACCGCCCTCGTGGATGGCGAGGTCGCGGGCGTCATTTCGCTCCAGTGCGCGGGCAAATTTTCAACTGGCGGGTGATAGGCAGGCCCCACTACGCAACCGCCAACGACAGCGGCCAGCAGTGCCGCCATCAGCCGAGAATGCGACAAGTTCATTTGAGCGGGTCGGTGAGCTGTTGCCTCGAAGCCCAACTCGGCGGAGGAGCCTGGACAAAGACGTCGAGCTGCTGACCTACGTAGACCGGCAACGCCGATGAATCGAAGCTATAGATAACCTGCAACACACGAGTATCGACGCGTTCGGAACTTTGGCCGGTGAACGATATCTTCGGGATGACATATGGCTCGACACGCACGAATTGGAGTGGGGTCCTAAGCCGCGCGTTGCCCCGCACGAAGCCCATTGCCGGCGCACCCGGCCGGAACCTCCACGCGTCATTCTGATCGATATCGACGCGGACGTGGAGCCACGGCGAATCCTGGCCCAAAACTATCAGCGGCGTGGCCAGAACTCCCGCCTGCGCGAACTCCCCCAATCGCAGCTTGATTTGCAAAATTCGTCCGGAGACCAGCGCCCGAATGGTTCGCCGCTGAATCTCCATTCTGATTTGCTTGACTCGAGCCTTCGCGAGCTCAACCGCGGCTTCAGCGACCGCTACCTTGGAACTGTGGTCGGTCAGCTCTGCGACACTAATCGCGCGTTTATCCGGCACCCTCTCTACCAACCTGAGCTGATTCCTTGCCATACTCAGCGCCGCTTCCGCCTCTTTAACTTTTGCGACTGCGGGCAGGAGATCTGCCTGAAGATCGCGATCGTCAATCTTGAACAGCGGGTCTCCCACATTCACGTGATCGCCCCACTTGACGTAGATCGCAGTCACTATTCCTGATACCGGGGTGCCAACTGCGATATTCTCTGTCGCCGCCTCGACAATGCCGGCACCTGCAACATAGGACGTGTACGGTGCTTGTGCTGGCGCCGACACAGGGGGTTCCACTGCCGGTGGTCGATGGCCGCGTAACACGGTCCCAATGCCAACAATCAGACCGATGACCGCCAGGCCCGGGAGGATGTACTTCCGAATCATTGCCATCCACGGACTATCCGCCCCTGAGCACCTCAACTATCCTGCCATCGTCCATTCGAGCCAGGCGATCTGCGAACTCGAAAATGCGGTTGTCATGAGTAACAACGATCACAGCGCGGTCCACGCTCCGCGCAAAAGTTCGCAGCACTTCCATCACGGCTTGCCCAGTTTCGCGATCGAGTTGACTGGTCGGCTCGTCGCAGATGACCACCCGCGGACTGTGAACCAACGCGCGCGCAATCGCGACCCGTTGTTGCTGGCCCCCGCTGAGATTGCTGGGAAGGGCATCTTTGCGCGTCTTCAAACCCACTGCGTCGAGGATCTCCCTCGCCCGACAAACCGCCTGCGAACGTGAGAACCCGTTGATTAACAGCGGCGCGGCGACGTTCTCGGTCGCACTGAGCGCGGGCAGGAGATTGAATGTTTGAAATACGAAGCCAATCGAGCGAGCCCGGAAGCGTGCCCGCTCGGTCTTCTCCATCTTCTGAAGATCGAGGCCGAGCACCGTGCATTCGCCGCCGTCGCGATCGAGTATCGCTGCAATGAGGGCGAGCAAGGTTGTCTTGCCGCATCCCGAAGGCCCCGCCAGCATAAGCAATTCGCCGCAACGAACATCGAGGTCGACACCTCGCAACGCAGTCACCCGAGCATCGCCGAACCCGTAGGTCTTCGTCACTCCGCGGCAGTGGACGGCTATCTGATCGGTTGGCGCCTCCATGCTTCGATGGCTGTACGGTTCGGCCCTAACGGCGCTTATGGGGCAAATCGAAGTATTGCGTGAATCACCGTTGCGCCGGTTGTCATACCCGCAACCAGCCCACACACGAGAACAAACCCCAATAGTCGAGAAACGAAGCGAGGGTTCCTATATTCTTGCGCTTGCGAATAAGAAAAGGGACCGAGCAGCCAATCGACGCGCTGCCTTACGACTGATTCGTCGCTGGCTAACCTAGCGATGGGCATGACAGGGGCTGCTGCGCGCAACTGGGCACAGGTCACAACAGCGGACGCTAAATCCGAGCCTTGAACACCTGCTAGACGCGCTTCCTCATCGCGCGCAAACTCTAGCGCAACAAGCCATCGCCGCAACCTCTCCTCGGCTTGCGGCCACGGCCACAACAAGTCCGTCACGAACTGCGCCAGCCAGATGCGCAACGGGTCTCGATGGCGCGCGTGCGCCCGTTCATGTTGCAGCACAGCTTCGAGCTCGCGATCATCAAGCTTTCGCACCAGGCGGGGGGAAATCAAAACCCACGGCCGCAGTAAACCGACAGTCGCTGAGCCCGGCTCTCCCTGTTCCACGACCAGCGACCAGGCTGCTCGCACAGCAGCTCTGATGAAAACCAGCGCAAAGGTCGATGCGGTCAAGATCAACGAAATTGGCGCCCTCGTTGGGACGGGGTCAGGCTGCGTCAGCGCCCATCCGCAGAGCCATGCTGTAACGGCGAATCCGGGCACAACGGGCAACCACAACTGTCGCCACGCAGCTTCTTCAAACTGCCGAGCATTACCGTTTCGCACCAGAGAGGGCAGCCACCAGCCGCACCCTAGCAGCACTACCTCGCCAATCAGAACCACTAACATGGCCAGACAGCTCTCACGTTCCATGCCTTGACCTCCTGCGCGCAGCTACAATCCGCGCGAGATCATCAAGTAGCTTTGGATCCAGCGACTCGACCGCGTCCACGAGGGTGGCTACCGCGGAACGAGGAGTGGCGCCCAAAAGCCGGCTCAAAAACGTTCGGGCGCGGGCTCTCTCTACCACATCGCGATCCACGCGCGGCCGGTAGACAAAGCTCACGCCCTGGCGCTCACGGTCCACGAGGCGCTTGGCGTGCAGGCGATCCAAAACCTTTGCGATGGTCGTATAGACGAGCCCTTGAGGTTCGCCCACTTGCCGGTGAATGTCGCGCGTCGAGGCGCTGCCCAACTCCCAGAGCTTTGCCAGTACCGCATATTCCAGATCGCCACCGGGCAGCCTGAACCTATCCTTCATTGAGAAAACCCTACGACGAGCGTCGTAGGAGGTCAAGAGTCCGGACTTTACGGTGCACGCTGCGAAGTAGGGGACTCAGCGCGTGGTTGCTGATACCTGCAGGATGGCCGCACCGGGTCTTCGGCGAGCTTGCGACCGACACTTAACGGCTAAGAAATTCGTTTCATTATGAAGCGCTTCGCCCAAGCGGGGTGAATGGTCGTCACTCCACCTGGGATTATTGGTTGCAGATTCAGCGGTTCGACGAAGCCGCTTCATAGCTTGAGCACGGCATCGGCGGCAAGTCACGTGCTGCTAGCGCAGGCCGTATCCCGAATTCTTGTTGACCAAAGAACAAACCACCCATGACGAGCACGCGTAGCCGGCCTTGGTGCGTTATGACCCGGCATCAATACCTTTTGCTAGAAAAGCTAAGCCGGTAGCGAGAGTCGATGCGGCTCCAAAATGAGTGAGCTCTCCGGGAAGACGCATGGCGGCCATCGCTGGGGGATACGGCGAGATCCTGAAGGTATGCAACGGGCGCGGTACCTGATGGCACAGGTGGCAGGGCGCTTAGCCGCGCTACTTGCCACCAGGCACAAGAGTTTCATTTGGGCTCGGTTGGGACAATTCTTCGATCGGGCTGACCTGGTCAAAGAAAATTCCGGCCTTTCACTGAACTTCGCTGGCGCTAAGCCATAATTGTTTGAGATCTTCGGGAAGCTGGCTGAAAATATGGCGAGCTACGCCCGTCATGCCATTCGGGCTGCTGAGGGCTCGTTGAAGCACGGCGAATACCGCGGTAACGGCTTCCTCGGCCTCGACTATATCGTCCAGCCCGGCCATCCGGGCCACGTCGAGCAAAAAAGCGCCTTCGTGCACATGGCGAATTTTGCGATCCGGCCGGTCGAAAGACAGCCACAACATTTTAAGTGACGAAGGAAGCTGGGCCGCAACGTTAGCCGCCTCACCGGGGGTCAGTCGATCGCGCAATTCTTGAAATACGGCAAAAATCAAGGTTTCTGCACGTCGTTCATCGCCGTAAGTGCGCTGCGCTACTTCACGAACAAACTGAAACTCATTCATCGCGACTCCTCCTATGTGTTTCGACAAACGTCATCGAGCATCGGACATGCCAGCGGGCGCCTCTTTCGGTTGGCCGATGAACCGAGAGCTTGCTAAGGCAAATCCGCAGTCGCTCAACGCGCTGTACCTGACGGCCCGCTAAGCGATATAGTGGCTGTGCTGAATGTAGCGATTCGCGCCAGAGGTCTTGCACCCTTTTGCATCAGCGCAGTCAGACCAAATAAGGCGAACATCAAACACCAGACTCACGGAGACCTGGCTCGCCGGTTGCTTGACTATCTATTAACAGTCTGCCGACGCCGAGTGAGGTTCCAATGGCAGAGGCATCAGATAGGGTCTTGGACCCGATGACATTCGGTTCTCTCTATCCATCTATACAAGTAGACCCCAAGGAGGACGCGGTCCGAATCGAGCTCGACGTGACTGGCTCGGGCGAGATAAGCGCAGCGATCAGCCTCGTGCGGACCGTCTGCCCATTTCTCTACATGGGGACCTACAGCCGCGCACACTCCTGCGGCCAGATTGTGTATGTGCGAGTGGCGGCGTCCGCCGCCCAGCTGGCGGTGAACTCGCTGAAACGCTACGGCTTTAGGGTCACGGCTATTTCCTCGGAACGCCTATCAGAGCAGAAATAGGCGTCGGCTCCGTTAAGTATCAACGAGCAGCAATAGATAGCACTGTCCCACCAGCGCGGATATCTCGTCAGTGGCCGAGGAGACCATCGCAGACTGCTCGATCAGACGACACACCCTGATTGGTGCCCGACTCGCGGTCGCTCAGTACGAAAATGGTCCGAAGGTCGATCCTTCGCCAGTCTCATTGACTTGCACGAAAAACGCCCATGGCTCCCTTGTACGCGTGTCCCATGGCGTGATCCATGAACATATAAATTCCAGGGTGATGCACCCGAAACTCGAACACCGCCCCATCGCCGGGCCCAACTTCGAACGTTTGAACGTCGTGCACGGCGTCGGCCGGATTACCGCTACGGTAGACGGAGCTGAAGATTGCACCGACCACGTGAAAATCGGAAAAGAGATTGGGACCCACATTAACGAAAAACACGCGCACCAGCTCGCCGACCTTGATCGCAATTGGATGGGCGAGGCTGTAGCGACCAACCTGGCCATTAAACACGACAAAATCCGGCTCGCCGTCAACCATCTTGGCGTGATCCGGCCGAAGTACTCCGCGGTTGTCAGGCAGGCCATATAGCTCAGCTTGCACCAGGCTCACCTCATGAGCGGCACCGCTCGGCCATCCACCCTTGGGCCTAACGATCATCATTCCGTACATTCCGCCGGCAATATGGTCGAGAACCGGTTCGGCGATGCAGTGATAATCGAACACGCCCGGAATCTGCGCGACAAAACTGTAGGTAAGTTCCTTTGCGCCAGGCGGTCCGGCAAAGCGTTCGTCATTGAGCTGCGCGGCGTGGGAATACATTCCATGTGAGTCGCTGGTGTGATTCGTCAAAGTAATCGTCACCCGGTCACCTTCATTGACCCGTATCAACGGCCCCGGCACCGTGCCGTTGTAGGTCCAGGCAGGATACGAAAGCCCTGAGCCAATCGACACCTGGGTTCGAGCAGCTGTGAGCCTGAATGCTCTCTCCGCGGCAGCGCTCCTTAACAAAAGCGGTCCGATCAGCAGGCTCATAACCAGCAACCCATAAAGGCACAATGACTGCGGCCGCAAAGTCCTACCGCGCGGGAAACCCTTTGTTAACATCTCCCCGCGTCGCCGCAAAGAACACTCTACCATCGAAGCTTCACATCTAGTCACTTTGGGCAAAAACCTCGAATATATTCGATCAGTGACTTGATTTGATCGTCACTAAGTCCGGCAGCCCACGCCGGCATATCGTTAGGCAGGTTGACCGCGGCACCGCCGTTCTTTATTGCCTTGAACATCGTGTCGTCCGAGATCGACTGCATCAGCTTACAGTCGGTAAAGTTTCGGGGCTGGCTTTTGAGTGTTCCGGCATCGGGCCCGTCCCCGCGGCCGCTAAAACCGTGGCATCGCGCACAGTAGACCTTATAAAGCAGCGAGGCTTCCTGGCCACTCGCAGTTGCTGGCGACAACCCAATAGCGCAGCTAAACGCACTTAGACAAATCATCCAACCGAGCAATCGGATCACTATTTATCCCCGTTTGTGCAGCGTCGAAACGGACCGTGGATTATTGCCGTGCAACGGGCTATCGCGACGACCTCAGGTACTCGAGTATCGCGCGGGCGTCCTTCGCCGGCAGGTTTCCCTGCGTCCGCATATGCATCATGATCATCGACCACTCGGCTGGTGAAAATTCGGCGCCCGGGCGAGCGTTATGACAAGTGTTACAATACACGGGCCAGAGCTGCGCGCCACGCAGGAAAAGTGCGCGCCGCTCGGCGTCGCCTGATGACTCCGCCGGTCGAGCCCAGACCCGCGCCGCAGTACTCATGTTTAATGCACCGATGAGGATGGCTAAGCTCACGATTGCTCTCATGTCCGCCCTCTCCTAAAAACCCACCGCAAACTGGCTCAGGAAAGCACGATCGTTAGGAGTTGCTCCCACAGCCCGTCCCGTATCGCTGTAGAAGCCACCTGCTCTCGGCAGCTCGAAGTCAAACTCGTTTTGCCAGACGATTGACGGCGCGAACCAATAGTCCAAGCCCAACGCGATTTCACGCGCATGTGGTGCGAAGACAGCGGGCGAACCATTGAAGCCGATCTCGGGTGTGGTAAGAATCTCGTTTTGAACTGCAGCGCGCTGATTGATGCCCGAGTAACGGACCAGAGGCTCGAGCTTATCGATAAGCTGATTAACCTCGGCTGGCAGAAAAGGTAGCCGCAGCCCCGTCAAGAAATAGCCCGCCTGGATATACCAACCCTGGCGATTGTCCGCGCCAATCCTGTTCGGCATCTGCCGGTAGGTCTGCAGCCATTCGCCGCGAGTCTGGAGATTGCCTTTGAAATAATTGAAATCAACGCCCCACGCGTTGAGCCAAAATCCGTTGAGCCACTTGCCGTCGTAGGTCGAGGCGCCGAGTTCCAGCCGTCCGAGGTCCGAGTCGACCGGCAAGGGATAGATACGGAAACGGGCCCCGAAAGCGGGCGTGTGCGTGTTCAGATGAATGTTGTTTACTGACACAAGCGTATCGCCAACCAGAGCCTCAGGAGTGCAGGTCGGTAGCGGTGAAGGAGGGGTGTTGCCAGTACAGGTCGCCTGACTAAAGCCGGGGCCGTTGGCCGTCCATAGTGTGTAGTCGGCAACCTGGCCCATTGCGCCCCATTGGAAACCACCACGAAGTTGCAACCCAACATCAGTCGGTGGAACGAGCGCATTGGCACCATACGGCAGCGGCGCAGTGATGAAACGGTTAACCCAGAATGGGCTCTGATCCTCATACCAATCGCCGAAGGGTTGATCGAAAATGCCGAGCTCTAATTCAGCGTAATCGTTGAGAAAATACTGTAAGGTCGCGACCGGAAGCTGATACTCCGCACTCGAACCACTCGGCAGGTTGGCCTCGACAGTTCCCTCGAACAGCATGCGATCACTGATCCGCCAGAGAATGATTGGCTCCAGGTCGAGTGCAAAGGTGTTGATGTTGTTCTGGCGATCGTAAATAAAACTCCCTGCCGCACCCCCCACCAGCGTAAAGCGGTAATTGCCCAGGTAGCGATTAAAAGCTTCTGCGAAAGAGGCCGGAGATGAGGCCGAATCTACCTGGCCCTGGAGCGTCTGCAATTGCTGGGTGGTGGCGGCTTCAAACTTTTCGCTGCTGCTCTTGGCCTCCGTGTTCGCCTTCCATAGCCGCTCATTCTGACCTTCAAGTTCATCGACTCGTTGCTGCAATAGGCGGATTTCGCGTTTTATCTCTTGAATCTCGCGGTCACGGCTCGAGACGGGGTCGGCGCTGGAGCTTGTATGATCCCCTTCGGCTAACGCGACCGATCGGGGCGAAGAGACCAAACTTAGCACCACAGGCATTAACAAACCGAACACCAGCCGTCCCATTGTTCCTCCTCAAACCCTTTGGCGTTGACCCAAACTGCAGCCTTTTGCCCCTGGCCGTTCGCACTCAGGCTGCGTTCATTGTCCGGTCGGGGCCACATCAGGGACGCGAGGCTGCACGACTCGAGCCCCGCTTAAAATACGGAATCACATGCCTCTGCATTAACTCCATGCTTCTGAGAACTTTTCGATGGTCTAGGCCGGACAGTCGCGTCCAGCATAGTAGCTGGGTGAAACCGTACCTCTGCTGCAGCTCCTCTATCTGCTGGATACAGGAGTCAGGGCTTCCGCATATCACCGCTCCAGTAGCAAGAAGTTCGTCCCACTGGACTGTTCGTGCTGCGTAGCGGATGTGGCCATAGGCTTCGTAACCATGTATGGATTGCTGAGATGCCGGGGGCGCTACGTAATTCGCGATGGTACGAAAGTACCAGAGAACTGGACCAGCAAAGTCCTGGCGCGCCTGGTGGGTCGAATCGGCACAGTAGACCATGCACAGCGCGCCAATTTCTCGTTGGCCAAGATCGGGTCCACGGGCGCGGAGGCTGTCGCGATAGCTCGTCAGAAGCTGAGCTGTGTGTTCCTGTTTGAAGCCATAAACCAAAGAACAGAGCAGGTTGAACCCCAACTGACCCGCCAACGCAAAAGTTTCCTCGCTGATTGCGGCAACCCATATCGGTGGATGCGGTTTCTGGAGGGGCTTCGGCCGAACCGAATGTGGCGGGATGTCGAAGTGCTTCCCCTTAAAACTTATCTCATCCTCTGTCCAAGCGCGCACGATCACCTCAAGAGCCTCCCTGAATACGTCGCGCGATTTGGACTGGTCGATCCCAAAGCCCCGATACTCGACCGGTTGGAAGCCTCTACCCACACCCAATTCGAGTCGCCCGTTGCTCATCAGGTCGAGCATTGCGCTTTCCTCGGCCACGCGAACCGGATCGTTAAACGGCAGGACGACCACGCCACTCCCCAAACGAATTCGCCTGGTAACCGATGATATTGCAGCCAACGTCACCATCGGCGAAGCGCAGAAACCATACTCCGTGAAATGGTGCTCGGGCGCCCAGATCGAGTCGAAACCCATGTCCTCAGCTGCGCGCATGCAATCAAGCTGCTCTCTCACTACCTGGAGTTCGCTCTTGCCTCCGGCAGGATGCTCAAAGAAATGCAACATTCCAAACTTCACGGTTGACACCTCCTCGACAAGAAGCACGAGCGGGTCATCGAGTGTCGCTTCAAGGCCTCCAGTGTTGATGACCTGTTCAGGCTGACGGGCGGTTCAATGCCTCGTCTGCGAGCGTTTTGGCGCCCTTCATTCGAACGGTTAGCACCGGGCAGGTTGATTCGCGTACCACCCTCTCAGCAACACTGCCCAGAATGAGGTGGGAAATACCAGTGCGGCCGTGCGTTGCCAGGACAACCAGGTCGGCATCGATGTCGCGCTCGGCCGCAACGATTTCCTTGGCCGGGTGACCGAAGCGCAGAAGTGTTTCGTGCTCGACGCCCGCCAGTTCCTCGCGCGCGATTTTCGCAAGGTCTGCGCGAGCAATTTCCGCCTCTTGCTCGGCAAACAGGGGAGCGGAGACGACGGTCGGGTCGGTCAGGGGGATAACATGCAGCATATACAGTTTGGCCTTATTCTCTTCAGCGAGCCGACGCGCGAGGCGCAGTGCTTCCAATGAGTTGTTGTGGAAATCGACTGGGCACAGAATCCGCTTGAGCATTGTGGCCGCCTCCATTTCGTCTCTATGTTCCGGATGAGCAGCTACTGTGCCAGCGGCTCAAGCGTCGGAGCGACGCGTGGTCAGACCCGCATCATTGGTCAGGACAGTATCCAGATCTCCGCGGCGAGCTCCGCCAATCAGCGCCAGTCAATGTGACCATTGGCGCCATAGTTTCTGTGTCTTTTGGCGCCAGCCCTCCTGCGCTAGCCGTCGCCGCGGCCAGCGCTCGAGCGGAGATTAAAGGTTCGGCTTTTGCTCGGCCAACTAGCGGCTCAGCAATCTGGTAGGCTCAAGTCAGCCGAAGCTACAGCCGGGCTGATGAGGCGCTTGACAGAGAGCGGTCAAGCTAACGAGGCTGATCTGATACGCAACCCGTTTAGCGCGTTGGGGTTGTAGAAAAAGGATCAATCGCCGCGTATCGACTAGTTGAGCGGTTCATAAGCTGGTTGCTCACTGACAGTTGCTCACTCCGGTGAGTTTTACGGGAGAGTGTTTAATGCCTGAGACCGAAATACTGTCTCCGTGGTGGCGTCGCTCGACAGTCATCGCTATTGTCGTCGCTTTTACGATTCTTAGCTGGCTGTCGGCACGAACCTACACAGAAGCGCCGCCTATTCCCGAGCGAGTCGTGGGACCGGACGGCAACCTGCTGTTCACGGGTTCCGATGTCCTGGAGGGTCAAGGAGTTTTCTTGAGGCACGGTCTCATGGAAAACGGCACGCTCTGGGGACATGGCGGGTACCTAGGTCCTGACTTCTCCGCGCTCTATCTTCATAATCTGGTGCTCACGGTGTCGGAGCACAACAAATCTGCCGATGAGGTACGCCGTCAACTGAAACAAAATCGCTATGATGCGACCACTGGCACATTGCAACTTACCAGCGGCGAGGCCGACTCCTTCCGTCAGCAAATCGCCTACTGGAGCTCGTATTTTGCCCGTCCGTCCAATAACGGTGGCTTGCCCCGCAATTACATTAGAGATGCTCGGGAGATCCGTGAGCTAACGGCCTTTTTTGCATGGGCGGCATGGGCGTCGGTGGCCGACCGCCCCGGCACATCACATTCCTACACCAACAACTTTCCTTTTGACCCTCAAGCGGGCAACACTCCGACTGGCGCCGCTGTCCTGTGGAGTGCACTCAGTTTGATAAGCTTGTTGGCGGGTTTGGCGGTGGTGCTGTTCGCTTTCGGGCGCTGGGATTTTCTCGGATGGCGCCGGACCGGGGAGCATGTTCATCCTCGCATGCTAAAGGGATCAGTGACGTCGAGCCAGCTTGCGACCGTCAAGTATTTCGTGCTCGTCGCTCTGCTGTTGGCCGGACAAGTGCTGGTCGGTGGCGCCACTGAGCACTATCGCGCTGACCCGTCGAGCTTTTATGGCCTCGATCTTTCCTGGCTGTTGTCCAGCCAAGTCCTGCGGACCTGGCACCTGCAATTGGCGATTTTCTGGATCGCGACAGCTTACGTCGCCGGCGGCCTGTTGCTCGCGCCGGTAATCGGTGGGCGTGAGCCGCCGGGCCAGAAAACCCTCGTCGATCTGCTCTTCTGGGCACTGGTCGTAGTTCAGATTGGAAGTCTCATCGGCGAATGGCTCGGAGTGCGGGGATTGATTGGAAGCCTCTGGCCATGGTTTGGCGACCAGGGCTGGGAATATCTCGACCTGGGCCGCGCATGGCAAATACTGCTGGCCGCCGGACTTCTTTTCTGGGTTTTTCTGCTTTACCGAGCGGCAAGACCGGCATTAACTGAGAGGGTCCATGGCGAGATGCCGCGGCTGTTTCTATGCTCGGCAACGGCTATCCCCGTTTTCTACCTTCCTGCCTTTTTCTACACCGTGCGCACCAATTACGCGGTGGTTGACCTATGGCGCTTCTGGATCATCCACTTATGGGTGGAGAATTTCCTCGAACTGTTCGCAACCGCGGCTGTAGCACTCATCTTTTACGAGCTCGGCATTGTATCCAACGTGACTGCCACGCGCGTCGTCTACCTTGACGCACTCTTATATCTCGGCAGCGGTGTTATTGGCACGGGTCACCACTGGTATTTTACCGGCCAGAACGAACTCACAATGGCGCTCGGTGCGACCTTCTCGGCCATGGAGGTGGTTCCGCTGACACTGCTGACGCTTGATGCCTGGGACTTCATCAAGCTGACTTCTGGTCAATGCGGAATCTGCGGAGAGCAGATCGGAATGCCTCACAGGTGGACCTTCTACTTTCTGATGGCCGTAGGATTCTGGAACTTCGTCGGTGCCGGGGTTTTCGGCTTTCTTATCAATTTACCCATAGTTAGTTACTTCGAGGTGGGCACCATGCTTACCCCGAATCACGGCCATGCTGCCATGATGGGCGTCTTTGGAATGCTGGCCGTGGCAATGATGGTGTTCGCCTTGCGCCACCTAACCCCAGATTCAGCCTGGCCTGGCCTGGAGAAGTACATACGTGTGTCCTTCTGGGGCCTCAACGCCGGACTCGCCCTGATGGTGTTGCTGACGCTGTTTCCAGGTGGCGTCTATCAACTCTATGACGCGATTGAAAACGGCTACTGGCACGCACGTAGCGCCGCATTTGAGCTCTCAGGACCGATGCACGTTATTGAGTGGCTGCGACTTCCAGCCGACCTGGTCTTTATCGTCCTCGGTGTCCTGCCGCTGGTGATCGCTGGGCTCAAGACCTACGCTCATATCGTTCGCGGCCCTGGGTTGCATGTTGGCAGCGGCAACGGCCGCACTGCCGAGGCGGCCTGAGCATGCAGATTTGCCCGTGCTTCGGCCCTAGTCTTGATCCACGAGTCTCTGCCAACGAGTCAGCGGTCACCAGCGTCTGAAATGCTTTCGACCAAGTCTGCTTGTCGAGCCATGCCGCCACAGGAGTCTTTGCAAAAACTCATTCCGCTTGGCCACTACCCGCTCTTGCGGGCCGCTCGAGTCGATACTTGTTGATCTTCGCGTAAAGCTTCTTGCGGGAGATCTTGAGCATAGCCGCAGCCTGAACCTTGTTCCACTGACAAGCCTCGAGGGCACGTGAAATTAAATCACGCTCAACCTCAGCAAAGGTAGCTAAATTCGACGCCGAAGCCGACGACCGCGAAGTAGTTCGGCTCGACGATTGCGCCCTGTTAATGGTTTCCGGCAAATCCTCCAATCGAATCAGCGCCTCACTGCCGAAAGTCATGGCACTCTCGATAGCATTGGCGAGTTCGCGAACGTTACCGGGCCAGCGGTACTGTGACAGAGCACGGAGCGCGCGCTCCTCGATGCCGGCCGTGACAATGCCACGGCCAAGTCGCTCATTGAAGACGCTGATAAAATGGTCAACCAGCAGGGGTATGTCATCTAATCGCTCGCGAAGCGGTGGAACGCGCAGCACATTGGCCTGGAGCCTGTAATAAAGGTCCGCGCGCAGGAAATGGGAACGCACAGCAGCCTCCGGATCGCGATTGGTCGATGCGATCAGACGCACGTCTACAGGGATTTCCCGCGTCGAGCCCACGGGCCGTACCGAGCGTTCCTGGATCGCTCGCAAGAGTTTAGTCTGCGTTTCCGCCCCCATCTCGGTAATTTCATCGAGGAACAGCGTCCCGCCCTCGGCGGCGCGGAAAAGCCCAGGATATTCGGTATTGGCACCGCTGAAAGCGCCTCGTTTGTAGCCGAACAATTCGCTTTCGATCAGATCCTTAGGAATCGCAGCACAGTTAAACGCAATAAATGGCGCTTTGCTTCTGCTCCCGGCTTCGTGCAGTGCGCGGGCAACCAGCTCCTTTCCCGTGCCACTTTCCCCTACGATTAGGACGGTTCCACGGGTTTTCGCCGCCGCTTCTATTCTTTTGTAGAGCTCGCGCATCAACGGCGAAGCACCGACTATGCCGTGAAAACGGCTCCGCCCGTCGTGCGGCAGCTGAGCGGCCTCGCGTTCGAGCCCGTCGATTCTGGTGCCAGTCGCGGCGGACCAAACACGAAGATACGCGTCGACCAGTAAAATAATACGAATATGGCTAAGCTTGTCGAATTTGGCGTAGGTCTCCAGGGTCAGCGGTGGCTCAGCCGGAAATACCCTCTGGGCAGCTTCCTCGAAAAGATGTAAGGAGGCGATTATTTCCTGAAGGGGTACGCCCCGCTCAGCCAACAGCTTGCCCAGATTTCTGACATCTCCGGCGTAGCGATCCATGTTCATTTCGAGCAGGTCGTTTTTGTTGCGGAAAAGCGCCGGCTCGAAGATTCGAGAGAACTCCGCCTCGGACAGCGAACGCGCCTCGCCGAAATGCAAGGTATAGAGCTGGTACCAGCCAGCGATGACTTCCGATCGTCGATCGCGAATCGCTCGGAAGATGGGACGCATTTCTTCGAGGTCCTCATCCCACAACAAATGAAAGTGACGAGGTAGCCCTGCTCGAGGGTGGATCTCTCCGTCGGCGACCGACGGTTTGACGGCTTTGGCGCTAGACATTTGTCGCTTGCTACTGAGTCAGTATCCGGTAGAAAAAGGACCGTACCATACCCTTTACGCTTACGGAAACACGAACCCAGGCGACCGTGAGTACTGATCGCCGAACCCGAGGAGCCGTCTTCCGCGGCGACGGTTGTTCGTTTCCGGTGGACGCAGAACTGGCGCACTTTCGGTTGATGGCGTGTTAATAACGACTCCGGCTAACGAAATCGCGGCGGCCACATCTTTCCATCCGCTCAAAGAGGCGTATCGGTGGATGCAGCTCAAAGATGTATCCCCTGGCAACATTTCGTGCACTTCGACGCGCCGCCCCATGTAGCAGTTTTCTGGTTCAGGATAACTCAAGTCTCTAGAAAGACCGTTTACAGAGAGCGAACATGTAGCCTGAAGCGCCACCGTGGCTCGCCACTTCGTTCGTGTCATCGAAACTCAAACGCCTCGCTTCGCAGCTAGCCCCGTCGCCAGTCCAACCGCGATCCCGTTTCCCGGCATCAACCTGGCAGGCAACTTGCTGTCAAGGTGCAGAGCAAACCTAAGTAATTGTTGGGATATCGGGAATCAAACCTGCTGTGAGATGGTGGCGGGATCGTGCCGCGCTTTGCTCGGCGGTAAACTCTCTCCGTAATGGAGTTGGGGAAACAGCGGCTACTAATCGCATTGGGCCTGATTGCGTTGCTCATCGCGGTTGGCACGGGCGGCTATATGCTGTTGGAGCGCATGCGGTTCGAAGATGCCCTCTTTATGACGGTTATCACGATTACGACCGTGGGGTACGGAGAGGTCAAACCGCTCGATACGCGAGGCACGGTTTTCACAATTGCACTTATCCTGACCGGCGTGGGCACCGCCTATTACGTTCTGGCGGCCGTCACCGAAATGGTGGTTGGCGGCCAATTGCGGGAGTTAATTGGTCGCAGCGCAATGATGCATAAAATTCAACGGCTTCGCCGACATGTCATCGTATGTGGTTATGGCCGTTTCGGCCGGGTGGTGGTCGAGGAATTACGCCGTCACGCCACCACGCTGGTTATAATTGAGAAAGACCCGGAAAAAGAGGACATCCTCGCGCAGACGGGCGAGCCCTACGTTCTCGGCTCGGCGCTGGAGGAACACACGCTCGCGCGGGCTGGCATCGACACCGCGAGCGCAATTGTGATCGCGACGGCATCCGATCCCGACAACGTCTTCATTGCACTGTCAGCCAGAAACCGTAATCCCCATATCCGCATCCATGCCAGAGCCGAATCCGAATTAGGCCTCAAGCATCTTCAGCTCGCTGGTGTCGATCAACCCATCTCTTCCTATCATTGGAGTGCGATGCGCATCGCTAACACGATCGCTCGTCCCTCGGTGGTCGACTTTCTCGATCTGCTGCTGCCTGGTCTTCGCCCGGAAGAATTTGGGCTCGAAGAAGTGCGAGTTGAGCCCGGAAGCAGTCTGGCTGGAAGAACGATCGGCAGCCTGGAGCATAACGCCGACCGCCTCAGAATTGTTGGCCTGAAGCGGGGATCGGAACCAATGACCCTAGTCCCCGATGCGCGCACCGAAATCCAGCCGGGTGACTTATTGGTGGCAATTGGTAGTCGCCCAAGCCTTCAAGTTCTCGCTCAAGGCTTCGCAAAGTGACGTGTAGCAGACATGCATGGCGTGCGCCCAAATGGTTTCCCTCATCTTTGAGCCGAAAGGACGGGTTCGGTTGTGAGCCAAAACCTTAGCCATGCAAGCACTCGATAGGAGAGAGTTATATGCTTCAATTTAAAAAGATCCTGTGCCCGGTCGATTTTGACCAGAATTCTGCTGCAGCGCTGCACTTCGCCTACAAGATATTGGATCTGGGTGGCACGCTTTACCTGCTGCATGTCATCCCCAACCTCTATGGGGTTGCCACTGAACCGTATCCGCCAGTTGCCGAGCTGGCGCGCCGCAACCTGGAACATTTTGCTCGCAGTCAGCTTGGCGATCAGATCATCCATGACCTATTGGTTCGCGAAGGTGATCCAGCTGCGTTGACGATTCAGATGGCAGATGAACTCGGCGCCGATCTGATTGTGATGGCCACACATGGCCGAAAAGGTCTTGCTCGCGTCGTCCTCGGCAGCGTTGCCGAAAAGGTCCTGCGCGAAGCGCTCTGCCCGGTTTTAACCATACGGCCAGCCGCCTCAAAACAAGCCGCATCGGCGTAATTGACGCGGACGCGCGAGGCCACGACGGCGGAGCATGAAAATGGTCACAAAGTGACAACGGCGGACCCCGGTGGTCCACTTGATTGCGGCACGTGGTTCGATGGCGATCAGTATAGCAGTTAGTCAGTCCCCTGGAGCTCGCGGCGCGCATCACGGCGCGAAAGATCGAGCAGTTACGTACATATTACTCCACCTCAGCTCCTGCCGCCGGCGCGGTCCTCAAATACTAGGTATGCATCTCATCAGGTCACATCTATTTTTACGCCGAGAGAGTTCAGCACGTGGGCGCAAGGTGGTTTACTACTTGCCGGGCAACTTCAGCAGCATGCCCTGCCGGGATAGGAATCGATATCCCGCTCATGATGGATAGTCAAAGCGAATTCTTCAGTTGCAGGACGAACGTAGCGATTCTCATCGGCGAATCCATCGCTCAAGGCGGCTGGGACTTAGCGCAATTGCTCATCGAGATTTCGGGGATGAACTGATGCGCGTCCGGCGCCTCGGTTATCTCTGGACCGAAAGAAGGAGGAGCTTATGAAGCCACTACCGCATGTCTATAGCGCGGAAGCATCTCTGAGAGCTGACGGATATTGTCGCATATCAGCCCCGGGTTTGCCCGATCTTCGAGCTGCAGCGCCCCGAGACTTCGACGGACCGGGTGATGCCTGGAGTCCCGAACAGTTACTATTAGCCGCTGTGGAAACTTGTTTTGCTCTGACGCTCAAAGTCGTAGCTCGCGCCTCCAGGCTTGAGTACTTGTCTTTGGAGTTAAGCACGCAGGGCACCGTCGACCGCAAGGAGGGAGTGACCCGTTTTACCAGCATTATTCTTCGTCCGCGCCTGACAATTCAGGCAGGTGAAAGTAGAGAAAAAGCGTTGAGGGTTCTACGCAGGAGTGAAGAGACTTGTCTGGTTTCGGCTTCACTGTCGACCCCTGTTCAACTAGAACCTGAAGTTGTGATGATTTGATCTTTTCCTGGTTGCCGCGACCTGGCGCCCCGAACCTTATTTCAATAACGTCCGCGCACGAGCACCGGGCATGAATTCTTTGCGAACGCAGTTATCCCGCTTCTTGCGCCTGTCGTGCTACCAGAGCGACGAAATCGCTTTCGGTTATGATTCCGACCAGACGTCCGTTCTCTACCACCGGAAGACAGCCGATCTTGCGTTCCATCAAAACTCTGGCTGCCTCCGTCAGTAGAGTCTCGGGGCTGGTCGTAATGACGTCGGTTGTCATCACTTCCTTTATCGAGAACATTTCCAGCAGCCGGCCTTGGGCGTACCGGCCGTAACCGAGTGCCTGAGCGAGGGCGCCACGAAAAAGGTCGCGCTGACTCAGGATACCGACCAACTGCTCGCCATCATCGTCAACTATGGGAAGATGGCGGATCCTCCCAAGTCGCATCAGATCGTCGGCGAGAGTGAGCTTGTCGTTGCGTCTGAGCGTGACCACCGGTGCCGTCATGACATCCCGAACCTTCGTCGGTTCCATTGCTTACCTCCTCGGGTTTGCCTTGAACACTCTCAGAAGGTGTTGCAGGTTGAATGCCACCGGCCCAATTGTGAGGTAATTTTCGAGTGTGCTTTTCAGGGAGGCGACCGGACTCAAATGCCTTCCCCTGGATCTCGTGCAATCGGCATAAACCTGATCGTGTGAGGGCTCGAGCCGAAACCGGACTGCCGGAAGGCACACTTCATAATGTTTAGGTCTGTGCAGGCATGATGCTGAAACCACCCGCCGTCCGCTGTGCGACCCCTAAGTCAACTCCGCCACGATAGCGGGGCGTGCCCCTGGCCATTCTTCAAGGGGAACGTATCCACTCGGGAAAGCGTCTTCGGTAAAGTGGATAAACGAAATCGGGTGGACACAAGAATACAGCTCAAAGCTCAGCCAGAGACCAAAGATCCGGCTAACTACTCGGTTTGGGAGGTCTTGCGCAACGGCACCGGCGTGCTGATCCGCGCAATACGCCCGGATGATAAGCAACGTCTAACGCGGCACTTTGAGGGTTTGAGCGAGAAGTCGGTCTACTTCCGATTCTTTGGCATTAAGCGATCGCTCTCCGACGATGAGCTCCGCCGTCTCACCGAACTGGACTTTGTCAATCATGCGGGACTCGCTGCTACAGTCGGCGTGGAGGCACATGAGCGGTTTGTTGGAGTGGGCCGGTATATTCGCACCGATAATCGGCCTCGTGCGGAAGTCGCCTTCGCGGTGCTCGATGAGTACCAAGGTCTCGGTATTGGCACTCTGCTGTTGAAACACCTTGCGACAATTGCGCGAAAAAATGGAATCAGCGAATTCAGCGCGGATGTGTTGGGGGCTAATCACCAAATGCTCGAGGTCTTTGCCAACAGTGGCTTCGTCTCGCACAACTCTTATGAAAACGGAGTTGTGCATGTCAGCTTGAACCTCGGATTCCAATCAGCTGTCAATTGAAGGATTGTTTATTCGTGTGATTGGGACCATTCCTTGGCCTTGGCAATCGCAATCCGGATCGCCGTCCCCTCCTCGTAACCTTCCTCAAGCAGCGCATTCGCGATCTCGATAGCCTTGAGTCGCACTGGTAACGGCAGATTGCGCATCGATTTTGGGTAGTACGTCTCATCCCAGGGCATGATGATGCTCCTATAACAGACGAATGCAGGTCGGAAAAAGCTCCCGAACGTGTGGACAAAAAGTCCAAGGGCCAGGGTAAGGATTAGTGCTCCCGCAACTCGTGTCGGACACGAGATGTTATCGGGTCCTTAGCGAGCGCGCTGAAGTCTACTTCGTACTCATCTCGTGAACCATGTCAACCAACGCGCGAACATGATCAACAGGGGTCTCCGGTAGAACGCCGTGCCCGAGGTTGAAGATGTGGCCTGGTCGTCCTCCAGCACGGTCCAGGATCTCACTAGCGCGGCGCCGGATTTCAGGGATCTCGGCAAACAATGCGACTGGGTCAAGATTGCCTTGGACTCCGACGCCCGGACCCAAACGCTTCCAGGCGTCTGCCAGATCGACCCGCCAATCGAGACCAATCACATCGCCGCCAGCTTCGCGCATCAACTCAAGCAGACCGCTCGTGATTGTGCCGAAGTGGATGACGGGGACATGATCGGGTACCGAACTGATGACTCGACTGGTATAGGGCAACACAAAGCGACGATAGTCGTCCGGACCGAGACTGCCTACCCAACTGTCGAAGAGTTGTACGATGCTGGCGCCGGCCTCGATTTGTAGCTTGAGATACTCCGTCGTGATCCGCGCGAGCAACTCCATTATCTGATGCCACAGTGCCGAGTCAGTGTACATGAGCGTTTTTGTTGCCTGATACTGACGCGACGCGCCGCCTTCTATCAAATAAGAAGCCAGGGTGAACGGAGCCCCAGCGAATCCGATGATTGGTATTCGATTTGACAACGCACCTCGGACAATTTCGATCGCGTCAGCGACAAACGAGAGCGATTCCACGGTCGGCATGTCTGGGAGTTTGCGCCGGTCGGCAGCGGTCCGTACGGGGCGTTCGACTATCGGCCCGTCACCTCGCTCGTAGCTGAGGCCGACCCCCAGCGGCAGCAACGGCAATAAAATGTCCGCAAAGATTATCGCGGCGTCGACCTTCAGTTGCTCGACCGCGGACAGCGTCACCTCGGCCGCTACCTCTGGCCTGCGGCACATTTCGAGGAAGGAGTACCGCTCGCGCACCCGCCTATACTGCGGCAGATACCGACCCGCCTGCCGCATTAGCCAGATCGGTGTGTAAGGCGTTGTCTCGCGGCGGCAAGCTCGCATCAGCGGGTGGTTGGCAAGCATGTCCAGGCTCGAACTTCCGTTGGCAGCTGACTTGTCTTGCAATGAGTCCTCGACCCGAACCCGCAAAGCGGGTGAGCGCCGCTTTTCCCCAAGAATTTCTGCCGCCCGCTGTGCCGCTTCCTTAATCAAATGACCCAGTTTCGGGTGCGCCGGCTCGAAATCGGGCTCGATATTATGACTGCGCAGTGCCTGCGAACACACTGGGCCAATCGACCCAATCACGCAGGTCGACATACCGCGCCTCATTTCATCGCCGAGAGCCGCGGCCTCGGCCACCTGGATTAGATTCGTCACCTGAGCCGAGCTGGTGAACAGGAGGATGTCCGCTTGACAATCGGCGATGACTCGTGCCGCTTCCCGCAGCGGCTCGCGCTCCCGAGGCAGCGCCCACCTGTATACAGGAACAGTGAAAACCGTCGCACCACGTGCCTCCAAGCCGGCAATCAGGTCGTGGTTTGAGGTGCCATACTCCTGAACAGCGATCCGCTTATCGGCCAACTGCATCAGCCGGTCAAGAGCGGAGAGAACCTCGCGCCACGTATTCGGTTCACCGATCGTTATAGTTGGCTCCACTCCCAGTTCGTGCAACGCGCGCACCGATTTTGGGCCGCGGGCGACGCTGATGATTTCTCTTGTCGCCTCAACCAGTGTGTCGCGCGCGTATCGCGTTTCCATTACCCGCCACAGTTGTCGCACTCCGACTCCTGTCAGGAACACGACAGCATCGACCTGTCGCGCTAACAGTCGAGCGGCAAATTCGAAAGCGGCGTGATTGTCCTCCAAGGCTACTTCGCGCATGGCGGGTACGACGGTGGCAAGCCCCCCGAAGCGCTCGATGAGGGCTGCAGTCTCGGCAGCCATTCGGCTCTCGAACGCGAAAACCCGCAGCCCGCGAAAATTCGGCTCCGACTGATCCGTGATGCTAGGCATCTGTTGTCCGCCTTTCACCGCTGACTGAGAATATAGTTTATCCGTATACTGCGGCCAGTGATGAGCAATTCGAAGCACGCAGGAGGGAAACTTTGAAACGAAATTCATCGGTCGAAATTTTAATCCTGCTAATACTGTTGATTATACCTTGCACATCAGTTCTGCCGGCTGAGCTCGAGCACGAGCGCGCCCCGGGCCAGATCCCTCAGTACATTATTAATGCGGTAAATTCACCCGAGCGGCCTGCTGTCGACCGCAAGCTTGATGCTTCACGGAAACCCGAGCAACTATTGGCATTTTTCGGCATCCAGCCAGGAATGAAGGTGGCCGATCTGTGGGCGGGCGGGGGATATACGACCGAGCTGTTGGCGCGAACCGTCGGCCCGACCGGAAAGGTCTATTCGCAGAACATGAAAACCGTTGGGCTCAAAGAGGCCGGCGCAAGCTGGAAGGCACGTCTCAAAGAGCCGGGAATGGCAAATGTTGTTGAGATCGAAGAGCCCTTCGACTCACCCCACCTCTTACCCGTAAAACCCGGCTCGCTTGATGCCGTGATTATCAACATGAACTACCATGACATCGTGGGACGTGGTTTCAACCGTGACGCTATCAATCGTGCGGTCTTCACAGCCCTCAAGCCGGGTGGTATTTACGGGCTCGTTGACAACAGTGCCCGGCCCGGGACGGGTGCCAATGACGCCAATACGCTTCACCGTATCGACGAAAACTTCGAAATCAAGGAGATTGAAAAGGCCGGCTTTCGCTTAGCCGCCACTTCCGATGTATTGCGCAATCCGAAGGATCCGCGGACCGAGCCCTTCTGGAAGCTGGATCACCATCAGGACCGTTTTGTGCTGAAATTTGTCAAGCCGTGACAGTCCCTGACCAAACTCACCGTTCGCCCGCGCAGGCCAAAATATCTCATAACTCCTCAGTATGTTACGCTGGCGACGACCTCTGCTTCTACCGAGTGAGCTGAGCCGGCAGTCAAACCGACACAAAGCGTCGGACGAACCCGCTAAGTCGATCAAAGTCATTAAGATACGAACGTCGCGGGTACGCCCCACGATTGACGTACGCGGGATGATACATCGGAAAGAGCAGCAAGTGCCCGATCTTCACCGGCTCAGCGCGCCGGGGGTTAAATGAAACCGACCGACCTGCCAGGTATCGCCATGCTAGTCGGCCTAGGCAAACCACGATTCGTGGCCGAGCAAGTGCGATCTCGGCTTGGAGATGGCTCCGGCATCGTTGGATCTCATCGGCGGTCGGATCACGATTCCGTCCCGCCGCGTCGCGGGGGTTACAACGGACGAGATTGGTAATAAAGGTACGCGCGAAACCGCAGCGCTGAATCATTTCCCACAGCAGCTTGCCCGAACGGTCGCCATTGAAGGGTCGACCGGTGCGGTCGCCACCGAAGCGCCCCGGGGCAATTCCAACAAACATGACGTCAGCGGGAACGTTGCCATCGCCAGGGACGACACGAGAACGGCAGCGTACCAATCTCGGGCATCTGACACAGCTCCGGATCGAAGCTTGCAGCCGCAAAAGCGCAGTTGAAGATCCGTCAACGATGGCCTCATCGGGTCGGCACTCGGTCGCGCGCACACTCACAGTTTGCCCAGGTCAAGCGAATATTCTGCTGCCAGCTGCGCCATTGGTGGTCGAATGTGGAAATCAGCTGGCACCGCTCAGGCGGTTCCTCAGCGCTCGCCCAAACAGCCGCTGAGCAAAGACCTTTTTCAACAGTGCTCGCCGATTCGGACCCTTGGGCACTTCATGGAATTTGCGCCACAAACATCGTCCGCATACCAGGAATAGAACGTCTGGCGGGATATCAGGCCACGGAACAAAAAAGACACCTTCGTCACGATGGCAGTAACTACACGGGTCGATAATCTGATTCAGGGATGGAAAAGTGGCTTCGATGAGACCCATACTGCGACTCACTTTCCTTCAGCTGATAACGGCGATAATAGTTAAGCTCTGATTTGGATTGAAAGCGTTTATTGCTTGGAGCAACGATCCGGTTTCCCTCAACGCAGAAGATGGTGCCGCTCCTGAGGTTGACTGTCGGCGCGAGGCGGCGCTTGTGAAGGTTTGCGGTCGGGGGAGTAAATTCGCTGCTGTGGCTGGCTTACTCCACACCAAAGGTACCGCGGCCTCTCTGTGGCTAGTATTGCCCCCGCATGTTATCCGATTAATTGAAGCAGTGAGGCGTTTCATTTTAACCAATTAATTGGACTTACTCTCCGCTGCATCCAGGATCCTCGGGTCGTAACCCGCGCGGCTTAATGCCCGTTGCGCAGCGGCGACGACCTTCGGACTGTCGACCCAAGAGGACACCGGCACTGCTGGAGTAGCCGCAATGCGTGCCAGCAACACGTTACTTTCAGCACCGCTCAGACTGTCGCACTGGTCATACACGCCACCTGCGACTTCTTCGAGCGGGTTGTGGGCATCGAGCACCGCCCGTATAGCGTGAAACGTCTTGGCACTGGGTGGAACCATCAGCAACGCGGCTAAGGCTCCGTGGTCCAGCCGTAGACGGGCTGCTATGGAGAGCGGCGTGCCCCGTTTGCGCTCTGCCATCGGGAGGAGGATCTTCTCTTCTATCCTGATATGCCTAAGTAATCGTTCCCGGAAGCACCTGTAGGCGTCTTCGTCGATCTCATCCGGCTGTGCAGCCTTGGCAAGGAGTTCGTCCAGAATGGCGTGCTGCGCGGCCATCAATTTGTGTAACTCTCCTTCGTGCGGAACGTCCGTTGGGCTCATTTGATTTCACTCAAGCAGTCTGAGGCCAGGCGAGGCTGAGACTGCCAGTCGCCCGGGATAGCAGCGGCCCGCGAAGCAGCACGATAGCATGCGGTTTAACGACCCCCACAGGTTAGCACGCTGCCGTCTCGCAATGGATGTCGGAGACGGCGCGCGCAAGTTTGAGCTCCGGCTGGCTGCTCAGCGGTGAAGAGAATCAGGCGGCGTGAGGGGAGGGTCCGTTTACAGGTGTTCCCGTTCTTCGACTTCGCGAAACTCAGCATCGCCCAAAGCCTGGGGTTTTTTACCACCATGCCGTTCGTACAACTCAAACAAGAGAGACTTGTGTGGGCGCACACGCCCGAGCGGGCATCTCTTCCAATCCTCGAGAGACTCATCGCAATAACCCATGCGCTTCTCGCCGCATTTGGGCTGCAGAAACACGGCGATCTCAGGCAATACCCGCTTGATCTCGGCGCGCATTAGCGCGACCATGCGTCTGATTTCCCATTGCGCTCGAACGCACAGCCGCAAATCGCAGATGTGGAGCATCTCCGCAAAGTTAACCATTACATGAAAGTTGGTCGGTGCAGCATTCGGCAGAATAAAGCGCGCATCCTCCGCCGGAATCCCTGCCGCCAAGGCGCGTTGGTAGAGTTCTGAGGTTTTTCTTAGGAGATCGGCGAATTCATCCTCCAAGTGAGCACGAGCCCATGATTCCGGCATCACGTAGGCGAGTTTTTCCTGTTTGAACTTGACATAGCGCTGGCTTTGCTGCTCGAAACTGATACCAACTCGATGACGGACGAACTGGTGCGAAAGCGAGCGGGACACGCCGGCGATCGCAAACCAGAATACCACCTGTTCAAGCGGCGAAGCGTGGCCTGTCTTTAGCCGCTCGGTCACGAACTCGCTGATGCGCTCGCGACTGATTCTCTCAGCCTCGATCCTCTCCCAGATCTCAACCGGGGTGTCAGCGGAGTAACAGGTGCGGAAGGCGGCGTAAAGCTTTTCCAGTGGCGCCCGCGCAAAATCGATCAATTTGACCTGCATGCTCGCCTGCAAGTTGTTCAAAGCCCGTCTCCGGCGTTCGATTATACCAATCTGCACTTTATGCCCTACTACGGCTAGCTGGGTTCGCGCCAGCGAGCAGACGTCGGTAATCAACAGGGTTGCGCCCAGAGTTGCGTTGAAACTCACGCGAGCCCATTATCGCGACAATGCCTATCCTGCTGGATTATCCTTACCTGCTTCTGAAGCCTTTGCTGTTCAGAATAGAGCCTGAGCGCGCCCATCGGCTAATGCTGGCAATGTTGCGGCACGGATTGCCACTCGGCCGGCATCATGACCCGCCCGCGTTGCAAACCTCGGTCTTTGGGCTCTCTTTTTCGAATCCAGTTGGACTGGCCGCCGGTTTGGATAAAGACGCCCTCGCGTTGAGTGCCTGGCAGAGTCTCGGGTTCGGCTTCGTGGAAATCGGCACAGTTACGCCTCGTCCACAACCCGGTAACCCACCGCCGAGGATCTGGCGGCTCGACAGGGAGCGCGCGCTCGTCAATCGAATGGGCTTTCCCAGCGCCGGGATCGAACAAGTGCGCTCGCGTCTCGCACATTTTCGTGCCGTCAGCCACAGAATGCGTGTTGGGGTAAATCTTGGGCCCAATCGCGACACACCTGAGGATCGCGTACCTCGTGACTACGCAGAATCAATCAAGCGGGTAGCGGGATTGTGCGATTTCCTCGTTATTAACGTTTCTTCACCCAACACACCAGGGCTGCGCAGCTTCCAAAGCCCCGAGCGTATCGCGGCGATTGTGCAAGCCACACGCAGCGCCTCCGCCGAGCTGGCCACTGAGCACCCGTTATTAATTAAGCTTGCGCCAGAGCTAGAGCCGCACTTGATCGCCGAGATCTGCGCCGTTGCGCTTGAGCTCGAGCTCTCAGGAATAGTAGCCACCAATACCAGCCTCGACCATCCCGCACTCGGCGTCGTCTCTCCTTTCCAAGGAGGATTGAGCGGCGAACCTCTGGAGCAGCGAAGTCGCGCAATGATCGCCACGATCTATCAGTTGAGCCAAGGCCGCATACCAATCATCGGAGTTGGCGGAATAGCCAGCGCCGAGAGCGCCTACAAACACATCCGGGCTGGCGCCAGCCTGGTAGAACTATATACTGCCCTAATCTACCGTGGGCCTGGGCTGGTCGCCAGGATTAAATCCGGCCTCGTCGAACTGTTGACCCGAGACGGGCTTCGCAATATTGCCGAGGCTGTTGGCCGCGGCGACACCTGAACGGTCCGGCGCAGGATTGTCAGCACCAGGGGTTGCGGGTGGTGCCATGACCCAAGGAGGGTCAGGACAGGACGGGCGTGGGCGAATGAGGTGGAAAAGTGGTTTCCGTGATGAATGGTATGCATTCTTGGGGAAACAAAAATGGCGTTCAATGAACATGAAATTCTGATTCACAGTGAATGGCTCCGCGACCGACTCGGCCAGCCCGGAGTGGTGTTGGTCGATACTCGGCCCGCCGCCGATTACTGGGCTGGACATCTCGCTGGTGCCCGTCATTTCGATCCTTTCCCGTTCCATCATAGTGGTACCGGCGAAGCGGGCATGAACGAATTCCGCAGCCAGCTCGCCTGGATTTTTTCGGCGCTCGGCATAACGGGTGGGGAAACCGTGGTTTTTTACGAGAGCGAATCAGGCATGCGTGCCGCTCGAGGCGCATGGCTCCTCGAGTATATGGGACACCCATCACTGCGGATCCTTGATGGCGGGCTCAATCAGATAACTGACGCCGAGCTGGTGACGACGCCTCCCATTATCACCCCGACGAAATTTGAAGGAACTCCACAGCCTGACCTGCTGGCGACCTACCAGGATGTAGTAGGACGTTTGGGCGACAGAACTGCACAGATCTTCGACGTACGTAGCGACGAGGAATATTTCGGCGAACGCTTACGCGCTCGCCGAGGAGGTGCCATTCCGGGCGCGATTCACTGCGACTGGCGTCACAGTCTCGACAGCAACGGCGCTTTCAAACCAGCCGCACAATTGCGCGCAGAATTTGAACAATTAGGACTGCGGCCCGAACGCGAAATCATCCCCTACTGCCAGGGTGGATACCGGTCTGCCCACGCCTTCTATGCGCTGCGCCTGGCAGGGTACCCGCACGTTCGCAATTACCTTGGATCATGGGCGAATGGGGTAATCGCGAAGACCTGCCTATCGAAAGACCTACACGCCGACGTGCGCATTGACGCCGCGCGATGTCAAGGGTCATCCTGCTCACTGGCTTTGCTCCCTTTGCCGGTGAACGGCTCAATCCCTCCTGGGAAGTCGCTTCGCAGCTCGATACCCGCAGCTTTAACGGTATCAAGGTGAAATCGATGCGCCTGCCGGTCAACTGCCGTCGAGCATCCGAGCAGGTTATGAGGGCTATCACCAGGTTGCGCCCTGCCGCCGTGCTCGGGCTGGGTCAGGCTGGTGGTCGCCCGGTCCTCTCGTTGGAGAGGGTTGCAATCAACTTGGAGGATACACGTGCGCAGCGCGAGGGCGAAGGCGGCATGCAGAGCAGAGCGGTGATCGCCGGCGGACCCGATGCCTACTTCGCACGCTTGCCCATTGCGGACATCCTGGTGGCGCTCAAGCGCCGCGGTGTTCCAGCGGCGCTGTCGCTGAGTGCCGGCGTGTATGTCTGCAACGCTGTGATGTACACGACTCTTCATGCGCTCCGCCGCCGTCGTGCTCCGGCAGGATTTATTCATCTGCCGTACGAAGCGAGGCAGGCAGCCCGTCATCGTGCTGTCCCCAGTATGTCTTTGGCAACTATGGTGACAGGCATCGAGATAGCACTGGAGATAATCGCGCGGACAGTGCGAGGTTGATTTTCTGAAGTTCGCCCCCGCTCGCAGCCCAATTCACATCGGAACTATCCACTCTTTTTCGCGCGGGTCGCCGTATGTGAGATAGTCTTCGTGGCGCCAGACCGCGCCATGCCGACTGGCAAAGGCTATAACCTCGTCCAAAGCATTTTCATAAGCTAATTCACCACCAAAAGCTACGATGAGGATGCGAGCAGTATCGGCGTGCTCTGGTGCGAGTCTTTGCCAATTTCTGATGAAGTCATTCTCGACCAGCTCCTGGGCACACAACTCCACGTTATCGCCGATCAGGATTGAAGTTTTGCTTACCACAGATTTTCGACCTCTCCGGCAAGTCATTATAAGGGTCCTGTAAGCGGGGGCGCGTACCGGTGACGCTGACACCCACCGCGTACAAGTGCTGGCAAATCGAATTCAGTGGCGCCGCGAAGGCCGCATCAAAAGCTGCAATCGAAACCTTACCGAGGGCAATTTCGCGCAGGACGATAGCCGGCGGCCTCGGCTGCCGCGGCGTCGGCGAACACAACCCGGTTACGCACTCCGACGTGGTCATAAAAAGGGCATCCGGGCCATTGATAGATTCTGGTGCGACGGTTCCCGACTACTGTCCTAGACGCAGGCGCGCGAGAAATGTGCAGTGCCTTTGACTCCACGGCTCGACGATCCCAATTGCGTCGATATTCGGCTGCCAGTTCTGGATCGTGCAACACGAGCAAGTTTTCAGCATTCAAATGCTCAGCTCCCCAGGTGTAATTGAAACTGCCAGTCAGGACCGTCTGGTCATCGATCACCATAACCTTGTTGTGCATTAGTCCCGGAACGGTATCGAATAGGACCGGAATGCCCGCGGAAGCCAGGTTCGCAATGCGTAACGAGTCATTTCGATCCTGGAGGAATTGGCCGCGGTCGATAATTAGTCGCACATCCACGCCTCGTCGCTTCGCTCGCACCAGCGCGCTCACTATCTCATCGAGCGTCAGCGAATACATCTGAAGCCTAATAGTACGCCGAGCACCGTCGATCGCCCTGATCACAGTAGCCAATGGGTCGCATGTTCCCGGCAACGGTGGAGTGAAACATACCTCCATATCGGCCCCGACGGTCGGCTCAGCTACCGTCAGGACAAACAATGCAGCAACCCAGAGCAAGGTTAACGCCGTGCCCTTTGCTCCTCGCTCAGAAGGTTCGGACCAGAACTCAGGCCAGAGTCCTGAGCATCGCTCGGGCTTCGTCAGAGTAGGCACCAGACGAATCATAAACGAATAACGGAGGTTCGATTAATGCTTCGATGCCAGCCGCTTTGCGAGCCTCCACCAGTATTAGCCTGGCGCTCTCTCCGGGGCGTGAATGCACGAAGCGTATTCGTTTCGGCTCGAGCGCTTTGCTCGTCAATGCGCTTATCAGCTCCGCGGTCCGTGAAGCTGTAAACACCATGGCGACTTTGCCCCTGTACTTCGTGTAACGCGAAGCCGCATTGACGAATGCGGTAAGCGTTTCGCTGTCGCCGCTGCGGGCCACCCGCTTCTGCCCGTCAGGGCTTTGACGTCCGGTGGAAACCATGCGATAAGGTGGGTTCGCGACGACGTAGTCAAAGGAGGCGGGCGTAATTCCTGGAAGCTCACTTCGGAGATCGGCACACAGCCCCGTTAACATGGCGATACCGTTCAGCGCAGCGTTCTGGGCAATCATTTCGGCCAACTGTGCTTGCAGTTCCACCGCTACTATCTGTTTAGGGCGATGCAGGGCCGCGATTATTACTGAAACCACCCCACAGCCCGCGCCGAGTTCCAAAACTCGGGCCGATTGAGCCGGCCGCGCGAAGCGCGCCAGTAGGATCGAATCGATCGCGAAGCGATAACCGCAGGCTGGCTGGACGATTCTAAGTGCACCACCTAGTATGGGATCGACGCTTTGTGCTCCCGCGATTGCCATGGATGCGACCGACAAAGCCGCCCGCTATGCGCGGTTATTTCGCAAGGCCGGCACGCTGCTCGGCAAAGGAAGAATCGCCCAGGCCATTAAGGTGCTCGAAGACGGCAGATCACTAGCCGAGCAATGGGGCGACGCTGGGATGGCGCGACGGTTTGCCGCTGAAATCGCGCGCGCCAATCACCTGCCCACATCCTCCGACTGAGACACATGGCCCACTCACACCTTGGCCGGCTCAGTAAGTGATCAGAGGCTTTATAATATTATCCTCTTTGGTCTCCATCATGTGAAATGCGCGTTCGACTTCAGCAAAGGAGAACCGATGGGTGGTCAGCGGGGTCGGATCTATACGGCCCCTTTGCAGCAACTGCATGAGCCGGGAGAGGCGTTCACGGCCGCCTGGACAGAGTGCCGTGCGGATCGTTTTATCGCCCATGCCCAAGCCAAACTCCGCCAGCGGAATCTGCAGGAAATTGCCCGCTTCCCCGTGATAACCGACGTTCGAGATTACGCCCCCTGGTCTGGTGACCCTGATGCAGTTGGCGAACGTCTCCGGATGCCCTAACGCTTCGATAGCGGAGTCGACTCCGACGCCATCCGTCATTTCAACTATTTCTTCAACTGTTCTGCCACGGCTCGGGTCCACAACTGCATCGGCGCCGAAGCGCATGGCAAGTCGTTGTCGATCGGGCTTGGATTCGACGGCTATGATCAGCCCCGCTCCCAGAAGCCGCGCACCCATAGTCGCGCACAAGCCGACGGGCCCCTGGGCGAAGATCGCAACGCTGCCACCTACAGGAATTTCGGCATTTTCCGCCGCTGCTATACCCGTTGTCAGCATATCGGTGGTGTAAACGGCCATCTCGTCGGACAGCCCCTGGGGAATACGAACCAGATTGAAGTCGGCGTCGTTGACGACAAAATATTCAGCCAAATTGCCGTCTCGCCGCGGACCGAATTGATAAGCACCTAGTAATCCCCCGCATTGGGAAGTGTAGCCTCGTTGGCAATTGTCGCAACGCCCGCACGGCGTGATTGCACAAACAGCGACTCGGTCTCCTGGTTTAAAGTGACTGACGTTGGCGCCAACCTGATCAACGATGCCAACACTCTCGTGACCGAGAAATTGACCTTCAGGGATCGGAATCGTACCTCTGACGTTGTGAACGTCGGAGGTACAGATCAGAGAGGCAGTGGTCCGGACTACCGCGTCATTCACTCCGGGACGCGGAATCGGCTTATCGATCACTCCAACCTTCCCAATTCCAAGGAATGCCAAGCCCTTCATCGCAGGAGCCTCCATATTGGTCCGGGCCTTGATTCTCGCCAGCCGGTCTGAACCTCAATGGCTAGCAGGGCACTGTGCGGTTAAGCAAGTACAGGCTTTAATCCTGCCTTGAGGTTGTCAAAGAGTGAACTCCAGAGTCGGCAGCGTCAGGTTCTCGCATCAGACAAGACCATTTCACGGAACCTGGCACAAAGTCTCTCGCGCGCCGCGTTGTAATCAGGCCGCGCGCAATAACAGGTCGCAGCCTTACACCCAGGCCCACTTCACTGTGCTTGACGACTAGGGAATCGTACTTAAGTTGATTAGCAGCGGACGAGGTTAGCGGACAGTTGGTTCGATCAACGTTTTCCCCGACTCGACTCGCAGGAGGTAATTATTGAATGGAAATCAGGTATGAAAGCTCATTTCCGAACAGTGGCTGGTTATTTAACGGATTTAATCACTTGTTTGAAGATTTTGAGCCGAGCTTTCAAACTCCCATACGTCCAGCTACCGACGTCATGGAGGATAACGAAAGCTACCGGTTCTATTTCGATATGCCGGGTTTGAAAAATGATTCCGTCGACCTCAGGGTCGAGGATCATACGCTTAGGGTGACGGCCGAACGGAAGCGCCCGGAATGGCCAAAAAACGCTGAGGTTCATCTGGCTGAGCGTCATTACGGTCCGATACGGCGCAGTTTCGAGTTACCCAAAGATGCTGACCCTGAACACGTGACGGCCAGCTACAAAGACGGGGTGCTTGAAGTAAGGATCGAGAAGCGCGCCGAAGCACGGCCGGTCAAGATTCAGATCAACTAAAAGCCATTCCTTTTGAGTCGAAATCACGCTTTTTTTAAGGGCCAGGCATGGACGGCCGCCGAGCCGTCCATGCCTCCGAGATCCCTCCCGACAAACGCTTTTGCAGAAAAACTTTCTGTTATCATTCTTCAGCGGCGCTCGTCTCAGAAAGAGAGTTGGTGGTTTCAAACCAGCGCCCGCACAACGAACGACTATTTATAAGAAGACTGTTTAATAGATGGATAGCGGAGTCAGTGAGGGGGAGAATACAGCCTCAATGAGCACCTGGATAGTCATCGGAATTATCGTTATTGTCGCGCTATATTTGATCTTTACCTATAATTCGCTCGTCAGGATGCGCAACGCTGTCGAGAATGCCTGGCGTCAAATCGACGTCCAGCTCAAACGTCGCCACGACCTCATTCCAAACCTGGTAGAAGCAGTCAAAGGCTACATGCAATTTGAGCGAGAGACACTTGGTCAGGTAATCGAAGCCCGCAATCGGGCGATTGCAGCTCCCAGTCAGCAAACACGAGTTCGAGCGGAAAACGAGCTCACCGCTGGTCTCGGTCGGCTGCTGGCGTTAATGGAAAATTACCCGCAGTTAAAGGCGGATGGCAACGTTTTACGATTGCAGGAAGAGCTGACCACCACTGAGAATTAGATCGCATTCGCTCGTCAGGCCTACAACGATGCGGTGTTGGATCTGAACAATCGCATTGAGACCTTCCCAGCCAGCATCATTGCCACACAATTCGGCTTTCGCCCGGCTGAATATTTCCAGACCTCGGCAGAAGACCAGGCCGTACCGAAGGTCGACCTTTCGTTGGGAACTCAGCGCGCCTCTTAAATCGACAATCCCGGGAAGATGGCAGCTACGCGCGCCGATTTTCGTGAATTGGAGCGTCGCAACCGCCGCGCCACGGTCCTGCTTGTCCTGGTGTTTCTCGCGCTCTTCTCTGCCCTCGGCTTCGGTCTCGATTTCGTCTTGGGCACTGTACGGCTAAAAGACGGGCAACTGGTTGGTTTTCCTCTACTCACGGTTTCCGCGCTGGTAGTTGGCTCCTTCCAATCACTGATCTCCTACTTTGGTGGTGCGACTCTTGTCCTCGCATCAGCCCATGCACGTCCCCTACTGCCGGACTCACCACAACACCAAGTGGTTACAGACGTTGTGCGGGAGATGGCCTTGGCGTCGCGCATGCCCGTCCCCCGGCTTTACATCATTGATGACCCGGCACCTAACGCTTTTGCCACTGGGCGCGATCCGTGGCATTCCGTTATCTGTGTCACGCAGGGGCTGGTGGATCAGATGGATCGAGAAGAGCTACAAGGCGTCATCGGCCACGAGATGGCGCATATCCGCGATTATGATATTCGTACAATGATGATGATCGCGGTGTTGGTTGGCGGCGTGGCAATGCTAACCGACTTTTTGATGCGCTGGTCCTTCTTCGGCGGCTTGGGCGGACGCGACGACGGTGAGGAAAGTCAAGGGGAAAGTGGAATGTTGCTCACAACCGCGGTCTTCATTCTGGCAATGCTGGCACCGCTTTTCTCCGGTTTGATCGCCATGGCTGTGTCGCGCCAGCGCGAATACCTCGCTGACGCTTCAGCCGTCGAGTTTACGCGCAATCCGCGGGCCCTGCTGCGCGCACTCGAACAGATCGCGCAAAGTCAGTCACCGCTCGCCCACGCGTCTCGCGGCATTGCTCATCTTTTTATTGTCAATCCCCTCACAGGCGCCCGGGACGACGATGAAGGGTTTCTGGACAATTTATTTTCGACTCACCCGCCCCTCTCGCGCCGAATTCAGCGCTTGCGCCGGATGCTCGGCGAAGCAGCCTAGCGGCTCGCGACCGACGCCAAATCGGAAAGTGGCGAGTTACCCGTTAAGCCCATGCGACCCCCCGCCCCGCACGATTTAAAATGCGGGCAGGAGGTCGCGGCTGCCGTCGCTTCAAACTCGCCGAGATGTCTGATCCTCAGTCAGCCGTTTCACAATTTCGTCAATCACTGCGTCGGCTTTGGCGAAGGTTTCCTCTTTGGTCAGTGGAAAAATTGGGTGAGGAATGAAGACGATGTCATAATTGGGGTATCCGAGATTGGTGTACTGGATACGCCCTGCTTCCCGGAACTCTGTAGTCGCTATATTCGCGGTGGGAATTCCCTGTTCCTCGAAATAGGCGGTGTCGTGCGAACTGCACGACATGCAAGACCCTCAACTGCTGGTCCCTTCTACAATCGCATCACAGGCCTCGATCAACTCCCTCCTTACCTCGTCATCCGCTGGTCGCGCAGGGCTCGGCTTGGCGCGCCTTACGAACTCCGCCACTCCATACTTGCTTCGGAGTACCTCTTCCACCCGATCCAGGAAGAGATTGCCATTGGGAAAGCCAATATCGAGTATTCCGATTGTTTTGCCACTTAGACTATCGAGGCGCTTGGCCATCGGCTTGGGCGGCCCAGCACTTTCGAAGCCAACAGGATCCAGAAGATCATCTGTCATGACTAAAACTCCTTTCTTCCTCTCGGTACCTATCGTTTTCCACCCGCGCAACGCTTCCTCCTTCAGTGGGCACCCTTATTCGAGCCGTATCAGTTTGCTGACGGGTGAACTACCAGCCAGCTCCTCCGATACCCATCCGGGAATCACTGCGGAAAGGCGCCCCGCGGTGCCCCCGGCAACCAGTACGATTATAGACTCGGGAGAGCGAAACTTGCGCGTCGCTCCCTCGGCGGTGGTCCATCGCGCAACCCGCCCACGTGGCGGCCCAAGGATCCCCTGCGGCGGTTGCTGGCGGACGACCGTTTCGTAGAGATAGTTAGAGACGTCGCGCTTCGACCATCCGTCGCGAGCAATCGTCGCCGCATGCTCCGGGCTCAGCACCAAAACGGTATCCGACATCAGGGGATATTCGCGATAACTGTTGATGCATCCCATGGTCCCCCCGATGGTTGACAGGAGCTTCTCCGCCGTATTGCTGGCAAAATCAACGATTTGAAAAAAGCCGGTGCCACCAAAGAGAGTGATAACCGAGTCCGCCTTGCGGAAGCCGCGTTGGACATGAAACGGCTCCCAGGGCGACGCTTCTTCGTACTCGGCCACCAGGAAACTGTATTGACCTGGATGTCCCAGCGTTGCCTTGGTCACGCCATGGGGCCGCGCACCGCCAATGTTCATCGTGACCAGGCGCAACGCCCGTCCGATAGTTGCATTGGCCCGAAATCCGTGTCCTAACGCGTTGTGACCCGAGTTAAGGCCGATGCGATTCCGCACCGGCCCATTGATGATCGCCAGTGGAGCGCCTGACATGAGCGTGATGCTAAGGCCATGCGCGCAGAACGCAGCGTCACACAAGGCTTCTACTCCTGCCAGAACGACTGGGAAGTATTCAGGTTTGCACCCCGCCATCACCGCGTTGATGGCGACTTTTTCAACCGTCGCCCGTCCCATCTGCGGGCCGAGTACTCCGATCAACTCGTCGCGTCGTCGGCCAGGGGCAGCTGCGAGCATACGGTCGACGCGCTCGCGAGTGGGTGGAACCACCGGCAAGCCGTCAGTTACGCCGCGTTGAAACAGCAATTCAATCGGATCGTCCTCAACAACCTCCGATTGCGTTGTCGCCATCGGTGCATCTCCTAATTGCAGGTCGAACGGTAAGCCATGAACCGTGGTCCACTCGAGCCAGCCACTGCGAGAGTTTGGGACTGCGTGCTCATAAGGTTGGAGCCTGTCGCAAACAAGCTAGAAACGTTTGTTACTGAAGCTTGTGGCATAATCGCCAAGGTTAAGGACACCTGTTAAGGGGGTCCTCGCCGCTTTTCAACCGATTAGCTTATCACCGTAGCTGCGAGCCTAGCCCAACCGGTCGGCCGATTCAAAGAGGGCAATTATTAGCTAAGCTAATTTAGGTCCCGGTACCTTGCCTCTTGGTATCTACGTGTTTTAGCCTTGCTGTCGATGGTCAGGTCGGTTCACTTCGGGTCCGGGTTGCTCTCGAACCGTTCGCGTAGAGCTTTTTCGTCACCGGCCAATGGGATCCTTGCGCGATTCAGGCCGTTGCCGTGAAGGAGCCACCCGGAGAATTTGAGCTTATCGCACGTTTGTGCGGCAAACTGCCGCGAACACGGCGCGTCATCCTTGGACCCGGCGACGATTGTGCGCTACTTGCCCCTTCACCCAGACCTCAACTCATCACTGTCGATTCGATGGTCGAGGGGGTGCATTTCAACCTTCAATGGGGCACCCCGGCGATGCTCGGAGCAAGAGCACTCAACGTCAACTTGAGCGACATCGCCGCGATGGGCGGGGTCCCGACGAGTTGCGTTGTCAACCTCGCTGTTCGACCAGGACTGGATGCTGGATTCTTTGATGGGCTGTATCGGGGGCTACGGAAGGCCGCCGCGGAAGCCGCGGTTGCGGTGGTTGGTGGAAACATCACACGGGCCAACCAACTATCCATTACAATCACCTTGCTGGGGGAGGTCGAAACCCAAGCTATGCGTCGGGACACTGCCCGCCCAGGCGATAAAGTCTATGTTACGGGGAACATCGGCGACGCCGCCTTAGGCCTGCGCATTCTTCAGAACAAGATCCCAGCAGTGGGTTCCGCCCGCAATCAACTCGTAAAGCGATTTCTGCAACCAAGAGCACAAGTTGCTGCAGGTCGCAAATTGGCGCGCCTCCAACCGACGCCGGCGGCGATTGATATCAGCGACGGATTGTGGCAGGACCTCGGCCACATCCTTGAATGCAGCGGCGTCGGTGCCAGGATCATCAGCACTCGCCTGCCGCTATCTGCAGCCTACCGGCGAGTCTACGGAGATGACTGCGATCTGGCGCTGAGCGGCGGGGACGATTATGAGCTGCTTTTTTGCTTGCGCAACGAGATTTCCGAAGCTGCGTTGCGGCGCCACCTGGGTGTAGCGGTTAGCTGCATCGGGGAAATCACACGCGATAAGCAGGCCCTGCTGGTTAATTCGACCGGCAACATTTCTGCCGTATCCCATCGCGGCTGGGATCAGCTGCGCCCCAGTTGAGTGGAACGCATGCTCTGTGCACACTCTCGATGGCTCTTCTTCCAATCATCGTAGCGCTGCTCCTTTTCTTAAGCGCAATGCTGGCGGCCTCGGAAACTGCCCTGTTCGCATTATTGCGAATGGAATCTACCCGTCAGAGGTTGGCAAACCAGGTTCGAGAAGCCCTCGAGCGAATGATGGCTCGACCGCTCGAATCCTTGCTCGTGATCATCGGTCTTAACGAAATTTCAAATGTGTTCGCTGAATGTCTGGCGACCACCTTCTTGCTGACCTGGCTAGGTCCGCTCGGCGCATGGTTGTCAGTGCCCTTAATGATATCGCTCGTGCTGATTTTTGCCGATATCACGCCCAAGACTTTCGCGCTCGCCTTCCCGGTCGCCATCGCCACGGTGACTGCCCGGCCGCTCGCAGCTTTGAGTGCCCTACTTCATCCGATGGTGAGATGGCTTACACCCACAATAGAACCCCCGCGTCCGGCTTTGGTTTCGGAACAGGAATTCAAGGCGTTGCTGCGTACGGGCGAAGTCCTCGGCGAAGTTGAACCTCAGGAACGCGAGTTGATTCACAAAGTATTCGATTTTGGCAACCGCCGAGCAGCCGAGATAATGACGCCGCGCGAGCGAATTTTCTCACTTGACCTGGCAACACCCCCAGACCAGTTGCTGACCGAGGTAATTCGCGGTCACTTTTCGCGCATACCGATTTATCGTGGACAGCCTGACAACATTATTGGCATCCTGCATGTCAAAGACTTTGTGACGCAGCGCTTGGAAGCCGCGCCGCCACGATTGGAAAGACTGCTCCGGCCGGCATACTTCGTGCCGCCCAACAAGCCGCTGGGCGAGCTCTTCAATGAAATGCGCCGTGGGCGTGTTCAACTAGCAATAGTTCTGGATGAATCCAAGCGGGTGGTGGGCCTCATCAGCCTCGAAGATCTGCTCGAGGAACTTTTTGGCGAAATCAGCGACGAATTCGATTTTGAAGGGCCGGAACTAACCAAAGTGGGCCCAGGCGAATGGATCGCGTCGGGCTCCATCGCCCTCGACCGACTGCGCGAGGCAATCGGCGATAGCATTACTCTCCCTTCCGCATGCGGAGATACCCTCAGCAGCTATCTCCTTAAGCGACTCCGGCGAGTACCCCGCCGCGGTGAGCGCTTCAAGTTGGGCAATCTTGATGGTGCCGTCGAACGGGTGCGAGGTGCCAACATCGAGGTGGTGCGGCTCAGACGGCCCTCGAGCGAGGCTGGAGCCAGCTAGCATGGGAATCGTGGTGCTGCTTGCTGTAGTGCTGGCCTGTGTCCTGTGTCAAGCCTTCTTTGCGGCGAGCGAAGTCGCGTTGGTGGCAGCCGATGACCTCAAGGTCCACGCTGAACGGGAAGGGGGGGATCCACGCGCGGTGGTGCTGGGAAAGCTGCTTCAGCGGCGCGATCGAGTGGTAGCCATGTTACTCACCGGAACTAGTCTTGCCACCGTGATAGCAGCTGCTGCGCTTAGCAGTTTCTTACACGGCTTAAGCCCCCAGGCGTCCTACCTCGCGCCCTTCATTCTAGCTCCGGTATCGCTTTTGTTGGGTGAGTCGATTCCCAAAATTGCGACACTCAAAGCTCCGCTGCGGTTCGCCCGGTTCGCGGCTCGCCCGTTGAGCTTCCTCGCCACAGTTCTCGCCCCCTTGCTTGCGGCCGAAACAGCGCTCAGTCGGCAATTGCGTCGGCTGGCCGGAGTTCCCTCCGACAGCGAAACGGTGTTCCTCAGCCGTGAAGATCTGGCACTCCTCATCCGGCGGCAACCGCACGGCCGCAGCGCCGCTACCGAAACCACCGACGCCATCATGCCCGACGAGCAACAGATGATCAGCCGCATTTTCCGCTTCTCTCGGGCTGAGGCGCGCAAGGCGATGGTGCCCTTGGTTAAGGTTCAAGCCATTCCCGAGGAAACGACCATCGCAGGCGCAATCGAAGTGGTGCGCCGGGAAGGTTTCACACGTATCCCGGTTTTTCATGAACGGATTTTCGATATTGTCGGTGTCGTGCACGCTTTCGATCTGCTCGAAGCGCCTGACCTGGCCGGTGAGGTACGGGAGGTAATGCGTTCGGTGAGCTACTTTTCCGAATCGACACCGCTTGATGAGATTCTGATTGCGCTCCAGCGCACTGGTGAAACTCTCGCGGTGGTGGTCGACGAATATGGCGGCGCGTCGGGAATCATTACAATCGAGGATTTGCTCGAAGAAGTCGTCGGCGAAATCGAGGATGAGCATGATGTGGGTGAAGAGTTGACTCGGGTCGCTGGGCCCCGAACGCTGGTCGTCTCAGGCCACGCAACAGTGGCAGACCTGAACGAGCGGTTCGGACTCGGGCTTCCCGAAGCCGACGAGTACACCACCATCGGCGGCTTGATAGTGGAACGGCTCGGCCATATTCCCAAAGTCGGCGAACAGCTCAGAGCGGGCAGCGCTATGCTGACCGTGGCCCGCAGTGATGCGCGTGCCGTACGAGAAGTGGTACTACACCTTGATCATCCCCTGACCCTCGACTCTCAGCAATGCCGATGACGGAAGCAGAAATCCGCCGCCTTCTGGATGAGGTTGCCTCGGGTCGCCTATCGACCGCCCGCGCGGTGGCCCGCCTGCGCCATTTACCATATGAGGACCTTGGCTTTGCCCGGCTGGATACCCATCGTGAACTTCGCCGCGGAGTCCCCGAAGTGGTATTCGGAGCCGGGAAAACCGCGGATCAACTGGTCAAAATCGCGCAGCGAGCTAATGCGAGTGCGCTCAATCTGATGATTACGCGCCTCGATTCCGCCAAGGCTATCGCGATTCGGCGCAAGATCCGGAAACTCGACTACCGACCGGATGCGCGAATTGGGCTGCTGCTGCGAAAGCGACCCGAACCATTGGGGCAAGGTGCTATAGTTGTGGTCAGTGCAGGGACCTCAGATCTCCCGGTGGCTGAAGAAGCAGCGGTCAGCGCCGAATTCTTCGGAAATCGAGTCCAGCGCCTATACGACGTTGGAGTCGCCGGGCTTCATCGGCTCATCTCGCAACTCGAGCTGCTCGAGGAGGCCAATGTAATAATTGTTGTCGCCGGCATGGAAGGAGCGCTTCCATCGGTCGTTGCGGGTTTGGTGAACAGCCCGGTAATCGGAGTTCCGACGAGCATTGGCTATGGTGCAGCCCTGGGCGGTATTGCACCACTGCTATCGATGTTAAACAGCTGCGCGGGCGGCTTGACGGTTGTCAATATTGATAACGGTTTTGGTGCGGCATTGGCGGCAACGCTTATTAATCGGGTCCACACCAAGAGCAAACCACAAGTTTTAGAACAACGCAGGTCCAGGACATAGACGTGGTGGAACGCAAGAGCCTTACGAGCGGACGGACACGGCGAGCTTTAAAGATGGGAAGTCTCGCCTCCCAGGTGGGCTCGAGCTATCTGTGGACCTCTTTGCGCCGACCTTTCCTTACCAGCGCACGCTATGAACAGAAGTTGTTCGATATTCACCTCAAAAATGCGCGACGGATTGTTGAAGGGTCCAAAGAACTTCGTGGCGCTTTCATGAAGCTGGTGCAAATGCTCTCGATGCGTGAGGATCTGCTGCCGATCGAAGCTATCGATATCCTGCGGACCACTCAGGCAAGCGTGCCACCAATGGACTATCGGGCGATCTCACAACAAATCCGGCGCGAACTGTCGAAACCGCCCGAACAGCTCTTCGCCAGTTTCGACACCGAAGCCTTCGCGGCCGCGTCACTCGGACAGGTCCATCGGGCGCGACTTAAAAGTGGAGAAGAGGTTGCGGTCAAGATCCAGTATCCTGGGGTCGACGCAACCGTCGAGCAGGATCTCGGTAACCTAAAATTGCTCTTGCGAACGCTGCAGGCAATCGCCGGAGACCTGATGCGACAGCGGATTGACACCAAAAGTATCTACAATGAGCTGGAAGAACGCTTACGCGAAGAACTCGATTACGTCAATGAAGCTCGTAACATGGAGCACTTCCGCCGCCTGCTCGGCAACGACCAGTCTGTCCTTATCCCGCGCGTAATTAGACATCTTAGCAGCCGCCGCGTGCTGACAATGAGCTACATCGACGGCTATCGGTTGGCCGACATTTTCGGCGAAATGGCCGACCTTGAGCTTCGAACCTGGGTGGCGCGCAAGTACTACGAGCTGGTCTGGCGGCAAATTCTCGAGTTCGGCGTTCTGCACACCGATCCCCAGCCGGGCAACTACCTGGTCACCTGGCATCCGCGGCTTGGAGTGTTGGACTTTGGCTCTGTCCGGTACTTTTCACCGATTGTAAGGCGCGCCAGTTTGCAGCTCGCTCAAGCGATTATCGAACAGAATGACCGCTCGCTTGCGTCAGCTCTGCTGAAACTTGGGTACCTGAGCCCCGAGCAGGATCCAGCCCCGATGGTACGGATCATCTACATTCTTTTCGAGCCGGTGATTGTTGACCGGATGTATCACCCCAACGAATATGACGCAGTCTCGAAAGCGGCAACGGTCGGCGAAATTGCCTTTGAGCACAAACTGTACAAATCCCCCCGCCACAGCATCTTTCTGCTACGAGCGCTCATCGGACTCGACGGCATAATGAAAGGACTCGGAGTCACCATGAACTACGCCGCCTTGTTCCGCGAATGCGTTCGTAACGCTTTGCGCGCCAGTCAGAAGTGAAATGGACCAACCAGTCGTCCAGTCATATCTGCGGGTCGTGGTTATCTGTAATGTTTAGCGTAAAATTTGATGTCCTGAGCTGAATCTGACGGAGCCATCAACGCAGATGAAAATACCTGACGTCTATCATGACTGGCGGGCAGTGCTGGGCATCGCGTTAATCCTGCTCGGAACTGGCAATTGGCTGGTGGGCCGTCTTAACACCGAACGGTATAGCCAGTTGATCAAAAGTGCAGGAGTTGCCGCCGCCGATCCTGCGTATCTCAGCTTTGACGACCTTGACTCGGGCGCTGCAGCAGTGCTGGCGCCCCTCACCGCCGAGCAACGGCGGCTCTCCTACGCCACCGCTCGGATGGATTTCTATCATGCAACATTTCTGACCGGTTATGTTCTGGTAGTCGGCGGCCTGCTGTTGACTGTGGTCGGTTTCCTGAGCGTCATCAGGAAAGACGCGCGCCGAGCTACCGCACGAATAACAAGAACCGACGCTACCGCCGGGCGTGACACGGTCGAACCGAGGCCATGATGATTATTGCACCATCGCCCAGTCTTCACATCGGTCAATTATGATTAAACCGCTGGGCGAGGTGGCACCGGCAAAGCTCAACCTGTTCCTGCGCGTAACAGGAAGGCGGCCCGACGGTTATCACGAAATCGACTCCATCTTTGTTCCAGTTTCGTTGTACGATAAGGTCAATCTTGAGCTGCGCCCGTCTCAGTCGCGATCGGTGGAGCTTCACAGTAGCTCGGCCCAAATTCCCACGGGCGAGGCCAATCTGGCCGTTAGAGCTGCGCGAAAATACATGGACGAGTTCGGCGTTCGAGCCAAAGTGCTAATCAGGCTGCAGAAAGAAATTCCGGTAGCGGCTGGTTTAGGCGGCGGTTCGAGCGACGCGGGCGCAGTTCTTCGCATGCTGGTCAAGGTTTGCGGATCACGAAACTCAACCGCTTTGAATATCTTGGCAGCGAGACTTGGTGCGGACGTGCCGTTCTTCCTCAATCCGGTCCCCTCTCGCGTGCGAGGAATTGGAGAAAAGATAGAACCTATCCCCGCGATGGCGAGGGTGTTCGCGGTGATTGCTGTGCCCCCATTCGAAGTCTCGACCGCGAGTGTCTTTGGCGAGCTGCAACCCAGCCATTGGAGTGGACCTGCGCCAGAGGAGCATCTCCGCGCAATCATCAAGGGCCACATTATGCCCTATCATCTGGTCAATGACCTCGAATCCGTTGTGTTTGCTAAATGGCCACGAATCCAGCGGCTCAAGCAGTTGATGGATCAGCTGGGAGCTCGCGCCTCGGCGATGAGCGGTAGCGGGGGCAGCGTATTCGGTCTCTTCGATTCCGCCGAGCAAGCTTTCAAGGCCTCCCAAGAGATGGCGCGGCACGCACCCGACGTACGATGCTTCGCGGTTTCAAGTCTGTAACGGTAAATGGTGGCTGATAGCTCGGCGGAGGTCGTTGACACTCGCTTCGCTCGTCCTTACCATTCCCGGCGCTCTGTACAGCGGATATTCGGCTTTACCTCGGGACTTCGTCCCACGACTGATCGGTTCTCGCGTTCATGGTAGCATGAGGAGCACAGCATGGTTAGCTCCTCGTGAATTAGTTAGGCTTAAGGCTCGGCGGGCCAGGTAGTGACGGAACTCCGCCGGCCGCTGAATGGGTGAGGTCGCTGCTGGGCGGTCGCCAAGCTGGTAAGGCACCAGGCTTTGGACCTGGCATTCGAAGGTTCGAATCCTTCCCGCCCAGCCATTCCGGGGCTCGATAGCGGAGCACGGAGCCGAGCCTGCCCTTGATGCCTAAGCGGAAGCCTACCGTGCAACAACGCCTGCCACCACGCTGACCGAAGCGGCACGTGAGATGATGGGCGTGCGGGCTGAAGCCCGATGACGAATAAAACTACGTTGTAGGAGAAACGCCGATTTCTCACCCAAACGGAGGGCTCGCAGATGTCTGACCGGGTGAAAGACGAACTCGAGATTTTCACCGGCAATTCAAATCCAGCGTTGGCGCGGGAAATCGCCGAACATCTCGGCGTCAAGCTCGGGCAGGTTGAAGTGGGCCGATTTCCGGATGGCGAAGTGTTGGTGGAAGTGCGAGAAAATGTTCGGGGTGGCGACTGCTTCGTAATCCAGTCGACTTGTACCCCACCGAACGAGAACTTGATGGAGCTGCTGTTGCTGATGGACGCGCTGCGGCGTGCCTCAGCCGGACGTATCACGGCGGTCATCCCCTACTTCGGCTATGCTCGTCAGGATCGTAAAGTGGCGCCGAGAGTACCAATAAGCGCAAAGCTGGTGGCCGACCTCATCACCACCGCCGGAGCTTCCCGCGTACTAACCGTCGATCTCCATGCGGGCCAGATTCAGGGTTTTTTCAATATCCCGGTTGACAATCTCTACGCAATGCCGGTGCTGGTGCAGTATCTGCGCAAACGCGTCGACGGTCACCGGGTGGCGGTAGTCTCACCCGACGCCGGCGGCGTGGAACGGGCGCGAGCCTTCGCGCGTCGCCTCAATGCTGATCTTGCAATCATCGACAAGCGTCGCCCTCGGGCTAGCGAGGTCAGCGAGATGAGACTGGTCGGCGATGTGCGCGATTCGTTTGCTCTCCTGGTGGATGACATGATCGATACCGCGGGGACGATAACTGAGGCGGCCAAGGTCATTTTGGAGGCCGGCGCGCGCGAAGTAATGGCCTGTGCGACACACCCGATTCTCTCAGACCCGGCCTGCGAACGGCTCAACGCCTCCTCGATTAAGGAACTGGTAACCACCAACACGATTCCTTTGCGCGCGAAAGCCCAAGCCGAACTCTCTAACCTTAAAGTCCTATCGGTCGGTGGCCTCATAGCTGAGGCTATTCGGCGGATTCACAATGAAGAATCAGTCAGCTCGCTCTTTAACTAGAGCAGCCGGGAATTTCCAGCTATTGTCTGGATCCTTAAGGAGCCAATGGAAACGGTCGATCTTACATGCGAAAAAAGACAGGTAAGGCCCAAGGGATTGGTTAACCGACTGCGCCGGCAGGGCCGGATTCCTGGAATTCTTTATGGCAACTTGAGCGCCGCCACGCCGGTCGCGGTGCATGCTCGAGAATTAAATCACCAGGTCAGCGCCAATGCGCGACAGAGGCTCATTCGGCTTAAGTCGGCCTCACCAGAACTTGATGGCAAGCATGTTATTCTAAAACAGGTACAGCGGACGCCGGTCAAAGGCGATATCCTGCACGTTGACTTCCTCGAAGTCGACCTCAACAAGCCCCTACGGGTCTCCGTCCCTCTCAGATTCGTCGGTCGCCCCGCGGGAGCAGTTCAAGGTGGTATTCTCCAACCGCTTGAACGCGAAGTTCTGGTCGAGTGCCTTCCACTAGAGATACCAGAGTCGATCGAAGTTGATGTTGCACCACTGGGAATCCATGACGTTCTACACGTTTCCGCACTAAAGTTTAGCGGCAATGTTCGCCCCATTTTTGACACTGATTATCCGGTCGCAACGGTTTTGCCGCCAACCGTGGCGGAAGCACCTGCAGCTGCCGCCGAGGCGACACCAGAAGGAATAGCACCAGTGACCGAAGGTACAGCTACCGCTGCGTCACAAGCCCCGTCATCGGAAGGCTCTGCTGGAGCGGGCTCACAAACGGGCGCGCGCCGTGCATAGAAGGGAGTCGCGCCGCCAGCATCTCTTACGGCTCCATCTGGAGCCCGAACCCCCATCTCGCGCCATTAACGTCTTCCGCAGCGCTTTCTGATTCCTCCAGTAATCTTTCGCGTGGTTGGGTGAGGTTGCAGGCCTTCACCCTTTACCTCGCCCGAATCAATGCGCGCAGGAGGTGCTTCGCCAATCACACCCTGTGGACGAGTTGATCAGGGCGGTCCACAGCTCGGAGTTGCGCAGCTGTGGAAAGATACGCCTTGGAGAGGATCACGGTGGCGACTAGATTCATCCGCGACTCTGCCTTCTGGGCTACAATAACGACGGCAGCTACGTAAGCGTGAGCGGCCGCAGGGAGGTGGTGCCGGTTATGAGCTTTGTCCACTTGCATGTCCATACGCAGTACAGCCTGCTCGACGGGGCGAACAAAATCGGCCCCCTGCTCGAACACGTGAAAAACTCGGGTATGTCGGCAATTGCGATGACCGACCATGGAAACATGTTCGGTGCCGTCGAGTTTTTCTCCAAGGCAAAGCAGCACGGGATCAAACCGATTATTGGATGTGAAGTCTACCTGGCACCCGGTAGCCGCCATGATCGGACTCAGCCGCGAAGCGACGATATAGAAGCAGCCGGCAACTACCATTTGATTCTGTTAGCCCAGTCGCGCACCGGGTATCGCAACCTGTGCCGATTGCTGACCGCTGCTTACAAGGAGGGTCTTTATTATAAGCCGCGCATCGATCGCGAAATTCTCAGCGAGCTATCAGACGGGCTGATCGTCTTATCCGGATGTTTAAGCGGAGAGGTCGCACGGGCTCTCCGAACGGGTCGGCTCGACAAGGCCCGCGAGGCGGCTGAATGGTATGCTCGAACCTTTCCAGGCCGTTTTTACCTGGAACTGCAAGACAACGAGTTGCATGGGCAACTCAACGCTCCATTGCGCGACCTTGCCCGTTCCTTGGGTCTGCCCCTGGCCGCGACCAACGATTGCCATTATCTGCATCGTGAGGACGCGAAAGCACATGAAGTCCTGCTGTGTATACAGACTGGCAAAACCTTGGCGGATGAAACCCGCTGGCGCTTTGATACAGACCAGCTCTATGTCAAGACTCCCGAGGAAATGGCGGCGGCGTTTGGCGCTGACTCCGAGGAACTCAGAAATACAGTGGCGATCGCCGAGCAGGTTGATTTTGAATTCGAGTTCGGCAAGTTTCACTTCCCCGTTTACCAACCGCAAAGCGACCTGCAGGCGGCCTCGAGCGGGGCTCAGACGGAGAGCCCGACTGCAGCCAATTTGGACCATCTGCTGGAACAGCAGGTGCGCAGCGGTCTGGCAGCTCGCTTGAACGAATTACATGCGCGGCGCGGTGCCTTTGATGAAAGACCCTATTTCGAGCGGCTCGAGCGGGAACTCCCTGTCATCCGGGAAATGGGCTTCTCCGGTTATATGCTGATAGTCGCTGACTTTATAAATCACGCCCGCCAGCTCGGGATCCCCGTCGGACCCGGACGAGGCTCAGTCGTCGGCAGCCTGGTTTCCTACGCCCTTCGCATTACCGAGGTTGACCCGATTGAACACAAGCTTCTGTTCGAGCGCTGGCTCAACCCGGGCCGCCGCTCGATGCCGGATATCGATGTTGACTTCTGCTTCGAGCGGCGCGACGAAGTCCTTGACTACGTGCGTCGTAAGTACGGCGATGATCGCGTGGCGCAAATCATCACTTTCGGCACGATAAAGGGCAAGCAAGCCATCCGCGACGTGGGCCGTGTCCTGGGACTTTCCTTCGCAGAGACCGATCGCATAGTCAAGCTTTATCCTGCACCCAAGCAAGGCCGCGATTACCCCTTAAAAGACGCTCTGGAAATGGAACCGCGTCTGCGGGCCGAGCGCGAGCGGTATCCGGAGCTCTTTGAATACGCCTTCAAACTCGAGGGTTTGCTCCGACATGCGTCGCGTCATGCTGCGGGAGTGGTTATCTCGGACAGGCCACTGGAGGAGATGGTGCCCCTGTATGTCGACAAGGAACAAAACGGCGATGGTGCCTGGATTACTCAGTACTCGATGAAGGGTGTCGAGGAAATCGGTCTGGTCAAATTTGATTTTTTAGCCCTCAAAAACCTCACCCTGATTAAGGACACACTCGAGCTCGCCGCGCGCGGTGGGAAGGCAGTGCCCGACCTCAACCAGCTCAATCTTGACGACCCTGAAACTTATCAGCTGCTCGCGCGTGGCGACACCGTCGGCGTCTTCCAGATGGAAGGATCGGGAATGCGTCGGTTTCTGACCGAGCTCAAGCCTTCCTGCTTCGAAGACGTGATCGCGGCAATCTCACTGTTTCGGCCGGGAACCCTCGATGCGGGCATGGTCGAGCCGTTCATTCGACGCAAGCACGGCAAAGAGCCGGTCGAGTACGATCACCCGCTGCTTGAGCCGGTGCTGCGGGATACCTACGGCGTGATCATATACCAGGAGCAGGTGATGCGGGCGGCACAGGCCCTTTCCGGCTATACGCTGGAAGAAGCCGACATCCTACGCGCTGCGATGGGCAAGAAGCAGATCGCGGTAATGCAAAAAGAGCGCGAGCGGTTTATCGCCGGCGCCATCAGAAACGGAGTCGAGCAAAGTCTGGCGGAATCGATCTTCGAGAAAATCGCAACCTTTGCCTCCTACGGCTTCAACCGTTCCCATGCGGCGGCCTACGCGCTGACCTCTTATACTACCGCTTATCTCAAAGCCCATTTCCCGCACGAATTTATGGCGGCCCTGATGTCGCTCGATATGGATGACACCGACAAGACTTATAAAAACATCGCAGCCGTGCGCGAAATGCGTATTCCCGTGCTGCCACCCGACATTAATCGCAGCGGCGTCAAGTTCACGGTCAGCGATGGTGCGATTCGGTTTGGTCTCGGTGCCATTCGGGGGATCGGGGTGAAATCCGCGGAAGAAATAATCGCGGTGCGTGAACGAGGTGGCGATTTCAAGAGCCTCGCCGATTTCTGTATTCGCGTTGGCACACAACTGGCCAATCGCAGGGTACTCGAAGCCTTAATCAAATGTGGCGCGATGGACTCGATCGGGATGCCCCGTGCTGCCTTGATGGCCCAAGTTGATGACGCCTTAAGACTGGCGCAGCGTGAAGAAAATGACGCCGTGCGCAATCAAATCAGCCTGTTCAGTCAAAAGATTTTGCCACCGGCTTTGACTGTGCGCGGACCCGCGACCGAGTGGCCGCAACACGAATTGCTCAATTTCGAAAAGGAAGCGCTGGGCTTCTATATCACCGCCCATCCGCTCGATAAATATGAACGTGAGCTCCGCCGGATTGGCAGGCTAACGACCGCCGATTTGCCATCCGCAGCCGATGGAACACAAGTAAGGCTGGCTGGGGTAATTCATGCGGTCAAGCTCAAGAACAACAAGGCGGGTAAACGCTACGCAACTTTTCAGCTCGAAGATCGCGAGGGCACAGTCGAGTGCATAGCGTGGCCCGAAACGTATCAAAAATATGAAACTGTAATCTCAGGCGATCAGCCAGTCGTAGTGAAAGGGAGGCTCGATGTCGACGACGAACGAGCACAGATTATCCTCGACGAAGTCCATCCCCTGGGTAAAGCGCTGAGCGAAGCTGTGCGCGAAGTGCGGATTCGAGCGGCACGCGAGCGTTTAGCCGAAGCTGAACTGTTACGCTTAAAGGAACTTCTCCAGCGCCACAAAGGACAGTCCCTCATCTATTTGCATGTCGCTTTTAGTGACCAACGCGAAGCTATTTTCCTCTTCGGCGATAACTATCGCGTGGCGCCGACCGAGGCTTTTGTTGCTGAACTGAAGCAAGTTCTCTGCCCGGATTCTATCGAGCTGCGATAAGACCGCGGCGCCACAAGAAATTGAACGCACTCCTGTGAGCACGGGCGCCCTCACAATCAGGCTACGGTTGTGCCGGGATAATAGTGCTGGAGGATTTCGAGATAATTTCTGCCCGCATCGGCCATAACCGCGGCACCTATCTGGCAGAGGCCAACGCCATGGCCCCAGCCGGCACCTCGCAGAATCAAGCGGTCTGGCGCACGCTCAACAACAAAGGCTGAGCTGTAAAGATGGGTTGGCGAAAGGCATCGGCGAATTTCCAACTCCTTGCCGATAATCAGTTGGTCACGTTCACCGACCACTCGCAAACGATAGATTCGGCCCGAAGGTCCCCGCGCCAGTGGCACCAAATCCTGAATGCGACCCAGATCCACGCCAAGTTTCGAGCTGATCAGATTGCCCAGTTCTTCGCTCGAGTAGTCAATTTTCCAGCGGAAGAAATTCCTTGTCTCCTGATCAAACTTTGGGAGCACTCGCGAAAGCAGTTCTGCACTGGTCGTGTTACAATAAGCAGGCGGACTAGACCGTATCCACTCTTCCACGCTGCCGGTAACCGAGCGCATCGGCCCGTCAACCACCGAGCTAAGATAAGGAACGTCAGCGTCTCCCCAAGCGGTTGAATATCGCTCGGTGATGCCGCCACAGCACTTGGAAAAACGCGCATCACAAATAGCCCCTTCGTAACGGAGAAACAGGCCTGCGGTAGCGCTCACCGCATCAGTCACCCGCTGAGAAGACACTTTGGCGAAACCTTGATACCGCTGGCAGTGGTCGTCGGCGCAGACATCGAAATCCGCGTGTTTTTGCCGGTCGTACCAGCGAATGATCTCATAACCATTGGATTGCCGGTCGGTAACTTCCGATGCGCAGGTTTGATTAGCTTGCGAACAACATAGCCAGCTGCGCGAGATTACAGCATGAGCTTTGAGCAGTTCTAAAGGGCAGGTCGGGCTCATTTCGGACGCTATCACGCTAGCGACATACTCCTCCATCGCGACATCGTTAATAACCGTTAGCCCGCTACCTCGCTTCAGCAGGCGAAGACATCCCCGAAACACCTGACGCTCGTTCCTCTGCCAATGAAAGCCGATGCCGATGGTAATATCAGCCAAAGCAAACGCGCACGCGCTCGGGTCAGTGGGAGTAAGTCTCACCTCCGAAGTTAATCTGTAGCGGCCCGGACCATATTGTTGGCCGAACGAATCGACAAAGGATCCGCCGATTAGTTCGACCTCGACGACCGAGAGCCGTTCAGCCAAACCTACTGAGACGTTCAATCTGCTCTCTCCAGCCGAGCCACTAGTTGACAAAACTGGTCGGTCGAAATCGTGATCTCATCGAAGATTGCGCCAATTGTTTCGCCGGTCAGCTTTTCAAAGTCCTGCCGCCGCGGCACAACGAATATACCGCACAAATCAATCGAGGCAGGACTAACCATCAGGTCGCCGCTGTGGAAGGCCTCAGGGCGGTGCTTGCTGCGCGGAAAAAGATAAACTACCCACGCCCCTTGCTGATGAAAAACCGCTATGTTGACCAGTGGTTCGGCAGCTTGGTTGGTGATCAGCGCCAGCTTCTCGACTGCTCGTTCCATCCTCTGGACCAAAGCTGAACGGTCGCATCCTCGAAATAGGAGGACATTTCGCCGGTAGTCCGGCACGAGCGGGCCGGTCATTCCGACGGTGTCTCTTTCAATTGGAAACAATTTTCGAGAGCCGGCTTGGAAATGCAGGTGGTCGGGCGCCGAAGCTCCACATTCCGGACCGTTGTAAACAATAAAATAACCGGGCAAAGCGGCCGCCAAGTCCAGCATGTTGGTGAATCGGCCCTGAATCCGCTGCGGACAATGTTCCCGGTGTACAATAGTCAGGTGATGCTCGACAACCGGTAACGGATTGCAGTAGATGGTAAAGTCTTTTCCAAAGGCTATTCCCTCTCCTTCCCCAGGCATATTGCTGGCGCACAGGAAACAGGCGCGTCGAGCAATCGACGCTGGATCGACGGCCGCCATCGTGCTCCTCATACGATGTGGAATGTGACGGACGAAGACCTGAAACCAATCGATCGTGATCGGCCGGGTCTCTGCCGCCGCCAGCCCTTGAACGCCATCTGCGAGCTGGCGCCAGACCCGCCTTTGACGTTCAAAGAGCCCTTCGATTGTTCTTACCAGTATCGTCTCGGAACGACTCAAAGGGCTCACTTTAAAGATGATTTTCTTTGATTGAGGTTAATGCGAGCGAGGATTTCGGCCGTGCGCAGCCAGTCTTTGTAATAGTCGTGGCGATTAACCACTTCAGCAGGCAAAGCGCTGTCACTGTTATCCTCCCAACGGCGGCACAGATAAAGTGGCTCGTAGATGCGACCTATTTCATAATCCCGGCTAAGCCGCAGGGCGACCGCGTAGTCCTCACCATAGCTGACGTTTGGAAATCCCAAACGGCGCAGAATCGAGGTATCGAACGCGCGCGGAGCGCCCAGGCCATTGATACGCAAGGCGTTGTTCCTCCCATTGGCTCGGCTCCACTCGCGATGATCGACTAGGCCTGGAGGAATCTCCTTTAAGGTATAGTCGACGGTCACATATGAGCCGACCACCATCGAATAGGGACCGCCTTCTATCGTATCGACAATGCGCTGGAGCACCGTGTCGTCGATGTACAGATCGTCGGAATCGAGCTGCACTGAGTAGCGCCCGCAAAGCTCTGAATGGATAGCTTCATTCCAGCAACCACCGATGCCAAGGTCCCGGCGTTCCGGAATGATGTGATGAAGGCGAGGGTCTCTGATACTGCGCACTGCCTCCGGCGTTCGATCGGTCGAATGGTTATCGATTACGAGCACATTGAATGGGAAAGTAGTGTTCTGCTCAAGGGCACTGCAAACGGCATCGAGGATGGTTCGCTCCCGATTTCGAACCGGAATGATGACGCTGGCCTTCACCGAAAATTTCTCTGACGCGGTCGGAGGTCTTTGAAACCGAGGGGGTAACCAGGCTCCGATACGCTTTAGATGGCTCGTCGCGATTGTCTCCATCTCGAGCTGGTAATCACGGTTGCGCGGATCCAAATAATCAAACAGTTTCTCGCTGGTTGGCCGCCGGTCAGCGACTGAAGCTCGATACAAAGGCTCCGGAATCCGTAATATAGCGTACCGTTCAGACAGCCTCAGTCGTAGATCGTAGAGACCTCCCCATTTCCATTCGGTGTCGCTCGTACACTGGCGAGCGGCGTGCACCGAAAGGCCGATCAATGGACCGAAGTCGAAGCTATCGCGGATGCTGCCTCTTTGATAATCAATCCGCTCAGCGTCCACCGCATCAGCATAGACCCAGGCGGCCCCAGTCTCATGAATCACCTGCGCCATGCGGTCGAACAGGCGCGGTCCCGGCTCGATCTCGACCCGCGGGTCACCGATGAGAAGAACGTCGGAACTCGCCGTCTCAAGCAGTCCTCGGATGGTTGCGGACGAGTAGTCTTTTGGCTGGATGATATTCACGCTGGCAATTTTCCCGGGGCGTCAACTGGGGCCAACTGGCGCGGCCGTACCACGATCACGCCGGCCATCCGGTTTGCCTTCAGAAAATCCCTCAATCTTTGCTCCACTACTCTGCCCTGGCTCCGTGAAGCGTGGCGGAGATTGATGCTGTCAGGGCCACGCACCAGGATACCCACATGGAAGACGTCGAGATTCCTGCGCGTGGATGCAAAGAAAATCAGATCCCCGCTTTGCAAATAAGGCTCTGCACGAGAGATTGCTGTTTTAGGAATGCACTTAACGCGGGTTTGTCGCGGCGCCAGTCCGGGTACGGTATTTAGAAGACGGACCCGGACAACGATAGGGACCGCCGGCAGCGGAACAGGCTCTACTACTCGATTTTGTAAATTGTTGCGGATCCAGTCAGTCATGTAGTGATTTCGCCTGCTCCATTGAACCTGGCCATGCTTATATCGGATTTTTTGCAGCTCTTCTGTGAAGTCTCTCAGCCTTCGTGCACGGGCCAGCGCCAGCACGGTCTCGACGTATGTTACGCAATCGAATCCCGTCAGCGAGGCGGTGAGCACTTCCGGTGAGTTAGGCGAACCCTTGAGCGGATTTTCCTTATAGGGTCGTCCGAGGAAATGGCGACTCAAAGCCTCGATCCGACTGCTGAGATCGTCGTTGGTTTGCGACAGGACGGCGTCTAACCGGCGAAGGCTGAGTGTGCTTGACGCCGGAGGTTTGGTTGGCGCTTGAGCGAGTGTCGACAGCCTCAGAGCCCCCCTTGGCCCGCCGAACATATTACCGGTATCAACCGATTCGCCGAACGTTTCAAAGCGTGATCGTCCGCGTTAGCAGCCTTCATCCTATGCGTTGTCTGCGGCCATCCGACACCATACCGGTCCTTCGGGGCCAACGGCGATCACTCCTTCCACCAGCGTCAGGTCGATAATGATCGCAACGCCCTTTTTTTCAGGGTCGGCCCGTCGTTCGACCTCGGGCGCGGCCGCAAACACACGTTCTCGTTCGTTCTCGTCGGTGGCGATGCGAGCGCGCCCGTGGAATTGCAACAGAGGAGTAGTTGGTGAGCGGTAGATCAATGCGACCTTGGGATTGCTGCGAATTGCCGTGAGCGTACGACCCTGCGGGATTCGTAACCAGAAGCCGAGCTGAGTATCACTGTAGGTCTGCAAAGAACCACGAAAGGACAGCACTGGTTGACCCGAAGGATCCACGACGGCCAAGACCAGAGGATGGCCGTCCGCGAGGGCATTGTTGATCTTGTTGTGCAATTCCGGCGTGAGCTTCAAACTTGAATAAGACTCTGGCATACTCAAAATCCGTTAATTGTTGCGCTATCTATTCGGTGCCAACCAGCCATAGATGTTGTCTATGTCTCGTATAAATGTCCGCCTCCGCAATTTGCTCTGCTCAGAGGCGCACTAAAAGGCCGGATTTGAGAAATCGGACGGCACGGGTACCGGGATCTGCATTCGTTCGCCGTTACGAATGATCGTGAAGTAGACGATCTCACCCGGTTGAAGATCTCGCAGCCGATCTTGAAGCTCGAGGAAATTGGTGACGCGAGAACCATCCACTCCGATTATCAGATCGTAACTTTCACCGACATGGACCTGATCAAATACCGGTACTAATAGTACCACAGGCGGCAGAAACATCGCTCCGGCCACGGCCGCCGTTTCCAGCACATCGCGGACCGCGCGGTGATAGGGATGCAACCCGGCGCGCGCTGCCGGACTGCCTGCGAACACGTCCATGATCAGCAAACCCTGAGCCTCACCGCCGTGCTTAAGTCGGCGCTTATCCTCTCGCACCTGGAAGCCTAAGGGTGAGGTGATATCCCCCTCGCTCATAAAATCGTCGAGTGAGCCTAGCGGGGGACCGCTTAACTCAGGGCCCTTGGCGCGCTCGTAGCTGATAATTCCGTCGTCATAGTAGGCAGGGCTGGTCGGCTGACCCGGAGCGACCTCGTTTGGCTGATTCAGGTTTAACTCGGCGTTAGCTGGCGGCTGCGGGCGCTCCGTGGCGCTAATCGACACGGCGGGTGGAATTTCGGTCGTGTTCGCATTGCTGTTCGGTTGCTGTGCGGCTGACAGGTCCGAAACGATCGAGTTCAGCGGGACTAATTGCGCCAAGGAGGCAATAGCGAGTACTGCCAGTGCGCAAACGACGTGCCCAGTGCGACCTCGAGCTTCGAACAAGTGAGCTGACTCTGGGACGCGCAATAGATGGGGCCGGCGACTGCCCTTGTTATCGAAGCGACCACCTCGTTTCATGCTCTTGGACGCGTCCTTCGCTGACCAGTTTGCGTAAGTGCGACCGTACCGACTGCGCAGCGGCTGGATGGAGAAATTCGGGCACGTCGATATAGATCTGCTTGACAATCCCCATTGCGTCGAGCGGGCCATCACGCAAGGCCCCGAGGATCTGACGCTCACGCAATTCGCGGTGGGCGATATATTCAAGGATCTTTTGACGGGCGTTGTGGATCACCGGGCCATGGGCGGGATAAATTTTCTCCACTTCCAAGGCCAGCAGCCGACGAAGCGAATTCATGTATTGACCCAGGTCGCCTGTTTCATCGGGAATCACCGTCGTCCCAGCTCCCAAGATCAGGTCTCCGGTGAATAAAGCCTTCTCCTCAACCAGATAATAACACAGGTGATCCGGCGCATGTCCCGGGGTGTAAACGGCATTTAGCGTTGCCCCTTCGGTCGCAATCGCTGTTCCGTCGTCGATAGCGGTAATCGGGACGCCGGCGGCTTCGTCAGGGCCCGCGGTTGGCCAGGGCTTTTTTACCACTTCCAAGCGGCCAAACAGCCGAGTGACGTCCTTTACGCCGCCGATATGGTCCTGATGAGCGTGAGTTAGCACCACTCGCTCGAACTCGTCTGCGCCCGCTATCTCGCGTAGGCCCCTTGGCAAGTTCTCGGCCCACTTCGGAACACCGATACCGGTGTCTAGCAGAATCCGGCGAGGGCCGGTGCCTATTATATAAGTGTTTGTACCGGGCCCCGTGAACGGACCCGGATTATGTCCCAGCACCGTCGCAACTCTTGGCGACAGCCTGGCGTAATCAGGCAATCGCAGGCCGATCATGCTATCGGTCACAACTCGCTTGGGTTCGGCCATGGGCGTTCCTTTCTCGCAGAAGGTCTATATGCGTCGGTTGCGCTCAAAAATCAGGCGCAGGCCTTTTAGAGTGAGAAATTCGTCGACGTCTTCAATCATTTCCGATTCCGGCGCGATCAACTCGGCGAAACCGCCAGTGGCAATCACGTGAGCTTTTTCACCCCGTTCGCGGATAATACGTTTGATCAGGCCATCCACCAAGGCTGTATAGCCGTAGATCAAACCCGACTGGATAGCGCCGACGGTAGTACGTCCAACGACGTCGCGCGGACGAATCAATTCGACGCGATAGAGTTTGGCGGCGTGCTCCACCAGCGCATTCATCGAAATTTCCAAGCCTGGCGCAATCGCACCTCCGACATACTCACCACGACCGGTGACGTAATCGAACGCTGTCGCGGTACTGAAATCCACCACAATAACCGCCGAGGCATAACGTTCGTAAGCAGCGACGGCGTCGACGATGCGATCGGCACCCACCTCCTTCGGGTTTTCGTACAGGATCGGCATACCGGTCTTGATGCCGGGACCGACAATCAATGGCTGGCAATTAAAATACCTCTCCGCCAGTTGTTCGATCACGTGGTTCAATGGCGGCACCGAACACGCGACCACCACCCCTTCCGGCCGAAACGGTATGGGCAATCCGGCACTCTGCAACAACACTTGCAACATTACGCCATGTTCGTCAGCGGTACGCTCCGGATTAGTCGAAATCCGCCAATGGTGCGTTAGGCGCTCACCTTCGTAGATACCAATAACCGTATGGGTGTTGCCGACGTCGATCGTGACCAACATTGCTGTCCCTTGCCGCTTGGTTGTTCTGCTTCTCCTTCAGGGTAACAAATCCTCGATAGAAGAAGCTTAGCGGCGAAATGCCATAAATCCACCTCTGGGGGCAAAACCAAACGTTCTTGTCCTTGGTGCCATCAGCATTGGACTGGTAGACGGAAATGGACTGCTACTGGTAGGCGCCAGAACAATCGGAGGGCTCACCATCAGAGGTGCCGAAGGCAGTCGCAGAGGCGGATTCAACGGCAATGAGGGCGCCAATCGGACGGCTGCCATACCCGGTGCGAACCAAACTATGCTGGGCGGGGCCTGGTTGACCTGACTTTCATAATCCTGCAGGGTGCCCAGCTGCTCCGGCACGTTGGGCAAGCCGTCGCTATTAGCCAGGTCCTGCGGGCTGACCTGAGATTGCGCTGGCTGGTTCTCATCGCTCTGACCATCATCTTGTGATCCGCCAGAGCTGTTGCCATTTTGGAGGTCAACTAACTGGGGAAGTTCAAGTACCTGCTGAGCGGTTGCAGAATTGTCCGCGGGTGGCTGGACCACGCTTGAACTATCGGCGGTAGCTTCGCGACCGTCACCATCGGGTGAAGCGCCAGGTGTGATGTCACCCTTAAGGTCTCGGGCTGTTACCTCATCAGAACCCCAGCCTGTCTCACTACTGTCCGCACCAGGCTCCACGGTGCTCGCTGTGGCATTGCTCACCGAATTTGCCAAACTTTGGTTGTCTTTGAAGGGCTGCGCGTGCGCCCGCCCGCGCCCTGCAACGAGCCCAAGGGCCATCGCGATTGTGAGCAGAAGCGCGCGCCAAGCATTGTGACTTATGTTACGCTTGAGCATTTGGGCACCCCGGTAGCCCGGCTGAGAGGCTAGCATTGCTTAAATCAGTGAGCCAAGCCACCTAATAAAACGCGTCCGTTAAAGTTTCAGCCTAGAATAGAGCAACGGGATTGGCCGGCGAAGCAGTACCCCGTTCCAGCACCAAAGGTAATAGGCTGAACATAAACTCATACCGCTGTAGGCTGGCACATTTCTCGGCCAGTTGCTCCAGATCAGCATTATCAATCAGATGCACCCCCATCATGACGAGAGTTCCCGTGTGGATCGGCATGCGGAGCGGCGGGTCGTAGGCGGTCGGCAGCACGTCGCTTACCGCATCAGTACCAAGCACGGCGATTTTGCGCTGATGCAGCCATTCTAGACACGATGCGTGTAGGCCGGGCATCTTCATGCCATCGAAGGCGCCCGCTCCTCTGATGCGCCGCAGCCTGACTCGACCGGTGCGCACCAACATCACATCACCCTCCCCTACCTCGACGCCATTCTCATGTTCGGCCGCTTCGAGGTCTTCTGGGAAAATCGCCTCTCCGGGCTCGATCCAGTCGACTTTCTTGACTCGTGGAATGTCGAACAGTACGCCTCGGCTGATGATGCCGTCGCGAGCGACATCGATCGCACATTTGTGAGCCCCTTGAAAATCGACCTCAGTATAATCAAAGCCGTTGTACATTTTGCCCTGGTAGAAGTGGTGGCAAAGCGCGTCGAGATGCGTGGTCGCCAGCCCGTGAGGTTCGATTGCAAAGTAATCGGCACATCCCCATGAACCGAGCGGGTGACCGACATTGCCGGAACGGATCATTAGGTGGGTCACCGGGTTGGGATTGTCGCGAGCCGGCCGCGTGGCCAAGGGCAGCGCGAGCGAAACGGCCTCGCCAGTCCGAACCAGGCGCGCCGCAGCTGCGCGCTTGTCATTGGAAATAAAATTAAGCGCCCCGCGCTGGTCGTCTGCACCCCAACGACCCCAATTGCTAACCTTTTCAAGGAGCTTGGCAATCTCTGAAGTGGTGTAAGTTCTCGCCATTGCGATAGCCTCGCTATAGCTACAAGTGGCTTTCGCTGTATACCCGTCGCTGGCCAACTGTTTCGCTTGCCGCCAGCTCAGGGTGTGTTAAAAAAGCCGATCAGTACTAATCCTTTTCAAAACTCGGGCCCGACCACTTGCTTGGGACCTGAAACGCGGACTGCTGTGCGAACGCATTGCCGCGAGCGACAAAGCCACCGTCAACAACCATCGCAGTTCCCGTTACCCATTCCGCGTCATCACTGGCAAGATATAGCGCCATCCCCGCGATGTCCTCGGGGGTGCCTGGTCGCGCCAGCGGTTGCGTTGTTTGCAAAAGCTGCAAAGTTGTAGCCTCACCACCGGGGATATGTTTGTGCAGGAGGGGTGTATTGATCCCGCCTGGACAGATGCAATTCACTCGAATGCGGTCCTTGGCCAGTTCGACTGCGGCACACTTGGTCAGGTGAATCACCCCGGCCTTGGCGACACTGTAGACGAGCGGGCCGGCCTGTCCGAGAATTCCGGCAATCGAGGCAGTGGAAATAATTGAGCCGCCTCCGACCTTGCGCATTTCGGGAATCGAATACTTGATACCGAAGAAAACAGACCGGAGCAGTACAGCGAACGTACGGTCCCAATTTTCGGCGCTGATCTCTTCGAGAGGGCCCAATGCCCCGGCAATACCGGCATTATTGTACATTATATCAAGACGGCCGAATTCGCTGACGGCGCGTCCGATTGCCGCCCTGATCTCGGCTTCCTTTTCGACATCGGTCTTGTGAAAAATCGCGCGTCCACCCTGCTCTTTGCAGTCACGTACCGTGGCGTGCCCTCCCTGTTCGTTGAGATCGGCAACCACAACCGCAGCCCCCTCCCCCGCGAAGCGAATCGCAGTCGCGCGCCCCATCCCGCTGGCCGCGCCAGTGATGACCGCAACTTTATTGTTCAATTTTCCCATTGTCAGACCTCGCTCATTGATTTACTACCAGATCAACCGACTGCAGCTATTAAGCTCTGACGCAGAGGAGCCGCGCTCCATGATATTATGCAAGAAGACCGGGCCGCGCGGCTGCGACGATCCACCCCCTGCGAGCATGGTTTATCTCTACTCCATAGCCGCGAAAAGTTCTCCGTAGAGATTTGCAGCAGCCAAGGTTTTTCGCTCCCGGCGCCCAAACGGCCTTCCAATGTTATAATTAGCCCAGTGGTTCAGCGACCTGACACTTATAACCGGCCAGGGGCGAAGATTTGTTCGAGCGAGGAAGTCAACTTGCGGGCCGAGCATGATAGTCGCCGCGACAATGACGACCGACAGTATATCTTGACGAGCGAACTCAGTAGCGAACAGGCTCGCGCCAGGTCAGGTCAAGTCACGCCCGTCTCGCAAGCCGAAGCGCAGTCGCACGAGGGCCGAGCGACCTCGGCGCGCTTTGATTCACTTGTGACTTATCCCAAGTCATCAACCGATCAACCCCCGGCGCCCAGCTTTGAACCGGCCGATGACCCGTTATGGCGCAAGCTCGAAGGAATTCCTTCGGAACCCGGTGTCTATCTGCTCAAGGATCGTAATGGCAAGGTGCTTTATGTGGGCAAGGCCAAGTCACTGCGCTCGCGCGTCCGGGCCTACTTCCGCGAAAACGGCGATGGTCGCCTGCAAGTGCGGTTTCTTATCAAGCGGGTGCGCGACTTCGATACGCTGGTTGCCCGCAGCGAAAAGGAAGCTTTAATCCTCGAAAACAATCTGATTAAACAATACAAGCCGCGCTATAACATTCGCCTCAAAGACGACAAATCGTATCTGAGCGCCAAAATTACCAATCATGAGTGGCCGCGGATTACTGTAACTCGTCGAATTGTCAGAGACGGCGGCCGCTATATCGGCCCGTTTGGCTCCGCCGATGGACTGCGCGAAACCATCGACGTAATCCGCAAGGTCTTCCCTCTGCGCACCTGTTCTGACGGGGTATTCAGAAATCGCTCGCGACCATGCATTGAATACCAGATCAAACGATGCCTAGGACCGTGCTGCCTGCCCGTAGATCGCGAGGAGTACCAGCGCCATCTGCGGGCCGCGCAGATGCTTCTGGAAGGCAAGAACCTGGAGCTGCTCAAGGAGTTGCGCGAAAAGATGAAGGCCCACGCGGAGCGGCTTGAATTCGAAGAGGCAGCTCGAGTACGTGATCGGGTCCGTGCAATCGAAAAAACGGTCGAGCGACAAACCGTACTTCACCACTGGGGCGGTGACCAGGACGTGTTCGGCCTCTACCGCCAGGGGGGCTTCATCGAAGCGCTCGTGCTGATGATCCGCAATGGCAAATTGACCAGCACGCAGAGTTGGAGTTTTCAGGACCTGGAATTGCCAGACGAAGAGGTACTCGCCGATCTGTTGAGCCAGTATTACTCCGGCGCTCGATTCCTGCCCGATGAGGTTATCCTGCCGGTTGCCTTGGAAGATGCCCAGGTGCGCGCTGAGCTATTGTCAGAACGGCGCGGGCGCAAAGTCGAGTTCGTGGTGCCGCAGCGGGGCGAAAAGCTGCGTCTGCTCGAAATGGCGATGCACAACGCGCGTCAGAGCTTTCATGCCCGGCGCGACAACGAGAATACGCGGGAGAAGATGCTGGAGGAGCTCCGCGCCAAACTGCATCTTCGCAATTCTCCCAAGCGGATTGAATGCTACGACATCTCCAATTTACAGGGTTCAATGGTGGTCGCCTCGCAAGTCACGTTTGATGAGGGCGAACCCCAAAAAGCGCTGTATCGCCGCTATCGCATCCGCACCGTCGAAGGCCAGGACGATTACGCCAGCATGTACGAAGTTCTTAGCCGGCGACTGCGGCGCGCAATCGAAGAGCACGACTTCCCCGATCTCTGGGTAATTGATGGTGGCAAAGGTCAACTTAATGTAGCGGTTGAAGTTCTTAAAGAAGCAGGGCTGTCTGATCAGATCGATGTGGTTTCGATCGCCAAGCAACACGTCCTCAATGACCCGCGTGAGCGCCGGGTGGAAAAATCGGAAGAGCGCATCTTCCTGCCCAATCGCAAAGACCCCCTGATATTGCCCAGGAACTCGACCGCCCTGTTCCTTCTCGTACGGGTGCGTGACGAAGCCCACCGGTTCGCAATTACCTACAACCGCGAACTTCGCCGTCGCGCGCGGCTGCGCTCGGTACTCGACGATATCGAGGGTATCGGCCCGGTCCGGCGCCGGGCATTGTTGCGTCACTTCGGCAGTCTGCGACGCATCCGGGAGGCTTCAGTCGAGCAACTCGCTTTGGTCAAGGGTGTCAATCGTGAATTGGCGACCGAAATTCGGCGTCATCTGGACAGCATGGCCGCGCTCCTGGACCAGGAAGAAAAAGTCGAGCGCGAGGAAGATCGCATCGCGCAGGAATATCTAGACGCCGGCAATGGCCAGCTGCAACTAATCTCCCCCGAGCTTATCAGCCTCAAGACAGACGGCACATAAGCTCAGAGTCCGGCTCCGGGAGCAAAGCGATGATCCCGACAAAGCCAAGGCCTCATAAGATTGCGGGAAACTGAACGTATCAGAGGTTCGTGAAGGCTCGCAGTTGCCACCGAAGTTTGCTTATGCAAGCCAAGAGTGGCGGAGAGGGGGGGATTCGAACCCCCGAGACTCTTCCGAGTCTACACGCTCTCCAGGCGTGCGCCTTAAACCGGGCTCGGCCACCTCTCCAAACGGACCAAGATTACGATAGTTCATCTGTTCTCGCCACCCGTGCCAAACCCATGGCATTTCGTCTCCGCAATCGGTTGCGGTGCCCTCATGATTGAGCGTAAATGTGTCGCGGGTGAAGTAAAGGTCGGTTGCGAATTCGCGGTTTAATTAACCGTGTACAGCTCATACCCACGGCGGGCGTATGGGCGGGTGCACGTGTTATCGTGTAACGCCGGCTCCTGCGGTGAGGCTTACGCTAAGTTCACGCACGGCTCACGATCTGATCACGGGAGTTAAAGCCCATGACTACAGAGGAATTGGAAAGGCGAGTCACCCTTCTGGAAGATATCGAGGCCATCAAGCAACTCAAAGCTCGTTACTGCTCCATATGCGACGATGATCACAATCCCGACCTAATTACCACTATCTTTGCCGCGGACGGTATCTGGCAAGGAGATGCCGTTGGGGCACATCGAGGGCATGCCGCGATTCGCAAATTGTTCGAGAGTTTCCGCGCTCGTATCAGTTTCTCGCAACATAACGTAATCAACCCGATCATCGAGGTCGACGGCAATCGTGCCAAAGCAAGCTGGTACTTCTTCGGCCCCTTTACCTTTCGCAAAGGCAACCGCGCTTATTGGCTTTCGGCGCGTTATGAAGACGACTACGTAAAAATCGACGGCCAATGGAAGTTTCAGCACCTGCGGGCAATTGGCCGAATGACAGCACCATACGAAAAAGGCTGGGCTAACCAAGAGAAATCGGAGAAGTAGCGCGACGAGCTTGTGCGGAACTAAGCCTGACCCGCTGGACGATTGAAGGCAGAAGACGAAACCCTGCTTGATTGCTCACCCGGGTGGCAGGTGCGACGCGTGTCACCGCTTTGTACTCGGCTCCGGTTAAATCGACGCTCCGGTCAGGTGCGAGGTCTCACCGTTAGATGAGGTTTGCGCCTGCTTTTGTGCCCGGGCGAAACACACCGGTGAAAAGCGGTACATCCTGTCCCAAGTCAGGGAGTGCTCGCATCCGCAGTTCGCTTTGCGAGCTCTCGAGCGCGCAGTTCGCGGCGTAGGATTTTGCCGGTGGCCGTTTTGGGCAGTTCGCTAACGAATTCGAGTTCCTGCGGCGCCTTGTAGGGCGCGATAACCGCGCGCACATATTCGCGGATGTGTGCATGAAGTTCATTTGATGGTTGAAGGCCCGCCTTCAAGGTGATGAACGCCTTTATTTTGTTGGACAAGACTGCGCCTGGTATCCCGATGACCGCCGCCTCAAGGATCGCGGGGTGCGAGACCAGTGCTGACTCCACCTCTTTCGGTGAGATCAAGTAAGCGCGGCTTTTAATCAGATCATCGGCGCGCGCCACGTACCAGTAATAGCCGTCGTCATCGACGTAGGCGATGTCCTGTGTGTAATACCAGCCGTTGCGGTTAACCGCGGCCCAGCGCTCGGGAGCTTTCCGATAGCCCAAAGCCAACCCAGGATGGTCCGCGTTACGGATCACGAGATAGCCAGGCTCCCCTGACGGCTGGGGGCTACCCGCATCATTGAGGATCGCGGCTTCATAGCCACGCAGAGGTTTGCCCATCGAGCCTGGCTTGATGGGCATGTTGAGCCGGTTTGCGATAAAAATGTGTCCCTCGGTCTGACCAAAACCGTCATACAACGTCACACCAAAGCGCTCTTGCCACTGTTGAAAAGTATCGGGTGGCAAGGCCTCACCCGCACTCATTCCAAGCCGCAACGAACGGATACGGTAACGGGACTCAGCATGGGGAACTGCCGCCAGCGAGCGGTAAATTGTCGGGACAGCTGCAAATACAGTCACTCGGTAACGCTCGATGGTCCAGAGCACTCTTTCCGGATCGTAACGACCCTCATTGATAACAACTGTTGCCCCAACCAGCAGAGGATGTAGGAAACTTGACCCTAGCGGATACATAAAGGACCAGTCCTGCGGCTGATAGCAAATGTCATCTGCAGTTAACCCGATCATGTCGCGGATCACCGGATCGCCCGTTCCCAGCACCCAGCGATGGGCATGCTCAACACCCTTAGGCTCACCCGTGGTACCCGAGGTGTACATGATGAACGCGAGCTCGCGCGCCGAGCTGCCAACGGTGGCGAATTCGCCGGAGGCACGTGCCATCAGGAAATCCCAGCTATACTCGCCGTTGTCGCCGGTCAAAATCAGATGCCGCAGCGCTGTCCCGGCGCGCACCGCCTGGATCGGACCAGCGGCTTCCGGAGTTGAGAGCGCGACGACTGCATCACTATTGCCCAGGATCTTTTCGAGCTCATATTCACGTAGGAGCGTGCTCGACGGAATCACAACCGCACCGAGCTTGAAGCATCCCAGAATTGCAACCATTGCATGAACATTTGTGCCCAATCGTAACAGCACTCGCTCGCCGCGCCTTACTCCGAGTCCGACCAACACATTGGCAAAGCGGTTGGACAACGTTTGTAATTCCGCATACGTATATGCGCGACCATTGCACCACACCGCAACTTTGGCGCCTCGGCCAGCACGCGCATGCCTATCAACTATGGCCGCCGCAATGTTGAAGGTTGAAGGGACGGGGAGATAGCCTCGGGTATCGAGCTCATCATAGTTCATCTGCGTTTCCTTCATAAAAGTGAACCGGCTTCGACCGACAAGCGCAATCGCGAGACACTGCGCACCAGCTCCGAGGTTAGCACCGCTTGTCGCTGCGTAACCGTGTTCGCTAGGCTCCCAACAGCAGGGTATTGAGACTCAACACAGGGGTAGCCGCCAATCGAGAGGTTCGGACATGGATCGGGAGCTTGCCGGTAAAGTCGCGATCATTACTGGTGCGGGACGAATGCGTAGCATCGGACGACCGATTGCTAAATTACTCGCGCGAGCCGGCGCCGACATCGTGATTACAGGGAGCGGTCGGCGCCCCGAGGACTACCCGGAAGACGAAAAAGCAGCGGGATGGCGCGATATCGAAAGCGTTGCCGAAGAAGTTCGCCAGCTCGGGGCTCGATGCCTGCCGCTGGTTTCGGACGTTCGCGACGAAAAGGCGGTCGAGGAGACGATCAGACGAACCGTCGCCGAGTTCGGGCGTCTGGACATTGTCGTCAACAATGCGAGTGCGGCGCGCGGACCCGATCGCGTGCCCGTAACCGAGATGCCCTATCCAGTGTGGCGCAATGTCATCCTCACTAACCTCGACGGGACCTTCCTGATGTCGCGTGCGGCTGCCCGGCAGATAATAGCTCAAGGCGACGGGGGCAGCATCGTAAATATCTCATCGATCGCCAGCAAGCTGGCGCCAGCGAATACTGCCGCATATGCTGCGTCGAAAGCCGCAATCAATGCACTCAGCCGCTCGATGGCACTCGAACTTGCTCCTCATCGGATACGGGTTAATGCGGTCTGTCCCGGCGTTATCGATACCTTCCGAATGGATGACCTTGGTCGCGGCGAACGATGGCAGAATTTCGTCAAGACCATGATCCCGCTTGGCTATCCGGGCGACGGCAATGAGTGTGCCGAATTCGTCCTGTTTCTGGTGAGTGAGCGCGGAAAGTGGATCACAGGCCAGGCCATCAACGTGGATGGCGGAACTGTCTGGGGAAACTGAGACCAAAGTAGTGACGCGTACCAGATTCTCCGCAGGCCAAGGCTTTCGAGCGACAACCCAAGGGTGAGGGGCTGGACGGCTGAGAGCAAACTCGCCAATCGTGACCAATCCTCGGCCAGACAGCGATCGGTCCTCAAGAAAGCAGGATGGAGAAAGGAATGTTCGAAGGATTTACTACTGAACGCATCAAAACCTCCGGAGCCGAACTAGCGGTAACGCGAGGCGGCAATGGCGCTCCTCTCATGCTCGTCCATGGCTACCCGCAGACCCACGTAATGTGGCACAAGGTGGCTCCCGAGCTGGCAAAACACTTCACGGTCATCGCGCCAGACCTTCGCGGTTATGGCGCCAGCAGCAAGCCCAGCGGCGACCATGACCATCTGGCCTACTCCAAGCGGGCGATGGCACTGGATCTGGTCGAGGTAATGAGCGCACTCGGCTTCCAGCAGTTCAACATCGCCGGACATGATCGAGGCGCGCGGGTAACCTACCGTCTGGCATTGGATCATCCGCAACGCGTCCGCCGCGCGGCCGTACTCGATATCATACCGACGCTTGAACAGTTCGAGCGCATGGATCGGGTGAGCGCACGCGCCGCCTACCATTGGTTTTTTCTCGCGCAGCCAGCGCCTTTTCCCGAAACCCTAATCGGAAGAGACCCGGACTATTTTCTCGACCATTCATTGGGAAGTTGGCGTGGCCGCGCGGATGCATTCACGCCCGAGGCGCTCGCTGCCTACCGGCAGGCATTTAGAAATCCGGAGATGATCCATGCCACCTGTGAGGATTATCGCGCAGGCATTACGTGCGATTGTGCCCATGACGCCACCGACCGCGAGGCGCGCCGCAAGATCCGCTGCCCGCTGCTCGTCTTATGGGGCGCACGGCGGTCACGAGCGCGGCTTGACGAAATATGGAAACTCTGGGCAGAAGACGTTCGTGGCGAGCCTATCGAGTGTGGACACTTTATTCCGGAAGAAGCTCCTGAAGCCACGCTGCACCATCTCATCCCATTCTTTGAACAGTAGCCGGCCACGCAAACCTGCCACCTCGAGCGCATCCACCATCACAGACCCATCTGGCTCAGCCCAGGGTGATCGCTTGGCCGCGGTCCCGGGCTAGGCCAGAAGAACCTGCGGTCGCCTTCTTTAATTGGTACATCGTTGATGCTCGCGTCGCGCCGGCGCATGAGGCCATTGTCGGCGAATTCCCATTGCTCGTTGCCGTACGAACGAAACCAATTGCCCGAGTCATCATGCCACTCGTATTGGAAACGGACTGAAATGCGATTGTCGCCGAAGGTCCACACTTCCTTGATGAGCCGGTAGTCCAGTTCCCGGGCCCATTTTCGCCGTAGAAACTCAATGATGGCTGCTCGGCCGGAAAAAAATTCCGCGCGGTTACGCCATCGGCTGTCCTCCGTGTAGGCTTGTGATACCAGCTCGGGATCGCGGCTGTTCCAGGCGTCCTCCGCCGCTCGCACTTTGCGGACTGCGGTTTCGAAGGTAAATGGCGGACGAATTGGTGAAGTCATGGCTATCCCCTCAATGGTGGTCTTTCGGGTTGGAACCGTAACAGTTCGTGAGGTAATTCATAGAGGCGAGCAACGTGCGGAAGATATCCGGGGCTGTCGCAGCCTAGGTCATTATCAGGAGATCGATATGGTCCAGGTCACTGAACTGGGTTACATCGGCTTTGGGGTCAAGAAAGTCGACGAATGGAAACAATTCGCCACCCAAATTGTCGGGTTGGAACTGGTCGAAGATGAGGAGCCCGACCGCTTCTACTTGCGAATGGACAATTGGCATCACCGACTGACAGTGCATACCAACGGCAGCGACGATCTGGAATATCTGGGCTTTCGCGTGGCTGGGCCGGACGAATTCGGCGAAATGCAACGTCAATTGACGGAAGCAGGGATCAAATTCCGTGTGGGATCCGATGATGAGGCCGTCGAACGCCACGTGCTTGAGGTCATGAAGCTGGAAGACCCAGGCGGTAATCCCGTCGAGATCTTTCATGGACCCGAGATTCAATTCAGCAAACCGTTCTACCCGGGACGGCGGATGCACGGACGGTTTAACACTGGCAGCGGTGGCCTAGGCCATTGCATCGTCAGGCAGCATGACCCGGCCGCCGCGCGGCGATTCTATATGCACCTGGGAATGCGCGGCGGGGTCGAATACAAGATCCGGATGGGCAGGCAGCTCGTGACCCCGGTTTTCATGCATTGTAACGAGCGCGATCATACTATTGCATTCGGCGTCGGGCCGCAGAAGCGACGCCTCAATCACATCATGCTTGAAGTCGACAACTTCGATGACGTCGGACTGACGTTGGACCTGGTACGCAAACATCATGTTCCCGTGACCATTACTCCCGGGAAGCACTCAAACGACCACATGTACTCATTTTATTTCCGCAACCCGTCAGGCTGGATGTTCGAGTATGGCTGCGGCGGCCGGCCGGCGACACACCAGTCGGAGTATTATATAGAAGACGTTTATGGCCATCAGCCGGAAGCCGGCGGATTTAGTGAGGCGGACTAGGAGATCGTTGTCACCAATGGGCTGCAGCGCTTCCAGCCCAGACCACCCCATCAACCGTTCAACGCCAACCAACCCAGGACTAGCCAGTGATGCCCAAAATTGCTCTTGCATTCTTAATTATGGCCGACAGCCCCCTGGCGACCATTGTCGAGTGGACCCAGCAAGCAGAGGACGCTGGTTTCGACGGCGTTTTCATCACGGAAGCCAACAACGATTCTCTGGCTTGCTGCCTCGGTCTGGGTTTTAAAACCCGCAGGATTACCTTAGGAACCGCTATTACCAATATTTATTTGCGGCACCCGAATCTGTTAGCCAATGAAGCCGCGACGGTCCACGAGTTTACCAACGGTCGTTTTATGCTTGGCCTCGGCACGGGCCATCGGCCGGCCAATGCGGCACTGGGAATCGACATGGGAGGTAAAACCGACCCGATGAAAAAGATGCGGGAGACGGTTGCAGCACTGCGCAAGATGTTTGCAGGGCGGACCAACCCCGCCATCTCCGGCCAGCTGCCAATCTTCCTGGCAGGAGTGTCGCGGCCGATGGTACGCTTGGCGGGCGAAATCGCCGACGGCGTCATCTTTAATTTTTTCCCACCGGCGCGCATCAAAGCTGCGCTTGAAGAGCTCCGCGAGGGAGCGGGTAAAGCTGGGCGTGACCCGCGGCAGGTAGTGCCGGCGTTGTTTGCGACGGCTTTTATCTCTAATGACATCGAAGCCGCTCGCCGGCCCGCTCGTACTCTGCTTTCAAGGTATGGCGCAATGCCATATTACGGCAATATGCTGGCCGCTTGGGGATTCGAGCAGGAAATGTCGGCCATCCGCTCGGCCGCTGACCCTAAGGTGGCGATGGCTGCCGTCAGCGACAGAATGATCGATGCGACCCTCCTGGTTGGATCCGAGGAGCGAGTACGGCAGCGGTTGCAGGAGTTGACCGCGCCCGGTATCGACTGGGCCATAATCTTCGTGAACCCAGTCAATGAGGATCGGGCGAGCGGCGTCAGGCGCGCAATTCGAGCACTCCATCCGTGACTTTACACTGATCCACCGGAGCGATTTATCGGTCAGGCAGTCTTGATCGACCGTCTACTGAGGCGGCGCGTTATCCTCACCCTCGGCAAAGGAGGCGTCGGACGTACGAGCATAGTCCGCGCGATTTCGTTGTTTGCAGCTCGGCGGGGCATGCGCACGCTGATTATGGAAACTGATCCTCGTAGGCCCATCGCCGACAGCTATGGGCGGATGCCGGGCTTGGAGCCCGTTGTCCTGGAACAGCCTCATCTCTGGTCGCTGTTTCTGGGCGGCAGGGAATCACTTGAGGATTACCTCGGCCTGGTTGTCCCGCGGCCTATACTCCGAAAGGTTTTCGCGAGTTCCCTTTATCAGCGGTTCGTCAATGCCGCGCCAGCTCTGCGCGAGCTGACAATGATGGGTAAAATTTATCACGAAATTGAGCGGCGTCCGAAGAACAAACCGCCTTGGGACCTAATCGTGGTTGACGCACCGGCCAGTGGACAGGCTCTGGGAATGCTCAGGATGCCCTTCGTTGCGCACCAGGTATTTGGGGGCGGCCTGGTCGCGGCAGAAGCGGCAAAAGTGGCGGAATTTTTCCGCGATCCTGCCAAATGCGCGATCGTGGTGGTTACCACTGCCGAACCTTTGGCGATTTCCGAGGCGTTGGAAATTCATCATGGCCTCGAAGGTCTGCGCCTTGCCACCAGCGGGGTCTTCTTTAATCGCACGTCGAACGGTACCTTTGAGGCGAGCGACGTCGACCGAATGGTTGCGATTACATCCGGGAACTCTCGCCTGAGGCATGTTCAGCAGATTGCCGAGATCGCGCGTGCCGACCTGCGACGCCGTGTCAAGGAACGGCGAGCGTTGGGTATTGTCCAGCGACATATTGCGGCTCCTGTGGCAATTGTGCATGAACATCTCGACTCCTCGGAACGCGACCTGGCTGCGGCGATGGCCAACGAATTTTGCCGATAGCAATTGAGCGTTTTCAGTGTGGCGCCCGAATCGAGATTCCGAAAAAGGGGCTCGCAAGGCGCAGTTGGTCAGCCGTTTTCGATTGACGATACAAATCAAGCGAAAGGATCGGACCTCGATTCAGAGAGGAGGAAAGCGTGTCCGGCACTGCTCGAGATCAAACCACAAAGCCCCCGCTAACGCCTTCCGGAAAATCAAGGGCGCGCGAACCATGGATTATCCGCACTTACGCGGGGTTTGGTGACGCGCGCCAGGCCAATGCCCGGTTCCGGCGCAATCTGAAAGAGGGTCAACGCGGCCTTTCCATCGCTTTCGACCTCCCGACCCAGAATGGCTACGATCCCGACGCTGCTCTGGCTGCGGGTGAGGTGGGAAGGGCGGGTGTTTCGATTTGTCATTTGTGCGATATGGAGGAGCTGCTCGAGGGTATTCCGCTCGACCAAATCAATACCTCGATGACAATCAATGCGACGGCTCCTTTTCTGTTCGCCCTTTATCTCGTGTTAGCCGAAAGACAGGGTATTCCGTGGGATAAACTGCGCGGCACCACCCAAAACGACCTGATGAAGGAGTTCGTCGCGCGGGGTACATCGATCTTTAGTCCGCAGCTGTCTATGCGCTTATCGACCGAGTTAATCCGCTTTGCGGTTGAGCGCGTACCGAATTGGAACCCAATCAACTGCTGTGGTTATCACTACATGGAAAGCGGCGCTGGTCCCGCTGAAGAAATTGGCTACACCTTTGGCAATGCCTTGATTCTTCTCGATGCGCTTCGCTCTCAACTAAGTCCGGCGGCCTTCGAGAGTGCGGTGCGGCGCATTTCATTTTTCATCAATAGTGGCATTGAACTGGTACCTGAAATCTGTAAAGTTCGCGCGTACTCCAAGCTCTGGCGACAGTTGTGCCGCAGCGAATATGGCATCGATGATGTGGCTTTTCGCGCCGGATGCCAGGTACGTTCGCTCTCGCTGAGCGAACAGCAACCCGAGATAAATATCATCCGCATCGCCTACGAAGCGCTGCCGGTTGTGATTTCAGCTGACCATCGGGTCAATGCCCTGCAGTTGCCCGGGTTCCGCGAGGCAATCGCGCTGCCCGACGAGGCCGAGCAGCTGCTCGGATTGCGCACCCAACAGGTTCTTATGCACGAAACCGGCATCGCCAACTATGGCGATATCTTTGCCGGCAGCCACATTATAGAAGAGCTGACCGATGAAATAGCCGCTAAAGCCCGAGCGATTGCGACCAGATTGCGGGGTGCCGGCTACAGCGAGGCGATCAATATCGTCAGCACCGAACTGACCCGATTACTGGCTGAACGCCAGCGCAAGCTCGAGACCGGTGAGATTATTTGGGTGGGCGTAAATGCCTTCAGAGGCGAGATCGGCCTCGCTCGCACCCGCCCACCCAATGAAACCATTGACTATTCGCGGCTCGAGCGCAGTCGTATCGAGTCGCTTCGACAATGGCGGGCATCTCGCGACGACCAGGCAATCGCGCGGGCGCGTGAGCGTCTCCATCAAGCTGTTGCTGATTCCGGCGATATAATGGACGCAAGCCTTGACCTCGCCCGCGCTCGCGGGACGGTCGGCGAATGGGCGGCAACGATAGAGCGCGCGTCTCAAGGGCGATATGTTCCACCGGTCTTGCAGGAGGGCGTGCCCATCGCTCATTTCAACGTCCCCAAAATACCTCGCAGGATTCGGATCGCCCTTGGTAAGGCCGGTCTCGATGGTCATATTAATGCGATGAAGCTTCTTGCGCATGCCTTTATGCAAGCGGGGATGGAAGTGATTTTGGCTGGCTTTAAACAGACCCCTCAACAACTGGTAGAGACCGCGATCCAGGAAGATGCGGACGTGCTAGCAATAAGCAGCCTGTCAGGTGCCCATCTGACCATCGCTCGCGAAGTTATCACTCTGCTTCGACAGCACAACGCCACTGGGATCAAGGTGCTGCTTGGTGGAATCATTCCGGCCGAAGATCGTAAATTGCTACTCGACCTCGGTGTCAGCGAGGTCTTCACGCCGAAGGATCACGACCTGGGTGAGATCGTCGAGCGGATTGCCGCGATCTGTACCGACCAGCATTAACCCGGCGAAGCAGCATATCGCACTGTATCTGTTTTGCTCTGTACGCGCGCTAACGAGCTGCAGCTCTGGCTGAGTGTAATCGCGTATAACCTCGGAACCGGTGGCGGCCGGATTGAGCTGCTCAGGGCGATGGGCAACTGGTCGCCCACGAGCTTGCAGCAGCCCCTGGCGAAGACCACCGGCCGCCTGGTCGAGCAAGCGCGTTATCACTGGCTGCTGCTGGCGGAGCGCCATCTCACCCGGCAGGTGTTTGCCGCCACGGGTGCGGGAAAAGCGCGGTGCTGTCTCCCCCGGCAGGATAACGCAATCGCAAAGCGGATTAGATCACCAATGATGACTCTGGAGCAGCGAGAAAAGTGTCTGCAAAAGCGCTCGAAAAGGGCACATTCGCGCTCGCTGCGCGCCCTTCCAGACGTGAAACGCCCTTACTCGGCGTCGCCTTTAGCAGCGGGCACCAAACCAGCCTAAAAACCTTGCAAGGGCAAGCCGCTTGGTCTACACGACCAGATGGAATCGGAGAGTCAAAACGGAAATTTCTGGCTCGAAGCAAAACTGCACAAGCCGTGGAATCGGTCAATCTGGGTGACTGGATGGTTTGAGGAAATGGCCGAATTGAACGACCCGCTTGAAGCGCAGTTGACTCACGCCGATGACCGCGTGCGGCTCAGTCACTGGCTGCCGCCGCAATGGGGCGTGACACCTCGCGTGCGAATCGGCCGGCGCTGGTTCAACCTGCTGTGGCTGATTCCCTTCGGTCTCGCGTTTCTGATCATTGGAGTTCCGGTGGCGCAGGAGCTGCGGCAGATTCCCATCGTCGCACATTTCATCGCGCGCTATCCCGGGCAAAGTTCCGTGCCAATTCACTATGCGGGCTTCCCCGCGTGGCTGCGATGGCAGCATTTTTTCAATTTGTTCCTAATGTTTTTCATCATTCGCGCTGGCCTGCAAATTCTCGCGGACCATCCACGACTCTACTGGAACCGTGATTGCACCCCCGGCACCGAATGGTTTCGCTTTCAGCATCCGGTGCCGCTCTATCGCATCTGGACCGCCAAAGACGACTCGGTGACGCTCCCCGGGTGGTTGGGCATTCCCGGGATTCGTCATTCGATTGGATTGGCGCGCTGGTGGCATTTCTCATGTGACCTGCTGTGGACGCTCAACGGCGGGATCTTTTATGTGATGCTCTTTTCCACGCATCAATGGGAGCGAATCGTTCCGCGCACCTGGGCCGTATTTCCCAACGCCCTTTCGACTGCGATTCAATATCTCTCCTTGAATTTCCCAATTGAAGAGGGATGGGTGAGATACAATGGCTTGCAGCTACTCTCTTACTTCGTGACGGTATTTATTGCGGCGCCGCTTGCTATCGTCACCGGACTAATGCAGGCGCCGGCGATTTCAAACAAGACCGGATGGTTCGGCCGGGTGCTGCACCGGCAGGCCGCCCGCTCGATACATTTCATCGTCCTTGCGTGGTTTCTGTTTTTTATTTTTATCCATGTGACGATGGTTTTTGTCACCGGTCTTTTACCGAATCTCAATCATATGTTCGCCGGCAATGACGGCACGGGTCCGGAAGGATTGGTAATATTCGTCGCAGCAATGATAATTGTCGGCGTCGCGTGGGCGCTCGCCACGCCGATCACGCTGAATCACGCGCGCGCGGTCCAGAAAACCGGAGAATTCCTGATCGGCTGGCTGAAGGGTGTCGCCGAATGGTGGGATCCTTCCAACCAATATTCCGAAAGCGACATCTCTGAGCACTTTTGGCCCAATGGCACGATGCCCGAGTCCGACGAATATAATGCGCTGGTCGCCGGCCAATTCAGCGACTACAAGCTCCGTATCGACGGCCTCGTCGCGAATCCGCGGGAGTTTTCCTTCGCCGAACTCAAGGCGATGCCCAAGCAGGAGCAGATCACCTGCCATTTCTGCATTCAGGGATGGTCTGGCGTCGCTAAATGGGGCGGCGTGCCGATGGTGAAAATCATCGAGGAGGTGAAGCCGCTGCCCGCCGCGCGCTACGCCGTTTTTTACTCATTCGCCGATGGAGCGGACGGCGGACGCTATTACGACGTTCACAAGCTTGAAAACATGCGGCACCCGCTGACGATTCTAGCGTATGAGATGAACAGTCGCCCGGTCAGCGTTCTGCATGGTGCCCCCCTCCGGTTGCGCTGCGAAAACGAGCTTGGATTCAAGCAGGTCAAATGGATTGCTGCGATCGAGTTCGTCGCCGACTTCAGGCACCTCGGCGCGGGCCAAGGCGGCTATAATGAAGACCACGAGTTTTACGGTTATCGCATGCCAATCTGATCCGTCCGCGGATGGGGATTTCGGGCAAAAAAGCCGGAGCGGTGCCAAGGCCCGCTCCGGCTTGCGCATCGCGTGGCTGGACCAACGCGCCAAATCGGTCGCGCGCGTTTGCCGCTTACTTGGATTTGTCCCGCATAGGTCATGTCGGTTCCGATCTTGCGCCCGAGCTCGCCGCCGATCAGCGCGTCCGATCCTTCGACCTCATGAGTCAGCGCCTCGCCGATATCGTGAAGCGGCGCCATGCGGCGCGGCTTCTTTTCGTTCAATCCCAGCGCCGCGGCCATCGCGCCGCAGATGAACGCAGCCTCGATCTAGTGCATCAGCACGTTCGGCGCGTTAAAGTGGTGGTATTGCAGCCTTGAATGGATATCATTCTCCGACCCGTTGACCGAAACAATTGGCGCACGATGGTACGCCTGCAGCTCAAGCCTGAGCAGACGGCGTTCGTGTCGCCGCCCGCTTGGTCACTGGCCCGTTGCTACGTTCGTTGCTTTGGCGACCAGTTCGAGCATCTGCCGCATCTCATCTACAGTGGCGAGGAGGCAATTGGCTACTCCACAATTGCATGTAACCCGGGCAGCCACCATGACTACTGGATTGACGACATAATGATCGATGCGCGCCATCAGGGTCAGGGGTACGGGCGAGCGGCCGTAACGGCAACCATCAGGATGATCTTAAGCCGATATCCACGGTGTCTCGGCGTGCAGTTAACTTGCTTCCGAGCCAATCACATTGCAGCCAGGCTCTACCTTAGCCTCGGGTTTGTAGAGACGGGTCGGCAGGACGAGGAGTTTGGGGAACCGACTTACCGCCTGAGCGGCTCCAAGCTCGACGTCTTGCGTTTGCCGTAGCGGAATCAATTGAAGGAAAAGGTTTTCGCTAGTCATCGCTCCGCCACTCGTTGTCTGGGCTAACCGCATGTCTTTCGGGTTCAGTCTTTGTAAAACTTAGAGTCGGCGGCTGTCACGATTCTTTGCTTCGCGCGGCTTTCCGGTTTGGGTCCGAGACGAGCACACTCGAGCGCTCTTGCCTATTTCCTTCATCATCATGCGACCTATCAGAACTGCAGCCACTCCAGTAGGAGCCCTATGCTCACGCGCAACAGGTGCGATAGGTCCAAGTCGGCAAGCAAGCGGTGGCGGAAGTTCTATTGCTCCGCGGCTGAATCGGCCCGAATATAGGAGTCGTTAGTCTTCTGGAAGCAACGCTTGAACGTCGCTAAAAACTACTTCTCCCATGTCGCCTCCCTCATTGAGATCGAAATATCTGCCGAGAAGCATCACCGGCGCGTTTGATCGTTTGAACCCTGCCCATATAAAGAACATCTGTTGTTGGTCCAAATAACTGGCAAGTATGTCCGGAAAACTTTCCGACTCTGCATCTCGAACGCTGGTACGATGCGCCCCGGTTTACGAACGGCGAGGTAAACCGCCTCAACTCGGAACCATTGTAGCGTTCCGACGCCCACGGCTGTTCCGAAACTGTACTTGCCGATGCGGTTGTCATGCACGCGGGTCGTTGCGCCATCGGGAGGGCTGCCATTGCTCCTGGCGATACGTGTCAGCCCGACGGTTTTTTCGCCAAAGGTTATCCCGGCTGACGGCGATCGATTTCACTGATTTGGCGGCGCCTCTTTCTCGAGGCGACGTCCGCAAATTTAGTCTCGGCTCATGCTGCTTCATTTCTCTTTGTCGGGTGTTCGGGCAATGCTTTTTCGGGCCTGAAGAAAGGCGCTTAGGTTTGTTTTACGTCTGACGTTGCTGTGTGGTCGCCTTGTTGGCGACCGCGCAAACTGGCACCTTATGGACTTCAACGAACCTGATCCCCGCATTTCCTGACCGGTGCTCACAATAATCAAGAACGACAAGGCTGGTTCATTTCGGCCTCGCAAAGTCACAAAGCCACGTACGCTCGACGAGACTCAAGCCACGAGCCCTTTAGCCAGGCGTCGCCTCTGTGCTCAGTGATGCGGGAGCGATGCAACGCTCGCGCAATCAGGAAAATGCCCAGAGTCCGATTGCCTAACTGCCGGTTGCCGGAACAATTCTGCAGTTGCGCCGCGAACGAGCCAAGTTAGAGAAGCGGTGTCCGCGCCACCCTCCGTAGCCGTGTGGCTGCGCCCTTGCTTGACCCACCGCAATGATCTAACTGAGTGTTTGCCGCGTTAGCCATGGGAAAACGTTCGAATAATCGCGTTAGTCGTTCTTTTGGGGCGGTTGCTCTCGCGGCTATGCCAAACGGTTGAGACATGACTGGGCCGGCATGTAGGCCTGGACCCGAAGTTCCCGGGCGACCACAACCCGAATTCGCGTTCGGGTGGCCCGCTTTGGTCACTGGCCGCGGGGCCTAGTGCGCCGACTCATCAATCGGGCATAATGACGATTCAATCCCCAGCAGGGCGTTGATCATCTGTGGCACTGATCGTTCAGAAGTACGGCGGTACGTCGGTTGGTTCGCTCGAGCGAATCAAAGCCGTCGCCGACAAAGTGGCTCAAGTTCGGAGGCAAGGCCATCAGTTAGTGGTTGTGGTTTCAGCCATGGCTGGCGAAACCAATCGGCTGTTCAAACTCGCCGAACAGTTGAGTGATGCGCCAAATCCGCGCGAAACAGATGTGCTAGTTGCCACCGGCGAGCAGGTCTCAGCCGCCTTATTGGCTATCCGACTACGGGCACTAGGATATCCCACGGTCTCTTTTCTCGCCTATCAATTGAAGATCCTGACTGATGCTTGTCATGGGCAGGCTCGGATTAAATCCGTCGAATGTGACCGAATTATCCATGCGCTTAGTGAAGGCAACATAGCCGTGGTGGCGGGTTACCAAGGCATCAACGAGAAAGGCGATATTACCACCCTGGGACGCGGTGCTTCTGATCTAACCGCGGTGGCGTTAGCTGCGGTGCTCAAGGCTTCGGCCTGCGAAATCTACACGGACGTCGACGGCGTTTACACCGCTGACCCGCATATTTGTCCGAAAGCGCGCCGACTCGAGCGAATTTCGTATGACGAAATGCTCGAAATGGCAGGTCTCGGCGCCAAAGTATTGCAGCTGCGTTCGGTCGAACTAGCCCGCCGTTACCGCGTGCCACTGGTCGTGCGCTCGAGTTTTGATGATGCGTCGGAGGGAACCTGGGTGGGCGAAGAAGACACCAGTATGGAAGACGTCCTGGTCTCAGGCGTTACGCTGGACAACAACCAAAGCAAAATCACCATCAACGGGGTTGCTGATCGGCCCGGGCTGGCCGCCCGAATTTTCGGTCCGATTGCTGAAGCCGGGATCGTCGTCGATATGATCATTCAGAACGCCAGCGCCGACGGCCGAACCGACATGACCTTCACCGTCGCACGTAATGATCTGCGTCGGGCGCTTGACCAGATCAGACTGGTGGCGGATGAAATCGGCGCCGGTGGTATCAGCTTCGAAGACCAGGTTGCCAAGGTCTCAATCGTGGGCGTGGGAATGCGAACCCATGCCGGGGTGGCGGCTCGAATGTTCCAGGTGCTGGCAAAAGAGGGCATCAACATCGAGATGATCGCGACGTCAGAAATCAAGATTTCGGTCGTGGTAAATTCCAAGTACGGCGAATTGGCCATGCGGGCGTTGCACGATGCCTTTCTGGGACAACTCGCAGCTGATGCGGTGTGACAATGCAGCCAGCACGCAAGATCCAAGTCTACGATACGACCCTGCGCGATGGATGTCAGTCAGAAGACGTCTGGCTGACTTTGGAAGATAAACTGCAGATCGCTCGACGCTTGGACGACCTTGGTATCGATTACATTGAAGGTGGCTGGCCGGGTTCGAACGAACGTGACGCTGCATTCTTCAGGCAAATCAAGCAGTTTAAGCTCCGTCACGCCAAGATCGTAGCCTTCGGCTCGACTCGTCGCGCCGGTCTGAAGGCCGCCAGTGACCGGAACCTATTGTTGATCCTGCGTGCCGACACGCCGACAGCATGTGTCGTCGGGAAAACCTGGGATATGCAGGTACGAGAAGCTTTGCGGCTTCCTTTAGCCGAAAACCTTGAGATTCTTCATGACACGATTTCTTACCTGAAACGACATGTTGACGAAGTTATCTTCGACGCCGAGCACTTTTTCGACGGCTACCACTTCAACCGCGAATATGCATTGTCGTGTCTGAAGTCAGTCGAGGAGGCTGGCGCCGACCTGATCTGCCTGTGCGACACCAACGGGGGGCGCCTGCCGCACGAGATCGAGGAAGCGGTGGCGGCTGTCCGGCAAAGCCTGCGAACCCCACTCGGGATACATTGCCACAATGATTCGGAAGTCGCGGTCGCCAACACTATTGCCGCGGTTCGTAGCGGCGCAATCCAAGTACAGGGCACGATCAACGGCTTTGGCGAGCGTTGTGGCAACGCCAATCTGGTATCGATTATCGCAAATCTGCAGCTCAAACTCGGTTACAACTGTATCCCTGCAGACCGGATGAAGATGCTGCAGGAGACATCAATGTTGGTCTATGAGTTGGCCAACGTGGCGCCCAACCCGCGCCAACCGTATGTTGGACGCAGCGCGTTCACCCATAAGGCGGGGCTTCATGTTTCGGGCATTCAGCGCAACGTCAAAACCTACGAACACATCGATCCGGCTGTTGTGGGCAACGATCGCCGCGTGGTACTCTCCGAATTATCTGGCCGCGCCAACATCCTGTACAAAACCCGCGAATTCGGCCTCAAGACTGAGCTGAACAAACAACAGGTCGAGACACTTTTAAATGAACTAAAGCGACTCGAAGCTCTGGGTTATACCTTTGACGGCGCCGACGCTTCCTTCGAGCTCTTGATGCTGCGCACGTTGGGCCTGGCTACTGACCATTTTAATTTCGTCAGCTTTCGCGTGTTCGATGACAAGTGGCACGAAGATCAGGCGCCCTTCAGCGAGGCCGTGGTGGTCCTCGAAGGCCCGGACGGCCAGCGGACGCGAACATCAGCTATCGGAAACGGTCCAGTTAACGCGCTCGATTCGGCTCTGCGCCGCGCGCTCACACCCTACTACCCCAATTTGGCCCAGATGCAATTGGTGGATTACAAGGTGCGCGTGCTCGATAACGGGGCGGGCACCGGTGCCCGGGTCCGCGTATTGATCGAATCAACCGACGGTTCGCGAAGATGGGGAACTGTCGGCGTCTCGGCCAACGTAGTCGAAGCCAGCTGGCAGGCATTGCTCGATTCCGTCGAGTTTAAACTCCACAAGGATCGTCTCAAACCCCGTAAGCCAGTCGCCACTGCTGCCACGAACGCGACAGCTAATGGCATTGCGATGCAGGACCGCTCATCGGGATTGCGCCAGAGCCTGGACGAAATGACTGCCAGCAATGAGCGTCGAAAAGCCTCAAAAACCCCAAAAGTTCGTTCGCAGATTGGCTCCACCAGGTAGTAAGTCATCAGATTTGGCGGCATTCGACGGGCTGGGTTGCCAAAACCAAGGTTACATGAAAGCCTTCCTATTAAGTTGAGCGTAATAAAGGCGAGCCATGATGCTGATCGATCGTATGCGCGAAGATATCCAGGCAGTATTTGATCGTGACCCGGCGGCGCGCACAACGCTCGAAGTCGTGCTCACCTACGCCGGACTTCATGCCATCTGGCTCCATCGTATTGCCCACTTCCTGTGGCAGCATAATTTCAAACTCATCGGCCGGATGGTAAGCGCGTTATCGCGCTTCTTGACAGGGATTGAAATTCATCCGGGGGCCAAAATCGGACGCCGACTCTTTATCGACCACGGCAGCGGCGTGGTTATCGGGGAGACGGCCGAGATTGGCGACGACGTCCTGATCTACCAAGGCGTCACATTGGGCGGTACCAGTCTTCGGAAGGAGAAACGTCACCCTACCATTGAAGACCACGTCATGGTCAGTGCCGGTGCTGCGGTGATTGGGCCCGTTAGGATTGGGCGCGGCAGTCGGATTGGAGCGGGTGCGGTTGTCGTGTCGTCGGCGCCACCCTATTCCACCATCGTTGGCATTCCTGGCAAAGTTATCGAGGGTGAGAGCACCCGTCAGGATATTGTCACACTCGACCATGCCCATCTGCCGGATCCTGTGGCTCGGGCAATAAACGGTTTGGTCGAAAAAATAAATCAGCTCGGGGCACGTCTCGAGGAAATAGAGCAGCGGCAGGACTGCCTCGAGGACAAACTCATGCCAGAAGCATCACCGAGCAACGGTGCTGTCCGCAAGCACCAGACCGACTAGCATCTGCTGACCGTGGGCACGCGCCGCAGTAAGTTGTTGCGCCGGATCCCACCACCCGATCAATTCGAGAGCTAATTCAAACCAGAAGCGATCGCGAGACCCAAATAGAATAGCGCGTCATCCATAACTTTGTTCGTTTATTAGCCTCTTGGGTTTTGCGAAAAATTACGTGGTCGATGACGCAGACACCATTAGTCGGTAGACGACTCGAGTCTCGAGAGGATATGCGAATGCACCAGCCGCGCGAACGTCGGGCGAAACCACCAATGACTACCGGCGAAGGGACCCAGTGGCTTGAGGCCGAACTCGAAAAGTCCAAGGACGACTTGAGGCGCGACTTAGTTCAGATCGAACGCAAGCTTCAGCGGGCCCGAGCCCGCCTTCAACCGGCGAACCTGCTGGGAAATAAAGCTCCGACAATTCTCGGGTGCGCTTTTATCTTGGGCTTCGCTATCTGCTATTGTGGCGTCACCCTGCGGGACCTCGGCAGGCCGGTTGCTCGCACTATGCTTACGACATTCGGACGCCGACTGGCGATCCAGGCGATTACGGGCCGACGTTGACGCTTCGGCTAGCCGCTGAGGAGTGCAATAACTCGAAGTAAGATACTGCTGGCCGGTAGCCGCTCGCGGTCGAGCTCCGATACCAAAAGCGATTGTGACATCCAGAGCAGGGCTAATGAGGCTCCAGTCTTCAGCGTTTGATGGCGCCACGCTCGGCCTCTGACCACTGACTTGGCTGAGGCTGCTGCCAACCATAGTTAGCGCCGATGCAAAGTATTTGGCACATACTCAACGCGATTTTCGTTCGTCTACGCCTACGCCTTCATGCTGCCAGGGGGCTGGTCCGGGATTTGCGCCGAGGTCGTCCATGAGCCAATGCCAGTTTGGCAGAGAGGGTGGCGAGAGGAGCAATGCAGTCGGGTTCAAAGGTGACGATAAAACAAATTTTAGCTTGCACGCTGATGTTGTTTGAAGTGAGTGGTGGGCGGATTGGTTGCGCTGAGACCAATCCGCCTGCAATTCCTCGATGGGCTGCTGTAGCTCACGCTCTCTCACTGCGTGCGCCCGTCGGCGTCACCGCTAACATGCCTCCAACTGGCGTTTTTCCCGCGCAGATCGGGCAATATCTTCGGTCCCGCGATACCGCCGGAGTAGTCGCGACCTACAATTCGGTTGCTCCGACCGTTACCCACGCGAACGCTTTCTTTCTCAGCTTGGGTAGTAACGGACGGGCCTGCGTAACTTGCCACGAACCACGCAGTGGCTGGGGCGTCAGCGCTGCGTCAATTCGACAGCGCTTCTATACTAGCCAGGGAACCGATCCAATTTTCCGCGTGCTCGACGGAGCGACATGTGATACCGACGACGTGAGTTCATTCGCGGCCAGAAAGGCCGCCTACCGCCTATTGCTCGCCAAAGGTCTGATCAGGGTTTTTCTGCCATTGCCTGACACTGAGGCCGGCACCAGTCCGCCCCAACCCCCCGATTTCGAAATCACTTCTGTCAGCGACCCCTACGGCTGCACCAATTTAAGCTCTGACCCGCCTGTTCTATCATTCTACCGGCGTCCCTTACCGGCCGCGAACCTGCGTTTCCTGCTAGAATGCCCCGCCAACGACCCTTCCTGCGCGCCGCTATCGATCATGTGGGACGGGCGCGAGCCCAACTTAACCAGCCAAGCCACTGATGCCACGCTTGTCCATGCTCAGTCACCAGACCCGCCTTCCAGCATCCAGCTAAGCGAAATCGTAAACTTTGAATCCAATATCTATGATGCCCAAGAATCTATTTTCGGGGCGGGCCGGTTGGATCGCGCTGGCGCTCAGGGCGGTCCGCTATTCCTGTCGATGCAGAATTTTTCCATCGGCATCAACGACTCTCTCGGATCGGATTTCGACAACGTGGTCTTCACGCTGTTTGATCAATGGCAGGCACCAGCAACGACCAATGGGCCGGAGGCACGTGCAACGACGATCCGAGCCTCCATCGCGCGCGGAGAATCTCTTTTCAACACAAGGACGTTCACGATCAGCAAAGTCGGCGGATTAAACTCTTTGCCTACCGATCCGGTTGGTCCCACGCCGATAGTCGGCACCTGCAGCACCTGCCACGACTCGCCAAATATCGGGAATCATTCGGTCAAGCTAGCGCTTGACATCGGAGTTGCCGCTGCGTCTGCGCCGGTACTCGACACCAGCGGACTGCCGGTGTTTACCGTTGAATGTACCCCAAGTGCAGGACCGCTCTCGGGCCGAATCTTGCGCGTCACTGACCTGGGTCGCGCGATGATATCCGGAAGATGCGCCGACGTCGGAAAAGTAAAGGGTCCTATTTTGCGTGGCCTGGCAGCACGCGCACCCTACTTCCATAATGGTTCAGCCCCAACGCTCAACGACGTCGTTGAATTCTATGACCAGCGCTTCAGCATCGGACTTACCAAGGCGGAAAAAGCCGATCTAGTGGAGTTCCTGAAGTCCCTCTGAGGTTGAACTTCCCGATGCCCGGCTACACTCAATGCTCGCTTTAAGCAGCGGTCAAGGCGTATGGATCAGCAGGTGGTCGAGGAGCTGTTTGAAATCCGCATCCCGTTTGTCCGGCGAGTAGTTCGCTAGTATATCCAGCAAGCCTCGCTGAAAATTACACGACGCTGGTTCGCCCTTCTTATCCTTGATTTGTGTACTCAGGATATGCCGGTTTGAGGGTGAGAGACTGGCATAAACCTGACGTTGGTCCGCGGAAAATTGGCTAGTGCAGTCCATTGCACCTCCGCTCGGTGCGATTGCGAAAATGATTAATATGCCCAGTGCTGCGGTCACATAAATTCTCATTCCAGTCTCCAATTCTGGCATATTGCCGCGTCGATCCGTCCACAGCCAGTATTTGTTCCACAGACGCCTATCCGATCGTCAGTCTTTCCCTTATAACCTCCTGTTGGCGTTGGCGGGTAGCGGTAGGGAAGAGCTCTGACTCGAACTCGTACTGAGGGTTATCGGATGCGCTGGTTACCGAGAACGTTTTGTGCCATGCTGATGTCCATCGATTGTCAATAGCACGCCGCATCTGCTGGAACTTGTCTGTCGAGCCGCTCAAGGCAGCCGGATTATGGCCCAGTCCAAACGCAAGACCACGCTCGGTGAACGGCTTAAAAACCACCGCCTCAACTCTGGCTTGAGCCAAACCGAGCTGGCGCGTCGGCTTGGACTTCGACAGGCTACGATCTCGCTGATCGAGCACGACCGAAGACGCCCCTCCGCCACATTACTGCGTCGCATCGCGAGCGTTCTCGACATTAGGCATGAACCGTTGTTTCTGCTGTCTTCGCCAGACGCAAAGCTGGTGAAAGGCTCACGTCTGGCCTCGTGCGACATTGCCAACCGTGCCATGTGGCGCGCGTTCATACACGACAGGAACTTGCTTGAGCGTTACAAGGTGCAGCCGCACGAACTACAGGTTTTGGCCGACGTACGGGTCATCGGCCGTGTTCGTGAGCCTCGCGAATTCGTTCAAATTCTGCTCGCCCTCCGCCGGCTGCTCGGCGATCCCGAATTGAGCCCCTCGTAATGCCAGCCGTATCGTCGCGCTAGCTCAAACGCGTTTATGACCGACGGCGGCTCACCGGCGTGATAACCGAAAGCACCACAAAATCGCCCCCGGTCTGCAATAAAACGGACGACAACAAGCCTTCGATCAGGCGACCCTCCTTGGCTCTAAACGTAACCGGGCGGTCACGTACTTCCTTTTTCATCAAAAGCTCGGTCGCAATCCGTATATATTCATCGGGATCGGCGTATCTGCCGAGCTCCAACGGATTCTTGCCAATTACTTCCGAACGCTCGTGTCCAAACAACCTAAGCCACTCGTCGTTTACGTCGAGATAATTACCCTCGTGCGAAATTAGCGAAATTGCGTTGGTGCTGTATTGAAAGATCTTACGAAATCGATCTTCACTCTCGCGAAGCTGATTTTCCTGATTGACACGATCGGTGACGTCGCGCCAGTTGAAAACCACCAACGGCTCTTCACCATAATTTTCCAGTTGTTTGCCGACACCTTCGATGATTCGCCAGCAGTCCCCGCCATCTCGGCAACGAAGTCTTATCTGGTAACTGTTCTCGGGAGTTTTCCTGCATTGGTCGAGCATTGAGCGAAAACTGGGAACCTCGTCTTGATGTAGAAACTCGTAGATACTGCGTCCGACCAGCTCTTCGCCCATCATTCGCTTCGCCGACGGACTTTGGAAAACGATCGAGCCCGACATACTAAACACGCAGAGCCCGTCCGGAGCATTTTCGATCAACGATCTGAATTGCTCTTCATCCGCAATCAGCGCACGAACGTACGCCTCCGTTTGCTGGCTCTGAAGTTCGAGCTGAATGCTGGCCAGCACCGCAGCTGCACTTTCGGCCAAGGCGATCAACCAGAGCGGGTAGCAGTCGGTACTCACCCGGTGGCCGAGTTTGGGTGCCATGACTGCGGCGCCGACGCACAATCCGCAGATTACCAATTCGAACTGCCAGCCCCACGGCAGAAGCACCGTTGCAATTGGAAGGCCAACTATCAGGATCGCCAGCGGCAGCGAGCTATTGATCACTATCCCAATGCCCCCCCAAAGGAGCAGCGAGGCACCAAAGAGAACCGCCGCCTCAATGTGCCAGTAGTTAGAAAAATGCTCGGCGAAAGTGAGAACGAAAACCAGGGCGGACAGCGCGATGCCAAGCGACTGGTAAAGGAGGAAAGCTTGTTTGCTCACTGTCAGCGAAAGCGGAGCAATCAAAACCAGAGCCGCAATAACGGCCAGCGTCGCGGCCGTAGCCCGAAGGACGAATGTAACTTGTCTCATCTGGGAAGAGGCGGACTGTGTCATCGACTCCCGTCCTGTTAGGGAATCATACGGATACCTGCCGATGTTATGGTGTTGCCACGGCCGCTGCCAGCTCTTTATGCTAAAACGCTTTTGACCGATGCTCCGAAAACGCAGCCATCGCGAATGTTAAACGGGCGCTCCACCAACGCCTGAGCAGCCGCTCCCGGAACCTCGCGTCAGATCACCTCAGTAAGCCAGTGATGTTCAGCTGACCCGAGCTCCCAGGGGATCGAACCAAGAGTGACTTTGCGGTTGTCATCCATTGCCCGCGACGAGCGTTAGGATCGAAAATCCTCGTTGGTTAGCTTTGTAGGCTCAAAGCTACCTGGAGAAAACGCTCGAGCTCAATTCCGGTATCAGACTCTCCCCAAGGCGTGAAAATTGCCCCATTGCGGACCCGTCCGAACCCCTGAAAGACATGCGGACGGACTTGAAGCGATTGGCTTCAGGAAAACTGCTAGCTCAAAAACCTAGAATTTGACAAAACGCGGGCTAATGACGTCACATTACAGCAAATACTTGTTATTGATAGTATAAATTACTAGACATCGCTTATGTAATCCATTTACCACTTTTATCTATCAACAAATCCTCTATCGCGCACCTCTTGCGGCGGGTGCACTTTTTGGCCAAACAGAAGTCAAGACTGACCATTTTATCGCGCAACTTCGTTATTTCTCGCCTAATCTTCTGTTCCATTTTGGTTTCACACTAGCTTAACACGGTAGTAACATCCGATTTCGGTCTGAAGCGCGCTGTTTTAATCTTGCAGCTAGCGAGAGCTGCTATTGAGCTGGCCAGCAAGATCGCGCTTTCTCCAAGGGAGCCTAGAGCCGCATGACTTACTCAGAAGCAACAACGTATGCAAAAACCCGCCTAGGTAAGCGTCTCGCCGAGCTTGGCTTGCCGGCAGAATCGGTGGATGAATTCGTCAGCCAGCACACGCTGGTGAATTACACCAAGGGTGCAGTTGTCTTCCGACAGGGGTCTCCGGCCGATGTTCTTTTCTATGTTCTAACTGGGCTGCTGAAGGTCTATTGCCCACGTCCCGACGGAGCCCGGATCATGGTAAACCTCGCGGGCCCTGGAGATTTCGTGGGCTATGCGGATTTTGATCTCAGGGGCCACCCGGCGCAGGTCTTCGAGGTCGAGACATTGACCAAAAGTTCATTGGCGCTCTTTACACGTGAGCACATTCTGAAAGTTCTGAATACGCTTGACCGTCAAGCTCTCGTGCGAGCAATTGAACGGCTTAATACGGCCTGGTCGATGTTGGCACATTGGTTTGGGACCTTCCTGGGCATGTCGTTCAGAGAGCGGCTTGAGCTCGTTCTAAAAGATCTGGGAGCGCGATTCGGTGTCCGCGACGCCCGTGGCATCTTACTCACACCAGAATTGGCTCATTCCGATTTCGCAGACATGATCGGCAGTTCCCGTCCAATGGTCACCCGCTTGATGGCTGAAATGGCCAGTGAAGGTCTCCTTGCACGCCAAGGCAAGCGGTTTCTTCTTCTGGAGCCACTTGCGGATACTCAAGCTAGCATTCGGGGAGAAGGCAACGGGCGCGCACTGTCCGCTAGCGGAGCACTCAACGGTCTTTTCCAAAATAGTTACCGCGTCGTCTAGCAGTCCTGATAGTCCAGAACCCGACCGAGGGCGCCGGGCCAGCGGTGACGCCGCTGAGCTCAAGCACAGAAAACTCTGGGCAACGCGGGTCGCTCCGGGCGCGCGTTGAGTATTGTCCAATTGATAAGCTCCTGCCGCATCTCACCGGCATCCAAGCGGTATTCAGCGACAGGAGTCACTCAGACAGTCCTAGATTAGTCATTACCTGTATGCCCTTATCCACCAGTCGCGAGGCTCACGGTAGCTACGCGTGGCGGACCTTTACGGGCTAAGGCCCGCTGAACGACGGTCAGCCCTGCCGATAATTATCTCGCTCGTCGCACAAGACCTTCCGACGGCGAGGTGAATATTAACCTTACTGAGTGCCCGAATTCACTATCAACGATCCCGAATATCCGGCTAATGCGTTCCTGCCGAACCCCAAGCCAACTTCTGATCGCTAGAATGGTCGGTATGAAAACGCGACACAAATGAAACCGCGGCCGACGAAGCCAAAGGTGGCTGATATGGCTATTCGGATCAAGGCAATATTCCGCAGGACGACCGTCGCCTGGATCATTGCACCGCTCCTTGCGTTAACAGGTCTCTTCAGTTTGCCTCGAGCCGCGAATGCCAAAGCCTTCCTCTGCGCGAATCACGGTGACCAACTTGATGCCAAACTCAACACCAGCCGGAGCCCAAGACATGCAACCCTATCCGCGGAGTGTCCAGTCATCCTTCCCGGACGCTCCGGTAACAACGTCTACAGTCTGACAAAGTCTCTAAGCTGTAGTTTGAGTTTTTTGTCTCGGAACCCTGCATGGTGCTTTTCGCTAACCGGTGCCATGATTCGGCTGGCCAAACCGTATATCGTCGGTCGGTCGTCTCTCGGCAGACCTGTGGCGCCCGCACTTTCCGATCCTCGCCACTACCATAAACTCCTCCTCTCCTCCCAACCTGGCCCCGCTCACCCACGGCCCGGCTTTTTACTTCTGTTCGGGTTAACACTCCTGTTCTCAGCTTCTTTCGTACGTCGGCGCTTGCTATCATTCACCAATCCTGCCACCACTCCGAGCGACTCACCTCAATCTTTGTAGTACGCAAGCTTTTTCGCTCAACGCCGTCTACCTGCCCGTTTCCGAAAGCACTTTCCCCTGGATGCTTGTCTTGCGACTCCCGCCAGCTAAGTCCCAGAATCACACTGGTCTTCGCTGGGTATTCTAAAGCAACTAGGGATACGGACGTTACTCGAAAAAACCAATGACAAGCCCGAGGTTCGCCTTGACAATACGTTCGAGACGAAAAGTCAGAGGCTCACACAATTAACTAATTTATACTTTACTATCTTACCGCCTATCTTAGCCGGCTTAGTAGCTAAGTGCCGACGACCAAGCTATTTTGACTCGGCGCTGGAAGTCGGAAGCAAGCTGACTCAGACAAGCTCTTCGATGCTAAGCGCTTGCCGCTACGGCAAGATCATCGAAAATCGGCGCGCTTCCGTCGCCAACTTTCCGTTGAGCCGATGTCAGCAGCTCCTGAACATTCGTTATCAACATTCTCAGCCGTTTTCGATCAGCCCACCCGCGGCGCCTCAGCCGTGATTCGATTTCTGCGCTCGCGCGTGGCCTTGATCATGGGTCTCGAGTTAATCTGGTTGCTAGCGAGTGCAGCACTATTAGTCCGACTAAGCCATCTATTGACTGACGAACGGTTCAACTGGTGGTGGTCACTAGGTGAGATTGGCGTTGTGTTGGCTGCATATGCATTCGCCTTTTATCTGATGGATTTGTACGATCTTGATCTGGTAGCTACGCGACGTGAGCTGGTACTAAACTTAACGCAGTCAATCGGCCTCGTATGCGTGATTATCGCTCTGTTCGAGCGATGTTTCGACAGATTCCAGCTTCCGCTTAAATTAGTGCTTGTCCACGCTGGTTTGACCGCAAACTTTATTGTCGCGTCTCGCGCGACAATTAGTCGTTTACTCCGTCAGCGATGGGAGTCCTTGCGTTTGGGTTTCGTCGGGCGTCGCGCGACGTATACGCAGCTGGACGCCGAAAAAAAAGTTTTGGGCTGGCTCGGCTTTGCGCTCATCTTTCTCGGCGAAGGTCCCGCCCCAGCGACGTCAGAGCTTGGGAAACGGGCTCCCGAGCTGCACCGAGTCGTGGTCGACGAAGCCTGCTTTGACCAGCCCGGTGCATTGGAGTTTCTACAAGAATGCGGGCGGCGCGGAATCAAGACGGAAAGGCTCGGCCTTTTTCGCGAACGCGCGTTCGGCAAAGTTCAGCCCGGAGCGCACCTGCTCGACGAGCTTCGATTGAGCAGCAGCCAACCACGTCGAACGCTAAACCAGGCGATACGCCGCGGGCGTGATGTACTTATTGCGGGTATTGGGTTGATTCTCGCCTCCCCGCTGATGTTGCTACTGGCAATAGCCATCAAGTGGGATTCCCCGGGACCAGTGCTGTTCTTTCAGGATCGCGTCGGCAGGCACGGCCGCCGCTTTAAAATGATCAAATTTCGTTCGATGTACCAGACTACACCGGCCGGAGAAAAGCTGGCCTGGGCAACCTTGCGCCGTGACCCGCGAATCACCCGAATCGGTTCTCTAATGCGCGGGTTCCACCTTGATGAGCTGCCCCAACTGATAAACGTGCTCAAAGGCGACATGAGCCTCGTCGGCCCCCGGCCGTTCCATCCGCTTCACAGTGCACAGATGGAGACTATACCCTGTTTCAACCTGCGGCTGTTGGTACTGCCGGGAATCACCGGCTGGGCCCAGGTGCGATGCGACTACTCCGACAGCCTTAACAGGGCGGACGAGGTCTTAGCGCGCGATCTGTACTATGTAAAGCACGCTGGTCTGATTTTCGATCTTATGATAATGGCCGAAACGCTCCGCACCTGCATTTGGCGCCGGGGGGCCCGCTGAATTCGATCCAAGACGAACAGCATTGACCTGACTTAGACTGCGGCGTCGTCGCTCTCTCGAGATCGTTTTTCCCCAAGTTCGGGGTCGCGTTTGTCTTTTGCGGATCCGGACATAGTTGACCGAGCGACGGATTTGGCTCTCAGAACTTCGCACCGCCTTCCTAGTTAATCGCGTCAACTTTTACTTTTCTTCGATCTTCATGCGTGTAAATTCATGGAGCGCACTCCCACCGAGTAGCTTATGGAACCGGCCAATATATTTTCGGTTGATGTCGAAGACTGGTTTCACATACTGGAGTTGGAGCGCACGCCGGACGTCCAGGACTGGTATTTGTACCCGTCTCATGTAACGCGCAATTTCATCAAATTGCTCGAGCTATTCAGTCAGTATGAAGTCAAGGTAACGTGCTTCTTTTTGGGATGGGTGGCGCAAGCGTTTCCCGAGCTTGTGCGCGAGGCTGCACGCTGCGGTCATGAGATCGCTTGCCATGGTTACGCCCATGTACTTTGTCACAAGCTGACGCCACCAGAATTTTTGGCGGATGTCACTCACGCCAAAGGCATTCTCGAAGACATCCTCGGCAAGCCGGTGCGGGGCTACCGAGCTCCGGGCTTTTCTGTCACAGAAGCCACGCCTTGGTTTTTCGAAAAGCTCGCTCAGGCGGGCTTTAGCTATGATTCTTCGGTGTTTCCCATGCGCCGTGCCCATGGTGGACTCAAGGGCGCTTGCCGCACACCCTATGTTGTCAAAACCGTCTGCGGAACACTGGTCGAGTTTCCGATTTCAGTCGTCCAGGTGTGGGGAGGTCCGATGTGTTTCTTCGGCGGTGGCTATTTTCGGCTTTTTCCGTATTGGGTCATTCGACGAATGACCCGCCAGGTGATGACTGAAGGCAGGCCAGTGATCTTCTATGTGCATCCCCGCGAGATTGATCCCAATCATCCGCGAATGCCTATGACGCTGCTTCGTAGCTTCAAATCCTACGTCAATCTGAAGACGACCGAGAGCAAACTCCATCGCCTATTTAATGAATTTCCGATGATGACCTTCGAAGACTATCTTTCCAATAGCATGTTGGTCGACGTCGCCTGACACGGCCTTCCGAAGAGTCAACGTCAACCAAGGCACGAAGGTCACCGACTCTGCCGTTCTCCCGCCGAAGTGACTTAACACTCAAAGCTTTGGACAATTTTTCCTTTTGTTGCAATGCAGTGCAACGAAATGTCAGTCGTCGACGGAAGTCTTAGCTAATATTCACCATCATGGCACTTCGTGATGCTCAGTATTAGCTATCAAGCGGCAGCAAATCTCTGTACTACAGAACAAAAGAGTATAAGCTTAACGTTTGCTATGAAGTTGTCCTCCCGGTCGCTCAACGAATCGGGCTCAATCCAAAGGTTGTTTGGGTCTCGCCTCGTCCAGCCGCGGATTCGTGTTGAGACATTATGAGAATTATTTTGCTCGTTGGCGCGGCATGGTTACTTTATACGTATATTGGGTATCCTTCTTTTCTGCTTGTACTTATAACCTGGCGGAAATCCATTCGCGTTCTGAGCGCGCCGAACTATCTTCCAACGGTATCGGTCCTAATCGCTGCGCGCAACGAACAGCGCGATATTGCGTGGAAGATTAATGAAACGCTGGCTTGGGACTACCCGCCGGACAAATTCGAGCTCTTAATCGCCTCTGATGCGTCAGATGACCTAACCGATGAAATCATTAGAGCTATTCGAGATCCGCGGCTGGTCTTTGTTCGGATGGAGCAGCGCGGGGGTAAGGTACGGGCTCTCAATCATCTGGTCGCAATTGCACGTGGCGAAATTTTTTTCTTCACCGACGCCAATGCGCACGTCAGCTCCCAGGCTTTGCGCCTCATGGTGCGACACTTTGCCGATTCGCGGGTGGGATGCGTGACTGGACACTCTCGACCGATCGACGAAATGCAAAGTCCGGCAATCGCCAAGGGAGCACAGGCCTACTGGGGTTTCGAATCGATTGTGAAGCACCTCGAGAGCAGGATTGGCTCGGTTCTAGTCTGCGACGGTGCGATTTTTTGCACCCGGTCTTCACTTTACGAGCCCTTACATCCGGAACTGGCAAATGACCTCGAATTGCCGATGCGGATCGGAGCGGCTGGTTATTGGGTTATAAGCGAACCTAACGCTCTGGTGTTTGAGCGCGACACGAGTTCGCCGCTCGAGGAACTGCGCCGTCGACGGCGGATGTGCGCCCAGGGAATGACCGCCATGCTTGAATTGCCCGGGACGTTGCGCGGCGTTCGCGGCTGGCAATTCATTTCGCATAAATTCCTGCGTTGGACTTCGCTCGTGCCAATGATCATGGTGCTTGTGGGCTCAGCAGCCGGAGCCGCAGACTCGGTCTGGCTCGCAGGATTGCTCGCTCTGCAAGCAATCTTTTATGGCCTTGCGCTTTTAGGATTATTTAGTGCGCTTGGGGGACGGCCGGTCAAACACTGGGCAGCGGTACCGTTTTACGTAGTGCTTGGTGTGACAGGTGCACTATGGGGAGTCTTGGAGGCGCTGCTCGGGAAGCGGTTCGACATTTGGGAGATACCGGCGTTGTCCCGAGGCGATGCCGAAGCTCTTGCGCCCAGCGCGGCAGCGCCCCCGGTATCCTGTAAGCGGGAGTGGGGTTGAATCCCTTCGTTCGCGAACAAAAAAACGGGCAGTCCGTCGGCGGAATGGAAATCGAATTTGCCAAACAACCCGAACGATGGGATCGCTATGTCGAATCGGCGAGACTCGGCACTTTGTATCACACGTGGGCATGGCGCGAAGTCATCGAGCACAGTTTCGGTCACCAGGCATTTTATCTGACGGCTGTGCGAGACGGCACAATCTGCGGCGTTTTACCGTTAGTCCGAATATCCAGCCGGCTCTTCGGCGATTTCCTGGTCTCCCTACCTTTCTGCAGCCATGGTGGCATTCTCGCCGACAACCAGGAAGCTGCCGATGCTTTGTTGGCGGCGGCAGCGGAACTCGCGCGCGAGCTCAGGGTGCATCATATTGAGCTCCGCCAACGAACGGCTCTCCCGACTGCCTGGCACCAGCATTCACACAGAGTTGTGATGGAGATTGAGCTGCCCGCGACAATCGACGACTACTTGCGGCGATTGAGTTCCGCGCGACGTAAGAGAATCAGATATCTTCTGAAGCATCAGCTGCGCCCGGAATGGACCGGGCTCGAAGGAGTATCCGAATTCTACCGCATTTTTGCGGTTAACATGCGCAACTTGGGTACACCTGTTTACCCGCGCGAGTTTTTCGAGCAACAGCTTTGCCGCCTCTCAGATAAGGTTCGAATACTGATCTTAAGAGACGGCTCCCAGGCGGTGGCTGCGGGCCTTGTCTCTGCCTATCGAGAGACACTCGAATTGCCATGGGCAGCCTCTCTCCCCGAGTCACGGAGAAAAGAAGCACCAACACTGCTGTACTGGAGTTTGATCGAGAAGGCCATTGAAGAGGGATTCAAACGTCTTGACCTTGGGCGCTGCGTGCCGGGTAGCGGCAACTATCAGTTCAAGCAGCATTGGCAACCGATCGCGAAGCCACTCAATTGGTACTATTGGTTGGCACCCGGGACCGCAATTAGAACCTTCGGCGCTGATAATCCGAAGTTCAGACTGGCCACAGCACTCTGGAAGCGGCTACCGCTGGCAGTAGCCAATACCCTGGGACCCAGAGTGGTGCGCTGTATTCCGTGATGGCCCTGTTTGTCTGTTTACGGTTGGTTACGGATGCGGAGCCTCAAAATGAGACTGCTGTCGCTGCCTCAGACGAATGAAACATCTGTGCAGGCGCCCGCCGCAGAGCGGCGGGGTAAAACTGCGGGCGCTCTGCGTGTTCCTCAAGAGGGCATCCCACAACGAAAACTGCTTGTCTTCGTGCTGATTGACGCATTGGGCTGGCAGATCATTAAGGATCGGCCGTTCCTGAACGACGAACTTCCGGTGCGCATGCCACTGAAAACCGTCCTAGGCTATAGCTCGGGAGCGATTCCCACGCTTTTGACCGGTCGTAAGCCGGTCGAGACTGGTCACTGGAACCTTTTCTACTATGATCCGCAAGGTTCCCCGTTCAAATGGTTACGTTGGTTTTCCGTTTTACCAGAGTGGGCGCTAGATAACCGGCTCGTTCGCAAACTGATCAAAGAACTCGGTCGGCGCTTGCTTGGAATGGGGCCTCTGTTCGAATGCTCAGTCAGTCCGCGTCTGCTGCCTCTGTTCAACTATCTTGAGAAGCTCAACATTTACCGAAAGGGTGGAATTTCCGGCGCAAGCTCGATCTTCGACCTGCTCGAAAGCCACAAAATTCCATATAAGTCCTACACTTATCACCAGTTCTCCGATGCGGAGATTCTGCGCCAAGCCCGTGCCGACATCCAATCGGGCCGCGAAAGTGTCTATTTCCTGTATCTATGTGAGGTGGACGGCCTCCTACATCGCAATCGCACCCAAGAGACGCTAATTAGCCAGCGTCTATCCTGGTATGAACGGGAACTTCGCGAGATTTTTGTTTGTGCCTTAAAACGCGACCGCAATGCAACGATGACGGTCGCTTCAGATCATGGCATGGCCCCCGTGCATTCCAGCTATGACTTGGTAGGGCGCATCGCCCGGCTCGGGTTCAAAATACCTCAGCAATATCTCGCCGTTTACGACTCAACTATGGCGCGTTACTGGTTCTTCGACTCGGCTGCTCGCGCTGCGATCATCGCCGAACTAAAGGCCACTGCCTGCGGGCGCGTATTGACAGATGCTGAACTAAACAGCCTCGGCATACTGTTTCCGGACCGCCGGTACGGGGAACTGGTCTTTCTGCTTAATCCAGGGTGGCTCTTCACCCGGAGCGACTTCAACGGCGGTGGATGGAATCCTGCAGGGATGCATGGTTATGACCCGTCAGATCCCAACTCCGACGCCATTTTTCTGAGCAATCGGACGCCGCCACTGCCGCTGAATACAATAGCCGACATTTATCCGTGTCTGGCGGCGGCCGTGAGTTAATAGTTCTCGCTTCGGTGATGGGAGAACAGAGCCAAAAAAGAACCGGACCAGAGTCTGGCCAAACCAGCGGCTGGGTGACTCTGGTGAAGTTGTGGCGATAGCGTTTTGGGAGCGTCGCCAAGTTCAGAAACAACAACGTTGCTGTCTCAAAACAGGAAACGCTCGGTGGAATTGAAGCTGCTGCAAGTTGCTTCCGCGGATATTGCCCAGCTTTCGGGGGGTATGAATATTCGCAATTACTACATTGCCCGCCATCTGGCGCAGGTAATGTCGGTAACTCATCTCGGTTTGAGCGACCGCTGCCAACCACTTTCCACCCTTCGGCATGACGGCATCCAACTCAAGCTGTTTCCCAAACCTACAACGTACACCATCGGGAAGTTAGCGCGCGGGGCCCTTGGTAAGACACCGGTCAATTTGCTGAATTACTTCACCTTTGAGCTGGCGGCGGCTCTGGTGCAGGAACTCGAGGCGACTCACTATCACACCGTCTTACTAGAGGGAGTGGAGATGTCGCCCTATTTGCCCATCGTCGAGGCTTATGGACATGGTGCATTCGTTGCCCTGGACTGGCACAACATAGAGTCCGAGCTGGTAACCAGACATTCATCGCACGCCAGAACTCCTTTGCACAGATTGTATATGCAGCGGGCAGCCAGCCAACTCAAACGGATTGAGGCCGAAATGCTCGAGAGCTGTCATTTCCACATTGTTACCAGCCAACGTGAGAGCGACCAGCTATTGAGCATACGGCCGCAGGCGAGCGTTGCGGTCGTGGAAAACGGCGTTGACTTAAGTTTGTTCGACCACTGGACAGGTGTCCAAGCCATAAACTCGATAGCGCTACGCAATCGGCTCCTTTTTGTCGGTGCGATGGATTACTCAGCCAATGTCTCCGCCGTATATGAGTTTGCGACGGGGACCTGGCCAAAAATTCACGCCGCGTTTCCCCAGTTGGTGTTTACCATAGTCGGTCGAAACCCGTCCGCCAGCATCCGGGAGTTGGCCTTTCGGCCCGGAATTGCCGTGACTGGGACGGTGGATGACGTGCGCCCCTACTATCAGGAAGCATTCGCGGCGGTGGTCCCGTTGCGAGTCGGTGGCGGCACCCGGCTTAAGATTCTTGAGGCGATGGCAGCCGGCGTACCAGTGATCTCCACGTCACTCGGGGCTGAGGGCCTACGCGTACGTCCTGACATCCATCTGATTCTGGCGGAAGGCCCGGATGAATTTTTTCAGAAGCTGGTTGCCTTGCGTCGCAATCCTCGGTGGTGGCAACAGCTTTCCACTGCTGGGCGGGAACTGGTTAAGTCAACCTATGACTGGAGTAGCATTGGGGCGCGTCTGGTCGAAGTTTATCTTGAGCGCTTAACCAGATGGATCAAGCTGACGGGGAACGCGCCAGAGAGCGCGCGAGCGATCTAAGTGGCGCTTTATTACCTGCTCTTGTTTCTGACTCCCTTTCACGCCGATCCCCGAGTCGGCCAGGTGCTCCTCGAGGCGGGACCGTTTATAATCACTCCGGTCAAGGTGCTGGGTCTCTCGACGGTGATTGTTGCCTGCCTGGCGCCCACAGCAAAAGGCAGTGCCACCAGGCTTCCAAGCTCACTGCCGTTACTCTTTGTTCTGTTCGCGCTAATCCCGGTTGTCGTAACCTTCGGCAGCGGCTTGCCCGTACCGGGGCCCCAGGCCGGACAACTAATCTCCGGAGGCATGCTGCTCGTAGCGACTCGGTCAATGGTCACGACGCAACGGCGCATGATCAACAGTGTCCGCATTCTGGTCGCGGCCTTCACCTTCGGTAGCTTATGGGTCTACAAAGAGCATTTCATAGAGCACCAGGCTCGAGCATGGGGACTTGAGGGCGAGACGAATTATGAAGGCTTGATGCTGCTGCTCTGTGCGCCGATGGCGTTCTGGATGGTGCGTTACGAACAGAGCTCCTGGTTGCGACTGACTGGATTGGTCAGCGGGTTGCTACTTGTGGGCGGAGTGGTACTTACCGAATCGCGCGCCGCAATTATTGCGCTAGGGGTAGTAGCTCTCTTGGCTGCTCTCAGCGCACGGCGCAAACTCCTCGCTCTCCTGATGCTCGCTGCGGCTTCGTTAGTGTTAGCCGCCTATGGACCCGCGAGTCTCTCGCAGAGGTTTCGCAGCATCAAATTCAACGGCGCGGCCCGTAACGGCGACGAGGAATCGGCGCGGATTCACTTTGAGCTAATCAAAGCCGGTCTGCTGATGATCGAGCGTCACCCCGTAGTTGGCGTCGGCATGGGCCAATTTAAAGCCGTCGCACCCGAGTACAATCCGAACCTCGCCGAAGTCGCAGGCCGCAGCTATATCGCGCACAACCTTTTCCTACAATTGGGCGCGGAGTGCGGTTTGCCCGGGCTGGCGCTGTTTATCGCGATGCTGGCGGTTGGTGCGCGCAACTTCAGAATTGCCCAGCAAGCCTCCGCACCAGCGATCGCTTCACTCGGAACCGCCATGCAGGTGTCATTAGCTGGTATCAGCGTGGCCGCTTTGAGTATCACTGCTGAAGAACTGCCCTTTTGGATTCTGCTCTTCCTTTCCCACAGCCTTCGCGAGATCGCAGAGACGGATGTCGCTGGCGCGAGGAAACAAGTCGTCAATCGTTCAGTTCAGGCCATGGCGGCCAGCGGAAACGTTTCAATTTCAGCTTCATCTCCACCAGTCACTCTAAGAAAGAAGCGCAATTCTTCTTCCATGGTATTGAACCCACAGGGCGCGAATCCTCGATCAGTTTCCAGCGCTCCGCAACTACCATCGTCCACGTCACTAGGGCGCCACCCGCGAGTGGCAAGAACAAGTGCAATTAACCGGAGATAGGATCGTGAATCCCAACAAGCTTTGCTTAGCAAGAGCCATTCGAGACCTGTCGGCTGACTGATCTCATGGGGCTGAGCTTTTCCTGTAGCGGGTCTACTTTCCGCGAAGAATGCCGCGACTCTTCGTTTCCGCGTGCCTGAAAGCGGCGTTTGCGGAGCTCGAGCCTGCCGCGAAGGTGGCCGAGACCAATCGACCAGGACGGAATGAGTTGCATGATCGCTAATACCCGCGAAACTGCAGCCAAACTCAAGAGCGACAATTGCAAGGCCATCTTGCTGAGGGACGTGCCAGTTCACCACCGGGAGCGCGTTCTTTCGGGCATGCGCTGGTCAGTATGGCTGTCAGTTCTCGCAGTACCGTGCAGTGCGGTTATCAATTTGATACTTGCGCGAGTCAGCCCCGAAACCGTTGGCACTTACGGCTTGTTGAGCGTATACATCGGCCTTATTATCGCGCTGCTTTATTTCGGCGGTGACACGGTAGTCATCAGGTTCATTCCTGAATGCGCTCCTGTCGATCGCGCTTCCTTCCTCGTCTCATACCTCACTATTGTCTTTTGCATTGTCGGCGGCTGGTTATTGTTCGCGTGGCTTTGCCCGAGAGCCCTAGACCTTGTGCTCGGTCACGGGAGGAGCAGCCGCAGCAATTTTTTCCTGTTATGTTTGGCGCCTCTGCCCATCGCCTTCTATGTTGTCGTCGCAGCGCTCAAGGGCATGCTTGAAATGCGTCTCGCCCAGACTTTGGCAAAGCTTTTGACCGTTATTTCGATGGTGGCGTATGTAGTACTTTTTGTGTTTGCACGTGAGTTGCTCTCCGGTCACCCTACAGCGGTGGTCTGGACTGTTTACGTGGCTACTAGCGGCCTGCTCGCGCTATCTGGAGCGCGCCGCCTATTTCAACTGTGTGGGCGCCCTCACCTGCGCTTTTATCTTCCCGAAGAGTTCTGGTGGTACGCTATCGACACCCAAATGGTAGGGGCGATCCGCTTTTTGTCTGGTCGGCTCGATTACGTCCTGCTCCTCAATTTCGGCGGGCTTGCGCTACTGGGAAGCTATGTGGCGATCACGGCGGTGGCAACCACCGTACCCTTGGTCAGCAATCTGTTCATGGATACGCTACTACCCTCGCTGACCAACATGGTCTCGGTCCGCAACAGTCGGGGCGCGGGACAAGTCTTCATGATGCACATGCGTCTCCTGTTTCCGATCACGGTTGCCGCGGGTTGCGCACTTATATTGCTGGCCGTACCGGCCACAGAAGTGATGGGACCCAAGTATCGGCCGTTCGCAAGCTTAATTGTGCTCATGACCGCGTTTCAGGCAATTGGAAGTCCAGGAATTCATGGAGGTACATTGCTATGCGGTATTGGCCGCCAGCGACTCGCGATCGGCACGTCGCTGCTCGGCACGGCCCTCTTCGCCGCACTGTTTTTCGCAACTTGGCCCAGATGGCATCTCCTAGGCGCCGTTTGCGCCGCCGGCCTTGCCCTCCTTGTTTCCAACTGGGCGCTCATGATCATTGGTCTCAAAGTGGCGGGCTTTGCACCCTCGGTGAGCGGGCTCTGGCTCCGAGCTGCCGCGGTGCTGTTTGTCGTTGGAGCTCTGGCCCTGTGGTGGATGCCGGTCAGTCCCGTCGCCGCCGTTACTGTCTGGGTGGCGGCAGTCGGGGCTTTTTTGTGGGTCGCCGATTATAGCATCCCGGAGCTGGAATTTCTGGTGAGTAACTTTTTACCGCGCCGAAGGCTTGAGCGAACTGGGACTTGTCAGCCGAACTTGAACCCGTGCCAGATGTAGAAGTGACTACTCTGCTCGCTGCGCTGCGGAGCTAAGGTGAAAATGTCCCTTCAGTCCTGTGAGGGAAGCGAGATGAAGCCGAACAGCGGGCGTGAACCCGAGGCACCGGTTAAGAGCGAGAGTTTGACTTTGTCCGCGATCATTCCCACCAAGAACCGGCCCGACGATCTGGTGACCGTTGCACGCGACTTGCTAAACCAAACTATTTTGCCGGCCGAGATTGTCATCATCGATCAGAGCGCGAACGACACGGGGCGATCCCTGGTTATGAACGTGTTCGACGCAGCGCCTGAGACTGTCCGAACTTCGGTTCGTCTCAAATATGTGCTTGATACCTCGATCTCCGGACTCACCGCAGCTCGCAATCGCTCGATGGAAATAGCGACGGGCGACATCTGGCTTTTCCTCGACGACGACGTTGAGCTTGAAAACACTTTCGTCGCAGAAATCACTGCGGTTTTCCGCGAACTCCCCGAGGTCGCCGCTGTAGGGGGAATCATAACAAATTATGCGCCACCACCGTGGCCGTTTCGGCTTTGGAGCCGCCTTTTCGCGCTAGGCCCTTTTTATGACGAGCGCCAGCCAATCTACTGGGCCGCCGAGCGACTGCACGACTCGGCGCCGATTCGCGTCTGCAAGCTTACTGGTGCGGCTATGGCCTTTCGCGCGGAGGCGGTTCGGACTCTGCGGTTCGATCGGACTCTCAGCGGTTATTCGCTAGCCGAGGATGTGGATTTCGCCGCGCGGATTGGCCCGCGAATGATCGTCGTGGCGCCCCGGGCTCGGCTGATTCACAAGCGCAGCCCCAAGGGACGTGCTAACGAGCACTGGCTTTGGTGGCAAGCGCAGTCGTCTTACTACCTGTACCGGCGAAATTGGCGTAACGGTGTACCAAATCGGCTGCGCTTCCTATGGTTGAACGTTGGTTTCGGGCTAGCTGTTGCATTGAGTTGCCTGAAACGCCGGTCGCTCCAGCCCGTGTCCGCTTTGTTACTTGGTATTCGCCGTGCACGCGAGACTTGTAACGGCCAGCACACCCTAGAATAAGCACCGGCTACTTCGGCCCCTCGCCTCGCCTTCGGCTGTGCCACGCTAAGGTACGTGGCAGGCTGCGTTAGTACCCTCTCACGAAGCCGCCCAGCGCAGCTGCTGATAGTTTATCCGAAAGAGCACCTCGGGGCATAAAGTGATGAAGCGCCCCAGTCCTTGTGGTGAAACGTTGATCGAAGATGAAGGTAAAAAGGTGGTAGATCCAGCCTGCATTGCTGAAGTCCCACCTGCTAGGCGCGGCTGACCGGTAAAGCAAATGCTGGTTGCGTTCTCACCCAATAAGGCCCGGTACAACGCACCACAGGTGCCGCTGCGATTCTCTGGCATCGAGCCACCCAGTAAGTCATGGCTCCCCGCTTAGAGAGTCCAGTGGTACAATCCGAAAACGAATCCTCGAGCATCTCCAGCTTTGTGAAATCCTAATTCGTGGTTTTTCCGGAACGGCGCCAATGGTTAGCAGCGGTGCGCACCAATGATCAAAGGCGGCCAAAATTCGCCGCCCTGCAGCGTTGATCGGCTAAATCGAATATGCGCCGAAAAAAGAGCTCCGGTGTGTAGCGAGCTGCTGTTTCTTTGGCCCTCACCCCCATTTCCCTGCGCAGCGCCGGGTGGTCCAACAGCGATGCGATGGCGTCAGTCATCGCGTCAACATCGCCTGGTTCCACGATCATCCCTGAAACACCATTGCTTATATATTCATCTGCTCCATTGTCGTCAGCCACTATTACCGCTTTACCCAGCGCCATTGCGTTCAAGTAGGTTTGATGCCCCCCGGAATGCAGGAGGGTTTTGCGGAGAGGAACGATAACGACCGCGGCGTTCGCCATCAGCTGCAAAAACCGCGGTTTGGGATAACTCGCTATACTCACGTTCGCAGGGATGTCAACTCCCGAAAAATGGTCACGATGCAGCACGGCGATGATCGTTTTGTACTTTAATCGTCGCGCGGCCTCGATCAAAGTCCGGTAGTCACGCCCTGTGTCACCGCCGGCAAAGATGTAGTCGCCGTCACCAGGTTGAACCGGCCGGCCAAACAGCGTGCTGTGATAGGGGATCGGGTTGAACTTCGCGGCGGCAAACGGGAAGTAACGCGCGTAGCGCTCTGCCTGCGAACGTGAGTACACGATTATATCAGAGATCGATCTCTGTCCGAGCCGAAAAAGAGCCCGCTTGAGTGACTGCCTGGGCCGTTCGTCAGCTGGGGTCCATTGCAAATCAGCTTGCAGATGAATTTTTGCTCTTCCCGGGATTAAGCTCTGCATCAGCGCGAAAATCCAGCTCGCCCGCTCGCAGGTCGTATAGACGGCGGCGAATTGCCTGCTTGCACGGAACAATGTGACCGCCCATTTCACGTCGAACGCCAAGGATCTTGTGGCACTTTGATTTGATGAAAATCGCGACCATGCGGCCACGTAGCCGGGCAGCACTGACACGCGAGAGAGCCACACCTCGTGCCATTCCTTGTGATTCAAGCTAATGATGCGTACATTCGAAGACGTAACAGTTGAGTTATCGCCAACGAAGCAAGCCTCAGTCGAAACCACCGCTGAACTCCAGGCTTGTCAGCTGAATCACAGCTAATAGCACTTAACTACAGGGAGTCGCAGTCCGCACTTGCCCAGCAGCTCGCTGCTGCATTGAATTTGACACTATTCCCGCCCTTGCATCTCGCTACCAACCCTATTGGGGGTCAGGCGATCGGCTGATTTGCTCCCGCAAAATCAGCCTCACGCTGGAGCATTACGTGCAACCCTAAAGCGCCTATAGCAGCGGCCGTTAACGGATATGCCGATCTTTTTTGATTGGCGCAGCTCTGATCTTGGTCGTAGTGCAATTAAATCGCGTCAAATTTTCACCCAAATGGAAACTTACCAAGTTACCTGTTAAACCTTATCTCGGCTACTGAACCCGACGTCAGTTGACCATCTGCGCAATTTGCAGCTTGGTAACGGTCAAGCTGTAGTTGACCGACGAAGCGTCGCCGAACTCACTCCCGAACTCGATACCAGCTAGCCACCAGCTCGAATTCAATCCCGCCGTAATAGCTGCTTCATTGAGAAAATCGAGCAAATTGTAACGTATATCGCCCGAGGCAATATTCGACTCCGGATAGAAGGCTATAAAGTTGCCTGGACCACTGCCGGTCGAGTATTCGTAAAAGTTCATACTGGTCGCAGTGCCATTCAGGGTCACAGGCTCGGTGAACACTTTGACGAAGCTGCCGGCTGGCCCATAGGCAAAATTAAAATACCATGCAACGAATACTTCCAGGGCTCCGCCACTTCCCCCAGTGTAACCTTGCGTCGGGATAAGCCACTCGTCGTCGGCAATGTCCAGGTTTCCGGGGGCTTGGGTCAACGAGAGCGAGTAATTAACATCCATCATAAGCGACTTCATCGCACTCAACTGCGCGGGAAATTGGGGAGGTTGGCCACCTATCTGGTCGCCCCACTGATCGCCACCATAAAAGATGAACGGATAACCGTTGACTGCCGTGGTGTTCAGACCGCTGAAGTTTACCGTTGTTGTGATCGCACCCGCGCCCGAATACGACATCTTGCTCGAGCCATTACCGCTCGTCACGCCCCATGCCGAGGGATCTAGTTCCCACAACTGGTCACCGGGATTTGACTTGGCAACTACGATCGCAATGTTGCCGCTGGCTGCGTTTGTTTGCGACACGGACGCCGGAGTGCCAAGAGTCAGATTGGAGTCACTGGTGACCAATGGAGTTGCGGTTGGACTCGGTGTCGGGCTCGGTGAAGCCGTTGGCGTCGTACTCGGGCTTGCGGTCGGACTGGGAGTCGGACTTTTCGTTGGCGTCGGAGTCGGAGTAGGGGTCGGCGTCTGCGAAGGTGTGGGACTTGGCCTGCGGCGGCGATGCGCTTCCGCATGGTTGGGCCAGCAAAAGATAGAGAGTAACGAAGCAGCCGAAACGATAACGACAACGCGATAAAAATAAAGTGTCTTGTCTGCTGTCTTTGGCATAATGACCCCCCTTTTGGCCGTCTTCGAGTCGGTTTATTCGCGACTCTTTGGAGACTCTCTTCTGAATGCCCGCAGATTCGGCAGTTCCCCCAAAGCACAAGAATCGTGTGCGCTGAGTACCATTAGCGGAGGAAGGGTGTGGGCTGGGCGCTCCGCCCGAGGCAACGCAATTCCGATACCGCTCTCTTACAGCTCGCTGCGTGCGCGCCGGCCGAAGCCTTGGTATTGGCAGGGAAACTTACGAGGGAGCTCGTGACAGCTACCGCCGAATATCACACGCTTGGGTGCGATCGTGGTGAGATGGCTCGCCGACCGCTCAAGTTTTGGCACCGCCAAAAGTTTGGCGGTGTAGCCATTTCGTGGCTGGGCGGTAGCCAGCCGTCACTTGAGAACCGTTTTCACCCCAATCCGGAGGAATGACCGAAAAACGCTCTGCCTGGGTTTGCTCAAGCAACCAGGCCCGAGCTTCCTCGGCTGCCGAAACACCGTACCGGGCCCCGCTTCGAGGTTAACGATCTTTTTGCGGATGTCTTATTTTGAAATGGCAAAGGATCAGGCGGGCGATCCGCGGCCGCCGAAGGTGTGAATACTCGCTACTACCCAGCCGCGAGCCGCAATCTGGCATTCGGAATATGCTTGGTCTCGCTGTCGAGGCCAGTATTCAACACTAGCCATCATATTCCGCGGGCTCCTCCCCAGCCCTAAGATAAAAGCTGAACCTGCTTGCGCTTCGTAGCGAAGCTTTACGACGAGCATCCAATTAGCACCGCGGCGCTATTGAAGACGTCAATTAAGCCCGAGTCAAACGCTTAACTCAAAAACTATCAACAACTCCGACTACAGCAGCTATTTCTCAGCGTCTAACTGAAGCGTCGATTTGCTTGCGCATCGCTAAGATGGCTAGATTCGCTATTCCAATCAAATTTTGACTATCGGCAAAATCTGAACTGGCAAATTGCGTCTGCGGTCAAAACAAGCAGATAACACGCGCAATCTCGCTACAAAGCCGCTGTCAGTGAACTTAGTCTTGCTCATAATGAGTCCAGGATGAAAACACCCAAAAAAGAGAACATGCGAGCAAGATCTATTACATTGCTATATTCAAGATTAGAGACTAGACCGCCCGAATGCGTTAGCGGTTTTTGATTCACCAGGATTTCTGCCCGGTTATCGAGAAAGGGATGATTTTCGGTGGTGAGGTTGCCAGCGCGTCGCCAGCGCTCGTCGCGCCCGACGCCACGTTTGTCAGCGCTGATACACAACGGCAATCCCCGCGGCGCCCGCGAATTTTGCACCTCGTCCTCGCTTCGTTTCGTGGCGGCGCTGAAGAGCACACGCTAGCGCTTCTGCGAGCTCTCCCAAGTCATGGCTATAGACCATACCTAGCTTTGCCGACACAGCTATTGCAGGAAATCAAGCCGGACTTGGTTCATTCTGAAGTTGAAACCATCGGCCTCCAGGCGTCCACAGTATACTGGCCGCGACTTGTCACTGAGCTTGCTAGGATTCTCAAAAAAGAACAAATTGATCTCGTCCACTGCCATTCGGTCTTCGGTACGCTATGTAGCATTCCCGCTTCGTTCCTGTCGGAGAGCCCAGCCATTGTTGAAACCAATCACGGCCGTGAGTTTTGGCGCGAGGGCAAACGACTTAAGGGCAGCTTTTGGCTGGACCGCCAATCCAGTCGTTTTGTCGATAAATATATTGCAGTATCACACGCAACGGCGCAGTTTCTGTCCGCAACCAAAGGAATTCCTTCCAACAAGATAGTAGTCATTCATAATGGTCGGGATTTGACTTCACTGGCACCCCCGAGCTTCGCCGACCGTGTGAGCGCACGCGCGGAGCTGAGTTTAGAGAGCGCGCATGCCATGCTTCTCCTTGGGAGGCTGTCGATTGAAAAGGGCCATGCTCTTCTGCTCGAAGCTCTCAACATCCTTAGGTCTCGCCAACCGCGCTTGATGGCGATGTTTGCAGGAGTGGGCCCGCTCGAAGATCCTTTGAAGGCACTATCGAACAGGTTGGGACTCGCTGCACGTGTACGTTTCCTGGGTTATCGGTCCGACTTGTCGAGGCTTTTGGCTGCCAGCGACTTGGTCGTATTACCGTCAATCTCAGAAGGCTTACCTCTGGCCGCGGTGGAGGCACTCGCAAGCGCCCGTCCGCTAATTGCGACAAGAGTCGGAGGCATTCCCGAAATAGTCATAGACGGCCAGACTGGGCTGCTGGTTCCACCCAATGACCCAGCTGCCCTGGCTCAAGCAATCGACCGAGTCCTCGGCAACCCCAACCTAGGAACTTACCTGGGAATGAACGGCCGCCGCTTTGTTGAGCAGCACTTTGACGTTCGTTTGCAGACGGCGCGTACTGTGACACTGTATCGTGAGCTTCTCCATGAGAGGAAACAGCGACTTCAAGCACGGAATCGACGCCCGGCTCGGGGCAAATGGCGCCTGTCGTCCTAGCCATCTCCCTGAGATCCGCCGGGCTCATCGAAACCTTCGGATGTAAGATGCCAGCGTGTCGGGATTCGCGAAGTGGCTTCGCAAGGTATTTCAGATGGATTTCATTCTCCGGTTCCACAGCAGCGTGAGGGTTCAAGTTGATCGATTTTTGGCGAATCCCGAACCAATGCATGGACGTAACCCAACTCATCACTCAGCAACTTTGAACCAGCGGTTCCCGCACTGGGAGAGCGGAATCTGATGTTTCAACTACAACCTCCGGGCTGCTTTCCGTTATGTGCCGATCCGACTTTTCAGGCCGACGCGGCTCGTGACCTGACATACGTGTCCGATTCTGTTCGCGATGCAATGAAAGAATTTCCGCTGGTGGGCATGATCCTGACGGGGAGTGTCGCACGAGGCGAGGGAACCCTAATAGCCGATAGCGCCGGCGGCACTCGCTGGCTGGGCAATATCGAGTGCCTGTTGCTCACTCAGGATCGGAAGACCGCCATCAAGCGAATTGATAGTGAGCTTTGCCGCGTTCGCAATGCACTCAATTTTGAGCTGAGAAAGCAAGGGCGAGGCCTCGAGGTTGGTTTGACCTGCATGCCTGCGCAGCAACTGAGCCGACTACGCCCGTCGATCTTCAATCGAGAATTGTTGGAGCATGGCAAGCTCTTGTGGGGTCAACCCTCAGCCCTTCCGCTCCCCTCCTGGTGGAGGAATGGACAACGCGACATTCCGCAAGAGGATGGACTACGTCTGCTCAACAATCGCATCATCGAACAACTAACTGCACGGGCTAAACACGACATTTCACATCAGACGGTTACCGCCGCCGAATACGCAATTGGCAAATTCTGGATTGAACTCGCGACCTCCCTTTCGGTGTTCCTGGGTTGCTATCGAAGCACTTATCGTGAACGTCAAGCTGAGATTGAGTCACTGTTCGGATCTCGGCCTCATCTCTTCGACAGCCCGTTCCAGACACTGCTAATCGACCGGCTTCGTCAGGCGATGGCCCTCAAGCTCGGACAGACTCCGCCAACAGGAGAAAGCGTTGACGAACGCTTCGACGAAGTCGCGCGCGCCGCCTGCCGTATCTGGTTTTGGGCAACCGGACGAATGCTCGGTGCCGAAACGCATCAATCAGACTGGCATCTTGTGCCCGAGCGCTTGCGCCGCATCGAAACATTCGGTCAACGGGCGCGGGATTGGACGAGACTCATGTTGCGCGGAGTGCGCCGCGGCGAGACGGCCAAGGGGATTAAGTCCCTTCTAAAGGCCGCGCTTCGCGCTGGCTCATTAGCTAACGCGATTTATGCAAGTGGCTGTCTATTGGAATTCTTCTGGCACGAGATATCGTTGGAGAGCCCACCGGGTCCGGAAATTACTCGAACCGTCAGCAATTTCCTCGGTACTGCGGCGAGTTCGCAGAAGTTGCAACGCCTGGAGCTGGCGCGTGCCAGCGAAGAGGCCTGGAATCGCCACCTCCGGTTCGCATCACTTTAAACCTCGCGATATAAGAGCAGCGTAGAGCCGTACTACAAGTTTTTGTCCGATGACCCTCACTTACCAAAGACGCGCAATTCGCAGTGTGTTGCGCGCCGTTAGCAGACTCTCCGCCCGGCGCCGCAAGCGCCGCGTAATAGTTCTGATGTACCACGCCGTGGGCCATTCGACCTACGCTGTAAAGCCCGAAGAATTCGCACAACAAATGGCCTATCTCGAGGCTCACGCCCAGGTTGTTGCGCTGGATGAAATTGCAAACCGGAGTTATCCGAAGACGGCCTCACCTCTAACCTGTGCCATAACGTTTGATGACGGCTATGCCGGCGTTTACGAGTACGCCTATCCCATTCTTCGCCGCTATTCCTTTCCCGCCTTACTCTATGTGACTGTTGCCGCACTCGATCGGAATGCCGCGCGGGATCACATCGAGGGTTTCTTTCCGCACGAGCCAACGCTCACATGGTCCCAGACTGTAGAGATGAGCCAAAATGGCGTTATTATCGGCTCCCATCTCTGCCATCACTTTGATATGAGGCAGCTGAGCTACGAGGCGGCGATGCACGAGCTTATCTCGTCCAAGGACATCATATCGCGCAAGATCGGTGGAGCATGCGAGCATTTCGCCTATCCTTACGGGTTTTTTAACAGCGATAACGCTCGCTGGGTCAGGGAAGCTGGGTACAAGACTGCCGTCACCGTCCGACATAGCATCGTTCCGGATAACGTTAAACCCTTCCGCATTCCCCGAATGGGAGTCGCACCGGAAACCAGTCCTCTGTTTGAGGGTATGCTACGCGGCGACCTCGATTACCTAATGATCGTGCGAGCGATTCGACAACTCTTACGCCTACCAATTTGAGTGTAGCGGCTACCCGATCCTGCAGCCTCGTTTCTCAACGGCTAAGGAACTGACCCAACCCCGCTCAGGCTACACTTAACTGGCGCTCGCCGGCTCACCAATTGACGGGCATCGGTAACTCTGGTTCTGGACCTCAGCGAAGAGCAAGGCGGACACTGTGCTCAAAAGGTCAAGATCCAGCACTGAGGAGAGAATTTAATGCCCATCATTAGCATATCCGTTACGGCGTTTGACGAGCCCGGCGAGTTCGTCTCAAATCTTATAAAAGTTCCGAAAATCGAAACGCTCCTGGTCAATCGCCGAGTAACTCCAGCACTGTAGGCAATGCTGTAGCCATTGTCCGCGCTTTGCGAGAGCTGATAGAAGCTCGAATTCACATAGACACTCGTCCAGCGGCTTAGCAGATATTGGGCGGAAATCCCCTCATACTGACTGATTGCGATGCCTGAAACCCCGCCGCTGATGCTCGGCGCCCGACTGCTGAACAAACTAAGTAACCAGCGCGGTGACCGGTAAGAGACGCTTACCGCGTAGCCCACCTCTAAGAGGCTTCCTGACGGTGATGTCAGAAGCATTGGTCCGACACGCACGGAAGCAATTAACTCTGCACTCAAGTTAAAGTTAACGCGAAGCGATGGTTGGATCGAATCGGCGCGTGGCTGGTTGGAAAAGCGAAAATCGCTAAGGTCAAATTCGGGCCCGACCAAAACGCGCGGGTATAAACGGTAGTAAAGTGTCAAGTTCCCGCCCTGGTCAAAAGATTCTGAAGTTTGGCCATTGCCGGTCGAGAAGTAGGTCTGATGTACACTTATCGAGCTCAAGAATCGCTCGCCAAATTCGTGGCTAATCTCCAGGTTGAACGCGTTCGTGAGAAAGCTGTTCTGGAGCAACGCCTGACTCAGCAGTGGTGACGCAGCCGAATTGCCGATCAACGTCTCGCCAAAGGTCGACTGACCGTTTATGAACGTGTCATTCAACGAAACCTCTGTCAGCGCGTTCAGTCGCTCATAATCGTGAACTCCGACATATTGGTCCTCGAACAGCTGATCCAAGCCGGAATTGCGCGCATAGACCTGGGCATCGGTGCTGTAATCAAGACTGAATCGTCTGTCCGGAGCATTCATCATCGCCGTGGCGCCAATCCCGAAGAAACCAATCGCATCGGAGCCAGTAGCCGACGTCTGCTGCAGGTTATCGGCAAGCTCGCCTGCCAGGCTTACGCCAGGCCAGATTTCGAGTTTGTCAGCGGCAAACAGCGGTGAACTGAGCACCGTAAAAGCCACTACCGCGGGCAGCAGCATCAGTTTCGAAGGCATCGAACCGGTGGTGGGATTCATAAAAATGCCTTCCGAGGCTCCTTCGACTCCAGGCACAGTCGAACAAGCAACTGTTTCGTCCCCTCATGCTTGCTCGTCTACATTGCGTTTCGCGTAATGGCGCTGATGTCGCAAGGTTGAGTACGAGGTCTCAAATCGATTCAAGACCGCGGTTACCATTGGTACGCCTTTAATAAACTCCAGAGCCTTGGTCACCGCTGCGCGCGGAGTCGCATTTGCGGAAACCACAAGCAGCGCTCCATCTACCAGCCTGCTGAGCAATTGAACCTCGGTACCAACTGCCGTTGCCGGGGAGTCAAACAAAACAATCGGCACTGGTTCGAGACCGCGTATCTGCTCTATTAAGGCTCGCATTCGCGGACCGCCCAAAAGTTCTGAACCCAATGAAGTCACGCCCGCGGCCGCCATCAGCTTAAGGCCAGGCTGGGGTGTCAGGGTGATGCTTTCGGAAAATTCCTGTCGACCCTCCAAGTACGGCAGCAAACCTCCCAAGGGGACGAGATTGAAAGGTATGTGTAGAGAGGGGGCACGCAAGTCAGCATCCACCAACAACACGTTCCAGCCAGCGTGCGACAGAGCAACCGCCAGGTTGAGGGCGACAAAGCTTTTGCCCTCGCCAGGTAAAGCGCTGGTCACCAGAAGGAGATGCTGATTGTGTTCAAGCACCCAGCTTTCGACGTTCGCGCGCAGCACCTGAAACTGCTCTGCCGCCCGAGCAAGCAACTCTTGATGGATGATCAGGCGAGGACCGGTGGCAGTGCTGGCGTCGCTTAGCCAGAGTCGCCACCAGTCGTTTATGCGGCTGAGAAATTTCGTCCCAAACGAGAGCACACTCGGATACGGGACTGCCTCCTCTGGCAGTTCTGTCTCAATTGTGAAATCTCGGCCATCGCGTCTCGTTGAATCCTGCACGCCCACCACGCCGGGAGGTTGGTTAGACTGTTCAGCGCCCTTCGTTGACGTGCCCGATGAGTGTAGCGTGGCTTGCTCACAGGCTACCGCACAGTCCCGATCGAGTGAGGGAATCTCCAGAGTATCAGCGTCGCCATGGGTTTGACTGGTGTCGTTGAACCACAGCCCCTCTCGCTGGGCTTTTTTTAGAGCTTCGTAGACTCTGCTCATGACCCGGCACCAAGTCCTATGCCTGATAAGTTTCCACTCGATTAGGTACAAGAGCCCATCTTTTTACCGGGGAAAACGTTAAATCGTGAGCCCTCGTATCTGCGTCCGGAGAAAACAACCGGTGACTTTTTCTGTTCGTGAAATAATGACGTGAGGCGACGAGACAGGCGGCGGTAAGCAATACCAGGAAGAGAGTTATGCAAGCAACCGCTAATTTTTTTTTCAAAGCCTCACCGCGCGATACGATTCCCCACCGCGTGGTGCTCAGCTTGGTTTTGCGGAAAAACCTGGCGGAAGGTGGCGCCGTAAGGCGCAGTTCCTCGGCGATGGACTCCACGCACCGCCGATCCACACGCGGACTGTCGGAAGCATAACTCAATAACATCGCCTTGTCGCATATCAGATTTATAAGACGCGGCACCCCACGCGATAGTCGATGGACCGCGCGGCAAGCTTCGAGCGTAAAAGGCGACCGTCGGGCGCCTGCAATCCTAACCCGACTGGAAATGTACTGCACCGTATCCTCTAGACTGAGCGCGGTCAGAGTGTGCCACATTACCACCCGTTGGCGCAGGGCTCGTAGCTCTGGCTTCTCAAGCAACGTCTCCAATTCCGGCTGTCCCGCCAGAATCACCTGAACCAACTTGGCATCGGGCGCTTCGAGATTAGATATCAGACGGATCTCCTCGAGGACTTCGATAGGTAACTGCTGGGCCTCATCAAATACCAAAACGAAGGTGCCTCCAGCGCGGTAAGTCTCTAGCAAAGCGACATTGAGTCGGAAAATGGGGCTCTCGCCGCTGTCCAGGCTCAATCCCCAATCCTGCCCGATTGCCGCGTACAGCTCGGATACCGATCGCGGCGGCTTCGACATGTAAGCCGTCCGTACCTGGGCGCGCACTTGCTGCAGCAAGGTGCGGAGCAAAATGGTCTTACCCAGGCCGACCTCTCCCGTAAGCACCGCGAACCCTTTCCGCATTTCGACTACATAGCGTAACTGCGCCAAAGCTTCGCGATGAGTTGGAGACAGGTAAAGGAACCGAGGGTCGGGACTTAAACTAAAAGGCTCCGAGCGACAGTCGTAGTAGGCTTCGTATATCCCCACCGCAGTTGACTCTTTTTCGTAGTTAATTTCGGCGTTGCCCGACGCGTGGTTGTGCTTTTCGCCAGTAGAGCGGTCAGGCTGGCCTGCCTCTATCTACAACGACCCGGCGTAAATCCACAGAGCTCCGGCCCCCAGCAGGAAAGTCGCACAGGAGATCGCTAGCGAGCGATAAAGCGGATAGCGACGAGAACTGCCTGGCTCTAGTTCCGGCAAGTCCGGAACTGCGGTAACTGCGGCGACGGCCAACTCTCGCCTCAGCTCGTCGGGATCTTTATATGAGCTATCAGTGAAGTACAGAGCAAAGGGCAAACCGACAGCAAATCCCAATGTCAACAGCAATCCCCCGATCGCTAATGCCTCACGATCGGGTGCCTCGGGCTCGAGTGGCAGATTGGCGGGATCGAGCACTTGAAAACGCTCGCCTTCCTCGTGCTGCTCGAGATTTTGTGAAATTTGCGCCTCCAGCTTCTTGTCGAGCAGTTTATGGTAATCAGCGTCAAGTCCGTTATAGTCGCGGGTCAAAGCAGCGAATTGCTGTTCGTGAGCTGGCGTCTGGGTGATCCTGCGCTGGTAGTCATCGATTTTTTGTTTGAGACCTGGCAGCTCGGTCTCCAGGCGCCGCTCATCGACCTCGGTGCTGTCGATTTCCTTGCTTAACTCCTCTTCCATTGGTGAGCGGCTCGCAACTTTTTCCCCGGTGGCGCGGCTTTTGATCAGCGATTCGAGTCTGGCGATCTCCGCTTTTAGTCGGAGCACGTCCGGATGTGCCTCTGTGTCGCGGGCCTGGAGCTCGGCCAGTTCGGTTTCCTTCAAAATCAGAGCCGCCTCCGGGGAGGCGGAGCTTCGCTGTCCGCTGGCCGAAATAACCGCTAGTTGGTCCTCCTGCGCGCGGGCGAGATCTCGCTGCAGTAGTGCGTGGCGTTGCTGCAATGCGACCAAGGCCTCGTTGTCCTTTTGATACTGAATTTGAAGGTCGCCGAGCATCTTCAGGTTGATTTCTAGATCCTGCGGCAGACTGCCCTGATAGCGGTCCTTAAAGAGTTTGATCTCGCGCCCTTTTTGTTCCAGGGCGGCGCTCGCTTTGGCGAGCTGCTCGTTGAGGAACGCGGTGGTCGCTGCAGCCTGTCGCCCCCGCTGCCTCAGATCCTCGTCGATGAACAGGTTGGCCAACTCCTGCGTCACTCGTTGCGCGGTAACCGGATCGTAGTATTCGAAGGAAAGAGTGAACGAAGGCGTGCGTTTCTCGGGGGTGTTGTTGGGATCTTCCGTAACGTCGATATGGATATGCCGCCGCATGTATTCCACAATCTCTTCAATCGAAGCTCCTCGGCTGCGACGCGTCTTGTACAGTCCAAACTGCCCGATTATTTGCTCAAGGCGTGTGCGGCTCAGGACGATTTCGCTCAGTGCTTTCAACCGATCGCGGATGTGGCCGGTGACCGGCGCTGATACGTAGACCGAGGGAACCTCCTGGGGCTGAATCATTACGAGCGTAGACGATCGAAAGACGCTGGGAAGTAACAAGACAGTGGCCAAGGTGAGTGCAGTGCCAACCGCCAAAACGCACACCGAGCTTAGCCGGTGGCGATAAGCGATGTCGATATATGGAGCGAGGGAGAAATGCCGGCTTTGATCCGCTCGATAGCGATAGATAATATCGACATAAGGCGCCAGGTTGGTCGAGTCAGTCTGATCCATCAGGGTACCGTAATCGTATCGCCGGGCTGCAACGGAATGTCGGCAGCCAGGTCACCTTTTTCGATCCTGTCGTAGTTGATCGTTATCTTTACATCTTCCGTGGGCCCGCGCCTGACGATTTTAATCGCCCGCCGGTTGGCGAAATCAGTAAAGCCTCCGGCCTCCGCCAGCCCCTGCGACAACACTTCACCGGATACCAGCCGCATGACGCCGGGCTTCTTGACTTCGCCAATTACATAGAAGACTTTGCTGCGAGGATCGGACACTCTGACAGTCACGCGCGGATCATGGATAAAAGGCACCAGCTTGGCATACAGGGTCTTCTCGAGGGTTTGACAACTAACTCCTGCTGCCGGTACACGCCCGGCGAGCGGGACCGCAATGCTGCCATCTTCTTCGACTGTAATCTTTCCACTTAATTGCGGCTGCCTCCAAACGACTACTTCCAAAACGTCGTTGACTCCGATGATGTAAGGCGCCGGGTCGAGCGGTGGATGAACCGAAGTTGTGCTCGTAACGGCCTGCTGGCTGCAGGCCGAAATCATAAGTCCGACCAACAGCATTAAGCGTTTTCTTATGCTCAGTCCGAGTTTCACGTGGCAATGACCAGTTCGCTTGAAATCAGAAATAACGATTCGCCTGCGCTCTAGACCATTGCAGTAGCAATGCTGCGCTACTCAGTCTCAACCAAGTGAGTAGAACTGGAAACAACATGAGGTGGCTCTAAGTAGCCTCAATATATGTGGTCAAGTGCATTACGCGTAGCTAATTTTAACCGAAGCACCGTTCCGTTCTGTGAGCATTTCCGGAAAAAGCGAATGAATGTCCACGTATTGCGCAGCCTTCGTGGCCGTTTCGGCGCTACTCTCGGGTGAGCGCTTACCTCTTGATTTCGGGATAAGCGATGACGTGGGACGACCGGAGTGGACGGCAATCCGGCAAAAAACCACTTGGCCATCTTGGGGCCGACCTTAACGGTCGCAGAACTCGCTCGTTATCTCCGAGTTCATACCTCAACCATTTATCGCCTGATAGAAAGGAATGAATTGCCGGCGTTCCGGGTCGGCAGAAATTGGCGCTTTAACCTCAAAGACATTGACGAATTGCAGTTGGTTTTGAGCATTGGGCCTAAGAAATAAACCGTGCACAAAAGCAAAGGAAAATTGCAATCTCGGCCGCGGATAAACAATCGTGAGACCTTTGCAGGCGCTTCGGGCGTGATTGCCGATCCTCTCTGAACCGCTTGTTGATTGTCGATCGCAATCTCGGCTTAATGCCGGTAACCTTGGTTGGCAGATTCGACTCAGCGTTTGTTTTTCAAACTTCAATTCAAGCATCATGGCGACCGCCGTAGGAGCGCCACGGTCACAACAAAACCTGTCTCCGAGACCGAGGGAGCCACAAGCAATCATGACTTCTGCGCCTGGGATGATGAACTTCGCGGTAGCTCTAAGGGTTTAAACCCAATCCGCCCAAGATGAATCCGGACGTCATCCTAGAGGTTGATCGTCCTGAGGTGGCGAAAAGGAGTGCTGAATTGCAACCGAGCGCAGGTTGTCCGGGAAAAGTTGGCGCGCCCGGAGGGATTCGAACCCCCAACCCTCGGATCCGAAGTCCGATGCTCTGTCCAGTTGAGCTACGGGCGCATCAGGTCTTCTTCGTCAATCAACCTTATCATGACCGAGCAATCTGCGGCGAGTACCCGCAGACAACCAGAGACCCTTTTTGCTAGCACAAGATAAAGATTGCCAACGCTACCTCAAACTGATACGCAAGCGTGCAGATTGATGCAGTAGGGCCGGGCTACTGAACGTTTCACGGTTGAGGAGGAGGATGCAGCATGGTGGCGGAAGATAGGCAACCAGAACGTCTACGACTCGACTACTCTGAGTATTTAGGTTGCTGCCAAACTGCAGAAGCTGCCGTTGGTAACAGCCAATCGAAGACTGGAACTAACTTTACGATCGAACCGGCCAGAGAAGTGACTCTCGAGGTTTACGACCATCCCGAGGCCCAGGTACGCGTCTATATTCGTCCCCAAACACCTGTCCTGATGATTCTAGGCTTGTTGGAAAAGATCGCGAACGCGATAGAACTCGATCATTTGATTCGGAATGAATTCGCCAATCCTCCTGATCAAGGCCAACCGGAGGCAGGAATTGGTTCCGATCAAAACGAGAACCGGCCGAACACCTGCCACCGATGCCAAGCTTCTCTTGTCGAACAGTCGTGCATTCGAGATACCCTTGGAACGCTGTGCATAAAATGCGCGCACGAACTCCACTTGCTTTAAGCGCTGGGCTGTGCGCCCCCGCAAGTTCGCGCGCGCAACAAGACTGCTAGAGGAGCAAAACCAAACCGCTGGAAGCCAGCTGCCGTCAAGCCGGGACAAGACACGGCACTCGATAGATGTCCGCTACTACGCGATGAACCATCCTGAGCATCCTGGCTGGCCCTATCAAGTTCGGAAATCGACTGCAGTAGGCTTAAGACGCCCCGGCGTAAGACTGCGACCGGTCAGGACGAGCAATTTCGAGACCAACAACATAGACGCTTTTGGCCGAAAATCCTTGCTACGGAGCTCGGGTCGGTATCGCACAGACTTCTAAGTGCTCAAGATGGCCGCATGGGACGGTTCCACATGAATCGGCGAACTGCCAGTAGATCTCATCGCCGAAATACAAGCCTGTTCCCACCCGGTCCTTACCATGGAAAACCGAAAAACCTCCCTTCTCGCCAGTACGAGGCGCTGGGTTTCTTCCTGCGCTACAAGTCAATCGATGCGGCGGGCTGTGAGCCGCCAGGAGCCGGACCCAAGGTTTCAGCTTTCGAGTCCTCGTGTAGTGACAGGGCGCCGCCCCCATAGAAACAGCCGGCGAAAAGTGAAGGTAAACGGACCCGTTGTGCCGTAAGCACCTTCGAGGCGCCGGGTTAACTCAGAAATAAATTCCGAATGCTGGGCGGCTGGCAGACGGTCGAGGAAACGCCGCAACGAAGTGCTTCGGCAAAACTCCACCACTTCCGCCGGGTTAGCCATCGGATGTCGAAATATATGATAGAAGCAACTCACCTGCTCGAAGCCAATATCGTGCAGAAGACAGGCATATTCCGCCGCTGGAAGGACATTCTCGTCTGAGGGGGTTCGCACTGCCCCGAGCGTTGCGCTCCAGGGTGGCTCCGCCGCCATGCGGCGCATCGTGAGCTGAGCAGTTTCATTCTCATTGGCCGGCATTTGAACTGCCATTCGCCCACCCTCCCGGAGGGCGCGAAAGATAGCCGCGAACGCCGCCCGATGGTCACTCACCCATTGAAGCGCGGCATTCGAGAAAACGATCGTGTACTCGCGGTCGGCATTGAGGGTGCGAAAATCAGCCAGCCTGAACTCCACCCTTTGTCGGAGTTCCGGGTCGAGCGTGTTGCGCAACTTGATGGCTCGTTCGAGCATCGCTGGTGACGAGTCGATTCCGACAACGTGGCCGTTAACAGTGCGGCGAGCCAGTTCGACTGTGTGCTCACCGGTGCCACAGCCCAGGTCAACGATTTCCTCGCGCGGCCCCAGCTGCAATCGCGCCAATATCATCGTTACGGGTTCCGCGCGATAGCTTGCGAAGCGATGGTAAAGTTCCGGGTTCCAGTCGGGCATTGGACTGCAATCAGGCTCTGTTTGAACTCAAAATATTGCTATTTCGCCTCTGCATCATGGCCAGAGGCGCAAGTGGCTTGCGCCACGGCGGGACCGCGATTATCGATCCGACGACCAATGTCAGCGCGCACGGCGCGTGTGCGACGAAATTCGATGCGCAGTGGCGTGCCACTGTGCTCCAAGGCCAATGCTGTGCGAAAGCGGCTCTCGAGAAAGCGAACGTAATGTGCTGGTATCCCCTGCTCCAGGTTGCAAAATATCGCCAGCCTTGGCGGGGCCTTTGCTACCTGAGTAACGTACATCGGCTTGAGCCGCCGATCTCCAACCAAAGGCGGATCCAAGGCCATAAGCGCCTCGCGCAGAATGTGATTGAGCGAGGAGGTTCGGAACTGCGAACGCCATGCCTCGCCGGCGCGGCTAGCCGTGGGAATTATTTGGTTGACGCCGTCACCGGTCTGCGCCGACGCCACCACAAAAGGCGCAAACTCCAAAAACGGGTACCGCTCGAGCGTCTCACGGACGAATACCGACGCGCGCCGGCCCACCTTGGCTGCAATGTCCCATTTGTTGCAGACGATCACCAGCCCACGGTCATTGCTTTCGACGAGTCGCGCGAGTCGGGCATCCTGATCGGTCAGCCCTTCGGCCGCATCGATCACTAACGCCAATACCTCAGCTCGCCGGACGGTCGCGATGGCACGTGCTACCGAAAGGCCTTCGAGGCCCTGCTCAACCTTGGCCGGACGCCGGATGCCGGCGGTATCAATCAGAATAATCCGGTGGCCATCGAGCTCAACCGCTACCTCTACCGGATCTCGCGTAGTGCCCGGATGCTCATCGACGATTGAGCGAGCAAATCCTGAAAGTCGATTGAGCAACGATGATTTACCGACATTGGGCCGACCGATCAGCGCCAGCCGCAAAGCCGCAGGCGGTTCGAGCCGCGGATTGACGGACGGCAGCATCGCACATAATTGGTCCAACAACTCGCCCACTCCACGCCCGTGCGCGGCTGAAATGAGGTTGACGTACTTCACCCCGAGTGACCATGCCTCAGCCGCTGCTGCCTCTTGCCGCGGTGTATCAACTTTGTTGACTGCCAGGATTACCGGACGCCCGCTCTGCCGCACCAGCGCCAGCGCCTCTTGATCGCCCGGACAAACGCCGACACGAGCGTCGATCACGAAGATCACCAAATCCGCTGTGCCGAGCGCCTGCAACGCTGTTTCCGCGGCTCTTTCGGCGGCGGGCTCGCGCGCGTAGGGTTCGAGTCCACCGCTATCAACGACCACGAATTCGCGCTCGTTGTGGGTGACCACCGCAAGATTAAGGTCTCGTGTTGTTCCGGCGACAGGGCTGGTGATAGCGCGGCTGGTACCCGCGAGTCGGTTGAAGAGTGTGGATTTGCCGACGTTGGCTCGCCCCGCCAGCATTACCACGGGGCGGTCACCCACCCAACTGGGAATATCCAGCACACTCTTAATATTCCGGCTCATTCACAGACCCAATTCCTTGAGTTTGCGGGGATCACTGGTCCACCGTTTTTCAACTTTTACATGAAGTTCCAAAAAAACCCGCCGCCCCAGGATCTGCTCGAGTTCAAGTCGCGCTTGAGTGCCGATTTCCTTGAGCATTCGCCCCCCCGCGCCGATCACCATCCCTTTGTGCGAATCGCGTTCGACGATGATCACCGCTGAGATGCGCGTAAGTTTGCGCTCCGGATCATCGCTAAAATCCTCGATTTTGACTGCGGTCGAATAGGGAATTTCCTGCCGCATCGCCAGAAACAGCTTTTCGCGAACGATTTCCTCGGCTAGCATCCGCTCAGTCTGATCAGTGTACTCGTCGACGGACATCAACGGCCCGCTTTCGGGCAGGAGCGGTTTGATTACGCGCAGCAACTCTTCGATATTTTCGCCAGTAAGCGCGCTAATCGGCACTATTTCAGCTCTTGGAAGAACCTCATGCACTTGTTCCGCGAGCGGCAGCAGTCTGCTGCGCGACACGAGATCGATCTTGTTGATGGCAACAACAACCGGACGATTCAACTCTGATACTTCGGTTAGGACTCGCCGATCGGCTTTGTCGAGACTCTCAGCCGCTTCAATCACCGGCACCACTATTTCAGCTTCGGCGATGCATCGCCGAGCCGTCTCCAGCATCCGCCGATTAAGCGCGTTGTGAGCCTCGTGTAAACCCGGCATATCGATCAAAATTAATTGGGCATCGGCGTCGGTTCGCACGCCAAGAATCCGGCGACGGGTGGTTTGAGGCTTGGGCGTGACGATCGCTACCTTCTGTCCGACGATCTGGTTGACCAACGTCGACTTGCCAACGTTGGTTCGCCCGGCAAGGGCCACAAAGCCCGCGCGGTATGGCTGAGGCTCACTCATGATACGTTGTCACGTGGCCGGGAAGTCGGGTGGCTATTGCTGCTCCTGCTGGATTTGCACCAGCGCCGCTCTGGCGGCGGCCTGTTCGCTTTGTTTTTTGCTGGCGCCCTCGCCAATTCCCAATTCGCGCCCGGCAATTCGGATCCTGGTGGTGAATCGCTTGGCATGGTCCGGACCTCGCGCAGCCAACAGTTCATAGATTGGCTGAGTACGGAACCGGCGATAAGAGATCTCCTGCAACTCGGTCTTGTAATCACGCTCGGCCGAAGGGCCCCCGATGTCAGCGGCAAAAAGCGCCTCCACCACGCGCTGGGCAGCCTTGAGGCCTCCATCTATATAAATAGCGCCAATCACAGCTTCGAAGGATGCGGCAAGAATTGAAGTCTTGTCGCGGCCGCCGTTCTTCTCCTCACCCTTGCCCAGACGCAGCCTCTCCTTCAAGCCCACCTCAACCGCCTTGAGCGCCAGCGTCCGTCCATTGACAATCGAGGCCCGCTCCTTGGACAGCGTCCCCTCCTTGGCATCCGGCAGACGCCGCATCAGCAGGTCCGCAATCGCAAGGTCGAGTACCGCGTCCCCCAGAAACTCCAACCGTTCGTAATGTGGCTCGCCGGGGGCCGTGGCGCTCGGATGAGTTAGCGCGATCTGCAGCAGGTGCGGCCGCCGGAAGCGGTAGCCGAGGGTATGCTCGAGTTCGGCCTCGCGCTTATCGGGCGATAGTTCCGGTTGGGACTGATGCCGGTTGGGCTGGCGCGTCGTTAACCAGGCGGCCAACCAACTGAGACCTTTGCGCAAACTCGCCTTCGACCTCCACTTCACAATTTGTTAGCCTACCGTCACCGTTAGTCAAGACCGAAACGTAGTTGCGGCTGTAGCCTTGCCACTCGCCGGCGATGGTCTGCCGCTCGAGCAACACTTTGAGCCGTTTACCCACCAGTCCAGCAGTGAACTGCTGCCGCTTCTGCTCGCCCAAATGCCGCATGACCGCGGCCCGACGTTTCACTTCGCTCGCGGCAATTCTTCCGCTGAGCTTGGTCGCGGTGGTACCGGCTCGTGCTGAATACGGAAATACGTGAAAATAGGCGAGCGGTAGCCTCTCGACAAACTTAACGTATTCATCGAACTGCCGGGCCGTTTCACCGGGAAATCCCGCGATCAAGTCAGTTCCAATGGCTGCCTCGGGCATCGCCGCAAGCACGCGCTCGACTAGTGCACGAAAATAGTCGGTGGTGTAGCGGCGGCGCATCCGCACCAGGATCTGGTCGTCGCCAGCTTGAAGCGGAAGATGGAAATGTGGGCAAAAACATTCACTACCGGCGACGATTGCAATGATCTGATCAGTCAGTTCCTCGGGATCCAGCGAGCTGATCCTCACCCGCGGGATGGGACAGCGCTCGGCGATCATTTCGAGGAGCCGTGTCAGGTCGAGCGCCGGGTCGAGGTCACGTCCATATCCTCCCAGATGCACACCGGAAATGACCACCTCTTTGAATCCGCGCGCGGCCAGTTCGTCCAGTGTCTCGAAGATACGCCTCGGCGGTACGCTGCGCGATCGCCCGCGAGCAATCGGCACAATGCAAAAAGAACAAAACTGGTCGCACCCCTCCTGCACTTTGAGGAACGCACGGGTGTGCCCCTCGAGTGCAGCGGTTCCAACTTCAATCGGCGCCGTGTGCTTGCGCAGATTAGAGACCATCACGCGCTCGGTGTTATTGCCGGTTGCCGCCCGTTCGAGGTCACCTGGACGCCCCAGACCAACCACCACATCCACCTCGTGAGCCTGGGCCAGCAACTCGGGATTTGCCTGTGCGAGACACCCGGTCATAATGACCCGAGCGTCTGGATTGAGCTTGCGGGCCCTGCGCGCGAGTCGGACACTTTCGGCGTCCGCCCGATGGGTAACGGTGCAAGTATTTACGACGTAGACATCCGCCGGTTGAACGAACTCCGTCCGCTCCATTCCCAGTGCGAGCAGCCGCGCCTCGATCAATGCCGAATCGTATTGATTGACCTTGCAGCCCAGCGTGGCAATCGCAAATCGCATCTTAATCTCTACTCGATAGTAGGCCCGGCATGGATCCGCTTAGGACAGCGCACCTGCCGTTACGTTGCACGGGGCGCCCGGAGCTCAAAACCGCGGCGCTCATCATCTAGTGATCCAGGCCGGCTTCGATAATGCCGCCACCAAGTACTTCCTCCTCGCGATAGAATACACAGGCCTGCCCTGGGGTGACCGCGGGACCGGCATTTTCGAACCGCACTTCGACGCGCGCGCTACTGATGCTGCGAACGCGTGCGGCCACAGGTGGGTGGCGGTATCGGATCTTCACTTCAACGGGAGTTGCCTCGTTAGCGAAAATTCCCGGCTGCGCCTCCCGCACCATTCCTGCTATAAGTCCAACCGACTGCAACTGATGGCGGTGAGCGACCGTGACGTCACCCGTCTCAGCATCAATCGCGCGCACGTACAATGGCACCTCCCCTGATATTCCCACGCCGCGACGCTGGCCTACAGTAAACCGATGAATGCCCTGGTGCGTTCCCAGTTGGCGGCCGCTGATGTCGCAAATCCGGCCTGGTCGCAGAGTCCCCGGCGGGGCGTTGCGCGAGACAAATTCTGAGTATTTGCCCTCAGGCACAAAGCAAATTTCCTGGCTATCAGGCTTCTCCGCGTTGGCCAATCCGAGCGACCGGGCCAGGGCACGGACCTGGCTTTTGCTGTAAGTACCCAGTGGGAAGAGTGTCCGTGACATCTCCAGCTGCCCCAAAGAGAACAGGAAATACGACTGGTCCTTCGCCCGGTCGCAGGCCCGCAGGAGATGAAAACGACCGGTAATATCACGCTCAATCCTGGCGTAATGGCCGGTCGCCAGCAGTTCAGCGCCGATTGCCTGCGCATGCTGCCATAATCGGTGGAACTTGATTTCGCGATTACACATTACGCACGGATTTGGCGTGCGGCCCTTAAGATACTCGGAAACGAAATTGGTGATAACCGCGGCGCCGAACTCCTGGCGCAGGTCGATCACGTAGAAGGGGAAATCGAATCGCTCCGCCACGCGGCGCGCGTCCTCGAAGTCCTCATACGAACAGCACGTTCCGCGCCTCGACTCCGAAGAAAGCGACGATCGCTCGGGCGCCAACCGCATGGCTACCCCGATAACCTCGTAGCCTTGTTCGTGCAGCAGCGCCGCCGCTACCGAGCTGTCCACGCCGCCAGACATAGCTACCAAAACCCGCTTCTTCACGATGGCCGCCCTACTAGCTCTGCAGCCGCAAGCGACCCTGCTTGGGCGGAGGCAACCCTTCGCCAAACGGCAGGTATGATCTCGGCGGCGTACTCAATCTCTTCCGATGTCGTGTTCCAACCCAGGCTTAGGCGAATTGCACTGCGCGCCTCGTCTCTGCTGCGACCCATCGCAACTAACACATGCGAAGGCTCGACACTTCCCGCCGCGCAGGCGGATCCGATGGAGGCTTCAACGCCTTCCAGGTCAAGCGCGATAAGCAGTGTCTCGCCGAAGGCACCAGGAAAAGTCAGGTTGAGGGTATTCGGAAGCCGGTCCTGGGGTGGTCCATTAAGGCGCAGGCCCTTAATCGACTGCTTTAAACGACTTAACAAAATCTGGGAGAGCGATGCTATGCGATCGCGTTCTTCCGCCAGGCGAGAGAGCGTTTCGCGCACTGCAGCCGCAAAACCAAGAGCGCCGCAGAGGTTCGGAGTACCGGCGCGCAATCCACCTTCCTGGGGACCGCCGAGTAACTGCGGTTCCAGCCGGCAACCTGGACGCACATAGAGTGCGCCAATTCCGGCCGGACCTCCAAGTTTATGTGCGCTAATGGTCATCAGGTCGCAATCAAGATCCGCTATGCGTATCGGAATACGCCCAGCCGCCTGTGCTGCGTCGACATGGAAAAGCGCACCGATCCTTCGAGCGGTTTCGGCAATTGCCTGGAGATTCTGAATCGTTCCGACCTCGGAATTCGCCAGGCCGATCGTCACCAACGCCGTATCGCGGTCAATCGGATCGAGCTCGGCGGCAATCTTGCCCTCATGATCGACGTTAAGCTCTACAATCTCAAACCCTTGTCGCTTCAGGGCGGCAAGCGGTTCACGCACCGAGGAGTGCTCAATTGGGCAGCTGACAATCCGGCGGCGCTTCGTATTCCCCACTGCTCCGCAGATGGCCAGGTTGTTGGCCTCGGTCCCGCCACTGGTAAACACGATGCTGCGGGGCGGAGCATCAATCAGCGACGCAACTTCTGCGCGGGCCTGCTCAAGCATTTTCCGCGCCCGCTGTCCGGAGCGGTGCACCGAAGCAGGATTGCCTTCGGCTGCACTGCGCATGAAGCGGATCATCGCTTCGCGGGCAGCCGGCCGCAACGGAGCACCAGCATTATGGTCCAAATAAACTCGCATCCTCGCTCAGCTGAAATCTATTGTTATCAAATTACCGCACACAGAAAACGGGCAAAAGGTGGGCTCTTAACCCTCTAAGCTTAACCAAGTGCCGTCCTATTGGCCTATGGTAGCTGTAAGAACCTCAACGGCAGCGCATTGCCGAGCGAGATCAGACCCTCCGACTTCGCGAGTCAACCCGCATTTAGACCGCCTCCCGACCGAATGCGAATCGAATGCAGCAACCGACCTTTGAGCCACAGAGCGGCCAACCCCTGCAAGACGCGCCACAAATCGATTGGGGAGCGGGGGCCTTGGGCGCTGCGCGGTTCATCCGTACATACGCTTGGCTTGCGCTCGGAGCTCACTGCGGAAATCCGGATGAGCAACCGCTATCAGCTCGTTGGCGCGCTGGCGCAGGGATTTTCCCTGGAGGGTCGCAATTCCGTATTCGGTTACGACATAGTGCACGAACGTCCGCGGCAGAGTCACGACCGTGCCCGCGGGGAGGACCGAAGTTATGCGAGACACTGGCTTGCCATCCACTACGGCTCGGGAAGGCACCACGATAATTGACTTGCCACCGGCAAGCGACGCCGCAATTCCGAAGGCAGTTTGGCCGCCGGTTCCCGTGTACATCTGATGACCAATAGATTCGCTGCCGACCTGGCCGGTTAAGTCAACCGCAAGGGCATTATTAACCGAGATCAGGCCCTCCTCGCGCGCGACCAGCCGGATATCGTCAGTGAAATTGAAATCATGTAGCTGAAAAGCCGGGTTGTCGGCGGCATATTCCAACTCTTCGCGCGGCGTAGCAAAAGCAAATGCACTACCCACAACGACGCCCGGGAAGAGCTTTTTGTATTTCCCCGTGATCACGCCATCGCGAACCAAAGGCGCGGTACCCCATGGGATCACTTCGGTCTGCATCCCGAGGTCGTGATGGTTGCTCAGATGAGGCATGATCATTCCGGAAGTCGAGCCGACGCCGATCTGAATCGTCGCTCGGTCCGGGATCAATTCGCGAGCTACGGTCTCACAGATCGTCGCCACGATACGCTTCTCATCTTCCGGAACCGGAGGCAAATTCACTGGCAGACCCGGGGCATCGGGCGAGCGCTCGACGAACCAATCAATTTCTGAAATATGCATTGAATTGTCACCTGCGATTCGCACGAGGCTCGGATCAATTTCGGCAATAACCAGCTCGGCATTGCGCGCCAGAAGCTTTGACATGATTTGGATATCGCCGAAATTGACGAAACCCTCCCGGTCAGGGGGCGATACCTTCATAAGGTAGACGTTGAAATTATCCAAGCCGGGCGGCAGTACACCTGCACGATAATACGAGACCGGAACAAAGTCTGCGCGCCCCTCCGCAAACAGGTGGCGCCCGACTGGCGAAAGATACATGGATTCGAACCGGTAACGCTCGCCAAGTCCCGGCAGCTCCCAGTTAAATAGCGAAGCGCTATGGTTGATAACAACGTCATCAATCTCCATCAGACGTGCTGCGAGTGCGGCGCAGAGGGTAAAGGGAGTGGCATGTGAAATCGACATAGTAATTCGATCGCCACGTTTGATATGGCTAACTGCCTGGTCTGCCGAGACCAACTTCGCTCCTAGCTGAGCACGCCAATCAAATGAGTCGAGCTTCAACGCCGTCGCCATCCGAGCATCCTCTTGACTAGAAAAATCCCGACATGATGAAGGTTTGTTAAGACTGCCCTCTTCGTCAAGACTAAGTATTCCGGTCGCCCCGGGGCGCTAAACTCCGTTTAGACTTTGCTGCTGAACTCGACCGGCATGGGGTGCTCGACCAGGCGCGCCAAATTTCGATGTATATACCATCGCGCGGCTGCGAATCATCCTCAACCGGTTTTCGATCATCGTTGCGCTTTGCGGAGGATTGATAATCCTGTTCGCCTACAAATCGTTGGTTATCGGCCGTGGGCTCTCCGACATCATGGTAATCCGAGCACGCAAGGCAATCGGAAAAAAATCTGAGCCGGGTTTACATGATGAACGGATAAGGCTCGCAGCGTTGAAAATACGCGAGCACGGATTCGTGGCGATCCTCTGCCCAGGAATGTCGACTGATAAGCGCGAAGCACTGGCCGTCCAGCATGATCCGCCCTCTGCTCGCGGAGGCGCAGCAACCGCTTCAGCTCGCAGTTGACACCGAGCATCGCGCCGTATGCACCCGCCTTTGTCAACGCCACGCGAATCTTTCGCTGGTGATCCATCTATGTTCATCCCATCGATCTTTCGTCACTACTCCACCGCGCGGCGCCGAAAAGGATACCCTTTAGGACCGGTCTTAGTTATCGCGTCCCGAATAAACATTATATCCTGTGCCGGCGCCGCGGGTCGGTCACGGTTACTGGCAGTCAGCCAAATCGTACCTGTCGCATACTTCGCTCCACGACCAGAATAGCCTGGTTGCGCGAGGGCCCGGAACAACTTGACTGCCGCAATTTAAACGGAAATGCTGAGGCTCACGGAGAGGTTCGGGAGTCAGGTTTAACCGGCGTGACTCGAAATCACGTGTGCCCTCGCTGGCACCGGGGGTTCGAATCCCCCCCTCTCCGCCATGGCTTACACCGAAGTGGCCACCCTCCGCGGGCGAGCCGCTGTGGTTTTCGCGAACGGGGGATGAGTTCTTATCGGGTTTGCTTCCTGCGCACTTACGGGCTGGCTGTGCCCGAAGAAATTCACGCCTTCCGCCGGCTTGGGCAACGGCAAGTAGAGACCACCGCAAAGAGTGCATTCGCTGCACCAGCTTTTCGCGCTGCTTTGCTGGTTGGGTTGACTTTTTGTGAAGTATAAGAGCTTCGAAATAGCTCTCGTTTGCAGGCTTCAGTGTCGGTCAGCGCTTGACACGATGTGTGTGCCTGCCCGAGGCAGCCTGAGTTTCTTGACGAACGACGACGACGATCGTAGGGAAACACGCTAATAAGCCGTGGTGGTCGGCGGTCGCTCACCCGTCTTGCGGTGCGCAATTCGCCTTATTTGCTCGGAAAAACCGCGGCAGGTCGCTCAAATTTGGAGCGCGTTCGGAAGGCTTAGCCCCTCCACTCCGGCAAGGCCTAATCGTAATAGTCGTTTGCGCCAGGGAGCAGCATCAGCGATGCCCAAGTTTTCGCTACGCAATCCACATTTGATAATCGTCACGGCACTACTAGTCGCAATTCTCGGGGTGCTGGCATTCGCGCAGATGCCGGTGGACGTCTTCCCGAGGCTTTACATAAAGGCCGCCGTGGTAGCGACCTTCTATCCTGGCTTCGCACCCCTTGCGATGGAGCAGGACATCACCAGTCGCTACGAGCGGTTTTTCACTCTGGGCAACGGAATCGAACACATCGAGTCGCGCTCGATCCCGGGAGTCAGCGCAATTACCGTATACTTTCATCCCAACGTGGACATCGGCGTGGCAGCCGCCAACCTGGCTACGCTCGCGATGGGCGATCTGGGGCTGATGCCCCCAGGGACTTTGCCGCCACTAGTCTTGGAATACAACGCCTCCTCATCCATACCCGTGATCCTGGTTACCGTCTCGGGTCCCTACGATGAGACCCAGCTGCAGAACGAAGCACGGTACAACGTCCGCAATTTCATGGCGACAGTGGAAGGCGCGTCGGTACCGTACCCATTTGGCGGCAAGATTCGCCAGATCATGGCTTACGTCGATCGGCAAAAGCTGCAGGCTCAAGGAATCACCTTGGAGGATGTCGTAAATGCGGTCAATGAAACCAATCAAATACTTCCCTCCGGTGACGCGAAGATTGGTCCCTACGATTGGTATATCTACTCGAACGCTCAGCTCCCCGCACCGGAAGCACTCAATGGAGTCCCGGTCAAACTCGGCCCCGGCCAGAGTCCTACCTTCTTTGGAGACGTCGGCCAGGCGGAAAAAGCAGCGCAAATTCAGTACAACAAGGTTCTGATAGATGGGAAACCTTCGGTCTATATTCCCATCTTCAAGCAAACCGGCGCCAATACACTGGATGTCATCGATGGCGTTAAGCGCGCGGTAAGGGAAGTCACCGGATTGCCACCGAACATGAAGGTGGGCACGTTATTCAGCCAAGAGGGAACTATCCTCGACGCGGTACATGCCCTGGAGCACGAGGCCGCGTCTGGGGCATTACTGGCGTCGCTCATGATCCTGATCTTTCTTGGCAGCCTGCGCTCCACATTCGCCATCTTTCTTTCGATACCTCTGTCGATTCTGGCCGGCGTGGTCGGTCTGTCTCTCTGCGGCCAAACTATCAATCTCATGACACTCGGCGGGTTCACGTTGGCTATTGGTCGCTTGATCGATGACTCCACCGTAGTACTGGAGAACATCAATCGTCATTTGGCTATGGGCAAGGAGCCTCAGCAGGCGGCAGCCGACGGGGCCGAGGAAGTAACCTACGCCGTGCTCGCCTCGACCATCAGCACCATCGTAGTTTTCCTGCCCGTGGTGTTCCTGTACGGCGTTAGCAAATATCTGTTCAGCGCTCTAGCGCTAGCTGTGTTCTTCTCGATGGCTGCTTCCTACGTGGTCTCGATGTCGATTATCCCCATCTACTGTGCGCGCTTCCTTAATCCGGAAGAAGCGCGCGAGGCCGCGGCACGGGAGGCCACGGGGATCGACAACCGGCGTGGACCACTCGCCGCCTTTGACCGGGGCTATGATCGCTTCGCCAGGCGCTTCGCCGATCTTCTCGACCGCATAATGGACCACAAACTCGCCGTCATCGGGGGCGCATTGTTACTCTTTGTTGTTTCGATGTTCATGTTCCCGATGCTCGGAACCAGAATGTTTCCCGAGACCGACTCCGGCAAGTTTGTGATAAACATCACCACCCCGGTGGGCACACGGCTTGAGCTTACCGAAGCTGCAGCCGATAAAATCAATCAGATCATCCACGAGATTATTCCTCCCCGGGACTTGGAAAACGTTATCGCCAACCTGGGCGTGGTACCGAATATTTCGGCGCTCTATACACCCAATTCCGGCGAGGATACCGGCCAGATCATGGTAGCTCTCCGGAGCGGACATCAACGGTCCACGGACTATTACGAAAGCGCGGTGCGAACCGCCATTGCGCGTCAATTACCTACTGTGAGGACTTTCTTCAGCTCGGGCAGCATCATCGACGCAGTACTCGATTTCGGCGCTCTGGCTCCCATCGATGTTCAGCTCAGCGCGCCAATGAGCGAAGACTTTCTGCCGATGTTCGATTTCGCGCGGCGGATCGAATCACGCCTGGGCTCCGTGCCTGAAGTAGGCCAGATGATGATCAAGCAGGTAGCCGACTACCCCACTCTGAACATTAACGTGGATCGGACCAAGGCGGCACGGCTGGGAATTACGCAGCGCTCGGTGATCACAAACTTGATCACTGCAATCAACAGCAACAACATGATTCAGCCCTCTATCTGGATCGATCCCCGGAATGGTGACGACTACTACTTGAGTGCCCAGTATTTCGAGGAAAACATCGACTCGTTGCAAACGCTACTTAATATTCCAGTGGGCACTCGGATGGGTTCGAACTATCACGACTACAACTACAGCAGCGCGCGTCCGAAATGGGATTCGGGTTCAGGGCACGAGCAGTCTATTCTCCTGGGAGACGTTGCCAACGTTCAGGAGATGCGCTACCCGTCCGAAGCTGACCATTACAACATACAGCGGGTCGTGGATGTCTTGATTTCGCCTCGCACCAGTGATCTGGGCGGCACTCTGGATGCTGTGACACGCGCGCTCACGGGGCTGCAGCCGCCGCACGATATAAAGGTCTACTTTCGCGGTTCGGTGGTCAACATGCAGAAGACTTTTAAAAGCATGGAGAGCGGATTTCTGCTCGCCGTGCTGGTCGTTTATTTGGTTGGCGTAGCGCAAGGCCGCTCATGGTTGGACCCGTTTATCTTTCTTTTCTCGGTACCAATGGGACTGATCGGTGTTGTGTGGATGCTCTGGGTCACCAACACCACCATCAACATCGAATCCATGATGGGTGTCATCGTCATGATCGGGATTGTCGTGTCCAACGCAATCCTGCTGATCGACTTCGCTAACCAGCGCCGGCGTGCAGGCCACAACCTGCGGCACGCAGCCGTTGAGGCGGCTCGCATCAGGATGCGTCCGATCCTTATGACCTCGCTGGCCACAATCGCGGGGCTTGCGCCGCTCGCGCTCAAACTTGAGGCTGGCTCCGCAGCCTCGGCGCCTTTGGCGAGGTCGGTCATCGGCGGACTCAGCGTTTCGCTTGTGATGACGCTATTTTTGGTTCCGACAGTGTGGGAGCTGTTCTATGCGCTGAAGCAAGGCCAGGGCACTGCCGGTCAAAACGTATAATGTCGCCAATGCGATCGTCTCTACAAGCAGATAGCAAGCAGGTGAATAACAACAGGCGAAAATGGCTGATGGCCGCCTGGCTAGTCGCGGCCGCCTCGCTACTATCGTTTCGGTGCCGAAGCCAACACGTCGACGCGCCCGCGCCCGAACCTGCTGTCGAGGTGGTCCATCCCCAGACGGGAGAGATGACACTCAGTATCGAATTGCCCGGAGATTTAGTTGGGTTCTATGAGGCGGCGCTCCACGCCAAGGTTACGGGCTACCTTAAATCGGTACTAGTTGATAAAGGCGACCGTGTTAAGAAGGGAGAAATCCTGGCGCTGATAGAGGTACCGGAACTTCATTCCAACCTCGAGCGTGCTCAAGCCACGTTGGCCATCGACAAGGTTACATATGAGCGCATAAGGCGGGTACAGGAGTCGGATTCACGCCTGGTCTCCCAAGAGGATGTCGACATTGCCTATTCGAAATACCGGCAGGCCCGAGCGACGGTACATACGCTCGAGACAATGGTCGGTTATACCCGCATTCTCGCCCCCTTCGACGGAATTGTTACAGGCCGCTTCGCCGATCCCGGGGCTCTCGTCCGGGCCGGAGGCGGAGACTTCGGCGTGAACGAGAGCTCAGCCTTGATTTCTCCGGGCGCAACCGAGGGGGCAGGTGGCCACCGCACGGGTGGGGGTCCGATTTTGACGCTCGCGAATGTGTCCAGACTGCGGGTTTACGTCTACGTCCCCGGCAGGTGGTGTCGCTACATCCGGCGCGGCACACCCGCCACGCTGACCTTTGACGAGGTGCCGGGCATGGTCGTGAAGAGCTCCGTTGTGCGTTACGCCGGCGCTCTCGATCTCACAACACGGACCATGCTGACCGAGATCGATATCAACAACCCGAGCGCTCTCCTTTACCCCAGAATGTACGCTCGTGTTAGGCTCGATTTAGTCTCCCATCCTGGCGCGCTGCTGTTGCCAACCAGCGCGGTAAATCGCCAAGGTGCGACTGCGTCGGTCTTTTTGGTAAGAAATGGACAACTGCAAAAGAAGCCGGTGCGCATTGGCCTTACCGATTCTAAGCGAATCGAGATCCTCTCGGGCCTTACGACTAACGATCTAGTAGTTTCGTTTTACAGCAGCGATCTGCGAGAGGGCACCAAGGTGCGATATTTGACTGATCGGTAGTCCTCAACCACGAGCCAAACGCTGGGGAGAAATGCATCGCGCGTCTGAGGTCGCGATGCGATTCCATTCACACCGAAAAAGGCAGAGGCTTTTCGCGGAGGCGAGTTGCAGAAGATTCCTGACGCAGTGCGCTGGGCCTAAAGTAGATGAACGGAGGTCGTAAGGATCGTGTTGGTCGCGAAAGCGCTGCGGTCGGGCCCAGTGGGGCGCTGAAATTGGCTTTGTGGGGTCACAAAGCGGTGGGTCGGCAAAATTCTCCTTTGTTTTGATCCGTGGCAGCGTCCGAACTTTAGTAGCGGGCCATTTTCTGTATGAGTAGCCAACATAGGGCTCAAGTAACGCGATTAATGCGGTTCACATCATGTCGGAAATAATCCACCAGGAGTTGCAGATGCAAGTCGGAAGTTGTCTCGCTCTTGCGCGATTCCCGGGAAAACCTCAACAGTAGTTTTGTGACGACTACTTACCTCTCGCATAGTTGCCCGTGATCCAGCACTTCTCCGGCGGGGTGGTTGGCCCATCATAGCCCGTCATAGGGGCCGGATAAACAGACATGTGTCGAATGTCTACAGCCAGGCCTTGGCGAACAGGAGTCAGGGACTCGCCTTCCAACAGCTCTTCATTTGGATCGCCGTCCGGTCATTGTCAAACGTGTCATTCATGGAGCACAGTCAAACCAAACATGCGATGAATCAACTTCTGCTGGTTCTGATCATAGGCTTGATCGCGGGCATTCTCGGCGGCTTCTTCGGTGTGGCAGGAGGCGTGATCATCGTCCCCGCCCTGATTTTTCTCATCGGGATGCCGACCGAGGCGGCGATCGGAACGTCATTAGGGGCGCTTTTGCCACCGGTCGGAATTTTTGGCGCCTTGGTTTACTGGCGGGAAGGAGCACTCAACTGGCGGTATGCTGGGGTGCTGGCCGTGGGCTTGGCGGTGGGCGCCTACTTCGGAGCGGAAATCGCAACGCAGCTTTCCGGCCTTGTCCTGCGCCGATTGTTTGCGCTGCTGCTCCTTGCGTTGGCAATTCGCCTTTTCCTTCCGAAGTGATGTCGGCCTTTTTACCAATATAAATAATTACCTAACTGCCATAATTACTCTGCATGGGTCTCAGCCGTGCCGCGCACTAAGGCAGGGATTTTGGACTTCCACTGAGCGAGAGTCTGGAGAATATGGATGCGCTGACCGTCGACCGGATACAGTTCGCCTTTACTGTCGTTTTTCATTACCTGTTCCCCCAACTCACGATGGGGCTGGCGCTCTTGATCGTGATCTTCAAGACGATTGCGGTTCGAACAGGGAATGAACACTACCACGAAGCCGCGCGCTTTTGGGGGAGGATATTCGCAATCAACTTCGCGATGGGCGTGGTTACTGGCATCCCGATGGAGTTTCAGTTTGGCACCAACTGGGCAGCGTTCTCCAAAGGAGCGGGCGGCGTGCTGGGCCAAACCCTGGCCATGGAGGGAATCTTTTCTTTCTTCCTCGAGTCAAGCTTTCTCGGGCTCTTCCTGTTCGGCGAGCGACGGCTGGGGCCCGTCGCTCATTGGCTTAGCGCTTTTCTTGTCTTTCTCGGATCGTGGCTTTCGGGCTTTTTCATCATCGCCACTAACGCGTGGATGCAGCATCCGGTCGGTTACCAAATCAAGCCCAGTGGAGAGATCGATCTAGTCAGTCTCGTGTCGCTGCTGACGAATCCCTGGCTGCGCTGGCAATATCCCCACAACATGATGGCGTCAGTAGTTACGGCAAGCATCGTAATGGCTGCAACCGGAGCTTTTTATTTGCTCTCCAACCGTTCACGTAGACTACGCGCGGACCTTTTTGCGAACGGGTGTCATCGCTGGAGCAATCGCCTCATGCCTGATGATGTATCCATTGGGCGACAGCCAGGGCCGCAACGTCGCGCTCTATCAGCCGGTGACCTTTGCTGCAATGGAGGGACTCTTTCATACTGAGCGAGGCGCACCACTGGCGATTCTGGGTCAACCCGACATGCAGACCCAAACGCTTGACAACCCATTGATTATTCCCAAGGTTCTGAGCTTTCTCACTTATCGACGCTGGGAAGCTAAGGTAAAGGGTCTGGACGCCTTTCCCCGAGCCGAATGGCCCGACAATATCGCTTTGCTATACTACGCCTATCACAACATGGTAGGACTGGGCACGTTTTTCATTGCTATTCTTCTAACCGCGGCACTGGCACTCTGGCGCGGGTGGCTTTATAAGTCGCGGCCGCTGCTGTGGATCTTGATGTTGCTTGCGCCGTTTCCTTACATAGCAACCACATTCGGGTGGATGACTGCCGAATTGGGAAGGCAACCCTGGCTGATCTATGGCCTGATGCGAACTGTCCACGGCGCCTCTCCACGCGTCTCCGAAGGCAACGCGCTCTTTACGCTGATTGGCTTCATGGGAGTCTACGGAGTTTCTCAGTACTGTTTCTGTTCTTGATTTACTTTGAGGTGCAACGCGGCCCAGCAGGCGAAGAGGCTTTGAACGGACGAGTAAGCGCTCCCAACTGACGGTCGCAAAAGGAAACGTGGGCGATGGTGCTTTTCTGGTTCTGGGCAATTGCCGTAATGCTTGCGATTTATGCCGTGCTGGATGGCTTTGATATAGGTGCCGGCATCGTTCACCTGTTTGTCGCGCGCAACGACACTGAGCGTCGCCTCGTGCTGCGTTCGATTGGCCCCGTATGGGACGGTAACGAGGTCTGGCTTATCGCGGCGGGTGGAACGCTCTTCATGGCGTTCCCGACGCTCTACGCGTCAAGCTTTAGTGGCTTTTACCTGCCATTGGTCATTGTGCTTTGGTTTCTGATACTGAGAGGAATTGCGATCGAGTTTCGCAGCGAGCTCGCAAGCCCTGTCTGGTCGCCATTCTGGGACGTCGTTTTTGCTGGTGCCAGTGCTGGGCTGGCCGGGTTTTATGGTGTTGCGATTGGCAATGTAGTGCGCGGCGTGTCGCTTGACCACAGTGGGTTCTTCTTTCTTCCGCTATGGACTGACTTCCGAGTCGGGAGAAACGTGGGAATCCTGGACTGGTTCACGATCCTGGTCGGCCTCGCGACGTTTTTCGCAATGGCTTTGCATGGCTCCTTGTGGGTCGCCTTGAAGACCGATGGCGAGTTGGAGGAACGCTGTCGTCGAGCCGCGAATTTTTTCTGGTGGCCGGTGTTACTCTTCACTGGGTTGATTCCGACCGTAAGCCCGATGGTTCAGCCGCATTTGCTTGAGCGAATAGCACATCATCCTTGGGGCTACGTTTTCCCGGCGCTTGCGCTGGCGGGACTGGCGGGAATGCGTTACTTCAACCGAGATGAAAGCAGCGTTCAGGCTTTCGTCGCTTCGTCCCTTTACATGCTCGGTATCGCGACCAGCACAGCATTCGGATTGTGTCCGTACGTACTCCCATCGACCATCGACCCGCGATTGTCGCTCAGTATCGTAAATGCTGCCGCTCCACCAATGGCACAGCGCCTGGCACTCTTTTGGTTTATTCCAGGAATCATACTGGCCCTCGTCTATCTTCGCTTCGGCTACTGGGGTTTTGCCGGCAAGGTGAAGATTGACGACGAAGGCTATTGAAAACTGCTCCACCTGATGGCGACTGAAGCCTTAGCGCTCAGCATTCTTATCAGCGCCGCAAACCAGGCCAGCTCTATGTCAGCACACCACCGCCGTCGATAGTCAGGGTTATTCCTGTCACGAAGCCGTTCTTCATCAGGAACAGCACCGCGTCGGCGACTTCCTCGGGACGTCCCGGTCTGCCTACCGGCAGCCGCTTAGCGTACTCAGCGATAAACGCGTCACGCCGCGCTCCAAGGGTGTCTAGAAAAGGGGTATCGATCAGACCGGGCTGAACTGCATTGACTCTGACCGGAGCAAGATCAAGCGCCAGAGCGCGAGCAAATGCCTCCACCGCCGCGCATGAGGCAGTTGCCACCGATGCCCCACGAATCGGCCGGATCGCAGCGGCACCCGACATGAACGTGATCGAGCCGCCCGGGGGAATTTTAGATGCGGCAAATTTCGCCGCATTGAACGCACCCCAGAAGCGGGTCTCAAGTGCCGGCCGAATGGAATCGAGTTCAACGCCCAATCCCGGGTCGAACAAAACCGCCCCTGCAGTGATAAAGACGTGATCAATGCGCCCCAGCTCGGTAAACAGCCGTTCGGTTCCGGCCTGATCAAGAACGTCCAGCGCCACGCCCTTCGCGCGGTTACCGAGCGCGGCCTTGGCGGTTTCCAGACGATCCGGCGAGCGCCCGGTGATGGTGACCTGGGCGCCTTCGGCGATTGCCGCTCGGGCCGTGGCGAGCCCGATCCCTGAGCTGCCTCCGAGGATAACGATTGTTGAATTCGCGAGCGACATTGTTTACCTCCCATTGGTCTTTTGTCGAACGGTCACAACGCTCGCCTCAACAGCACGATTCGGTAGAGCCTTGGCCCCTGTCAGCCGACCCCAGCGCTCTATAATCTCACGTATTCGAAATCCAGCGGCTTGTGGTTGATGCCACGGGTCGGCGGCGCGATCCACGAGGCGAATTCACCCGGGCGAAGAACAGGCTTCATCAATGAGGCGATGAACTGCCGGTCGTCTTCAGTAGGCAGCCATGAGCTCTCGTTGCTGCGCCAGGTCTCCTCGGACACCACCTCACCAAGTGGACTGATGCGAAACCCGGCGAACTGGCCGATTTTGCGATTGAATCCACGATGTGGCAGGCGGAGCTCAAAATCGAACCCGGCCTCGCGAATAATCTTGTTCCATCGAGCCACTCCTCGCGCCGAATCGCGGATATACTCGTCGCGCAGCATTTCGTTGATTGCCAGCAAGGCGGGCTGCTGACTTTCTCTGATCTGCCCTTCGTCCACGCGCAAAACCGGATAGGTCTGTTGAGTTAGAACATGATCGTCGGAATGCTCAGTTTCCCGAAAGCGTCCCTTGAGACCCGCTGTATAATAGTTAGCCGCATTGGTCGACAGTTCCGAGCCAAACAAATCCAGCGATACCGAGTAATGAAAGTTTAGGTAGCGCTGAATAATTGGTAGTTCGATCCCGCCGTGTTCCCCAACCTTTTCGACTCCATGCCGCTTGGCCAGCTCACATGTGCGCGCTATCACACGTGCGACGCCAGTTTCTCCAACGAACATATGGTGTGCCTCTTCCGTGAGCATGAACCGGCAGGTCCGCGAAAGTGGGTCGAAACCCGATTCAGCGAGGCTCGCGAGCTGGTATTTGCCGTCGCGGTCAGTGAAATAGGTGAACATGAAGAACGACAGCCAGTCGGGCGTCGGTTCGTTAAATGCCCCGAGGATCCGTGGACGCTCGCTGCTACCCGAGTGACGCTCCAACAAAGCTTCGGCCTCCTCGCGCCCGTCGCGTCCGAAATAAGCGTGGAGAAGATAGACCATCGCCCACAGATGTCGTGCTTCTTCGACGTTTACCTGAAACAGATTGCGCAAGTCATAGAGCGAGGGCGCCGTTGCGCCAAGATGGCGTTGCTGCTCAACCGACGCCGGCTCGGTGTCGCCTTGGGTCACGATCAGACGGCGCAATGTTCCGCGATACTCGCCCGGGACTTCCTGCCACACAGGCTCGCCCCTGTGTTCGCCGAACGCGATGGTACGGTTGGGTTCGGGCTCGGCCAGAAAAATCCCCCATCGATAGTCGGGCATCTTAACGTAGCCGAAAGTGGCCCATCCCTCGGCATCAACCGAAATCGCTGTTCTCAGATAGACATCAGCAGCCTGGAAGCCGACCGGACCCAGTTCACGCCACCATCGCAGAAAAGCGGGTTGCCACTGTTCAAGTGCGCGCTGAAGGCGACGATTGTCACCCAGGTTGACGTTATTGGGGATACGCTCCGAGTAGTCAATTGACATCAGACTCTCCGCGGATCAAAAATCGGGCGCCTGCCGCTCCCATACAGCTTAAGAGCCCCATGCTCGCCGGTGGCGTTAGGCCGCTGAAAGATCCAGTTCTGCCATGCCGACAAGCGACCAAAAATCTTGGTTTCGAGTGTTTCCGGCCCGGCAAATCTGAGCGATGCCTCGAGGCCGGTCAGCGCATCTGACGAGAACGCGCTGCGCCCTTCAAGCGCTAGCCTCACCTCGTCGTCCCAATCGATTTCGTCTGGCGTAAATCCAACCAGACCGAGCTCTGCGGCGCGACGCGCCTCAATTTCCTGCCCGGTCTGATGGCTGAGCATTTCGATCGGTGCAGGATCTCCGAGGAATCTGCTCTCCAGTCGGGTCAGCCCGTTGCTTTTGGGCAGGGGGCCGAAGTTCATTCCGGTCAAGCTGATTTGCGCGGCCTGTTCCTCACGCCCCTCTCGGATGCCATCCAGCATGTAAGCACGGTCTGAGGCCAAGGCTAACTCGAACAATGTCCCGGCAAAGCACGAACCCGGTTCGATCAGCGCAAAAAGCGAGCGCGAACTTATCTCCAACCGCTTTAAGACTCGTTTGAGGTAGTGCACGATTTCGCGCACCAGCCAATTATCCAGGTTATCGAGCAGAACCTGGTCATATTGCGCAACCCTCTTGCCATCACCCACCGTCTGAAAAACCCACGTACCAATTCGCTCCTCATTAAAACGCAAATGCAAGATCGCGTCATCCAATTCCCTCGCCAGCGCCAATGGCCAAAAGGAGTGGTCAATGCTGCTGAGCACGCCCGGACCGGAGGGTGGCTCCGCCTGAGGAGCGCGGATGACCAGGTGGGCGAGACCGCGGCTGCGGTCAAGCTCAACAGAAAGATTTGAATACAGCACGCGATCGGGTTCGAAACGCCGGGTTAGCGGAAGCAGCGTTAACCCCTGCGCGTCAGCAGGACGGGGTGACTGCCGGCAAAACTCTCGTGCCTTGCTCTTCGCTGCCTCCATTAGCTGTCCGCGTGAGACGACCGCATCCACTAGCCCCCAGTCAACCGCCCGCTTGCCGCGGACTCCCTCTTCCGTGGTGCAAAAGAAATCGGCGCGGTCGCTTCTCACCTTGCGCTTATCGACGAGCCGCGTCAGGCCTCCGGTTCCTGGGAGCACGCCCAGCAGCGGCAGCTCAGGAAGCGAAACGCTTGTGTTGCCGTCATCCACCATCACAATGTAATCGGTGGCCAGAGCGAGTTCATAGCCGCCGCCGGCGCATGACCCGTTGATGGCGGCAATATAATGCTGGCCAGAACTGACCGAGGCATCTTCTATCGCGTTGCGCGTTTCATTGGTGAATTTGCAGAAATTAACCTTGAAGCCGTGGTCGGCGAGGCCCAGCATCCGGATGTTCGCGCCGGCGCAGAACACACGCTCCTTAGCCGAAGTCAGGATCACGGCAGCCACCTCGGGATGCTCAAACCGCAGCCGCTGAACCGCATCGTAAAGCTCGATATCGACCGCAAGATCGTAGGAATTGAGTTTTAGCTCGTATTCGGGGCTCAAACCGCCGCGCTCGTCCACATCCATTGCCAGGATAGCGACGCGACCATCCGAGGTCAGTTTCCAATGTCGGTAGCGGTCAGGGCTCGTCTGAAAATCGATCACCTTATGGCCTCCGTAACCGGACTCTGTACATTGGATTATATTGGATGTTGCAGAATCGGCTGAAATCCCCAAGCTTCATCCTTTTCTTTTTGTGTGCGACTCGAACACCGCCCCGGGGTCAAGCCGCTTTTGCCCCAGTCTAGGCTTGATAGACAGCGCCGGGCGTCGTTTGGCGCGCTGCTGAGCGGCCCACCGGAGCGCATTGTTTGAAACCCAGTCGGCAAAGCGCTTCCAGAGAGGATAGCCGTTCAAAACCTGGGAGGTGTTAACTCTGACCGACCGGTCGGTCATTTTTTGAGGGGTACAGCCCCTATCGCTGGTTCGGCGCAAAACCCATCTCGCCCAGCGTCGGGAGAAAATTTTATCGACTGCGCTGAGGCTGTGTTCGAAAGGCGGTTTCATGGAGACTCCGGTGCGCTAGATCGCGCGGCAGGCCGGCCTGGCGAACGGTAGCCTCTATCTTTATTTTGCGAGCAAAGATGAAATCCTTGAACAATTAGTCAGGCATTATGCTCTTCTACCCAGACTCGGTGAGCTCGTGGCGCAGGTTCAAGACAAACCGATTCGTGAGGGGTTACCGCAACTAGTGACCCAAATGTGGCAATCGCTGAAGTCGCGAAGCCAAATCGCGCGTGTGTTGACGCGCGAAATTATTAGTCATCCTGTACGGGGTTCATTATTTGCAAAATACGTCATCGCTCCCGGAAACAAAGTACTCGCCGGTTATTTTAAAGCCCATGTGGACCGGGGCGAGTTACGAACAATTAGACCAGAGCCAGCCTCCCGGTGTCTGGTCGGCATGCTATGGGTTTTTTGGTTTAATCAGAAACTACTTAAAGGCTCCGCGTCCCAGACTTTCTCGGACCGCGAGGTAGTAGGAACGATCGGCGAAATCTTCTTGGACGGTACCGCGCAACACTGAATCGCTCGAGTCTGACGCCTCAGAGATGTCTCTGGAAGACTATCCGAAAGGCTTTGGTGAACAGACCTATCGGCTCCGAAACGTTTGCCGCGACCCGGATGAGCCTGCGGGCCTCATCACCGAGTAAACTTACGCGGCAAGCGCGCATTTCACGCTCAGTTCGGGCTTGAAAGACGAAATGGATCGCGAGATTCGCAAGGTTATCCCGCCCTCCGAGCTTCAAAGCATCAGCGACAACATCGGCCTTCCGCTCTACTACGACTCAGCTTTCTACCCCGGTAAATGGTGTGAATTACAATGTTATCACCCAGTCGCCACAGCATCTTATTTCCTCTATCCAGGATGTTGCCAATCTGCCCTTGACCGCCGGCGCCGGGCAAACGGAAAGCCCGGTAAGCAACACGCCGGGGCACGGGATCATGTTTGATGCTACCGGCCCCACTCAGCCGGTCCAGCATCTGGGTAACATCGCAACATTGCGCCACACTGCCGACCCGGCAGTAATCGATCATTATACGCTTCAGCGTGTCATCAATTTGAAGTGTGCTGTGTCTGGGCGCGACCTGGGGAGTGCTTCGGCTGCAGTGGCTCGAGAGATAACAAAGCTTGATGTGCTCCCGCCGGGAATGGCGATAAACATCCGCGGACAGAGCCAGGCGATGCGCCAATCTTTCCGCACACTTGGATTTGGCTTATTACTCGCCGCCGCTCTCGTCTACCTGATAATGGCTGCTAACTTTCAGTCATGGCTTGAGCCGCTGATCGTCATGCTGGCGGTTTCGGGCGCCCTTGCGGGCGTCCTTTGGATGTTGGCGCTTACCCATACAACGATTAACGTCGAGTCGTTGATGGGCACAATTATGGCGGTTGTGTAGGAGTGGCCAACGGTAACCTGCTGATTATCTTCGCTAATGACCTGCGCGATGAAGGATACGACTCTACCAGCGCGGCTATCGAGGCGGCGCGAATTCGCCTGCGCCCGATCATTATGACGGCACTCGCGATGGTTCTGGGCATGCTGCCGATGGCGCTGGGAATCGGAGCGGGCTCGGAGCTTAGTGCTCCCCTGCGGCGCGCCGTGATCGGCGGTCTGCTAACAGCAACTATGATGACGCTGTTTGTCGTCCCGGCGGCTTACTCCATGTTCGCGCGGCACATGATCCCTAAAAAGGAGCGTGATGCAAGAGTCGCCGAAGCCTTGCTACAAGATCGCGCATGAGCATCACTATGGGGCGACTCATCAGCTTACTCTGAAAAGCGGTCGTGACGCGGCCACGACCTGGCAGCCAGCGCAAGCAGATCGCTCAGAGCATTTGAGGCTTGCCGAAGCGTTTGCGGGCAAAGCATTGTTCTCGCTCGGCTATGCCGAGCGACCGAATCTTCTGACAAGATTTGCCCCCTCGCCTGGCACCAAGGAGGTTAGACGGCGTTTCCGCCGGCCAACAATGACAGCCGGCGAGACCTGCAGCGGCGCGCCCTCCGCTTCTCTAGCTGGCATCGTCTGTAGTCGCGAATGACCACGGTATCAAAAGAAAGCGACCATTGCTCGGCTGGAGCGGGCGGTTCGTAACGCTAGTGCCCCAGCACGCTCTGGCCGAATCCTCGAACGCGGCTATCTGGTCTGCCGACATCGTGATGGGCGTTAGCATCTCGGTCCAAAGCACTCCTTCAGCGCATCGCGGCGGCGTGGTGGTATTGCCCGGGGTCGTCAGCGAGCCGTTGAAGCGCACATAGTTTTTCCGTTTGGGAAGCAAATCCGTCAGTTTGAGGTCCACCAGCGCAGGATCCTCGGGGGTCGGCGGTTCAATGACTCCCGGATCGGATTTTCCAAGTGCGACCATTACACCGACCACCGCCAGTTGGCCGCTGACACTGTTCTGATGCACGAAATGAATTTCCATCGGGAACTGCTGGCCGTCGATTGTATACTCTGAAGGAGTATGTGCGTGGATATTGATTAGATCATAACGTGTCCCGCCAATCGTGATGTAATTGCCTTCCCCGTGGTCGAACTGAACCTGATCGTCATGGTCAAGGTAAATCACGTTTGCCTCAGCGTAATGAAAATCCAGCTTTGGCAACAAACTGCGGGTGAACTGGACAGTCGCGATATTAAACGGCGATTGGCGCGATCCATTCCCGCACTGATTGGGAAACAACTGGTTCCAATACTGCGGGCCATCGTTACCGGAGTATGACCAGTCGGGTTCGGTTGGACATCCGCCAGCAATGGCGGGAATGCTCGAGGCCAGCACTACCGTCGACACGAACAGCAAGTAGAATATACAGCGGCAAGATTTAGCCAATTGCTTGCTTCGGCAAAGCCAAGCTGAGTTTACAGTGTCCGATCCGTCAGCGGTAGCGTTGCGCGCCCGACGCCAATTTGTCATCGCACACCTCACCCCATCTTGGATTTTGATTTAGATACTCTTATCGTTCCACGCGGTTGAGCATGGAATATGCCAGGTGAGCAACAAATCCTAGGTCACCCAGCCGATTGGCGCAGTTGAGCAAAGATGCTCAAAAACGGCGAATAGAAAGAAATACGGGTGAGCCGAACAGTCTTCCGCGCTGATGTCCGGTCGAGGGACACGAAACGGGCAAACCTCCGTAAAGTTCGCAGCTAGATATGAGCGGGACGACGAAATTTTGCCTGCGAAGGCAGCTTGTGCAGCAACTATGGCTATACCTTATGTTCCGCAGACCGAATGTGGAAGCTGCGAGCGTGACCTTGACTTGGAGTGAGTACCCGGGAAGGTTACAGCAAACCGAAACTATCGAACTGGTGCGACGGCCTGTCGATAAACCGAAATTTCATCCTAATCGTCTTGGGCGGCAACTTGAACCATGGTCTCTGCTCTCGATACCATCACGATCCTGATCACTATTTCCCAAGCGCGGAAACTGACTGAGCTCTTGCCGCAACTGCACGTTCAACTGAAGCGTCACTCTAACGTGGACGCGAAGCACGAGAATTCCGAGGCTGCCACTGCTGCGCGGAGTTGCCCGAAGTTTGAAATGGCCTTCGAATAAGGCACATTTATCGCCCGCTGCAAGCGACCCTCGTAATTAAAGTCGCATTCGACCCCGAGAGCTTGCGCTATGTCACGGAAAGGGGGCGCGTCTTTTGAGATTCTGCCGTTCGTGGCTCCCGCGATGGCTTCAGTTACCTGCTCATACCCGGCCTGAACAACGCGGCACCCATCGCTTAACCTTTCGAACTCCGCCCGCTGACGAAGGATTAGCCTTGCGCGATCGAGACAATCCTCCGGCTCGACGTGATAGCCTCGCTCAAGCGTGGCGCCATTGTAGTTGTGCCAGAGGTTCCTTTGCTGAGCGATGATCTCTGAAATTGAGCATCGAATTACGTCTTCGCGGATTGCATGGAGCAAAAGGAACCGACGCGTCTTGAAATAGGACAGTAGAAAAGGGGGAGCGCTCAGCGGCTGATCTGCGGGTTGGATCGCCCGAAGCTGATCATACTTCATATCGAACCCTAGCACGTGACTGTGAGCTTTTTTGTTCTCCTCCCAGTGGTTGCGGATGCGATATTCGATAAAGTTCAGATAGTCATCAGCAAGCTTCGTCGCGTCGCCAGCATTGGCGGGAGGCAGTCTGATACAGTCGTGAGCACTGATGAAGTTCGGCCAGTGGGAGGGCGCTGCAGCCGGGATAAAGATTTCACCCAACATTGCAATGCCTGAATTCGTATTCAGAATCTCGCGCAGCAGATTGGTGCCGGTGCGCCGCGCCCCGATGACAACAAACCAGCCGGTGGCATGAGCCGACTCAGCCATCGCCTTCGACTTCCTTAGCTTCCAAGCCGCACAACGCGCTTCCGAACCCAAAGGGAAATTTCTGGCGCTAGCGGGGAACTAAACGACGCCCAGTTATTGCCACTGCTGCTCACATTGCAGGCTGCCGAAGAAGGTCTTCGACTGAGCGCTGGATGCGCCCCCAGGCGGACCAGAAGCGAGCGGAGTTATTGGCTATTTCGCCGGTCGCGAGCTGACGCAACCAAAGATACGCTTCGCGACTAAGCGGATTTTGGTCCGGATCAAAATCCATTTCCCCAAAGACGTTGTGGCGGAGCTTGGAATCGAGAAAGTCCCTGGCATAAACATGCAGTTCGGCTTGGTTGCTGTCATCCAGCTGTATATCCAGCTCCGATGCAATGCGTTGGAACTCCGCTTCCGGCCGCTCCAACATCAGATCGTAGTCGGAAACCACAAAACGCCGATCGGCGAGCCTGCCCAGATGAGGCACCACATAGGCTAACCACAATTTATGGGCAGTGACCGCATCCATGCTCTGCCGTTGAAACAACGAAGCGGCTACACTCAACGGATTTCGAATAGCCAAAAGGTAACATTCATCGGTTACGAGCGAATGCATGACCGTTTGCCAAAATGGCAACAGCCGGATGGTACGGGGGTCCTTGAAACCCCATAGCGGATGCGTCATGAAATTTTCTTGTAGATACTGAGCTGCGCTGTACCGCAACCTCGCCATTGCTGGCATATTCCAATCCGGCTGAATTGATGAGTTGTCGGTCCATTTGAGGCCAAGCGTTTCCAGCACGCGTTCATTCAGTTGGCAGATCTCCTTATCTTCCCAATAACCTGTTGGGTTATCGGGTCGCGCCTCCAGGAAATTGGCGCCCAGGTAAACGCCCAAGGCCTGCATCCCGCGCGCGAATGCGCTCGTACCGCTTCGATGCATGCCGAGGATCAGCACCGCGCGCGATTTCCCTCCCGTGACCTCCACTGTCTTCACCTACCTCGCATGTGCTTGTTTCTTAACTGAGGCAGGACGGCTCCCTTGGGAACTTGCTTTCGCACACTTGTGCGTCTTGAGGTTAGCCGGTGACCGCTGGACCCTGTTCTCCTCGCGAGAGGGGAGTCCCCTTCATTGCATCGGCTTCAAATTTCATTCCTTGTCCGAACCGGATTACCCTCGCAAGAGTTTCTTCTGCTTCGGCTGTCAGCTTGCGACCAGGGGCTGAGTAAGGCCGAACACTCCTTACGGCGTTCACAAGCGAATGGACCAAGCTCTCCCGATCCTGGTCCTCGCGGTACCACAAAAATACTTCGGGCATGGTTTCGATAGATAAACCCATCAAAGCCGCTTTCGCCATAAATTCCCAGTCATCGATGGTGGAGACTGCATCATTGCTGAAGCCGCCCACCTTGTCGAAAGCGGCCCGTCGTATCAGAGCATTGCTGCTGCCAAAACAGTTCACAAAGGCGCCCGTCGCAATATCACCACCTAGAAAAACGCGGCGCGAGTTTTCCAGTCGCTCTTCGGTTGCACCATTGGCGGAGCCAAAGAAAAAGCTAATTGCTGATGTAACGATGTCCGCGTTGACGCGCTGGGCCACCTGCACGAAAACGGAAAGCGCATTAGGTGCCAGCAACAGGGTGTGGTCGTCGACGAAAAACAAATACTCCCCTTTGGCCTGTTCGACGGCGGCATTGCGCCCCGCGCCCAGTTCGGCCCCTGGCACCCGGATGCGGTTAATACTCTCGGGTCTCGATACTGAGCGCTGGGTCCGATTATTTTGTGGCGGATCGCTTTCAACAGAGCCGTCGATGCCATCGCTTCCGCATTCGGCAATTATGATTTCGAAATGCGGGTAATCCTGTTTCTGCAGAGAAGCCAATGTCGCGGCGCCATCACTCTCGCGCGTATTGAAGGCAAAGCAGACACTGACGAGCGGAAATATTGAATTTTCGTCTAGCCGTCGGCGGGAACCTGCGGCAGCAGGTTTTCCGGTGAGGCTCGGATCAGAATGCCAACGCACCCAGGCCTGCTCGGTATCGGCCAAGGAGGCCGATGGCTTGGGAGCGGTAACACCGTGCCGCAAGGCTCTTCGGAGCCGCTCGGCCAAAACATAGGGTCGGGGCTCGAAACAAACCTTTTCCCGATCAATCGGATCAATAATCTCGGGAATGCCGCCGACGTTGCTGGCGAGTAACGGTACTCCAGCACCAGCGCATTCGAGGACCGTGTTCGGAAAATTGTCTGAAAGTGAGGCTACTACTGCTAAGCGCCCTGGCTGACGGAGATACTCTATGGCGCCATCGCGAAACTTGTTCGAAGCGATCCGCCAAGGCATCGACCATCGCTTCGCACGCTCGCTGATATAGCTGATGCTGGAGCGACCATACATCAAGGTTTCTTTTCCAAGGAAGGTCACTTCAAAATCCCGCATTAGCGGTGCGGCGCATAACTCGTCCAGGGCGTCGCAGAAGAGCTTCAGGCCCTTACGCATTTCGAGGCGACCGAAGAAAACGATTTCTTTGATCTCGCTGGCTTGCGGCCGCGACTGCCACTGCCCCGAGATACCCTCCGGCAGCACATAAGGAGCGATGTAGGTCCGCTGCGGCAGCTGCCAGCCATTCTCTTGCATCCAGCCCAGTAAATATTCGCTGGGGCTCGCTACCACGTCGGCGGCAGCGACACTGGTGCGCTCCATGAAATCGATTTCCAGTTCACCCAGATTCCGTAGATAATCCTGGCTGCCTTCCTTGACCCAGAGAGTTGGTCCATGAGTACTAATCACGAAGGTAATATCGCCGAATGCGAGTCCCTGCCGCTTCGCCAGCAGACTGTAAAACCCCAGCCCCTGACATTCAGGGAAATGAACGATCTCGAATTCTTTCTGATGCTCCTTAAGCCAGACGTAGGTATGGTAGGATACGCTCGATGCCCAGGCCGCATGGATTCGCGGGTGGTGCGCCATCGGCAGGGGTACCAGCCTGAGCCCCTGGCCGGCGTAGTAGTCGATCCAATCGATGATGTTGCCGTCGGTCGGATGGCATCCCAGTAAAAACAGAATAGTCACTTCATGACCGGCGCGTCTCAGCGCAGCGGCAAGGCTGGCGTAAGCGGAGCCGATACCAGCATTGCGCGACAATCCTTCGAGTTCCCAGGTGGCAATGCATATACGGCGCGGGTGCCCGCCGGCGACAGCAGGCTGCGGTAAAGGGGGAAATGTGGTAGCCATTTTTTACCTTTTTTGGTTGAGGGCCAGGACTGGCGAAAGACTGCGTCGCGCAGTCTTGTGCCTTTTACCCTTTAAAGCGGCTGAGCGCAAGTACGTTGGGCCAAAGTACCTCCTTTTTCCACAACCTGTTAGTACTTCGTCGGCTTGTCCGCCGCCAACGTATGGCGTACCGTGACGCCACATGCTGGTAGTGGTCGAACATCTGACGAAACGCTTCGGCAACCTCCGCGCCGTGGACAATGTGTCTTTCGCGGTTCAGCAGGGCGAAATTGTCGGATTGGTAGGACCCAATGGCGCCGGCAAAACCACCACTGTCCACATGCTGTTGGGTTTGATTACGCCGAGCTCGGGCCGGATCGCTTTATTCGGCAAGGAGTTGCACAAGCACCGCCGGGAAATCCTCCAGCGGTTGAACTTCACTTCGCCCTATATGGCCTTGCCCGGTCGCTTGACTGTTTTGGAGAACTTAAGAGTCTTTGCGCAGATCTACAATGTAGGCAACTCGACCGCCAAGATCGTCGGTCTATTAGAGCAGTTCAGAATACTCCATCTGAGCAACAAACCGATCGCGCGCCTTTCCTCAGGCGAGAGCACCCGCGTCGGATTGTGCAAGGCGTTCCTCAATGATCCCGAATTGCTTTTGTTCGATGAACCAACGGCTTATCTCGACCCACAAGGCGCCATGCAAGTGCGCGATATCCTTCTCGAGCTGCAGGCGCGACGCGGGACGACAATTTTGATCACCTCCCACAATATGCGTGATATACAACGCATGTGTGGGCGCGTGTTCTTCCTTAATCGCGGCCGGATCATCGCGTCCGGCACCCCAATCGAAGTCACCCGCGAGATCTTGAACGAACACCGTGTGACACCGGCGCTTGATGAAGTTTTCCTCCGCATCGCACAACAGTAGGTCGATGAAGTCCTATCGAATTAAGGCGGTGATCCTGCGGCACCTCTACGAGGTGCGTCATAACGGGAACCACCTCAGCAACATGATTTATTGGCCAATAGTCAATATCGTGGTCTGGGGATTTTTCACGATCTATTTGCGTCACAGCGATCGTTTGCAGCCTGGACTGGTCAACTGCTTACTGGGGGCGGTCATCCTTTGGGGCCTTTTCAACAGTTTCCAACGCGACATCGCTGTCGGCTTCCTCGATGAGCTATGGTCGCGCAACCTGGTTAATTTGTTCGCCTCTCCGCTCAGCGTTTCAGAGTATGTAACGGGATTGATCGCGGTTAATCTGGGCAAGGCAATCATCGGACTGATTGCCGAGGCAGGGATTGCCTTACTGTGTTACCATTACAATGTTTTTCCGGTCTTTCCGTCACTGCTGCCCTTCCTGCTTAACCTTGCATTATTCGCGCTTGCGGTTGGAATAGCTGTGACGGGTCTTATTTTCCGTTATACGACCAAGTTCCAAACCATGGCCTGGAGCGTCGCAGGCCTGCTGATGCCGCTTTCGTGCGTCTTTTACCCGCTGAAATCACTGCCCGAATGGCTGCAAGGCGCAGCCCTGGCGCTCCCGACTACCCACTGCTTCGAAGGCATGCGTGCTGTGATTGAACGCGGCGCTTTCTCCACTTCGCACTTTGCCTGGGGCCTGGAACTGAATGTTCTCTATTTTGTCCTGGCGGCGTGGTTTTTCCGCTTGATGTTCGAATCAGCACAGGCGCGCGGCCTACTGGTCAAGCTGGACTGAGATGGCCCCAATCCTATAGCGAAGGTCTAAGGTTAGAGCATGGCGTCGCTGGTCAACAACGAGGGTAAGCCGTTCCAAATCGCGGGCGGGACAACTACCATCGGCCGTAGCAAGGACAACAATATCGTTATCGCGCATTCCTCCGTGTCGCGCCATCATGCCGAGATCAGGCTCGAAAACGGCAGATTTTTTATCAGAGATCTTGGGAGCCGCAATGGCACCTGGGTGGGAAGTCGCAGGATCACGAAGCTTCAGCTTTTCAATGGTGACCTGTTGCGCTTTGGCGAGGCAGAATTCCTATTCGAGAATCGGCCTTGTCAGAAAATTCAAGACAGCAGCGGCGAAAACCCGAAGCGGCGACGACACTTCTCAGTGAACTCCACCGCTGCGATCGTCCTGTTTTTCGTCTTGGGACTCGGGGCGACGGAGCTGGCACTGCGACGACAGTTAAGGCCACAGCCTTCCGCCGCCACAACGGCTCGCGCAGGCGACAATTATCCCAGCCGGAGTCCCGCGATAGCGAATCACCTTGCACGACGAGGCTGGTTCTTTGACAAAAGGGCAGTTTCTGGCCAGGACGCCAACGCAACCGCGGCCGGACAAGCCATCCTTCAAACTGACCGCGAACACACAGCCGACGCCTCATGGATCTCGCTGGAGCCAACGGCGCGAATGTGCAACCAGGGGGTGCTTCCGGCCGATTCCATCTTTTGCCGAGTCGCTTATCTGGGGCGGCACGCCGAGGGCAAGGATCTCGACCGCGGTCCTCGGGCAATAGAACCGGCCGACATCGCAGCATTCTGTGCTGAGGGAGCGATTGATCTGCGGTCGCCGATTTGCGCACGAAATTCGACGATTGTGCGATAACTAGCCACAGACACTGCCTATATGCTAGACTTCGGCAATAATTGCGCATCACGCTTATAATTCGAACGACAGGTGAAGGCTGGATAAAGGTTTCGCTATGAATCGCGGACACACCTGAAGATGATGATTTGCCCCAGGGCTCAACTACGCGCACGCATCGCGTTCGGCCTGACGCTAGTCGGTGCGCTTTTCCTCTTGGCTGCCATCGGGATCGTCTCGGCAGCTGCGCAGGACGCCTCTTCGGACGGCTCCACCACCACTTTGCGGGGTGGGGTTTCCTATGACGACAACAGCGGTGGCACCAGTACCGATTACTTCGGCGGTGACTCTACGGGGGGAGGAGATACCTTTAACTCCAACTCGGACAGCGGCGGGGGAGGAGATACCTTTAACTCGAATTCAGACAACGGTGGCAGTGCGGGTGGGGACGTCTTCAGTTCCAACTCCGGCGATGGGGAGCGTCCGCAGCCGTATCCGACCCCTCCGCCAAGCTTTCCCTGCGGACCGAACCCTTTAGAAAATCAGGCTTGGGGCGGAGCAGCGGCATCGACCTTCCTGGAAGGTTTTTTGCGCCCCTTGATTGAACCACACTGCACGGGGTTTGTCGTTCCCCGGCGATCGAGGCCGATCTTCACCTATTTTTACATCAACGGGATCAACACTCCCCGCACGAAGGATCTCACGGAAAGTCGAGATAACTGGCGCGGAAGTTGCTTATCCGAGCATGATACCGTCGCACAGAACCTGATCGATAGGCGCGACCAGGTGACATGGCCACAGGTTCCGGTGCCGGTCGGACCACTCGCACCAATCAAGGTCGCCAACGAAATCGACAATATGTTCGGCTTGACTTGCAATCCCTCTGGTCAGGATCCCTGGAGCGGCATATGGTTCGGTCAAAATTGCGGTCAACCGTTCGTACCTGCTGCGCGGTTTAGGACGGTATGGTGGAACGTGCCTGCCTGTCAGTTTCTCAGCACCGCCAACGGAATCCGCTCGGGAGCGTTGATCGGCATGCCATTGACGCCAGGTGATCTCATCGAATCCATCGTACAGTCGACGACTCCACCAATTTTCAGATTGTTCGGTACCAGTTTTCCGCTCCTGCCAAGCGGTATCAACAACACAGCCAATAACTCGCTGGTAGCGTCCATCGCCGACACTATAGTGCGAAGCTATCGGTCCGAGATGGCACGCAAGGCCAATGCTCAACCAGTCAATACCAACTATTTTATACTTATCGGACATTCTCAAGGTAATTTTTTTGTCGAAGGAGTAGCGTATCGCCTCTATACTCGTTATGGTGCGGATGGCCAGCGGATTTTCTGGACTCGGCTCGGAATTATATCCTTGGCCTCACCCACCAGTTATGATTCGCTGCCGCCGCAATTCATCGCCACCAAAGTGAAACATCGCACGCGCGCGGACGACGCAATCAATATCCTGACGCCCATCAGTCAAGGGCTGGCCTCTTTAAGACCCTTTGCTATCAACGGTAAGCGGCCGTGGCCGATGAATGAAACGGACGCTCCTCTGTGGTCCTTTACACCCGCCGCGTTACAGTACGTGTTTTCACTCGATTCATTGCGGCCCCCGGGAGGATGCGGCGTGGTCAATTGGAGTTTTCAATGCGACATCGGTAGTGCACCATTTTGGCAACTGATGGGCAGCACTCCCACCGAGGGGGTAGACAATGCTGAGCTTTACGCGCCGTTCCTGAATTCTCACTTGCTCGACAATTACCTCGACGACCCGCCCGCGACCGGAGCCGGCCAGCATCTTTCGCCGAACTTATACAAGTATCTAGGTCCGAACCACGGATTCGGGCCTTACTCGCCGCCGGCACCACCGCTGTTGAATACGATTCGCAGTGATTTGTTCCAACTCAAACGCAGTCTGCTGCAGTCAAGTCCCGGAACGCTCCAAGCCAGAATGCCCTGAGTCCAGCTCAGGAGGCTCATCACACCTCGATGGCAAACCGAGAAGCATCGTTAATAGGGTCCGATGGGAAACGATTCCTCCTCGAGCCTGGCAAGCCGGTACGATTGGGGCGATCTGCCGATAACGATATCATCCTCTCCGATAGGTCGGTGTCGCGTCATCACGCCCTAATCGGCATTGAAGACAACCGCTGCACCATTGAGGACCTCGGTAGCCACAATGGTACCTTCGTTGCCGGAAGCAGGATCGATAAGGCGGAGCTTAAGGAAGGAGATCGAATCCGTTTGGGCGATGTAGAGCTGACCGTAAGCAACTCAATCTATCCAACCGGTCATGACGCTTCCTGCTCTGCATCGAGTATGGGCGGGAGCGCGTTTTCCTGGTGGCGGCACAAACGGAAGCTGGTCGCGACCGCAGGACTTGCAGTTGTCGCTTGCGCAACACTTTTGGCGCTCCGGCACGGAAGCTCGGACCAAACTTTTGCACCAAGAGATCAGGGGGGTGTTGGTCTTGCGAGCTTGACCGCTGACCGAAACAATTTCCAATTACCAAACGCCAGCTCGGTCTTCATAGGCCATTGGGGTGGCACCATACCCCGTATATTCAGCGTCCCATCAGGCGCTACGAGCGACGCCGATTTGTATGAGGGAATTGGTTTCTACCAAGCGAACCAGGGGGTCGTCATGTCAGTCGCAAGTTATGTTCAACGGGGAGCGACTGTCGCCAGTATGAAAGCGCGTGCAATCGACCCCTCGCACGTGGTGCTTGAGGAAGAATATCTTCAGAAAGATCCCAGTGGGAGGACTAGCGTTTCGCGCGAGACTATCGAGTATTCACCCGTATCTATCGACCAGCTCCATTGCAAAGTAACTTACGCCCTTTACCCTGACAGCGCCGCCTTACCGAGCGCACAAACGGTCTATGAAGGTATCCTAAGCCGTGTAACTTCGGAACAGGAAAAACAGCAAATAGAGGCCCTGGAGGCCAAGGGCTTTAGAAAAGACCGCGAGCTACGCTCCAACTTGAGCAAGCAGTGAGCCGATCTTTCTCCGTCAGAAAACGACAGCCTGCATCCGGGCGAGGCTCCGGAACGGAATAGGCCTGGAAACGCGCAGTTTTTGAATTTCGACCGGCTAATATCTGCCGAGGATCAATCGATGCCAACGACAAACGCTCAGGTTATCGGCGGCCGCTACCAGGTCATACGGAAACTCGGCGGTGGCGGTCAGAAAACCGTCTACCTCGCCGAGGATCAACGTCTCAACCGTCGCCGATGCGCCTTGGCCGAGATGATCGACAACTTCGCTGATCCGGAGGAACAAAAGCGCGCGGTCGCGGCCTTTCAACGTGAAGCGGACATGCTCGCCTCGTTGCGCGATGAGCGTATCCCGCAAATCTATGACAAGTTCAGCGAGGGTCAGAGTCACTACCTCGTGATGGAGTTCGTTGAAGGCAGAACGCTGGAAGAGAAGCTGCAGGCCGCCGGTGGTAAGCTCGGGGAATTGGAAGTGGTAGACATCGGCCTCCAGATTGCCGAAACGCTCGATTATCTACACAGCCTCAAGCCGCCCGTCATTTATCGAGATATGAAACCCGGCAACGTGATGATCACCGACACCGGGAAAGTCAAGTTGATCGATTTTGGTATCGCGCGCTTCTTCCAGTCTACACGCATGACCACCTTCGGCACCGTTGGATACGCGCCGAAAGAGCAATATAGCGGGATGGTTGAACCGCGTTCCGATCTTTACGCACTCGGAGCTACACTCCACGAAGCGCTCTCGGGTCGAGCTCCCGTGCCTTTTGATTTTCCACCGCTTTTTCAACTCCGCCCGGGTTGCAACGAGGCGCTTTCTGACTTGCTCGTGCGCGCGCTCGCTGACGATATTGAACAGCGGATTCCAAATGCCGGCGAGTTTCGAAACAGATTGCTCAGGATCAAAGAAGAGCTCACGCGTCCTTCCAGCTCCCCCCTCCAGCCAGTCAGCAACGACGATCGTACAGTTCCGCTGCGCAAAGTGCCGACCCAACCAGATAGTCAGACTTTACAATTAAACACAGACCAAGACGCACCAACCGATAGTCTTAGGAGCTCGACTCAACTTCGTACCGATCAGCAGCTGACCGCGCCTATCCGTGGGTCTGATCGAAACCAAGCCGGTCTGCGAAAAGCCAACCGGCATCGCTCGTTAGGATTGATCCTTGCGGCGTGCACGGCAGGACTTGCATTGGCGGCAGCCAGTGGACTCTACGAGTGGAATCAGATTGAAGCCCGAAAGGCCGCGCTTGCCGCCCATGAAAAAGCCATGGAGCAAATCGAGCAGCAGGAGCGGGCAATCGCCGAACAGCAGAGATTGAACGAACTTAAACGTGAGCAGGAGCTTCAGCAACAGGCTGCATTGCGGCAGCAGGAGCTTGAGCGGGAGGCTGCCCTCCAACGCCAGCAACTGCTGCGACAGCAAGCTGCGTTGCGAGAACAAGCGCGAAGACTCCAACGAGAACAGCAGGTCATGCGCCAACGCGCGCTGGGGCAGCCGGCTCCCAGCGGCTACTCGGGTTCCGTTTCGGGATACGGTAGTTCCGCAAATTCTTATTCAGGATATCCGAGCCCGGTCGCCGCAGCGACTCCGTCTACCGACTATAGTAGTGCCGTCGCCGCTGGGCTCTCGGCCGCGATTGGCGGCGCGATCGGCAGCACTATCGGCGAGATGCTAAACCACCATCATTGATTCGTTCTGGTGCGGCTCCCCAGCCGCGGTTGAGTGTCTGAATCCGAGGCTTAGCCGCCAGACCCGCATCATGGTCAGACCGACATCATAGAGTCAAAACCCTTCCAGAAAAATCGTGCGAGCGTCCTCGCTTCGGCAAGGAACTCCTCCTCACGGCCAGAACCGGTCACAAAGCGATCGATCATTCGATGGCCACCCTCGCCATGTTCCTTGTCAGCCTCGTAATGCACGGACAGAAAGCGGGTGTGCTCGGGCTTCAACCCGTAATGGCGCTCCAGTCCCTCCTGAAGCATCTTATAAGCTTCGACCTCGATTTCTTCGCAAAGTCCAATCGCCCCGACGAACCGTGGTTTAAGTTGAATGATGCGATACAAGCAGGCGTTGAAAGCCCGCGCATCGTCGGAAGCGATGGAATTCACTAATTGCTCCCGTGGCAAGCCCAGGCCACCTTCCCATAGCTCGAACAGTAATTCGGTATGACCCGCTGAATTGCTGTACAGGCCCAGTGCTTCCTCGGCGAAGCCCTTAGCCGAGCCATGGGCGACCTTCGGATCGATTTCGTACATTTTAAGGTAGGCCATGGCAGAAAGGGGGGCTGAATCGCGAACAGTCATCTCATAATGTTGAATGGGGTAACCTTTAAGCTGTTCGCGACTTGCCCTGCCCTCGTTGACGAGCTTGACGTAGGGATGCCGATCCAAGCGGTATTCGGCAACGAGGTTGTCGATCGCGGCATGGAAAGTCGCCTTGTCCATTGATGCTACCTCCAGCAGAGCGTCTTGCAATCGGGTTTTTGACCCAAGGCTTGCAATTTTAAAGAACAAAAGCAAAACCCAGCGCTGGCCCTCAGTCCTGCGCACGCCGATAGAGCTCTTTCAGCAAGCGTCTCGGCAGATCGTCGAACGGTCCGTTGGACATGCAAAGGAGAACGTCACCGGCACGACAGTCCGCAATCATCTGCTCCACGATCTCATCGACACTTGAACATGCGAACGCAACCGGCCCGCGTCGAGAAATTGAGTTCGCCAGCTTGGGAACGTCGAGACGAGCTTCGAGCGGAATCGGGTCGTTCTGTTTGAAGTAGACTGGTGCCAGGTAAACCCGTGCCGCCCGATCGAACGCTTCGGCGAAAGCGTCTTGGAACACCGCACGCCGTGAGGTGTTTGATCGCGGCTCAAAGGCCACCAGGATACGCCTGCGAGCGTAGCGCTCAGCTACCGCCTCAAGGGTCGCGCGAATCGCAGTCGGATGATGAGCAAAGTCGTCAATGACGAGGATTCCGTTTACTTCACCGACAACCTGCTGGCGTCTAACCACCCCACTGAAGCCAGCCAGCCCTCTGGCCAACTCCGGCTCGCCAAGACCGCAATGCATGAGTAGGACCCATACCCCGAGCGCATTGGCTACATTCATTCGGCCACCGACGTGCAAGCGCAGATCAGACGCGATGAGACGGTCATTCCGTACAATAGAGAAAGTTGCGCCTTGTGCGCCTACTCTAATGTCAACGGCACGATATTCGCCGTGATCCAGGCCAAATGTCAGCCGTTGGGCGCGTGTATTGTTGGTCACCTCCAGTGCATCGGCCGAATCGGCGCAGACTGCGACAATGTGTTCCGAACCGAACTGATCGGATAATGCTCGAAAAGATGCCTTAACATGGTCCAGGTCGCGGTAGATATCAGCATGATCGAATTCGACGGCAGTGATAATGGCAGCGCACGGTCTGTAATGAAGAAACTTGGGTCCTTTGTCGAAAAATGCCGTATCGTATTCATCACCCTCGATTACGAACTCCCCCCCCGCTCCATAGCGGTAGTTCGAATCGAAGTCCTGAGAAACGCCGCCTATGACCATTGACGGATCGCGGCCCGCCATCTCCAGCACCCGGGCCATCATCGCGGCCGACGTCGTCTTGCCGTGCGTTCCCGCAACCATCAACACGCGACGCTCCTTCAAGAAGAAGTGCCACAAGGCTTCGGGCATCGACAGGTAAGGAATGTTCCTGGCGAGAACTGCAATCGCCTCCGGATTTGAGCGGGTGATTACATTCCCGACCACGACCAGGTCGGGCACGGGTTGAAGGTTCGCTGGACTGTATTCGGTGCGCGGCTGGATCCCGCTGCGGCGCAAGATGGAGGCGGCGGGCTCGTACACTTGACTGTCGGAACCCGTAACGTGCAGGCCGCGCTGGGCGAGCATCCCGGCCAGCGCAGCCATCGCCGAGCCTCCGACGCCAATCAAATGAACGTGTCGAACATGCGATGGGACCCGCTCAAAGCGGGCGGTTGAAGTGTTCGCCTTGGTTTGGGTCACCGAGTAAGGCTCACCCTCTCTTGTTCACCCAGCGCTTCCATGACCAGGTCATGAATACGGGGCCGCAGCTCTCGAATCGCCTGATTATCGCGATTCGGATGGACTCGGTTGGTCAACAACGAGACAACGATTTGCCGTTCAGGTTCGATCCAGATGGACGTACCGGTGAAACCGAGATGACCAACCGCGTGAGCGGAGAAATAACGCCCTGAGCTGGAGTATTCAGGTGACGGCGTATCCCAACCCAAGGCCCACGTAGAACCGGTTACGGCCTTATCGCGGCTCCAAAACTCGCGGACAATCGGCTGGGGGATAAAGGACGATCTGCCCTTGTAACATCGCAGCAACTCAAGCGCGAGACGGTCAACCTCTCTAACCGGCGCAAACAAGCCGGCATGACCCGCCACCCCACCCATCGCGTAGGCGTTCTCATCGTCAACTTCTCCCACCAGCCATCGCTTACGGAATGAGCAGTAGCTGGTCGAGGCGAACATCTCGCGCACGGGTTCGAGACGCCGTGTCCGATTTTCCGCAATATCTATAAAGTCGGTGGAACGCAGCGCAAGCGGGCGAAAGATCTTTTCACGACAAAACCGGTTGAGCGAAACACCACCTATCTGCTCGACGATCTCTCCCAGTAAGATAAAATTCAAGTCCGAATAGAGTGTCTTGCTGCTGGGCGCGTATTCAAGACGTTCCCGATGGATGGCGTCGTAGACGAACTCCCTGGCACCCCGGCTTGCCATAAAATTTACCCGACCGCGCTTTTCAATTTCGGCGATCTGCTGGTAATAAGGTCGCCACGCCGGCAGTCCGGAACAGTGCGCCAACAGTTGTCTAAAGGTGACATGACCTTTGCCATGGACCCCAAAATTATGAAAGAAGCGCGTGACACGCTCATCCAATTTGAGTTTGGCATCTCGCACCAGGATCATGATGGCAGTTGTCGTCGCCAGCGGTTTGGTCAGAGACGAGAGATCAAAAACAGTCTCAAGGCGCATCGGAGCTTCTTCGGGTTGGACGGCTCGATGGCCGAAGGCGCCCTCGAACGCAAGATCCTCGCCTTTGCGCACCGCGATGGTCGCGCCGGGTATCACCTTGCGTTCAACGGCATCGGCAAATGCTTGCTCGACTTCAGTCCATCCCATGGTTTAACAGCCCAAAGCGGAAAATCCGATTCTGAACGTTTTAAGGGCCGAAATAACGCTAAGTTTTTTTGATTACTCCAGTCCGGTAACTGCAGCTCCGGACAGCTTTCAGCTCACAGCGGCCTCGCACAAAGTCATCTTTCCTGCGTTGGCATCGAGCCGCACGTTGACGCCCAATGGCAGGGTCAAGTTTTCGGTGCCGTGACCTGCAGCTATGCCACCCAAAACTGGGCATTGAAGACGACAGGTATGCTCACGGACAGACTCGGCAATCGAAGCGCGTTCCTGCGCACTCGTGTCAACCGGACGCAGCGAACCAAAAACAATACCCGCCACTCGATCCAACACACCTGCCTGGGCCATCTGCACCAGCATTCGATCTATTCGATAAGCTTTTTCGCCGGTATCTTCCAGAAACAGGATGCGGCCATCAAAGAGCGGTTGCCAGGGGGTTCCCATCATGGCAGCGATAACTGATAAGCATCCGCCAATCAGCCGTCCCTGGGCATTACCCGGACGCAACACCTCCGCTGCGTGCCACTCGAGAGTTCGGCTCCCGCTAAGGAGCGCTTGCAAATGACACCGGGCATGCGAGCTCAGGCCATGGGCAAAGTCCGTTGCCACCATCGGGCCATGAAAGGTGATCATGTGTGCCGACTGAAACAAAGCATTCAGCAGAAAGGTTACGTCGGAAAAGCCAACGAAGATTTTTGGAGTGCGAGCCAGCTCGGCAAAGTCCAGCAAAGGCAACAGCCGTCCGCTGCCGTAACCACCGCGCGCTGCAAAAACTGCTTTAACCTCGGGGTCCTGAAAAAACCTCGTCAATTCATGCGCACGCAAGCGGTCATCGCCCGCCAGCATCCCAGATCTCTCACAGGCATGCGGTGAAAGCTTCACCCGGTAGCCGCAATCGAGCAGCGCTGCCGCGCCGCGTTGCAGACAAGCTGCGTCGACTGCGGCAGCTACGGCAACCACCCCCACTGTGTCACCCGGCGCCAGAGCCCGAGGTTTGATTGGAACATCCACCGATTTGGTTGAAGAGTAGCACGTGCGTCCGGATCCAAGCGATGGCCTTGCACTCTCTATTCACATCGCAAGTTGTGCCTTCTAAGGACGCCGACCTGAGCAAAGCTCGGCGCCACCCGTCGCGGAAGCTACTTTTGTGATACGCTGAGGCATGCATACAATTTGCTGATCGGCAAAGCTTGCCAGTGTACTTCGTGCAAATAGAATGACGGGCACAATCGTTCTGACGCGATTCAAATGGACCCAAAGAGCGACACTCTCAATTGGCTTTACTCTTTAGAAGGACGCGGTGAGATCTACAAGCTCGAGCGCATGGAACAGGCGCTCGAGCTACTGGGTAATCCGCACCGCAAATTACGAGCGGTCCATATAGCTGGGACCAAGGGAAAAGGTTCAGTCGCCGCCCTTCTCGACGCGTGTCTCCGTGCCGCCGGCTTCCGGTGCGGCTTATACACCAAACCACACCTGGTGCACCTGACTGAGCGTACTCGGATCGATGGCGCCGAAATGGACGGTCGCATGATGCTCGCTTACATCGAGCGTCTTCGCAATATTTTCGAGCGGGCTGGCCTTGCTCTAACATTCTTCGAATTCACCGTCGCGCTGATGTTTCTTTACTTCGCCGAAGCTGAGGTGGATATCGCTGTGATTGAAACCGGCCTGGGTGGACGGCTTGATTCAACCAATGTTGTGCTACCACTACTAAGCGTAATCACACCGATTGGCTTCGACCATATGGAGCAGCTTGGGTATACAATCAAGGCCATCGCCGGGGAAAAAGGCGGAATCATTAAAAATGGTAGGCCGGTTGTGATTGGCACTCGTGACGAAGACGCCCGCCTGACTTTAAGCTCCATCGCGACTCAGCGGCACAGCCCGGCATTCATGATTGAACGTGAATTTACCTACGTCTCTCATGCCCCCGCCCATCGATTTGACTATCACGGGCTGGGACTGACCATTAAAAACATCGAGATTGCTCTGGGCGGTCAATTTCAACATGAGAATGGGGCTATTGCATTAGCGGCACTCGAGGTCCTCCGCAGCCAGGGTTGGCCAATTCGAGAAGACGCCATCCGTCAGGGTTTTGCCGAGGTCTTTTGGCCAGGGCGCTTTGACCAGGTGTGGAGGCGACCTCTGGTAATCCTCGACTGCGCTCACAATGAACTTTCAATTCAGGCGTTACTGCAAACGCTCGACTCAGAGCTCGGACCCGACATCAGACCGCGTCTGGTCTTTGGCTGTCTGGAAGACAAGCAGTGGGCAAAGATGGCGGAGATGCTGGCGCCACGCATGAAATCGGTAATTTTGACCAGGGCCAAACCGAAGCGCCCCGTCGCTCCGCAGAAGCTCCTGCCGCTCTTCGCGCGCTGGGCCCCTTCCCGAATCGTCGATCGCCCAATCGATGCGATTGATGCAGTGATGTCAGAATCCGCCCCTGACGACGTGGTGCTAGTGACTGGTTCCGTATACCTGGTAGGCGAGGTCTACCCATGGTTTTTGGAGCGTACTGGCCGGCAGGGATTGTTCCCGGAAGATCGCAGCTGAGAAGCTGTTTCGATTCGCCCGAGCCGAGAGTTCGCCCGACGTTGACGGCCCGTTTCCGCGCAGGGTGCGGCGTAGCTATCGAGTTCGCACAGAGTTTTTGTGGCGTGTGACTATCAAGAAACAAAGCCTTGAATGAGTTTGCTGCGAGTTGCTCAAGTTGTGGACGGGTAAGTTTCAAAACTTCCCGTAGAGCGATAAATAAAGTGGTCAATGCTGTGGCCCCGAAATGCGCAGCGTTCTCGAAATTGATCGTCACTCGAGGAAGGGCCTCGATTAGAAATCCCGTTCAGTCACCAAGGCTGCTGTACACTCGTAATTAGACCGAGAAACGATTAAAGATTGTGAACCGGTATGCGTCGCCCAAATCCCCAACCGGATTAACGCAATTTCAGCCGGTCACGTCGCGCAAAGGTAAGCACAAGTTCGGGCTCAGGGACCTTTCGAGATAAATATGCAGTCCAGCTTTGGGCGTCCCCGAACAAACTTAGCCTTGGAAGCCGCCGGCGTCATGGCCGTCATGCTGGCCTCAGCACGCTGTCCGATCAGGTATGAAGCTACAGCTCAGATTTACAGAAGCTCAGATTCAGGACGCCGTCAGGCGTGTGGCACGCGAGATCTCAGAGACTTATGCCGAAACCTGCCCGCTTCTGGTGGGAGTGCTGAAAGGTTCTTTCGTGTTCCTGGCTGACCTGATTCGAGAACTGACGATTCCATTCGAAGTGGATTTCATGGTCGTCCGGTCGTATGGCCTCGGCACCAGCTCTAGTGGCAACGTCGAGATTGTCAAAGATATCGATGGAAATATTTACGGCCGCGAGGTAGTCGTGGTCGAAGACATCGCCGATACAGGACTAACCCTCGCCAAAGTTGTCGAGCGGATTAAGAGCGGCAGGCCTGCTTCAATCAAACGCTGCGCTTTGTTGATCCGGAAGGGCCATCCTCCGATTGATTTCACCGGTCTCGCTGTTGAGCCGGGTTTTGTGGTCGGATACGGCGCGGATTACGCCGAGCGCTATCGCGGGCTGCGAGACATTTATGTACTCGACGAGAATTGACTCCGCGCTGCTTTCGACGCCCGGTGTGCCACCAGCTCCTCGATTACAAAAACTGAAGCGCGCTGAGGTTGTGTGACCCCCGACGCCAAATGCCGGAAGGATACTCGATCTCAAGCGGTTGCGCTCGAAAACCGAGGAAGACCATGTCGGAGCTCGATGCGCCAGAGCACACCTGCCGCGCATCGCAAACCTCCTACGTAATAGTGCCGACAATTCCGGCGTCTTCGAGCAATGATTCAATAACTGGCTGACAAGCAGACAGAGCAACGTCGGGTTTTGTTTTTTATCATCGATTAGGGGTGTTGGTTGCATGGTGAACACCTACCAGTGGGCTCCCGTCCGCAAGTGAAGCCGTTTAGTCTCAGCTTGATCTGGCAGCAGTCGACGATTTTATGACCAAAACACACTCTCAGTGCGTGAAATAGCACCAATTACGACAAATCTGATGCCGATGACATCGCTTGACATCAACTCGCCATCTTTCTATGCTTAGCTTTAAGCTACAATACTTAACTTATTCTCGTCGCTGACGATGGAGTGGTCACGCGTTGGTAGGCTTGGTGGCCAAAGGGTGAGCACGGGCATCCTTCGTTCGGCTTCCTTGGCTGGATTTTTTCGCGAGCTCCGGCGAGCGGGTAAGCGGATTGGTGAGGCCCAAGCCCGCGCTTTAATGTCGGCCTTCTACTTTGTAGTGTTAGGGCCGGTTTTTTTTGTCGGCATTAGGCGGCGCGATCCGCTTGATCTCAATTCCGTTGCTCCACCAGCTTGGCGCGAGGTGCACTATCGCTGTGCCGCGGATCACAAGCACCAACAGTACTAGCAATTATGTATACGCTTGGCGTCTCATGTTTCTTTCACGATTCCGCGGCAGCGTTGTTGCGCGATGGCGAGTTGATTGCGGCCGCCGAGGAGGAACGGTTCAGCCGCAAGAAGCACGATTTTGAATTCCCCGAACGTGCCATCGCATTCTGTCTGCGCCAGGCCGGGATCACCGGCAAAGAAATCGATCATGCCATATTTTTCGAGAAGCCGTTCCTCAAGTTTGAACGGATTCTGACGACGTCGGTAGCTGAATTCCCCGCAGCTCGCCGAGTCTTCCGGGAAGCGATGCTCACGTGGCTCAAGGACAAGCTTTGGATCAAGAGCCTGCTGATTCATCATCTTGGCGTTTCCAGCGACAGGGTAATGTTCTCTGAACATCACCTCTCGCATGCTGCCAGCGCTTTCCTGGCCAGCCCATTCGAGGATGCTGCGATACTTACGGTCGATGGCGTTGGCGAATGGGCAACGGCAACTTTCGGCGAAGGCCATGGCACCGACATCAGGATCTTAGGCGAAATTAAATTCCCCCATTCGCTCGGTTTACTGTACAGCGCCTTTACCGCCTTTTTGGGGTTCGAGGTAAACGATGGCGAGTACAAGGTAATGGGAATGGCGCCGTTCGGCACGCCCCGCTACACGGACAAGGTGCGAAAGCTGATCTGTGTAGGCGAGGACGGCAGCTTCAGGCTCGATATGAGCTACTTCTCGTTCCACCATTCGTCGACCGACACTTACAGCCAGAAATTCGTTGAATTGTTTGGCGCCCCGCGGCCACCGGAGATGCCCTTCTTCACCGAAACAACCGGATTTCCTTCCTACTTCGGAGAGCGTCCTGCCGACTTCGCCAAACAGGCGCGCAGAAACCAGCACTACGCAGACATCGCGGCCAGTATTCAGGCAGTAATTGAAGAGGTCCTCGTTCTGATGGCTCGTGGCGTCCAGCGCCGCACCGGTCTCAAGAACCTTTGCATGGCGGGCGGTGTCGCACTCAACAGCGTCGCCAACGCTAAAATTCTTCGTCAGGCGGGGTTCGATCGCCTTTTTATCCAGCCAGCAGCTGGGGACGGGGGCGGGGCTCTGGGAGCAGCGCTCTGGGGATGGCATTCAGTGCTAGGCAATCCGCGCAAATTTCAGATGAGTCATGCTTACTGGGGTGACGAGCACTCAGAGGCTGCGACAGTCGATTATCTGCGCAGCGTCGGCATGCCCTTTCGCGTGGTCAATTCGAACGACGTGCTGCTCGACACGACTGTTGACGCGCTGGCCCACGGAGCCGTGGTGGGATGGTTCCAGGGCCGCTTCGAATGGGGTCCGCGCGCACTCGGCAACCGCTCGATCCTGGCCGACCCGCGACGCGCCGAAATGAAGGAGATCGTCAATACCAAGATCAAGTTTCGCGAACCCTTCAGGCCCTTCGCCCCGTCGGTGCTGGCGGAGCGGGCCGCCGAATTATTTGACGATCGCGTGAGTGCGCAGGAGCCGACAAAATTCATGCTGATGGTGGCTGAGGTGAAACCCGCCGCCGCAGCCAGAATTCCGGCGGTCACTCATGTCGACGGCACCGGCCGCTTGCAGACGGTCAGTGAAAGTTCAAATGCGCTGTATCATGGGCTCATCTCACGATTTGAGCGGGCATCCGGCGTGCCGGTCGTGCTCAACACTTCCTTTAATCTGCGCGGTGAACCCATTGTAAACAGTCCGGCTGAGGCGCTGAGTACTTTCGTGCGCAGCGACATGGACATGCTTGTGCTCGGCAATGTCATTGTCGAAAAAGAGCGTCACCGAGCCTGCAGCCGATAGCTGCCGCTCGTTGTGAAAAGGAGTCAGTATTCTTTGCAAAAGGTGGGGTACCGAATTTGCGCCAATTAGTCGACAAGATCAGAACGGTAAAAGAGCTTTTTTCCTTCTTCAGCGTTAAATCATGGTGGTTTGTTCCGGTGATCGTGCTATTGCTCGGCGCTAGCCTGCTCGCGCTATTCGTGGAATCGTCGGCCATAGCTCCTTTTATTTACACCTTGTTCTAGTAGCCCGCCGAGCAGCTGCTCGCGGGGCAGGCAGCTTGGGTTTACAACCGCCTTCAACTGAACGAAGACGGTACAGTTTGTTCGGTGATGGGCGTGGCGGCAGCTGGGGCGAGGTACGCGCCTGACAGCCTCAAGAGAGTCTTGGTGCGGTAACGTGAAAGAAGCGGCTCACAATTCAGAGCGCTGGAAAATCATCGCGGCCGTAGCAATTATATTGATGGCGCTCGTGCTCATCCCATCGGCTCGTTTCGACTGGTTCAATCTGTTCGCCGCCGCCGCCACACTGTACTTGGCCTCTCGGATTGGTCGCGCGTGGAGCATATCCGGGTCTTCGGGGCTCGGAGGAAGCCTGTGGTCGGTCGTGGGTCGCTCAGTTGTCATCATCGTCATGATCCTGACAAGCTGTGAATTTCTGTTAAGAACAGCGAGTCTTCATCGCGCTTTGGTTTATGAGTCGCATGGGGATTTGCTATTCACCCCCGCGCCCGACCAGGAGTACATCGAGAAGATCTCACTGTCGCGAAGTCATACAGACCAATACGGCCTGCGTTCGGGCGTCTCACCTGCTGGCCGCAGGGTCATCCTGTGTCTGGGCGATTCTATTACTTATGGCTATGGCGTAGATGACAACGATACCTATCCAATGGGGCTGCAGCTAGCACTCGATCAGCAACAGCCCGGCAAGTATGCGGTTCTGAACGGGGGAGTTAACGCTTACCCAATATGGCTGATGCACCAGAAGTTTTTCTATCTGTGGAATCGCGGCATCCGGCCAAGTCTGGTGATCATCGGCTATAGCATGAACGAACCGTGGTTGGGGCGGCTACGGACTGCGGATGCCACGACCAAGGCACAGTTTAAGCGGCGAGTTAAGTTGAAAAATTATGTTCGACGACTCGCCTTATACAACCTCGTGGTCGAGAACTGGGCGCGTGACTATTATGACCGAATAAAGGGGCGACTCGTTCCCGGTACTCATTCATTGAGCCTTAAGCCAGGAGATGGTGACGACGGCTACGAACGTGAATTGGATGCATTCATAACTGACCTACGCGACAGACACGTGACAGTGGCCCTGGTCCTGTTCTGTTCGTTCGACGGCCACACGAGGACCTATGATGCTGAGGGCCCGTTTCAGAAGCGTTTTGCTGCGTTCGCCGAAAAGCATGATATCCCATTGTTCAGGAGCGCTGACGCCCTGCGCGAAGGTTTGCCGCCTTCAAGCGATCTCAGCGGATACTTCATCGACAACTGCCATATGAATCCGCGCGGGACCGATAAGTTCGGACGCGAGCTGGCCCTGTTTCTTGAGACTCGAAACTTGCTCGAGCAGCGCAACGTCACCACGGCAACGCCGTAGAGCTGAGACCAAGGTTGGATCCCATTTCGTCACGGCAGGCTGGAATTGCTTGGCTCCAGTCTCACGAATTTCGCCATTTGCCACGGCGCAGTCGGGAAACCCGCGTCCGCGCTCCCATCAGCACGCACACCCAGAATTGCCCCGGGTTGCGGGCGCAGCAGCGAACCCATGATTCACTGGCTCCTCCGTACCTGCCCCGAGAATGATACAGTTGCTCTGGTAAATGAGAACCGCGGGAATGAAAGACAAAAGCCGACCCGTCGGCAGGCATCCCTCCAGGTCGCCATATGTATGACACACAGGCGGAGGCCACCCTGCGATCTTGAAATCGGCAGTAAGTTTCGGGTTTTGTCAAAGTGCCGGACGCCATCCTTTGCTTAGCAGTTCTGACACGATAAGTCGCTGTTGAGATAGGTGCGAGGGGAGTTGGAAATGGGTGCCCCGAGCGGCGGCAAAGGCGATCACTTGCACAGCGATCATTCAAAACTTTTGAGCGGAAGTACTCGAAACCAGCTGGTTTACGTCCGAACCAGGCCGCTGGTCTTATTAATAATAAATAGCGTTGAAGCCGTCGCGGCTGAAAAGTACTCGCTGCGGCCCTAATCGCGCACTCATAGCCGCCATCAATTTTTGCTCAGCGCCAGGTCGGAACCATTGCTCATAGCCCAGTCGCTGGTACAGTTCAGCCATCCCTAGCCAGCGCGAACGGTTACCGCCTGAACCATCACCGTCGAAATAGGTGTCGATGACTACGCGATCGACAACTTGCTCAACGAGTTCTGCGAAGCGCGAAGGGTTATTCGGGAGCATTGGCGCGATTGCGATCTGAGTAAAAATTTTCGCTTCTCGCAGCATCCGTGCACAGGCGAGCCGTCTCGCAACCGAGGGTGAGGTCGGTGTAAAGGCGCGCCGAACCGTCTCATCGTCCGTCTCGAGTGTGATCGAGACGATCACTCGCTGGCCGAGTTGCCGCAAAATGCTGATATCGCGCTCCACCATGGGGCTGCGAGTCTGAAGCAGAAGCCGAAACGGTGGCCGGTCTGCCATCACGGCAAGGCACGACCGTGTGATCTCCAGGCGGCGTTCCACGCCTTGATAGGGATCGGTAGCGCTGGCCATAAAGACCGCAGTGCGTTCAAGTCGCCCTTGCGCCTCCAAGATCTCGAGCTCGTGCCGCAGCACCTGGGCCAGGTTGTGTTTGACAATCACCCACTTCCCCCAAGGCCCGGCAACTGCACGCGCCACCGGCATCGCGCGAACATAACAGAATGGACAACCGCCATTATCGCCGAAGGCACAGCCGACATAGGGATTCAATGAAAAAGCAAAGCCGCGCAAAAATCCTCCAGTCGGCGTAAGCGCTCGACTTGCGTTTCTGGTCAAATAGGCACGCACGGACTCTACACAGGGCTTTTAGCGATTGACACGGCCGATACCATCCGGCCAAAGTTACAGTATGAAGCGGTTAATCGTCTTGAGCTTGGCCCTAATCTTGGCGGCACCAGTGTTAACGCGAGCGCAAAACGACGATATTGACGAAACAAGTAACAGCCAATACCACGATGTTGACGATGGGCAGCTGCTCAAGCTGGTGAGTTATATTCTTATGCCGGTCGGAATGGCTTTGGAATGGGGGGTGATGCGGCCACTTCATCATGCTGCTACACAGACTGCAGCCGCCCCGCTCTTGAGCGGCGATCGAGGTTCGCCATTTTTCACCAACAACGACAATGCCAGCTTGGTGCCGCCCGGGACGTTTCTACCTAACGTGATCAACACTACTAACAAGATCGAAACTACTAACGGGATCGAGACTACTAACAAGGTCGAGCGATTTAAAACGAGTGCCCAAAACCGGGTAACCGCATCGAGTTTAGGCGCACTTAAGGAAGAGTCGATTCCACCTTCAGCACCGATTAGTTCGGGCAGCCAGCCAGCTCTGCATTAGCTACCACATGCCTCGAATCACGGCGGGCGCCATTCAAATCAACTACGAGACCTATGGTCAGGGCGAACCACTTCTTCTGATCATGGGTTTTGGGCTGCCAGGGGCTGCCTGGCTGCCGGTATTACCATTTCTGGCGGGATTCCAATGCATCTATTACGACAACCGGGGCACGGGTAATTCCGATAAGCCGGAAACACCGTACACTATTGCGGAAATGGCCGATGATGCAAGTAATCTTCTTGCCGCCCTGGGCATTCGTAGAGCCAGTGTCTACGGAGTGTCGATGGGTGGGATGATCGCTCAGGAATTGGCGCTGCGGCACCCTGAGCAAGTTCACAAGCTAGTGCTTGGCTGCACCATGGCGGGAGGCAAATCGGCTATTCACGCCTCAGAGGAAGTTTACCAGAAGCTGACGGAAGCCTTTCTCGGCATCGCGGGCAATCCTCAGGGAGCAGTGGAAACCATCCTGCCGCTATTATTCCCGTCTGAATTCATCGCTCAGCATCCAGAGCTCAAGCCAATGATACTGGCCGGGTTTCAGATGGCTCCGCCGACACCGCCCCGCTCCATCGAGCTGACCCGCCAGGCAATCTTGCAATTCGACACGTGGGATAGGCTGAGCGAGATCAAGTGTCCGGTCATGATCGTTCATGGCGAAAAGGATATCATAATCCCGCCACAAAATGCTTTTGTGATGAAAGAGCGCATAGAGCACGCCGAAGTATTGATGATCCCCGAAGCTGGTCATAGCTACGGAGTAATCGATCCGATCGGGATCCACCATCGAATCGTCAACTGGCTGAAAAGTTAATCCTCGAATCTTTCCGTCAACTTCCCACCAGGCCAGCAGCCCGCGCCCATCGATATTTAGCACCCAGCACCAGCAAAGGCAGCTCTGTGGTATAGGGAAACGCTGGTATGCCCCGATCGAACAGGTAATCACAAGCCTGCTCGACCTCGACGTCACCCACTAAGGAGGCGACGATGGGCTTACGGATTCCCTTTAGCCTGAATTCCTCAACCACCTCGGCAAGCAGATTGGCAAAGACCATCGGCGGAGTAATGATCGTGTGCCAATAGCCGAGCACAAGCGCGTGAACCCGCGCGTCTTCGAGCCCCAGCGCAATTGTGTTGCGGTAGGTAGTTGGTGGTTCGCCGCCGGTGATATCGACCGGATTACCTGCCGCGCCAAACGGCGGGATGAACTTGCGGAAGGCTGCGTCCAGATCTGGCGGCATAGTCATCAGTTTGAGGCCGTTATCGACGCAAGCGTCTGAGAGCAACACCCCCGACCCCCCGGCGCCGGTGATTATAAGAACGTTCTCCCCCTGCGGCGTGGGCAGAATCGGCAGGCACCGCGCCAATTCCAGCATGTCTTTAAGGGCGTAGGCCCGAACCACGCCGCACTGTCGCAACACATCGTCATAGATACGGTCATTGCCGGCTAAGGCGGCGGTGTGCGAACGAGCCGCGCGTGCTCCCATAGCGGTTCGCCCCGCCTTTAGCACAATCACGGGCTTCTTTTTGGAAACGCGCGATGCGACTTCGGCAAATGCGCGCCCATCTTTCAAATCCTCGACATGCATGGCGATGACATGGGTGTCAGGATCCTGCTCGAAAAAGGTCAGTAGATCGTCTTCATCAAGATCGGATTTGTTGCCGAGTCCGACGATCGCCGAGACTCCCATTTTGGTTGTTCGGCTGAATCCAACTATGGCCATGCCAACGCCACCACTTTGAGAGGATAGAGCGGCATGACCTTTGACATCATAGGGAGTACAAAAGGTCGCGCACAGGTTCTTGGGAGTATAGTAGAAACCGTAAATATTGGGACCCATCAAGCGCACATTATATTCGCGCCCGATTTTGACGATCTCTTCTTGCAGTTCGAAATTGCCGGTTTCGGCAAAGCCCGATGGGATCAGAACTGCACCGGGAATATGTTTTTCGCCACATTCCCTGAGCGCCCCGGCCACCAAGGGGGCCGGGATGGCAAAGACCGCCACGTCAATCGGATCTGGCACCTCTTTGACGCTCTTGTAGGCCTTCCTGCCGAGAATTTCCTCGGCTTTGGGATGAATCGGGTATATGCGGCCCTGGTATCCTCCGTTTATCAGGTTTTTCATGACCGAGTTGCCGATTTTGCCATCCTCGGGTGAGGCGCCAATCACCGCGACAGCGTCGGGCCTCATAATCCGGTTCATTGCCTGAAGTATTTCCTGTTGCGAGGGCCGGTATCGTTCGCGCGGCGTGGTAAAATCGAGCAAGACCCGTACATCAGCGGCCATAGCACCTTGAGACCAAGCAAAGACGGGATTGAGGTCCAATTCCCTGATCTCGGGAAAATCGCTAACGGCGTGCGAAACTGCGACGATTATTTGAGCAACAGCTTGGCGATCGACCGGAGCAGCGCCACGGGTCCCGTTGAGAATCTCGGCACCCTTGATCGAGCTCAACATCGATAACGCCTCCTCCTGAGTCGCGGGTGCCAGGCGGAAGCTAACGTCATTAAAGACTTCGACCAGGATTCCGCCAAGTCCGAAGGCCACCACCTTACCAAAACTCGGATCGGTGAGCGCGCCCACGATTAACTCGCTGCCCGCCGTTGCCATTTGTTGAACCAGCACACCCTCGATTCTGGCATCCGCCTTGTAAGCCAGTGCATTACGCGTTACCTGTTCGAATGCCTCTGAGGCTTCGGCGAGAGTTTTTATTCCAACTACGACGCCGTTGGCTTCGGTTTTATGAAGGATGTCGTCCGAAGCGATCTTCACTACCAGCGGGAAACCAATCTCTCCGACAGCCTCGGACAGCTCAGCGACGGTTCTCACCAGCCGTTGTCGAGGCAAGGGTATCCCGTAAGCGTCACACAGAATGCGGCTTTCATCGGGTCTTAGGCTTGAGCGCCCCTCGGTTTTGGCCTGGTCAAGAATTGCTCGAACTGACGCTCTTTGACTGCTCATCTGCTCCTCCGACGAAAACCCTGGTTGTAGAGATCAAGCGCGGCCGCAAACCTTCGGCCCATCCAAGAACAAAGCATTCCCTTACGCTGAGACAGCTTGTTTTCTAATCAGCCCTGTGCGCTAATTGAGGTCCAAAGCTAACGCTCGGCCGCTGGCCGCTTCACAATTGCGGGCGACCATCGCCGAAAGATGGAGCTTTCCTGCCATGGTTGAAAAGATTATTGACTTAATTGGGATCTCGTCAAACTCAATTGAAGACGCGGTTCAAATTGCCTTGGCGCGTGCGGGTGTAACTATCTCTGGAATCCATCGAGCGCAGGTCAAGGATATCAGTGCAGTAGTGGAGAATAACCGGGTAGCGCAATGGAGGGTAGCGATCCAGGCCTCATTCGTTGTTAAAGATCAGCTTCATGAATAACCTACATCTCTGGACCAGGCGGACCGGATTGACCGTCACCAGCACAATCGTACGGCCGCCAAGGGCTAGTGGTGTTCAGACCAGTCCGGTGACACCAAGTCGACATTAGATCCTGTCTGTGCGTTTCTGGACCGCACCACAGGTGCACTTGTGACGGCCCGAAGTCGGGCAGGAATTGCGACGATGGTGACTCGACCGGTCGAGGAAATGACGCGATATGCCAGCAAAACTCACCGAGGTTCATCCAGGTATCTACGAAATCTTCCTGCCGCTGCCGATGCGGCCAACCATCATCAACGTCTACCTTATCGACTGTCACGGCAAGTGGGCATTGGTCGATACCGGAATGAACACTCCCGAGAGTCTCGCTACGTTGGAAGACGCACTCTGCCAAGTTGGCATTACCATCCGGGATCTCGACTTACTAATCGGGACACACCATCACGTCGACCATTTCGGAACTTCCGCCATCATTAAACAGCGCAGCAATGCGCTCACATTGTTACATCAATACGAAACCGAACGGGTGACGCGGATATTAACCCTGGGGCCACCGGCCGCGAGTCCGGAAGCCAGAGAGTTTTTCCTTACCCACGGTTTCCCAATCGATAAGTATCCGCTCGAGGGTATGCGGCCGGCCTGGATGGGGACTGGCGCCTACAGCCCGGTGCCGAAACCGGACAAATACCTCTCTGACGGCGACATAATCCCCATTGGTGATCGGGAGCTGGAAATCATCTGGACACCGGGCCATTCACCGGGTCATTGCGTAGTGTATCTGCGCAAGGAGAAAGTGCTGATCGTGGGCGATCATCTGTTGCCCAAGATTACGCCACACGTTGGACTCTATCCCAGTAGCCCGAGTGCCAACCCACTGGGTGATTTTCTTAATTCACAACTGAAAGTACAGCGATTCGACGTACAATTGGTGTTACCGGCGCACGGGGCTATTTACCACGACCATCGCTATCGGGCCAATCAGCTCATCGAGCATCATCGCTATCGTGAGGCCGAGATGCTGGACATTGTCAAGCGCACGCCGAAATGCGCCTTCGACGTGGCAATGGAGGTATTTGGCGACGAGGAACGGCCGATCTTCCATGTCATGGCAGCAACTTTTGAGACGCTTGCCCATCTGGAGTACGCCGTGATCGAGGGCCGAGCGCGCAAGAGTCAGCGCAATGGGCGCACGGTATATCAAACGGTTTGACCGAGGCTGAACGGCTGCGGCGTCACCAAGCGGCCGCCGCAGCCATTGATGCACTTGGGGAAGAGAGCCGCCTGCTGGATCTCATCTCACTTGGCTGGCGGTCCGGCGAGAAGAGCGCCGAGTATTGGCGCTGATTTTACCGCTTCGCACGACAGGGGAGCGACGTGCCAGCCGGCGCGCTGAAACCCCAGCGAGTTGCTGGTCTCGCCATTGGCGGAGACCGCCGCGCAGGAAACTGGGCTCGATTCCCAGCGTTTCGCAGACCGTCTCAAACGAAAAAGGACCCTCACCGGTTTCGCCGCATAGCCATTGTTCGGCTTCAGTGAACAAACGCTTTCGAGCGCCGCTCTTCGCATTCGAGTTATTTTGGAAACACCGCAAAGCGTCCTCGAGCACCGCCATCATCAGACGCTTGACCGGTGCGATTGCGCTGTCGTCGTGGCGCGAATCGTAGAACTGTTCTGGGGTTATAAAATCGGGCACAAGAATCGAGCCCATCACACCGTTCTCCCACTCCATCGCCAGTTTGCTCACTTTCGCGGGCCGCAGGTTTGAGCTGCCCCCAATGCTGCTAACATATTGCTGATGCCGGACAGCAAGGGTCGTGCCGTGTTTCTCCAGCTTTCAAGGCTTTTACAGACAAACCTCGGTTATAGCTATAACTCGCTCATTGCAACTTTTGTCGACTGTTATCACAGGTGAGTTTGGTTTTTGCCAAGAGGGCTTAGCACTTTGCTAACGTTCGAACTATCTCAGGTATCCCGGTTGTATCAGTCAGACGCTCTCAATAGCAGTTTCTTCGCTACGACATAAAACGCGCAATAGCGACAAAATTGTGTCTCAATCAATCGACAAGGCGATTTCAGAGTTGCCCAAACAGACGACTGCTCGAGATGTTTCCGTTCGACAAGCTCATCGAGCAGGACGCTGTACCAAGGATGGCAGGATGTTCCACAACCATGGAGCTAAACAGTGACCGGAGGGCGTGCGAGCAGACGCTCATCACTGAGTGGGAGAGGAACCTCGACCGCTGTTGCCGCCCGGTCCGAGTTTGCGTTCCTCCGCCTTAAAGGTCAGCACGTCCAACAAGCAATTGCCTCGCGATTCACCCGCTTCCAGGAGCGTCTGTTTCTCGATTGGTGCAATGTCAAGGTGGAAACAGATCGAGTTGATAAGAGCGGCACCCCGCAATCCCCGTTCTTCAACCAGTGATTTCCAGACCTTGTTGGCGGCGTCACCGAGGAAATTTATCAGCAGCTGGTGAAGGGTCATCATGGTGGCTTCATCCAGCTCGAGTCTCGCCGACGGCACCGTGCACCAGTCGACCTCGGCTAACCGATAAGAGCGTTGGCGAAGCTCGCGTACCACGCGAAACTCGCTGACACCGTGCAGAATCAGATTGAAGCGACCATCCGGCAGCTTCGACAAGGCTGCGATCTTGCCGGCGCAACCGACCTCGTAGATGTCGGGGTAGGCATAGTAGTCGCGTTCCCAGTCGCCCTTGAGCATCATCATCCCGATCACCCCGTGACTCTGTGCGACGTCCCTGACCATCTCGCGATAACGCGGCTCAAAGATATGTAGGGGAACGTTGAGTCCAGGGAAAAGCACGAAATTGGGCAGCGGAAACAGCGGAATGATGTTTGGCAGTTCAGACACTGTCGCTCTCTCACCTTGACATTAGGTTGGTTCGCTCTGTGCGTCAAGCGAAGAGCGGCACCTTGCCCAAGCAATTGCTTCCGATCCTAGCCCACTCATGCATAAATCGCATTATGCTTGTAGTTGGCGTCGGGCGCTGTCCAGAATTCGTAGACTGGTTCGCTTTGATGACCGCGCATGAGGAAAAAACGCACACCGCAGACGGATTGGCAAATAGAGCAAACCGTTGCGCATTGACCCTGGATTCGGAAGACCATCAATGAGGATTCCTTGGGAGAATTTTGAACGCGAAACACTGGACCACCTGCGTGCACTAATTCGTCTCGACACTACCAATCCGCCGGGAAACGAGAAAATCGCGGCCAACTATATGGCCCGCGTGCTTGCCCAACACGGCATCGATCCTATTCTGATCGAACCCATGCCGCGCCGTACCAGCCTGATTGCACGCGTTGCCGGAGCTAACCGGTCGCAAGGTCCTCTAATGCTGTCGTCCCACACCGATGTCGTACCGGTCGAAAGCTCGCGATGGAGCCGAGACCCCTTCGGCGGGGACTTGGCTGACGGATGTGTCTGGGGGCGCGGCGCGATTGATATGAAGGCGAAATGCGCCATGGATCTGATGCTAATGTCGGCGCTCAAGCGTTCGGGCGCCCTTGCGCAACGAGACTTGATCCTGGCAGCGGTGGCCGACGAGGAAGCAGGCTCCGAACTTGGCGCACGTTATCTTGTCGAACATCATCCGGACCTGGTTAATGCCGGATTTGTGCTCAACGAAACCGGCGGCTTTACGATGTTCATCGGCGAGCATCGCTTCTATCCGATTCAAGTCGCTGAGAAGGGCTTCGTAACGGTCAGAATGACGGTGGCGGGCTCGCCCGGACATGGGTCGATGCCTCGCTCCGATACGGCTATTGCGTGGATGGCGGAACTTTTAACTCGTCTGACTCATACGCCGATGCGGCAACGGCTAACGCCATTGGTCAGAACAACCTTGAATGAGCTGGGGATTCCTCCAGACAAGGCGCCCCCGTTGTTTCGGCCAATGATGGCGAACACTGTCTGTCCAACGATCGTTCACGCCGGTTACAAAGACAATGTTATTCCGGGAGAGGCAACCGCGGTGCTCGACGGGCGGACGCTGCCAGGTGAAGATGAGAAGAGCTTTCTGCGTGAACTCCGCGATATCGTAGGACCGGAGCCCACCCTGGAGGTAATCAAGAGCGCCCCTCCTGCGGAGGCCAGCTTCGACACACCTCTGTTTCGGCTGTTGCGGTCCCGAACCGAGGCGGCTGATCCTGGCGCGCGGGCGATTCCCTGGATGTTGCCCGGCGCTACGGACAGCAAGTTCTATACGCAGCTTGGAGCAATCTGCTATGGTTTTTCACCGGTACGCTTGGAGCCGAAAATGCCTTTCGGTTCTCTCTATCACGGTAACGACGAGCGGATGCCGGTAGACGGACTATTCTGGGGATTGCGGCTATACGCGGACGTTGTGCTTACCTTTCTCGGATTGCAGTTTAAGGACGTTTTTGAGTAATTGGCTATTGGCAGAGTCACATCCACCAAGGCCAAGCCTCAGCTGTGACACAGGCTCCAGGCCACCTCGGCGATATTGGGAACCCGTTGATCGTAGGTTGCAAACAGCGGGTCGTCAGCCTGCCCGCTGAGATAGCGGGAGTAGCTGCCTTCCAGGATAATGGCGAGTTTGTACAGCGAAAAGACCTGGTAAAATAAAAAATCCCTCATTGACCTGCCTGATTTTTCTTCGTAGCGGTCTCGCATCTCGTCGCGTCGGTAATAACCTGGTTCCCATTCCATGCTCGACACGACGCTTCGCCGCAGTTCGGAATCACTTGGGTCGCTCCAATAGGTAAGCATCCAGCCCAAGTCGGCCAGTGGATCGCCAATAGTTGACATCTCCCAATCCAACAGCGCTATCACTCGAGCGTTGTCATCCTCGACCTTCCACATCACGTTGTCGAGTTTGAAGTCGCCATGAACGATGGTCGCCGCCTGACCCTGAGGCATATGAGCTGCGAGCCAGTCACGAATTTTGTCCATTATCGGAAGGGACCGTGTCTGCTGACTGGTGCGAACAAATTGATCCGTCCATCGGCGCAGCTGCCGTTCGATATAGCCGGTAGGCCTTCCGAAGCCTTCCAACCCTGCTGCACGCCAGTCGACTGATTGCAGCGCTATCAACAGGTCGACCATACCTTCACTGACGGCGCGCCGCTTAGCCGGTGTATCGGCGAAGCTCGGCTCGTCCGACGGCACGAGCCCGGATCGGATCACCTTCCCCGACATATATTCCATCAAGTAGAATGGCGCGCCGATGAAGCTGGCGTCCTCGCAGCTGGCATATACTTTGGGGACCGGCACAGGACTCTCTTGCAGCGCTTTCAACACCCGATATTCGCGAATTACATCGTGCGCAGTCGGCAGCAGCGGCCCGCGCGGCGGGCGTCGCAGGGCCCAAACCTTGTCTTCGAAACGGACCAGATGAACCTCATTGGAGTGGCCGAAAGAGATATTGTCCACCTCTAATTGTGTAGGGTCGCCCAGATTGCGGGACCGGATAAAGCGTTTGAGTCCTTCGATGTCAATTTTGGCCGATGGACCAGTTTTTTCTCCGCTGACTTCAGCCATCCTGAATCACCGTAAAAACCAACTCCCCTGCAACGTCGGCTCAACGGGGAGAACAATTCAGCCGCGAACCTTTTGGCACCAAGCTCTGGCAATGGCGTGCAGCCAGCAGCGTGGCGATTTGGTTCGCGATCAATAAACCCGCGAAACGATTCCCCAGTTCGTTCCAATGCCCGGTCCCCATCGCCGTATTCGGGAATCCATGGAAATAGATCTTGCGCCTTCTTGCATACGCGCTCATCAATGGCACGAGGTCGAGTACGGGCCAGTGCTCTCGCACAGCCAAAGCCACCAGGCGATGGCTAGGGTAAAAAAGGTCCGTTCCACCAACTGCTCGCAGATAAGCGGCTTGGAATGCCTGGTCAGGCATCACCTGAATACCGGTGCCAATTATAACGAGGAGAAACAATGCGTGATGCCGGCAAATCTCCTGTTCGGCCATACCGATTTCGGCTTCGCTCACTCTCCACGCATCTCGCCAAACGTCGTTTATCGGCGGCCGGTAGATGAGATCGTTAATACCCACCTCATGGAAAGTATGAAAGGCGACACCAATACGGCGATAGAACGGAGCGTTATCGGGCATTTTTGCGGCTCTTCGTTCAAGAGCCCGTAGCCCGCTGCGCGCCTCTCCGAGGAGATTGAGCAGCTGGGAGCGACGCGATTCAAACCGCAGGAAGCATTGAAGACGGAAGAGCCGCGATTGCTCAAAAGGTCCGCCTAGCACCAGATGATCGCGGCGCAATACGAAAAAGGGCCGGCATTTATCACCCTCCAGCACGGCGGAGTTATTGCGGACGTCGTTGCCCGGGAAAAATGCCAAAACGACGACATCGGGAGAAAACTTCCACACATCATTACTCAGGGTAAATAACTCTTGGGCAGTTCCATAGCCGTCTACCCCGAAATTCATCACCTCGACCCGTCTGAACCCAAGGGTTTGCATTCCCTGAACACGTGAGAGGATCCGGCCAAGTTCCTGCTGAACCACGTAACCGGCCGTGTCATGCTCCGGCACCTGTTGAGCTTCAATAAAAGAATCACCCAACAGCGCGACCCTCAGAGTGTCGGGCGGCTTCGTTCGTGTCCAATCAGGGCCCCGATATCCCCATCGGTTCACCCGAATAAAAGCATGCCCTTCCTGCACCTGCCATCCAGTCGCACCCGCACGTAATTTCCAGCCGCGTGTCCGGGAGTAAGCATAGAAGTTTGGTTTCGCTAAAGCGGTTAAGCGAACGCCGGCCTCGGCAACAACCACCGCGAAAGCCACTCCTAGTAAAATGAGAAGCGCCGACCCCAAACCGCGCCGCAACCTGGTTCGGAACTCCGAGCCGCTATGACTGACCTGGCTCCCCAGCATCTCGCCTATGCTTAAGAAGACCCTAACAGTCGAGCTCAGTTTCGCTTGAACGGCGCATTGGTCCAGGGCGCGAGTCGTTGTGGTCTCTACGTGGTGCTGCGGCAATCTCACTAGCCGTGGCCACTGTAGAGACCGCCGCTTTTAGATTTAGGTGAAGCTAGCGACCCGCGGCAGCGCTTTGGACCGCGGTCGGCGAAGTGCCCTGCTGGATATGAGGTAGGACTTCGTCAGCAAACAACTTCATGCTCCGTTTGGCGAGTTCCAACGGCATGCCACCATATTTGAACACTGCGACGTACTCAGCCGCATCCATTGTTTGGGCAATCGTTCTCAGGGTTTGGATGCACTGATCGGGCGTGCCGTAAACCTGAGTCTTGGTGAACATCTGGCGGAATGCAGCAGCATTAGCCTTCGTGGCTTCCGCCATTTTGGTGTGAAACTCATAGCCTTTTTCTTTGCGGAAGTGCTCGGGCTCGTCATACTCGTAGTGACGGATTGCCGTATCTGCGTAATTGCCCATCCAAGTGTCGGCTGCCTGCTCGGCTTCCCTTGCTGTTTCTGCGCAGTATATGAAGCTTACGACGATTGGTTTTCGTGCCGGCTGACCGAACTTGGCGCACGACTCCAGGAAATGGTCGTAGTCTTTGCGGTGCTCGACCCACGGCTTTTGCGGTATCACCAACATGCCCATCCCCTGACGGGCCATGATATCGCCGGTTTCGGGCGATATGATCGCGCCATAAAAGCGCTCGGCGAGGTCCCGATGATAGGGTTGCGGACGGATGCTCATCTCGGGGATCTGAAAATATTTGCCCTGATAGGAGAACCGCGGCTGGCTCAGGGCCAGCCGCACAATCTCAGCCGCCTCGTTAAAGCGGTCGCGCGATTCACTCATCGAGACCCGGAAACCCTCATACTCAATACGTCCGGAGCCTCGTCCAAAGCCCAACGTCAGCTCTCGGTCACCACAGAAGATATCCAGCATGGCGATTTGCTCAGCGACTCTGACCGGATCGTGCCATGGTAATACGACCACCATGGTGCCAAAGCCGATGCGGCGGGTCCGGCCGGCCATGTAGGTCAGAAATTGAACGACATCCGGGATCATCGTGTAGGGCGAGAAATGATGTTCCACGGCCCAAATCGAATCGAAACCGAGCGGTTCGACCATCTCAGCGAGCTCGAGATCCTCACGATAGATTTGCCAATCGGGCTTTTCTGCTCGAAAGTAGTTCTGGCAAAAGAACGATGCGCCCACCTTCATCGGGATATCCTCCGTCGCGCGAACTGCGCTTAGCGACTTACTTGTTCTTAAGCCAAACGCGCAGCAGGCACAAGCTCCACGGTAGCGTCTGCAGGTTTATCACCACGACAGCGAAAGCGCGGCGTCGGGTTGAATTTGTGTATAGGCGCCCTCACCACCATCGGATAAATTGGCTGACGTGGATTGGGTTGATTTTATATCCGAGAAGGCTCGTCCGTACGGACTAAATCTCATAGCCGCGCTGCCAAGCGAGCGCTACGATTCAGCCGTCCCAGCAGCCTATCGGGCGTCCGTGATTTCGCCCACATGCCGATCGATTGTGGTCATAGGAAATGGCGGCCGAAGCTTTTGGCAGGCCTTCAAGGCGCATACTGCAAAAAATGAGGGCTGGCTCTCGCGCCAACACCCACTCGATGATTTCACCCGAGAAGTCATCGAGCGGGCGGTTGTTGAGCCGATTCATCGTCACGGCCGGCTATGTAATGTTGTCTATCCGTTCAGTAATGGCCCGACCTTGAACTTTATGCAGCTGGCTGTTCTGGCTGGTCTCGCTTCGCCCAGCATAATTGGCGTGGTTATCAATCCGGCGTTTGGGCCCTGGATAGCCTTCCGCGCTGCACTGTTGATGGACTGTGAGATTGACCATCCAGGAGATGCAGTCGGATTCGACCCCTGCCCCACATGCGCCACCCGCGCCTGCATTGGTGCGTGCCCGGCCTCAGCAGTTTCATTTCCCTCTGGATGGAACATCCCTCGTTGCCTTGAGCATCGCGTCGAGGCTCATCCCGATTGCGCTTATGGATGCCATTCGCGGCTGGCTTGTGTTGTTCGACCCGAACAGCGGTACTCTGAGGAGGAACTCGCCTACCATCAGGCTAGAGCTTTGGAAGTTATGCGCCCTTATTATAAGAAGCGGCGATAGCTGTTACGGTCCCGAGGCGGATTCGCCTCAGCACAAATCACTCGGTACACCAGGCAGGAAACTTAAGCGAAGAAAGCGGAGAGCAGCCGACGCTCTCCGCTTTTGTTAGGACCTCAAACAGTTGTCGTTGGCAAAAGCTGAAAACGCCCGACTATCCTCATGCAGCTTTATGTTCGAGCTGAGTCCGCTCTTCTCTTCCAACCTCTACCGGAATCTTACGACCCATGGCCTCGGGCGACGCAGGCATCGACAACTCCAGGACCCCATGCTGATAATTCGCCTTGATCTGATCCCGCAGCACACCTTTGGGCAGAGTCAGGGAATGCTCAAATCTCCGGTAGTTGTTTTCCGCGTTGCCGTTTTCCCGATCGCCCATGCGGCCCCGGGTAGCTCGAACCGTCAGGGTGTCGCCCGCCACCGAAACGTCGATGTCTTTGGGTTCGACACCTGGCAGGTCGAAACGCATTATCCAGTTGCCGTCCTTGAAATACGACTCAACCGCAGGCCAATGCCACATTGGCAGGCTCGGAGTGTGATAGGCTTCGCCGAAGAAGCGAGTGAAAAGTTCATCCATATCTCTGCGAAACCGTTCCAAAGACGGCCAAGCCGAGAACCAAGGCTGAAGTTCACCCAGCATCACAATCACCTCCTTGCTGCTCATGAGTGAGTCTCAGCGGTTGCTACTGACTCCACTTGAAAAATAATGCAGCTCCGAGCCTGTGCAAGATGGGCATCGCGTTCGCCTGGCGAGCTTTAGACCACTGACCAAACGGGTTGATCCACAAGCCAAACTCAGAATCCTGGTCGGCTCTGGAGTCTGTATCATCGTAATTCGCCAGCAATAGCCAGTCTAAATAGCCGCTATTTGCCCGGATTCCAATTAAGCTCGCGCAAATGGCCTGAACCTTGCCTAAATGCGATCCATGGTTACCCATAAGTTAAGAACTCTTAGTGCATGCGCCAAAGGGGGCGTGTATCCTGTGAAGAAGGGCGTACACGTTTTGTCCACTCAGGGTGACGAGCGCGCACCGATGGAAGGCGCTCGGACGCTCGGTTGGTTTTTACTGTCCGCTGATCTCGCTCCCCGATTGCGGCGAGAACTTCTCGCTCGCCGCCGATGCCAAGGCGGCTAGGCTTTGCTCAGGAAGGCCTAATCGAAGCATTAACAGCTGCGCCGAATCTGGCGCGGAGCCGGCAGAAGCGCGAGACGTGTGTGCGATGTAGTTCTGGTCAGCTCGCGCCTCGCAGCCTAGCCGCAAGCACGAACGACAACCTTAGGGAGAATGGCAACAACGCAACAAATGAACGAAAAAATAACCACAACCTATCAGCCGCGCCGTCGGCTTCGGATTGCCCAGGTTGCCCCGCTTTATGAAAGCGTGCCCCCCAAGCTTTATGGTGGAACGGAACGCGTAGTCGCCTACCTGACGGAGGAACTGATACGACGAGGTCATGAGGTCACCCTGTTCGCATCCGGCGATTCCACAGTGGCTGCTCCGTTACGGCCGATGCGCCCTGATGCTCTCCGACCTGCGGGACTGGTGCCGTGGGGTAACAGCCTTCATTTGCCGATGCTCAGTGAAGTGTTCGGTAATGCCAGTTGTTTCGACATCATCCATTGCCATCTGGATTATTGGAGTTTCCCGTTTGGGAGGCTGGTAAACACGCCCACCGTCGCAACGCTTCATGGCCGTCTCGATATACCGGAGGTGCTTGAGGTGTATCGGTACTATGCTGAAGCACCGGTGGTATCGATCAGTAACGCTCAAAGGCAGCCTTTGCCGGAGCTAAATTGGGTAGGAACAGTTTATCACGGCTTGCCTCCGGGGCAGCTGCAGTTTCATCCGCGGCCAGGAAAGTATCTCGCGTTCTTGGGCCGCATAGCCCCCGAGAAGCGCGTCGACCTCGCAATCGAGGTCGCGCTGCGCACCAAGATACCCTTGAAAATCGCAGCGAAAGTTGACGCAACTGATAAGGAATATTTCGAGGGTAAAATACGACCGCTGCTGGGAGCCGAAGGCATAGAGTTTATCGGCGAAATTGGCGAGCGAGAAAAAAGCGAGTTTCTGGGCAACGCAATCGCCCTTATGTTCCCAGTCGACTGGCCCGAGCCTTTTGGTTTGGTAATGATCGAGGCGTTGGCCTGCGGCACGCCGGTTATCGCGCGCCCCTGCGGGTCCGTTCCTGAAGTATTGCGCGATGGAGTAACGGGATTTATCGGCTCGACCATTGAGGAGCTCGTGCAGGCCGTGGGTCGGATTCCGACGCTCTCACGCGAACGCTGTCGGGCTGAATTCGAATCGCGATTTACCGCCGACGTCATGGCGGCAAATTACGAACGTATCTATTATGACCTAATCGACGGCCGTCTTGCGGTGGCTCGCGCAGACGGCCGGTTGACGGGTAAAATTGTAACGGGGGGTATCGTAGGTGACGAAGCAACCCAGCATTGGCGACCAAACCTCGGGACAAGTTGATTCGCCATTCGGACCACCCGTTAGCAAGACTGATCATGATTTCCAAATTCGTAGCTCCGTGCGGCTCTCCAGGCGCGCGACCCGCGTTTTGGTCAACGGCGAAAGCTTCGCGGTATTTGAAGCGGGTGGCGATATTATTGCGTCGCCTGATGAGCCGCTCGGCTTCTTTCACCGGGACACGCGTTACCTCAGTTGTTTCGAACTAAGAATCGCAGGTGAAACGCCCTACTACCTTAATTCAGACGTCAGCCAGGAGAATGCGCAACTGCGCGTCAATCTGAGCAATCCCGATCTGGGCGCGCGGGGTGAAGAAAACTATCTGCCGCGCAACTCGATTCAGCTCGAGCGCAGCTGTGTGATTGTGGGTCCGGCACTGTTTCACAAGCTGCGGGTGCGAAGCTACGCGCGCACACCGGTCGAGATCTCGATCGACCTGCTCTTCGGAGCGGACTTCGCCGATGTCTTCGAGGTACGGGGATTTAAGCGTTCCGACTCAGCACGGCACTACGAAACACGAGTCGCACACAGTAATGTAACCTTCCGCTATCGGGGATCAGACTCAATAACCAGATTCACCAAAATCGAATTCGAGTCGCCGCCCACCTGGTTGCAACCGCGCCATGCTTCGTTCGTTTTTACTTTGCAGCCCGAGGAGTACCGAGATCTTGAGATCCGGATCATCGCCGGAACTGAAGATAGCGGTGAAGCCCCACCATTGCCCCTGCGATTTGCCGACGCTTTGGCTCAGCGACGGTCCGAGATCGCACGGCTGGATGCCGGATGGGCCAGGATCTCGAGCAGCCACGAATCCTTCAATCTGCTGCTTAGTCGCTCGGCGGCAGACTTGACTTCGATGATTCGGTTCGCTCGCGAGGGCACCTTTTTAATGGCTGGAATTCCCTGGTATGCAACTTTATTCGGGCGTGACAGCATTCTCACAGCCCTTTTCACGCTCCCGTTTAATCCCGCCTTGGCCGTCGGCACTCTGAAATGCCTCGCCAGCCTCCAAGGGTCGCGTATTGACCAGCAGCGCGACGAGCAGCCTGGAAAGATCGTCCATGAGATCCGCGACGGCGAATTGGCGCTCACGGGCCAGGTACCTTTCGGACGCTATTATGGCAGTGTTGATTCAACGCCACTGTTCTTGTGGTTGCTAGGCCGCTATGTCGAGACAACCGGTGATCTCGGCTTGGCTGAGGAATTATGGCCGAACGCGGTGCGCGCCTTGGACTGGATCGAACATTGGGGCGATGCCGACGGTGACATGTTCGTTGAGTATCGATGTGAGGCGGGCCACGGCTTGGCCAACCAAGGATGGAAAGATTCCTTTGACGCCATCTCGCACGCCGATGGTTCGCTCGCACAACCGCCTATCGCGCTTTGCGAGGTGCAGGCTTACGTATACTCGGCCTATGGCTCCATTGCCGAGGTTGCTCAAAGGCTCGGGCACGCGCAATTGGCAGCCAAGCTCAACCAGCGTGCCGCACTGCTACGCTCCCGTTTTTCCCGCGACTTCTGGCTCGAAGATGAACGGACCGTCGCATTGGCGCTGGATCGCGATAAGCGGCCGTGCCGAGTGATGTCGTCAAACGCTGGTCATTGTCTTGCCGCTGGCCTGCTCAACCGTGAACAATCAGAATTACTGGCCGACCGGCTGATGGACGAGGAAATGTTCACGGGCTGGGGCGTTAGAACTCTTAGTTCTCGCGAGCGCCGCTATAACCCCATGAGTTACCATAACGGGTCCGTGTGGCCGCACGATAACGCCTTGGTCGCGGCGGGACTGGCACGCATGAAAAGGCGGCAGGACGCGATTCGAATCCTCGAGGGGCTCATGGAGGCGGCTGGTCATCTCAATACTGAGAGTCTTCCTGAGTTATTTTGTGGCATCCCGCGCGACGAACGGCTCGGACCTGTTCCTTATCCGGTTGCCTGTCACCCGCAAGCCTGGTCCGCCGCTAGTCTGTTTATGATCTTACAGGCGATCCTCGGTATCGAGGTAAAAGGGTTCGAGCGCAAACTGGTCATCGATTCGGCGGAAATGCCAGAATGGCTTGAATGGGTCAAAATCGAGAATCTGAGGGTTGGCGACGGCAAGGTTTCCTTAATTTTGCGCCGGATTCCCGAAGGCTCGTCGGTGGCGATCCTGGATCGTCATGGCAACGTGGCGGTCGAGGTGATCAAGTAGCTCCGAGCTTTTTCCAGCCGAGTATCATGAAATGGGTGCATCGCCCACTCTTCAGTTTTCTATGTCAGGCAAGAGACGAGTGACGCGAGCGCTTCCTGGCGCTCAAAAGCGCCGATCAATCTTGCATTTTCGCCCAACAGATTAGCCAGTTGAGGTACTATGCCCTACGCTCAAGGCCGTATCTACAACGATGCAGACGCCCACCTGATGGAAACGACCAATTGGCTGGCCGAGTATGCGGACGCGCACATACGGGTCTTGCTTAAGCCACTCGATCTTTCCAAAGCGGGCAACATGGTAGAACACCTGAGAAGCGCCCCCGCGACTCCAGACCACTGGGTGCAGGTTGAGATCGAAAAAAATTTCATGTCGCTCAAAGGTTGGGCGGCGCTCGGTGCCTTCGATTCGGTTGAGCGCAGCCGCGCGCTCGACCTGTTGGGCTTCAACCGACAACTGGTGTTTCCGAGCCTGGCGATGAGCCAATTCTGGGGTCTCTATGAACAGCTCGAGTACGACCCGGAATTGCTATACGGAGGGACGCGGGCCCTCAATCGTGGGATCAGCGATTTTTGCCGAAATGACCCGCGGCTAATTGCCGTCGGGTTTCTCCCACTTGACGAACCTGAACGGGCTGAACAGGAACTTAGGGAGGCACTCCGGCTGGGATGCAAGGCGTTCTGGATACCCGCGGGGCCTGCTCGAGGGCGCGCCCCCAGCCATCCCGTCTTTGACCGCGTCTGGGCAGTGCTTCAAGAGGCCCACGTGCCATTCATGTTGCACGTAGGGGCGGGTCAGATCCCCGGTGGCGGTCACCGTCCTATGTCAGACGCCTACCGTAATAATGGGCGAAATGAGAAGACCGGATGGCTCGGCGGCGGCGAGGATCTCGACTCTAAAGACTTTACTATTTTGCACTTGCCGGCGGAGGCGTTTCTAAGCGCGATGGTGCTCGACGGAACCTTCGAACGCTTTCCTGGCTTGCGATGCGGAGTAATCGAACTTGGCGCGCTATGGGTAGTACCCTGGATCAAGCGCCTCGATATCGCGCAGCAGATATTCGCTCGGAGTGAGCCGTATTTGAAACTGCCGCTCAAGGCGTCTGACTACGTTCGGCGACAAATTAAGTTCACTCCGCATCCGACCGAGCCGGTCGGTTGGATTATTCAGCAGGCTGGCGACGAACTTTTCCTCTTTTCATCAGACTATCCGCATATTGAGGGAGGGCGAGATCCTCTCAAGCGTTTCGAACAAGCAATGACAGGCCTTGATGAGGCGTCCAAGCAACGCTTTTACGCAACCAACTTCAACGAAATGATGGGCATAGGTTAAAAGCGATTGCACGTGAAACTCGAAACATGAGTTGCAGCGTGCTGATACCATTGTTCTCTGGCGTTTAATTTGAAGAGTTAATTGTCAGCACATTAGGCCTCGGCTGAACGCCCATCGGATTGCTCTAATTGCGTTGAGAAACCGAGTCGAGAAAATCCCGAATCGCTTCGTATGTGGTCTGCGGCTGCTCCAACCAGAAGCAGTGACCCGCCGGTTCCAACACGATTATTCTCGCCCCCGGAATTCGCTCCGCCAGCAACTGGGAATTCTGCCACGCCACCAGCGCGTCATTCCTACCCGTGATTACTAGTGTCGGGCAGCCGATCTCGGGCAAACGATCATAAGCATCGTGGGACAGAACGGCCTTCAGCCGGCGCTCTAGGGCGATCGGATCCAAAGGTCGCTGACGGCGCGCCTCGATCATTGCGAGAACAACTTCAGGATGCTGCTCAATGTAGCTCTTGGTAAACGCCGCTTCAGCCAGTGCTCGGCCCCGTTCTTCCGGTGTCATGGGCTTGGTGGAATAGGCCTGGGCAAACGCGTTGCCCTCGATCCGAACTGCTCGAGTACCACCGGGTGTCGTACATCCCAGAACCAAAGAACGAACCTTGGCCGGATGACGCAGCGCCAACTCCTGGGCGATCGTTCCTCCCATCGAGAAGCCGACCACGTGGGCGGCTTCAAAGCCCACATGTTCCATCAAACTCGCAGTATCGTCCGCCAGTAGAGCAATAGTGTACTCGCAATGTGGCTTTTCGCTTAGTCCCGAGCCTCGCTGATCGAAGGTGAGGACGCGAAAACTATCGGATAATCGCTCAGCGAGGCCATCGAACATTGTTTGATCTCCCTGGGCTCCGTGGATCATTACCAGCGGTGAACCAACACCCCGTAGCTGATAGGCTAGATCGACTCCATTGACTTGCACACGCTCCATGGTGCTTATCCTCCCAACAGCCTGCTCGACGCCAGCATCGGCGCTTGAGTCAACTTTGTGCCGATCCCGGTCAATCTTCAATCACTCAGACCCCTGAGTATCGAGAGCCTCGGGCTTTTGAAATTCACGTCCGGTGCCGCGATCAACCAAAGAGCCTGCGCGCTAAACCGATAGTTTCTCAGTTCAATTTAGATGAAAACGGCAACTCCGTACTGTTCGACAGATTGGCTTCAAACGGGCTCGGGCAACACTATCGCAGCACCACGGCTTTGCCAGTTGGGGCGAGAAAGACAGAATCGCCTTCTCACGCGGGGCAAACGAGGTCAGCTTCCATCGAGAGGCACGTAGCGCCGTCTCGTGACGCATTAGCGCGCCGGGGCGAAGTGATATGTTGCGCGGGCGGGAGCGCAGGGCGCTTCAGAAAGACTGCTGGGCTGACTATCGCAGAACCCCGAGGCATTTAACAGCGCCAAGTTGATCGCCGCCGGCTCATAATCCGGAGCATGCCGTGCAATTTCCTGCCAGATTTGATGCGCACGCTGCCGATCTCCTGCCTTTGCGTAGATGATCGCGGACATATTGGCGATGTCAGGATCCGTCGGCGCAAGGCGCTGGGCAATCGCAATCTCGCGTGACGCATCGACGAGCCTGTTCCGGCTTTCATACGCAATTGCAAGATTAAAATGGGTTTCCATATGCTCTGGACCCAGCTCTGCAGCAGTTTGCAGCGCATGGATGGCCTGAGCGATTTGGTGCTGGTCAAGATAGGCGAGGCCTAGATTTAGGAACAGATCCCAGCTTCGCAGACCCAGACCGACAGAAGTCCGGTATTCATTAATTTCTTTGGGCTTCAACCCCATCATTCCATAGGCAAAACCAAGGTGATAATGCGCTAGTGCGTTGTGAGGATGAGATTGAAGAAGACGACGGTGCAAGAGGATAGCCTCAGGATAGTCTTCATTCCCCAACGCCAGATCCGCAGCCACGTCGCAGATCTTATCGCCGCTGGCTGCGACCATGCCAGGCAACAGGCCGCACAAAATCATGAGCACAATCGCGGCCGAGCCTCGTATTTTGGGCCGCGACCTATTCATTTCACCCCGCTTTCGCGCGCCGGTGGTACGCACAGCGCGACCGGCAGACGCCACTGCGCATAGTCAATTTCGAAAAGCGGATAGACAATCATCCCGTTAACGTTCGTTAGAGATCGGGAATCCGAAAGACCAACGAGCCAAGCGGCATAGTTGGTGTTCAGCGAAGCGAAGGCCAGACCTCTATAAAGCGTCCAATTTATCCTCATGTACTCGGTATTTAGCAAGGCTGCGGCATAGGCCTCTGCGCCAACGTTTGCAGAAACATTGGTCCAGTTAAATCGCAGTCGAGGGTCCGGGTAGTCCTTCGCCTTGGTTTCCGGAGTTTGCGATGCATCAAAGTGACCGCGTGCAGCGTCATCGGGATCCAATAGCGGTTTTGCGGCAGAATAAACATCTTCGATGGTCCACCAACCCCCATTGGGACTGTGGGCGGACAAAGCCTGGGCGGGAACAGTCCGCTGTGAATGAGCTGGTACCGTTATCAGACAGATAATCAGGAGGAGTGTCGCTGTCCGTATCACTTTGGAAGACACTGCCGGTGCGCGCGACCGTAGCTTCATCACAAATGTTTTAAGTTTCATAGCAGCGTCGCTCATATGTTCGTTCCGATTGAGATCGCGGGCTGAACTTTGCACGGCGCACTGGGGACCCTAATCGGTAATGCGGTAAGCGGACTACCAGCTTAACCGCATATTTCGACCCTAATACGCGTCTCCAAGCTGCGCCGGTCCCGCGCAACCGTTGGAGCTCACGGCGTCGGCCAAGTATCCACGCCTATATGGCGTCTATGCGATTTTCGGGCCGCTGTTTTTGCGGGGGTCGTGCAGCGTTCTCCGCCGGTCAAAGACCAACCAGACTGCGATTTGCGAACGTACAATCGCAGAACAGAACCTTTTCCCCAAAACTACTGCTTCGGCCACTTAGCACCACTTGTATCTGCTTCGTTCGAGCCACGAACAATATCGAGTCGAACCCTCCTGTAGTCAGGAAAATCTCGCGACAATCGGATATTGCGAGAAGAGATGATTTTGACGTAAAAACGTCGAATACGGTATTAAACCGTCAATCTCAGCCGGAGAGGAAGAGGAGGCTCCATAAAGTGGCCGTGCGAGACGAGCTTCGCCAGCAGCTGGAACTTATCGGCGCCATCCAGCCCGCGCTTCATCTGCCGCAGAACTGGAATTATGAGGTGGACAGCGCCCTTTTCAAGGCTTACTTGCATCCACCCCATGATGTTGGCGGCCAATTCGACGCGCCCGGGGTCTATGAAGAAAAGGAGGAGGAGCAATGGGAACTGAACACGTATGTTACGTGCGAAGTTCTTGGCTGGAGAGGTATCTGGAACTCGGAGGAAAGGCGTCGGCGCGCCGACAATGATCTGGGCTATACGCTCTATCTCGGCATCCCCTATTACGGGCGATGGATTTTGGCGGCAGCTCGAATGCTCGTGGATAAAAACCATGTGTCATTGACGGAACTGATCGAAAAGATCGCCGAGGTGAAAGCCCGCTATGCCAAGCAATAAGCCTTCAGCAAAAAACCGTACGAGGGCGGTCGAGGCTCGTTTCAAGGTCGGCGACCGCGTGCGCGTCAAGGACCTGCCGAACCTGTTCTACAGCCGCACGCAAATGTATGTCCGTGGCGCAGTGGGCACAATCGCAGCATTAACCTATCAGGACGTTCTCCCCGAAGATGAGGCCTTCAATCGGGACGGCCGGCTGGAACAATACTACATCGTACGCTTCCGGCAGAAGGATCTCTGGCCTGAATACCCGTTCGAAAACGACTCGCTTCAGACCGAATCTCCCGAGCGCTGGCTTGAGCCGGTCGATAGCTGACCGGAGCGAAATGGAAAGGAAGTAAGATCATGAGCCATACACACTCGCCTGGGGATGGCGGGGGCGACCATCCCGCTGCGCCGATGGTGGAAGAAATAACCGACTTCGAGGTTCTCGAAATTGCGGTGCGCGAGCTTGCAATTGAGCACGGCCTTTTTACGGCCGAGGACCATCGGAGATTTACTGAATGGGCTGAGTCGATTGGGCCCGCCGCAGGTTCCCGGTTGGTTGCTAAAGCGTGGACCGATCCTGCTTTTAAAAAACGTCTACTGGAGGACGCGGTTAAAGCCTGCAAAGAGATCGGGATCGATTGGGCTGAGCCTACCGGCTTCGGCACTCCCAGCGACTATATGAACCTGCGCGTCCTCGAGGACACTCCAACGCTGCATCATGTGATCGTTTGCACACTCTGTTCGTGTTATCCACGCCCGCTGCTCGGGATGTCGCCCGAATGGTATCGTACAACAAATTACCGACGGCGGCTGGTCCGCTGGCCCCGCCAGGTACTCGCCGAGTTCGGTCTGATACTCCCTCCTGAGGTTGAGATACGGGTCGAGGATTCCAATCAGAAATGCCGCTTCATGGTCCTCCCCATGCGTCCCGAAGGCACTGAGAATTGGACCGAAGAGCAGTTGGCGGCCATCGTCACGCGCGACTGCATGATTGGCGTCGCCCTGCCACGGCCAGGCAGGACCGCAGACGTCCATCCAGTTCAGAAGGCACGCCGACCGGTCCAACGTTCTTAACGCTAAGGGAGAAATATCGATGAGCGACAAGGACGACGTCGAACGGGGCCCGTTTCAGTTGCTCGAGGCTCTCCGTAACCAGGACAAAACCTGGAAGACCCTTGCGCCACGTTACGGAGTTACCAACCCGAATCCACCGTGGAAAACAAGCCTCACAGCCATGTGCGACTGTCTCGTGGCCAATGGCGTTCTTCCGCTACTCGACTGGCGCCGGGCCGAAGATGAGCTCGGGGAGACTGTCTATCGCGACGTTCCTGCACCAGAGCGTCAGCTGCTCGCATTGGTTCACGTCATGCTGAGCCGCGGTCTGGTAAGTGAAACCGATCTTGCCCAGCGCATGCGTGCCGTGAGGGCACGGCTTGAGGCAGTTTAGGAAGTCTCGACAGCCAAGAAATGAACAACCCGGCCATCTACCGGACGGTGAGGACGCAGTAATTTTTTCTCAGTCTTCATTCCCCTGCAGGCGCAGCCACGGCGCTGGCGAGTCGCATCAGTTGAATCTTTTGGGCGACGCTGGCGTCCGAGCATAACTCCCAGTCGACACATGAATGCCGTAATAATCGTGGCCTTCGCTTTAGGCATGCGCCAGGGCACTGACTCCGATCACTTGGCCGCCATTAACGGTCTCGCGCGCATTCGCCCTCGTGTCAGCAACGGCCTTTTCTTCGCCCTGGGTCAAGGCCTGGTTGTGATTCTTTAGCCATCGGCATAGGAAGGGTCCTCGCCAATTAGGTTTGCGTTTCTGGGACTTTAGTCCTTGGTCTTGACAGGTGGGGCTGAATCTGTGGAGGCTCATTCGTGGCGTTAACCAGGTTATCAGTCGAAAGCATTTCGCCATTGCTCGGCCGTTCGTCTTAGGCATTTCGCTGGCGGCGGGATTTGAAACAACTTCTCAGCTTTCCGCCCTTATGCTTGCAGGGCAGAGTAATGCACTTGTCACTGGAGCCGCTTTTTCATTGGGGATGCTGTTGGTAGATGGTTTCGACGGTTATTATTTTGCTGGCTCGGCGCCTAGCTGTATCCGGGCAAGCCAGGGCCCGCTCGGCATCGCGGCTTCTCGGCATGACCGTCGTAATTTTCGCCTTCGTTCTCAGCGGCGCGGAGCTGGTCGGTTTGGAATTAAACCAAATCGCACTACCGCTCGGGCTTTCACTATTCGTCATCGTGATTGGTATTCGGCTTTGGGCGAGATCCGACCGCCAAATTGCAGTGACAGAGGGCCATTCGAGCAGCATCGGTCTCGCTGGGGTTTTGTCCTGACGATCTCTCCGATGGCGGTAGAGCATCTTACTTACAGTCACGGGCACTGTTTAAACCGATGGGAAATGATTAACTATGCTCGCTTCCGTGGCAGATATCGGCACGTACCAAGCTGCTCCGCATCACGTACCCAGCGGCATTGACGCACTTGACCAACGACTGCCGCCTTTCAGCGCAATGCGTTATCCCTCCGGCAATCTCTCATGGCGCTGGGCTATCATCTCTACATGCGGGGACTGTAGGTGGAACAACCGGCTCCGACTCTTCGCCTGCGCTACCTAGCCTCCGGCTCGAGCCGGCTGAAAAGCCATAGACCAGAAAGCCAGTACTCATGAGGTGGGCAGGGGCAGAATCGAACTGCCGACACGAAGATTTTCAGTCTTCTGCTCTACCGACTGAGCTACCTGCCCACAGCGCTCTATTGCTACCCGTCCCTGCAGCTCGTTGCAAGTAGATGATTAAGCTATGGCATTATCGGCCGCCAGAGTTGGACATATTGAATTATCCGCGATGACATGGCAGCAAGCCACTGCAATAATGTACCCGAATTGATATCACACCAGCCAATCGCCATGCAGCAAATGCCGCCCGATCGCACTCTGCTTCTCGCCTCCTTGCGGGACTATCTGGAGCAATTGCGCGAAGAGGGAATTGATGGTCTGCCAAACCCGAACCCGAGCAGCGCAAACACGTCTTCACTTCGTAGGGAAGTAAGCAAAGTTAACTCCGGTGGTTCAACCGGGCCACAGTCTCTGGCCGACCAGCTGCCAGCCTCAGCGCCGAGCTTATTGCGGCCCAGTGTCCCTGGCGAGTTATTTTACCGATACCCGGGCCTCGAGAAGACTCGGGATCTGGCCATGCTGCGCGATTTCATTGGCTCGTGCACTCGCTGCAAGCTTGCCCCTCAACGGACCAATCTGGTGTTTGGCGTTGGCAATCCTAAAGCGGAGCTAATGTTTGTCGGCGAAGCTCCGGGTGCCGATGAGGACTTACAGGGCGAGCCCTTCGTCGGCCGAGCCGGACAGCTGTTGACCGACATTATCGAACGTGGTATCGGCATCTCGCGTCGCGACGTGTACATATGTAACGTTATTAAATGTCGACCACCTGACAACCGAAATCCCGAACCAGATGAGGTCAGTGCCTGCGAGCCTTTTCTCTTTCGCCAGATTGACCTGATACGTCCCAAAGTTATCGTCGGCTTGGGGAATTTCGCGGTCCAAGCTTTACTCAAGGTTAAGGCCCCTATCAGCAAGTTGCGCGGCAAATGGCACGAAGTCCGTGGGATTAAAATGATGCCCACGTTCCATCCTGCCTATCTTCTACGCAATCCAACGGACAAGCGACTCGTATGGGCAGATATACAGGAAGTGATGAAGTTTTTGGGCCATCCGCTTCCCCCGCGAGGTACACGCCGATAATTAAGAGCAGGCGGGATTCAAAGGCTATCGCGGCAGGTCGAGAAGGCCCGAAAGCAGCATTTCTGATTGTTTGCCCGGCGGTATAGGGCAGTTTCGGCAGCTTTAGGGTCCTGATATCGGAAGTAACCTTTCTCTGCTGGCTCTAGAAGGGTATTCGATTAACTCGGGGCAGCAACCTCAAGTCAAAGCCTTGGGTAATAAGCGTGAATGCGAGCCGGTGTCTTAGCCTGGTGGTAGCCGCGCTGTTGGCAATTCTGGTCGAAGGTCAGCTATCGGCCGGACCAGCGGCGAGCGCCGAAAAGTCGAACATTGCACGACACGTCGATCTCATCGAAATCACCGGACCCATTAATCCAGCGTCAGCCGATTTTGTCACCGATTCAATAAGACAGGCCGAAGCCGACAACGCCTCTGCGTTAGTTATCGAAATCGACACTCCGGGCGGCTTGCTTAGCTCCGCTCGGGAAATGGTCAAAGCCTTGCTCAATTCGCGGGTACCGGTAATCACTTATGTCACTCCCTCCGGAGCCAGCGCCGCTTCAGCAGGAACCTTCATTGTCGAAGCCGCCAACATCGCCGCAATGGCGCCGGGCACAACCATCGGGGCAGCACATCCACTCGAAATCGGTGGCGGTGCTTTACAAGGTGCTTTAGGACAAAAAATTGAGAACTTTACCGCGTCCTTCGCCAAAGCGATCACTCATCAACGAGGCCGCAATGAATCTTGGATGGAAGAGGCCGTACGCCATAGTAGCGCGATTGACGAGCGCGAGGCATTAAAGCTCCACGTGATTGATTTGGTTGCACCCAGCTTGCACGACCTGCTTGTGATGGCAAGCGGCCGCCGAGTATCACTTCCGGGCGACAAAAAAGTTGTGCTGGCGCTGACAGACGCAACGATATATCGGCGCGAGATGCGTCTTGGTCAAAGCATCCTTAACCGCTTAGCCGATCCAAACCTTATGTATCTGTTAATGATCGGAGGGCTGCTAGGGTTATATTTCGAATTTGCCCATCCAGGCGTGTACCTCCCAGGCGTGGCCGGCGCGATCTGTTTGTTACTCGCGCTAGCCTCATTCGAATTCATTCCGTTAAATACGGCGGGTTTGTTGTTGTTGCTGTTGGGGACGGGACTTCTCATCTCGGAGCTATTTGTCACCAGTTATGGCGTGTTGGGAATCGGCGGGGTGTTCGCTTTTGCGCTCGGCTCGCTGTTTTTGATCGATACGTCACAGACCGATCTGGCGGTGAATCGCGGCGCGATAGCAGTGGTCACGATAATTTTCAGCGCCCTAATTCTAGGGCTTGGCTACATAGTCATGCGCGAGCGGCGACGGCCGGCGATCAGCGGGCGAGAAGGACTGATCGGTGAACTGGGAGAAGTGCTCGAGGCTATTGCACCCGAAACTGCGGGGCGCGTACGCGTTCATGGCGAATTATGGCGGGCGGTGAGCGACACCCCAATTAAACGTGGCGCAACGGTACAAGTGCGGTCAATCCGTGGCTTGGAACTCGAGGTGACAGAGACCAAAGGCCAGGTGCGCTTGAACAATCGATTGCAGCAGCGGTGCTGAAGCGGAGGAAGATCAACATGGGAACCGGGCTTGGAATCGCAATCCTGGTCGCGATTGCGGTCATCCTGAGCGGGATCAGAGTGCTTTACGAGTATGAGCGCGGCGTAGTGTTTCGTCTTGGCCGTCTGATGCCCGAACGAGGACCCGGCATCGTCTTCATTATTCCAATTCTGGAACGATGGGTACGAGTCGATCTCCGTGTCACTACTTTGGAAATTGCCGCGCAAGATGTTATCACCCGCGACAATATCAGCGCCAAGCTGAGCGCAGTGCTGTATTTCAGAGTCATCGACGCACCCAAGGCGGTGAACGAAGTGGCTGATTACCGCTTTGCCACGCGGGAGCTTGCCCTCACCACGCTTCGTGCCACTGCGGGCCAACACGAGCTGGATGAAATACTTAGCCAACGTGAAGCGATCAGTATGACGGTGCAGAAAATTATCGATCAGCACACCGAGCCATGGGGTATCAAAGTAGTGCTGGTCGAACTCCGCAACATCGACCTACCTCAGGACATGCAACGAGCGATAGCTCGGCAGGCCGAGGCGGAGCGTGATCGAAGGGCCAAAATTATCGCGGCCGAGGGTGAGTTTCAGGCGGCTCAGCGCCTGGCGGATGCAGCCCAAATCATGAGTAGCAACCCTATCACCCTCCAGTTGCGTTACTTACAGACGCTGGCCGAGATCGCAACTGAAAAGAACTCAACCACGATTTTTCCGCTGCCGATCGATTTGGTCGAACCCTTTACCCACTGGCGGCGTATGACGGCAACCCAAGGCGAAACCATGCCCAAATAACTCCCGTTTCTCCCCTGCCTCACCAACTTAGACTGTCTTAGGCGCTCAGGTGTCAGCTGACAATTCGTAACCAAGCAAGCCCAAAACCGGGGCGGGATCAACGTCACTCGCCAGCGCCGCGCTCAAGAGCTGCAGTCGCCCTTCAGCCTTGGTACACGCGGTTGGCACGCATTTTTTTGGATCGAACAGCAAGGGCTCATCAGGTTCAGGGTCGCGGCCGAACTGGTCGTGAAAAAGTTCGAAGCGAACCCTCGCGATTTCGATTAGGGCAGCGATCAACGGCTTGGGGAGCGATGATTTTCGCATAACGTTTCTCGCACGCCTGTAGCGCAACCTCTATGCCATCCGCGATACGAACCGGGTAAGGTGCGCTTACTGAGGCATATGCTGGCCTTGCCTGTACTAGGTGAAGCATGTGGTTTTTTTGCTGATCGCTACGGCGTGTATCCGCTTCTTAGCACCGAACGTCCTGGATGCATCCCCGTTATCAGCACCGGCCTTATCTCGCCTTATCCGCGATATGGCTCAGGGCTGGGCAGCCTGAATGATCAGTGCCATCCTGACCCGAGAACAGTCTCACCAGTGGACGCTTTCTCCATTGCGCCCAGCTGGCGCCTGAGTCCCGGTTGGTGGTGACGTCCCCTAACGCAGACCGTATTCTTTTAGCTTTCGCTGAAGCTGGACTCTCGACAGCCCCATCAACCTGGCAGCACGTGAGACGTTGCCATGACAACGGGTCAAGGAATCAGCTATAAAACGTGCTTCAAAAGCGGCTCGCGCTTCTCGAAACGTCTCAGCATACTTGGGAGGAACGAGCTCGCTGATCGCAATGGAGACGCCGCCATACGAGTCGCCTACCGGAGCTCGCGAATCTGAGAGTCTACTCGGCTGCGTCTTGCCGGATGAATTTACGGCTTCCCGGATGGAACTCGAAATGTGTTGGACGCCGAGGAGAGTTGTCTCACGTGCGATCGCGACGGCCCGCTCGACTTCATTCTGCAGCTCGCGAATATTTCCTGGCCAGTCATAAGTTACGAGGATTCTCAATGCGGACTCGTCGAAACCCGTCACGGTCTTATCTTGTCGCTCTGCCGCGCGTTTGACGAAACGCTGGACGAGAGCGGGAATATCTTCACGTCTTTCCCGCAGCGGCGGCAATTTAATTGGAAACACGGCAAGGCGATAGAAGAGGTCGCTGCGGAATTTTCCTTCCTTCACTTCCGCACTCAATTGACGATTCGTCGCTGACACGATCCGGACATCTACTTTAGTAGGAGAGTTTTCGCCTAACGGTACTACTTCGCCCTGCTCAAGCACGCGCAAAAGCTTCGCTTGCATCAGCGGCGGCATCTCACCAACCTCGTCGAGGAAGACGGTTCCTCCTGAGGCAGCTCGAAAGAGGCCGGGTTGATCTCGGATCGCGCCCGTGAAGGCTCCTCGACGATGCCCAAACAATTCGGATTCCATTAGCGCCTCAGGCATCGCCGCGCAGTTCATCGCCAGGAAGGGCCCATCTGCGCGTGCACTTGCGCGGTGGATGCCACGCGCCACGAGCTCTTTGCCCGTGCCAGTCTCGCCTTCTATCAAGACCGTAATCGAGGAACCCGCGGCGGTTTCCATTAAGCGGAACACCTCAGCCATTGCCGGGCCGGTGCCTATCATGTCCTCGAAATGGAGCTGAACGGCGAGATCTCGTCTTAACGCTCCTACCTGGGTTCTCAATCGTGCCTCGGCTTGGCGCGCCTCAGCATATAAGCGAGCGTTGTCCAACGCGATGGCAATAGATCCGGACAGAGCTTCTAGAAAATGTACGTCGTCTTCGGAGAATGCCTGCCCATCCAGGCGATTGACTACTTCAATGACCCCGATTGGGCCCTGAAGCGAGTTGAGTGGAACGGCGATAAGGTTGCGGGTTGCCAATCCAGTAGCCTTATCCGTTCCAGTGTAGTGACGGGGATCATTTTGGACGTGATCGATTTTTAATGATTTACCAGTCCTCAGCGCCAAGCCGGCAAACCCGAGACTTGCAGAAAATCGATGACCTGAAAGTCGTCGCGCGGTCTCCGAATCACTTTCCGCAACATAGGGAAAATAGAACTCGTTAGTCTCACGGTCCAATAGCAATACGGCAGCACCGCCGGCCGACAGCGCTTCGCGGCACTTGCCGATGACAAATGGCAATAGTTCATCCAATTCGATACGCGACGTGATTGCACACCCCAAATCGTAAAGCAAACGCAGACGCGCACCATTGCCCTCGGTCGTCATGAGAGCTGATTACTCGTTTTTTGCAGTCAACGCTATAGGGCGAGCGTAAGAACTAAACTCGACGTGATTAAAGTGTATTGAGCTTCTTATTGCCTATCTCGCCGGGTCGCGATCCGAGGTTGAGTCTCCGGAATTGGCGCGCGTACTCGCCCGATCCGATTCAGGGCCGGGAGAGGTGGGGGCTTTTAGTTGCCGTTCGTACTTGTAGCCTTCGTAGGCGAGACTGGGGACCGCCAACCAAATGCAACCTGTGCAGCAGACACTCAGCAGACTGAGCAAGGCTACGATAAAGAACAGGGGCACGTGTCGGACGAGCGGGTGCCGTGCATCCTCATGCCGAACATAATTATGCATTATGTGATTGATGCGGAATTATGCATTATGTGATTGATGCGGATGTCTGTCAGTGATCGGACTGCCTGACTTGCCGTTCTCCGTTTGCCGGCATTGTTTATCTAGTCGGCAGCTTCGACACGTAACCGCTTCTCCAACGATCGCAGTCGTCGAACGATTGCCGGCAATCGAGGCATCACGGCAACCATCCGACGGAAAATTTTTAAGTCGATCGCGGGCGCACCGCCTACCAAAGCCTCATTGGGCAAATTGTTATGAATTCCGGCTTGAGCGATCACTCGCACACGATCGCCCACTTGGACGTGATCCGCGCAGCCTGACTGACCGCCGAACTGGCACCACTCACCAATCTTGACCGACCCTGCAAGGCCGGATTGAGCCGCCATTCGAGTCCGAGTACCGACCTCGCAGTTGTGACCAATCTGGATCAAGTTATCGAGTTTTACCGCACGTCGGATAATCGTGGCACCCATAGTCGCTCGGTCGACGGTCGTGTTGGCTCCAATTTCAACGTCATCCTCGATGATCACGGTGCCGATTTGCGGGATTCGGGCCAACTCGCCATCGTGTTCAATAAACCCAAAGCCGTCGGCACCGATTACGGCTCCGTTCAGCAATGTCACCCGATTGCCTATCGTAACACCTTCGCGAATAGAGACATGGCTATGACAAGTGAAATCGTCACCGATGCGCACGCCAGGGTAAACGACTACATGAGGATGGATAACGGCGTTGCGGCCGATGATCACCCCGCCGCCGATGACAGAGTACGCACCGATTGAGGCATTTTCTCCAATGCGCGCATCCGCGGCGATAACCGCGGTTGGATGAATACCAGTTGCGGGTCGATAGGGTGGAGAAAAAAGCTCGAGCACACGCGCAAAATCGAAGGCGGGGTCCGCACTTAGCAGCACCGCGCATTCAGCATCGTCCGCCATCTCCTGCGTGACAATCGCGGCCGAGGCGCGCGATGAACGTAATCTGGCCTTATACTTCGGACCAACGGCGAAGGTAATGGTACCCTCGATCGCTGCCTCAATTGGTGCGGGGCCGACGATCTCGAGCTCTCCGTCACCGCGCATTTCGAGCCCAAGCCGCGACGCTAACTCACTCAACTTCATCCTCATGCTCCAACGTGTCTCGCGCCCTTCGCGACCTCTATGCCACGGGACGCAAAGCTTGCTGATTAGCTGGTGGCAAAGCCACCAATCTCAATGAGCGCCCGGGCGACCTCACTCGGCTCAACCCCGCGCAGACACTGATAGTGATTAAAACGACAGGTTCGCCTCAGACAGGGGCTGCATGAGATCGGGTGATGGATGACGCTCGTCCGCTCCCCGAAAGGCCCGGTGCGTCGGGGATTGGTCGAACCGAAAATTCCGATCGAGGGTATGCCGATCGCTGCCGCCAGATGCATCGCGCCAGAATCATTGCCTGCAAACCCATCGCAAAGATACAGCAAGGCTTTTAGTTCGGCCACGCCGGTCTCGCCGGCAGCCACAATCGCCTCTGACCGGCTCATCACTGCCACTTGTTCGCACCTCGACCGATCGGCGGCAGTCCCCAGCAGTACGCACTCAGCACCGACTGACGACGCCAGCAGGTCTATGAGTTCAGCATAATAGTGTGCGGGCCATTCCTTGGCCGGACCATAGGCAGCCGTTGGTGCCAAGGCTATGAGCGGCCCCGTAGCTCTTCGGCGTTCCTCCAAAAATTGTCGCATCCGACGTATACTTGAGGGCGAGACCTCCAACTTTTCGCCCGATGGATCAGTTCTCGGCGCCGGAATTCCCAGGGCGTCGTGCAGTAGCTGAATCCAATAGAATCTTTGATGGATCTCCCTCGACGTCGGCCTTGGAATGGCACGGTGCGTGAGCAGAAGACCTCTTCCGTCGGTGGCATAGCCAGCTCGGTACCGGACTCCCGCAAGCTTCATCCACAAGGCTGACCTGAAACTATTTGGGAAGATGACGGCCAAATCGAAGCGCCGCACGCGAAGGGCAGCGATAATTCTCTGTTGGTCGATCAGACTCCATATCCCGGGCCGTACCGAGTAGGTAATCACCTCATCGATCCAGTTGAGGCCATCGAAAAAGCCGGCCAAGTCCTGACGAACCACTACCGACAGGTTTGCCGCTTTAAAGGTGCTACGAAGGATGCGCAGGGCTGGTAAGCTCATAACGAGGTCTCCCAGCCAGTTGACTTCCTTCACCACAACGCGTCGCGGTCGGACCCACGGGCGCACAGTGATCGGCCATTCCAACGGAGTCCTTGGCCTGCTACTTAACGCTCGAAAGGCTCTGAAAACGCTGGTCACAAACAATGACCCGAGAAGGAGGATCGATCAAACGTGGCTGCCCGCGCTTTGCGTTCCCCGCAACTCGAGTGAAAACACAGCCGGCCGCCGTGGCTGCAACTACTCTGCAAGAGCCGGGTTGTTAACAGCCGACAACCGAGTGTTGCTGTTGGGTCTAGATGCCGCTTCCTCATCGCTGGGCTTGACCACGATCTCGCCCACTTCATCGGCAGCCTTCGCGGTCGGGCAAAAATAGCGGTAGCGGCCAGGCTTGATAAAGGTATGACTAAAATGGCCGCCTGGCATGATATTACCCGAGCTAAATGGCTGAACGCCTGCCGGGCGCATCGCATCAATAGGATCCCACGCCTGAGTCGGATCGTCACTGACCGAGTGAACGTTCTGCCCTTTGTTCTTCCACTCGACGGTCTGTCCCGCCACGATCTGAATTGAACGTGGCCGATAGATAGGTTTGTCATCGTACATGCCGACTACGACCGGAGGCGACGCTGATGGGAGGCCTTCATCAGCTGCGTCTCGATTGCTTGATTGAGCTAGCTGTTCCTGCTCTGGTGGCGTCACGATGACTTCTCCAACCATCTTGTCGCTTTCGTGGGTAAGGCAAAAATACCGGTAGCGGCCCGGCCTCATAAACGTATAACGAAAACGGCCGCCTGGCATCACACTGCCTGAATTGAACGGCTTCACACCGGCGGGAAGCAACGCGTCGCCTGGTTGGTTGGCCCGCGCTGGATCGTCAGTAACCGAATGACTTACCTGCCCATCATTCTCCCATTCGACGGTTTGGCCTGCAGTGATTTGCACAACGTTAGGACGATACATGGGATCGTCATCGTTCATCTTGACGATTTGGATCGGCGCGGCCGTCGAGACCCGCGGTGCCGTTACCGCCGGAACCGGATGGCTTTGCCGAGCAACGCGCTCGAAGGAAGGCGCCGACGGTCGCGGTTCAACTATTACTTCGCCTATCATCCGATCATTCTCATGACTGAGGCAGAAATATCGGTAACGACCTGGCTCTGAGAATGTATGGCGAAAGCGTCCTCCCGGCATCACACTGCCTGAATTGAACGGCTTCACACCGGCTGGAAGCAAGGCATCGGCGGGCTTCTCGGCCCGAGCCGGATCGTCAGTGACGGAATGGCTGACCTGGCCGTCGTTTTCCCATTCCACGGTTTCGCCAGCGCTGATTCGTATAATGTTCGGCTTATACATCGGATCAGTGTCGTTCATTTTGACGATCCAAATCGGAGCCGCACTCGTACTGATGCCGACGGCATTTGCGCTCGCCTGGGGAGGCGTTTGAACCGACTCGCCGCTTGGGTGAGCAGTGACTTGGAGGGGGGTGAGCAAGAGCGTCGCGAACAGGCCTGCGCTAGTCCCCACTCGGCAGACCTTCACGGCGACTCCGGATCCCCCGACGGAGTTGCGCCCGTGGTTTCGCACCGAAAGCCATAGTATGAAACAAGCGCGTCCGCCTGCAATCGATTCTTGCTGGCACAGGCAGACAACTCTTGGAACGAGCAGCGGAAGGTCGCGAGAGCAACTGGCGGAGCGCGAGAGCTGCGCCAGTGCTTTTAAGATTGGAGTCGTTGGCGCAGTATCTCATTAACCACCTTGGGGTTTGCTTTACCACCCATGGCTTTCATCACTTGACCGACGAAAAAGCCGAATAGTTTGTCACGGCCTGCACGATACTCCGCCACCTTGGCAGATTCCGCTGCGATTACCTCATCGCAGGCCGCTGCAATTGCGGCCTCGTCAGAAACCTGAGCGAGTCCTAGCCTGGCCACGACGGCCGCCGCGGGTTGCCCTGACTTACACATGACGGAGAAAGCGTTTTTGGCAGCATTAAGACTAACTACGCCGTCCTGGACCATTTTTAGAAGGATCCGGGTTTCAGCTGCCGGCGGGACCGCTTCCTCAAGCGGTTTGCCCGTTTCGTTGACAATGCGCAGGACCTCGGTCATGGTCCAATTGGCGGCAGTCTTGGAGCCGATTACACCGCCATTGAGCAGCGCCTCGAAATAATCGGCAATTGCTCGATCCTCGGTAAGGATCGCCGTCTCGTATGCGCCCAGTCCTAGATCGCGCTGAAATCGTCGCCGGCGCTCAGCGGGTAATTCAGGCATTGCAGCCCGTACGCGCTCAAGCATCTGGCCGTCAATCTCAAGGGGCGGCAGATCAGGTTCGGGGAAGTACCGATAGTCGTGGGCGAACTCCTTTGAGCGCATCGGCCGCGTCTCCTCGCGATTGGGGTCCCAAAGTCGGGTCTCCTGGGTCACACGGCCTCCGGCCTCCAAAAGCTCGATCTGGCGGCCAATCTCGTAGGTAATAGCCTTTTCAACGAAGCGGAAAGAATTCAGGTTCTTGATTTCCGTCTTGGTTCCTAGTTCGTCCGATCCTTTACGTCGAACTGAGACGTTTACGTCGCAACGGAAATCACCTTCCTCCATCCGTCCCTCGGAGGCCCCCACGTAACGTAGGATGGCACGCAATTCCCGTAGGTAGGCACCTGCCTCAGCCGCCGAGCGGATGTCGGGCTCACTGACAATTTCGACCAGTGGGACGCCCGAACGGTTGAAATCAACCAGGCTATAATTTGCCTCATGGAGATTCTTGCCGGCGTCCTCTTCCATATGGATGCGGACTAGACGGATTCGCCGCGACTCACCGCCATTGGCAATCTCGATATACCCACCCTTGCACAACGGCAGCTCGTACTGACTGATTTGATAACCCTTCGGCAAATCAGGGTAGAAGTAGCTTTTGCGCGCAAACACGGATCGGGTTTGCACTTCAGAATGGGTAGCCAGGGCCACCCGCAATGCCAATTCGACTGCGTACTGATTTAGCACCGGTAGTACTCCCGGCATCCCCAGGCACACCGGGCATACATTTTCGTTGGGTCCGCTGCCGAAGCTGGCCGAGCACCCGCAGAACAGCTTCGAGCGGGTCATCAGGTGAGTATGGACTTCGAGACCGATGACGGCTTCGTATGAGCTACTGGTCATAGGATTATCGTTACCTGAACAATGGGCGAATTCTCAAAGGGGCGGCGGCTGCCTCTGAACGCAGCCGGATCTCTCGTAGGCGTCACCAGCACGGAGAATTATTTCTTCACCAAAGGGCGGGCCGATCAGTTGCAAGCCGATGGGCATACCTTTGCGATCGTATCCGCAAGGCACCGAAAGACCAGGTAATCCGGCCAGGTTGACGGAGATGGTAAAAATATCCGAGAGGTACATTTGCAAGGGATCGGCGATCTTTTCACCGAGTTCGAACGCGGTGGTAGGTGCCACAGGCGTCAGAATGATATCGCAGTCGTTGAAGGCGCGGAAAAAGTCCTGCCGGATCAAGGTGCGCACTTTCTGCGCTTTTCTGTAGTACGCGTCGTAGTAGCCGGCAGATAGCGCGAATGTACCGAGCATGATCCGACGTTTTACCTCGGGACCAAAGCCGCGATCGCGAGTGCGATTGTACAGGTCTAGGGTGTTGTCCGCTTCGGCACGAAGCCCGTAGCGAATCCCGTCGTAGCGAGCGAGGTTCGCGCTGGCCTCAGCGGTTGCGATTAAATAATAGGCGGCTACGGCATATTGGGTATGAGGTAGAGAAATTTCACGGACTTGACAGCCTTGCGACTCGAATTGCTTAATCGCCGACCGCACGGCCAACCCGACGTCCTCCTGCATCCCCTCGACGAAGAACTCACGAGGGACCCCAATTCGGATGCCTTCGACCTTTCCGGTCAGAGCAGCTTCGTAGTCGGGCACAGGTCGCGCCGAGCAGGTCGCGTCACGAGGGTCCACCCCCGCAATCTCGCCCAGTAAGATCGCTGCGTCCCGAACAGTCTTGGCAAACGGTCCGACCTGATCGAGCGAAGACGCGTAGGCAATCACCCCGTAGCGGCTGACTCGACTGTAAGTTGGCTTTAATCCCACGACACCGCAAAACGACGCGGGTTCACGAATGGAACCGCCGGTATCGGTGCCAAGGGCGGCGATGCATTCGTCGGCGGCAACCGCGGCGGCCGAGCCTCCCGAAGAGCCTCCCGCCACCCGTCGCAGATCGTAAGGATTACGCGTGGGACCAAACGACGAATTTTCGGTCGATGAACCCATCGCGAATTCATCCATGTTGGTCTTGCCGAGAAAAATCGCTCCCGCCGCACGAAGCCTCTCAATCACCGTGGCGTCGTACGGCGGCACAAAACCCTCCAGAATTTTTGAGGCACACGTCGTGCGTACCCCCCTGGTCGCGAAAATATCCTTGATGGCGAGAGGAATCCCGGTCAGTGAAGAACAATTGCCGCGCGCAATAAGCCGATCCGCAACTTCAGCTTGTTCGATCGCTTCGCGCGGACACAGTGTTATGAACGCGTTCAGCCTGGATTCGATCGCTGCCGCCCGATCGAGACATGCCCGTGTTAGTTCAACAGCCGAGAGCTCGCGCTTAACCAGCCGCTCTCGCGCTTCGGTAATTGTTAATGTGAATAGCTCGGAAGTCATGGTTGATCAACTTGCCCACGTTCAAACTCACATGCGACCATTCGGCACCATCCCTCCTGGCAATCGTAAGAATTTCTTACCAGCCTGAAGCATTCATCATAACCCCACAAGCCGGGTAACGCCCTGTGGATTGTTTGCGGTAAATGCCTTGGCGTTTGCTTAAGCTCTAGACAGAATATCAGGGATTTTAAGCGAACAGAGATCGAAATTAAGATACGCAAGGCGGCCGAATGGATGCTCGTGACGCCAATTCAAGTCCCCTGCTGATCGGGGATTCGTCTGACCTGCCGTCTAACTCCGTCAGAGAAGCGCGCCGCGAAGGAGTCAGCTCAGCTTGGCCGCAACGTCTGGCCTCGCACACGGCCAAGGAGAAGCTTTATGCATATTTAAGCGCCCACCCGGCCGGCGCGCATGCTCATGAGCTGGTTGCCGTACTCTCCAATGGCGTCGGATCAGATCCGGAGCTCGGCTCACGAGTCATCGACGGAATCCTGAAAAATGATCCGAACTTCGTATTTGATGCACACTCGGGCTTGTGGTCGCTGAACGGAAACGCGAGGTTGCGGGTTGCACTGGACGAGGCACATTTTGTCGTTGTTGACCTGGAAACCGCCGCTAGCCGTCCGGCTGCGGGAGCAATTATTGAGATCGGCGCCTACCGCATGCATGGGCGGCGAATGCTCGACGCGTTTCAGAGCCTGATTAAGCCACGCATGCCAATTCCTCGGTTCGTGACCCGCCTGACTTCCATCACCAATGAAATGGTCGCAACTGCGCCACCGATCGAGGACGTGTTGCCTCGCTTTCGCAGTTTTCTGGGCGATGCCGTACTCGTCGCCCACAACGCTCAATTCGATCATGCCTTTCTCGACTTTGAGTTCAGGCGACTGTTCGGAATCGGTCTGCTGAATCCGGTACTGTGTACGCTGCGCATGTCACGTCGCCTGCTGCCCTCAATTCGGCGTCGGCGGCTCGACTTTTTGGCAGAACACTTTGGTCTTTCGACCGCTGGGCGTCATCGCGGCCTCGGCGACGCGCGCATGGCGGCGGAGCTGTTATCTATCTTCCTGGAAATCGCAGAGCAGATGGGTGTAAATCGGCTCGACCGCCTGCTCGACCAGCATTCGCGTGGAATCTGCGGTCGCCGCATCGAACCACATATCCCGCCCGAAACGATAGCGCGGATGCCTGATGGACCGGGCGTTTACCTGATGCGCAATCAGCAGGGTGATCTGCTCTATGTCGGTAAAGCCGCTCACCTTAAAGACCGCCTCCGGGCCTATTTCACCAATGATGTTCACCGGAAGGGCAAAACGGCCGAGCTGGTCAATCACGTTTGGCAAATCGAGACGCGGCTCACCCGCTCGGCACTTGAAGCAGCACTCCTGGAAGCCCAACTGATTCGAGAATTGAAGCCACCTTACAATCGGATGCTCAAATCAGCCGCACCGGCATGGTTTGTTCGGATCGATTTGAATGACCAATTCCCGCGTTTACAGGCAGCGCGGAACCTCACCTCGCGAGTCGGGGTGCTTCAGCTGGGTCCCTTCATCGGCCGACGAAGTATCGAGAATTCATTGCGAACTCTTTCCAAGATACTGGGGCTGCGCCAATGCGCCAGCCGGCTAGAACCGCACCCGGATTTCTCGCCGTGTATTTATGGCCAGATTGGGCAGTGTGCCGCACCGTGCAATCTAACCGTGAGTCAGGAAGCTTATGGTCGGCAAATAATGCGCGCCATCGGCTTTTTGCGCGGACATAGCGCCCCACTGCTTGCGCAACTCGTCCGTGCGCGCGAGCGAGCTGCAGCGGCGATGCGCTTTGAGGAAGCTCGTCGCCATCATCAGAACCTGCGATTGTTAACTACCTTAGCGCACCGAACTGAGAGGCTCAGCCGAGTCGTGACCGAAAACAACCTGGTTATCGTACTAGGCGACCAGAGTTCACCGGCAAGCGATGCACACCACACAGCCGGCCAAATCGACGGGCGCTTCGGTGATTGTTTTCCGATTGCCTATGTCGTGCTGAGCGGGAGGCTCGCCTTGATTCGCGAGCTCGACTCAACTCAGGCTGCTTCAGAAATCGCTCGTTTCATTGTGGAAAATTTCGAACGCTACAGGATGAGCGCGGTGGCCCGCGCCGATCTCGGGCCGATGGCAATAGTTGCTCGCTGGCTCAAGGAATGCTCTCCGAGCGACGGCACAATCATCCGGATTTATGGCCCCGCCTTTGACCCAAGCTGTCTCGTGTCGCTCATACCTCGGCGGTAGCCGAAGGGATCGGGATTATTGCCGTAATCGTTCGGCGAGCCGGCTGAATCGGCGACGTTCGTCCTCGTTGCGCACGGCCTGGGCCAATGCGCTACGACTGCCGACCAGCACGCATACTCGCTCGGCTCGGGTGACCGCGGTATAGAGCAGGTTTCGGCGCAGCATCAGGTAATGCGTCTGATGAATGGGCATTACAACTGCGGGATATTGGCTGCCCTGGCTTTTGTGGATCGAGATCGCATAGCCAAGACCCAACTCATCGAGTTCCGCCACGTCATACTCGGCACTGCCCTCTTCGAACGAAACCGCGACCCGGCCCCGCGCCACATCCACCGAAACGACGCGGCCAATCGCACCGTTGAACACCGCTTTCTCGTAATTATTGCGCAGCTGGATTACACGGTCGCCTTCGCGAAAAAATCGGTCACCGACGCGTAGTTCACGACCGGTCGGATTAAGCAGATGCTGCAGTTCGCGGTTGAGGAACTGTGTACCAAGCGGTCCACGATTCATTGGTGTCAATATCTGAATGTCGCGCGAATCCTCGATGCCGAAGTGTCCGACCAGGCGCGTATGCACCAATTGCTTGATGGTCGCCACGATGTCCTCGGGCGCATTGCGTTCGAAGAAGAAGAAGTCGCCATTTGGGTCGTTGTCGATTTCCGGAAGCTCGCCGCGATTGATGCGATGGGCATTGGCCACGATCTTGCTCCGACCCGCCTGTCGATGCACCTCGCGCAACTGCGCGACTGGTGCTATCCCCGAGTCAATCGCATCCTTCAGCACAGTCCCCGGTCCGATGGATGGCAACTGGTCGCGGTCGCCGACCAGCAGGAGCGACGAACCCGGCATCAGAGCGCGCAAGACACTCGATGCCAGTTCGATGTCCATCATCGAAGCCTCATCGATCACGAGGAAATTACTGCGCAAGGGCAGGGTCTCAGAACGAAGAAAGTTCCCAGTTTCTGAGGAGTATTCCAACAGGCGATGGATCGTCTTAGCCTCTCGGCCGCAAGTTTCGGCAAGCCGACGCGCGGCGCGACCGGTGGGCGCCGCCAAGGTCGGCTTCACGCCAGCCGCATCCAGCGCCCGTAGCAGCCAGCGCAAAAGTGTAGTTTTACCGGTTCCCGGTCCGCCAGTGATGATTGCGGTCCTGCTTTTTAGGACGGCTCTGAGGGCCCGATGCTGTTCATCCGTCAACTTCAGTTCACCAGAATTTTCGGCCGCCGTTCTGACAGCGCGTTCAACGGCATTCTCGCCCATCGCTCGCCCCGCCGAGAGCATCCGAACGCGCTCGGCGACAGTAACTTCGGCTTGGTAGAGTCGCCGCAGGTAGACGGCCGTGTAATCGTCGGCAAGCTCGCTCCGCAGCTCGCCACTCTGCTCAAGGCTGTCCAAGGCCTGGCGTGCCAGTGCCGAGTCCATTTCCAACACGGATTCAAACTGGCTCGCGAGATACTCGAAAGGTGCAAAGACGTGGCCATTCTCGGCCATACGTTCGAGCAGATAGACAAGCGCGGCGCGGGCACGCTGGAGTGAGTCGCGCGGAATACCAAGCTTTTCTGCGATCGCATCGGCGGTGCGAAAACCGATCCCGCTAATCGTCCGGGCCAAAATATAAGGATCGCTGCGGATCCTGGCCAGTGAGTCGCGCCCATAAGCGCCATGAATTCGCTTCGCGTGGATCCCACCGATTCCGTGTCCCCGCAAAAAGACAGTCAGTTCCCGCAAGCCCGAAGAATCCTGCCAGGCTGTTGCGATGTGACGGACGACCCGGCGCGGCAGGCCCACGACCTCGTTTAATCGCTCTGGCGCAGTGTCCAAAACCGTTGTCAGCGAATCGCCAAAGTGGGCCACGATGCGGCGTGCGAAGACGGGACCGACTCCCTTGATCTCCGCGGCCAAATATCGTTCAAGTGCTGCCAGTCCTGCAGGGCGAAGCAGTTCATATTCTTCCACCCGGAACTGCTCACCATACTTTGGATGATTCTCAAAACGACCGAAAAGGCGGAGCGCGCCGCCTACCTCAATGCCGCCCAGGTTCCCGACAATTGTAATCCGGCGCCGCCGTCCCTCTTCGTTAATGTCGAGCAGGCCGACAACATAGCCATTGTTATCGTTGGCGAAAAGGATCTGTTCGAGAGTACCCTCAAGCTGTTGGCGCTGCTCCGTTGATGCGTTCACTGCATGGTCGACAAGCTGGCCTAGCGATTGGCTTCGCGGCGAAACCAGTCGATGGCCATTTTGGTGCCCTCTTTCAGGGACACTTTCGGTTCAACTCCGAGCAAATTGCGCATTTTGGTGTTATCCGGCACGCGGCGCGGAATATCCTCATAGCCCGCGCCGTAGACTTCTTCCTGCGACACGAATCTGATCTTGGATTTGGTACTGCCATACAGTTCCAGCATCAGTTGTGCAAATTCCAGCACCGAGGTCTCCACGTCGACCCCGACGTTCACTGCATGACCATTGGCAGCATCGTTCAGTCCGGCAGCGACGGTGGCCGCAACCGCGTCGCTGACAAAGGTGAAACAGCGAGTCTGGGAGCCGTCGCCGATGACCGTCAAGTCGGCATTGCGCAGTAGCTGCCCCATGAAAATAGTGAATAACCGGCCGACATCCACTCGGTCGAGCCGCGGACCGTACACGTTGAAATACCGTAAGACGGTGACCGGCAATCCCAGTTTGTGGTAGGCAAAACAGAAATGTTCGCCCACCGCTTTGGAGGTCGAATAACACCAGCGATCAATTGTGGTCGCGCCCAGTACGCGATCGTCATCTTCTCGCCATGGGACTTTGGGGTTGCGTCCGTAGATTTCCGACGTTGAACTGAACACCAGTTTACGATTGTACTTGTAAGCAACTTTGAGAACGTTCTGAGTCCCGTTCACGTTGACGTTCAGGGTTTCATACGGATCGGCGACATAATGTTCAACGCCGACCACGGCGGCCAGATGATAGATGAGATCAACCTTGGCAGCCAGGCCATCCAGTAGTTCGAGATTAAAAATCGAGTCGTGGATATAATGGAAGCGCGGATGGTCGAGCAGATGCCGGACTTTGGCAATCGAGCCGGTGTCAAGCACGAACACTTCATCCCCGCGCTCAATGAATGAGTCTGAAAGATGCGAACCCAGGAAACCGGCTCCGCCTGTGATCAAAACCCGCATGTAAGCTAATCGCCTGACAATTCTTTTCCGACTGTTATTGCAGTCGAACTGTTAATGGGAAGCCTGCTTCGGTAAGCACGCTTACCGGATCAGCCTCAGCCTCGCCGTCGAATTGAGCACGTAGGATCGCGAGACTGCCTTGTCCGGCCGCGACCTCAACCCAGTCCCGATCGCTATTGATGAGGCGGCCGTGCTCGCCAAAGCTCCCCGAGTCATGAGTAACGCGAGCCTCCCAGACCATCAATTTTCGTCCTTCGACAAAGCAAAAGGCCCCGGGGTAAGGATGAGTCACGCCACGAATCAGGTTGTAAATTCGCCGAGCCGGCCAGTTCCAGTCAATGCGGCCGTCCTCTGGGCGGCGCCTGCCGAAATAGCTGCCCTGGCGCAAGTCCTGCGCGCGGCGAGGTGCGCACCCCGCGGCAATTAGCGGGTGATATTCCCGAATCACCGAGGCAGCCAGAGGAAGCAGTTTGCGATAGAGAGTCAGGGCAGTGTCGTCCTCGGTGAGTTCGACCGCAAGCTGCGCAACGATGTCGCCGGCGTCAGCGCGAGCAACCATATGATGGAGGGTAACACCCGCCTGAGTCTCACCATTAATAATCATCCAATTGATCGGTGATCGGCCCCGATATTTTGGCAAAAGCGATGTGTGCAAGTTGAAACTGCCCAGGGGCGCAACTCTCAACAGCTCTTCCGGCAACAGTCTTCGATAAAAGAACGAATATAAAATCGAAGGACTCAGTCGTCTGACAGTTGCAATCAAACCGGAATCGAAATCTTCGGTCACAAAAACCGGAATCCCGTGACGGCGCGCGAGCTCCTCACACGATCTCCACCAGACCTCCTCCGCCGGATCGTCGCGATGAGTGAACAGGGCGACGATCGGCACGTCGAGCGCCAATAATTCGCTCATGCACACGTAACCAATCTCGTGATAAGCAAATAGCACGCACCGCGCCTCAGTCGCCAAAACCATAGAAACCAGCACTCCTCGCGCTCATTCATCCAGCACATTGCGCTTTAACTCACCATCGGTGAGCCCGCGACTATGAACGGCTCGTACGATGTAGGTCGGACGGCGACGCACCTCCAGATAGATGCGCCCGATATATTCGCCGATGAGCCCAAGGGCGAGCATGACCAAACCCAGCAATGCAAATGTGAATGCAAATAGCACCCAGACCGCACCCTCCTGCTGCGGACCGTAGGCGAGGCGATGAACCAACAAAGCAGCAACAAAAATCGCGTCCAGGAGAAAGATTCCGATGGCCGCCAGACTCATGGCCTGAATCGGAAAATTGGAAAATCCGGTTATCAGATTCAGACTCAAATGAATCAGGCGAAACAGGTTGTACTTCGAGTTGCCATCAAGACGCGCAGCGTGTGCTACCGGAATCTCAGCTACCTTTTTGGCAAACGTATTGGCCAACGCGGGTACGAAAGCGGCCTTTTCGTCGCAGGCCACGACAGTGTCAACAATGTGGCGCCGGTAGGCACGTAGCATGCACCCATAATCATGCATCGGAACGCCGACGATCGCAGAAGTGATCCGATTGTGCAGCCGCGAGGCCAATCGACGGTACGGTCGATCTTGCCGCTCTTCGCGCCAACCTCCTACGACATCATTGCCTTCTGCGATCGCACGGAGCAGTTTGGGAATTTCCTCCGGGGGATTCTGCAGGTCCGCATCCAACGTGACGATGACGTCGGCATGGCAGTTTCTAAATCCCGCGAGCAGTGCCGAATGCTGGCCGAAATTTCGCGCGAGCTCCACCACCCGGACGCGGTCGTCCTGCTGACTGTATTCGCGAAGGATCTCCAACGAGCGATCGGTCGAGCCGTCATCTACAAAAACCACTTCCCATTCGCGTGACGGATCCGCCAAAACGCCCTGCAGCCGGGACCACAGCACGGGCAGGTTCGCGGCTTCGTTGAATACGGGGACTACGATTGCGACGGATTCACGCTTGGCGGGCGCGCCGTTCGCAGCAATATTCTGTGCTTGTGCTGGAGACCCCAATTTTATCTTTATCGCCGGCAGGCGATTGTCCGCCATTTTGGCAAACCAAGACCGGCGATTAAAGCAGGCCTCTGGATAGCCGACCCCCCACTGAACCTCTATCGCAGAGATAGCATCGGTGTTTAGCGCTCAATTTTATCCTTCTTGCCCTCACGGTACCCTTAAAAACGTGCCAGGAAATCGCCGGCCATTCGCTCGGATCTCGAACCATCGAGGGCTATTGTTGGCGGCCTTCGCCCTGATCATATACTTGCCCGCGTTGGGGCGACCGCCATTATGGGAGCCCGACGAGGGGCGTTATGCCGAAGTTGCTCGCGAGATGGTCATCAGTGGTGACTATGTCACCCCGCACAACAATTTTGTCCGGTACCTCGAAAAGCCGCCTCTGGTGTACTGGATAACTGCCGCCTGCTTAAGAGTCTTTGGGCACGACGAATTCGCGGTGCGACTGCAGGCCGCCCTGGCCAGTGCGGGCCAGGTGGGGATAACCGCAGCCCTTGGAGAGCGCATGTTCGGGCCTGCGACTGGCATACTATCAGGGATCGCGCTGGCACTCAGTCCCCTGTTTTTCGCCTTCTCGCGTTTTGCGACTCCGGACCCGGCACTTGCCTTTTTCTTCGCCGCGGCGATGGGATGCGTTTATGCCGGCTTCCGTGGTGGCGACTGGGCGCGGGGTGTTGACGTTAAGTGGCTGGTTACGGGAGCAGGCATGCTCGCCCTGGGAACGTTGACCAAGGGTCCTGTAGCTCTGGTCCTGGCGGCAGTCATCGTGTTCCTGTGGCTGCTGGTCGAGCGGCGTCTGAAGCTCGTTCTGGAGTTGCCTTGGCTTCGATGCCTAAGCTTGTATCTCTGTTTGACGCTGCCATGGTTCGTGATCGTCGGGCTACGAAACCCCGGCTTCGTCAAATTCTTTCTAATCCATGAACATTTTCAGCGGTATGTCGAGAACACTGAACACAGTTGGGGTCTGTGGTTTTACGTTCCGATTACGATCGCAGGGACGTGGCCTTGGTTTTACTTCATTCTGTTCGCGGTCGTCCCGATAGCGACGTTGCAATCCTATTGGCCCTTCGGAAAGACTTGCGGCGGATCAACTGCTTCACTCGAGGGGGCTCCATCACTCGAAGGTACGACGAAATTCTGGCGAGCAGGCTTACATTTTCTGGCGATCTGGTTTGGGGTTGTTTTCGTCTTTTTCTCAATACCACGCTCGAAACTTGGTGAGTACATCCTTCCCGGACTGCCTCCGCTTGCCATCCTAGCCGGCCGGGGCCTGCTCATCACGGGCAATTACAAGATGATTGTGCGCCGGCGAATCTTTCGCGTCTTTGCGGCTATCAATATAACCGCCGCTCTTGTCCTAATCCTTCTTGGCTTCGTCATTCCCTCAGTGCCTTTAAAGCAGGCCCTCAGCGGCGATAGCCGAATCATCGCGCTGATCTTGATTGCGATGGGAATCGTCTCGGTGCTTCTCACTTCGAGCACGACCCCGGTGAGGGTACTCGGGCTGGTCATCATTGTTCTCATGGAAATGGGGACAGCTATTCATGCGCGCGAGCGAGTCGCCTCTCTGGTTTCTTACCGACAACTCGCCGGGGCTATCAGCCGGTACGCTGGCAGTCGCTGCAAATTGATGTCATTCGGGCATTTCGAGCAGGCGCTGCCTTTCTACACGGGATTGAGAGAGGTCTTGGTGAATTATCGCGGAGAGCTCCAACCGTTTGGGCCTCGGGCGGCAACCGGAAGCGTGTTTGCAACAAATGTACAACTCAGGGATGCGTGGCGCAGCGGTCAGTGCATCGTGTTGGTCGCTAACCGCTCGGATGTTTCAGAATTAGCGAGGCTACTCTCAGCCAAGCCGCGACCGATCGGGTGCGAGGGTAAGAAAGTGGCGCTGACCAACGCGGACACTGGGGGAAATGCTCGGTGTTCTGTCGACTAATCCATCAGCGTGAACATGCCTTTAATTATGACACAAGGTATTGTTTGGTGATAACAGCAGCTATAAGATTTTATCAGTCCGCGAGAGTCGTCACTTCGTAATTGAACCCATGGATGAGGGGTAGGAGCGTGGGTGGAAACCGGCCGGATGCCGCAAGGAATAAACAAGGGCAAGACTCAAGCTTGGGTCAATCATTAGTCGCAGCCCGTGAGCGACGTGGACTCTCACGTGAAACGGTGGTGCAGCAGACGCGCATCCCGGCGCATTACATTCGGATGCTTGAAGACGACGATTACAATCTCATATCTGATCGACTCTATCTGCTTCCCTTTCTGCGCAAATATGCGAGTTTTCTCGAGATCGATCAGGACGAAATCGCAATGCGTTTAGTGCGCCACGTCCAGCAAACGGATAACAGCCCACCGCTGATGGGCTCTGCGCCATCCTTCGAAAATAGTCAGCGTCACCGCCGTCGCAATTGGGCGGGACCAATACTCTTTGGGGCGTTAATTGCGGTGATGATCGGCGCTTACATCGTCCAATCTCGCCATTCCAATCTCGAAGCACCGACTTTTCAGGGAGCACTAAGCTCTGCTCCATCCTCTGCCGAGACCCAAGACTCACAACCATCCGCGCTACCCCTCGTCGGGAACTGGAGAAGGTAGGCGCAAAGGGGATGCGCCCGACTGCACTTGTTTTGGCGCAAGCCGGTCATTGTTTACGCTCTGTTACACCAATCTCACGTTGCCGGAAGTAGCTGGACCAGCCACGGATTTCTTTGCCTCGTCAGGTATCACGCAGCATCAACGAAGCCTGATGCTTGCTGATGCTGCCCGGATGATTAGGTTAAAATAGACGAGTGCAAAGGGGAGTGCAGCAATCATGGCGAGCGATACTCAATCGTGGTCACCCTTTCGCGAATTGGACCGTTTCCGACGCGATTTCGACGATGTTTTTGACCGGTTCTTAGGTCGCCGTTTTTCTCGTCAGGAGCAGACGCCCCATCCTCCCCTCGAATCGTACGTCGAGAGTGGCAACCTGGTGGTAAGAGCCGATTTGCCCGGAGTCGACCCGAAGGATGTTGAGATCACAGCCAGCGGTGATCAACTGACTATCAGAGGCAAGCGCGAACAGAAGCACGAAGAAAAGGGTCGCGATTTCATGCACCGCGAGGTGGTATACGGGAGTTTTGAGCGGGTCATAAAATTACCGGGTGGAGTTAACCCGGACCAAATTAGTGCTTCTTACAACAACGGCGTGCTGGAATTAATTGTTCCCTTGCCCGAGCAATCTCATCCGCGTCGAGTACCCATTCACTCCCGCTAGTGTGGATCCATACTGAACTGACTGGGTCAGTTTGCTCGCCATGATTAACGCGCTGTCGTCCAGCAGCATGTCTGGGATAACTTAATTGAGTACACTACTGGCTATTCGCTCTGCGATGTTTTTCTTTGTCATCACGATGTCTTCGCCAGGATGAGCCACTGCAACCAGGGTCATCTCCTCGGCCGATCCGGTTGCAGACGCCCGCGCGACTATAATTGTATCGTAGTCGTTACTGTCTGGAACCCCAAACCAATTGCGGTCGTGGCTTCTGCGTGCCAGATATTGGTCAATGTCGCCAACTGAGCGACCGGGGGTCGTTGTGGCTGATACGGTGCTTTGCGGCACCGGTGGACATCCCGGTCGCGCAACCGTCTGGGCGCTGCAAGGCAGGGGAATTGGAGGACCGATGCCAGGGAAGTAAGGTTCTGGACCGGCACTTGAATTAATCAGGCGGTCACTTATGGTGTTCTCGGGCATATAGTCACGGGCGGCTAATCTGCGCGCCAGAGCCGCCTGATCGTATTCGGTCCCAGTATCACCCAGTGGCGGCGGGTTGGCTCCGGCTGCTTTTATCAGATCCGCGACCTGGGGATCGCCGGGAGCGATTTGGGCGAGCGAAATCCCCGGCCGCAGGACCTGTTGGGTCACGTTGACTGAAACGGTCACGGTCGAGGCCGCTCCAACGATCGAGCTCCGTGAGGCAGCTTGAAAATCCTGGCTCAACACCTCTTGGATTATGGGGTCAGTCGAAAACGCGAACAGTTGGGCTTTCGGTGAGACCTGAAGCTTGCCGGCTTGCCTAATCTCAAATCCTAGAGCAGAGGCCGGCGCCACGACCAACGTCAATATTGCCACGCCCAAAAATTCTTGCCTGCACCAACCAAGCCAACGGCATTCCACTCCACGTATGGATCGACCTCGCTTCAGGGCAGCCGGCTCCTCAAGTGCAAACCACCGTGCCATACAACGATACCTATCGATTCAAACGGGGTTAATTCGCTCATGGGAGTTTTGCCTCGAGCACCTCTCGCGCACGCACGGCACGCCATTCTCGCAGTCGTTGGCCCAATTGAGCATCATCGAGCGCAAGAATCGCAGCGGCGAACAGCGCCGCGTTGGCCGCCCCGGCTTTTCCAATGGCCATCGTAGCGACTGGCACCCCCTTGGGCATCTGGACAATTGAGAGTAGCGAATCGAGTCCGTTGAGTGTGGTGGACGGGATCGGCACACCAATCACCGGTAACACGGTTTTGGCAGCGATTACTCCTGCGAGATGCGCGGCGCCCCCGGCGCCAGCAATGATTGCCTTCAACCCACGGCCAGCAGCCGCCGATGCATAGTCAAGAGTTTGCTCCGGTGTGCGATGCGCTGATAACACCCTAACTTCATGCGAGACCTGAAGCTGATCCAAAACCTCTGCACCGGCGGCCATATATTCCCAGTCGCTCTTACTGCCCATGACGATAGCAACGAGAGGATTTTCCACAGCCATAGCCACATGCCTCCGGCAAGCTTGGTAGAATTGAAGATGTAGGATTCAATATCACGGATTTGGATGCGGTTATTCACTCTATTCGAGTCAAGCCGGCTGGTCGATAGGCAGGAAAAGCTCCCAGTCAACAGCGGGTTTAACCGCGCGCAAAACGCTGCCCCCAGTTGCATTTTGCTACCCTCAACCGCAACGCAGGTCACCTCTTAGTTCTGTCAGGAAGCGGCCAATGCAGACAGCCATCCCAGTGAATGAGTGCGCTTTTGAGAGCGCCGAGATTCTGCGCGCAACTGGCGCGAGCTTTTCCCACACGGGTGGCGTGCGCGTCCAGGCAGTCAGCATCGACACGCGGACGATTGCACCCGGTTCGCTCTTCGTGGCCCTCCGCGGCGTTCGCGATGGCCACGAGTTTCTTGATGCCGCCGCAGCAAGAGGAGCAGCGGCCGCCTTGGTTGAGCGGGGGCGGCGTCACCCGACCTTACCCTGCTTTGAGGTCCACGACACGCTGGCGGCTTTAGGGGCACTCGCGCGTTACCATCTCGAGCGCATTCGCGCGGTCTCTTCCCTGCCTGTAGTCGCTATCGGTGGCGCGGCTGGCAAGACCACAACCAAGCAGCTTACCGCAGCGGTAATGCGCGCCCTTTTCGGTGAAGTGCTGGCTACCCCAGGGAATCTAAATAATCTCATCGGCGTGCCCATGACAGTGCTGACACTGACAGGTCGTCATCGCGCTGCAGTGCTTGAGTGCGGCACGAATCAGCGCGGGGAGATCGAACGGCTCGGTGAGATTGTGAGACCGGATATCGCTGTGGTGCTGAACGTGGACATTGAGCATACAGCGGGTCTGGGTTCACTGTCCGGCGTCGCCGACGAAGAAGCCGGGCTGTTTCGTAACGCCCGGTGCGCAGTGGTTTCGGTCTCAGAACCATTGCTGATGGCCCGAGTGCCCGCAGGGTTGCGGTTAACGACCTTCGGCGCTCGGATTGGCGCTGATGTGCAAGTCCTGTCTCGCGCCCCAATCGGGCCGAGTCAACAACAGATTGAATTGGGACTGGCGTCTTGGATGGTCGAACCTACCATTTCGCCAAGAATCCGGACAACGCTAAATCTAATCGGGGAACCCATCGCTGAGAATGTCGCTGCCGCCATAGCCGCCGCTTCCGCGGCGTGGGCTCAGCCTTTCGGGACGGATCAGATGGCGACAATCAGCAGGGCGTTGGCTTCGGCCCATGGAGAGACGGGGCGACTATCCGTCTACGATCGAAACGGGATTTTGGTGATCGACGACAGTTACAACGCCAACCCACGTTCGGTGCGTGCGGCGCTTCGGGCGGCGCGTGAGACTGCCGACCTGCTGCGTGCTCGTCTCGTCGTAGCGCTGGGAGATATGCTCGAGTTGGGGGAGCTCGCCCCAGCGATGCATGAGGCCGCCGTCCGGGAGGTGCTGGATGCACGACCCGAAGAATTCATCGCCGTCGGCCACGAGTTTACAGCCGCGGTTAATCGGCTCTCCCTCGGCCCTTCGCTCACCCGAGTTCACCTCGCACGTGATACGACCGCAGCAGCCCTCCTAGCGGGCACTATCGTGCGCGCGGGTGACGTGTTGCTGGTGAAGGGCTCGCGCGGAATCGAAATGGAACGCGTGCTCGAAGGTCTTCCGGATTGAGGGTCGGTAGTACCTACCGAGGTCGTAGCGACAAGGCTATAATTAAAGTAGCTCGAGGGCATGGGGCGTTTGCGATTGGACCTTAATCAGGCACGCGAGCGGATGGTAGTCGAACAGCTTGAACGGCGCGGCATTAAAGATCCGCGTGTGCTGGCGGCCATGCGCACAGTCGAGCGCGACCGATTCATCCCGCCCGAATACGTCGACCATGCTTACGATGATGGACCGCTACCAATTGGTTCCTCGCAAACAATTTCTCAACCATATATTGTTGCCTTAATGACTGAGGTAGCCGAACTCAAAGGCAGCGAGCGCGTCCTCGAAATCGGCACCGGTTCAGGCTACCAGACAGCCGTGCTCTCGCAGCTGGCAGCAGAGGTTTACTCGATGGAGGTAATTCCTGAGTTGCTCGAGCGAGCTCGGCGCGCGCTCGACACCATCGGGGTGCGTAATGTTCACCTCCGTTGTGGTGATGGTTCTGAAGGCTGGCCCGAAGCAGCGCCATTCGATGTAATCCTTGTCACTGCTGCCATGCCCGGGATAGCACGCCCATTAGTTGATCAACTCAGTCCGGGCGGCAAATTGATCGCGCCGATTGGCGAAGAGGATTTACAAACGCTTGTTCGCCTGCAGAACATTAACGGTTCGTGGCAGGAACAGTATTTTGGTGAATGTCGTTTCGTCAAGATGACTGGTAAACACGGGTTTTGATACCTGCGTTGAGCCTTAGCGCTAACCACGGTGCTCGAGGTGGTGTGGAGGTGGGGTGGCTACGCAGTTCGAACGGGGTCGGAGAATCTTTGCGAGTGTCCCGTGGCCGGCGCTTGCGGCTGCCGTAATCGTGGGCTGTGCAAGCCCGACTCCGCGGCTCAACTCGTCACCCTTCCGGCCAGCTTCCCCGCTGACCCATCGAGTCCTGCCCGGTGAAACCATTTATCGTATAGCACACGCATACGGAGTGACGGCCAGAAGTCTTATGGAAGCTAACGGGCTGACCGATGCTAGGGAGTTGCTGGCGGGCGAGGTATTGGTAGTGCCGACCAGCCCAGCAATCGATCGACCTTTGACCTACTCACGCGTTCCGTTCCTGCCGGGAACCGGGCGACTGTTCGCGTGGCCCGTTGATGTGGGTTACGTGTCTTCGCCGTTCGGCATGCGCAATGGCGTAATGCATGACGGGATCGACATTGCGGCCGGAGCGGGAACGCCCGTCCATGCGGCCGCCGAAGGCACTGTGATTTTTTCGGGGCGACTACGCGGATACGGCAACGCCATAATATTACGCCATCTAAACGGTTACGTCACGGTGTACGGCCACAATCGCCGTAACCTTGTGTCTAGTGGCGCCTATGTGATGCGAGGTCAGGCAATTGCGGAACTCGGCGCTACTGGCCGGACTACCGGTCCGAATCTTCACTTCGAGGTTCGCTATCATGGCCAACCTCAGGATCCCTTGTCATTCCTGCCACCGTTGCAGACCGATGGCACCGTCAAATTCGCCCGCAACAGCGGGTGGTAGTGCTGCACTGGTCATACCGCTTTGTTCTCGTAAGGTTTTATCCCGCTAGCCACTCAAGACGGACGAATCGTCGAGCAAGTCAATGCATGAGATATGATATGTTGGTTGGCCGAGAGAAGCTCGTGCGATCGAGCACACCCGGCACCAGGCAGGCTCGGGAAGTTGATTGTGGGAGGTCACGATGACTCCTGATGAAATGAAACAAATGATTCGTGATATCCCGGATTTTCCTCAGCCGGGAATCCTCTTCCGTGACATCACGCCTCTTATCAGTGATCCGCGTGGATTGGCGGCAGTCGTCGACCAGATCGCGGAACCCTGGCTCGGCAAAGTCGACCAGGTGCTCGGAATTGAGTCGCGAGGATTTATAATTGGCGCGCCGGTGGCTTACCGCTTAGGCGTCGGGTTAACCATCGCCCGCAAGCCCGGCAAACTGCCCTACCAAACTATCGCGGAGAGCTACGAGCTTGAATATGGCACGGCCGCTCTTCATGTGCATCAGGACGGACTCGCAGGGCGTTCGCGAGTTTTGGTGGTCGATGACCTTCTGGCGACTGGGGGAACTGCTTTGGCAGCCGTGAGGCTCGTACAGAAATTGGGGGGCGAAGTGGCTGGCTGCGCGTTTGTAATCGAACTCAAGGCCTTAGGCGGTCGGCAAAGGCTTGAGCCTATCGTTTGCTCTTCACTGGTTGAATACGACTGAACCTGCCCCACGCATGTCGGCTTGTAGAAGGGCGACTTGACCGTGCAGATTAATTTGCTCTAGGTATCCCGGTCGAATAGCCATTTGGAATCGATTCGTTCGCATTATCTCCACAACGAACAGCGATGGCGACTACAGGTCGTCTTGGCGATTACCGTGCTCTATTTTGTCGCGGAGCTGACCACCGGCTGGTTGATCGACAGTCTGGCTCTGTTGAGCGACGCCCTCCATATGCTGACCGACATTGCGACGGTGTGCCTTGCTCTGTTCACGCTGTGGATTTCGTCGCGGCCTGCTAGCGCCGGCAAAACCTACGGCTACGTTCGCGCAGAAATTCTCGGGGCAGTCTTCAACGGATTAATTCTTTGGGTTCTGGTCGCATTCCTGTGGCTTGAGGCAGTTCAGCGGTTGCGCAACCCACCAGTACTAAATGGTTTGCCCCTAATGATAATTGCGGGGATCGGAATCCTCATGAATTTTCTCCTCGTGTGGATAACGCTCGGACCTCGCCGCTCGGCGCGCGGGATCGCTCTGCGGGCGATCATGACACATGCGCTGGCCGACCTCGTAGGTTCGGCTGGGGTCCTAATCGCGGGGGCGCTCACCTACCTCGGCTGGCGACGAGCAGACTCGGCTGTAAGTTTGTTCATCGGTTGTCTGATAATTTTTGGCTCCTGGGGGCTGATCCGCGAGGGCGTGGATATCCTGATGGAATCGGTCCCGGCGGGCGTCAATCTCGATGAGCTCAAGAAAGATCTGCTGAAGATCAGCGGTACCAGGGAGCTGCACGATTTGCATGTCTGGTGTCTGACCAGCCATCAATTCGCTCTTTCAGCGCACGCAGTCGTGGCAGAAGACGCGGACCAAGATCGCGTCCTCTCCGATATTTCTGCTCTGCTTGAACACAAGTTCAACATCCGGCACATGACCGTTCAACTAGAACGGGATAATCGTCGGGAGCGGGAACCTAGCCACTTCTGAATATAAGGCTGGCCGCGGGACATAAAGGCGGTTCAAATAGTTGCGGGGCTGGGTCTGTAAAAAAAACTACATCCGGGCAGGGATGGAGCATGTGCTCCTCGCTAGCTAATGAGAATTTCTGGCCGCGATCTTTCGAAGCTATAACGGTTCACTTTTTGCTTCTCTTACGTGCAACGGTTAAGTAATTGAGGAAAATTCCCCTTAGACTTGGCAATTTACCTGAGTCCTGTTCTTAATATCCTTGTATCGGTGAGTGGCGAGCTGCCGAGGCCTTCTTTGGGCTGTTGAGAACTAATGGCATCTTCAACCTACTGAACAGGCTTTACTTTACTGATGACATTCGGATCCGGCAGGGATGACATGCTATGGTATATGGTGAAGTGTGTACCCGGCGGGCGGATGCCTTGTCTGTTGAACTGTTCTCGACCGCTCCCCAGTCAGCCGACCATACACCGCAGTCCTTTAGCCGTCGGTTGACCGAGGTAGCACGCTGGAGTGAAGAAGCGGGGTGTGCCGGTATTCTGATTTATTCTGATAATTCGCTGGTAGATCCCTGGCTCGCGGCTCAGTTGGTGATTGAGCAGACTGAGAAACTCTCGCCGTTAGTAGCGGTTCAGCCAGTCTACATGCATCCCTTTGCCGCAGCGAAGATGGTCGCTTCTCTGTCATATTTATATGGCCGACGGATTTCGCTCAACATGATCGCCGGCGGCTTCCGCAATGACTTGCTAGCGTTATGCGATCAGACCCCACATGACCAACGATACAGCCGACTGATTGAGTATACCCTAATAATCAAGGGTCTACTGGCGCAGAATCGCCCCTTTTCATTTTCCGGACACTATTACCAGGTAAAGAATTTGGTTTTGAAACCAAGCTTACCGGCCGAACTCTTTCCCCGTTTGTTAATCTCAGGTTCATCTGAGGCGGGCCGTGAGGCCGCCCATTCAATTGGTGCGATTGCGGTAGAGTATCCGCAACCGAAAAATAGCGACGACAACATCGAGCCTCGCAAGAATTGCGGCATTCGGGTTGGCCTGATTACGGCACAAACCTCGGAGCAGGCATGGGAAACCGCCCATAGTCGCTTTCCGGGCGATCGCGCGGGTCAACTGAAGCATATGCTCGCGATGAAAGTTTCTGATTCGCAGTGGCATAAACAGCTATCCGACATTTCAACCGGCGGCGAAACTCACCACGGGCTCTACTGGTTGTGGCCATTCAAGAACTACAATACCTTCTGCCCGTATCTAGTCGGCAGCCGAGATGAGGTTGCGGATGAGTTGGCAAAATACATGATGGCTGGGTTCAGCACTTATATCCTAGACATTCCCTTGCAGCCGTCCGATCTGCAAGAGGCAGCGGAGACGTTTGCGCTGGCCAAGGCCAAGTACCTCGAAAAGGCCAGGTCGTGCCTCATCGATTGAATAGATCGTTGGCGAACTGGCCAGTGTTGGTTCGTTTAGCACCGTCGAATCGCTTACGCCTGTTTGCGGAGTAATCACGCTAATGCCCTGTCTCACGCGCTCACTCCTCGGTGGTTTCTTGAGCTCGGTTGAGCATTATCCCGACCGGGTTGCGATCGAAGCCGGCGGGGCGCGCCTCACCTATCAGGCGCTTTACAATATTGCGAGAAGCTTTGGGGCGACCTTGTTGGAGAACCTGCCGCCCACTGAACCGCGACTGACCGCGATTTTCGCCGATCGCTCCATAACCGGATTTGCCGGCGTTCTTGGAAGCCTGATGGCAGGTCATGGCTACGTTCCACTGAACCCCGCTTTTCCGCCGGGGCGAACTAACCTGATGCTGCGCCGCTCGGAATGCCGTTCAATCATCGTTGATCAGGTCGCGCAGACTCAACTCGGGCAGGTGTTGGAAGGCTTGACCGCGCCCATTGTTGTTCTTATGCCCGAGTGTGCCGATGTCAGCCGATACGTCAGTCAGTGGCCTCAGCACGTGTTTGTCGGTAAAGATAGCCTGAGTTCCTGCAGCGCCAGTCTTCCGGTTGGATCTTCGCCCGAGGCACTCGCCTATCTGTTGTTCACCTCAGGTTCAACCGGAGAGCCGAAAGCTGTCGCCGTCTCCCACAACAACGTCGTTCATTTTGTGCGGACAGCTGCCGAGCGTTACGCAATCAATCAATTCGATCGATTCTCGCAGACGTTTGACTTGACGTTCGACCTGTCCGTGTTCGACATGTTCGTCGCCTGGGAAAGAGGTGCATGCGTTTGCTGCCCTAGCCGCAAGGCTTTGTTAAACCCGGCTCATTTTATCCGCGATGCAACCCTGACCGTCTGGTTCTCGGTACCTTCAGTTGCCTTGATGATGAAGCAACTCGGAGCGTTAAAGCCGGCGGCTTTTCCCTCGCTGCGCTGGAGCCTGTTCTGCGGCGAGGCCTTACCGGTGGAGCTGGCCGTGGCCTGGTCCGCGGCCGCTCCCTCGAGCACGCTCGAAAATCTTTACGGGCCCACTGAAGCGACCATTGCGTGTACGGCTTATAGATGGGACAACGACCGCTCTCCCTCCGAGTCTGAGCGCAATATAGTGCCAATTGGCGCTCCTCTTCCTGGCATGAAAACGCTGATTGTCGATGATGATTTGCGTGAAGTGCCCTACGGCCAGGAGGGTGAACTGCTCGTCTCCGGACCCCAAGTCTCACTGGGTTACTGGCGCGATCCGGAGAAAACCGCGCAATCATTCGTTATCCCACCCGGGAAGCAATCAATTTATTATCGGACCGGAGACCGGGTTTGCCAGAACAGTTCCGACAGTCCTTTGCAATTCCGCGGGCGCCTCGACCATCAAATCAAGGTACAAGGTTATCGGGTTGAATTGCAGGAGATTGAAGCAGTTCTCAGAGACGAAGCCGGCGTGGACGTCGCCGTTGCGGTCGGCTGGCCCTTGCGCACCAATGGCGCGGCGAGTGTTGAAGCATTTCTCACTTCGACCGCCGTCGACGTTGATACGCTTCGCGAGCGGCTTAAGGCCAGACTGCCACGTTATGCCGTGCCCCGCAGGATACACCTGATTGATTGCTGGCCTCTAAACGGAAGCGGCAAAATTGATCGCGGACAGCTGATCAAAATGCTGGAGGCTGGGATATGAGTTGCGGTTCCGGAGAATACGTCAGATCGCTCATCCTACGACATCTAGGGTCCTCGATTGCTGAGATGGGGCTCGTCCCTGCAGAGCTCACCGATGACTTCGACCTCCTAACTTCGGGACTCATCGACTCGCTGGGCATTGTCGAATTGATTGCTGCACTGGAGCGGGAGCTTGAGATCACCATCGACTTGTCGGAGCTCGACCCCGAGCAGCTGACCACTCTGGGACCTCTTTCCCGTTACATCGAGAGCCAATATTTGCACTCGGCGCAAATGCGGCGCAGTGCATAAGGCCGACGCAGGAAATGTTCGTCGAGAAGTTGGCATGAACCCGCGCGACCAATCACAGGCCGGCTACAAGCTGCGTGCGATGCCCGGCGAGCGGCTGATCGTCGGGATCAAGAACCGCCTGTTGCAAATCCTGGCGAGGTCAATGCCCGGCGCGTTCACCTTTCGTGTATGGGCTCATCGAATGCGTGGTGTAGCAATGGGGAAGCGGGTCCATGTGGCTACCGATGTTTTGATAGAAACCGCCTACCCTCACTGGGTATCAGTGGGCAATAATGTCCAACTGGGCGCACGTTGCATGATCCTCGCTCACATGCACACATTGCCGCCACCCGAAACAGACGAAAAGGACTACGTTTCAGTTCGTATTGAGGATGACGTCTATATTGGACCCGGAGCGATCATCCTACCCAATGTGCGGCTGGGCAGAGGCGCCGTGGTTACGGCTGGAAGTGTCGTGAGCCGCTCTGTCCCACCTATGACCATGGTGCGTGGTAACCCGGCCCAACCCGTTGCCCGTTGCGGTGTACCGCTGACATGGGACACTCCGCTCAAGGTCTTCTATCAGAATCTCAAGCCGCTCGAACCACGCGCATCGGCAGCCGATGCAGTCCCAAAGGCCAGTGAGCTCACACGCGAAACGAGTTGCCCCGATACGTGAGATTCACGTGACAGTGATACTTGGGTCTTAGCCAACGTGCCAATATGAAAATTCTGGGATTCAGTGGATTTGATGGTTCGGTCCGGTTCAAGCAGCAGCATTGGCCCGGCTTATCGGAACGTGAGTATCGCATTGTCCAAGGCCTTGATGCGGCAGCAGCGCTGTTCGTTGACGGGGAAATAGTCGCGGCCGCCGCTGAGGAGCGGTTCAATCGTCGCAAACACAGCGGCGCCTTTCCCATACGTGCAATTGAGTATTGCCTGGCAGAAGCCGGACTGTCCCTGGAGGCGATCGACGAGGTGGTCCACGGCTTCAACTATGGTCCCCACCGGATCGCTTATTCGCTTGATCCCCTGAATGCGCGTCTTTATCGTGAGGTGCTTGCTCCAGATGCGGTTGCTGCCCAGGTCGCGCGATGTCTGGAGGGTTTCCCGCGCCAGAAAGTGCATCATGTCGATCATCATCTGGCCCATGCGGCCAGCGCTTATTTCTGCTCGGGCTGGGACGAATGCCTGGTCTTGGTAATCGACGGAATGGGCGAAAGTCAAAGCGCGTCAGTCTACCGAGCGAGTGACGGCAAACTTCAAAAGCTCATTGAAGTTCCAGCCCGCGATTCGATCGGCATCTTATATTCGGTTGTGACCTTACACCTCGGTTTTGACTTTAACGCGGACGAATACAAGATAATGGGACTGGCGCCTTATGGTGATCCGCAGCGCTTCCGTTCATTTTTTGAAAAGGCGGTCCAGCTGAATCCCGACGGGACCGTCTCTGTCCCGATTCTCCATCTTAATCGCTCGCCAGCGGAACGTCAGACTTACGCGGCGACCAGACGTAAGCTCGAAGCGGAGTTGGTCAAACCCCGGCAGCCCGAAGACGACATTACCCAGGACCATCGCGACGTCGCCGCAGCACTGCAACAATGCCTTGATCGAGTGATGCTACACATCTGCACCTCGTTTGGCAGAAAGACCGGACTCCGACGACTGGCATTAGCAGGTGGAGTGGCGCTGAACTGTACGGCAAATGGTCGCATCCTCCGGAGCGGCGCGTTTGACGAAATCTTCGTCCAACCAGCAGCAGGCGACGACGGTGCAGCATTAGGTGCCGCCGCTTTTCGAGCTTCAGTTCACGGAGAAATCAAGAATAAGCGACTTCCGGTGCCATTTCTTGGCCCGAGCTACGGCCAGCGGGTCATTGTTGAGACACTCGCGAGATTCCGCGACCGGATCGATTACGTTGAGCTAGGCGGATTGAGCGAAGCTGCGCAGGCGGCTGCTCGACTCATCGCGGGCGGTTGCGTCGTGGGCTGGTACCGCGGACGCATGGAATTTGGGCCGCGCGCACTCGGTCATCGCAGTATTCTCGCCGACCCAGGCGATCCCGATATGCGTCACCGAATAAATGCGATGGTCAAGATGCGAGAAGCGTTTCGGCCGTTTGCACCCGCAGTGACATTGCGGGAAGCGCCTCGCTGGTTCGATATAGCTCCCGGCGTGGAGCTCCCGTATATGATCACGACGGTCGACGTGCGCGAAGCCCATCGCAGCACATTGCCCGCCGTCACTCATGTTGATGGTTCGGCGCGCCTGCAAACGGTCTCGCCCGAAGATAATCATGCTTTTCACACATTGCTTGAGGCAGTTGGGCGGGTGACCGGGCGAGAAATGGTTCTCAACACGAGTTTCAATGTCAAGGGACAGCCAATAGTCAATACTCCCCAGCAGGCGCTCGAAACCTTTCTGAATTGCGGCATAGATTTTCTTTTTCTTGATAATTTTTTGGTTCAGCGAAAGAACTCGACGTCGTACGAGGTTAACACGCTCCGCCAGCGGGTGGGCCATCCAATCGACCTCGAACGTCTGCGCAATGTGTAATGGTACTGTCCTGGCTTTGCCCTGACACAGAAAATCGCTTCACGTCTGAGAATGAGCCGGAAACCTTAAGAGGTCGCAAATGCGAGGACAGGTGAGCAATCCTGACGATCAAGACGCTGGTTGTTTTGAAGATGATTCGTCTCCAGTACACTTTTTTGAGCGGCTATAATCGTCGTGTGGCGACGGATGAAACTATTATTCGCAATTCGCCGCCCGAAGCCGAGGGTTGCTAGGCAAACGCAAATCGCTGACGACGCACGATAGGAGCCTCTCAATGAAACTGGCCAGGGAAAGGTCGTCGCGCCAGATTTCAGCTGTAGGGCGAAGCGATAAAGAGAGAGGTCAAAATTCCATCTAAGCGTATAGGCGTCGGGACCTGTTATTCGAACACCAAATGAATCGCGCAGCGGCTATCTCAAACGGTTCGTCGATCACGATTGCTGTGCCCAAGTACGCGCAGCAACGGGTCGCGGTTATTGGCGCTGGCCCGTATGGCCTCTCGGCGGCAGCTTACTTGAGGGCCGCCGGAGTCAAGTCGGTCGTCTTCGGTGAACCGATGGGATTCTGGCAATCCCGTATGCCGCAGGGAATGATGTTGCGTTCCGCCTGGTACGCTTCGAACATCTCCGACCCTGCCCACGCCCTTAGTCTGGATGCGTACGAGCGTGAGCATCGGCTGGAGATTTCGCTTCCGATCCCTCTTCGTCACTTCCTTGGTTATGGGATGTGGTTCCAGAGCCAGGGTATTCCCGACGTCCAGCGGCGACGTGTACTGCGACTCGAACACAATGGAAGAGAATTCGCATTACTCCTGGAAGACGGCGAACGCTACTGCGTCGACCGCGTGATAATCGCTGCCGGTATCGAGGCCTTCGCGTACACACCGCAGGTTTTCGACTCTGTGCGCTTAGCAGAAGAATTGGTTACGCATTCCTCGCAACATCGCGATTTCACCGGTTTTGCTGGACGAAGCGTCGTCGTAGTGGGCGGGGGCCAGAGTGCACTCGAAAGTGCCGCGCTGTTGAGCGAGGCGGGGGCGCAAGTGGAGCTCATCGCTAGAAACCCGCGCATTTACTGGTTGACCGGAAAAGCGAGGTTGCGACGTGACCTGACTGGTGCCGATCGGCTGCTGCGCTCTCGAGCTGATGTGGGACCGCCGATACTCACCCACGTTGTTTCGCGCCCTAGGCTGCTGAAGCTGTTCCCTTCGCGATTGCGCGACTGGATGGTAAGGAGGGCAATCCGGCCGGCCGGCGCGGCGTGGGTCAAGCCGCGGTTGAGCCGGGTGACTATTACCACTGGCCGCGAGATCAGTAAGGCCGAAAAGCTGAACGGTCGGCTTCAACTAACTTTGAGCGACGGAACTCGGCGGATGGTGGATCACGCCATCTTGGCCACCGGATATCGGGTTGATATTTCCCGCTATGAATTCCTCGCACCGCAGCTGTTGGGCGCCGTTGACCGTGTCCAGGGATATCCGGTTTTGGGCCCTGGCTTGGAATCTTCGGTTTCGGGTTTGCACTTTCTCGGTGCTTGTGGGGCCTGGAGCTTCGGCCCCCTGATGCGGTTTGTTTCCGGCACCGAGTACAGTTCGCGTGCACTGATCAATTATGTTTTGGGGGTTAGCCGCTTTGGCTAGTGCAGCCCCATCGCAACCTGGCGACTCGAAGTCCGTCGAGGCCGCTGAAAAACCGGGAGCAATTGTAATCGGCGCAGACTACAGAGGACTGACGGTGGTCCGCAGTCTGGGGCGCCAGGGCATACCGGTATGGGTATTGGTCGGCCAGCAATCGATCGCTGCCAAATCGCGGTACGCCCTGAGGCATTTTGCGTGGCCTCAGGAAGAATCAGCGCAGCTTCGCTTTCTGACCCAACTCGCATCCGAGTTTCGTTTGCGCCACTGGCTTTTAGTACCTACCGACGATGGTCATGCTGCTCTAATTGCCCGGCATCAAAACTTTCTGGGTCAGTACTTCACGTTGGCCACTTCACCCTGGAAGGTACTCAAATGGGCATACGATAAGCGACTCACGTACAGGCTGGCGCGTGCGCTAAAAATCGGCTTCCCTCGCACAGCATGTGCCCGCAGTCCTGAGGAAGTGGCATCACTGGACTTCCCATTTCCGGCAATTCTCAAACCAGCATTTAAAGAGAACGATAATAGCTTCACCCGGGCCAAAGCCTGGCTGGTGCGCAACCGCGAACAGCTCTTGGATCGCTACGAAGAAGCGTGCAAGCTCGTCGGCTCACACGCCGTCATGATTCAAGAAATGATTCCAGGCTGCGGCGAGTATCAGTTCGCCTTCGGTGCGCTTTGTGTCGACGGGAAACCGTTGGCTACCGTGACGGCTCGGCGTTTACGTCAATACCCAACCGCTTTCGGTCGGTCGAGTTCGTACGTCGAGACCATTGAGAACAGTAGAGTTGAGCATGATGCCCGCAGATTTCTGCAGGCTTTGCGTTTTACTGGCTTGGTTGAGGTGGAGTTTAAACAGGACCCCCGCGATGGGCAATACAAGATTCTAGACGTAAACCCGCGTGTTTGGGGCTGGCATACGATCGGCCTACAGGCCGGAATAGATTTCCCTTACCTGTTCTGGCGACTCGCTTACAAGCAGCCCATTACAGAAATCCATGCCGCTAGCGGATGCCGATGGATGCGGCTGGTGACCGATATTCCGGCGGCCACGGCCGGAATCTGGAAGGGCATGGTTTCTCCCAAATCGTACGCTCGCGGTTTGTTCTTGCGAACACAACCGGCAGTTTTCGCTATCGACGACTTATTGCCTACCGCCTTGGAAATTCCGCTGCTGATCTCGGTGTGGCTCAAGCGGTTATGGTCAGCCCGTCGCTCGCATCCTCCCCTGCCCTCGCCGGCACTCGATGATCCGGCCGGCAGCCTCGAGTGAGCGCAGAACATGCGCGCGCCGCCTTATTGGCTCTGACCCGCGCCCTCCTGGGTCGAAGGCATCTACGGCTGTTTGGGTAGCAATGGGCTGTCCGGCGGAGGCCTCTAGCCTTTCGGGAGTCCCAGAACGCGCTCACCGATGATATTGTGCTGGATTTCGTTGGTTCCGGCTGCGATCGTCGCACGCCTTGCCGCGAGCATTCGATGCGACCATTTGCCGTGATCAATAGCGCCCGGTGCGCGGTACTCGAATTGGCTATATGGTCCGAGCAACTGCATTGCGAACATCTGCAGACGCAGGTTGAGGTCGCTGGTTGCGAGCTTCATGATTGAGCCTTCGGGACCGGGTGGTAATCCTTTCAATTGCCTGGTGAGCTGCCGCAAACTGGTGTACTTGAGGCCTTCAGCTTCGCAGGCAAATCGTGCGATTTGCTGTCGAACGTATTCATCCTCCCAGGCTGGACGTCCGTTCCAATTGACCTTTTTGGCCAGTTCGACAACTTGACGCACTTCCACCATCATATCCGTGCGACCACCGTGAATCGTGCGCTCGAACATCATGTTGGTCATGGCGACTAGCCAGCCCTGGTTCTTCTCGCCCACCAAGTTGGTCTTGGGAACCCTGACGTCTTCGAAAAAAACCTGGTTGAAGGCTCGTTCGCCGGTGATTTGCACCAATGGGCGAACAGTGATCCCGGGGCTGCGCATGTCAACGAGCAGATAGCTCAAACCTTTGTGCTTCGGCAGGCTCGGATCCGTCCGGCATAGCAAGGTGGTAAAATCCGCATGATGCGCGTTGGAGGTCCACACCTTGCAGCCGTTGACGACGAAGTGGTCACCCTCGTCCACAGCGCGAGTCTCGACCGCGGCCAGGTCGGAGCCGTGATTAGGCTCGGACAAACCTTGACACCAGATCTCCTCGGCTGGTGGTATTTTGGGCAGATAGCGCCGTTTCTGTTCAGACGTGCCCCACTGCATCAGGGTCGGCCCGACGCGGGCTATGCCCTGAAAGTTCACGGTCGGGGGTGCCTTAACCCGCTCGAGCTCCTGATGATAGATGAACTGCTGAATAAGGCTTGCGCCGCGACCCCCGTATTCTTTGGGCCAATGGATGCACATCCAGCCCGCGTCGTAAAGCTTACGATGCCACGCTCGGCGTCGCTCGAATTCCTCCTTGGTCTCTGGGTCGTGTAATTCGCCGTCATCCCGCCAATCGCGCGGCAAGTTAGCCTCGAGCCAGCGCCTGAAGTCGTGGCGAAAAGCCTCGTCTTCTTCACTGAATCTGAAGTCCACCGTGCTTCTCCTCTGTCGTCTGGGCGCCCCCGTCGCGTTGTGCATTGGTTCGTGGCCGCCAGCCCAGGGTTTGTTTCGCAGGAATCTTGGCCTTCTGTCAAATGTCGGCGCGGACCCAAATCGAGTCGCTGTCGGTGCCGCCTTTAATGCTTGCACGCGAAGGCGGCCAGATGCTTTAAATCTCGACATGGCACCGCTGCTCGGTTGCCTGCTGCTTTTTTTCTGTGGGGCAGCACCCGGTAGCAGAGCGATGAAGCGCGGGTCCCACGAGACCCGCATCGCTCGAGCGAGCCCCCAAGCAGTTGTGAATCCTGAGTTATGATTCCGGTGAAAGCAGATGGAATTTCGCAATCTTGGCAAATCCGGTCTGAAAGTATCTCTTGCGGGACTTGGCTGCAACAATTTCGGGATGCGAATCGACTTTGAGCAAGCCCGCGAAGTAGTGCACAAAGCTTTGGACGAGGGCATTTCTTTTTTTGATGAGGCTAATATCTACGGCGGCCGCGGCCGTTCCGAAGAGATGCTTGGCAAAATATTGGGCAACCGTCGCCACGACGTCGTGCTGGCCACCAAAGTCGGGATGGCAATGGGCGAGGGACCCTATAACACTGGCGCCTCTCGGCGCCATATCATCGCAGCGTGTGAAGCCAGTTTGCGCCGCCTCAATACAGACTATATCGACCTCTACTACATTCACACTCCCGATCCCTCGACTCCCGAGCAGGAAACTTTGGAAGCATTCGACATCCTGGTGCGATCAGGCAAGGTTCGTTACATCGGCTGTAGCAATTACTCAGGTTGGCAGTTGGTTAATGCGCTGAGTATCTCACGCGAATGTCACCTGACCTCCTACATCTGCGCCCAAAATCAATACAATTTGCTGGACCGTTCGATCGAGCGCGAATTAATTCCGGCGTGCCAGCACTTCAATATCGGCCTTGTGCCTTATTTTCCATTGGCCAGCGGTTTTCTTACTGGCAAGTATCGTCCCCATACGCCACCTCCGAAGGGTACACGCCTGGCCTCCACCCAGCGCTTAGCCGATCAGGTGTTGACTGAAGAAAATTTCGCGACACTCCAGAAGTTGGAAACGTTCGTAAAGGAGCGCGGGCACACCCTGCTCGAGCTCGCCGTGAGCTGGCTCGCAGCGCAGCCTCAGGTAGCCAGTGTGATTTGCGGTGCCACGCGTCCCGAACAAGTGAGCGAAAATGTCAAGGCGTCTTCGTGGAAGCTGACCAATGAGGATCTCGGGGAGATCGATAAACTCACCCGTCGCTGAATCTTACGGGACTCCTTAAGCTGCTAGCGACTCGAGCGACCATCGGCACGACTTCGAGCCAGCCTCACATCCAAGCGCCCGCGTACATATCCCAAAAAGTTAGCACATTCCAGTGCATGATAGACGACACGTTCACCATTACCCCGCGCCGCCGCCGCTAGCAAACGAACTGCATTGCGCGCGAGCTTGTCGAGGTGATTATGGGTGCGGCCGCCAAGCAGGGCACTGCCATAACCAAAGGCAAAACTCTTTCGCCACAGGTAATAGCGCCGCATCCGCTCAGCTGGAATGATATGACGGACGCGAGCACGTGGTGCGAAACCGATAAGCCCTCCACCCGCTACGATGCGGGTGAATAATTCGGTGTCTTCCCCCGAGATCGGATTGCTCCCGACTACGCCCAAATCCGCTCGAAATCCGCCGAATCGTTCGAAGACTCGCCGTCGGAAACCAACGTTCGCGCTGAAATAATTATGAATCTTGTTACGTTCGGCCGGTTCAGCGCTGAGGAGTCGCGCGGCGTCGTGAATTGCTAGGCGCGCGTAGAGGCTCGGCCCGAGCCAGCGAGGAGGTGTTTGGCACCACTGCGGCACTACCATGCCGCAAGCTACGTCGAGCTGACGACGCTGCATTTCGCTCAGCATCTCAGCGACCCAGCTCGGCTCAGCCACCGCGTCATCGTCAATAAAAAGGATAAACTCTCCATGCGCTTCCTCTACGGCCCGATTGCGCGCGTGGCTGGAACCCGGTCTCTCTTCGTACACGTAGTTGGTCGGAAATACGGAGCGGGTGCTAAATTCCGCGACCAACTGACGGGTATCGTCGGTCGAACGATTATCGACAACGATGCACTCGGCGTTGACCCCGCTGGGCAACTCTATGGCTGCTATACTCGCCAGCGTCTTTTCGAGGAGATGCCGCCGATTATAAGTGGGCACGGCTATCGTAACCAGAGTTGGCAAAGTGGCGCTCCCCCAGGTCGCGGCTCCCCCATCATTGCGCGGCTCCGCGTGCTAGCTTGCCGGTCTGATCGTCAGGGGCAAGCGATACATCGCCTGGTGTCATGGCCGGCGTAGCACGCAAACGCCGCACCGAATCGCTCACGGGTCCGGCCGTGTGCGGGGGCGCAGGCGTTGCGAGCATCGGAAGCACTGCTGGAATTTCGGTAAACGCGAGCGAGGCAACACTCACACGCGGTGTCGCGTTCTGCTGCACCTCGGGAGGCGCGCTCAGAATGAAACCGAATTGACGCTTCTCACCGGGTAAAAACGGAGTTACCCTACGCGTGAAATCGGTGAACTGAATCGGGGTCACAACGATCGCGTGCTCCTCTCGGTGCACTACCCTAAGACTGCGACCTCGGCCCTCATACCAAGTTACGGCCAGTCTAAGCTCATCGATTGGCCTATTGCCTCCATTTGTAATGGTCCCAAAGATTGCGGGTACGCGCTCCGCTGCCATTCGCATGGCAACTTGGTCGAGCTTGAGCTGGGTTCGGTAGGCGGCGAGAGCGCTTTCTTCAGCTTTGAGCCGCTGCAAGGTGGCAGCCTGCAAGCGCAAACGCGCCGCGATTCCCAGATTGCCGGTACCGGGCATTTCCTGCAGCTTTCTAATAAGTAAGCTGAATTGGGCAATGGCCTGGTCGAGCCGTCCGGCATAGAAATCGTTCAGAGCCAGGCGATGCCTCTTGAGAACACTGTCCCGCGCCTCGAACCCTACCAATACTCGCCAATGATGATATTCCCTTATTAGGACAATCCTGTCCTCGTAGGTTATCGTGGGGTAAGTGCCAGCGGCCAGCGAGCGCTCTACTAGTCGGCTTATTGAGTCATTGTCCCGAGCATTCGCGTCGAGTGAACGTTCCCAACTGGGCAGGTCGGGAGCGGTCACTCTCACAGCTACATAGGCACTGCCATCCGAATTGCGACGTTCATCACTCAGTTGGAAACGCATGGCACGCAAAATCGGGCGAAACCAAATCGGACTGACTTCCGGCGCCAGTGGAATCTCAGTGAGGAATTGATACAAGGGTCGCTGCTCTCGGTCCTTTGCCGAAAGGAGAGCATAACATTGCGCGTATTTATATTGCCGCAGATTCTCGATATAGCGCTCCGCGATTCGATACGGCGACGGTTTGACGCAACCCCAGCTGCACACCACCAGCGCCAAAATAAGCGACCCTAGGGAAAATGGCAGAGTGGTTGTCGGGAACCTCATTTCACTTTAGCCCGGGTCCGTTTTCGGGGCTCAAAACTAAACCGATCCTTTGGGTAGCTGTTTGAGTTCAATCACGTTACCCTCCGGATCGCGCGCGTAGATCGACTTACCGATCCCACGGGCGCCATAGCGCGCGGCTGGTTCGCCAATGACTTCGGTGCCGTTTGCCCGCAGATAGTTGATTGCCAAATTGAGATCGTCAGTCTCTATGCCCAGACAGAAATGGTCCACGTTGAGCGCGTTTTCCATCCGCGGCTCACAAGTGGGGACAAGATCGACCATGCTGGCTCCCGCGCGGAGCTGGATAAGACCGATCTGTGGAATTCTCCTCTCCTCCTTAAGACCGAGCACTCGTGTGTAGAAGTCCAGCATCCGATCCTGTTGGCGGCATCGCAGCACAATGTGATCCAATTCAGCAACAACGAATGGAATTCCCATGGCCTCTACTCGCTATTCTGTTGTTGGGCGAGGGAAAGCATTAAGCACGATCTCGGTAGACTTCACAGCCTGCTGGACGAGCTGATCCATAGCAAGCATTGCTTCGGCCTGGGCGACCTGGTCAAAGCGCGCATGCGTTTCGGGGTGGGCGGGGGTGAACAACGTGCAGCAATCCTCGTCGGGCTGGATCGAGGTTTCAAAAGTAGACAAGCGCCGCGCCTCACTAACTATCTCATTCTTATCCATACCGATTAGCGGGCGGAGCACCGGGTGCCTCGCCGCCTGTTGAATGATCATCATATTTTCCAGTGTCTGCGACGCAACCTGACCAAGACTCTCACCCGTGATCAAGACTTGTGCACCGACTCTTTCTGCCAGTTCACTGGCGATCGCCAACATTACTCGCCGATAGACCACGACTCTGAGCGGGCGCGGCACTCGCGCCACTATCTCGCGTTGCGCAGCTGCAAACGGGACTAACATCAGACTCGATCTCGCCTGGTAACGAGTCAAATGCGCTGCGAGCTCGCGAGCCTTGTCCCGGCTGGCACTCGATACCAAAGGATAGCTATGGAAGTGGACGAAATCGACACGCATTCCCCGCCTCATCATCCGGTAAGCAGCCACCGGGGAATCGATGCCGCCCGACAGCAGAACCAGACCTCTTCCTGTTACTCCGACTGGTAGGCCACCAGCTCCCGTTATCTTGCCGGCGGAGACGTATGCCACCCCCGGCAGAATTTCGATGGAGATGGTCATTTGTGGATTTTCCAGATCCACTTTGAGCCCCAGCGCTGAGCTGACTTCCGCACCGACCTCGCGATCGATCTCCATCGACGTCAGGCCGAAGCGTTTTTCTGCACGTCGTGAGCTGACGCGAAAAGTGCGTTCCGGACAAGCTGCAACACCGCAAGCAGCGATTGCCACAGCCTGCCGCTTGATCGCTTCTATGTCGAGAGGCACAGCATGGCTGATCGAAAAATTCTGCAGGCCGAAGATCAGCTTGGCGCGCTCGGTGGCAATCTGATCGGTCAGTGCACGGGGCAGTTCGACAATAATTCGCGGGCCTTCCAGGTGGATTCGGTTTAAAGAATAGTCTCCGAAGACTTCGACGAGATTGTGCTTGAGCTGCCGAACGAAGCGCCAGCGATTACGTCCCTTCAGCGTAATCTCGTGATAACGCCCGATGAGATATCGCGTCCCGCTCGTCGATTGTCCCTTGTTAAAATGACCTTCGCGCACGGCTCGCAAATGCACCCCGACGCCTAATCGGCTTTCTCAACCTTGTCTTGACAACTCCATCAAACGGTCTCCGCTCACCTGAGCCCAGGACAAACCGTTCAGTGCCAACGGCCTAAATCCTTGCACAGCTGTCGACATGCAAGGATGATCTAGGCTACATGAATCAGCCGCCAGATGCTTGCGAGATCGACGCCTGCCTCGAGCGTTTGAGGCAGCGACTCATACCTGCGGACTCTGTAGAACGTCCAGCCGTCGACGGCGGACTCAAGTCAGCAGCCGTGCTGATCGCGTTGCTGCGCCGTGACAACCAGTTTACGGTGCTTTATACTCGACGCTCCGATCGCCTCGCTAACCACCGCGGCGAGGTTGCGTTCCCGGGAGGCCGCTTCGATCAGCGCGACGCTGACCTTTTAGGTGCGGCGTTGCGCGAAGCGCACGAAGAGATCGGTCTCGAACCTCATTCGTTGGATATTCTCGGAGCCTTCGAGGGTCGCCGTACACGCAGCACCAACATCCTCGTTACTCCCTTCGTGGGAATCGTCAAGGGTGAACCCCAACTCCATCCCGATCCAAAGGAGGTCGCCGAAATCTTCGAAGTGCCTCTTGCGGTATTGGCCGATCCGCGCTACCGAGGAATTCATCGATGGCAGCGCGATCATGTAGAACTCCTACGCCCGGCTATACTTTACCACAAACAGGTTATCTGGGGCCTCACCTACGAGCTTACGATGAATTTTTTGCATCTGCTTCTAGGTTCGTCCTGAGGATGTGCTGACAGAACATTTTGCATAACCAGGCAGGCGAGCAGCCCGTGGCCAAGCTCTCGATTATCGTCGCCAGCCATCAACGACCAAGTTCTCTCGCTCGTCTATTGCACAGTCTTGCGCCCCAGCTTGTGGGCGACCGTCATGAGTTGCTAGTGGCGGAGAACGGAACCGTTGCATCCACTCCAATTGCCATCCCCGATCTCCAGTTCGTTCACCTTCATGATCCAAGACCCGGCAAATGCAGGATCCAGAATAGGGCGATCGCACTAACGTCCGGCGAGATTCTCGTCTTCTTGGATGATGATGTTGTGCCCGCAAGGGATTACCTAAAGGCGGTCGAAGCTTTCTTTGCGGATCATCCTGAGTTTGCCGCGATGAAGGGACGGATTCTCCCTGCGGAGAATCCCGAAGTCGCCGCAGGTGAAAATGCCGCTTACCTGGACCTTCCGCTCGTAGACCATGGAGAGGAGGTTATCGAGGTGCGCGGGGTGATCGGCGCGAACATGGCCTTTCGCGCCTCCGCCCTCCGCATGGTTGGACTTTTCGACGAGCGCCTGGGGCCAGGCGCCGCGGGTCATGAGGAAGAGACCGAGCTCTCGCAGCGTTTGCGTCGTGCGGGGCTGCACATCGGCTACGCTCCAAGGGCGCTGGTTTGGCACGAGGTTGACTCAAGGCGAGCAGTGCGATCGCGCTTCATCAGGATCGCGCGCGAGCGCGGTTTTTGCCGAACCTTGCACGAGCGCCACTCTCGGGGAGAGGTGCTTATCAAGTTAACCCTCGCAGCACTGCGGCTTGCCCTGGCGCGCGCTCTTAAAGCACCCGTCGCTCGAATTGCCCGTGAGGAAAGACGCCTGGCGATAGCGCAGGGCATGCGCGACGGATTGCGCCGTCTGAACGCTCACTGAATTTGTTATCCGATAGCTACAGCCCGGCCGCATAGCGTGTCACAACTTCGATTTTATATCTTTTAGAAAGAGAGAATCCGCTGCAGCTCCCAACCATACCGCTCCCAACTATATTGTTCCGCAGTCGACCGCAATAATTGCGTCGCGTCGCCGTCAATCTTCAACAGCAGCTTGAGCCGCCGTCCCAGCTCCTCGACGTCGGTTGGATCGGTCACGATCAATTCACGTAACACCGGTGGAATCAGCTCGGCCGCGCCGGTCTGTTGACTACAAAGTACGGGCAGTCCAGCCGCCATCGCTTCAATTACAACGTTGCCGAAGGGTTCGAACAACGAGGGCAAAGCTAACCCATCCACCGCGGTGAGCAGTTCCGCGACATCGGCGCATTTGCCAAGAAAAATCACCCGGTCGCCAATTCCCAATTGCGTTGCACGACGCTGATAGGCTTTGAGTGACCGATCCACCCCAGCCACAAGCAGCCGGGCGCGTGAATCGACCATTGGCCAGGCCTCGAGCAGAAACCACAATCCCTTGCGCGCAAAACCGTTTCCGATGAATGCAATTGCGGTAGCGCTACCGAGGCCTAATCGGGAGCGCAGCGGGTTTGAGCGCGATCGGTCTCGACTAGGCACAAACCGCCTTAGATCAACGCCGTTGTACAGGAGCTTAACGCGCGGATCGGGCAAGCCAAAACTTCTTACGAGGTCACGGCGGACCAGTTCCGAGACTGCAATTACGCGCCGGGTTTGGCGTGACCTGAACGCGGCTCGCTCTAGCGCAAGCTGCACGCGATGGTAAGGACTAAGCCTCATCAGGGCCTGGCCGGTGGTCCCCTGCCATTGCCGTGCTGCGGCAATGTAGCTTTTGTGCGCCCCTCCCCCCGAGCGCATAATATCTGCGTTTATTGCACGAGCAAAACTCACCACCAAGTCAGCTCCGTCTCTGCGCGCCACCGCCGCCGCGCGGAGTCCAAACACAAGCAGTCTCAAGGCTCGGCCGAAGGGCAGACTCATGAGACTCCTGACATCCACACCTGGATTTTGCCGGCGAACTTCCGCGGCATAAATGGTAACTTGATGGCCTGCGGCGGTGAGCAATTGCGCGGTAACCAATAAATCGCGCTCTGTACCGCCACCGGTGGCATCGAAACGGCGATTTACCAAGGCAATTCGCATAGCACGAGTCAATCAAGCATGCCACAATCGGCCAGTGGCTGGTCCGCGCAAAGGGCTCTCACTACCCAAGGCTGATCCTAATATGGGACTGTGGTAACGTCTAATCCAGTTGATGAGGCGCGCGGATGATAGAAGTTCAGTGTACCAGCTGTCATACACGTTACCGTATCGATGAACAGGTTCTGCCGGAAGGTTTGCCGACTTTCAAGTGCTCGCGATGCGGTCATGTTTTTAGCTGTGAACCGCGGAAGTCTCGGGCATCCGCGCAGCATGGGAGGCTTAAGCCTGAGCAAGAACGCACGGCCGAACCTCCCGATGATCGGCCGCCTTCTCCTGCAACGGACGAGGGACAAGCGCCGGCAGCGCAAGCCAAGGAATTCCCTAATCATGAGCAAGCCGCTCCCGCAACACCTTCTCCAGAGGTGCCTCCAGGTTTCGACGAAATGACGCGCCCCGAATCTTCGGCGGTCCGTCGGGCACCCTCCGCGGCGAGCGGCGAGCGGCGCCTCGCCAACGGTCTAGGCCCGCAAGAGCGGACAAATCGTTCTGGGACCAGCACGCCGGCGACCAGCGTCGAGAGCCCGCGGTCGAATAGTAAGTCGTCATCTGAACCAGCAGCACGAGTCGCAGCAGAGGAGGCGCGAAAATTCTACTCACGGCTGTTTACCGGGAGTGAGCCAGACAACTCCGGAGAGAACCTATCGTTCGACTTCACTGATGAAGAACCCGAGCCCAACCCCCTCAAGGTAAGCAGACGGAGTCGGCGGCCGACCTCGCTCGCGGACCCACCCACCGTGGAAGGCAGCCGATGGCGGGTGGGTGATGACGAGTTTGCGGCGCCGGGAGCAGTCGAGGAAAAAAACTTTCGTGACGACACGTTCGGCGACGAAACGCCCAGGAGGAGCGGCGGTCGGAGGCGCCGGCAAAGGGCAGAATTGCTCGACGACGAGTTCATCGACGAAGCCGAGGCCCCGATCTACAACCGCGGTATCATTCACTCGTCGCGCTTCTTTATCCTGCTCATCTTCCTGATTGCGCTCGGCTTCGGGGCGCTCACCCTGCTGATCCACAACGCTCCCGCCGCGTCGGCGTCGGTTCTGAGCTATTTGCCGCTGGTGGGCGACCGTTTTACCGTTCCGACAACGCCGGCAAAGCTGGTCGCGCTGCGCGATGTCGATGCAACCTATCAAGTGGGTAAAGGCCCGTGGCGAGCGCTGGTGATTAGCGGCACCGCAGAAAATGTCGGCACCGAGCCACTACACCTCGTGCAACTCTCTGCGGGGCTGCGCGATCTGCAGCGTCGGTTAGTGGCATCGGGCTCAGCATACTGTGGCAATTCGGTTTCGCCCGGAATGGTCGGCCAAATGACCCCGCATGAAATCGATTTCCTGCAAAAGCTCGAGCCGGCCAAAAACTTCGTACTCGAGCCGTCGACGACTTGCCGCTTCGTTATTGTGCTGATGAATCCCTCGGCTACCGCTCACAGCTATGAGGTTTCGGTCTCACAGGCGATCCCTGTCCGGGCCCCTAACTTTGAACAGTCAGCGTCATGATCTCAGGGACTGAGCCTGGCTCGAAGCTTAGTACCGATTACGCACGACTGTTGATGAGTAAGGGCAGGACGTATCGCTGCAGCAGCCTGACTCACGCCTGGGAGACGCTGGCGGACTGGAGCGCTGTATCCGGCCTCGCGATACGCGGGACGCATCCGAGCTCACTGAATCTGCGGGCTTTGATGCCCCTCTCCACGCTTTCCGATGGCGAGAGGCAGCATCGCTGATTTAGGCCGCCGCGGGTCAGCCGCCAAAGGGCGTTCCCGCGGCTGCTTCGACGCTCGTGTTTACTCTTCTTTCTCGCGGGCGATCATCTGCTCGTATTCTTCGTTATCCATAAGATCGTCAAGATCGGTCGGGTCGCTCACTCTGACCTTTATCAGCCAGCCGTCACCATAGGGATCTTCATTGACGACCTCAGGACTTTCAGCCAAGTCTTCGTTGACCTCAACTACCGTGCCGCTGACCGGCGCGTAAATGTCAGAGACCGCCTTGACTGACTCGACAACTCCGAAGGGGTCATCCTTGCTCACTTTTTCACCAACCGACGGTAACTCGATGTAAACAATTTCTCCAAGCTGTTCCTGAGCGTGATCGGTAATGCCGATGGTAGCTAACGAGTCTTCAGTCGACACCCATTCATGTTCTTTCGAATACTTGAGTCCCGGCGGAGCCTCCATCTTCTCCTCCCAAAGCGCTAGCGGCTGGCCCGTTATCGAGCAGCCGGGCGCAGCGGACATTGAATGAGCTTCAGTGTTCATCAAGCGCGGCAACAGAGCAGTTGTCAAGCACTGACGGCGACCTTCCGATCGAACTCAATCCACTTGCGCACAGAAAGGCAACCGGTGTCAGTTCCTTGCCGATCTTTGGTTGCTCTTCTACAGTTGAAAAAAAATGATCGTGGGAGTTTTGAAAGAGATTAAGGCCGACGAGCGCAGAGTTGCGATGACGCCGGCCGGCGCAGCCGCATTCGTAAGCCATGGACATCGGGTTTACGTTCAACATGGCGCCGGTCTGGGCAGCGGATTTACCGACCAGCAGTATCGCGCCGCGGGAGCGCAAGTAGTCACCTCGGCATCTGCGGTATGGAATCGAGCCGATTTGGTGCTCAAGGTCAAAGAACCGCTTCCCTCCGAATTCAAGTTCTTGCGCCCGGGTCTCATCCTCTTCACCTACCTACATCTTGCCGCAGAGCCGCAGGTGGCACGCGTGCTGCTGAAGCGGCGGGTCGCCGCGCTGGGCTATGAAACCGTCCAGTTGGAAGATTCAAGTCTGCCATTGTTGGCGCCAATGAGCGAGGTTGCGGGTCGTCTCGCCATCCAGGTCGGCGGATGGTGCCTCGAAGCGCAAAACGGGGGGGCAGGAGTTCTGTTAAGTGGCGCTCCCGGTGTGCGACCGGGAAAGGTTTTGATCATCGGAGGTGGCATAGCCGGATTCAACGCGTGTCGCGTAGCCGAGGGCGTCGGCGCACAAGTGACAATCCTAGACGTCAATCCGCTGCGTCTGCGTTATCTCAGTGACCTTTTAAGCAATCGTGCGGTGACTGTCATGTCGAACCGCGCGACCCTAGAGGAAGAGATCAGACAGGCGGACCTGGTAGTGGGGACGGTGCTGGTAGCCGGTGCACGAGCACCTCGACTCATTACGCGCTCGATGGTCTCAAAGATGAAACGCGGCGCCGCGCTGGTCGATATCTCGATTGACCAGGGGGGCATCTCTGAAACCTCTTCCCCGACTACTCACTCAAACCCGATCTACATTCGTGAGGGTGTGGTCCATTACTGCGTGACCAACATGCCCGGCGTCGTGCCGCACACGTCCACTTACGCGTTAACCAACGCCACTCTCTCGTACGCACTTGAAATCGCTGATCACGGATTGCTCGAGGCCTGTGACCGCAATCCAGCTTTGCGTTCAGGACTGAACACTTACAATGGCTCTGTAGTGCATCCGGCAGTAGCTGATTCACTGGGACTAAAAGCTCACGCGCCGTGGAACTAGTCTGCAGTCCCTATTCGCTTCACCGATCGACTCGTGCATGGAAGTTGACCGCACAGTCGGTGTGAACACAACGCGTGTCCGCGTGATTGCGAATCGCGATCAACGATTGTCTGGGTGTTTGCGCAACGCGTTTCATCGGCGGCGCCGGGCTACTGCGCGGTTAGTCCTTCGCTGGAATGCGATGACATGTTTGGCTCGACACTGACGCGCCGCCCGCGGCCTCTATAGCTCTCGTATTTAACGACACCGTCGATTCTAGCGTAGAGCGTGTAGTCACGGCCGAGTCCAACGTTGCGACCCGGATGAATCCTCGTCCCAAGTTGGCGAACCAGAATGTTACCGGCTTTTACGGTTTGACCTGCATAAACTTTAACACCGCGACGCTGACCCGGACTGTCACGCCCATTGCGTGTAGAGCCCTGTCCCTTCTTGTGCGCCATCTCATCACACCTCGTGGTCCGATTGACTACCGGATTTCTCAGGCAGAGCTTCGGGGGCCGTAGCGCGGTCGCTGGAGCCCCGCCTTATCTCTTCGATTCGCAAAACCGTTAACTCCTGACGATGCCCATGTTTGCGCCGATAGTTTTTCCGTCGCTTTTTCTTGAACACGATGATTTTGGTGCCGCGAGGTTGTTGAACGATGCGTGCCCTAACCCACGCGTCCGGTAGCGTCGGCCGACCGATAGCCCCCGAGTCGCCGTCCCCAACCGCCAGCACTTGATCGAGGGAAACCTCCGCACCCACTTCACCTTCAAGCCGTTCGACCACTATTTGGTCGCCAGGAACAACCCTGTACTGCTTCCCACCGGTCTTGATGATTGCAAACATTGGAAGCTTCTTATCTCCCCTTAAAATGCGCTGTCCACTTCGACTGAGAACGAGCCTGATTAGTCAGTCCAGGCCGAGGCGTTCACGGCCTTCGGGTGAAATCATTTGTGGATTCCAGGGCGGATCCCATACAAGCTCTACGTTCGCATCGCTAATACCGGGAATAGACAACAGCTTCTGGCGGGCGTCGATTGCGATGGTTGCACCCATTCCGCAGCCTTGCGCAGTCAATGTCATTTTCACGTCGACCCTGTGTGTGCCATCGCCTACCGGCGTCAACTCCATCCCATAGACGAGCCCAAGGTCAACGATATTCACCGGTATTTCGGGATCGAAACAGGTTTTCAGCTGCTCCCAGACCATCGACTCCAAATCCCCGGCACTTAGGGCGACGTCAGCCGCAGCGCCGGGTTCCTTGCCTAACGCATCAGCATCCTTGCCGGAGACTCGGAACAGACCGCCATAGGCGGGAACCTGGACAGTAAAAGTACCGCCGAGCGATTGGGTGATGTAGGCTTCGACCCCTTTCTCCAAGGTAACCGGTGTCCCGGCGGGAATCTGAATCGCCTCGCAATCTCTGGTAATTTCCACGCGTTCCATCGCGTTATTCCTCTTTTGACGAGCCCTCATTTTAAGCGGTAGCAGTCGCCAGCGCCAGCCCGTAGGAGTAACAGTTCTGTCAGATAGAATATCTGCCGCGATCTGTGAACGGGATAAATGGCGCTGCGTCTCAGATATTGCGAATATAAGTCAGCTGGCGAGGCGAAGAACGCACGAATTAACATACAGCCTTACGGCAGTGGCTACATCGGGGTCGGCCAATCCGATCTCGTAAGAACTCTAAAGACATCAGATTGCACGTCTGCTATGTATATGGGTGACGTACGATTTTACGCAGAAGCAAGTTTTATATAGCCTTCTGTCTCACCTGAGATTGAATTCTGTCCTAAACTGCAAATGACAGCAAAGGCAACGAATGCAAGAACTTCCAACTCCGCTATCTTTGAACAGTTAATCGGCCATTATCTACGGTTTGGCACCGCCAAGCCCCCCAGCCGTTGGTCGCGCCATGATTGGTATTACATTACCGCTCAGGCAGTGCGTGACATGCTGTTTGAGCGGATGCTAGCAACCCAGGCGCGATTTGATCGGATTGGAGCCAAGAAGCTGTACTATCTGTCACTTGAGTTTCTCATTGGGCGCTCACTCGAAAACAATCTCTTCAATCTCGGAATAATTGACCATTGCCGCGAGCTGCTGGCCGGCCACGGGATCGATCTACAATCACTTTTCGATGAAGAAGTCGACGCTGGCCTGGGCAACGGCGGTTTGGGACGCCTCGCCGCCTGTATGCTCGATTCTTTAGCGACGTTGGGCATGCCAGGTTACGGGTATGGTATCAACTACGAATTTGGACTGTTCCGCCAGCAAATCGTTGACGGTTACCAGGTCGAACAACCCGATAGCTGGCGAATGGAAGCGTCGCCCTGGCTGAAGCCGCGGCTCGAGGATATTTGCAGCATTCCGGTGTATGGCAGAGTAGAACCTTACACGACCCGCGATGGCAAGCCGAAGCGGCTTTGGACGGACTATCGGATAATTATCGGCCTTCCTTCGGATCTGCCCATCGCCGGCTTCGGTGGTCGCACAGTTAATCACGTTCGTCTGTTTGAGGCGCGGGCCTCAAACGAGTTTGATATCCAAATTTTTAACGGAGGTGACTATCTCAAGGCCGTCGAGCAGAAGATGGTGTCGGAAACGCTCTCCAAGGTGCTGTATCCCTCCGATTCATCGCAATCCGGTCGAGAGCTGCGCCTCCTACAGGAGTACTTCTTTGTAGCCTGCGCGATTCAGGACATCCTTCGGAGCTTCTTTGCTCGGGGCGAGGACGTAGACGATTTTCCCGCGCGCGTCGCCATTCAGCTCAACGACACCCATCCGGCCCTGGCAATCGTCGAGCTCATGCGCCGGTTCGTCGACCATTATGATCTTCCCTGGGAAACTGCCTGGCGTATCACCCAGGCGGCGGTGGCCTATACCAATCACACCTTGATGCCCGAGGCGCTCGAGCGATGGCCGGTCCCACTGATGGAGCGAGTGCTCCCCAGACACTTGGAGATCATTTACGAGATTGATCGGCGCTTTCTGGCCCAGGCGATAAATCTTCAGTCCGGCAGGACTCAGCAGGGAGAAATTTCAATCGTCGCAGGGGGCTCCGAGCCACAGGTGCGGATGGCGCATCTGGCAATCGTCGGTAGCCACTCGATTAATGGTGTTTCCAAGCTTCACTCAGAGCTGCTTAAAACCCGCGTCGTGCCCGAGTTTTCCTCGCTCTGGCCTGAGCGTTTCAACAACAAGACCAATGGCGTGACACAGCGGCGTTGGCTGCTCATGGCCAATCCGCGCCTCGCCCGCCTGCTCGATGAGACAATCGGCGAACAATGGCGAACCAATCTCGAACACACCCGGGAGCTCGAACGATTCGCTGATGACCCGGACTTCCAGCATCGCTTCGCGTCGGTGAAACGGGCCAATAAAGAGCGCCTCGCCACGATTGTACATCGCGTTACCGGCATTGATCTTGATCCAGCCTCGATTCTCGACGTTCAGGCAAAGCGCATTCATGAGTACAAACGTCAACTGCTGATGGTACTTGGTATCATTCACGAGTATCTGGCCCTCACCGAGGACCAAACGCCGCCTGTGGTTCCGCGCACCTATTTGCTTGCGGGAAAGGCAGCGCCGGGCTATTGGGCCGCCAAGATGATTGTGAAGTTGATCAACAACGTCGCGGCTGTCATCAACAACGACCCACGCGCTCAGGGTTTTATCAAAGTCGTGTTCGTGCCTGATTACCGGGTTTCGCTGGCTGAGAGGATCATTCCGGCGGCCGATCTTTCAGAGCAGATTTCGACCGCAGGCACCGAAGCGTCAGGGACGGGAAACATGAAATTCGCCATGAATGGGGCGTTAACGATCGGAACGCTGGACGGGGCCAATATCGAAATTCGTGACGAGGTCGGCGCCGAAAATATGTTCATTTTTGGTCTTAGCGCTCCCCAGATTGGTGAATTGCGACCGGTCTACAACCCGCGCAGCTACTACGAGCGGGATCTGTCGCTGCGGCGCGTGCTCGACGGTCTTAGCGGAGACCAGTTTTGCCCGCGAGAGCCCGGACTCTTCAAATGGATTCCTGAGACCTTGCTCAATCATGATGAGTATTTTGTAGTCGCCGATTTTGCCGCTTACGTTCAGACGCAGGCCTTGATCTCTCGCGAATACCTCAACCCCGCGACTTGGAGACGCAAGGCCATTTTAAATATTGCTCGAATCGGCCGTTTCTCCAGTGATCGTACGGCCGCTGAGTATGCCCGCGAGATCTGGGGACTCAGCAGCTGTGTCAATCTCGGCGGAGCCGAGATAGGGGACGACGGTGCCTGATCGGCTGGGATTTTTGACTGCCTGACACTTCGGCTTAAATGTCCTGAGCTTGGATGAGCCGGTCGATGTGCCTGAACACCTGGCGGCGAGCAGCAGTTCGCGGCAAAATCGCCTTTGCTCGCCTCAAGGCCCGCTGTTCAGGCGGAAATCCAGCTGCTCCACTCACGCTTCGCGATGCGGTTGAAACTACGGTTGATCGGCCACGATTGGTGAGAATCGACGCGCGGAGAATTGACGCCTCCTTCGAGGGAAGGTAACTTGAATTAGCCTTTAAGCTGCTCCCGAGAGGGTAGTAAGGTACAGCGGATGTTAACGGTCAACATCAACACCGGTCAGGTCGCAAGGCTGGTGTTTTTTTTCAAATCGTCGCCCCCAAAAAGCTCGCTTGTCCGGGTACTGGTCGGGTGGTCCTGAGAGGATCTTTGGCGCTCGACGCCGACGCGCTGGCAAGATGTGTCAAGCGCATTGCGTATGAGATCCACGAACGTCACAGTGCCGCGGAGCGTCTTGCCCTGATTGGCATCATTCGCCGCGGCGCGAATCTCGCTGAGCGGATCGCGACGATTTTGAATCAAACCGGCCGTCCGCTGGTTGAGGTCGGAACGCTCGATATATCGTCGTACCGTGACGACGACAAAAGCACGCCGGGCGATCCGCGCCTGTTGGGTCGGAATATTCCTTTCTCGCTCGATGATCGCAACGTCGTGCTGGTTGATGACGTGCTGTACACAGGGCGAACCGTAAGGGCTGCCCTCGCTGCGCTGGCTGATTTGGGACGTCCCCGGTCGATCGAGCTCGCGGCGCTGGTTGATCGCGGCCGACGCGAGCTACCTATTCGTGCCGACTATGTCGGCAAGAACATCGCGGCACCTGAAGGCCAACGCGTATACGTAAAATTGAGCGAGGTTGATGGCGTCGATGCGGTCGTGATCGGTGAAACAAAGCCTGAAGCTTTCTAGGGTGAACGCGCCGAGCGATGGCTGTCGCCTCACTACAAACGGTCAGAAGCTCAGACCAGACATCAAAAATGGTCCGGCATAGCGCCTGCTGATAGAGCATGCCCCGACTGGCGAAATCCGATCTGGTGTCGATTGAAGATTTGCCGCTCAGCGACATCGAGCGCATTTTCGAGTTGGCCGATTCTTTCAGCCAGGCAATAGAGCGGGGTGAGACCAGGCGAATCGCCGAAGGCTTGATCATGGCCACCCTGTTTTATGAACCTTCGACCCGAACGCGGCTGAGCTTTGAATCGGCGATGCATCGCCTGGGGGGAACCGTCATTAGCTCGCCGGACATGCATACCTCTTCGGCCGCAAAGGGTGAAAGCCTCGCCGACACAGTGCGGGTTGTCTCCGCATACGCGGACATAATCGTGCTCCGCCATCCATCCGACGGCGCGGCACAAGTCGCGGCCGAGTATGCCTCGGTATCGGTAATTAATGCGGGTGACGGCAGCCGCGAACATCCCACGCAGACATTGTGCGACCTCTATGTGTTACGACGGAAGAAGGGCCATCTCAAGGGACTAACAGTCGCGATTTGCGGCGATCTGAAATTTGGCCGCACCGTCCATTCGCTGATTTATGCTCTGGCACGGTTCGGGGCAAATATTGTCACCGCTCCCTTCAGTGGCATGGAACTTCCGGACTATGTACTGGACCGGATAGCGGCGGAACGCAACTACCGCTTCTCGACGGTCTCGCTCGAGGAATTGAAATCGGATCAGGGTAGCTTTGACGCTCTGTACCTCACCCCCAATGCGCCCCATCAGATGGCGCTTTTCACCGATGCGAACCCGTTACAGGATGTGCCGGCGGCGCGTGCGCCGGCCTCGCTCGACGCCTTCTATCTGACGCGTTTGCAGCGCGAGCGGCTGGCCGGCAGCAATGCTACGCCGTGCAACTACGCGCCGTTTGATGCGCGCGCCCTCCGTAGCAGCCGGACCCACCGCGCTGTGGTTATGCACCCGCTGCCGAGGACTGACGAAGTCGCCTATGAACTCGACAGCGACCCCCGCGCGGTCTACTTCGAACAGGCGGCGGCTGGAGTCCCGGTGCGGATGGCACTGATTGCGTGGCTACTGGAAAATCGTTCGCGACCAGCCAAACGAGGTAACACCTCATCGATCCCCTTTCGAGGTGGAACTGCTCCGAGGTGTGCCAATCCGAGCTGTATCACTCGCCGCGAGGGTGCCTATTTGCGGCCGCGATTCCGGTTTGCTCCGACCACCAACCGCGAACACCTTGCGCTCAGATGCGACTTCTGCGAGCGCAATTTACGCGTTGATTATGTCGGCCACACCACTTCCCGCCGCTATTACCATTTTGATGAGAGCCTTCACGGCTATGTGCGTCAATGGGTTGAGGATGGCACCCTGGCGGTGTTCGACAGCGTCAAAGAGGCGGAAGAGCGCGGTTACGAACCGTACCGGCGAGGACCACAACGCGAGATTATGAACAGCGAGGAAATTGCCGCGGCCTGCCAGGCCATCGCTGCGCAGATCACGGCCGATGTAGTCGATCCGACCATGCTGGCAATAGTGGGCGTCGTAAGCCGCGGGGCTTTGCTGGCGCTGCGCCTTCGCGAATTGGTCGGCAGGCAAACCGGCGTCCGGCCCCCATGCGCCGCTATCGATGTTTACGGTCAGACTGCGCTCCAGCCGCTCGACGACACCGCCAGTTTCGACGTAGACGGCCGCCTAATCATACTCGTCGATGACGTCATCAACAGCGGGTGGACCGTACAACGTGCGATGACTCTTCTGTGGCAGCAGGGTCGCCCCGCTGGTGTGAAGCTCGCCGTCCTGATTGATAGAGGTCATCGTGCCCTACCAATTCGCCCCAATTACATCGGTAAAAGCATACCGACTTCGCGGACCGACCGGGTCCAGGTTCGTATTGCCGCCGACGAGGGAGGTAAGCCAGGCGAGCGAGTGCTGTTGTATTCCCTGCTGGAATCACCCAAGACCGCCGAGAACCCCGCGTGACAAGCTTTGCGCTCACGGGCGGGCGTGTCATCGATCCCGCCTCCAGGAGAGACGGACTCTACGACGTGATCGTAAGCGAGGGCAAGATCACTCACATCGAAGCGCCCGGTAATCTTGCTGTTATCAGTGTTCAGTCACTGCTCGATTGCAGCGGGATGTGGATAGTGCCGGGACTTATCGATCCGCACGCTCATCTGCGTGAACCGGGATTCTCCGAAAAGGAAACTATTGCGACTGGCTTGCTGGCTGCCGCGGTCGGCGGGTTCACTGCTGTGGCCGCCATGGCCAATACATCACCTGCAAACGATCGAGAGGAAGTCACGCAATACATGTTGCAGCGTGCGCGCGCGTCGGGCGGCGCTCGTCTGGTCCCGGTTGCAGCGGTGACCAAAGGCCTGGAGGGACGCGACCTGGTTGATTTTGATGCAATGATTCAAGCTGGGGTCCGAATGTTCTCCGATGACGGCCTGCCGATTGACGACGAGGCAACACTGACGGCGGCGTTCCGTGAGGCCTGTCGTACAGGGTTCGCTATATCACTCCACGAAGAAGATCGGGCGCTATCGGCCGGAGGCGCTATGAACGCAGGTCGCATAGCGAATACTCTCGGCATCATAGGAATCCCTACGTGCGCTGAAACTCGACGAATCAGCCGCGACCTGGCACTGGCCACCGAGCCCCGGACACCGATTCATCTAGCACATGTCTCGACGGCCGAGGCCACAGAATTGATCCGCGCTGAAAAAAGACGTCTCACGAATTTGACCTGCGAGGTAACTCCTCATCATTTCACTCTCGACGAGAGCGCCATTCTTATATCGGGCCCCAATGCCCGAATGTCGCCACCGCTGAGAACTCGCATCGATGTCGAGGCGCTGGTTGAGGCGATGGCTGATGGCACTATCGACATGATCGCGACAGATCACGCGCCGCATGATCCCCGGTCCAAATGCTGGGATGAACTGAAGGATATTTTTGGTCCGCACAAACCCGCGCGACGGCTCTCGGAGAGCCAAGCTCAAGCGCTCGCGCGAGCAGCCAATGGCGTCGTGGGATTCGAAACGGCAGTGGGTCTCGCGATGTCTCTGGTGCATCGTGGGGCGATCAGTCCTGCGCGAATGGTCGAAATGATGTCGCTCAATCCTGCGCGGCTGCTCCGTCTGCCCGAGTATGGTCGTCTGACTATTGGTGGACCCGCTAACATCACCGTAATCGACCCTGAGCTGGAATGGACCGTGAACCCTGGCAATTTCGTATCCAAAAGCCGCAATACTCCTTTCACTGGAATGACGTTAAAAGGCATGGCCGTCACGACGATCGTCGACGGGAAAATCGTTGTCAACCGCCTGCCAAACTCCGGAGCTCATAATGTCTCGTGAGGCGGTGCTGGCGCTGGCGGACGGACGTATCTTCCGCGGACGCGCCTTTGGGGCGCTCGGCGAGGTAACTGGGGAGGTCGTGTTCAATACCGCGATGACTGGTTACCAGGAAGTGCTGACTGACCCCTCGTATAAGGGTCAGCTGGTCTGCATGACCTATCCCGAAATTGGCAACGTCGGCATCAATCGTGAGGATGAAGAGTCCGACCGAGTGTACGTCGAAGGATTTATCGTCAGAGAATACGTCCCGCGCCCTTCAAACTGGCGCGCCGAGATGTCTTTGGGTGAATATCTGGAACGAGCGGGCGTGCCAGGGATCGAACTGATCGATACCAGAGCCCTTGTGCGTCATCTCCGCACCAATGGTGCCCAGCAGGCGGTTTTGTCGAGCGTAAACCTCGAGATCGACGAGCTGGTGGCGAAAGCCAAAGCATCACCCGGATTGGTGGGTCGCGATCTGGTGCGAGAAGTCACCTGTGCACAGCCTTATGAGTGGGAACTGGGAGACTGGTCTATTGCGACCGGCTATCGGCAGCCGTCACGCGCCGAATTGCGCGATGCTCCCTTGATCGTAGCCCTGGATTACGGCATTAAGCGCAATATTCTGCGCCGCCTGGTCGCGGCGGGTTTTCGCGTCAAAGTTCTCCCGGCCACCTCAACGGCGGAACAGGTGCTAGAGCTCAATCCGGACGGTGTTTTTTTATCGAATGGACCGGCTGATCCGGCGGCCGTCCTCTATGCGCATGAGACGGTGCGCGGACTGCTTCGCCGCAAACCTATTTTCGGCATCTGTCTTGGTCATCAGATCTTGGGGCTGGCGCTGGGTGGCAAGACTTACAAATTGACATTCGGTCATCACGGAGCCAATCACCCGGTGCTTGACCTGCATACTGGTCGAGTGGAGATTACCTCGCAGAATCATGGTTTTGCGGTCGACGCCGAGTCCTTGCAGGGAAAGGCCGAGCTTTCACACCTTAACTTAAACGATAAGACGGTAGAGGGACTGCGCGGCAAAGGTTTACCCTTTTATTCTGTCCAGTATCATCCGGAGGCTTCCCCGGGACCGCACGACTCAGGTTATCTTTTCACCAGGTTTCGCCGGTTAGTGGAATTGTTTCCTCGTTACGGCCTTGATGCTCTCGACCACCTCGACCGCGAAGGCCAGGCAAAGGGCGCATCGGCCCCAGCCAACAACTGAAAGCGACTTCAGTGCCGCGCAGAAAGGACCTCAAATCAATCCTCGTAATCGGTTCGGGCCCGATTATTATCGGCCAAGCCTGCGAATTCGATTATTCAGGCACCCAGGCGATCAAGGCACTGCGGGAAGAAGGATTGCGGTTGATCCTAATCAACTCCAATCCCGCCACTATCATGACTGATCCCGAACTGGCCGATCGCACATACGTCGAGCCGATGACAGCGGCGGTGGTGAGCCGGATAATTGAGCAGGAGCGCCCGGATGCTCTGCTGCCGACCGTAGGCGGTCAGACTGCACTCAATCTAGCCATCGAGCTGGCGGAGACAGGGGTGCTCAATCGCTTTGGCGTCGAACTGATCGGGGCGAAGCTCTCAGCCATTAAGAAAGCCGAGGACCGCGACCTTTTTAAACGGGCCATGCTCAAGATTGGCCTGTCTGTGCCCGCTTCCGAAATTGCTCATTCAGTTCAGGAGGCCGAGCGAATTCGCTCCCAACTTGGCTTGCCGGTCATTATTCGGCCGTCGAGAACCCTGGGCGGAACCGGTGGCTCAATCGCCCGCACTGCGGAAGATTTTCAGCATAAAGTGCGATGGGGCCTGGAGATGTCACCCAGCCATGAGGTCCTCATCGAGCAATCGGTCGAAGGGTGGAAGGAATTCGAGTTAGAGGTGATGCGCGATGGTGCCGACAACGTCGTCATCATTTGCTCAATCGAGAACCTGGACCCGATGGGAGTGCATACGGGCGACTCGATTACGGTCGCGCCTGCTCAGACCTTGACAGATAAAGAATACCAGTTGATGCGCGATGCGGCGCTGAAGATCATCCGCGAAATCGGCGTTGATACCGGCGGTTCCAACATTCAGTTTGCAATCGATCCCGCCAGCGGTCGGATGGTGGTCATCGAAATGAACCCGCGCGTTTCCCGCAGCTCCGCATTGGCATCCAAGGCGACGGGCTTCCCGATCGCAAAGATCGCCGCACGGCTGGCGATTGGCTACCGGCTGGACGAGATTCCAAATGATATAACCCGGATGACGCCAGCCTGCTTCGAACCAACTATCGATTATGTCGTAACCAAAATACCACGCTTCACTTTTGAAAAATTTCGCGGCGCAGACGATGAGCTCGGACCGCAAATGAAATCGGTCGGGGAATCGATGGCGATAGGCCGCACTTTCAAGGAGTCCTTACAAAAGGCCTTGCGCTCGCTCGAAATTGGTTCCTTTGGTTTGGAGAGCCGAATTGATGCGATGTCTCGAGAAAGCGCCCTCGCCCAGGTTCGTCACAACCTGGTCAAGCCGAACAGCGCACGCATCTATTATCTAGCCGATGCGTTACGTCTGGGCATACCGATTTCGGAAATCTATCGGTTGACCAAAATCGACCGATGGTTCATCGAGGCGATTGCAGAAATCGTTTCTACCGAGCGTCAGATCGCGCGTGAACCGCTCTCTCCAGAATGGCTGCGCACTATTAAGGCGATGGGTTTTTCCGACCGGCGAATCGCTGAACTGAAAGCGACCTCGGAGAACGCAATCGCGCGGCGCCGCCGGGAATTTGGCATTAACCCCGTGTTCAAGACGGTTGATACCTGTGGGGCCGAATTCCAGGCTTTCACCCCCTATTTCTATTCCACGTATGAGGGCGAGAATGAGTCGCATCCGAGCGCGCGCCGCAAAATCATGATCTTGGGCGGCGGCCCCAATCGTATCGGCCAAGGTATTGAATTCGACTATTGCTGTGTCCACGCGAGCCTGGCCCTGAAAGAAGACGGCTTTGAGACCGTCATGGTCAATTGCAATCCTGAAACCGTTTCCACCGACTACGATATTTCCGACCGCCTGTACTTTGAGCCGTTAACGTTCGAGGACGTTATGGCGGTCGTTGAACGCGAGCGACCAGAGGGCGTCATTGTCCAATTCGGTGGCCAAACACCCCTAAAGTTAGCCGTGCCTTTGGAGCGTGCCGGCGTTAAAATCCTTGGCACTCCCCCTGATGCCATCGACCGCGCCGAGGACCGTGAACGCTTCAACGAGCTGGTCAAAAGTCTCGGGCTACGTCAGCCGGCCGGAATCCTCGCCCGTAGTGCTGATGACGCCATCCGCGGAGCTGCAAGTATCGGCTATCCTGTGCTGATACGTCCTTCCTATGTCCTTGGCGGCCGCGCCATGGAGATCATTGCGGATGAAGCTCATCTAAAGCGCTACCTCGACCAGGCTCTGCAGGCGTCGGAGCAACGACCCCTGCTGCTCGACCGTTATCTCGATGGCGCGATCGAAGTGGACGTAGATGCGATCGCCGACCACGAACGAGTAGTGATCGGGGGAATTATGGAGCATGTCGAGCATGCCGGCATACACTCTGGAGACAGCGCGTGTACTTTGCCCCCTCGCAGCCTGAGCCAGAGCATTCAGCAGGACTTGGCCGCGCAAACCAAATTGCTCGCACGGGAATTGGCGGTAGTCGGGCTGATCAACGTCCAGTACGCAATTTACCAGGGGGCGATCTACGTCCTTGAAGTCAATCCTCGTGCATCGCGCACTATTCCTTTCGTAAGCAAGGCTATCGGAGTGCCGCTCGCCAAACTGGCAGCGCGGGTAATGGGTGGAAAAACCTTGCGCGAACTGGGATTCACCTCGGAGCGTGTGCCTGCGCACGTGGCGGTCAAGGAATCAGTCTTCCCGTTTATGCGCTTCGCTGGCGTCGACACTGTTCTGGGACCCGAAATGAAGTCGACCGGCGAGGTCATGGGAATCGATAAAACATTTGCATTGGCCTTTGCCAAGGCAGAATTAGCGGCTGCCACCGACCTACCGTTGAAAGGGTTGATTTTCATTAGCGTGCGCGATTCAGACAAACCATCTCTCGAGTCGCTGGCTCGTTCGCTCGCGGGCATGGGCTTCAGCCTCGTGGCGACGGCGGGCACCGCGCGTGACATCCAACGAGCAGGCGTCGACTGCACCGCGGTCAATAAGGTTACCGATGGTAGCCCGAACGTGCTCGACCTGATGCGCGAGGGGCGCATAGCTGCTGTTATCAATACGCCTGACGAGGAAGGGACCGCCGATTCGTTTCTGATACGGCGTACTGCTCTGGAGCTTCGCATCCCCTTCTTCACCACGATTGCCGGTGCGCAAGCTGCTGCTGAAGCTATCGCCGCGCTGCAAACCACTCCGCTTGGGGCACGGGCTCTGCAAGATTATCATTGCGGCCAATGAGTGGGCCGGGATGGAAAGCCGCCGGCTTGCGAAGGAGCAGTCCCTCAGGCGAAGAGCCGGCTTCGTCACCTAGAGTTAAATCGTCGCTCGAAGCGGACGTTGGGACCATAGCGGGGATCGGGCCCCACCGCAGTGCTGCGCTCCGTGCGCGTGCCATTGGCACCCTGTACGATGCGCTGACCCATTTGCCCTATCGCTATGACGATCTTCGAAGACGCGACGATGTCGGAGACTTGCTACCGGGTTCACCCGCGATTGTAGAAGGCGTCTTGCAAAGTTTGAGCGATAGGCCAATGCCGGGCCGCTGGTCACGTCGGATCGCCAGTGCGCTCCTCAAACAATCTTCGGGCAAGAGCATCCGCGTGGTGTGGTTCAATTTGCGAACTGCGAGCCTGCCCTTGGGAGAGCCGCTGCTTTTGGTCGGTCGCACCAATTGCGGCCAAAGAGGAATCGAACTAGTGCATCCCGAGATCTACAGGCTGCGCTTCGGTCCTCCTCCGCCTATCCGTCCGGTCTATAGCTTGCCACCGGAAGTTCCCCAGAAGCTGTTTGTGAGGATCGTCACGGAGGCTTTACGCCGCGCTGATCAGACATCTCTCGGTTCTATTCCAACTTCGCTGCGCAAACGCGCGCAAATCGGCGCGATGCTCGACGCACTGCAGTACCTGCACCGGCCTTCTGCAGAGGCAGACATCGAGAAACTGCTATCAGGCCGGACGCCGGCCCATCGCGTGGTAGCGCTCGACGAGATGTTTACCTTCCAGTTCGCACTCGCGCGCGAGCGTGCGCGCCAGCGGACCAGGAGAGGTGCAGTGGTCAACGGGCCGCGGCATTTATCAAGCCTGATGCAAGCATCGTTGCCCTTCGCTCTTACGTCGTCGCAGCAACGCGCCGTGGACGAAATCGCATCTGACCTGGCGGCTCCATGCCAAATGAACCGAATTCTCATTGGGGACGTCGGCACGGGCAAGACGGTGGTGGCATTTTGTGCTGCCGTCCGGGCCGCGGAAAGTGGTTGGCAAGTGGCCATCATGGCTCCCACTGAGCTTTTGGCTGAGCAACATTTCGCCAACTTCAACTTGATGTGCGGTGGTCTCGGCATCAATGCCGCCCTGTTGACAGGAAAGATGGCCACGCGTGAGCGCGCCAGGATCCTGCGAGCGCTGCTGCGAGGAGATATCGCAGTAGTCTTTGGCACACATGCCCTAATACAGGAGGGGGTGGCACTGAAGCGGCTGGGTCTCGCAATCATCGATGAGCAGCACCGGTTCGGCGTCTTTGATCGAGCCCGATTGGCAGCGCTGGGTTCCCAAGCCAACGTCTTGTTAATGACCGCGACGCCAATCCCGCGCAGCCTGGCCATGACCTTGTTTCGCAACCTGGACGTCTCGTCGCTCGAAGAGACACCCAGCGGACGGATACCAGTAGAAAACGCGGTCGTTACCGAGGAAGCTCTGGAGATGGTCGATTCGATGGTCAGAGCGGAGCTCGAATCGGGAAGGCGCGCCTATTACATATTGCCTACGATTGAAAGCGAGGATGATTTAGAGTCTGTAACCGCGGCCGCCAAACGTCTGCGGACCGGAACCTTGCAAGGCTTTTCGATCGGCACATTGCATGGCCGAATGCGCCCCGCGGAAAAGGACGAAGTAATGCGTCGGTTCCGTGACGGCTCGGTTCAGGTCCTGGTATCGACCACGGTGGTTGAAGTTGGCATCGATGTGCCTCAGGCATCGGCTATCGTGATCATTGGTGCGGAACGTTATGGTATGGCGCAATTACATCAATTGCGGGGACGCGTTGGACGCGGCAACCAGGCATCGCGATGCTGGTTCGTTCTTTCTCAGCAATGCTCGAAGGAGGCACGAGCGCGCATTCAGCAGCTAGCCCGATGCCGGAGCGGTGCGGAGGTCGCAGAGTTGGACTTGAGGCTGCGTGGCCCAGGCGATCTTTTCGGCGTACGCCAGACTGGCTCCCTACCCCTACGCTTCGCTCACTGGATTCACGACTCGGCGCTCATCGAGCAAGCGGGTGATTTGGCAGCAGAATGGATCACCCACGACCCGGAGCTCGCAACCGAGGAGTCGGTCGGCTTGCGCATCGGCCTGGAGCGAATGCTGGAGCTCGGCTTCAGCCTCGCCGATGTCGGATAGCCGTCAACCTTCGCAACAGTCCGGAAAGGACTTATCAGACCCTGCTCAAAGAGGTGGTTTGCATGGTCAGTCAGCTTCAGATTGCCAAGGCTGAGGCATTTCGGCAAATGCACGAGGGTCGGCGCATCCTGGTGTTGCCGAATGCCTGGGATGCCGCCAGTGCACGGATCTTTGAAGATGTCGGATTCAAGGCAGTCGCGACTACCAGCGCCGGAGTCTCCTATACCGCAGGCTATCCTGACGGCGAAGCTATACCGCGTGACGATATGATGACTATGGTTCGATGGATCGCCCGTTCAGTCGATGTTCCTGTTACGGCTGACATTGAATCCGGCTTTGGTGATAGTCCACGGGAGGTGGCCGAAACGGTTCGGATGATTATCGAAGCTGGTGCAATCGGAATAAATCTCGAGGACAGTATCCATAGCTCTGGGAGCGAGCTTTACGACTTATCCTCGGCGGTTGAACGTATTCGCGCCGCTCGCGCGGCGGCACAATCGGCCGGGATTCCTATCGTCATCAACGGGCGCACGGATGTTTTCCTGCTTGGCATTGGCGAAAAAGCATCGCGATTTGACCATGCGGTGCGGCGGCTCAATGCCTACCGCGAGGCAGGTGCTGACTGCCTGTATCCGATCGGCTACCTTGATGTACCTACCATCGCGGCCCTAACCAAAGCGATTAAAGGCCCCCTCAACGTTACAGGGCTTCCTGGAATGCCTTCGGTTGCCGAGCTGGAAGCCCTCGGTGTCGCCAGGGTCAGTACTGCCTCGGGGCCTGTGCGGGTTGCCATGACCGCGATACGCAAGATGGCGCTCAAGCTGGCCCGCACGGGGACTTTTGATGACTTTGGCGGCGACACCATAACGCACCAGGCTGCAAACGCTCTTATGAGCCATCGATCGCCAACTGCAAAGACTTGATGGAGACCACGCATTCCAGCACGTTTGAATTTGATCTGCAGCTTCCCGGACCGCTCGATTTTGCCGCCTGTCTGGAGATCTTCCGGCGCTCCGGCGATGACTTGCTGGATCGCTGGGATGGTCAGTGGATGATCCGCACCACCACCGATGGCAAAGGTGTCCACCCGTATGCGTGTCAGAGCCTGGGTGATATCGACTCACCGAGGCTGCGAGTACTGGTTTGCGACGCGGCTGAGCGCGATGCCGTGGAAGCAGCGATCAAAGCGACCTTCGTGCCGATGGTGGCCGAGTTCGAGCACCTATGTGAGATCGACCCTTTGATTGGGCAGTTGGCACTGTGCCATCGCGGCTTTCGCCCGGTTCTCCAGGCTGATCTAATGACTGCTTTGATTCGATGCATCAGTGCTCAACAAGTGAACTTAAGATGGGCGGCCACCGTCCGGCGGCGGCTGGCTGAAAGGTTCGGCACGGAGCACAGGGTCGGTGCTCATCGCGTCTACAGTTTCGTTCCCGAAAGCCTTGCGAGTTTGCAGGTTGCTGATATTCGGGCGCTCCAATTCACCTCGCGCAAGGCGGAATACATCATCAATGCTGCTCGCGCGATCGCGGACGGCAACCTAAATCTCACCGAACTATCTGCCTTGTCGGACGAGGAGGTAATTGCGAGAGTCACGGCAATTCGCGGCCTAGGCTTATGGACCGCCGAATGGGTTTTGGCGCGTACACTTGGACGGCCACGCGTGTCAGCTGGCGACCTTGGGGTACGCAAAGCGGTGGGAATTGCGTACTTGGGCGGTGCGATGCCGACCCCGCAGGAGGTTCGCCAGGCCACCGCTCATTGGGGGCGCGCTGCCGCGTTGGCCCAAGCGTTGCTGTTGCACGCTCAGCACGAGAAAACACTCCATGCCTACGCCGAGGCGTCAGCACGCTTGAGTTCGCGGCAGCGGTCGCCGCAGCGACGAGCAAAACTCGGCCCGCAACCGGTCACCCAGAAAACTGCATCCTATTCACCGGGGACACGTTAAGAGAGGCCGCTGTAATCAGTTATTCCTGACGAAATTCGGCTTTCGTTTCTCGATGAACGCCTTTACCGCTTCTTCGTGATCCTTGGTCTTAAATGTCATCATTTCGTAGGCCAGTCCCGTATCCATGATGAGGTTCGCCTGCTCTTTCAGCCATTTATTGACTGCGAGCTTGCTCCAACGAATAGCCCAGGTAGGTCCATCCGCCAGCTCCTGAGCCAGTTCACGGGCTTTGCCCATTACCTGATCGGGCGGGACTGCATAATTCACCATTCCAATCTTTCCCGCTTCCGCGCCGCTGATGAAGTTACCCCGCATCAAAAACTCTTTGGCGCGATGCGGCCCGATCAGCAATGGCCAAATAAGTGCGCCGCCATCGCCAGCCACGACGCCAACCTTGACGTGAGTGTCAGCGAGTCTGGCTTTTTCCGAAACGACAGTGATGTCGCATAAAAGGGCAAGTGTGGCGCCAAGGCCAACGGCATCGCCATTGATGGCGCCTATAATCGGTTGCTCAACGTCGAGCATGTTTTCCACCAGCCGTCGCCCATTGGCCGCGGCAATAGGACCGCGTCCCCGACCTTTTCCGGTTTTTCCGCTCGGCTGGACCAGAGCGCCAGACGCCATGCCCTTGACGTCGCCGCCTGCACAAAAGGCCCGTCCCGCGCCAGTTAGAATGATCGCGTTGACGTCTTGATCGACAGCGAGGTCGATCCAGAGCTGCTCGAGTTCGTGATGCATCTCAGCGTTGACCGCGTTAAGTGAATCAGGCCGGTTGAGGGTTACAGTCGCCACCCGGTCAGCCACCTCGATTCGCAAGAATTCGTAGTCGCTATAATTCATCGCCATAAATATCGGACCTCCTCCGGGACGTATACAACTTCGAAGCATTGCTTTGCCAATCTTTCGCTACAACCCTCGGCCAGCGAATTTAGCGTTTGCATTAAATGCCTTAAAGCTCTGCCGCAATGCGAATTAAATCTCTGGAACGAATGCGCTATGGTGGCAGCAAATCGTGGAGGATTTGATGACCACAGGACTCAGTCGTTTAAGCGGCAAAGTTGCCCTCGTCACGGGCGCGGCGCGTGGTATCGGCCGAGCAATTGCCACCCGGCTGGCGGAAGAAGGGGCAAAGGTTGCAATCGCCGACATCCAGGAGGATGCCGCGACCAAGACTGCGGCGGAGCTCAAAGAGGCAGGAGCCGTCGCATTCGCTGTCAAGCTGGACGTTACCAGCCTGGACAGTGCCATAAAAGCCGTAGCCACAGTCGAGCGTCAGTTGGGACCGATCGACATCCTGGTAAATAATGCGGGATGGGACCAGTTGGAACCGTTCGTTGAGAGCAGTCCCGAAACTTGGGAACGGGTAATTGCCATCAATTTCCGCGGTGTGCTCAATTGCTGTAAAGCCGTAATTCCTGGGATGCAGGCGCGTGGCCAGGGCAAAATCGTTTCAATTTCCTCGGATGCTGGCCGGGTTGGGTCGCTAGGGGAAGCTGTTTACTCGGGATGCAAGGCAGGGATAATTGGTTTCTCGAAGACCCTGGCGCGAGAACTGGCGCGCAATAAGATCAACGTTAATGTGGTCTGTCCCGGTCCAACTGAGACGGCCCTGCTGCACGGCGTGATGGAGAAGCAGCCGAAAATTCTGGATGCGATGCTGCGCAGCATTCCAATGCGCCGACTCGGGCAACCCCAGGATCTGGCGGGCGCGGTGGCGTTCTTTGCCTCTGCCGATGCCGACTACGTCACTGGTCAAGTACTGAGCGTCAGCGGTGGGTTAACGATGGTGGGATAACAGGAGTATTCGATGGCGCAAATCGATCCCGAAAAGGCCAAGCTGGTCGCGCAAAGCATCATCGCGGATGTCGGCACATTCGTCCATGGTGGGCTCTGTTATATCGGTGATCGCCTAGGTCTCTTCAAGGCGATGGCGGGCGCGGGACCTCTATCGGCTGAGCAACTCGCCACGAAAACGGGTCTTAGCGAACGTTACGTTCGCGAATGGCTCGGTGCAATGGCAACCGCACAGTACGTTCAATATAATCCTCACGACAATACTTATCTGCTCACTCCTGAATATGCCTGCGCACTGGCCGACGAAGATTCTCCGTTTTTCATCGGTGGCTATTTTCAGATGGCGCAAGCGGCTGTGACCGTCGCGCCCAAAGTGGCCGAGGCATTCAAAACCGGCAGAGGGGTACCGCAACAAGAATATCCTGCTTCGTTCTTCGAGGCCGCGGAGCGAAACTCGCGAACCCGTTATCTTCATAAATTGCTCCGCAAGTGGATCCCGGCAATGCCCCAGGTCGTCGAGCGATTAAAAGCGGGCGGTACCGCTGCAGACGTTGGCTGCGGCGGAGGACGAGCCGCCATCATGATTGCCCAGGCATTTCCGAAGGCGCAGGTTTTTGGCTACGATGTTCACGCCGAATCCGTTAACCGCGCGCGGCACAACGCTCAGGCCGAGGGTGTCGCCGATCGAGTGACGTTTGAAGTGCTCGATGGAGCTCAATTGCCGGCCGGCAAGTTCGACTTCGTCTCAACGTTCGATGTGGTTCACGATGCAGTCGATCCGATCGGGCTAATGACCGCGATTCGCCGGTCATTGAAGGATGGCGGCACTTACCTGGTGCAGGAAGTTAATGTCTCCGACAAAGTTGAAGAGAACATGAAGCCGCTGGGCAAAATGGTTTATTCGGTCAGCACGCTTTATTGCATGACCACCTCCCTTGCCCACGGGGGAGCGGGGATTGGCACCGCAATGGGCGAAGCCAAAGCTCGAGAGTTGGCCGCGGCCGCAGGCTTTAAACATTTCACTCGCCTGCCAATAAAAGACGACTTCGCAGTACTGTACGAGTTGCGGCCCTGACGCGCACCGCGAGTCTGTTTCCTTAGGGTGCAGTGCCGACAGGGAAAATCGCTCGTCGCGCGCCGCTTATCCGCGCCGCCAGCAAGCTCTGTCAGCTGCAAACAGCTTTAGAAGAAAATGATGGTTCGAGATTCTGTGAGCAGCCGCTCGGCACAAATCCGGGCGAGCGTCAAACATCCCATTATTGATTCCGACGGCCACGTAGTCGAATTTGAGCCAGCTCTGCTCGACTATATTGGCGAAGTTGGCGGTTCATCGATGATTGAGCGCTACAAGCGGGCGTGGGACACAGCCTTTTGTTTTCGTTGGAACCACCTCACACCAGCAGAACGCCGCAATCATCGTGTACCCCGCCCCGTCTGGTGGCCATATCCCGCGAAAAATACTTATGATCGTGCTACTGCTGCGCTGCCGAAGCTCCTGTACCAACGGCTGGATGAAATGGGGCTTGATTTTGCCATTCTTAATCCCAGTCAGGGATTGTTCGCGCCTCATATCCAGGACGACGAACTGCGCGGCGCCGTCTGCCGGGCATTTAACATTTATCATGCGGATATTTTTCGGGACTATTCGGACCGCTTGACGCCGGCAGCCTGTATTCCGATGCACACACCTCAAGAGGCGATTGAGGAGCTCGAACATGCTGCGAGGCTAGGTCTGAAGGTGGTGATGATGGCGGCTTTCGTGCGGCGCCCAATCCCCGCGCTTGCTCGCCAAGCACCTGCGCTGGCACCTTATCTCACCTGGATGGACAATCTCTGCCTGGACAGCGAATACGATTATGACCCGGTCTGGGCCAAGTGTATTGAGCTGAAGCTGACACCGACTTTTCATTCGTTCGGCCTCAATTGGGGCATGCGCACTTCAATCTCGAACTTTGTTTACAACCAGATTGGACATTTCGCCGCCGCGGCAGAAGGGATTTGCAAGGCGCTGTTCCTGGGTGGGGTCACTCGGCGATTTCCGGCGATCAAGTTTGCCTTTAAAGAGGGGGGCGTCGGTTGGGCAGTCAGCCTTTACTGTGCACTCTTCGAGCGTTGGCACAAACGCAATGCTCGAGCACTAGAAAACGTCAATCCGGCCAACCTTGACCTTGAACAGTATCGCGAACTATGCCGGATTTTTGGCGGCAAATTCACCCAAGGGCGTGTCGAGGGCCCTTTGGTGCTGTCTGAGCTGGCAGGCGGCGGGGGTGGCACTCCCGCGGAATGGGATGAATGGAAGCTATGTGGAATCGAGGAGGCGCGTGACGTTTATAGGCGGTTTGTCCCTCATTTCTTTTTCGGATGCGAAGGCGACGATCGCGTAACCTCCTGGGCCTTTGATGAAAAACGCAACCCGCTCGGCGCGCGACTCAATGCCATTTTTGGCTCGGACTTAGGCCACTACGACCTACTAGATATGCGCGACGCGGCAGTCGAGGCTTATGAAGGCGTTGAACAGGGATTAATGAGCGAACGCGATTTTCGCGATTTTGTGTTCGTCAATCCCATTAAATTGCATTGCGGGATGAACCCGGATTTTTTCAAGGGCACGATCCTGGAGCACGAGGCTGAAAAGGTCAAAGCGGAGATCGCCACGGAGGCGTAGCCTCAAGCCGGGTCGCCCTCCTCTCTCGCGAGGAGGGCGACGACACCGGAGCTAGCCCATTCTTTCCAGCAAACTTTTCATATCTTCAGCATGATCCTCCTCAGTCTTGAGGATGTCCTCGATGAGCTTGCGGGTGGTTGGATCGCTATCTCCAAGCCATCTTACTATCTCGGCGTATGATTCGATCGCGATTCGTTCGGCTACCAGGTCCTCGCGAATCATGGACACCAGGTCGGTTCCTTCGACATATTCGGAATGACTGCGGGAAGCTAGGCCTTCAGGGTTGAAGTTCGGTGCACCATTGAGCTGCACTATCCGGTTGGCAATCCAGTCGGCATGCTGCTGCTCGTCTTTCGAGTGTTGAAGGAATTCTTCTTTGACGGCTTCCGAGTTGATCCCCGATGCGGTGTAATAATGACGCATGTAGCGAAGCGTACAGACGATCTCGGTGGCCAAAACCGTGTTCAACACCTGCAGGACACGCTCGCGATCCGCTTTATAGTTCTCGGTAACAGCCCCCTTTAGCATGTTTTGACGCGCGCGCTCGCGCAAGAGTTTCACATCAGCAATGAATTCGTTCATGGTGATTAGTCCTTTCGGTGGGCAGACCTTAGCCCTGGCGGCAGGAGACAACCGCTCAAATCAGGATATAGAGGTGCCCGTTGTTTGATAATTCAAGTGTAGCGCATAGCCGGCGCCTACTCACTGAATTAGTTAAGGTGCAGAGCCTGTTGCCATTGCCATGCTTTGGCTCTATCTTGCTTTGAGCCGGCGGACCCCAAATATGAAGCTTGAATTCAGATTCGCCCAGACCCTGCGTCTCGCGGGGCTTTCTCTACTCTCAGTCGTTTCAATCCTTACGACGCTCGCGGCGGGCGTTGCTGCCCAAGGCGAGGACTATCTGGCGACACCAACGCCAGCGCCATGGCAACCCGCATCTGCGGAAGCGATCGCACAGGGCCGCACTGATTTCAATCGTTACTGCGCTCCTTGCCACTCTGCGGATGGCAGAGGCAATGGACCCGAGGTGAAGGTCATACCCGGAATCAAGCCGAAGGACTTAACCACGATCTCAACTCGAAACGGCGGAGTCTTTCCCTATCGCGACGTTGAAGCGACGATAGATGGTCGCAAAATCATTCCCTCACACAAGCGGTTCGACATGCCATTCTGGGGAGTAAGTTTCCAGCAGCAGGGTCGCGAATTTAGCCCGGAAAGTGAAGCCAAGGTGAGACAACGAATCGATGCGATTGTTGATTATATCGCAACACTCCAACGACCTTGAGAAAGTATCCAGTCTCGCCGGTGCGAACCCCACTGATACTTGACAGGTGTGGGGTTGCAACGCGATAAGGGACGGGATGTCAGGCTTCAAAGTCGAAAAGCTGCTTAATCTAGGCGTGCCTTACGCACCCGAGATGCAGGTCGGCACCAAAGCTCGGCCCCGATGGGACAGCATTCGCGCTCAGGTTCGCGAGGCTGCGGAACTCGGTTATGACGCAATTGTCGCGGCAGAGACCCAGCACGATCCTTTTTTAATGCTCGCTCTCGCGGCCCAGGAACCATCTTCGCTTCAGCTGGTTACCGGCATTGCCCTGGCCTTCACCAAAAGTCCGGTAGCTACGGCGTACATTGCCTGGGACTTACAGGCGATGAGCGGAGGACGTTTCATACTGGGTTTGGGAAGCCAGGTTAAAGGCCACGTGACGCGGCGCTTCGGGATGCCATGGTCGAAACCCGCTCAACGAATGAAGGACTATGTTGGCGCGATGCGAGCCTGTTGGAATACGTGGCAAACCGGTGCTCCCTTGGCTTTCAGCAGTGAACACTACAACCTGTCACTGATGACGCCCAATTTTTCGCCACCGCCAATCGAACACCCCCAGATTCCGGTGATGATAGCGGCTGTTCAGCAGCGCATGCTGCAGGTCGCAGGCGAAATAGGCGATGGAGTGCGTCTCCACGGTATAGTCACTCGACGCTATTTGGATGAGATCGCCTTTCCCAACCTCAGGCAGGGCTTCGCGCGCTCGGGCCGCCCGCCAGCCAGTTGGAATAAGTTCGAAATCTCTGGTGGCGGTTTCATCTGCACTGCGCCGGACCGCGATTCGCTCGCCTCGGCCATGGAAAAAATTAAATCGACGATTGCCTTTTATGGCTCCACTCGTTCGTACCGCGCGAGCTTCGAGCTGGCGGGATGGGCGAGCCAAGCCGCCAAGCTCCATAGACTTTCGGTAGAACAGAAATGGAGCGAGATGCCACGACTCGTCAGTGAAGAAATGGTGCACGCCTTCGCAGCAGTCGGCACTTATGCTGACATTGCTGGAATCATCAAAAAACGCTTCGAGGGTGTGACCCGTATTGGCTTTGAAATCCCAATCAAAAGCGAGCACGACAAAGGGGTACTTAAGGGGATCATCCAAGACCTCCATCGAGGATAGGGATCATTAAGAGGCTTCTTCGCCGTGGGGAATTGACGAAAGCAGCAATGTGCGCGCCTTTGCGAGCAGCTGGCGTTCGCTGCGATGGCTCGCCCGTTGCGTGGCTTCCTCCAGATCGACCCAGGCAGCTTCAGCGATTTCGCCATCGTGGGCCGACAAGTCGCCACCGACTACTTCCATCAGATAGAAGTAAACCCGCTTGAAAATCCGCACTGGGGGGAGATCGCGGTTATCGTACCAGGAATATACGTACGAGACTTCGCCAAGGCGCTCGCCAGCAACGACCTGGAGACCACTTTCCTCGCAGGCCTCGCGTACGGCCGCATCCTTGACCGCCTCTCCGGGCTCGACGTGGCCTTTTGGCAGCACCCAGGTGTCGCGACCGGCGGGTCGCACCAGCACCACCTGGATCCGGTTGTCCCCGTGATGACGCCAGATGACACCTCCCGCGGAGATTTCTCTCCGAACCTGGAGCTTATGTCTTCGCGTACCTTCCTTGGCGTGGGCAGCCATCATAGTAAGCTTATATGAGTCGAAGACGGGGCAAAACTCCGCTGCCGAAACAACCACATGGCCGACTGGATACGCTGAGCAAAATATCTTTCGAGCGAGCGTCTCTCCAGTATGCAGCTTTAGGATTATTTGATTGGCAATCTGAAAGGACTAATGAAAGTCGTGTGATCTGGGCATTGAGCCGTCGAGCCTCAGTTCGCTGAAGCGGCGACCGAGTACATGGATTACGCCCTCGTGTTTTTGCACTGGGCCTTCAACGATCAACATTTGCGCGCGGTGCAGCAGATCGCGATGAGCATGGAACAGTTCCGGCGTCACCATCGCATTGGCTATTCCGGTTTCATCTTCGAGCGTTAAAAACAGCAACCCTTTCGCAGTACCTGGACGTTGCCGAACAATTACCACACCAGCCGTCCTTGCCCATGATCCATTGGCAGTGGCGGCCAGATCCGCCGCGCTCAGAATCCCGCGCGATCTGAGTGATTGGCGCAAGTGCGCCATTACGTGCGGTCCGATGGTGACAGTGGTGGATGAGTAATCAGCCAAGGTTTCCTCGAGAGCGGTCATAACGGGGAGTTGAAAATTTTCATCAGCATTAGAACCCCCTTGAGTCAAATGCTCTACCCCTGCCAGCAGGCTGTTTGGGTCACGCTCGATGGCAGCTGACTGCCATAACGCTTCACGTCTGGTCATACCAAATGCGGCAAACGCACCCGAATAAGCCAAGGCCGCCAGTTCACGCTTATTCGGCGCGACACGTGCCGTAAAATCAGCAATCGAGTGGAATGGTTGCTGACGCCGCTGATGCTCGATGCGCAAACCGGTCTCCTCGCTTAGACCACCAACGTATTTGAGGCCAAGGCGCACTGCAGGGGCTGATGCCCCTAGCTTGCGGCCAGTCGTAAATTTGTTTGTCTGTGCTTCACCTGCTTTAGCGGCCATTGCCTCAATAGGCGGAGGAAATAAAGGCGCGTGGTTATCCCCCTGATGGTACCCTGATTCATTGAACAAGGGCGGCAGCGACTGGTCTCTTTCAAGCGTGCATTTCCAGTCTGACCGCGTTACATCGATCGGCATTACTTTGACACCGTGCCGCTGCGCGTCTTTGACTAGGGTCGCTGGATGATAAAACCCCATCGGAAAACAATTCAGCATCGCAGCCAAAAACGCGGCTGGATGATGGCATTTCAGGTATGCCGACGCATATGCAATCAACGCGAAGCTGGCGGCATGCGATTCTGGAAAACCATACAGGGCAAATGAGGTAATGGAACGCACAATTCGATCAGCAGCTTCGCCCTGGATGCCATTTCGCGCCATACCGGCGCGTAATCGTTGCTCGATTCTGGCCATTCGTTCGATTGAACGTTTAAATCCCATCGCACGACGCAACTCCTCAGCTTCGCCTGCACTAAAACCCGCGACCGCCATTGCCATCCGTAGCAACTGCTCTTGAAAGAGCGGTACGCCAAGAGTTCGACGCAAAATTGGTTCGAGCGCAGGATGATCATAACAGACCGGAGCGCGCCCGCTCCGGCGGTTCAGATACGGGTGAACCATGCGCCCGACAATGGGACCAGGACGAATTATCGCGACTTCCACCACCAAATCGTAAAACGTGCGCGGTTTCATTCGCGGCAACGTCGCCATTTGTGCGCGACTTTCAACCTGAAACACGCCGACCGTATCCGCTTTTTGCAACATGGCATAAACCTGTGGATCGTCGGCGGGCAAGTGGGCGAGGTCGAGTGCGATCTGTTCATGCTCACGTACGAGTGGCAGGGCTTCTTCCAGCACTGCCAACATGCCGAGGCCCAATAGATCTATTTTGATAATGCCGAGATCGGCACAATCATCTTTGTCCCACTGAATAACGACCCGGCCAGGCATCGTCGCCGGTTCGAGCGGTACGATTTCGTCCAGAGGCCCCCCAGCGATCACCATGCCGCCGCTGTGTTGACCTAAATGACGTGGCAATCCTTGCAGGCTCCGCACGATCTGGGTCAGCAGGCGAATTCGAGGAGCCTCGGGGTCGACCCCGCCCTTTCGCAGGAGGGCGGTAAATTCATCATGCTGATCCTGAAATTCGTAGACATAGTTCAGCTTGGCGAATCTGTCGATCTGGTCAGGTGGAAAACCCAACACTTTCGCCGCTTCGCGCACAGCGCTCCGTACGCGATAAGTGATCACGTTCGCTGTCATCGCCGCACCGCGTTCGCCGTAGCGGCGGTAGACGTACTGAATTACCTTTTCACGTTGCTCACCGCTAGGCAGATCGATATCGATGTCGGGCCATTCACCACGCTCCTCTGAAAGAAAGCGCTCGAATAGCAGGTCCATTTTGACGGCGTCTACTGCGGTAATACCCAGCGCATAGCATACGGCGGAATTCGCGGCAGAACCGCGGCCTTGCGCCATAATGTGATTTTCACGGCAGAAGCGGACAATATCCCAAACTATGAGGAAATACCCGGCTAGCTTAAGCTTGGCGATAATTCCCAACTCATGCTCCAACTGCCGGAGCGGCTGGTCGAGTTTTCTCCAGCGCTCGCGCGCCCCGGCCATTGTCAGCGTGCGCAAATAACTGTCAGCGGTCTCGTTCGGCGGGAGCGGATAATCAGGAAAGCGATAACCGAGAGCTTGGAGAGTAAACTCGCAGCGATCGGCAATCTCGCGGCTAGCCCAGATTGCACGCCGCTGATCGCGAAACAGCTCCACCATCTCAGCCGGCGTTTTGAGATACCGTTCATTGTTGATCCAGAGGGCGCGGCCTGCCTCGTCGAGTGTCGTCCCAAGTCGAATGCAGGTCATCACATCGAGCAACGCTCGTTCATTCAGCTGCCCGCTATTAACCGTCGCTTCCCTCAAACTTGATTTATCGCCGGGATGATATGAACCAAGCCGCGCTCGGCCGTAATCGCGGGTGAAGCTGGGACCATTGGTTGCGACGATAGGAATCCGGCAGCTATCGGCCAGAGCAATCAGCTTGCGGTTGAGCCGTTCCTCATCGGGATCGAGATGGCGTTGGATATCGATAAACAGATTGCCGGAACCGAAAATCCCCTGAAGACGATCACACAGCGGACGAGGGTCTCGGCCGTGCGCCAGCAGGTACGCCAGCGGACCAGTTACGCTCCCGGCCAGCGCTATCATCCCGTGGCCGAATTCCTCTAGATCTGCAAATGTAACCCGGCCTTGTCCCTTGGCCGGGTATCGCGGAGAACCATCGGCTTTTCTTCCAATGATCCGAAGCTTGGACGCTGTGATCAGGCGACACAGGTTCTTGTATCGCTCACGATCTGGCACCAGCACATAGAGGCGGGGAGGCTCCGCATCATTTTTGTTGTCGAGACTCGAATTATCCAGTGTCAGCTCCGCTCCAACTATTGCTCGTAACCCCGATTGCCTGGCGGCTTGATAAAAGCGCGGAGCTCCATACACACCATCACGATCGCCCAGCGCGATCGCATCGTAACCTGCGGCCGCAGCCGCTTCCGCTAATTCTTCAGGAGCCGTCGCCCCCTCGAGAAAGCTAAAAGCACTGCGTGCGCGTAATTCAACATATGGTGAGAGCATTGTGCATTTTCGCCCAATTTTCGCTCATCACCCTGGTTATTGTAAAGAGAGTGATCCTGCTTAAGCCGAGCACCCGGACTCGTCGGTTCTGGCTACGCGACCGGCGGGACCGACAGATCAGGGCGCACGGCGCGGCCGGCGCGCGTAAATCGTCGGGTCATCGACTTGCGCTGCTGCGAATCCCTCGATCCGCTCGGCGCATTTGGTACAAGCACCACAATGAATATTGCCCCTGGGACGCGCACAGGACACCGTCAAATCCAGGCGCAGCCCCGCACCCCTCCTGACGACCTCAGCCTTCGTCATTCCGGCAAACGGGGTGCGAATTTTTAGTTTGATCCCGACGCCCAGTTCGACCGCTCGCGCAAACGCCCGAAAAAAATCCGGCCGGGCATCTGGAAATGGGTTACTCTCGAGCGGTGCCATCGCGATTTCGCCGATCCGCGCCCGCGCACAAAGGATCGCGGTCTTCGCCAGCAAGCTGAGGTTACGGCCCAGAATGTAGTTTGAAGCAACCGAGGCATTGTAGCCCGGCACGTTGCGCCCCGTCATCGACCAGTGGTCGCCTGAGACGTCACTCATCGGTAACTTCAGCACAGTCAGAGGCTTGATATAGCTGTTGCGCAATGAACGGATGAAACGTCTTAGAACTGCCAGTTCACTTGATTCCCAAGTCAGTCCGGCTCGAACATAGACCGGATAGACTTGGCGGCCATTTCGCGCCAGCGTCGCCAGCATGACTGAACTATCCAGCCCACCGCTGGCCAGGACTGCAACGCGTCCGACGATGGGCTCGATGCGGTAATTGTCGTCGGTCCTGATGGCGGACATGTATTTGGGCGCAGCTAATTAAGCAATCGGCCACCGTCCAGCAGTAGCGTGGAACCGGTGGCGAAATCGGTTCCCTCACAAAGAAAGAGCACCGCGCGGGCGACATCACCGGGCGATCCCAAGGTCTTGGTTAGGGTAGCCTTGCGCAAATGCTCGATCTCCTCAGGGCTATAATCCTCAGGTGGCATCACAGGCCCAAGTGCAATGCAGTTGACCTGCACCTGCGGGGCTAATGCCTTCGCCAAGGCGCGGGTCAGGCCGATTAAACCGGCTTTGGACACGGTGTAAGGCAGGTAATGGTTGTAAGGTCTGATACCGGCCCAGTCACCAATATTAATGATTTTCCCCGCCCCCTGGCGACGCATAGCGAGACCGGCGAACTTCGAGAGGAAGAACGGTGCCTTGAGATTGGTCGCAAGATTCAGGTCCCAGTCCCGTTCGGTCAATTCTTCGAGCGGCTTGCGGTAAAAAACCGACGCCGAATTGACCAGGATATCAATGCGGCCGAACGCCTCGACGATACGTGAGACCATGGTCTCCATCTCCGCGACGCTCTCGAGCTCCGCCTTGAAAATCTGAGCACGGCCGCCCTGCTGAATGATTCGAGCGGCGGTCTCCTGGGCGCCGCTTTGAGAACTTCGATAGTGAATGGCCAGTGCGGTGTGGCGTTCAGCCAATGCAAGGGCGATGGCCTGGCCGACGCGTCGGCCCGCCCCTGTGACAAGGGCAACTTTTCCGTGCAAATTCATGAGCGCCGGTTTCGTTCCACTTCGTTTACGAGGAGGCTGCAATCGCGCGGAGTAAAGCCAGGTTATCGGAGTGGCCGGTTTTGACCGCGATTATGTGACCGATTACCGGCCGGCCAAGCAAGTACAGATCGCCGATCAGATCGAGCACTTTGTGGCGCGCACATTCGTCAGCAAACCGCAGGGTGGTATTCACAATCTTCTCATCATCGATCAGGATACAGTTATCGAGTCGGCCCCCACGAGCCAATCCGAGTTCCGACATCTTTTGAAATTCGCGGACTAAACCGAAGGTTCGAGCGGGCGCGATTTCCTTCAGATAGACCTCCGGTGAAGTGAGTTCGAAATGAACCTGCTGTAAACCTATTGGAGGTGGATATTCGAGCGTATAGTCAATAACAAGTTGCTCTGCGGGCTCTATCCTAATAGACTCTCCGTTCTCGCCGACCTGGATGGCCCGTGCCGGGGCGATCGGCTCGATCTGTTCGCCCTGATCTTCTATACCCGCTTTCAGCAACTGTTGGCAAAATTCGAGCGCCGAGCCATCCATTGCCGGCACTTCGTTGCCTGCCTGAATCCGCAGATTGCTGATCCCTAGCCCATGCAATGCGGACAGAAGGTGCTCGACCGTGCGCACCGAATGGCCTTTGCCGCTGAGAGTCGTATTGTAACCGGTTTCACTAACATTTTCGAGCCGCACTGGAATTGCCGACTGCCCCGCAAGCGAAGCGAAGCTAATGCCACTTCCGGCAGGCGCTGGATGCAGAATCACCCCGGTTTTGAGCCCGGAATGTAAGCCTTGGCCACCGAGCACGACTGAACGCGCGATGGTACGTTGCGGAACCATCAGCCGTGAGCCAGTCCGCGCAATTCTCGACACGTTCTCCCTTAGGGCCGATAGGTCCGAAGCACCATGCGTACTACTGCTGTCACGACCCAACACCCGCTTCAAGGAAGCCAGCAGTGCGCCCACCGAAAATGGCTTTTCTATGAAGTCTGCGGCCCCCAGACGAGTTGCGGCAACCGCCGTCTCGATATTGGCGTGACCGGAAATCATGATTACCTGCGTGTCGGGATGGTCACGTTTGATTCGCCGGAGCAATTCAATTCCGTCCAGTTCGGGCATCCACACGTCGAGCAGGACAACCGCCGGCCTCTCCTGCTCGATCAGAGCCAATACATGGCGGGACTCCCCAGTGGCCAGCACGCGGAACCCCTCGTCGCTCAGGATACCGCACAGCGACGAACGGATTCGCTCTTCATCGTCTACCACCAGGACTGTCGCGTTCACTGCCTACTCGTGATTGTGCCGCTGCGGTTTAAAACTCGGCAGTCGGCCCTCTGAGATTGATGACCAGTGTGTCGTGCTTCAGGCAGAAACCATACGAAATTCGTCTTTTTTTATCGGAAATTCCAGCTGGAATCTACTTCCCCTGGGATGGTTGTCGCGAACTCGAATGAACCCATGATGGTCGGTTACGATCGTCGCCACGATAGCAAGTCCGAGCCCGGTGCCGCCGGGACGAGTTGAGAAGTATGGCTCGAAAATCCTCGCACGGATACGTGGATCGATTCCGGTGCCATTATCAGCAACTTCAAGCATGACCAGACCGGCGGCAGCGTCGAGCGATGTCCGTACCACGATTTGCGCGGCATTACCATTAAGCCAGCCTGGCTTGACTGCCGCTACCGCGTTATCGAGGAGGTTGATCAGGGCACGTTTTAACGCTTCGCGATCGATGTCGATTAGCGGAAGCCCGGGTTGCAGTTCGGCCTCGAAAAGCACATCGCGGTGGGCCTCGCGAAAAGTCGAGACCGTTTCTTCTACCACCGTATTGAGATTGCCGGGGACGAGATTCAGCTGCGGCATGCGAGCGAAGGCCGAAAACTCGCTGACCAGACGCTTAAGATCGTCGACCTCGGCGATGATCGTGCGAGTACATTCTTCCACTAGCTGCGAATAAGAGTTGGTCTGCCCGTCCAGCTGGTTGTCGACTGATGCGGGGGTTTCAGGACCCCTGCCGCGCCGGGAAAATTGCCGCCGTAACCGTTCCGCGGAGAGCTGGATGGGGGTTAGCGGGTTTTTGATTTCGTGTGCGATCCGGCGAGCGACCTCGCGCCACGCTTCCATCCGTTCAATCTTGGCGATCTGGCTTACGTCTTCGAAGAACAGCACCGTGCCCAGGTCTTGGCCGCCGGGAGCACTCTCGTCCTCGTCGAGGCGACTCACCGTAAGCATCAACTCGGTTTCCGTGCCCCCAACTTCGACCTTCAAGGCGCGTCGGACTTCGCGCGGACGTACTGCACTCGCAAAAATCTCGTCCAGCGAACGCCTCAGGTGGGGCGCGAAACATTGGTTGTATTCGCGCCCCAAGACATTCGCGGCGCGCAGTCCCAGCATGCGTTCAGCGCAGGGATTGATTGCGCTGATACGGCCTTGGGCGTCCAGACCGACGACGCCCGCAGAGACGTTACGCAGCAACGTTTCAGTGTATCGCCGTCGCCGTTCCAGCTCAGCCCTGGAGTTGCGCAAATCCGAGGTCATGCGGTTGAAGGATTGAACCAGGTGTGCGATTTCATCGTCTCCGACTGGGGGAATCTCATAATTCAGGTTGCCGGCAGCCAGCGCATGAGTCCCTTCCGCCAGCATTTTGATAGGACCCGTGAGCTCACGCGCCAGATATATTCCAAACCAGCTACCCAGCAACACGACGGCGAGTCCAATCAGCGCCAGCGCGAGGATGTAACTGTGCATAATCGGCTGGTGCAATATTCGCAGCTGGAAATACGCCTGAACTGCCTGAGAAATGGCAGCGGCGCGGGCGGCCAGACTCTTGGGCAGGTAATAATCAACTACGATCGCCCCTGCGACATCATCCGAATCACTGGCCGAGAAAATGGGCGCACTACCACGGATCACGTCTGACGCACCGAACCGATCGGCGCGAGTAAGCGCCCGCCCTTTAAGCGTTTCACGGAGCAAAGCCGAGTGAGGTGATACGCCGATGCCAGTAGGAGTGCTCGGACTGAGCTCGAACATCAACAACTTGCGATCGGCTGAGAACACCTCGACGGTGCCAAGATTGTAATCCTGCTGGGCCTGCTCAATAAGTGCGCGCAACTTGCTGTGGTTGGCGGGCGCCAACAAATTGCCGCTGGTAATCTTGCCCGACAGGATACGCGCGCAATGCGCCGCATTGTTCGCCGAATTCAAATAGTAGACCTTGGCGATCTCGAAAGAGTTATCGAGCATCCGCTCGTACTCTGGATCGAACCAGCTATTAATGTCGCTGCGCAGAAAAGAGCCTGCCACGTATAGCAGAAAGGCGCTCGGGACAATCGCGACCGCGGTAAAGCCAAACACCAGGCGGGCCTGGAGTTTGGCCCCAATCAATCCGCGCCGGCGCTCAAAGATAGCCTTCGCCAGATTTCTCCCTACCAGCAGCAGCATCAGGCCGAGCAGCAGGAAGCTGAGATCGAACAGTAAAATGACAACCAGATTGGACAGCAGTGAGGTATGCGAACTGAGAGGGGGCAGCTCCGTCTGCATCAGCACGAAGGCCACGAGGGTGACCGTGGCGACCGCCACCGCGATCAGTTCGCGGCGTCGCCGCTTTCCCTCAGTCCGCTCCAATGCGCTGCTGCGATCGCTCACCAGCGCCTCAGAAATCCGATGAGCAAGGAAATTACGATACTCAGGACAATACAGGTAGTAATCGGAAGATAAAAGGTAAAGTTATCTCGTTGGATGTAGATGTCACCGGGCAACCGGCCGAGCCGATTGACCACAGGTATCGATCCCCCGCTCCAGAGCAGCAGCCCAAAGACAGCGAGGATCAGCCCGATTAGTACTAGTGTCCTTCCCAATGTCGCCATTGCCAGCGCATCTGATGGTTAAAGCCGAGTCAGAAGGCCGGTTCCACAGTCCCGAATTACGCCTGCGCGCGTTGCCCCGCGGCCTCCCTGGCCCGTTTTGACTCCGCGATCACCTTTTCTGCGAGGTGCGCGGGTACCTCGTCGTAATGTGAAAAGCGGGCTTCAAAGGAACCGCGTCCCGAAGTTATCGAACGCAGATCAGGTGCATACTTGAGAACCTCGGCCATGGGCACAAGCGCCTTAATTACCTGGCCACTCCCTTTGGACTCCATCCCCAGCACTCGACCACGGCGTGCATTAAGATCGCCAATCACGTCGCCCATGCACTCATCCGGACAGCTGACCTCCAGCGCCATTATTGGTTCGAGCAGAACGGGCCGCGCTTTCTCGAATGCATTCTTCAAACCCATTGAAGCGGCAATTTGGAACGCCATGTCTGACGAATCGACCTCATGAAAACTGCCGTCAAACACCGTCACCTTAACATCGACCATCGGATAGCCCGCCAAGTAACCTTCGTTGAGCGTATTGCGCACTCCCTTTTCAACTGAAGGGATATATTGGCGTGGGATCACGCCACCGACGATCTCATCGCCGAATTCAAAGCCTTTACCCCGTGGCAGCGGTTCAACCCGAAGCCAGCAATCGCCGTATTGGCCGCGACCACCGGACTGACGCTTGTACTTTCCCTGCGCCTCGGCCCGTGCCTTGATAGTTTCCTTATAGGGAACCTTGGGCGCGGTCAGTTCCACGTCGACGTTGAACTTGCGCTTAAGCTTTTCGACCGTGACCTCGATATGCATTTGCCCGGTGCCGGAGAGAATGATCTCGTGAGTTTGCGGGTCACGATGGGTCTCCAAGGCCGGATCTTCTTCGACCAGGCGAGCGAGCGCCTGAGAGGCCTTTTCCTCGTCACCGCGCGTTTTTGGCCGAATCGCAAACGAGATCACTGGTAGCGGCCGCTCCGGTGGGGGGAATACGATCGGCGATTTCTCGTCGCACAAGGTGTCGCCGGTAGTAGTGTCCTTTAGTTTGGCGACCGCGACGATCTCGCCCGGCAGGGCCGAGGGGAGCGGGGCCTGTTTTTTGCCTTCGAGTCGCAGCAGCTGTCCAAATCGCTCGCGCGAACCACGCGTCGCATTCAGTACCGTCGCGTCGCTCGTGGCTCGTCCGGAGACGACCCTGAAAATCGAAAGCTTACCTGCGAACGGGTCGACCACAGTCTTAAACACGAAGGCGGAAAATGGAGCATCGACGTCAGCGCCCCTTTCTACCGGAGCGCCGTTGGATTGCCCTTGCGCACGAAACGGGGGCCGCTCATTGGGAGCAGGGAGCAGAGCTGCCACCGCGTCGAGCAAGAGATCGACACCGATATTCTTTAGGCCTGAACCGCAGAGAACAGGTGTTAGCTTACCTTGTAGTACCGCCCCTCGAAGCGCGGTACGAAGCTCGGCTTCGTCAAGTTCGCCCTGCTCAAGATATTTTTCCAGCAGAGTATCGTCGGTCTCTGCCACCGCTTCACACAATTTTGTGCGCGCAGCTGCCGCGCGCGATCTTAGATCGCCGCTCAGCTCTTCTTCCCTTGCTTTACCGGATGAATCGGGATACGAGCGAGCCTTCATGGTTAGCAAATCAATGACTCCACTGAAGGCGCTCTCAGCACCGATTGGCAAAGTGATGGCAATTGGCTTGGCGGCCAGGGATTTTTCGAGATCCGAGAGCGCAGCCTCGAAATCCATGCGCTCGCGATCGAGCTTGGAGACGAATGCCACGTGCGGCAATCCGAGTCCCCTGATGTGCTCGAAGATCTTTTCTGACTCAACTTTGAGGTCCCCACCGGCGCTGGCCACGAACACTATGCCGTCCACAGCCCGCATTGCTGCAAAAGCATCGGGTAGAAAGGCGCTGTATCCAGGGGTGTTGGCCAGGATTACCTCAGTACGTTTCCAATTAAGATGATGAAACGACGAACTGATCGAGATATGGCGCGAGAGTTCCTCGGGCTCGAAATCCATTAACGCCGTTCCGTCGTCGGGACGACCCAACCGGCTGGTCGTTCCGGCTGTGAAGAGCATCGCTTCAGCCAACTGAGTCTTACCGGCGCCCCCTTGCCCGACTAGCGCGATCGTTCTTAAGCGACCGATTTCCTCCACTGCCATGTCGATTCACCTCTATGACGCAAGTTCGCAACGCGTCCCGTAACCGGGAACCCGGCGCATCGCCGGAGGGCGCTCCGCTCGGACGCGCCTGCTAATCAATCGTAAACCCCTTCCAAAGTGACGTCACCGCTGAGAATCCTGAGGCGTCCAAGGGTCGTTTCCAGGATTAAAGCACCATCTGCATCGACTCCTCGGACGATGCCCTGAGTCGTTGCGTCCCCCTCAAGGACACTGACTCGTCGCCCGTTCAAGGCAAAGTACCGTTGATAAAGCTCTCGCACCGCTCTGAAGCCCCCAGTTTCGGCAGCCCGGTAGCGCAGTTCAAGCCGACGGAATAGATGTTCGGCGAAACCTACTCGATCAACCCGAACCCCTGTCGTCGCCAAAACCGAGGTTGCTTTGTCACGCAGCTCAAAAGGAATCTCGCTGGCCGGCAGGTTCAAATTGACGCCAATGCCGATTAATACCGCTATTAAACCGCTATTGGCATCGGTCAGCGCTTCGGCGAGAATACCGCCACCCTTACGACCCGCCAGCCATACGTCGTTGGGCCACTTTAGGCCAACCAGACCAGGGGCTACGGTTTCCAGTGCTTCTGCCAGTGCCACGCCCGCAGCCAATCCGAGCTGTGGGACGTCGGACACAGCGATGCGAGGGCGCAGAATTGCAGTCGCATAGAGGTTCACCCCGGCTGGGGAATGCCAGCTTCGGCCAAGGCGGCCACGGCCGGCGCTCTGAGATTCCGCGATAACCACCGTGCCTTCAGCAGCCCCCTCTTGCGCCAGCGCGGCGGCAATGCGTTGGGTCGAGTCCACCTCCTGAAAGTACCGGATATCGCACCCGATGTGGCCCGGGAAGCCCGACGCAATTGTCTGATAAGGATTGTCGCCCGGAGCTCCAGGTGCAGAAGCATTGCGGCGCATATTTTCCGTCCTAGTGGTAGACCTCAATGCGCATACTCAGGTCGGCAGCCTTAACGGAATGGGTTAAGGCACCCACTGAGATTAAATCCACACCAGTCTCCGCAATCGCGCGTACAGACTCGAGCGTCACACCGCCGGACGCCTCCAGAAGAATCGGTTCTTCGGCAATCCGGCGTGCTTCGCGCATTTGCTCCAGTGACATATTGTCGAGCAGGATTGAGTCAACACCGGCTGCGACCGCTTCTCGGACCTGGGCCAAGGTCTCGCACTCTATCTCAATCCTAAAGGTATGGGGAACGCGTGTGCGAACGCGTTCCAGAGCCGGCCGCACCCCACCTGCGGCAGCGATATGATTTTCTTTGATCAGAATCCCGCCATCGAGACCGAACCGATGGTTATGGCCACCGCCGCAACGCACGGCATATTTTTCCAGCGCACGGAGACCGGGATGGGTTTTACGGGTATCAACAATCCGTGCCCGGCTGCCCGCAATAGCATTGACGTATTGTCGCGTTGCCGTAGCTATACCTGACATCAGCTGCACGAAATTCAACGCCACCCGTTCCCCAATCAGCAAACCGGCGAGTCGCCCTTCAACCTCTAGGGCAGTAGCTCGCTGCGGCAGTATTGCGCCCTCTGGCGCTAACGAGATGATTCGCGGTTCCGCGCCGGTCAGCGTGAAGACCTTTTCAAACATAAAACCGCCGCAGAAGACAACCTCGTTCCGGTCTTTGACGGTGATCTCGGCCCGGCCTCGATGATCGGTATCCAATATCGCCGCAGTGGTGAGGTCCCCTTGACCGATATCCTCGGCAAGGGCGTTGCGGATAAGCGAGGTCAGATCGAGTTGGCGAAGAATTTCCATATGTTCAAAAAGAATCAGTGAATCAACTCGATCTGCGATTCCAAAAGGCTCTGTTGCACCTTTAACTGTTCGATCCGATCAGCGATCTCGTTGACCGTTGCCGCGTCAGCCTTAGCACGAAAATCCGGGTCGTCGTAGCGGCGCTGGTTGCGATCCAAATGCAAGCGAACCTCGTTTAGACGCTTTTGCAACATGTCGCGAGCCTTTTGAAAATCAAACTCAGCCGGCGTCTCGATCCCGACTTCTCCCCAGGTCGCTACGGAGGCGCCGGCAGCAGGATTTCCCTGGGTCAAAGGGGCAAACACCATCGCTTCGGGGCGAGCTTTGGAAGCCGGCTCTATCCGGAATTCGGAAATCTTTGCCAGCGTCATCACATAAGAGTTCCAGAGCTCAACATCCGCTGCTCCATTCTCGGCCGGCCTGAGAACGGCTCTGACCCGCTGCCCGGGATGGTGACCGACAAGCGAACGCAACGAATTGATTGTCTGGACGGTAGTAATGCAGCGCTGCATAGCCTCGGCCTCGTGCCAGCTAAGCAGTTGCCCATCGCCGGGCTTGGGCCACGACGCAACCGCCAGATGCGCACTAAGGTTCTGTGGTGGCAAATAGGCCCGCAGCGACTGCCAAATTTCTTCTGAAATAAACGGCATAAACGGATGAAGAAGACGCAGCAGTTGATCGAAACACCGGACCAGCACGAAACGCGCCGCGGCTTGGCGGTGACCGCCCGATTTCAACGCCTCCTTCGACAGCTCGATATACCAGTCACAGAACTCGTGCCAAATGAACTGATAGAGCGCTAACGCAGCTAGATTGAATTCATATGCGTCTATTGACGACGTTACGGAATCGATTGTCGCGTTGAGCCGGCTAAGAATCCACCGCTCAACTAAGGTGAGGTCAGACTGCTCAACCTGCTCGAGCGGCTGGGGCGCACCGTCGAGATTCATCAGCACGAATCGTGCTGCATTCCAGATTTTATTCGCGAACGCTCGTGAGGCCGCCAGTCGCTCATCGGAGAGCACCAGATCACGCCCTTGCACGGTCAGCTGAGCCAGGGTGAACCTCACCGCGTCGGTGCCGTATCGGTTCATGATCTCAAGGGGATCGACCACGTTGCCGCGCGACTTCGTCATTTTCTTGCCCTGTGCATCGCGCACGAGCGGCGTGATATAGACGTGCTTGAAGGGAACCGCGCCGCCAGGTTTGGAGGCATTCAAGGGGTTCACTTTCAGCCCGAACATCATCATGCGCGCGACCCAAAAGAAAATGATATCGAACGCCGTGATGAGCAGTGTGGTTGGATAATACGTTTCAAGGTCGGCGGTCCGCTCGGGCCACCCCAAAGTGCTGAAGGGCCATAGACCCGAAGAAAACCAGGTATCGAGCACGTCGTCATCCTGGCGCAAGTCGCCGCTCCCGCAATGCGGACAAGCGGACGGGCGGCCTTCGGCAACGATGGGTTGAGCGTCAGGACAACGCTCGCACCACCAGGCCGGAATCCGATGGCCCCACCAGAGTTGGCGCGATATACACCAGTCCTGAATGTTGCGCATCCAGGCGAAATAGGTGTTTTCCCACTGTTTGGGAAAGAACTTTGTATCGCCCTGTTCCACCGCCGCGATAGCCCGGCCCACAATTGACTGGCCGCTCGCATCGGGCTTGGTCATGCGCATGAACCACTGATGGGAAAGCATCGGCTCGACCACGGTGTCGCACCGCGAACAAACCCCGAGTGTGTGCCGATGCGGCTCAACGCGCTCCAAAAGCTCTTCACGGGTAAGATCTGCCACAATCTTTTGACGGCAGGCGTCACGCGCCATGCCGGCGTATGAACCTGCCTGGGCATTCATCAACCCGCGCGTGTCCATCACCGAAATCTGTGCAAGATTATGACGCCGACCGATCTCGAAATCGTTAAAGTCGTGGCCTGGGGTGATCTTTACTGCACCGGTACCGAACTCCGGATCGACGCAACTATCGGCGATGATTGGGATCGCGCGGCCGACCAGCGGCAGCCTGACAACCCGTCCGACTAAATGGCTAAAACGCTGATCGTCCGGATTGACGGCAACTCCTGTATCGCCAAGCATCGTTTCGGGACGGGTCGTAGCAACGGTGATGCTCCCCGACCCATCAGCGAGCGGATAGCGGATGTACCAGAGACTCCCTAAAGTTTCTTTGTGATCAACCTCCAAGTCTGAAAGCGCTGTCTCGCACCGTGGGCACCAATTGATCAAGCGATAGTCGCGCTCGATAAGGCCCTCGTTGTAGAGCTGAACGAAGACCTTGGTAACTGCCCGTGAGAGTCCGTCGTCCAGTGTGAAGCGCTCGCGGCTCCAGTCGCACGAGCATCCTAATCGACGCAATTGGTCAAGAATTTTGCTACCGTACGTTGTACGCCACTGCCATACTCGTTTGACGAATTCCTCTCGCCCCAAGTCATGACGAGTCTTACCTTCCTTGGCAATTTCGCGCTCGACTACGTTCTGGGTCGCGATCCCGGCGTGATCGGTGCCGGGCAGCCACAAGGTGTTGTAACCCTGCATGCGCCGCGCTCGTACGATTATATCGTGCAGCGTACCGTTGAGTGCGTGACCCAGGTGCAGAGCTCCGGTAACGTTAGGCGGTGGAATAACAATCGAAAACACCGGACCGGAACGGCTCGGGTCGGCCTTGAAATAACCGCGATCAATCCAAAGCTGAAACCATCGTTCTTCTGCCGACTTCGCATCAAATGTTTTACTCAGCTCCAAGGTGGCACCCTGACCAGTTATAACCTTCGGCGTAGAGATTCTATGAAAGTTCGATCCTCGAACCAACCGCGAAAAGCTGAAGCAACTGTCCGGCGCATTGGGCGCGCTTGAGCTGCCCGCGGCAAGCCGCGAGCCCATTAAATGGACATTTTTTACGGGCTTCCCAAATCTTCTATCGGGGCTTCAGACCGAAGGCATTTGCCAAAAGTTGATAAGAACGTTTTCGTTCTTCGTGACCATGCACGATGGTCACGACCATCAATTCGTCCACCTGTAGGGCGGAAGCCATATCAAGAAGTCGGTCTCTAACATGGTCGGGCGTTCCAACGGTATAACGCGGAAATTCAGGAGCCTCCGCCTGGCTTGACTCGTGGTTTCGATGGTCGGACTCGTGGGCTTCGGCGAGCTTAAGCGACTGACCCTGTGATGGAATCGAGCGACCAAGCTCCCGTATAGCCTCTTCCGGCGTTGGTATAGGACCTAATTCCCCACGTCTTATCCGACGTCGAAACAACCGAGCACTCGAAATCAACCGTTCCGCCTCTTCCTGAGTGTCCGCACACAAGGCACCAACGGCCAGTATGGTTCGTGGCTGGGACGGGCCGCCGTTTCGCGGCTTGAAATGCGAACGATAATGCTCGATGGCGCGGCGGGTTGGCGTCGGGTCAATGAAATGGGCGAATGCGTATGGCAACCCGAGCTGGGCCGCAGCACTGGCACTCCAGGTGCTGGAACCGAGTAACCAGACCTCAGGACCACCCGGCATTTCGGGTGAAAGTTTTATTCGGCTGAAGGGATGGCTGGCCGGGAAGCTGCGATTGAGAAACGCCAACAGTTCCAACAATTGTTGACCGAAATCATCGGATTGCGGCGGCTCACCCCGGCTGCGCCACAAGGCATAAGATTCCAAGGGAGTGCCACCTGGTGCGCGCCCCACACCAAGGTCAACTCGCTCCGGATACAAGGCATGCAGTACTCGAAAGACCTCAGCCACCTTCATGGGGCTGTAATGAGGCAACATAACGCCGCCTGAGCCAATACGGATACAGGAGGTTTCGGCGCCGAGCCGGGCGATCATAATTTCGGGAGCAGGGCTTGCTAATGCCTCGATCGCGTGATGCTCGGCGATCCAGTAGCGCTCATACCCGAGTCGCTCAGCCAGCTGGGCCAGTTCAATTGTGTTACGGAGCGCATCTGCCGGCTTAAAGCCCGCTGGCACAGGTGCCTGATCGATAACCGAGAGCTTCACTGCGTCCTCATTCAAATCGCGTTAAAAACGAGCCGCGAGTTGCCATTTTCGTGTGGTTTCCAGGGCGGTTGAACTTTTTCGTATAGAGATTTAGGTTTTGCCTGCTGCCATCCAGCGCTTAAGCGTCGCAATCATCTCAATCTTTCGCTATCGCGGCGACGGCACACGAGATGCTCCGACCTCAGAGTGAGGTACAGAGCGATGAACTCAAAGATTTTCCGCCTGATCAAGCTGTTCGGTCTACTTGTAGCGCTGAGTTCGTTGTCAGCCTGTTTTGAAGAAGCTTATTATCCGGCGTATGGTCGGCACGCTTACGCCGCGCCCTACCCCGAATACGTACCAGTCCCTCAATATTATGCCTATAACGTGCCTGTGCCGCATTACCATCCGTACAACGTACCAGTGCCGAGTCCGGTCTATAATAGGCGTATTTATGCGGCCAACCCGCATCCGGCTTGGCAATTTCGGCAAAAATTTGAGCGCCGGGAACACGCCGAACATAAATGGCGAGAGCATCATGATAATTTCTGAAAACTCGGAACAAACCGGAACGGTAAGCGGCGCCTAAAGCTTTCTACCGCGCCGCGGGCGCCGTACATACACGCGGCTGCACTTCACCGAATTTAACGAACCTCTACAGAGCAGAGAAAACAAGGAGGAGATTTCAGGGGACGAGAGTTGGCCCGTCCTCTACTGTTCTCCTTTCTCCGGGTAAGTTAACCGGCCGGCTACAAAGCGGAGTGTCAATAAGCTCGCTCCGCTTGCCAGAAACCTCGCTCGACAAGTTCGGAGCCCTGAAAGCACCAGAACTTTCCTCGCATTCGATCGGCCGTCGGTACGGTATCAAACAAACAGCTGGAGTGATCGTTTCGCATCACGCGGAACCACAGAATCCTGCCTTTTAGCGCTAGATATTTGATCTGCCCGCGATCGGCATGGTTGTAGCACGGGGCATTCCCCGGCGCGCACCGATAAAATCCCCAGGACGTTCGTTCTCGGCGGAGCATTGTCAGACTGATGCGCTCCACAGCTCGGCAGCGTCCAGGGTCCGATTGCACCGGACTGCAATCGTTCATCGTGATCCCGATCCACACCCCAAACAGATTCTCCTCTGCTGGACTGACGGTGTCTGGATCAGGTTTCAGGTCGACACATCCACTCATCACTACAAGGTCCAAAACAACCGCCATCACAAGCTGGAGGACATATGCTGTCATGGCCATCTCCTCAATTTGGCACATTTCTGGACCGTAGGATGAGGATGCGGCGGTGGGAGGAACCAAACTCAAGGCTCTTTGTAATGCGACTTAAAGCTTACGCACTTGACAGTACCACTCCCCCATCAGGATTTACCAACCGGACACGAGTACGGTAACGCCACCGGATCCTGCTAGGGAATGGATTAAGAGATTGACTATCCGCCAATCTCCAAGCGCGCTTGCGTATCCAAAACGGCCAGCCTCACCTAAGGTAAAGTGAGCAGGTTCGCTTTGCCTGGCTCGGCAAGGTCGGTAAAGTTCGTACGAACGATCCTTGATCGCAGAGTGCGACCGTACTAGTTGCCTAGATGCGGTGGTCAGCGACCGGGAAGGGGCATCGGAGGCAAAGCCATGAAGCTTTATCACTTTCCCTCACCAAATCCGCAGAAGGTCACCTTCGCGCTGCGAGAGCTCGGCCTGGAATGCGAAATCGTGCCTGTCGATCTCGGTAAGGGTGAGCAGCGCAACCCCGAGTTCCTCGCGATAAATCCGTTCGGCCGCGTGCCTGTACTCGTGGACGGCGAATTCAAGCTGTGGGATTCACATGCGATTCTTGCCTATTTGGGCGAGAAAACCGGCCGGCTGTGGCCGAGTACCGCAGCCGGGCACGCAGACGCGTTGCGCTGGCTGTTCTTTCTCGCACAGCATATCTCGCCGCCTGCTGGCGACTTGGCTTTCAACAGGATTGCGGCTCGGATATTAGGCATTCCGGCCGATGAGGATGCGATTGCGCGCGGCGAAAAGGCCCTGCCTGGCGTGATTGGCATAATTGACGGCCATCTTACCGACCACAAGTGGATGCTGGGCAATGACTTCTCGCTGGTTGATTGCGCTTATACTCCGGTCTTAAACATCATCGAGAAAGCGGGATTCAGCTACCAAGATTTCCCCAGGCTGCGGACATATCTTGACCTCTGTCGTGCGCGCTCGGCCTGGAAGGATATCCCCAAGCTCCCAGGGCTGTGATGAACTGAGTAAGACCGCATCGTCACAGCTAATTTTCAGCGGGTGCGATCCGGTTTAGTTTCTATTAGCGGTGACCGATTTGCTCAAAGCTTCCGGGCAGGCGCTTAAACAATGACGGTCCATGATTGGTACGACCGGCCGATTGGCGAACACGACTGGCAATCTCCTGAATACGTAAATGACTGGATCGAGCGGGATGTAACGCGCGACGACCAGCGCCGTCCACTGCTGCAAAAGATGATCGGGATGGCGCCGTTTGCGCGGGAGGCGCCAATTCGCGTGCTTGATGTCGGTGCAGGTTACGGCCTGGTCAGCGAACAAGTCCTGATGATTTTCCCGCGCGCGCAGTTGACCCTGCAGGATTACTCTGCACCAATGTTTGAACATGCCCGGCGGCGGCTTCACCAGCATGAGAGCCAGATAACCTACGTAATGTCTGACCTGCGTGATCCGCAATGGACCGCCCGGCTTTCCGCGCCTTTCGACTTGGTTGTTTCTGGGCTGGCAATTCACAACCTCCAAGAGCCTACCCTGATACGCGCGTGCTACCGGTCTATCCGCAAAGTGCTATCTCCAAACGGCATCTTCCTTGACTACGACCTTTTCGACTTGGTCGCAGGCGGTATAACGACGCACCAAGAATGGTTGTGCGAGGCTGGGTTTGCTCGGACCGAGTGTCCGTGGCATGAGCCCCCGTCAGCAATCATCTGCGCGTGGCCCTCGAACGACTGACCCGACCGCCCAGCGCCGGAGCTGACCGCGAGAGACAAGACCTAGTAGCCAGTGGTTAGCTCAATAAGAATTTGATCGGGATCACGCACATAGATAGAGCCCTTATCCGCGGTGCCGTGTATCGAGTACGGAATGCGATGCTTGTCGAGCCGCGCTTGAATGGCATGCATCTGATCAGGTGGCGTCTTTAGCGCGACGTGGTGCATGCTTCCAATGCCGCGGACCGTCGGTTCGTTGCCGCGTTCGGGAAAATCGAAGAACGCCAACTGATTGCCCCCACCCATATCAAAGAATATGTGGGTCGAGGTTGGTTCATCGCGGTTCTGCACCACCCGGGTCAAGCGCAATCCCAGGATTTGGGTATAGAATCGGATTGTTCGTTCCAGATCGGAACAAATGAGGGCGAGATGATCGAGGCCTGCGGTCTGCACCCCCGGTGAGCCAGCGTCGGCCGACTGCAAATAAGTACTCCTTAGCGATTCCCGGCGCTTTTCGTAAAAACTCAATTCTGGCATGGTCCGCTCCAGAGACCCGCAACTAGCGATAGACAAATCTCAGTGTATCGCCCACTTGGGTGCCCGTTCTGCTCACCGCCCCCGCACTTAGCTCCAATGCTTTGCGGGCACCAAAAGTCAGTGCTGAGCACCGCCACGGCTGTAGCGAAGGCTCAATTCCAATCACTATGTCGCGTCGACCGAGAAAAACAATGTCGATGGGAAAACGCATGAAGAACGTATGCATCCACATCAGAGGCAGCAACGGCTCAGCCTCGAACAACATCCCTTCATCATCACTCAGGAAATGTTGGCCGATTAACCCACAAGCTCGGTCTCGGACGGTACGCGCGACTTGGACTCGAGAGCACAAAACCGTGCCTCGTGTCTCGTTACGCACCACTGCAATGGCAGGTGTGGCTCGTGGCCTCGCAAACCCTTGCATCAGCCGACGACTCGCTTGGCCAATTCCTCCAGCTCCCCGAGTACCTCCTCAGGCTTTGTGCGCCTAAGCCAGATTGTCGCATGTGAGATACCGGCGTTCTCCAACGCTTGAATTTCCTCGGCTTTGGTGAATTGGCCGGGCTGTCCGAAGGCGATGATGGTTAACGAGGCTGGATCTCGTCTCGCCTTGGTGGCCAACTCGTCGAGCATCGCGCGCCCGCGCTTAATAGCTTCGAGCGGAACTCCGGTCGGTAGCCAGCCATCCCCCCATTCTACGATCCGTCGGAAAACGTGCTTTGAAGACCCACCCAGCAGTACCGGGGGATGCGGCTTTGTGGCAGGTTTAGGGAACGAGCGGACTGCTGGAAAGTTATAAAACCGGCCGTGGTACTCTGATTCCTCCTTCGTCCAGAGTTCTTTCATTGCCAGGATCGCGTCACGCGTTTGACCCCAGCGATGTGCGAAGTCGCCCCCCATAATCTCCGTTTCTTCCTTTAACCACCCAGCACCGATACCGAAAATGAAGCGGCCACCAGAATAATAGTCCAAGCTCGCAACCTCTTTTGCCAACAACAACGGATTGCGCTCCGGCACCAGGCAGACGCCGGTTCCGAGCTGAATGGTTGCGGTCACCGCTGCGGCGCGACTAAGTGCAACGAAGGGATCCGCAATAATGCCAACTTGCCGTGGAATGCTGCCGTCCGGAGTGCCTGGGTAACCTGAGGAACAATGTACTGGCAAAATCGGATGCTCAGGCACCCAAAACGAGGCGAAGCCGAGTTCTTCGGCTCGTTTGGCAACTATCGCCGGATCCGCTGATTGTGCCGAAGGTAACAGGAATACGCCAATCTTCATAACGTTAGGCCCCTTTGGTAACAAATCTCGGTTCCGCCAGCCTTAGGCTCCAGCTTCCGCTATCATTACAGATCGCAGCATACGATGACCACTTGCGATTCCATCGCCCGCGAGGTGTTACTTGCTTGAGGCCGAAAAAGCACTGCTTACATCCTTGCTCGCGTGCTTACTTTTTGGCTACGCCGCGATCAGTTGTCTTGTATTCTATCGCCGGATGAGGCGGCGGATTGCGGAATACAGCGAGGCGGGAGAAGCCGGTACTCATCGCCTCGCACGTCTGGTGCATTCCCCTCAGTACGGGCTGGCACTCTGGGTCACTGGTGCGATTGGAGTAATCGGCTTTGTTATCGCATCGTGGCAATTGCTGCTGAACCTATTCGTAATCCTTCGCTCAGGCTAAGCACATTTGTTTGCACCGTGGCTTGCCTCGCGCTGTGCCAAAAGCTTACGCCGAGAGGTCGGTCCGCAGGACGCTGTATCCCTGAGATCCGCACCCCGTCTGCGGCCACGTTGACGTCCAGCTGAAGGTCTCAACCATTTCCGACTGGTTAACCGACGCAAAGCCAGACCGCCAAAAGAAATCAACCGATGATTCCAGAGCAACTGCATAGAGCCTTCGCACACCGCGCGCTTGTGCTGCCTCCCGCACACCGGCAAGTAAACGAGCCCCGACTCCGCGACGGCGCCTACCCGGAACAACAAATAGAATAAACAGGAGCGCGGCGTCGACCTCCGTGGCCAGGCCAGCGATTCCAACCGGATCGTCGCCCTCAAAGGCGGCCAGAAAACAGTCATCCGCAGAACCGATCTCGGCGATCGTAACACCCGCCGCGGCGATCATCGCGTCGACTAATTTTGCGTTGCGGGTTTGCTCCACCACCAGCTCCCCCGGATAGCGTCGGCGGCGGACTTTCCGCGGTATCGCGCTCATTAATCTGCGACGGCCATTCGCTGGGACCGGTTAAAGTGCCGGCCGCGCTGATGGCTATTTCTTGGGCGGTGGAAACAATTGGGTACCCGTCAGTTCATCGACGACGATAATGGCTTTCGCCGGACAGGCCCGCGCCGCAGCCAGGATGACGCTATCCGGTGCCCCTCTTTGGTCGTACACCTCCGATTTGCCCTCGTCGTCGAGCTGGAACACCCCAGGAGCAGTTTGAACACAATCCTGGCTGGCAATACATTTTGCCTTGTTAACTGTAGTCTTGAGTTGGGCCATTGACTACCCTCCGACATGAGCTTTGTGGCAAAGGCTTGCCTGATCGGCGACCGAAAACCAGAATTGTCGTGGCCAAAACACGGGATAAACCGTCCACAACAACTCCAAGTCAACGAACTCCGGCAGCAACCATCACCTAGAGGCACACTCTATCGACAACATGGCTATCGTCGGCACTGGGATCGATATAATAGAGGTCGAACGAGTGCAACGCGCTCTTACTCGTCAAGCCACTGGCAGTCGCTTTCGCCGGCGCGTTTTCACTGAACAGGAAATCGCCTACTGTGAAGCGCGTGAGGGCCCTCGATATCAGAGCTATGCTGCACGGTTTGCCGCCAAGGAGGCCGTGATGAAAGCGTTAGGGACAGGGTGGAACCGATATGTCGGATGGGGAGAAATCGAAATCCTCCGAGCTCGCGGCCAGGCGCCGACAGTGGTCTTGCACGGCAAAGCAGCCGCATTCGCTCGCAGCGCCAATGTTGCCCGTTTCCATCTGAGTCTCAGCCATACCGCCACATTTGCCATCGCCTACGTGATTGCAGAGAGCTGAATGATCGACAGGCGGCAATCTAATCGTGACCCTTGGTCCCGCGCCAAGGGCTCGCAACCCCAGTGGCGGTGCCTGCGGGCTCTCTCGCCGAAAATCCTTGAGGTGTATCAACAGTAAGGCTCGTAATGTAGGCATCCTGAGGATTTTGCGATACGACGAAGACCAGCAGCCCTCCCTTCCAGATCTTGAGTTGCTGACGCAGTAGGGCTCGAGCACCCGCGAACAAGGCCAAATCAAGAGCCACCGAATTACCGTGAGTCGCTAATGGTCTGACATGCAAAACCCGCTGAACCGGCAAAATGAAGGCCACTTCCTGGCCACAGGACGTGTCAGCCTCCTCGGTGCGCAATAAGCGATAGGATCCGTAGTCGAATAGGGCTTGCAGCCGTCCTGTCTCCCGACCCAAACGCTGGTCGATGTCAGAGCCGGTCACACGTGCAAAAATCGAGTCGACGTGAATGCTGAGCACGGGACTGTCGCACTGAGCTTCCGCCCTGTTTTGCATCGTTAACGGCAACAAAACCAAGGCACACAGAAGCAGCGAGCTAGGACCCGGTTGGCTCATACTTATGGTTGGTTGGGCACCCAGATCACGGTGGTCGTGGGATCGTTCGAGAGCGCGAGCATCGCAGGCTTAGGTTGATCCGACGACAAAGCTATTCCCGCATCTGCAGTCTCGGGCATGGCTGAGGCCAGGTCATCATGGCCATCGCGCGGCGCCGCTGCGCTGACGTTTTGGGCGCGATGAAAAAGATGATGCGCGTACGGAGCTACCAGCCATACCGTTAACAATGCAGCCAAGGCGCCCGTTGCTACCAAGGATACAGCAGCGGCAACATGCTCTCCAGATGCATCGAGAAAAGCCCGCCAGCGCGCCCACCAGGGCTGCGGAATCCGTTCAATGCGGCTCAATACCGCCGCCGTGAAACCGTCAGTGTTGGGCAACTCCAGGCAATCGCGCAGTGCGACTCCTAACGAGCGATAGTCGTCAAGAGCCGCTTTGCATTCATTGCAACTCACGATATGAAGGGCGACTTCCTCCATTTCGTGAGGTTCCAGCTCACCGTCATCAAAGGGCCCGAGTAAGAGTTGTACCTGGGCGCACGCAGCCATCACTTTCAATTCCGCTCAGCGCTCTTGAGAATCGCTCGCAGGCGATTGCGCGCATAATGCAATCGGCTCATTACGGTACCGCGAGGACACTGTAACATATCGCTGATTTGATCGTACGATAGGCCCTCCACCTCTCGCAGCAGTATCACTGCTCGATGCTCAGGCGTCAATTCGTCGAGGGCAGCACGCAAGCGACGATTCAGCTCAGCGCGGGAAAATTCGGCGAAAGTATCGCTGTCCGTATTTGGCAGGCGCTCGATTTCTATGGCAGCCTCCTCGCCCCGGACAAACGTATGCCGCCGCTCGCGGCGGCGGAAGTCAATCGCCAAGTTTGCCGCGATACGATAAAGCCAGGTCGAGAAGCTCGAACGCGACTCGAAGCTGCGGAGGTTCTCAAACGCTCTGACAAACGTCTCCTGCGCCAGTTCCAAGGCGTCTTCCTGGTTGTGTACCACCGCAAGTGCTACCCCGATTACGCGCCGTTGGTAGCGCTCCACCAAGACACCAAAGGCTTCGCGATCACCTCGTGTTGCCCTCCGAATGAGTTCAGTTTCGTCGCCTGCCGGCCCGGATTCTTTACTCAAAAGGATTGGACGGTCGTGAAAGGGAGAAATTCAAGTCTGATTCTTAAACGTTGATTCAGGCGCTTTTGTGTCGCTCGACTGAACTAGCGGCGGCTCACTGGAGCCGAGGGGGCGCAGATCACCCCAGTTGGGGCCATATTTGAGCTCGACCCTCAATGGCACCCGCAATTCGGCGACCCTCTCCATCTCATGTGCCAGAATTCGACTGACCACCTCCAAATGCGAGCGTTCCACCTCGAGCAGTAACTCATCGTGAACTTGCAGCACCATCCTCGCCGGTAAGTGCTCGCGGGCCAGCGTTGCGTGCAGCCGCACCATGGCGAGCTTGATGAGGTCAGCTGCACTGCCCTGAATAGGGGTATTGATCGCGATCCGCTCTGCCTGAGCCCGGGCGCCACCATCGGGTCCATTAAGCTCTGGCAGGTAGCGCCTGCGGCCGTACATCGTCGAGACGTACCCAAGTTCGCGTGCATTCTTGACCGTCTGCTCCACGTAAGTGCGCACCGCTGGTAATCGCTCGAAGTATCGCCTTATGTAGTCTGTGGCCTCACCTAGAGGAATGGCCAACTCGTTGGCAAGGCGCTGAGGACCCATGCCGTAAATAATTCCGAAATTGATGACCTTTGCCAGTCGTCGCGCTTCGCTGTCAAGCACGCCGTCGTCGCCAAGGATCTCCCGAGCAGTGCGCGTGTGAATATCTTCGCCCCGATCAAACGCCTCTATCAGAGTGGACTCGCCAGACAAATGTGCCAGTACTCTCAGTTCGATTTGTGAATAGTCGGCTGACAGCAGAACGTAGCCGGGCTCCGGCACAAAGGTGCGTCGAATCCGTCGGCCTTCCTCGCTACGCGTCGGAATATTCTGCAAATTCGGGTCGCTTGAGCTGAGCCGGCCGGTTGCAGTCAGAGCCTGGTGAAACTGCGTATGAATTCGGCCGGTGGATGAGTTGATGAGCTGGGGTAATGCATCACTGTACGTGGATTTGAGCTTGGCCAGAGCCCGATATTCGAGCAACTTGCGCGGCATTGGATGGACGGCAGCAAGCTTCTCAAGACTGTCAGCGTCAGTGGAATAGCCGCTCTTGGTCTTTTTTAAACCTTTAACCGACAACCGCAGGTGACCGAAAAGGATTTCACGCAACTGGATCGGTGAATTGAGATTGAACTCGCGGCCCGCAAGCTCGTAGCATTCCTGCTCAAGTCGCGCTAACTGATGGGCAAACTCGGCCGACATCGCCTTCAGGGCTTCGCCGTCAATCCCGATACCGGCAGTCTCCATATCCGCCAGCACCCGCGCCAACGGCAACTCAATTTCATGGAACAGAGTGTTAAGCTGGTCGTCACGAAGTTTCCGTTCGAGTGTTTGACGCAAAGCCTCGACTACCGCTGCGTCAGAACCTACCGCAGCACTTCCTCCCAACGGCGCCAAATGTTCATGATACAGATCGACAATCGAGGGCTCAGGTTTGCCGGGATTTATCAAAAAGCCCGCCAGCATCGTGTCGAAGTCGACCCCGGCCAACTCGATACCGTAGCCGCGGCATAGCCTGATGTGCCGTTTCAGGTCATGGCAGACCTTAGGTGGCGAAGTACCTGTAAGGAGGGCTGCGGCAGCGGGGATTGATTGTTTACCGAAAAGATAGATACGCGGTTCATCCGCGGGTTTGACCTTTAATTTATGCCGGTCGGAATCATCGGCATCTATATGCAGCGCGATACGGGTCGCTCGCGCACATCGGTCAACTATGGTGGGTAACGTCTCGCGGTCCGCCACGACCTCTTCAGTGAGAGCCGCCCGGGGCAACTCCTGCGCCGAAGGGGTTAACTCATTCAAAAGTGAGTCGAATTCGAGCTCGCGCAAGAGGTCAGCCACGCCTCTTTCGTCAATTCCCGGCCAAGCGAGATCCTTGGGCTCGACGTCGAGTGCAACATCCGTGTCGACTCGTACCAGCTTGCGCGCGAGTTCGACATCGGCTTGATGTTCGGCGAGGGTGGCAGCGAGTTTTTTGGCTCCCCGGATTTTGGTCTGCTCGAGCTGGCCCAGCCCAGCGAACAGCTGTTCAAGCGAGCCGTAATTCCGAATCAGAGCACTGGCGGTTTTCTCACCTACCCCCGGAACACCCTTGATGTTATCGATTGAGTCCCCCATCAGCGCCATCACGTCGACCAGGGCGCGCGGCTCGACTCCAAAACGATCTCGCACTTCGCGCAGCCCGGTTCGCTTCCCAAGCATCGTGTCCCATAAAGTAATGTGGGGTGAGACGAGTTGCATAAAATCCTTATCGCCCGTGACAATAACGACGTTGAAGCCATCACGAGCAGCGCGAACAGCCAGCGTCCCGATGACGTCATCCGCTTCATACCCATCGATCACCAGGCGTGGAATGCGGAACTGATCCACTGCTCGGTAGATGTAGGGAATCTGTTGCACCAAATCACTGGGGGTCTCCACCCGGTTGGCCTTGTAGGAGTCAAACAACTCGTCGCGAAACGTCTTTTGAGCCGAATCAAAGATCACCGCCAGATGCGTGGGCCGCGCCTCCTTCAGGAGCTTGAGAAGCATTCGAATAAACCCGTAAGTCGCGTTGGTAGGCAAGCCGCGAGAGTTGCTCAGGCGAGGCAGCGCATAGAAAGCCCGAAAGATGTAACCGGACCCATCGATCAAGTAAAGTGTCGGCCGTTCCTCAACCATAAGCGCTCGTCTCTGACATGATGCTGCCGCGCAGCGTCGACCCAGGACACCGAAACCACAGTAGCCAACGGCGGCTATTTGCGAAAGCCGTTGAGAGGCGAAACACCCGGCTCGCCCAACCTTATACACCGCCCTCCCGGCGCATTGTTAACAATCCGTTTCTTTGGGTTCCATGAATCGCTCAATCGCGCTTTACACCGCTCCAGCGCACACCATTTCTGGCAGTGGCAGGAGCCGAGATTAATCGGCATAGGCTGCTCCGAGTCAGACATTGGCAGATTAAACTCGAACCGAGGCACAGTGGCGTGACCAAAGCAGCAGTTGAGTGGAAACCATAGCCGAGTTGTATTGTCGAAGGGAGCTTTCACCCAAGGATGGCAATGAGACGCAATGGTATTGCCTCGCGCGAGGCCATGCCCAGGGACACAAACCAGGGGCATTGGGTCATTCCGCTTAGCGCCCAAATCCGGCTGATGGGTCCGCGACTCTTCCGATGCAAGGCGGCGCTGATGGTTTAGCGGAAGAGAACCCGAGAGCCATTATATTGACACGCTGATTGGGCGTCGTTTAACTAGTCTCCGTCATTGAATATTGGGCTGCGGGGATCGTCCACAATAGTAGGTTCGCGTCGCCGGTCACGGCAGGCATCGAGTAATGATCGAGGTTAAGGATCTCTCGAAAACTTACGGCAATTTCGTCGCGGTCTCTGGAATCTCATTCAAAGCTGAAAGCGGCCAGATCCTCGGTTTTCTCGGTCCTAATGGTGCCGGCAAGACGACCACGATGCGCATCATCACCGGCTACATGCCGGCGACTTCGGGTACGGTCCTAATCGACGGACTGGACATCTTCGCCAATTCACTCGAAGCACGGCGCCGCATAGGCTATCTGCCCGAGATTCCGCCACTGTATAGCGACATGCGCATCGAGGCTTATCTGCGCTTTGTAGCAAAACTCCGCAACGTTAGACGCGCGGCGCTCGACAATGCCGTTGAACACGTGATGCATGTCTGCGGGCTTACTTCGATGGCGGGCCGGATCTGCGGTCAACTGTCGAAGGGTTATCGTCAACGTGTGGGGCTCGCCCAGGCTCTAATCCACGATCCGCCGGTACTCGTGCTCGACGAGCCGACTATCGGGCTCGATCCGCGACAAATTCATGAGATTCGCGAATTGATCAGGAGTCTCGCGGGGAAACGTACGATAGTACTGTCGACCCACATCCTGCCCGAGGTCTCGCAGATCTGCGACCGCGTCGTAATCATAAATGATGGCCGTCTGGTGCTCGAGGAGCAACTCTCGGACATCCCGGCGGGCACCTCACTTGAAGAAGTTTTCCTTCAGGCGATTGCCAAGGAGAGCGGTGGCGGCGAGGGCAGCGCGGAGGAGACTCTCGAAGAAGTCGGTGCTGGTCATTCCGCCAGGTTTTAAACGATGAGGAACACGCTCGTCATAGCCGGCAAGGAATTGCAAGGATATTTCGTCCAGCCGGTCGCTTACGTTGTGCTCACCGTTTTTTTGTTGCTCGCCGGCTGGTTCTTTTTCGCGCTGCTGCGTCAATTCGACGAGATGGTGCAGCTCATTCAGATGATGGGCCAGCAGCAGCAGTTACAAAACATGAACCTCAACACCCGCGTCATTGACCCACTGTTGCACGATCTGTCGATCGTCCTGGTGATCGTAATGCCTGCGTTGACGATGCGGGTCTTCGCGGAAGAAAAGCGTACCGGCACCTATGAATTGCTGCTGACGGCACCCGTCCGCACCGGTGAGATTGTTGCCGGCAAGTTTATCGCTGCCGCTTGCTTCACGTTAATCATGATCGCATTGGCGTGGATCTTCCCATTGATCCTGATGATCTTCGGCAATCCAGAGGTAGGGGTCATGTTTGCCGGCTACCTGGGCCTCGCCTTGCTGGCAATTACGTTTGTCGCCGTGGGATTATTCACCAGCTCGTTGACGCAAAATCAAATCATCGCTGCGGTCAGCTCCTTCGGCCTTCTGATATTGCTCTATGTGATTTCGTGGCCGGCGGAATCCGGCGGCGGCGCGGTCTGGGCGCTGATGAAATACCTCTCCCTGCCGGATCATTTCTCAACAATGGTTCGCGGTGTGATTGACACAAGCGACATTATCTTCTTTTTGAGTGTGACCGTTGTCGCGCTTTTTCTAACACAACGGTCGGTTGAATCGGCCCGCTGGCGTTGAAGAGACAACACCGTGCAGAGCAAACTAGTCGAGGTTCACTCCCCTAGAAAGTGTTAAATCCGAACACCATAAGCTTGGGAAACAGCGCACCCTCGCGGCCTCTCATCAGCTGGCGGAACGACAGAGTGCGCCGGTAAGTAACGATGAAACGGACATCAGCGCTGACCGGCTTGCTCGGTCTGGTTCTGCTGGCTTTCGGCATCATTGGCTACGCTCTAACCAGCGGTGGGGTCGCACGACTCTTCATTTCTGTCAACCTGATCGGCGGTACGTTCGCCCTTGTCGCTTGGCTCACCAGCAGTTGGGGCCGGCTTAGCGAGCTGGCCGGCAGCCGCAGCACGCGTTATGGGGCGAATGCCGCGCTCTATTCGGCGGCCTTCGTTGGCGTACTAATCGCAATTAACTATTTGGCCAAACGCTACCCATACCAGTTTGATCTGACTGTTGAAAAAGTTTTCAGCCTCTCGCCGCAGTCGGTAAATGTCGTAAGAAATTTAAAAAAGCCACTAAAAATGTATGGCTTCGTCCAGGAAGGCCACAGCCCGACTGCGGAAGCGTTGTATCAGGAGTACGCTTACGCCTCACCGAAAATCAGTTATGAGCTGATCGATCCTAATCGTCATCCGGAGATCGCCGAACGGTTCAAAGTTACCACAATGAACACGACGCATTTACAATATGGAGGCGATAAGGGTGAGGGCACTAACGTCACCGAGCTGACCGAGGAGGCGATCACCAACGGTATTTTGAAACTCATAAGCACCGGCTCTAAACAGGTTTGCTTCACTACGGGTGAAGGTGAAGCCGACCCGGACGACGCCGAAAATCCCAACGGCTTTGCTGAATTCCGAAAGGCTCTCGAGGGCGAGAATTACGAGCTCAAAAAAGTCAATCTGGTAACCGAGGCCAGGGTCCCCACTTCCTGCGCTGTGTTGGTTATTGCAGGACCAACCCGGCCGTTGGTGCCCCATGTGGTCGATTCAATCAATAGCTATTTGAACCATGGTGGACGCGCGCTGGTGATGTTCCAGCCGCCGCGGCCTGACGGTTCTGTCAATCAGACGGCTCTGCAAAAGCTGGTGAGCGATTGGGGGGTTACAGCTGGAAACGACATCGTAGTCGACCAAGTCGTGCGGCTTTTTGCCGGCCCCGCACTTGGCCTTAACCCGATGGTGACCTCTTACCTACCGCATCCAATTACGGCTTCCTTCGACAAACAGACGGTATTTCCCATGACCCGCTCCCTGGATACCACCACATCGCCGAAGCCCGGTCTGATTGTCACACCTCTGGCGAGGACCTCCGATACGTCGTGGGCGGAAACCGATCTCGTCGGGATCTTTCAGAAACAGACCGCGAAGTTTGGCCACGGGGACATTAAAGGACCGGTGACCGTTGCAGCAGCGGTCGAAGCCAACCTTGACCAGCTAAAGCGAGGAAAGGGGACAGCGCGTCTGGTGGTGTTCGGCGACACCGACTTTGCCGGCAATCAATATATCGAAAATTTCTTCAACCGTGATTTCATAATGAACAGCATCGATTGGCTTGCCGGTCAGGTCAATGCGATTTCGATTCGACCGCGCACTTTGCGCGCATCTCGATTCAGTCTGACAATAGCCCAGTTCGATGCGGTGTTCGTTCTATCGGTGCTTCTAATTCCGGAGCTACTGCTTATCGTTGGGATCGCCGTCTGGTGGGAGCGTCGCGCGTGACCCACGCCTGTTCGATTGACCGTGAACCGTCTATGTCCCGCAGCAACCAAGGTAGGAAACGGCACGGTTGCCTCAAGGTGATCCTTTTTGGTCATTTGCGAGCAGCGCCGCAATTGGCCCCGAATAAGTGGGAAAGGTGAAACAACCCAGCAAAGGTATGTTAAAGGCATTGCCGTAACACTTAAGGGGTGAGCAAGTAGGTGTTGCAAGCGTGGAAGACGATTGTCACGGTTGCTTTGCTGGTCATTATTGGCGGCTACGCATATTACCTGTCGCGCCAACCTTCCGAACCGAATCCTAAGCTAAATCAGATCGCGGCGAGCGATATTCAACGGATTGAACTACGGTCGACCAACCGCGACATAATCATCGAGCGCAGTGGTACCGGCTGGCGATTCGTGCAACCCATCCGCGGGGAAGTTGATCAAACCACCGCTGATAATATGGCCGACGCGATTGCAAATCTGCAGATCGCCGGCACGATTAATGAGACTCCTGGCGATCTGGCTCCGTTCGGCCTAAAGAATCCTGCGGTTAATGTTATCGTCACCACCAAAGATCATCACGTACTTCCGACCATAATGGTCGGCAAGGACACGCCGGTGGGGAATTCTTCATATATCAAGAGTCCGCAGCGTCCCGGAATCCTGCTGGTCGCCAATACTTTCCCTTCGGAGGTTGAAAAATCAGTCGATGATCTGCGTCCACGCACGCTCATCAGCTTCAAGCCCGACGAAGTCCAAGAAGTTGTACTCGACAGCGGCAATGGCAACCCGTTGCAATTGAAGAAGAAAGGCGACCAATGGACCATTACGAAGCCAAAACCGTATGCCGCTGATAACAACGCGGTACAGCAGTTGCTCGATACGGTCAGCAATGCACGGATTGCCGAGTTCATCGATGACAACCCGTCCGATCTGTCCAAGTACGGTCTGAGCAATCCCTCCTTCAAGCTAGTCCTTTATGGAGGTAAATCGCGTTCTCAGGAGTCGCTGCTCTTCGGCTTCAAGCTACCCCAACCCGAGAAAGGCACGTTATACGCCCGTCGCGGTGAAGGGAGCGACCAACCTGTGATCACTGTCGACAACTATGTCTTCAACGCGCTCAACAAGAATTTCGACGATTTGCGCGATAAAACTGTCCTGGGCTTGGACCGTTCAAAAGTTGACCACATAGTCATTAATTCTCCCAAATTCAGCGAGACGCTTGCTCGAAGCGGCAGTAACAAGTGGAGCATTACGAGCAATGACAAGTCCGCACCGGCGGAAACTTTGGTCGCGGAAAGTCTGCTCGATCAGCTCCATAGTTTCAAAGCTGACCGAATCGTCGAGAATCCTATGACGCATCCCGACCGCTATGGCATGGTAAAGCCAACGCTGACGCTGACCGCCTACTCGAAAGACGGAAAGGAATTGGGGCTGTTACGGGTGTCAAAGATGGAGATCACCATCAAACCCAAAAACCTGAACTCGGATCTCGAAGAGACAGAGAAACCGGAGAAACAGAACTTCGCCTACGCCACGGCGGGAGCTGACCCGGCCGTCTACCAAATCCCGCTCCAAACCGCGACCGATCTGGAAAACACGGTGAACCGACTCTACTCCGACACCACAAGGCCTCAACCGACACCGGCGGCATCACCAAGGAAGTGAGCTCATCCCTAACGGCTGGCTGTCGCCAGAGCTAAGCTCGAAGCAGACCACACCCTGTTCCTCCCTCTCAAAGGATGTGTTAAAGCCGCCTATTCAAAAACGAGGCACCAAACAAGCTAGTATCAATTGTCCCAGTCATGCCCCCAATCTTTCTCCGCGCCGCTTAAGCCTCAGATTCATCGCCGGGATCCATTGCGTTGGATCAATCCGTTCGTGCGCTCCATCCGAAAGCCATCGGGTTCACCGCCGATGAACGATTGAAGATAGCGGCGAATCCGGGGCCCTACTGCTCAGGGCGTAGTCTGCGCAAGCCACGCTATGACAAAAGCGCACGGAGGATCGTCCCGATCCACGTAGACTCCGGTTTCCTGCGCAATGCACTGACAAAGATAGAAACGCGTTACTTCAAATTCGGAGATCGACGTTCTCGTTATTTGCAGGCGACTCGCTCCTGGTTCATTGGTGTCTCACTCGATCCGTCGCCAGAGGAGTGACTCAACTCAAATGCGGTGACTCAGTTTGCTCAATATATTGTTGAGAGCACATCGAGCAGAAAACCTCAGAGCCGTTCAATCAACCAGCTCCTGGGCGTTTGCAGTCAGGCTTATCCAGAAATTCAATTCATGACTCATCTGCTCTCCCTTGGGCATAAGCCACATTGGATACACCGCGAAAACTTAGCAGGTCTCGAGTCACGAGGTTTTGAACTGTTTCCGAGCTCAGCGTGCCGACGAAATTTCACTCGTCGCCACGGCGCGGTGCGTTGCTGAGCGCAAGGGATGCCCACATCACCCGTTCAGCACGTCGACTGACTGGATCTAACTAATGTATGGGCGTGGCGCTGAACAAACGGCAAATTCACTTCAAGCATCAGCAGCTCAAGCTTGTTTTCGAGGCGGCCCTCGAGTCTCATAAAAGCCCTGTGGCCCCAGACCAGCACGGTCAGAACAGCAGTAAATATGTCACACCAAAAATGAATCCTCTCACCCGGCCCCGATTCGCCTTTGTCAACTCCTCGCCCAGCCTTTCTGCTCGGCGCGGGAGGGCGGACCATGCCAACCCAGGAACGGCAGAATATCAACTCGATTCGAGCCCCTGACCGCACGGCGGCTTAGGCGTATGGAGGTATTTAGATCGATGGGCAGTTTACATTTCCGCAAGCGCACGCTGGGAGCCGTCATTGCTATAATGTTTTTCCTATTCGGGCGGCCGCTCGGAGCCGCCTTGATCCCAACCGCGCTTAATCGCAGCACAACGTTGACCGGCAAGCACTGCGTGCAGCAATGGCACCACTGGCAACTTGCGGCCAACTCCACTTTAACGCTGGCTTGCGGTAGCGAGACAGGAGATCGCTTGCTTGATTTGACCCTGACACAACCCGCTACTGGCCCGACCTTTCACTGGCATTTAGAGTCTGCGAAGAAAACCCGCCTGATTTGGACCGGCGGCGCCGAGCCACACGGAGCTGCCGTCTGTAGGACGAATGGTTGCACTGACACTATCGAGGTACTGTGGGTACCATCTCAGCACCTGTATATAGCGCATGGTCTCGAGCTGAACGCTGATTTCTCGCCGTCGTGCCCTGGGGGATACACGTGTTACTACTTCGCTGCCAATGGGAGCGATTCCGGCGCCGGAACCGTCCAAAGCCCATATAAAACGGTCTCAAAGGCCATGAGCTTCGTGAACAAAGCCGTCACCACGCCAACGGCTGTTTTGTTCAAACAGGGCGATACTTGGACGGGTCAAGAGTTCGACTTCATTAATGCAATCGGATATTCACCGAGCCAACCTACAATTGTAGGTACCTACGGCAACGGCCCGAGACCGGTTTTTGACGAGAACAATATCAAAAATCACTGCTTTGCCGCCAACGTGACGACAGCAAAATATATTACGCTAGGTTATGGAGTCGGCTTTGAGTGTAAGCATGCCAAATACTCAGGGGTGAACTTGCTGATTGGTTATTCGGGGGAGACCAGCACAACACCAGGTATGCCTGGCTGGACTGTTGAAAATATGTACGTTCACAACTCTGGGAACGGTTGCTCAAACAGCAACGGTCCCTGCCAGGGCGATGACAAGACTGGTTGCAGTGGCGATAGTTGCAACTACGACTATGACAACCAGATAAGCTTTGTGAACGTAGCCAGTTGTAATCTCACCAAGAGCGGGTGTGCCGGCGATAGCGTCAAGTTTATCAATAACATCGTGCGCTATGTCGGTGGCCACAACTGCATGGAAATCCAGGGTGACTACGGGCAACCTGTCGTGGCCGGCAACATAGTCGGTCCCGGCTGCGGACATGAAGTGGTTGACACGAAGAGTTCAGGTTGGAATCCGACCAATGCACCGGGCCCGCGAACTGAGCTCGTCCACGATAATATAGTCGATGTAGGAGTCTCCGTCGGTTATGGTCAGCCAGGCCAGGCCGCTTTCATTCTGCTTGGCGAATGGAATCAAAACACGTCGGTTGAATATTACAACAACATTGCCTACGACACCGCGATCGGTTTCCAGATATGCGCCTTTGACCAATGGAGCGCAAATGGCGCTGGGGGGCAGGCCTGTCCTGCCAGCCCTAATTGCAACACCAGGGCGTTTATCTATAACAATACCGTGTATGCCAACGGGGCCGGCTCCGCAGGCGTAATGGGGCCCTGGTGCAGCACTTCGGCGGCCGTCACTCAGCTCAGCGCTGGAATGACTGCGACGCAGACGAGCATGACCGTTAGCAGCGGGACCAATTTTGTCCCGAGCGCAGGCTTCCAGGTACCTTTCATTGTCAAAGTCGATAACGAATATATTCTGGTCGGCGGGGCATCCAGCTCAACCTCATGGGCTCTGCTCACTCGCGGTTACCTCGGTACCAAAGCCGCTTCGCACGTTCGCGGCGCGACGGTAAAAGGCGGCGCGTTTGGTACCGGATACATCGACGTGCGCAACAACATCTACGATGGGTCAAACTTCAACTATCTCGGAAGCAACGAACCATCAGTGATTCTCGCCGAAGACTACAACGATTGTGGCGGAGCTCAGGGCAAGCCCACAGACACGGCCCCAAGCGGGGGAAAATGGATCTGCAGCGGACCGCATGATCTCTCCGACGTCGATCCGCAGTATGTCTCCCCTAACTTTAACCCGCCCGACAGCTCGTCTCCGCCCAACTTTGCCATCCGCAACAGCCTGTTAATCGGCCATGGACAGCCAGGACTTGTACCCGGCAACAACAATATAGGTGCGTTACAGTAGTTCCTCCTGATGAGCGCACACAGGGACAGTTTGTGCGGAGCCGATGGAATGCTTCTTCTGCCACTGCCGCTCATTAGTTAAGCCCGAATCTCAACGTACCGATGGCAAAGCATTAAGTTGCTCGAGTCGTCTCCGGCGCTGTAGAGCTCTACTCTTTCGATATCGCTCCGCCAGCAGCCAGCTGATGAACAGCAAAAGTCCGTCCAATGACTTGGGAGACTCGATTCCCGATTCGCTGATACCGTAAACGAGCGCGGGGAGCACGATGAGAAAAAACAATGATTTTAATGTCTTATTGCTATTGCGATGCATAAAGAGAGCCACCCAGGGGCGCAGAAAAAGAAATAAAAATGCCCCCGTGGCGATGATCCCTATGCCCACGCACAGGCTTAAATAAGAATTCTGCAGAGTTGAGTGCAAGTCAAAATCAGCATTCCAAATCGGAAAGTCTCGGTTGTCAAACAATAGTCCTTCAATAGCATAGCCGTAACCGAATAACGGATTCTGAGCAATTTTGTGCTCTTCATAGGCCCAGTACAACGAACGTCCATTGTACGTATCCATTCCTCGACTGATGTATGGATTTGATGAGGACTTGAGTAGTAACAGGACCGTTAAAAGCGCGAGCCCAGCGAGACGTCCCTTCAGCCCATGCTTGTAAGCCAGCCACGCCGCGATAGCGACAGACAAGCACACAAACGGGGTTCTGCTGTCGGCCATTATTCCCATTATCAAGGCGACTATCATCGTTAGGCCAAGCCATGCCTTCCACTTACATCTGCTCCAATGCAATAGCCCCGCCTCGATAGTAACCGCCATCAGCTGGCCGATGAGATTAGGTTGCGCTGTGAAGCCCACAAATCGATAAAGCCCGCCCTCATCGTCGAATACCCAGCCAATCTTAAAGGGCTCAGCCAGAAGATTAACCCACACCAGTGCTGCCGCTGTCCTGAGGTATATATCGAGCAAGTTGTGGAGATCGTCTTCGTTGCGAATACGACTGGCTATGTTGCAGACACCGGCGAGCACCAGCACCAGCGTTATGAAACGTCCGAGAGATCTCACCGGGTCGGGCGCATAGGTTACCGTTACCAGTACCCATCCCAGGAAAAACCAATAACCGGTAGGCAGAAGTTTGCTTTGCCACAAGCTCGGCAGGGAGGCCAGGCAGATTGCTGCCAGCAAGGGCATATGCAAGTACCAGCGCGTCTCCAGATCGCCGGGTAACAAGGTGGAATAAGGAATCATATCCGCCAACATAAGCCACGAAATCAAAGGCACCATGTCGGTAGAGCTGTTGATGATTTGGTTGTTCCCAGGTTCTCTCCAATCGAGAGCTCGATCGTTGGAAAAGACCCTCCCTGTTTACGCGAGCCGATAAAACCGGGGCAGATCAGTGGCGCATCAGGGCGTTAATTGGGGGTCCGCCAGTCAAATCGGTCCGGCCGCGCTGCCTCTATCGTTGCGCGCGACTTACTCGCAACAATCCGAGGCGCTGTCTCAGTAGCGGATACGCGCGTCTGTTAGTAATACGTGAATCATGCGTGGCTCATGAGGCCGAGCAAATATCGCGTAAAACAAACAGAACTCGCACTACTATGCATCAAGTCAAGGCAAGATGAAAAAATAGCAGCTAGTGGCAGTAAGTCAAGTTGTAACGATGTGGACAAGCGTTGTCCAATCTGCGAGCGACTTCTCAGGACCGAATCGAACTCCGCGCCGCTCTGGCGAGCGAGATAAGATGGTTCAAAGGGGCAGGATACGGTGATGAATCTCTCCGAATTGAGCTTGCTGAGGATAAAAGGCACCATTCCCCATGGTACCAATCAATTTTAACGCTTCAACTTTGCACAACGGAGGTGCAAAATGCGCAGCGCCTCGCCTGAACTGGAATCTCACTAAAGCACTCCGGGCATCGCTTAGTCGTCGGGTCGGTTGTGGCTTGGCCACGCACGCGAGCAACAATCGCATTGATGGGCAAAACCACGCCAAAATAGACCGCCGCAGCGATGATAAAAAACGAGAGCAGCGCATTGATGAAATCGCCGATTAGGAATTTACTGCCATTCAGCGCAAACGCTATTCCTGAGAAATCTGGGGCGCGCACGATGGCAGCTATTAATGGAGTTAGGAGATCTTTGACAAAAGAAGTTACCACGGTGCCGAAGGCCGCACCGACCACGATTCCGACCGCCATATCCACCACATTGCCCCGTAATAAAAACTGTTTGAACCCTTCCATCGGCTCTCTCCTCCGCATAGTTGCAGGTCACCCGGCCTCGGCCTGGCAGTCGCAGACCGACTTCACGAGCCCGCGGTATAGACTGTGTGTGTGAGCTAATCGGGACCAAAAATGGGTCTAGTGGTCAGTCGTCAGGATCTGGAACCAGTTTCAGGCGGCCCTGCTCCGGTGAAACTGCGCCAGACTTTCGTTGGCGCGGCATTTTAGGCACGTTCGAGCCGGATCTTCTCGGCTTTCGCGCTCGACCTGTAGGATTGTGCTTGACATTGCTGCTCACCACGCCGGAAGTTTCTCGCGGACGGGTCGTCCTGGAGCCGTCGGAAGATGAGATCGACGATGGCGCCGCGGCCGTGTCGAAGCCAAAAATTCGCCGTTCGAGCCGTTTGATGCGATCGCGCAGTTCTGCAGCACGTTCATATTCGAGCTTCTCTGCCGCTTCCATCATCTGGCGGCGCAAATCTGTGATGTGATCGGCCAGTTCGAGTGGAGGCAGCAAGTCATCGTCATCAATCGGCTTGGCTGGGGCGTCTACTTCCGGCACTATTGCCCATTCTGGTGAATACATTTCGACCAGCGAAGCATCGATATTTTTGACTATAGTTTTCGGAGTTATGCCATGGGCTTCATTGTAGGCCAGCTGCTTGGCTCGGCGGCGATTAGTTTCGTCGATCGCCATCCGCATCGATTCAGTAATGACATCCGCGTACATGATGACTTTGCCATGGACATTCCTGGCCGCCCGCCCAATGGTTTGAATCAGGGAGCGCGCCGAACGCAGATATCCCTCCTTGTCCGCGTCCAGAATCGCGACCAAGGATACCTCGGGCAAATCCAGACCTTCGCGCAATAGGTTGATTCCAACCAGCACGTCGAAGTCGCCTTTGCGCAGGCTGCGAATTATTTCCACCCGTTCGATCGTCTCGATATCGGAATGAAGATAGCGCACGCGGACGCCGAGGTCGTGATAGTAATCGGTCAGGTCCTCGGCCATTTTTTTGGTCAGGCAGGTAACCAGGATCCGCTCATTAGCGGCAACCCGTTTGCGGATCTCCTCAAGCAGATCGTCGACCTGCGTGCCGGCCTTGCGCACTTCGATGACAGGATCGACCAGACCGGTGGGCCGGATCAGTTGCTCAACTACCAAGCCCCCCGACTTGCGCAACTCGTAGTCGCCGGGCGTCGCAGAGACATAAATCACCCGATCGGTCAGAGATTCCCATTCCTCGAAGTTGAGTGGACGGTTATCCAACGCCGACGGCAGACGGAAACCATACTCGACCAGGGTCTCTTTGCGCGAGCGATCGCCCCGGTACATTCCGCCGATCTGTGGGATTGTCACATGGCTCTCGTCGATCAGGCACAGATAATCCCTGGGAAAATAGTCAAGTAAGGTGGGGGGCGGCTGTCCTGGGGCGCGACCGGTCAGATGGCGTGAGTAGTTTTCGATCCCTGGACAAAAGCCCATCTCGGCCAGCAATTCCAGATCGTAAAGCGTGCGCTGTTCGAGTCGTTGTGCTTCCAGCAATCGATTCTCGCGACGAAAAAATTCGAGCCGCTCTTTCAGCTCCGCGCGGATGTTGCGCACGGCGGCTTCCATTCGGTCCGAGGTGGTGACGTAGTGCGAGGCTGGGTAGATCGCGACGGCCTGAAGTTTGCGGATAATCCTGCCTCGCAAGGGATCGATTTCAAACAACCCCTCAACCTGATCACCAAAGAACTCAATGCGCACGGCTCGGCTCTCTTCATAGGCTGGAAATACCTCGACCGTATCGCCCCGCACGCGAAAGGTGCCCCGATGAAAGTCGTAGTCATTGCGCTGATACTGAATATCGACCAGTTTGCGCAGCACGCGATCGCGTTCAATTGTCTGGCCCTCTTCGAGAAACACCAGCATCTCGAAGTAGACTTCTGGTTCACCCAGACCATAGATGCACGATACGGAGGCGACGATCAGGACATCATTTCGCTCGAGCAGAGCTTTGGTCGCGGAGTGGCGCAGCTTGTCGATCTCGTCGTTGATGCTGGCATCTTTCTCAATGTAGAGATCGGTCGATGGAACATAGGCCTCGGGCTGATAGTAGTCGTAGTAGGAAACGAAATAGCGAACCGCGTTTTCTGGAAACAAGCTCTTGAATTCATTATAAAGCTGTGCCGCTAGAGTCTTGTTGGGTGCAATTACCAGGGTCGGCAAATTGAGGCTCGCAATCACGTTTGCCATGGTAAACGTCTTGCCCGAACCAGTAACCCCCAACAGGACCTGATGCTTGACGCCGTCGCGCAGATTCTGCACCAGTGATTGGATTGCGGCCGGCTGATCGCCTTGCGGCTGATAGCCTGCCACCAGTTTGAAAGCACCCTCCTTACCGCGGGCCAGCGACAACATAGATTCCCCTATTTTATCAGGACCGAGCCGGTGAAGCGCACACGAGAATGGATGTTATAGGACCGTCCACGCGCGCTCTCGGCTCGCGTCGTAGCCAGTCGCGAACGCTAAAATCTTTGCAATGATATGCCGTTCCGTTGATGGCTTGCTCGACCGAGAACGAGCGGCTCCTCTTTGCCACCGGGTTACTTCAACCTGACAATCAGTCCGGGTTTCTTGGTCTTAGCGGAACTGCAAGCCGTTGAGCCCAGGGTGTCACCGATATCCTTCAGCTGCACGATCCGGCGCGTGGGACCGGTAAGCAGGGCGGTTCGGTTCAGGCGAAGCTGACCTCATCATGGCCATTGCCGCATCGAGTCCTCAGCACAAAGCGAACGCCAGAACGTGTTGCTCAGTCACAGGTAGTCTTCGGCATCGCCCATGGGCAGGCCAAACGCGCTTCGTCCCAGGAACTCGATACTTTCGTCGGGATCAAACGGATGATACAGGCCTGCACGAACATCGCGGAACAGGCGTTCCAGGGGTAGGCGTTTAAAATACGACGCGCCACCCACCGCACGAAGCGCTAGGTCGACCACCCGAACCGAGTTCTCACGCGCAATCATGCACGCGGCGATTGCTTTGCGCGCCCAGCTAGCTGGATCATCATACTCGACTTCGGCCGCCGCCTTCCACATAGCCGCTCGTGCACCCTCGATGAGCAAGTCCATTTCACCCACCTTGTTGAACACGGCCGGCAAATGGCTCATGGGTTTTTTCAAAGGGTAGCGGGGTCGGTCGCGCATAAACTCGACCACAAAATCGCGCGCGGCCACTGCAATGCCCACGTATGGCGCACCGATTGAGAACGGCGCTTTGGCGAACACCCGTGTGATAATGGCGCTGTTTGACACGGCACGCCGTAGAATCACTGCCGAGTCAGGGACGTAGGCATCTTTTAGTTCTGAACCGCGTGAAGCCGTCGACCTCATCCCCATCGTATGCCAGTCGTCTTTGAAAATTAGACCTGGCGTGTGCTTTGGCTCAATGAAAAAGGTTATGATTGTAGGCCCATTTGGCGCATCCGGCCAGGTGGCTTCGGCGAAAAAATAATCAAGACGAACACTTTGGGTGCCGAAGATCTTCCGGCCATTCACCAGGAAACCGCCCTCGACACGCCGCGCCTCGGTACGAGGCCTGAGGTTGATGACGGCATTGTCGGGCTCTGAACCGGAGCCACCGCAGATCAGGCGCTCACGGCCGATTCTGCTCAATTTTTCGGTAATGTTCTCGGTCTCCACCACAATGCGGGGCGGGCCGTCCCGCCGCGACGATTCGCTGGCGCGCCGACGACCATCCCGCTTGTAGAGGTCGACCAGCAAGCCGAGAACATTAAAATGCATATTAATCGCCAGCGCGGTTGCGCCATCGCCCTGCGCCAGCCGCTCCTGGGCTTTGATCCGCTCAAGCAGCGTCGCGCCGAGACCGCCGAATTCTTCCGGAATGATCAGATTGGTGTAATTGCATTCCCTCATCTGCTCATAGTTCTCAAAAGGAAAGGATTCGTCCTCATCGTGCTGCGCGGCGCGCTGGGCAAAGTCATCGGCGAGCTTGGCCGCGAGGTCAATAAACCGCTGCTCGCGTTCGGTATGGATCTGCTTCATCAGGCCGCCTCCGTCTTGCCGTGGCTTGGGCCGCTGGCCGGGTCTGGTCCGAGATTACGTCGGTCCTGGTCGCTTACGGTCCCCTACGGCGTCGCATTGTTGATCGGGAGAATAGACGCAATCTAGCTCATTCTGCTACAGGCCCACAGATGAATTCCTTTAAAGAGAAACGAATCCATTTCATCTCACCGTCGGACCAGCGCCGGCGTGTCCCCAATGCTGATATTTCCCCCATTTCATACCGTTTTCGCTGTGAGTCAGTTGCCGGCCTCAAAAGAGATGTTCTGCCTGCCGCAGAATCCTACGAGCGGGCGAGCGAGCTAGCAGGTCTGCCAGGCTGGCCAATGAGCGTAAATAGGGGATCCGCATCTCCACTGTCGGGATTGCTGCAACTTGGAGCTGCTCTGGCAAAAGACGGACAAACCTGGCTGCTCGCCCGAGCTCACCTATTTGATGCTCCCTGTAGTGCTCGAGATAAGTAATCAGCCGGGTGCTGTTGAAACCATCGCGTGTCAGCAGTTCTTGTAAACTCGCAATTTCTGCCAGATGCGCCACACGCTTGCGGCGCGGACTGCGAAGGGCGTCAAAGGTAAGTTGGTCTCCGATGCGATTGAGAATAACGCCGCCCACGTTCAGGTGGCGCTGGTCGGCGAACCTTAACAATTTCTCTGCGTCCTTAAGGCGGCTCTCCTCCGGAGTAGTCACGAGCACGAAATTCGTGCGTCTGGAGCTTACCATGGCATCAGCTCGGCGAAACTGTTCGCCTAGCTCGCCGATTGCCTCCGCCGCGGCAGAGAAGAAGTCGGATATCGCAGAGAATGTCGCTGTCCCAGTGAAGGCTTCGAGCTGCGCAATGACAAAACCGGCGGCACGGTTGGCCAGCGACAACGCCGGGCGACTGGTCGAAGCCTGCCTCGCAAACCATCGCGCGGCGGGCAAGTTCAGTAAGTCCACCAGCGAAGCCGGTGTTTCGAAAAACGCCAAGGCATGCGCGGCCGGCGGAGTGTCGACCACGGCGAGGTCGAACCTACCGGAGTTGTGCAGTTCCTCGATTTGCTCAAGTGCCGCGTATGCTTCGGCTCCAGCAAATTGCTCAGACAGGCTTCGATAAAAAGCGTTATCTCGTATCCGGCGGCGTAACTGTGGATCTTTGATGAACTTGCCAACCAGGGCATCCCACGTACGCTTCACATCCAGCCTCATCGCAGACAGCCGAATGGAGCAATCAAGACCGGCGCTTCTCAGGCGACGACGGTCTATCCTGGCGGGCTCGGCTGACAAGTGCTGCAGGCCCAGGGCTTCCCGCAGGCGAAACGCTGGATCCACCGTTATGAGCGCCGTGTTTAGTCCTTCACAGGCTGCGGCCAGGCCTAGGGCAGCGGCGGCGGTTGTCTTACCAACCCCGCCGTTTCCTAACACTATCAGTATAGAGCTTTCTTTAAGTAATTCTCTCACCGTTCATTCGGAGCTCTCCTTTAAACTCCGAGTCTCATTTCTGCAAATTATCATCCCTGTTGCCGCTGGTCATTGTTCATCGTGATGATGGAAGCTTGTGGCTTTATTATGCGGGCGGACTAGGCCCCGACGGTGCCGATCAAATAAATTCTCAGCCACAGGTGAAATGGGCTCGTGGAGGTGGAGTAGATGGCAACTGTGGGCTTGCTCGGCCTCGTAATCTTCGGCTTCGTCGTCGGCTGGTTTTTTCACGAAGTTACCTCTGCCCGCGCCGTTCGGTCAGCCGAGTCACGAGCAGCTGGACTCTCCGGCCAAATCGGTGCATTACGCGCGGAACTGGAAGAACGCAAAGCGGAAGTTGCCGAGCTTCAGCGTACGCTGCGTGAGAGTGAAAGCAAAAGCGCGGAAGCGAACGCTCGAAGTGATGAGCTCCGGCGTGCAATCGAAGAACAACGAACTCTGCTACAGCAGGCCAGAGACGCCCTCACCGACGCCTTCCAATCAATTGCCGCCGAAGCATTGAGCCGCAATAGTGAGCGCTTCCTCGCTTTGGCACGAGAGAACCTGGGGGCGATTGAACAGCGTGCCTTGGCGGACCTTGACGCCCGCCACAAAGCGATTGAGGGGGTCGTGGTTCCGCTAAAGGAGTCCCTACAGAAGATGGACGATCAGCTTCGCGCGCTGGAGTCCAGCCGCGGCCAAGCATATGCTGCGCTTTCGACTCAGCTCAAATCATTAGTCGATACCCAGGACGATTTACGTGCCGAGACCGCTAATTTGGTCAACGCACTCCGCACACCGGCCGTACGAGGTCGTTGGGGAGAAATCCAGCTCAAGCGCGTGGTCGAAATCGCGGGCATGGTAAAGTACTGCGACTTTATCGAGCAGCCAAACCTTGACGGGCCCGACGGCAAGCTGCGCCCTGACTTACGGGTGCTGCTGCCGGGTGGCAGGAATCTGATCATCGACGCCAAAGTACCATTGCAGGCTTACCTCGATGCGCTGCAAGCCGCTAATGATGAGGGCAAGCTGGCACGACTTAAAGACCATGCGCGCCAGGTCCGCGAGCACATGACTAAGCTCGCGGCAAAATCCTATTGGGATTACCTCAAGCCCACTCCGGAATTTGTCGTGCTGTTTTTGCCGGGTGAGAGCTTCTTTAGCGCTGCGCTCGAAGCCGATCCCTCGCTCATCGAATATGGAGCAGGCCAGCGCGTCATCCTGGCCACACCGACGACCCTCATCGCGCTGCTTCGTGCCGTAGCATATGGCTGGCGTCATCAACAACTTGCCGAAAATGCTCAGCAAATAAGCGAACTCAGCAAAGAGCTGTATCAGCGCCTTGCCGCTGTGGCAGGCCTGCTTGCCGACTTGGGAAGGGGAATGAAAGGTTGCGTCGACAAATACAACCGGGTCGTAGGCTCGTTGGAATCGCGCGTACTGCCTGCGGCCCGGCGCTTCAAGGAATTGGGAGTCAGCGGCAAAGAGGAAATTGCCTTGCTCGAGCCGCTCAATACAATTCCGCGCGAGTTGGCCTCACCTTTGCCACAGAGGTCTCCGGTGGTTGGCGCCGAGTGATCCTATGTCATTCCGCAGCCCCAAATGGGCGGTTCAGTGCTCAAGGCCAACCTTAGGCGGCCTTCGCAGTAACCTTGGAAGGGGTAAGCTGGCACTCGACGAACTTGCCGCCCTTCATGATCACATGCAGATTAGCGCGGTCTTGCAAAACGGTAATATCGCTCGAGGGATCGCCGTTGACGACCAATAGATCGGCTAACTTGCCCGGCTCGATGGTGCCCAAATCGTTTTTCATTCCGAGTAGCTCGGCGCCGTTAATGGTCGCCCAGCGAATCACGTCAAGCGGCGAAATGCCGACCCCATTGGTGTACGCTTCGAGTTCCTTCGCATAATCTCCGTGGGGCATTGCCGCGGTTCCGAAGTCATCACCGATGACAAACTTAACTCCGGCAGCATTGGCCTTGGGCAAAATCCGGCGCGAATTTTCCAGGCCGTGCTCCATTTCCTCGACCCCACTCCAACTGCTTCGACCGGTGCGTCTTTTCTCTTCGACGACCATATAGGGGAAGTAGAGGCTCGGAACCACAAATGCACCTCGCTCAACCAGCCGCTCGATGCATTCCTCATCCATCATATCGGCATGGTCGATGACATCGAGGTTTGCCTCCAAGCCAGCGAGGATACCCCGCTTCGAGACGATGTGGCCGCGGATTTTCTTGCCCCGTTCGTGTGCCGCGTCGGCGGCTGCCTTCATCTCATCCAGGGTCATCGTCATGACGTCCGCCGGCCACGCAAGTCCATGGCCTCCGGTCGGATAGAGCTTGATGATATCGACTCCTTGTTTAATCTCATCACGGACCGCTTTGCGAAATTCGTCTGGTCCATCGCAGATACGCCCCAGACCTTCCATCTGAAGCTTCCACCAACTGGGATGGAAGTCGACCGAATCGCCGGTGGTAACAATGTCGCGACCGCACGCCAAAAAGCGCGGACCCTCGATCAACCCTCGGCTGATCGCCTGTTTCAACGTCACGTCGATATTATGCAGTGACCCAGCACCTACCGCACCGGTGAAACCGCAGCGCAACAATAATTCTGCGTTCTTTGCTGCTATTAATGTGAGCATCGTAGGGGGATGCTTGAGGTCGAGGTCGAACAGGCTGCTAATATTGTCGTAGGCTACATGGTAATGACACTGGATCATGCCCGGCATGAGGGCACGTCCATCCACATCATAGACCAGGTCGTTAACCGCGGGCACAGGAGCATCGGCGACGCTGCAAACGTTTGTAATGCGCTCGCCCTCAACGACCACAACGGAATTTTTCTTGGGCGGATTGATGCCGTCGATTAAGTTGACATGGCGAAAGAATGTGCGGCTCATCGACCCGGACCTCCTTGCTTTTGAATGCTAGGCCGACCCTTCAATTTGCATTACGAGTTATCCGGTACCGCTACAAAATTGTCAAATTCAACGACGGGGTCGAACCTGGAAATATTTGCTTGGCGTCAGGCAGAATCGTGGGGAGCCGAACGCGATGAGAGGAATTGGTCGCCGCACAATCTCATTATTTGACCCGAGCATTATGGCTAAAAATGGGAGTGTGTGGGCTTGGTTGAAAAAATGAAAGCAAAATCGTTGATTCCCGAGCCATTTGGCCCATTGCAGGGGGTTAGGATCATTTCGACCGGTACCTTGATTGCCCAGCCATTTGCCGCGGAGCTCGCGGCCGAAATGGGAGCCGAGGTGATTCAGGTCGAGCGGCCCGGAGTGGGTGACGTCGGCTGGCGCAAATTGGGAATCTGTCTGGATACTAATGACGGCTCGGGGCCGATTGCGACAAACTGGGTCCAGGAGCGGCGCAATGTCTTTTGCGTGTCGCTCGACTTTTCAAAGCCGCGAGGCCGTGAACTTTTTCTCCAGTTGCTTCCGCTCTGCGATATTTGGATGGAGAGTTCCAAGCCCGGCACTTATCCGCGCTGGGGCCTCGATGATGCCACGGTTTTGAATGTCAATCCGACTTTGGTCGTTACTCACGTCTCGGGCTACGGGCAGGACGGAGCTCCTGGGTATCCGTCACGAACGTCTTACGACATCGTTGGTCAGGCATTCGGCGGCACGATGTACCAGACTGGTTTTCCAGACAAGCCGCCTTCGCGCGCGGCTCCGTGGACCGGTGATTACATTACTGCTCTATTCACATTATGGTCATCCCTGGCAGGTCTGATCTACGCGCGCCAATTCGGCAAGGGGCAGGTTATCGATCTCGCCCAGTACGAGGCCATCCATCGGACTATCGGTGGAACAATGGTCGAATATTTTCAAAAGGGACTGGTGCGGGAGCGCTCAGGCAACAAGGCTCAGGGTTTCCAGCCACTTGACAGTTTTGAAACGAGCGATGGATGGGTGGTCGTGGGCGCCCTGAGTGAAGTCTATAAGAGGCTCCTGCAGGCGATCGGGCTTGACCCTAATGACCCTAAGTGGGAAAGCGCGCGTGTCAATCTGGAGTCGATTGAGGGAATTGAATTCGACGCGATCCTGCGAGGATGGATCGCTGAGCGAACCACGGCCGAGGTCGTCCGAATTCTAAATGAAGCTCAGGTGCCGTGCTCACCAATCATGACCGCCAAAGATATGGCAGAAAATCCTCACTACCAGGCACGCGCCATGCACGTACAATGGGAGGATCTGCTGGCCGGACCTGTAAAGGGGATCGGTGTAGTGCCCAAGTTCTCGCTAACTCCGGGTAGAATCTGGCGCGGCTCTCCTGGAATAGGTCACGATAATCAGCGAGTTTACGGTGAATTATTGGGCATCACTGGCGAGGAGCTGGAGCAGCTGAAGCAGGATAACGTCATTTGACAGATGGTTTTCCCGACAGACCTCCAGTCCCTTATAGGGCGACTTTCTGAATAAACGTCTCGGCCCCTGCGGCGAACTCTTTTTCGCTGCGATAGCGGCCGAGATCGAGAATGAAATAGGTTGCGCCGGCGTCTAGTTCTGCCGTCAGCTTGGCCTTTGCGGCACTGATATCGTCGAATTTCATCCCTCTTCGCACGACGATTTCAACATTTGACCTGTGCCGAGAGGCAAGTTGTTGCTTCAGCTGAAAAACGGCAGGCTTCAGCCGGTCAGCCGACATCATCGGATGCCAACCGTCACCGAACTCGAGCACTCGGGTGAGCGCTTTCTCGCTATTTCCTCCGATCCAGATTTCCGGTCTGGCGGGACAGGGCAAAAATACAAACGCGGGAAACTTCACCAGGTCGCCTTGGTAGGCCGACGCCTGATTCCGGAACAGATGATGAATCACTCGTAATGTCTCATCAGTCGCTCGTCCGCGCTGCCGTACATCCACTCCGAGCGCCTCGAATTCAGGCTTCATCCATCCCACGCCAATGCCCAGGATCAAACGGCCGCCTGAGAGCTCCTGGATTGTCGCCACCTGCTTCGCAGTTAAGACAGGCGGTCGGTAGGGCGCTACCAGCACCGAAATGCCGAGCCGGATTCGCTTGGTTATTCCAGCCAGGTATGCGAGGGTCGTCAGCACATCGAGATAGCGTCCGCCTGAACCCTCTGTCTGGTCGGGGGGGATGCAAAGGTGGTCAGAGACGAACAACGCGTCATATCCGAGCGACTCGGCAGCAGCCGCGCATGCACGGATCGTGGCCGCAGTAGATTGCGGGCCCATGTTACGGACCGCAACTCCATATTTCATTGCAGCGACCTCACTATCAGACGACAGGCGCTATCAAGCTCGCGACCGCTAAAGAAGTCCAAGGCTCAATTGCGTTTCGTACTTATAACGGCCCTTCAAATCTATAACGTATGCTCGGATATATCCCTTAACCCTGATCCGGTACATTCCATCCGAATCTGCCGCCTGGGCGGGTGGATTGCGGGACCATAGGCCTCGTTTGCAGGCATCGATGATAATCTGGTCGACCTCCCGATCGCCAGAGTGCGAATTGATTGCGATCTCGGTCAGCCGCCCCTGAGCATCCATTACCGCCGTCAATATCATCGGAGCCAGGTCGAGTGGCAATTTGCGTCCGGCGAGTCGCTCGGGCTCGATGCTACGCGCCTCTTTGAGTGTCTGGTTTAGCAGCTGATAAGAGAATTCGGAAAATTCTCGCGCCTTATCGTTAAGTAGTGCGGTCTCGCCCGGAGCATCCCGCGCTCCCTCGTGATAGCGCAGCTGATCGAGGTTAGAGACGAACAACCGCTCTACGTTCTGCTGTACGATCGCATCAGAAACCCGGGCGCTCGGCGAAGCGGAGCTGGAGCTCACGCCTTGCAGCGGTGTCGGCAGGGCTTTGGCAGGTGAAATCTGGGAGAGATCGGTGATCGTGCGCGGTTCTTCGGGATTGATACTGGTTACCGGGGCGAGATCCTGCGAATTGGATTCTGGGACGGATGGTTGGCTGGTACAAGCGCCAATGGCGAGGACTAACACCAGGACAATTGTCGAAGTCTTCAGGGAATCCATTGTTCGGCCAAACGTTGACTCAAGAAGACTGCGCCCGGCCATTGTAGTCGTTGGCCAATCTTTGGAACAATCCGCTTGGTTCGGAAACCCTCGGCTCTTGGCCGAGCGCCTCAACCACTTCGGCACGGAGTTCAAACCGTGGTTATGGTTAATTAGATAGATGTCACGGGCCGAGGCTAGAATTCTTTAATTGTGCCTGCTCTCGCCCGATGTTATTTTTAGATCGATAGCAGATAGGCTCGACAAGCGAATGAAAGCTAATATCCACCCCAGATATCGCCGTTGTGTAGTCACCTGCGCGTGCGGCAACACTTTCGAGACTCGTTCTACCCTGCCAGAGATACATATCGAGGTGTGCTCCAATTGCCATCCGTTCTATACCGGGCAGCAACGCCTGGTCGACACCGCTGGACGAGTCGAACGATTCAAGCGCAAATACGGCATGAAATAGCCGACAGACCGTGAATCTGGTCAGCGGCTTCTGAGCAAGCATTTGAACGAGGTGGCCTATTACTGGTGGCGGCATTCGATAATAGCGCTGGACGTAATCTCGCTATCCTAAATGGTTGACACTAACGGCATGCTCGAGCGCCTCAAAGGTATCGAGCAACGCTTTCACGAACTTGAACAACGACTTAACGATCCAACCGTCGTGGCGAATCCGCGCGAATATGCGCGGCTTGCTCGTGAACATTCGCAACTTCAAGAAATCGCCACCGTGGCCCGCGACTATCGGCGTCAGGTCGCTGAGCTGGAAGAGCACCGGACTCTGATCGAGGGCAATGATGCTGAATTGCGTGAGCTGGCGAAGGCCGAACTGCCTTTGCTTCAACGGAACCAGGCCAGGCTTGAGGAACGTCTACGAGAACTCCTGACGCCGCGCGATCCGAACGACGACAAGAATGTCCTACTGGAAATTCGAGCGGGTACAGGAGGCGAGGAGGCTTCGCTGTTCGCCAGCGAGCTGTTTCGAATGTACACGCGTTACGCTGAGCGCCATGGATGGAAAGTCGAGACGCTAAGCCTGAGTAGCACTGGCCTCGGCGGTATCAAGGAAGTGATTGCCGCAATTACGGGCCGCGGCGCTTACAGCAGACTTAAGTTCGAGGGAGGCGTCCATCGCGTCCAGCGGGTGCCCACCACCGAAGCCTCTGGCCGAATCCACACTTCCGCGGTTACGGTCGCAGTGCTGCCTGAAGCTGATGAAGTTGAGGTCAATATCAACGAGGAGAAGGACCTGCGAATTGACGTAATGCGTGCCTCCGGTCCTGGTGGCCAGAGTGTCAACACAACGGACTCAGCCGTGCGCATTACGCATCTCCCTACCGGGATCGTAATCGTCTGCCGCGACGAAAAATCACAGCACAAAAATAAGGCGCGGGCTCTCAAGATTCTGCGAGCTCGCCTGCTCGAGATGGCGCGGGCGGAACAGGATGCAAAGATCGCCGACGCCAGACGATCGATGGTTGGAACCGGGGATCGTTCAGAGCGGATTCGCACCTACAACTTTCCCCAATCGCGTGTCACAGACCATCGAGTGAATCTAACCCTTCATCAACTTGACCAGGTGCTGGATGGGGGATTGGATCCGATCATCGACGCACTAGCAACCAAAGAGCAGGCGCAAGCGTTGAGTGCTTGAGAAGTCTTTCGATAATCGCGGCAAGGAGAATTACCATCGCGGGCCTGCCGCAAGATTGCTGGCCAAGGCCACCACTGAACTTGCGGCCGCCGGGGTCGAGGATGCACGCTTGGACGCGGAGATATTGCTCGCCCACGCATGCCAATGCTCTCGCGCTGAACTACTGTGCGGTGCCCACGACATTGATGAAGAAGCTCGCGAACGTTTCGAGGCGATGATTGGGCGTCGCCGGCGCCGCGAGCCGGTCGCTTACATTCTCGGCTACAAGGAGTTTTATTCGCTTGAAATTCGGGTGGCACCTTCGGTGCTCATTCCCCGACCCGAAACCGAGAGCGTGGTTTCGGCCGCGCTTGAGCTGATTGGCAATCGCCCCGGATTGCGTCTGTGCGATATCGGAACGGGGTCGGGTGCCATAGCCTTGGCAATTGCCGCGAACCTTCCAACCGCCAAGATAACCGCCACGGACATATCATCTGAAGCTTTATTGATTGCACGCGACAACGCCGCCCGGCTCAGGGTTCTGTCACGGGTTGACTTCCGCCTGGCGGATTGCTGGGAACCGCTCGACAACGTCGAGCCAATCGGAACTTTCGACCTCATTGTATCAAATCCACCCTACGTCCAAGACAATGAAATAGAACTATTAGCTCCGGAAATCCGCTGCTATGAACCGCGCCTTGCACTTTCAGGTGGCTTCGATGGCCTCAAGTTTTACCGGCGGATTGCGACGCAATTAAGGCAATATATTCACAAGGGAGGCTTTGTAGTGCTTGAAATTGGTGCTGCACAGGCAACGGCTGTTAGCGAAATAATGATCGCTGCCGGTGCGGTTGGCGTGAACCTGAAATCGGATCTGGCAGGTTTGCCGCGGGTGGTTGTCGCTGCATTCTGATGAAGCAATTGCCGTCAACAGCTTGGAACTGAATAGAATAAGCGCGGATTTGTTCGTTGCTCTGAAATTCGGACGATGGCTGCAGGGGGGGCAAGTGATGGACCGGATAGTGATCCACGGTGGGAGGCGGTTGCACGGTTCAATCGCCTTAAGCGGCAGCAAGAACGCAACACTCCCTGTGCTGATGGCGAGTGTTCTTACTTCGGAACCCGTCCTTCTCAGCAATGTCCCGAGGCTTCGCGATGTTAAGACCGCTCTTGAGTTGCTCCAGCGGTTGGGCGTTACAGTTCGTTGGCTTGGACCGCATGAGCTCGAGATTTGTGCAGCCAACATTAAGTCGTGCGAGGCGCCGTACGAACTGGTCAAAACCATGCGCGCCTCGTTCGTGGTTTTGGGTCCGTTGCTGGCCCGTTGTGGTCGAGCGCGTGTGTCAACCCCAGGCGGATGCGCGATCGGTGCCCGCCCGGTAAACCTTCATATCTCTGGAATTCGTGCCCTCGGAGCAAAAATCCAACTGCGCAACGGCTACGTAGAGGCACACGCTGACCGGCTGCGCGGGGCGCGCGTATGGTTGGACAATCCTTCAGTCGGCGCAACAGAGAATATCATGATGGCTGCAGTTCGGGCGGACGGGCGGACCGTGATCGAGAACGCAGCTCGCGAGCCGGAGGTTCAGGACCTGGCGCGGATGCTCACCTCGATGGGGGCTCACATCGCCGGCGCCGGCACCCACGTGATCGAAATCGAGGGCGTCGAGCGGCTTCATGGGGCCGAGCATCAGATTATTCCCGACCGCATCGAGGCTGGGTCACTTATGATCGCAGCGGCGATCACTGGCGGCGACTTGACGATTGAAAATGCACCGGTGGACCAACTTGACGCGGTGATCGCCAAACTGCGTGAGACCGGCACGACCGTGATCACGCAAGACAAGGCGCTGCGGGTATGGCGTTCAGCTCCCCTGCGACCCATCGAACTGCGCACCCTGCCCTACCCAGGCTTCCCTACTGACCTTCAGGCCCAGATGATGGCGCTGCTCACGCAAGCGCATGGCACTTCGGTAATCACTGAAACAATCTTCGAAAACAGATTCATGCATGCACTCGAGCTTCTCAGGATGGGAGCTGACATTGTCATGAAGGGCGCGACGGCTATAGTTCGTGGCAGCTCCCGCCTGAGCGGCGCGCCCGTAATGGCCACTGATTTGCGAGCCTCGATGAGTTTGCTCTTGGCCGGTCTTGTCGCCGAAAATACGACTGAAGTGAGCCGAGTCTATCATCTGGACAGAGGCTACGAGGAAGTCGACGCGAAGCTTCGTTCTCTTGGCGCCGACATCGAACGGGTACCCGACCGGAAAGGTTAGGGCGTGCCGGCACGAATTCCGCGCCGATTGCTCGGAGGCACCAAATCGGTCTGCACTGAGAGGGCTGGCAGGCACCAATTACAACCAATGGCGCTTCGTCTGATCGAGTTCGGCTCACGGGAGTTGGAGCGTTTTGTTGAATCGCTTCGAGTCGGTGCGGAGCGCGCTGACGCGGTCGAGGCCGCGGTCGCCAACATAGTTGCGCAGGTCCGACGCCACGGCGACCGTGCGCTGGTGACTTTCGCCCGGCGCTTCGACAAAGTACGACTACGAAAGGACCGCTTACGCGTTACCCAGAACGAAGTCGAGTCAGCTTTAAGAGCAGTTCCCGTACCCGAGCGCCGAGCGCTGGCGCTGGCGGTCAAACGCATTTCCCAATTTCATCGGCGCACACTTGAGCGATCCTTCAGCTATCGCGACAGCACTGGAATGCGGCTTGGTCAGCTGGTGCGGCCCCTCGAAAGAGTCGGTATCTATGTTCCCGGTGGAACCGCGGCCTATCCATCGTCAGTCCTGATGAATGCGATCCCGGCACGCGTGGCTGGCGTGCGGGAAATCGTAATGGTATCGCCCGCGACATCAAAGGGCGACCGGCCGGCGGTCCTGGCCGCCGCAGCAATTGCTGGCGTCCGTGAAATCTACCGCATTGGGGGTCCACACGCCATCGCCGCACTGGCTTACGGCACCGAGTCGATTCGCCCGGTCGACAAGATTGTTGGTCCTGGCAACGCATACGTGCAAGCAGCCAAAAGGATGGTCTATGGGAGGGTCGACATCGACAAAATCGCCGGCCCAAGCGAGGTGCTGGTCATCGCGGACAATCGCGCGAATCCGCAATGGATCGCCGCCGATCTAATTGCCCAAGCTGAGCACGGTTCAGGCGATGAATGCGCCGTTCTGCTTACGCCATCGGCCGCACTGGCGAACAAGGTGCAGATAGCCGTCGAAGGAGCGCTCAACGATCTGCCACGAGCCGCGGACGCACGGCGGGCGCTCGACCAACGCGGCGCTATAATCATCGTTCCCAGCTTGAACGAGGCCTTTGAATTGGCTAATCGTATTGCGCCCGAGCATCTCGAACTCGACGTGAACCATCTGGATCGATGGCTTCCAAAGGTCAGGGCGGCGGGCGCAGTCTTCATCGGATCGATGTCACCTGCTCCGCTGGGCGATTATCTGGCAGGCCCGAACCATGTTCTGCCAACCGGCGGCTCGGCCCGGTTCGCCTCGCCTCTCGGCGCTTACGACTTCATGAAGCGCACTAGTATAATCGTGGGGACAGCTGCAGCAATAAGGAAGCTAGGACCTGAGGTTGCCCGTCTGGCTCGAATGGAAGGTTTCGAAGGGCACGCTCGAGCTGTAGAAGTCCGGCTACGCGGAAAACGTCCTGGCACTTGAGCGAAACAAACGGCGGCCGAGGGTTCGCATGAGCCGAACACGTATAAAGACAGAGGATCGCCACCAATCGCACGCGACCGTCACAGCCGCCAGTGACATGTCGCACAAAAATCAACTCCACTCAGCCCCACGCAGGGCGGAAATCAACCGGACGACGCGCGAGACCCGAGTCAGCGTCGCGCTCCGGATCGACGGCAACGGACTTAGCCGGATCAATACTGGCGTACCTTTCCTCGATCACATGCTGGACAGCTTCGCGCGTCATGGCTTTTTCGACCTTACCGTCGAGGCCAACGGCGACCTTAACATCGACGACCATCATACAGTCGAGGATGTAGGAATTGTCCTGGGACGCGCGTTTCGGCAGGCGCTGGGTGATCGCTCCGGTATCCGTCGTTTCGGCGAGGCAACGGTGCCATTAGACGAGGCGCTGTGCAGCGCAGTCGTAGACATCAGCGGCCGGGCTTATCTAGCCTACAATATCGAAATCAAGCAGGAGCGGGTCGGCAATTTTCAAACGGTTCTGGTGCAGGATTTCATGAAGGCCTTTGCCGACGAGGCGGGAATGAACTTGCATCTGAACCTGTACAGTGGCCGCAACCCACACCATATCATCGAGGCCACATTCAAAGCGCTCGCACGAGCAATGGACCAAGCGACCGCCATCGATTCGCGCCTGACTGGCATTCTGTCGACCAAGGGTATTCTCGGTTAATTAACGGCGCTTCTGTCACAAGCCCAGCGTGTATTCGACTTAAGCGGTACATTTGGCCCGACACAGACCGTTCAGCCGCGCTTCAGGCGGCGGCCATGAATCACCCTGCGCCCCCCGGCAAAGCAATGATAGAACGCCATTGCCCATTGATGCCGGCAAACAATTGGCATTCCGAAGCCCAGCGAAGTAGATTCTCGCCTGAAATTTACTTTGGACAAGAGAATATTCGATGCACAAGGCTGACTTCTTCAAGGATGCTCGCTACGACCTAAGCGGCCCTTTAAGTGGAGTTCGGGTGCTGGAAGCGACGACGAGTTGGGCGGGGCCGATGTGTGGCTGCCTGCTAGCCGATCTGGGCGCCGATGTGATTAAGGTGGAAGCGGTGGACGGCGAAGTCGCCCGTAAATTGCCACCCTATCTGACCGGAGAGACTGGGCGAATAAGCTTCCTGCATGCCACCGTCAACCGCAACAAGCGCAGCCTTACGCTCGATCTGCGGCAAAGTGAAGGACGCGACATTTTCCTAAAACTGGCTGCGCGAACTGATATCGTCATCGAAAACTTCCGTCCGGGCACGGTCGATAAATGGGGGATCGGTTACCGGCATTGCCGCCAGGTGAAATCCGATATCATATACGTCTCTATCAGTGGCTTTGGTCAGTTCGGTCCGGATCACGACCGTCCTGGCTACGATCCGTTGGCCGAAGCGGAGTCCGGGTTCATGTCTCTTAACGGCGCACCGGAGGGCTCTCCCACCCGGTGTGCCACCTACCTGTGCGATGATTTGGCAGGCCTGCATGGGGCACTTAGCGCCGTCGCCGCACTGCGCCATCGGGACCTCACTGGCGAAGGACAACATATCGACATCGCGCTGCTGGACTCGGTGTTGTTCCAGTCCAACGGCCTTTTATCTCTTGCAGCGCTGGGACACCCGTTACCGCGCCTGGGGAATCGCTCGATGCTGTCGGCACCGGTCGATGCGTTCGAGTGTCGCGATGGGTTGATCTATCTTGCTGTGCTCCTGGACTCCCACTGGCGAGTGCTATCGCGAATACTTGGCCGTGAGGAGCTGGCCGATGATCCTCGTTTTGCCACCGCCACTGCCCGCCTGGCTCATCGTGAGGACTGTAATAGTCTGCTTCGCCCGTGGCTGAAGGCCCAGACGGTGGCCGAAGTGGTTGACCGATTCAATCGAGCCGGCATCCCCGCGGCTCGCGTCCGCACCTACCATGAGGCTTCGACAGACCCGCACGTGCTTGAGCGCGATATGCTTCAAAACGTTGAACAGGAAGACGGAAAAACAGCCCCTATTACCGGCCCGGCGGCCAAATTCTCTCGCACGCCTCTCAGGATCAGGCGACGCGCAGCCGCCTTGGGCGAGCATAACGACGAAATCCTGGCTGAAATCGGTTATGACGCCGCTCGGCGCGAACGGCTCCGCGCGATTAAGGTTATTTGATTGTTTGAATCAGCTCGCGAAAGCGAAGGGGTTCTCGCGATCGAGCCGAAGCCCAGACCTTTCAATATAAAAGGCCCACCGCCAATGCCTCCCTGTGACGGAGGGGTCGGTGAGCCTATTCTCAGGGCTGCGGCGCGGTTCAGATGACCGCGTCAATTCGGCACATTGGCCGCTTGCTCCCGTCAACAACCTTATGCGACCGGAGGTGCGCGCTCAGTGACTCGTAGGAGCAACCACTGAGGCGGAAACAGGACCTTCTTGCTGACCATGTCCTGACCTTCCGTGCCTGGGAGCTCCGCGCGCGTTTTTCATGGCGCACGCTTCTCCAACGGGCCCTTACCAAAAGAGCAACTCAGTGGGAAGATCACCTTCCCACTCTCATTAATTAACACCTGGGCCGCCAAAGTAAAGCCCAGTCCCAGGGTCGACAAACTGGCCTCGGCTAACGGTAAAACGAGTCAATCCTCGAGTGAACCTTCGTCGCGGATTCTACAAGGCAGCTTGACTCTCGCGGATAGTCTCATCGCCATAGGTGAAAACCAGTCTGCCATCCGCAAGGTCTACTTTGACATTGCCACCTTTGGATAACTTCCCAAAGAGTAATTCGTCTGCCAGCACTCGAGAGATTTCGTTTTCAATCAATCGACCCAGAGGACGCGCGCCGAACCGCGTGTCATAACCGTGTTCAGCCAGCCATTTGCGCGCGGCGGCGGAGACTTCCAGGCTGACTTTGCTGTTGTTGAGCCGCTGCTGCAACTCAGCCAGGAATTTGTCGACCACTTGCTCGATAACCGGTGGCGGCAGAGGTGCGAATTCGATAATCGCCGAAAGGCGATTTCGGAATTCCGGCGAGAACATTCGATCGATTACAGCCTTCGGGGAACCGGTGTTGACGGTGGCACCGAAACCAATCATCGCACGGGCCAGTTCTTGCGCGCCCGCATTAGTGGTCATCACGATGATGACATTGCGGAAATCGGCCTTGCGCCCGTTGTTGTCGGTCAGTGTGGCATGGTCCATCACCTGCAGCAGGATGTTAAACAAGTCGGGATGTGCCTTCTCGATTTCGTCCAGCAGCAATACGCTGTGCGGCGCTTTATTTATGGCGTCGGTCAGCAGACCCCCTTGATCAAAGCCGACATAACCTGGAGGGGCGCCAATCAGCCGGGATACTGTATGGCGTTCCATGTATTCGGACATGTCGAAGCGGATGAACTCGACACCCATAACCTTGGCGAGCTGCCGCGCCACCTCGGTTTTACCCACGCCGGTGGGGCCTGCAAATAGAAACGCACCAACCGGTCGGTCGGGATGAGCCAGGCCTGAGCGGGCAAGCTTGATTGCACGGCAGACGGCCTCGATCGCACTATCCTGCCCGAACACAACTTTCTTTAGCTCGGGCTCCAGGTTTCGCAGTCGCACCCGGTCGGAGGACGAAACTGAACGCTCGGGGATTTTCGCCATTCGGGCGACAGTCCGTTCCGCATCACGGGCGCCGACCGTAACCACTTCACCGTTGCGCGCGCGCAAGTGGGCTGCCACTCCGGCTTCGTCCATCACATCGATTGCCTTATCGGGAAGATAGCGATCGTTAATGTAACGAGCGGACAGCTCGACCGCCGCACGCAATGCGGCCGCGGTATAGCGCACGTTGTGATGCTTCTCGTAGTGAGCCTTGAGGCCGTTGAGGATCTGAATGGCTTCTTCCTGCGTCGGTTCGGCGACGTCGATCCTTTGGAATCGCCGGCCCAGAGCCTTGTCCCGATCAAAAGAGCGTTTGTATTCCTGGTAAGTGGTCGAGCCGATGCAGCGGAGTTCGCCCGAGGCCAGCGCCGGCTTAAGCAGGTTTGACGCGTCCATCGTCGAACCCGAAGCTGAGCCAGCCCCCACGATTGTATGGATCTCGTCGATAAACAAAATAATCCGCCGGTTCCCGGTTGCAGCTTTGATGACCGCTTTCAGGCGCTGCTCGAAGTCGCCGCGAAACCGCGTTCCTGCCAGCAGCGCTCCCATATCGAGCGCGAAGATTTGCACATCTCGCAGGGCTGGAGGCACCCGACCTTCATGGACAGCGAGCGCCAAGCCTTCGGCCAAAGCCGTTTTGCCGACGCCTGCCTCTCCCACAAAAACCGGATTGTTCTTACGCCGCCGCAACAGCACATGGATCGCGCGTTCGATCTCGTTCTTGCGGCCGATCAAAGGATCAATCTGCCCTTTCGCTGCGCGCTCGGTCAGGTTAATCGCGTAGGTTTTTAGAGCTTTGCCCGGCGAGAGCTTCGGCGCACCCTCTTCGGAATCCGCTTCATTATCGCTGTCGCTTTGTTCTCCGTCGTCTGCGCCGCGCGCCTCTCGATCCTCATCGGCTGAGATCTTGGAAACGCCATGCGAGATAAAATTGATTACATCGAAGCGGGTGACACCCTGTTCCTGAAGCAGGAAAACCGCCTGCGACTCGGTCTCGTGGAACATGGCGACGAGCACCTGCGCGCCGTTAATCTCGGAGCGTCCCGCCGACTGAGCATGAAGCGCGGCCCGTTGCAGTGCGCGCTGAACGCCATTGGCGTAATGGGGCTGCAGATGCTCGCCGCGCGGAATGCGCTCGAGCTCCTCATCGAGGTACTTCAGCAGCTTCTTTTTAAGCGCTTCGAGGTCGGCGCCGCAATGATGCAAAATGTTACTGGTCGTAACGTCATGGAGCATTGCGTAGAGCAGGTGCTCGAGACAAACGTACTCGTGCCGCCGTTCCAGCGCTTCGTTCATCGCCAGCTGCAAGGTAATCTGCAGTTCACGGCTTATCATCACGCCTGAGGATGCCATCGGTCAGCCTCCCCGGCGACAGGCTCAGCGCCTGTGCCAACTACCAGTAAAATAGCCCAAGGCAAAGTCGGACCTACTCCTTTTCCAGCACGCACTTGAGCGGATACTGACTTTCACGCGCGAGCTCTTCGACAGTGCGCACCTTGGTCTCGGCGATTTCGTACGGATAGATTCCGGCCACACCCATGCCGTTCTGATGGACGTGGAGCATGATCCGCGTCGCTTCCGCATGGGGTTTATGGAAAATCTGCTTAAGGATTTCCACCACGAATTCCATCGGGGTGTAGTCGTCATTCAGCAGGATACATTTGTACAACGGCGGCTTTTTGGTACGCGTTTGCTCTTTAGTGCGGCGCTCGGTAACAATTTCACCGTAGCGTTCGTCACCATTACCGCTAGTCTCGTCGCGCCTGCGCGCCTCTTCATTTTCCAGCTGAGCTTGCTTCGGCATTGTTCCCCAGCCAGTCGAACAATTTGTCGAGTTCCAAGTTTACCAGAATTACCCTCGAGTCGCATCGTTCAAACAACCAAGTCTCCGCCACCACTTTGAATCGTGCCAGACCGCGATTAAGCTGAGACGCAAGGCGTGGTCCGTGACTGCAACCAATCCAACTAGCCAGCGACTGGAACTGTCGGTCGTCGAAAGAATGGGCGATATCGAGCCCGGGCAATGGAACGGGCTATTGGCACCGGACGATTCGCCCTTCCTGGAATGGGAATGGCTATCGGCGATGGAGGAGTCTAGGAGCGCGGCTCGTAAAACAGGCTGGGCTCCCTATCACCTTATACTTCGCGCCGCCGGTAGAATTGTCGCCGCCTGCCCTATGTATCTTAAGTCGCACAGTATGGGCGAGTTTGTCTTCGATCACGGCTGGGCCGAGGCAGCCGAACGCGCGGGCATCCGCTATTTTCCGAAGCTGCTGGTGGGAGTTCCGTTTACTCCGCACACCGGCCGGCGGTTTCTGGTAGCGGCTGACTTGGACCGAGCGGCGACGGTCGCAGTGCTGGGGCGCGCCTTGATTGAATTGTGCAGGGATAACGGCCTGTCCTCGGTGCACATTAATTTCTGCACAGCCGAGGAAGCCGAGATCCTCAAGGGCCTTGGTTATCTCGAACGGCTCGGTTACCAATACCACTGGCAGAACACCGGTTTTGGAAGTTTCGACGACTATCTGGGCCAGCTCAAGAGTAAGCGGCGCTACGCCGTCCGGCATGAAAGGGCGGCCTTGCACGAACAAGGAGTTTCGATCCAGGTCCATGCAGGCGATGAAATCAGCGACGCGATGTTCGGTCCGATGTTCAAACTCTATTTATCCACCATCCAGAAGCTCTACTGGGGCCGACAATACCTAACTCGAGACTTCTTTGAGCTGCTGCGGGCTCGGTTTCGCCGCCATCTCCGATTTGTCGCGGCCTACCGCCGAGGAGAGTTAATCGCTGGCACTATCAATTTCGAGAAAGCAGGCGTCTTCTATGGGCGCTATTGGGGTTGTTTCGCCGAGCTACCCTTTCTTCACTTCAACGTCTGCTATTACGCCGCGATCGAGCATTGCATCCGCCATAAACTGATCCGCTTCGAACCCGGAGCCGGTGGCGAGTATAAATGGCTGCGAGGCTTTGACCCGGCGCTTACCCGCAGCATGCATTTCATTGCTCACCCTGGGCTCCGTAAGGCTATTGCCAACTTTCTGTCGCGCGAGCGGCGCGACGTCGAGGCCTGGGTTGCCGAAGGTCATGACCGCAGCCAGCTGAAGCCGGTGAATCCGTCAAACATGGAGGAGCGCTAGGTCCGCTTTATTCTCGCCGGGGTCGACTAGCGGCCGCGGCTCGGGCCAACTGCCGACGCGAATGAGCTGCCCTTTAGCCTGCGCCTCCACCCATTGCTATAGATGACTGACGCACGTACCAAGGTGAGTTATTATTGTTTATGATGGTGCCGATTATAACGATGGCTCGATTGACGTGAATGCGTTATCGCCAATAAGCGAAGCAGTTGACCGTCGGGAACTGAGCTTCAAGGCGCTCGCCGGGTTGTTGGGCGGAGCCATCGGGTGGATTCCGGTCGAAATCGCTACGCACGGTCATTCGATAACTGAGCAACAATCAACCGCCAGCATCGTCGCCGGGATCGTTTCAGTCGCCATAGTCGCAGGGATGATCGGCGGCATGATTCTCGCCGCGCAGGATAACTCGCTGCAGCTCACTTCGGCCGCAAAACGGCGGTTTTTAATTGGTTTTGCGGTCTGCTTGGTACTCGCTTTGCCCGAGACCTACTACTCGGATCTTATTTTCAGCAAAATCCTCAGCGCAGGCGGTTGGCGCATCGGGCATCAGGGTTCCGAGCTTTATCTGGTGGCGGGGCGACTGATTGGTTGGGCATTTATGGGCCTGATGCTCGGTATCGGGGTCGGGCTAGCCAGCCTTTCGCTGCCCAATGCACTCAAGGGCGGGCTTGGCGGATTGGTGGGTGGCCTGGTCGGGGGTGCGGGGTTTGATCTGATTGGCAGGGTCAGTCAAAGCGGATTAGCCTCGCGACTTATCGGCTTTTGCGTGATCGGTCTGGCCATTGGCTTCTTTATCGGACTCGTTCATCAATTGACCAAATCCGCGTGGCTCGTGGTCGAGGCCGGCCGGCTTAAAGGCCGCCAGTTCCGCCTCGAGGGAAGCGCGACGACGCTTGGGCGGGCGGAAGAAAATCCAATCGGGTTGTTCGGTGATCCGGGCGTTCAGCCGCGCCACGCCATCATCACGCGTCAGGGTGATACCTACTCGCTCAAAAATCTAGCAGTACAGGCGGGAACCTTCGTGAATGGCAACCGCGTCGAAACAGTCCAATTAAAAGATGGTGACCGATTAAAAATCAGCAATTATGAGTTGACCTTTCACCTTCGGACCGATCGACGAACTGCGCAAGCACAACTACGGCCCGTTCAGATGGCATCGCCAAAGTCAAGTGACGTCTCGGCACAACCCGAACTCGCGCCGGCCAACTCGACCGGGACCGATCGCCGAGCCGCCCAGCCCGCGATCGCAAATGCCTATCTGGTAAATGCTGGCGGACAACGATTTCCTTTGCGGGCTGACGCGCCCACACGCATCGGCAGGGCATTGGACAACGATATTGTCGTATCCGATGCTTCGGTATCGCGTCATCACGCTAGCATCGAGTGCCGCAATGGAAGCTATCTACTGCGCGACCTCGGTAGCCAGAACGGCACCTGGCTCGGCGACCGTCGCGTGACCGAAGCCTCGCTGGCAGGTGGTGACACACTTCGGCTGGGCGACGCGCTCTTCACTTTCCATGCGTGAGCGTCACACGGAACGTCCTCGCTTTTGTTCACAATGCGGTTCGCCAGTGGTCGTGGCCGACGCCAAGTTTTGCAAAAATTGCGGCGCGCCGCTGCTGTTGATCCGCGACAATATTTCCTGGCGACCTATGCTCGCCATCTTCCTCAGCGTCATCCCAGGCCTTGGTCAATTGTACAAAGGACAAGCGGCTCGTGGCTTGCTTTGGTTTATTTTCGTGACGGTTTTTTTGCTGTATGCACCGCCTATTGGAGTTCTACTGTGGATGATATGCGCGGGTAATGCGGCGGTTTCAGGCGCTGTGCCTCAGACAATTGTCGCGAGGTCACCGCAGCAGCGATCGCATGCCAGCAGCAGTGCGGCGGACCAGGCCTCAACGCCAGGTGGTTAAGACCGTATGATCGCTCCGCACACGATAATTGGCGGCCGCTATCGGATCGTCAAGCTGCTCGGCGGTGGCGGAATGAAGCTCGTGTACCTGGCCGAGGACCTGCGCCTCGCGGCCCGCAAATGTGCACTGGCCGAAATGGTGGATGCGTTTACCAGCCCTGAAGCCCAGCAGCAAGCGATTAGCGCCTTCCAACGCGAGGCCGATATGCTGGCACAGCTGAGTAACGAACATATCCCCCGCGTATTCGACCGCTTCAGTGAGGGCAACCATCACTTCCTGGTGATGGAATATATAGACGGTGTCACGCTGGAAGACCAAATCAAGCAAAATGGTGGCAGGCTGCCATCCGAGCAAGTGGTCGACATCGCCTTGCAGGTGCTCGATACGCTCGATTATCTGCACCACCTCGAGCCACCGGTAATCTACCGGGATTTGAAACCATCCAACATTATGGTCACCGCGGACGGACAGGCGAAGTTGATCGACTTCGGTATCGCCCGCCACTTCCAGCCGCTCTCTAACGCGACCATGATCGGCACCCAAGGTTATGCCCCGCCCGAGCAATACCGAGGTAAGGTCGAGACCCGCTCTGACATTTATGCCTTGGGAGCGACAATGCATCATGCAATTTCGGGGCGCGACCCGGCCGCCGAGGCGCCGTTTAGCTTTCCACCCCTGTTGAAGATCTGCCCAAATCTGGAGCCACGGTTGGCCGCACTCGTCGATCAGGCGCTGGCTTATGATGTCGCCAGCCGGCTTCCCAGTGCGGCTGAATTTAAGCGTTGCCTGCTGGCCATCAAGAACGAATCGCTCAATCCCGCTGGGGAGGTTTCAAATCCTGCCAATCAAAGCCCCAGATCGCAGCTCAAGCTTCCGCTCGGTGACATTTCCTCTAATCCCACCGTCAACCTAGGTTTGGGCGCAAAGCGCGGTTCAACCGCTCCTGGGCCAACCCTGCTGAGCGCTACAACTGAAATAAGCTGCCCGCTGTGTTCGCGTCGCATCCCCGCCGACTCGCGGTTTTGCTCGTACTGCGCTGCCAATCTGAGCCGGCTAACGGTGTTTCCGGACTCAGCCAACCCCGGCGATCAAACTGTGGTGTTATCCCACGGTCAGTCGCCCGAGAACCTAAGCCGAACCGTGCTGGGAACTTATCCGCCGCTCAACCCCTCTCCCAAGAGGATTCGGCGAAATGGCCTAAGACGCCCATTCTTGGTGCTCGCCCTGATCTTCGCTGCCGGCTTTTTGGCGGCTGAAGTCATCAGATCGATTTCGCGTACCGATAATCCGGTACCGCCGGGCTATAGCACAGGTTCCGATGAGGGCCCGGACGAAATGCCACGCGCGCACGCAGCAATTCCGCCCGACGAATATCCGGATTCAGGCGACTATAATTACGCTGCCCGCAGTGCCCGGCTCGCTGAGTTGCGCTACAGGCTTGACGCGCAGGGGTACTCTGCAGTCAGATTTCGCCTCAAAGGCGATACGTTGGTGCTTTATGGAAAGGTAGCGTCGGAATACGATCGGTTAGCTGTCCAAGCGATCTGTCTCGCCACGGTCGGCCTCACGCCTCTCAACGACCAGCTCACGGTGACCGGCGAGGACTCCGAGGATTAAGCACACGGCTCTCGGCGGTGGGCGCCGCCGTAAGTCCGAGGCGAGACGCGCTCACAGGTATCAATTCGAGATGGACGACAACCAAAACAAGGTAGGCGGTACAGCCAACCAGGCATAAATAAGTGGCTATGTTGATTGATCTGCACGTGCATACCAGGCTGTCGTCGGATTCCAATGTGGCACCTGACCAGTACCTTGAAGCAGCTTCGCGAGCGCCCGTGCCACTGGGCGCCATCTGCTTTACTGAACACCGCCTTTTTCCAACCGATGCGGAGTTGGACCGCACATATGCTGAACTCGCCGAACGGTTCGGCGTTCGGATCTTCAAGGGGATCGAAGCCGACACCGACCTCGGTCACTTGCTGATTTTCGGCGTCACCCGCGAGCTTCGACGCAGGTTTAACCTTGAAGCCAGAATGCATCGCGCTCACCTGATCATCGAAACCGTGCATAGCGAAGGCGGCATTGCCATTCCCGCCCATCCCTTTCGTGATTCCGGCTATGGCCCGAGACTGGATGATCTATTGGCCCGCGTCGGCCCCGCACTAAGCGTGATCGAGGCGATAAATGGCCAGAATACCCATGAGCAGAACGTTGCGGCGATCACGGCATGCGAAAAACTGGGACTCACAGCAGTCGGCGGTAGCGACGCGCACTTCGTTAGTCCGAAATGGTTCATGACTTGTGCCACAGAATTGGAGCGAGAGGTCAACAGTGTTGAGGAACTGTGCGCCGAACTGCGAGCCGGCCGGGCCCGACCGTTTCGATTCGCTAACCCGCACTCTGAACATATGAGTTAAAGCTGTTTGCGCTGGCAATCACGGGACTCGCCGTGTCAAACGCCGGGGGTTTGACCATGAAATATGGCACTTTCATCACCAGCATCCGACCTGAAAAAATTGCCGCCAACCTTCGCCAGGCCGAGAATGCAGGTTTCGAATCGGCCTGGATCGGTGAACACCTGATAATGCCGGTTAATTACCAATCCAAGTATCCATACAGCCCTGATGGCAGATTTCCGGCCCCTCCGGACGTCCCCTTCCACGACCCGATGATGACGTTGACCTACGCTGCTGCCGTCACCGAAAGAATTCGATTGGCCACCGGAGTCTTTGTGGTACCGTTGCGCAACCCTGTAACCACGGCCAAATCAGTGGCGACGCTCGATTGCCTGAGTAACGGGCGGATGATCTTCGGCATCGGAATTGGCTGGTTTGCCGAGGAGTTTGCGGCCGCCGGCGTAGGCGCCCATTTTAAGGACCGAGCCTTGAGGACTCGCGAATACCTCGAAACGATGAAGGCTCTATGGACCCAGGAGGAACCCACCTTTCAGGGCAAAACTTTTTCGATAAGCGGAGTCCGCTTCAATCCCAAACCCGTACAGAAGCCGCATCCTCCGATTGTGGTGGGAGGCACCAGCGATCTCGCGCTTAAGCGCGCCGTTCGATACGGCGATGGTTGGTACGGCATCGCGCGAAGCTTGGACGAGGCTCGAGAGCTTATTGGGCGGCTGCGTGAACTCGAGCGTCAGGCCGCACGCCAGCGCCCCGTCGAAATCACTTTGAGTCTCCGCACCGGCCATCCACTGACTGTAGATGAAGTGCGTCAGCTTGGCGCACTCGGTGTGGAACGAACGCTGGTAGGATTACCGCTTAGGGCGCTTGAGGGCGAGGAAGTGTCGCGTTTTCGCGATGAGATTATGGCGAAGGTCTAGACACAAGCCTTTCAACTGTAAAACGCTTCCCAAACCCGAAACAAAGCTGACTGGTGGAGAATTGGTCTTGGCCTAGTTACTGTCCGCCATCAGCTACGGCGCGCGCCTCATGCAGCGTGAATCGCCGTTCATACAGGGCCCGCCCGATAATCACTCCCACCACGCCATCGGTGAAACAGCGCTTCAGTGCGCGCACGTCGTCAAGATCTCCGACCCCGCCCGAAGCGATGATCGGCCGATTACTGGCACGAGCAATTTCTGCGAAAAACTCCGCATTTGAGCCAGCCTCGGTGCCATCACGGGAAACATCAGTGACGATCAGAGCTGTAACGCCAGCTTCGTCGAATCGTCGAACACCTTCGGTCGCGGTAAGTGAGCTGCCTTCGAGCCACCCTTTGATCACCATCTGTCCGTCACGGATATCGAGCGAACCAAACACGCGGCCTGGCAACTCAGCGCAGGTCCTTTTTAAAAAATCGGGGTCCAATATCGCGGCCGAGCCAATCGAAATGAAATCCGCACCCGCGGAAAGCGCCTCACGCACGGACTCGATCGTGCGCAAGCCACCACTGAACTCAATATAACAGCTTGTCACCTGACGAATTCTCTGAATCGCCTGGAGATTGCGCGGGACTCCCGCGACCGCCCCATCAAGGTCGACCACATGGATCAGCTCGGCGCCATCTTGAGCAAAACTTCGAGCGACCTCAGCGGGATCTGTTTGGTAAACGGTCGGCCGGTCAATTAAGCCTTGCCGCAGCCGCACGACCTGGCCATCTTTCAGGTCGATCGCCGGGATGATGGTAAATCGTTCGGGAATCATGACGCTTCGTTGGCGGTGCCTCCCCAGTGTTGAGATTAGCATGCCGGACCTGCAGCACAGGTGACGTTGGCATCCCTCCCCCAATTCACACACCGCGCCTAAGGTGACAAGTAACGAACTCACGCAGCCTGTGGGTTCTCGCCTGCTATATCTGGCCTGCTGCAAAGGAGGGGGGGTTGAGCCACTCGGTTCAGTTGGAACAGCGTACACGTGAATTCATTCGATGGATAATCCTGCGGATGCTGTACGCTTGCCGTCCCGGTGCGGCGAGCGAGCGAATCATCCTGCGCGTGTTGCGGAGTCTCGATTTCAATTGTGAGCTTGAGGACGTGCGTGAAGCGATCAACTACATGCAGCTAATTGGATTGGCCGAGGCCCGCCACAATCGCCACGATGGAGGACGCGCCCGGCTGACTGCATTGGGAGTCGCCGTCGTCGAATATAGCGTCATCGCTCCGTCAGGTATTGGAAGGCCACGAAAATGGCGAAGTACTAAAGCGGGCTAAGCCGAGCGCTGGTTTAGCGTGCCTGTTGAACCGAAGGCAGCGCCGGCGGTGAATGGCTCAGATAATCTTATTGAGCGGGTATTCGATGATACCGACGGCGCCCGCCTCGAGCAGCTTCGGAAACAGCTCGCGCACCGTCGCCTCATCGATCACGGTATCAATCGCAAACCACTGCTTTCCGCCCAACGCAGGCGCCGCATAAAGTGGCGCGACCGTAGGAGCCGTAATTGACGGGAGCAGCGCGATAACGCTGTCCAGCTTGTCACGAGGGACGTTCATCTTGATTCCGACGCGATTCTCAGCGTCCAAGGCTCCCTTCAAGAGCACGGCGATTTGCCGGATCTTGGCCTGTTTCCACTCATCCGCCCACGCTTGATGATTCGCCACCAATACGGGCGTTGAGGTAAGAAGTTCCTCAATTATGCGCAAGCCGTTGGCCCGCAGCGACGAGCCGGTTTCCGTAACTTCGACCACTGCGTCGACCAGTCCGTCCGCAGCTTTGGCCTCGGTCACCCCCCATGAAAATTCGACGTCGACGTGAACTCGTCGCTCTGCAAATATTCGCCGAGTGAAAGAGACCATCTCCGTGGCCACGCGTTTGCCCTCGAGATCTTCGAGTCGCTGGATCGGCGAACGTTCCGGCACACACAGAACCCATCGCGTCGGCTGCAGTGAGGTCTTTGAGTAGATGAAGCTTTCGACCTCGACCAAATCGACCCCGTTCTCGACAATCCAATCGCTGCCTGTGATGCCAGCGTCGAGGGTTCCGTCAGCGATATAACGCGGCATCTCTTGCGGGCGCAGCAGACGACAGCTGAGCGAAGAATCGTCGACCCTTGGGATGTAGGAGCGATCGCCCACCGAGATGCGCCATCCGGACTTGCGCATGAGCTCGAGGGTCTGGGCTTCGAGGCTCCCCTTGGGGATGCCGAATTTCAAGAGCTTGCTATCTGCGGTCATTCAACTAAATGAATCGTCGGTGAGTTGGTTGCGCGCGTTCAATCCCCCCCATCACCCGTGCGGCCTGTGGGTTTCGGATGATGTCCGTAGGTGGCGCCGTATTTGGCAGGATCGACCTTGCGGGCGTCCTTGTTGACCCAGCGATCGCCTTCGAGTACTCGGTAAAAGCACGATTCATAGCCCTCATGGCAGGCAGCGCCGTCACCCAGCTGATCAACCAGTAACAGAATTGTGTCAGCGTCGCAGTCGAGGCGAATTTCTCGAACCGCCTGAAAATTGCCGGATTCCTCACCCTTACGCCAAAGCCTGGCGCGAGATCTTGAAAAATAGCATGCTCGGCCGGTTCTGACGGTCTCCTCAAATGCCTCGCGGTTCATATAAGCGACCATCAACACCCGTCCGCTTCGATAGTCCTGCGTCACGACCGGCAGCACACCATCAGCTTTGGCGAAATCGACTTCCTGCGCTGCCTGGCTCATTTTTGTTTTCCTTGCGTCACCAACCTTCGACCTATGCGCCCAGCGCGACGATGCCAACGGAGTTTGAAACTGAGCGAAAGATGGACCTTCAGTATTCGAGAAAGTTGGGCCGAATTCAATCTGGCCAATTTTCGTCACATTTCACAATGTCTTGCGTTTTCCAAATTGCGCAATGAAGCTTAGATTGAGGTTGTATGAACTTGAGTCAGGTGCGGCCGCGAGCACTTCCGCTGAATGAGCCTCAAACAAACTCGTCCGCTGCTCAGGGCTGTCGGCGAGCTCTGGCTCCGCTGGCTTTCAGGATCAGCGCGCTGCTGATTCCTATGCTGATGGCCTGTCATCACCAGGCCTCCGTCCCCCCGCGGCCTAAACTGACGATCGAGCCTTTCAATTTCCAGGTTGCTTCCGGGTCAGACCACTATCAAATCGAAGGTTACTTCGCTCATACCGACGAAGCCGGCAGAATGCCGGCTCTACTAGTGTTGAACGGCAACGGTGGTGACGCACGTCAATGTATCGCGCGTGTCGCCAAGTTTGCCGACCTAAGAATCCGGCTCGCCTGTATTAGCCTACCCGGTTACGGCAAGTCTTCCGGGCCAAGCCGCTTCGTTGGCCCTCAGTCAGTAGCTGCGGCGCGACGCGGCCTTGACCTTGTAGCTGAACGGCCCGATGTGGACCCAACCCGGGTCGGCGTATGGGGTATAGCGGACGGCGCCGTCGCAGCCGGTTTGCTGATGGATTCCGACCACCGGGTTCGCGCAGTTGTCCTCCAATCAGGCGCCTACGATCTGGTCAAACTCTGGCCGGGGACCACACTTGGCACCAAGCTGTCCATTTTGCGGCAGGTGTGGCCGAGCAAACGGGTGCTTCAGGAGCGCAGTGTAATTGAAAATATGCCCAGCAAACTTGACTGCAGCGTCCTCATTCTGCATGGGCAGCAGGACCGCAAAAACCCGCTGGCGCAGGCACAACAGCTCGCTCGCGCTTTGCGCCAGCGCGGCGCCCACGTCGAAACCAGGTTTTTCCCCGACGGAAACCATCAGCTCGGCGACATGGTCGACCAACCGCTAAGCGATTTTGTGCGAGCTAATCTCTCGCCCACATCCGCGAACGACGGCTCATAACCGCTACTGGCTACCCTCACAGCCGTGCGCCCGCCCGGATTAGCTCCGCCCCGTTCATGTACGGCCGCAGGACTTTCGGAATTACCACCGAACCGTCGGGCTGTTGATAATTTTCGAGCACCGCAATCAAGGTGCGCGGCAAACCGAGGCCGGAACCATTTAGGGCATGCACGAATTCCGTCTTGCCACCTCGATGCGGCCGATAACGGATGTTCGCACGCCGCATTTGAAAGTCCGTACAATTTGAACATGAACTGACTTCCAGCCATTCGCCAATTCCGGGCGCCCACATTTCGATATCGTAGGTCGCGGCACTCGCAAAGCTCAGGTCGCCGGTGCACAGCTGCACCACCCTGAACGGAATTTCGAGCCGGCGACAAACCTCACACGCGTCTTCAACCAGAAGTTGCAATTCCTCGTCCGAGGTTTCCGGCCGCACCAGTTTGACCATCTCGACTTTGTCGAACTGATGGCCACGCTTGATGCCACGAACGTCTCGGCCAGCCGACATCCGCTCACGCCGGAAGCATGGGGTGTAGGCAGTGAGATAGATTGGCAGTCGCTCGGCATCCAGGATCTCGCCCCGATAGATACTGGTCAGCGGCACCTCAGCCGTCGGAATGAACCAAAAGTCATCCTCCGCGTCGTGGTACATGGTGTCGGCATTCTTGGGCAAATGGCCGGTGCTGGTCGCCGTCTCGGTAGTGACCATCAAGGGCGGAGCAACCTCAAGATAGGACTGTTCGCGCGTTTTCAGGTCGAGCATGAAAGCGATAAGGGCCCGCTCGAGCTGGGCCCCCATCCCGGTCAACAGATAAAAGCGCGTCCCTGACAGCTTCACCCCACGCTCAAAGTCGATAATTCCCAACCGTTCGCCCAGTTCCCAATGCGGAAGAGGCTGGAAATCAAGTTTCGCAGGCTCGCCCTCCTGGCGGACGACGCGGTTGTCGGCCTCACTGCTGCCGGTGGGGACGTACGGACGCGGCAGGTTGCGAACCGAGAGCATCAGGTCGGTGAGCCGTTGCTCGATTTCTGCCATCCGACGCTCACCGGCAGTAATCCGCTCCCCAAGTTCGCGCATTTCCGCCCGCCGAACCTCGCGCGCTTCGGGCGCCAGGCGACCCAACTCCTTGGATTCGCGGGTGCGCCGGGCGCGCAGCTCGTCGAGCTCGAATTGCAATCGCCGTCGCTCCGCATCACATGCGATTATCGCGTCAATCTCGGTCCCATTGACACCGGCTCGGGAAAGTTCCGCCTTAACGTAATCGGCCCGTTCGCGAATTAGTTTGATATCAAGCATTTATTCCACTGTTTGCACTGCGACTGCCGGACGCCTGACAGCCTGTATGTAGTCACCGTCGTTCCGACGAAGCCTTGGACGTTTCAAAGCCGATGCTCACCCAATGCGTTCAGAAGGCGTTTTTGATCAGCTCCAGGCGACCGGAACGTCCGAATCCGCTTAGTGCCACGACGTCGAAGCGAGCCGGCAGGTCCGGCACTCCGCGTCGCTCAGCAAAGGCTCGCGCCGCTCGCCGAATCCGCTCGCGCTTCTCGCCGTCGATCGCCTCGGTCGGCGTACCGAAGCCATCATGCGTACGAAATTTGACTTCGACGAAGACCAGCATGTTCTCGTCCAGCGCCACCAGGTCGATCTCCGCACCTGCCGCGCGGTAATTTCTGGCTAGAATAATATACCCGCATCGTTTCAGATGGCGTGCCGCAATCTGCTCTCCGCGACGCCCCGCAGGTACATGCCGCCGCCAAGGCATTTCTTCATACAAACGATCCAGGAGAGCGCCCACGCGCACATAGGGAGCGCGCACAATCTGCTTTATCCTGTGCGGCATAAGCAAACGGATTAACTCGCATCATCTTACCCTGAAGCACACCAGCTCGCATCAAGGCCTCCCTCGCTTTCTCCCCGCATCTAACGGAAGTTGCTATTATTCGTAGCGATGGATGAAAAGAAGATTAGCCTCGCGCAGGTTCGTCACGTGGCAATGTTGGCGCGGCTGGAACTGAGCCCGGCTGAGGAGGAAAGCCTTCAGTCAGACCTGAGCGCGATATTACGCTACGTTGATAAGCTCAATCAGCTCAATACGGATGAGGTCGAGGCAACTGCGCAGGTCGGCGAACCGGGAACGCTAATGCGCGAGGATCAAGTTACCAATCGGCCGGCAGCCGACGAGATGCTGGCGAATGCTCCTGCCCGTTCCGGCAATTATTTCAAGGTACCGAAGATCATCGAATAACCGCACTTAGCCCGCCAGCAGCTGTCCGACCGTCCGTTGAAAGCGGGTGTCTGAGCGCTCCAAACCGGCGTAGCGCAGCCGTCGAACGTATTCGCTGTGCTCCAGTTCGACAAACTTGCGCACCGCGGTACAGCCCGATCTCACTTGTTCACGCGCCAGCCCACCCCCGCTGATGATAATCAGCGGCTCGATCAGCTCTGGACTGCCCAGCAGTCCGAGCAGAACATGCTCGGCTTCGTCCAGAAAAGCGTTAAGCGCGATCTTCTGTTCAGGCTGATGCTGCAGATGGTACTTCAGAGCCCCGACGCCATAACTGACATGGCGCGCCATGTCCTGCATGGCATAACCCATTATCACGCGATCCACCTTGCTCGGAGCGAACGCAGCCACCTGCCTGTACAGCGCCAGCAGGAATCCGCCAAGCAGCACGTTGATGCAAAGCGAGCCCCGCGGATAAGTGTCCGCCCACAGCCATTCTTTGAGGCCCTGCTCGGCCGACACGCTGGCGCGACCCAGTCCCTCCCCGCCGTAGAGCGCCCGTTTGCGAAATGCCTCGAGCAGACGTGCGGCATCGAGCATCTGAGCACACATAAAGCTCTTGAGCTCGATGAATTCCTGATTTATCAGTGCCACCCAGCGCGCCGGGAAGTCCAGTTCGACCAAGGCGCACTCCTGAGCAAAGGTGTATAGCTGGGCGCAGGCTCTTTCGAGCTCGCTGCTGAGGGGGCAGCGGTCGAGTTCAGCCCAGGGAACATCGACTGCCGGAGCCCATCGGCGGGCCTTGCTTTCCTCGTACAAAGCCACGACGTTGTCGGACCAGACATCCGACCTGCGGTTGACCAGATAACCCATGTCAGGCAGTTTGCCGACTTTCTCACTGCCGCGGGCCACCATCGACTGTTGATTGCGCACAAACTCAGGAATCGAGCGGTAGCCGTAAGTGCCGAGGTCGATATCCTGGTAAGTAAGCCCGCGACGTGGGTCCTGCGGGGCAGCTTTGATTTTCTCAGTGCGTGCGTTGAACCAATGCAAGGTGAGCTGACCTTGCATCACGGCGGCCATCGCTTCCAGTACCGACTGATCCTGGGTGTAGTCCTTGTCAGCGTAAAAGGCCACAGACCCGCCCGGCGCTCTTCTTAGAACTTAATCCCGGCCTCAGCTGCGGCCGCTTTGCCCATCTCGAACATCGCGAACAATTTCGAACGATCCACGCTCTTGCGTTCCGGCATCCCACATTTCTCGAGCCGTTCGAAATGTTCCTGCATTTGTTTCAGCTGGAACGCGGTGGTAATCCGCACGCCTTGAGCAATATTTTCTGACTTCAGGCCGCCCCCGGCCAGAATAATAAAAGCTTCGGTCAGTTCGGTGGCCGCGCCGGCGGCGAAGGAAATGTTCTCGGCCTCGTCCAGATGGCTGTGCAGAATCTCGCGCTTCTGCGGGTAGTGCTCCAATACCCATTTGAAATGCTGCATGCCATAGCCGACATGACGAGCTTCGTCCTGCATCACCAGGCGAAAGATCTTCTTGTCCACATCGGTCGGCGATAGGTATTCGCTGAAGCGGAACAGGGTGAGCACGTTGCCTTCACCCACCAGGTGCAGGGCAACCGACATCTCGCTAAACGAGTCCGCATCACGCAAATGCTTCAGTGCCATCTCGTTCATCGGACTGGCCTGCATCAGGCCATAACCGGTGGTAAGCGCACGCTTGCGAAAAACCTCGGTATGCCGCGCCTCGTCCATCGTCTGCGCAGCGATGAAAGCCTTGACCTCAACGAAGTCAGAATTCAAACGCGGTAGCCACATAGCCGGCGTATCGGTGGCGATCATCTCGACTTCAGTAAGGAAGGTCATCAGCTGAGCTAACGCCTTGCCCGTCGCCTCGGGCAATTCCACGCCTTGGAGATGGTCCCAGGGGATGTCGGTCGACGCGTTCCACTGACGCGTGACTGCCTCCTCGTAATAGCCATCGGTATTATGGGCCCAAAGTTCACTCTTGCGCGAAACCCAGGCTTGGGCATCCGGCAATCCCGGCGGCAGTTCGGCACCTCGCGGAGCATACGACCGATTGCTGCGGACCTTCTCCGGAATTGCTTCGACCCCGTAACTTCCCAGGTTAATATCCCGATAGATGAGTCCCCGGCGTGGGTTCTCGGGGCGTGGCTTGACCTTCTCGGTCGAAGCGTTCATCCATGAGAGGTCAAGTTCGCCGGTCCGAATCCTGTACAACCACTTATCGACAAACGCGCGATCCTCAAAAAAATTGACAGTCGATAGATAACTCATTACCGTCTGCAAACCTCGTGTTCGCCGCTAATCGCGGATCGCGGCAGTGGCTGAGCAGCCGTTGTTCTGTCCGCACTATCTGCCTTCACTCGCTTCATCGGTTTCGGCTGAATGTTTTGACATCCGTAAGCCAAACCGCTGGCCCCTCAGAAGCTCACCTCGAGCTTGCTGCTCAAGTCAAAAAATTCCTGAATTGATTCCATGAACCTATATAACTTGTCATGACCCTCCGGCTCGGCATAGCGCACTTGAAGGGCCTCGCCGAAATGGGTCAGGGTATTCAGGTCGTGCGCCGTGTCCGCCTGGCCATGGCGTTTGATGTTCTCGATCATCTCGCGCCAGACGTTGTTTTCGCCGACAATCGCGAAATCCAGTTGCCCAAGGTTTAGCTCACTGACTTCCTGCACCTCTTTAAGCTCGAAGACCTCGAAGACGAGCACAAAATTTCGCCAGCTGCCGTTTTGGCTCACACCGATACCAAAGGTTGTATCGATAAAGCCCAAGCGTTTAAAGCGCTCCTGCTCGAGAGCCATCTCCCGCTTAAGGGCCGTGAAGTAGTCAAGTGAGGGAAACTTGATGCTCATCAGATACTTGCCTCGGTCATGCACCAGGAGATATAAGCGTTCACGCTTCTCCCATTTCGATTGCCTGAAAACCCGCCGTTGATAAAGCCGGGGAGCGTCCGCCCCCGGCTTTATCGGTGGATTCGGCATCTGGCGGTGCAACGGGCGCCGCTTTTATCCCCAACTGGCCAGCCCTATCAGTTTACATGATACAGACTCAGCACGTTTCCTCCCGTAATTTTGTCGCGGGTGTCCGCATCAATTTTGCTGGTCCAGCTCTGAATAAACTCACGCGAGTTCGGCCAGGGCGAGTCGGTATGCGGATAATCCGACGACCACATCAACCTGTCAGGGCCATATTCGGCAGCGGTAAAACCCACGTTGCGGGTCTCGAACTGAAACGTCGCCCATACCTGACGTTTCATATACTCGCTGGGCAGCAGCTTGAGGTTGACGCCCTCGAAATGCCGCAGGCGATCATAAGCATGATCCAGCCGGTAACAGAAGTGGGGCAGCCAGGAGATGTCGTTTTCGGCGGAAACGAACTTGAGCCGCGGGAACCGCTCCAGAACACCGCTTAGAACCAGCTCTGCAAAGGAGAGCTGAATCGTGTGCGGCAGCGACATGTAGCTGCGCAGAATATTTTGAAAGCTGACGCCACTGCCCCTGCGACCAGTCAGGATATGCAACGAAAGCGGCATATCGAGATCCTGAGCGGCCGCCCAGAACGGGTCGTAGTCGCGATGGCCATAGGGCTTGTCTTCCGGCGGAGCGCCCCAGATCAAGACGCCGCGCAGCCCCATCTTCGCGCAGCGCTGAAGTTCGGCCACGGCCGCGGGAATGTCCTCGAGCTCGATGGTTCCGAGGCCGATGAGCCGCGTCGGGTTATAGCTGCAATACTCGGCGGCGTAGTCGTTGAAAGCCCGAAAGCAAGCCGAGCGGAGCTCGCCATCGTTCAGCCCGAATAACAGCATCCCCATCGAGGTGTAGAGTGCCTCGGCGCTGACTCCGTCGCGATCCTGCTCCTTAAGCCGTTCGGCCGGATCCCACACACTTTTGGGCGCAGCTTCGAAACCGCGTCTGGTGTGTTCGGGCAGCTCTTCGGCGCTCTTGCCCGAGCCGAAGAATCCGGCGACTGGAATCGGGGTGATGTTTTCGCAGATGAAATATTCCGCCTCTCTGCCGTTGACGGTTGTTCTCTCGGTATGCGGTGCGCGATCACGAAATTTGCGGTCGATACGCTCGGCCCACATCGTCGGTGGTTCGACGAAATGGGAATCAGCGGAGATGAGCTTTGTTGTTGCCATAGCGTTGTCCCCTGGTTTGGGCAGCACACGGACTGCGAATTACGGGTATCAGCCGGTGCCGCAAGAAGCGCACGCCAAGCCTCGACGCAAACGCCCGCGGGCTGCGAGGTGGCGCCCTGCTCGGATTCCGTCCGCCCCGCGAACGGCTCACCGATAGCTCGGATTCCATCTTCCTGCTGACGAATCCTAGCGCGACCTAATCGCGATCCCCAAATGGCCCGATCATGCGCGCCGGCCCGGAGGTCGTTACTCTCGACGATTTGGCACAGAAGCGGTATTTGGACGTTTACGGGGATTCTCTCAAAAAGCTCAACCAAAGATGGACACGCTCGACAGTGCGCGACTAAGTGGTGGAAGTTATGAGCATGAGCAATGAACAATTGGCAACTCGTTTCGTTGAAATTCTGGCCGAGCGAGCCACTCGTAACGGTCTGACTGTGCCCAGGTGGACCACTCTGCCCGCTAATTGGCGGCGGGTTTGGATCGAAGCCGTGCCCGCCTTCCTTGAGGAACTGGGCTACCAGGCGATCGCAGGAGGTCGCTTCGATGAACGCGAAGAAGACGAGCAAATTCGGGTCTTTTGCGAAGGATTGACCGCCCGCCAACGGCTCAAGACCTATCGTCAGCTCTATGCACTGGGTTGCCGCATCGACGGCATCGCTCGCGCCATCGATAAGTTGAGTTCTCCGCGCCGTTGAGGGCATTGATTCGTTGCACGCTCCCAGGCGCAGCAACCCGAGTCAGCCGCCGGCGATGTCGGCAAGGCGGGCGATGCATCACCGCACCCGACATTTGACTCGTTGCTGAGAGCATCGTCCCGAGTTATGCAACTAAGCATCCAGGGGGCAACGACAATGGCAACAATTACTCTACTGCGTGGATGGGATCGGATTCAGGCGGAAATCGTCGATGAGAATCACGCACGCGATTCACAGGGACGGCTGTGGACGCGCCAGGAGGGTCATAATCCGGAACGTTGGGTGGTTGAACGCCCTGACGGCAAAATTGAGCAGGTTGCCTCCCGCATGAAGTAGGAATCAGGGCCACTCTGCCGCATGAGGCGCAGGCAGTGGGCCGACTGCCCGAGCTACGGGAGGCTGGACCGCGTTGCGCTTGCGCCCCCCGGTGCCTGAGGGTCACTCAAACCGTGCGGATACGGTCGAATCATTGCAAATGGTAATAGTTAATGTTTGAAATAGTCGGGTCGAGGGCCGCTTTGCGATTGCGACCAGTCAGGTTACGGTGCTACTGCTCGATACAGGCGGACCCAAAGGCGAGCTAGCCGAAACCGAATCGAATCTGCCACGTGCCTAGTAGGAGGTCTCATTAGCCATGGCAACGCCCGAGGGCAAGGAACAGACCTTACGTGTCGGGGAGTATGATGTAACGGTCGTCCAGGGAGGCAGCGGCCAGCCGGTGCTGGTTTTGCACGAAGAACTTGGCGACCCTGGATGGCTGCAGTGGCACAGCGAGCTGGCGCGCTCGCGCACCCTGATTATTCCGCAGCATCCAGGCTTCGGAAAAACACCCCAGATCAAGTGGCTGCGCAATGTTCGCGATCTCGCATGCTTTTACGCGCGCCTGCTGCGCGAACAGGGAATGGCGCCCATCGATGTGGTCGGTTTCTCGCTCGGCGGATGGATCGCCGCCGAGATGGCTGTCAACGATCCGAAACAATTTCGACACATGGTCCTGGTCGGCGCGACCGGCATCAAGCCCCCGGAAGGCGAAATTGCTGACATGTTCACCGTAACCGCACGTGCCTACCTGAATTCGTCGGTCTATGATCAGAAGGCCACGCCAGAGTTCGCGGCTCTGTACGGCGGAGCACAGACGCCCGAGCAATTCGAGGCCTGGGAAGACGCCCGGGCTGAAACCGCTCGGATTGCCTGGCAGCCGTATATGTACAATCCCAGCCTGCCACAATTGTTGGAAGGAGTGCGTGGATTGCCCACGCTGCTGATTTGGGGGCGGCAGGACCGGATCGTGCCGCTCAGTGCGGGTGAGCTTTACCACAAATCCATCGCCGGGTCCGAACTGATGGTGCTGGATCGGTGCGGTCACCGGCCCGAAATCGAAAAACGGCCCGAATTCTGCGAACGCCTGCAAAGATTTTTGGCCTGAAAAGGCCGACGGAGGATTAGAGTATGCATGTAATGACTTTCTCCGAGCGTCCGTACTTCCACGTGCGCGAGGACGACATCATTTCCAACCAAAACAGCTATTTCGGTCTAGCCAACATGGGCGATACCGGCTTCGACCCAGCCAAGGGACATCAGCTTTACCACGAGTACTTCGACGAGCGCATTTACGCCGAAGAACTTGGCTTTGACGGAGTCATGCTGAACGAACATCACCAGACGCCGTTCTGCATGGGCTCAGTGATGGACGTCGAGGCGGCGGTCCTCGCCCGCATTACCAAGCGGGTGAAGATCGTTTTGCTGGGCAACCCGCTGCCCGTAGCAGATCCGTTGCGGCTTGCCGAAGAGCTCGCGATGATCGACGTGATCTCCGGCGGTCGCCTGGTGCCAGGATGGGTGCGCGGTGCGGGCAGCGAATCGATCGCCAACAATGCCAACCCTGCATTCAACCGCGAGCGCTTCAATGAAGCTCACGACTTCGTGATTAAGGCCTGGACGACGCCTGGTCCCTGGCGCTACGAAGGTGAGCATTACCATTATCGGTTCGTCAATCCCTGGATCCTGCCGATGCAAAAGCCGCATCCGCCGATTTGGATCCCGGGAATCGTCAGTCCTGAAACGGTCGTCTGGTGTGCGGAGCATCGTTATCCGTACGTCGCCCTTTGCACCAATATCGAGCCGACGATCGAAATGGTGAACCTTTATGCCGACGTTGCGGAACGGATGGGCTATCAGGCTGGACCGGAAAACTTCGGCTATCTGCAGACCATCGCCTGCGCAGAGACTGAGGAAAAGGCGCAGCAGCTCGGCCGCGGGTTCGTCTATGGCGGTGGTTTCGGCTCCTTCGCTCGGCCGGAATGGATGTTTCCGCCGGGCTACAATTCCAAGGCTGCCACCAAGCGCCTGGCCAAAGCGATGACTGATCCGCGCACAGGGGCCGAGATCATTCGTTTCAGCGAAGGCGAGGTCGATGTCGAGCAAGTCAAAGCGAGCATTAACAGTCAGTATCAGAGTTCTCAGGAACAGGGATTGATCATCGTCGGAACGCCGAAAACCTGCATCGAAAAGCTACGCAATTTGATGGAGGCTCTGCGACCAGGAATCCTCGGCCTATGGTACCATCATGGACCGATGAGCTATGAGGATCGGCGCACCTCTTTGCGACTGCTGGGGCAGGAGGTGCTGCCTGCGATTCGCGAAATCGCGAAGGAGCTCGGCCTGCCGGGGCCATTCGAGCAAACGCCCGGGACTCGGCCGCTGCCGGCGTCGGGCAAGCATGATCCGGTTGTTGGTCTGAGCGCGTAACCGACACTGGTGGGCGCAGCGCTGCGGCTGGTGCCCACCCGGCTGACGCCAGGAGCAGCGGCCACCGGGCGTGCCGCCCGGTGGCCGCTGCTCCGCCCAACCGGCATGCCGCCGCCCCTATGCTGACTATCAGTCACATCGGGGGCGACGACTGTGCAGCCGGTCTGGCCGCGGGTGGAGCGGAGCGCGGCGCAAGCTCCGCTCCACCCGCGGCGACGATCGCTTTGGCCCGGCCGACACGCCTGATAATTTGACCGCGCAACCCTAGCTGCCTCTTCTCCCCGCTTGCTTCTGGTCTCCGCCGTTCAAAATTGAGCGTGGGCTTGATTACGCGCCCCGCCAGAGACCCCATCACCCTTCCCCTGAGTCACCATAGTTCAACTGTCCAGGGCTTAGCGGGTCGCGCGACTCTCACTCGTTCGATTGAGACGCCGCGCAAGATCACCACTCCTCCACGTGCTCGTCCGACCCGGCAGGATTTGCACACCCAACCGACTGATGACATTGTTCATTTCGGAATCTAGAGCAGGCTCATCGTTGCTAACCGTGAAGACGTCACTTTCCCTCTCCGTCAGCCGCTACCGGGTCACGTTTGTCGCCAGGGAACCGCTTGACCTGCCGTCCTATCTTGGGTCGACGTTACGTGGCGCTTTCGGTCATGCCTTCCGCACCGTCGCCTGTCCTGCGGTCGGCGGTAAATGTCCGATTCCGAACCAGTGTCCGTATCATCTAATTTTCGAAACCTCACCGCCGCCCAGGGCCGCAGCCCTGCGCACCCACGAGGACATTCCCCGCCCGTTCGTGATTGCTCCGGCACGGAGGCAGCCTATACCAGCAGCCCGACGCCAGCGATTCGAGTCCGGCGATAAACTCTTTTTCGACCTGGTCCTTATCGGTCGAGCCCAGGAGTTCTTTCCCTACTTCGTAGTTGCGCTGCGTGAGATCACAAAGATTGGACGCGGCGCCAACCTGGTCGAATTGGATCGCATCGAAGCTCTACCGGGCATTTGGCAGGATTCCGAGTCGTCGTCTCCGATGGATTGCAAGGCAGCGGATCGCGAACCGCTGAGCCCACGCTCTTTTAACGACAAGCGAGTCGAGGTGGAGCGCTGCTCAGTCGGACAGAAGCTGACATCTGCACCTTGCGGGCAGAATCTCGGGATCTCACACCAAATTGTCTACGATGCGACCGATAATCTGGTACGAGGCGCCGCACCGAGCACGACGCTGGAGGAGTATGCGGCTCTGGTAGCTCCGTCCGGACCCGTCACTATCGAATTTCTCACTCAGACCCGTCTCAAGCATGCAGGCCGGTTTATCCGCCACCCCGAATTCCAGGTCGTGTTTCGCCGGCTTCTTGGTAGATTGTCATCCCTTGCACGCTTCCACTGCGGCACCCCGCTCGATATCGATTTTCGCGGCTTAATCGATGAGGCGGCATCGATCCAGCTGGTTCGGAACCAAACCCGGTGGACGAAGTGGGAGCGTTACAGTTCACGCCAGGACCGCCGGATGGAATGGGAAGGAATCATCGGCCCGGCAACCTACAAGGGCGATTTTGCACCCTTCTGGAAGTTTCTGAAATTTGGGGAGCTGGTCCACGTCGGCCACGGCGCGACGTTCGGCCTGGGACAGTATCGTATTAGCGTTTAACGCAGCGCAGCGATCCGTATAACATCCGGTCAAACTCTTATTTTTGCTCACGAGGGAATAAGAAGTTGGCCGATGGATGAGGAGAACTACAGGCGTCATTTTCGAGCTCTGACTTCCTTTTCTCCACACGATTATCAGCTGCGCGTGGCGCGTCGGTTGTTCGAAGGACGCAATCTCCTGCTGCGCGCGCCCACCGGTGCTGGCAAGACGCTTGCGGTGCTCGCGCCCTTCTTCGCTGAAGGATGGAAAGCCAAGCCTTGCCGCCTCATCTATGCCCTCCCGCTTCGCACTCTTGCCCAGGGGATTTACCGCGAAGCCGAGAGCCTGGCTCTCAAGCTAGGCAGGTCCGTGACCCTGCAGACCGGGGACCAGCCCGACGACCCCTTTTTCGACCGAGGCGATGTGATTATTACTACCTACGACCAGATCTTGAGCGGACTGCTGTGCGCTCCTTATGGTCTCTCCGCTCGCTTACACAATGTCAATGCCGCGACGATTGCGGGCGCCCTGGTTATTCTCGATGAGTTCCATCTGATGGCGCCCGATCAGGCTTTCCTTACCGCGGTCGCCGGGACGCATCTGTTCAAAGATCTGTGTCAGTCCGTATGGATGACGGCGACCGCCACCGCGCCACTCCAGAATATGCTGCGCTCGGTACTCGATGTGATCACGGTGCCGGAAGATCCAACGATAGAACGAGCGCTGCTCGATTCGCTGCCTGCAGTCACCTCGGTTACCCGCACGCTGGTCTGCGAATGCGAACCGCTGACCGCGCAATCCATCCTGAACAACTTCAATGGGCGTTCGATTGCGCTGGTCAACACTGTCGATCGCGCCCAGTTACTGTTCGATGCCTTGCGTGAGAAGCTGGGTGTCGGCTCTGCCATCCAGCTCATCCTCCTGCACTCGCGTTTCTTTCAAGCCGATCGGCGGCAAAAAGAAACTCTCGTGAATTCGCTCTTTGGCCCAAAGGCTACCGGGGAGCAAGCGATTCTGGTCGCCACTCAGGTGATCGAGGCGGGGCTCGACATCTCCTGCGATCAGTTACATACGGAGCTTTGTCCGATGAATTCGCTCGTCCAGCGGGCGGGCCGATGCGCCAGGTTTCCCGGCCAGAGAGGCACAGTTCACGTCCATCCTTTGCCAGCTGTCTCCCGCGCCTGGCTCCCTTACGGAAATCTTGACGGCGAGGCGACGGTTCTTGCACGCACGCGTGAATTGCTTTCCGGAGTTCGCTCGCTTCGCCTTGATCCGGTTCTGCTTGAGGAGTGGATCCAACAAGTTCACGCAAAGGATGATGAGCAAGCGGTGCGGCCCGGTTTGCAGTCTCGGACAGAGGATGTTCTGGACCTTGTCTTTCAAATTGCGGTGCGACGCAACAGCGCCGGCGTAGCTCACCTGATTCGCGGCGACGACAATGAAAGCATCCGCGCACTCATCAGCGCAGAAGAGGATCTGCCACAGACGCCGGGACAACGAGAGTCAATTTCCCTTCCTCGATGGTCCCTGGCGCCGCACCTTAACTGCGCGGACGCTCGGGGATGGTACTGGGATGGCACCGACGATTCCCCGTGGAAACCACTGACCAGCTCCTCTCAATTAGCGGCAACCTACGCCGTATGCCTCGACCCGCGAGTGGCGCGCTACGATGCGGATTGCGGCTTGCGTCTCGGTCTGCCGGGCAAAATAGTCAGCCCCCGGCGGGTCGAGCCAAAACGACCCGGCTATGCACCTCTGCGCGAGGAGTCGTGGCTGAATCACGCGCGAATGGTGGCGAGCGAAGCCGAACGCCGCGTCGCTCGTCAGGGTGGCCCCGGCACTCTACTCGCCGCCGGCCTCACGCGCCGCTACGGACTGTCGCCCAATCATTTAAGAGTCGCTGCGCGCGCCTCTGGGGCGCTACACGATCTCGGCAAACTCCAGATGCCATGGCAGGAATGGGCGAAGGCTATTCAATCCTCCAAGGATCCCTCATATCGGATGACAGTGCCGCTGGCGCACACGGATTTCGATCCCGACAACCCTTCGGATCGCCAACGCGAGCGCTCACTGCCAAAGCGCCGGCCGCCCCATGCTGTGGCCAGTGCGTACTGGAGTCTCAGTGTGCTGGAAGACCTGTACTCGGGGCTTCCGGAGAACATGAGGTTTCACATCGTTTCCGCATCGCTGGCCGCGATCGTCTCCCATCATGGCGGGTTCCTACCCGGCGATAGCGGTTTGGACCTGGGGATTTTCCCTTTCATCGCTGGTTGGAAAGTGATGCTTGAGCAAAGCACAGGCTGCCGTCCCCATGAGAAAAATGTGACCGAACTGGCAAAGTATTCGGACAAAAAAGGACTTCTCTCGCAATGTCTGGATGCCACTACCGGCCGAGCAAAGCTCGCACGCTGGTGGCCGCTCGTGGCATATCTTATGCGCATCGTTCGCCTTTCAGACCAGCGGGCGACCTCGGAGTGGACGTGTGGCTGAGCAACTCGACCAAAACCTCATCAGCTATGAGATTCCCAAGGCTACTGGTACGCACGGCGATATCTTCGCGGCGGTGGGGCTGGCACTCCTGCTTAAGACGGCCGTAGAGACCGAAGTGCGAATCATCGATACCGGCTTGGGCTTCGAGGTGAGGACGGCACAGCCTTCCGTCGATAGTATTCCACCAGTGCCAGGCTACCCATTTCTCAAGACCAACGAGAAGACGGCGGTTCCTGCGGGGGACTTCGACCTGGTCGATTATAAGACCGAAAAGGCCAAGGCGGATCGGCGCAGAAAGCTCCAGCGGGCAAAAAGGAGCAAAGCAGCGGGCGCCGAGCTCCAACAACTCCTCCAACAGGACGAACCGCGGGCAGATTGGCGTCTGCTTCAGGTGCTTAACACGCTGCAGGGTGACGAGACCACCAATCGCGTCCATGCGCAGATCCTGAGCATGTCGACGGCTGAGTTCCGTCAGGCGGTTGCCAAGGCCCTCGGTTCGCTATCGCGATTCGAACCTTCTGGCCTCGACTGGCCCGCAACCTCCGTCCAGCTCTTTGCTCCAAATGCAGCCAAGGGATATTCGCGGCTGAAGCCCGACAGCACTGATCGTAACGACAAGACCAAAGAGCAGTGGCTCGATCCTTTTGTCGAATGGCTTCGCTACCGCGGCTACTTTGCAGCCGCATGCCCGTATTTCCAGGGAGATGGGGCCGAACACGTGCGGCTTTTATGTCCGGTGCCGCGCGATATCGACGTTGACGGGCTCCGCGGAGTGGTCGCGGTGCTCCGGGACATTTCGCTTCCCGCCGCGGCGCCCAAGCTTGACAGCCTGGCGGCGCTCAAATTGGCTGAGCTCTTGATTCGTTACTCCGCGGAGTTTCACGACGCGGATAAACCGACCTTGATTCAGCGAATGCGGGGCAGGACGCCCGCCGACGTCATCTCCGCGGTTTCTGTTACCCACTACCAATCTTTAGGTAACGCCAAGGCCGTGTCCGCTATTTCCTCGGTCGCTCTGCCCGGTTGGTTGAACCTAAAGGAACCAAACGACGCCTCCGTTTTTCTTGCAATCCTCGGCGAGCATCAGCGCGTCATTCGAGAATTGCGTCATGATCACTCGGACGAGATCGGGCTGCTCATCCAGTATCGCCGGTTCCTTGAGACTCGAGGTGACCAGGCAATTGCGATCCTCATCGACTTCATGGCTCGCTACGGATCTCTTGTTCTTCGGGGACGCGAACAGGGACGCAAAATACCACAGTTCACCACCGCTAATACGGAGAAGCTGATTATGGCACACGATCAAAGCTTGAGTGCGGTTCTGGCCGAACCCGGTTTTAAGGCGGTCGCCGCTGCAATCCGCACCGCTACCGTCAACGCTCAAGCTCAGAAGGCAATGAATCGTCCTGATTACCGCGAAATCCGTTACGACCTCTTACCTGACCTGAGGCGCAAAGCCAGTCTCCCGGGAAATGAGCCGCTGGTTCAGGCAATCTCAGAGTTTATCTCTTTGTACAACGTCGAGAACGCGCGGCGGCGTGAATTGGGCAAGCCCGCTCCGCGCAACGTTACGACCGAGGAGTTCGAATCACTGATCCGGCTCATTGAGACTCATGGCGCCGCAACGGTGGGCCCAATGTTGTGTGCCTACGGATCGTGCCGACTAGCTCGCGAAGAAGAGCCCGCAGAGACCGAGAACGACTTGCAAACCGTCGAAGAAGGAGACTAGGAGACCCAGGTGGCCAGGATCAATTCATTGTCGTTGTGTGCTCAGGTAACAATCGACCTTCATAACCTCAACAGCGAAGGCACCGAAGGCAATCAGCAGCAGACCCGAATGGTACACATAATTGATCAGAATGGCCATCGGGCGATCGTCAACGCCATCAGCGGCGACATGTTCAAGCATATCCTCGTCGAGCATTTGGTCCCGCTGCTAAAGGAAGCCGGACAGCCCCTGTCACCCGGAGCGGCGATTCATGACGCCGACAGAATCAATGCTCTCAATCAGCCGTTCGTGAATTTCTGCGAGCGCGAACAGGAATTCACCGACAACGGCAGGACAGTCCGGCGTATGGCGCGCGAATCTGAAATCATGACCAGGATGCTTACCGATTGCAGCCTCACTGATATGGCCGGCGCGCTGGTTACCCGCGGCCGCGCCGTCGGGCGCAAGTCCGTAGTCGAGTTCGGCTGGGTGGTCGGTATCCCTGAGGATAGCCAGGGTCGACCGCTGACCGTTACCGAGCAATATTTTCACGTCAAGTACGCACCCGAAGGGCGCGGAACCGCCGCCGGCGCTGACACTACTGCCGGACGGCAGGCCATCTTTCACCGCCCGGCTTCGTCAGGCATTTATGCCTTGATCTGTAGTGCTGACCTGTACCGCATCGGCCTCAATGACATCACGCGAGAGTATGTCGTCAAACCAGAGGACCGATGCCAACGAGCCGTCGCTCTGATTCAGGCCATAGCGTCTACCTTGCTGAAACCTGCAGGCGCCCAGCGCAACACCCAGAATCCTCACATCGTCGACTGCAAGGGCGTTTTAAGCACCTCTGCGTCCTCCCTGCCCGCACCCACGGTGAGCCCTTTGCACAGCGACTACCGCAATGAAATGAAGCGGGCCGCTGACGTACTCAACGGCATCAAGCCCAACAGTATACAAGTTCAGGAATTTGACTCTCTGTCAGCTGGAGTGAAAATTTTGACCGATCTCTGCAACAACCTCGAGCTGCCGAACTGACGAGGATGCGCAAGAGGCTCACCAGACCGAAATCGAACGCCAGCGAGGCGGTAGTTGCACAACGCCTGGCGAAGCTCGAAGCGCCCGAGCCCGTGGCCGGGATACCGGGGCCCGGCCGATGGCTCGTTGCTCTGTATGAGCCAACGGCGCTCTTCTCGCTCAAGATCAGTTCAGCGACCAGCTCTGTGGGGCGAACCCTGGTTATACCAACTCCCTATTCGATCAAGATGGCCTTGGTCGATGCTGGCTTCCGGGCCGAGCTTTCGGCGGCTCAGTGCGATGCGCTACTGCGGGGCCTCGCTGGCGTGGAGGTGCGTATCGCGCCCGCACCCAAAGTGGTCGTGACTCATACCTTTGTCAAAGTCCGGCAGCAATCACGTGCCGGAGACCCCTTGCGCCCCTATGGTTCGACCATCGCCTACCGTGAACTGGCATATCTGAATCAGACCACCAAATGGGCGTTTGACCTTGCCGGCGCTGAGGAGCTCGTGGCGGCGCGGCTCGTGGAGCTTTTGCCGCATATCTCCTACGTCGGCAAGCGGGGCTGCTTCCTGCGGTTCCTTCAGCTTTATCGGAGCACTGCCCTCGGTCCCGAGTTTACCCAGCCGGTGAACCGCGCCGGGGGATGGAGCCCGCCGCGCCACGCCCATATCGTACCACTCGACGATTTCGGTCCCGAGGCCGACCTGGAGACGCTAAGCTCATTCACCCAGCACCGACCCAAACGTGATCGGCACCGGCGTTTTGTCGAAACCATTGTACCGGTCGGTATCGTTAATCAAGGCCCCGGTTTTACACAGTATAGTCGCTAGACCTGATTCAAAGCTCGACGGTCACATTCCTTGGACATTCCCCTGGACCGGTGCTCTCAGCAAAACTCTCTGCTTGCTTTAAATCAGCGTCGTGCCCTCGCCGAGGCGTCAAAGCCTGCCGCTATTCTGCCGAGATGTGTCGTCGTGAACCACTCGCGGAGGTAGTGCAAATCACGGTCGCTGAAATCGCCGATTACCAAGAGCGCAACAGCAGGACACCAATCCCAGTTTGCTTGCCGCCCGCGCCTACGTTGGTTTGATAACCTGGTCCTCGCGGTTGAATCCCGAACTTCGCGCGAAGCCTCGCCCGCGGTGCAAGGAAAAGGCCGTCCGCCAACACGCTGCGCTCGTGGCGTTTGCAGCGATCGGTCCTTTAGCGGACGAATGCCAACGACGCTGTCCTGAGCATTCCGCCCCGCAAGTGACCGGCAATCGAAAACCTGCCTTGCGAGGTGGTTCTGAGATTCCCTGGTTTGGCAGATATCGATAAATTTGGTCAGCTTTGGGGGGCATTGATGAACTCTGTCATTATTTCTGATTATGGCGTAACGCTGGGCAAGACGGGGGAGCGTCTGGTCGTCCGCGGAGCCAGGCCGCGGCTCGAGTTGATCGAAGGGGGGCCTCAGCTTGTGCTCCCTCTGGGTCTTAACCACAAGCGCCCTACCCTCGCGGTCATCGCATCTGACGGTCCCAAAACTCCCGCTCCTCCGCTGCGCCGCATGGCCGACGGTGCCGGTGCCACGTCACCCAAAAAATCACCGGACCAGGTTGAAATACCACTCTTCCGCGTCGGCGAGATCGTCATCGGCTCACCCGGCGTCAGTCTATCGGCGGATCTGGTCGAAGCGTGCTGCGAACGTGGGATAAGGCTTTCGTTCCTGACCCGTTCAGGCAAGCCCTACGCGATGCTCTGTTCGCCGATGCTAACCGCAACCGTTATCACTCGGCGTGAGCAAATTGCCGCCTACAACGACCAGCGCGGCGTCACCTTTGCGAAAGCAATTGTGCGCGGCAAACTCGCCAACCAGGCCTCACTCTTGAAGTATTTCGGCAAGTACCTGAAGGAATCGGACCCGTCGCACTTCGACGCACTGAACAGATCGGTTATCTCTCTCGGCAAAAACCGCTCCGAAGCGGCTCGGGTCAGCTACGCGACCGTCGATCAGGCCCGCGAGCAGTTGCTGGCGATCGAGGGACGGGCAGGCCGTACATACTGGCGGGGTGTTCGACTGCTGATTCCTGCGCATCTGGGCTTCGAGTCACGCGACCATCGCGGCGCACCTGACCCGGTGAATTCCGCGCTCAACTACGGCTACGGTATTCTCTACAGCCAGGTCTGGGGCGCGGTCATGAATGCGGGTCTCGAGCCCTTTGCCGGTTTTCTGCACGTCGACCGCCCCGGTAAACCCTCGCTGGTGCTCGACATGGTCGAAGAGTTCCGGCAACCCGTAGTCGACCGCGCGGTGATTGCCTCAATCGGTCGCGGCCGCGCGCTCGAAACACGTGATGGAATGCTGACGGAAAACACTCGGCGGATGGTCGCCTCGTCGGTTTTGGAACGCCTCGAGAGCGAAGTGACCTTCCGCGGCCGCCGTCATCAACTTAGATCTGTGATCCAGATCCAAGCCCGGAATTTCGCCTCGTTCCTGCGCGGCGGTGATCCCTATCGCGCCTTCTCTTTCAAGTGGTGAACGGAACCGCTCAGTGTCCAACGCCCCGGAGGCTGCCGCCACTCGCCTTCGTCTCGATGAGAAAATCCTATTGTGACCGATAATAATAATTATCGCGCAGCTGACGTCGGTGCTTGCCATTTAATATGACAATCGGCTAACATCGCCGCGCAACATTCGCCGTGAGTGAGAATGGGTCAGTAGAGCACGCTTTGGCGGCTTTGCTGCGTGGCGTTGGCGAGTTCGGCTATCGCTCGGGTTCTGGCAGCGCTCCACTGGAAAGCCTCGAGCGCTTTCTGAAGGATCAGCTGCCGTGGCTGTCGGCTAACCCACGAGGCGCTGATGTCATCCGGATTGCTCTGAGCAGCTATCGTTCTGATAGCACCGGCGGACGCCTGCTTGCCGCAATCTGGGATGCCGCATCATCGGCCGGCGCCGCAGTCGAGCGGATGCGGGCTCCGCTCTCGATGGTTTTCAACCCTACGGGGCCGTATCAGGCTCAGCTTGCGCCGATCGCCTGGCAGCCTGACAAAATCTTTCCCACGGACGGAACCGGCCAATCGCAGTCAGTCGCTGAGCTTTTCACGGCTTTTAGCCAGGCACTGGGCCAGTTCCGCGGCGGCGAGCTGCCGGCGCTGGCGCAGACCGTTCTGACCGCACTGGAAACTTACGCCTGGAGCGTGCCGGCAACCGGGTTCAGCGACGTGTCAATCTTCGAATTCTCGCGCAGCGTCGCCGCCATCGTGGGGACGATAGGCGCCGGCGCTCAAGCCGTAGAGCAGCTCGATTACCTCAATACCCCGCTGCTGCTTGCACTAGGCGATCTTGGTGGCATCCAGACTTTCCTCTACGCGATCGTCACTTCCAAAGCCGCCAGGATGTTACGCGGCCGCTCACTTGGTTTACAACTTATTGCAGACGCGATCGCCAACCGTCTGCTCGCCCGTTTCGACCTGCCAGTTACCAGCTTGCTTTATAGCGGGGGCGGCAAATTTTGGCTGCTGATGCCCGCGGCGGCGGAGGCTCAACTCGAGCCATTCAGCCAGCAGATCGATCTTGAGCTCTGCCAGAGCTTCGCTTCGCGTCTTTCCTTCGGCATCGGATGGACCTTGACCACCGCCAGGGAACTCATCAAAGCGACATCGCGGGTGTGGCATCGAGCTACCGAAGACCTTTCCCGCCGGCGAGAGCGTCGCTTTTCGACGCTGCTCACAACCAGTTACGAGCAAGTGTTCGATCCGTTTGGCGGGGAGCAGGCGTGCAAAGTTTGTGGTATGCCGTCGACTCAGCTGGCGCCACTGTCTAGCGAGGACGACGATCGCGAGCGCCTGGCCTGCCCTGCCTGCCGTGATTTCGTGGAGCTGGGGCGCCGGGCCACCGCCACGGAAATCATAGTTCGCCAGCCTCGCGACATCGGCTCGGCCGGCCAACCGCTATTCCGCTACAGCCCCCCGGTGAGCACAGACGACTACGTCCTATATGGCGAAGGCCCGCCGTCTGGCGCGCTGCCGCAAGCTACGGTGCTGTGGGTTAATCGACCACCCGTTCAACTGCAGGGCCCCTGCGGCCATGCAATTTGGCTCGCCGGACTGAATCGCGCCCTGAGCGACAACGGCGAGGCCCTCGATTTTGACGAGCTGGCCCGACGCTCCCAGGGAATCAAACGCCTCGGCATTCTGCGTATGGACGTCGACTCTCTCGGCCGCATCTTCCGCGAAGGCCTGGGGGATGACGCTAGTCTGGCACGCGTTGCAGCGCTGTCTCGGCATCTGAGCTATTTCTTCGGCGGCTACCTCTCACACCTGCTGAGCCAAGCCCCAGACACCTGCCGCGACAAGCTGCAGCGCCAAGCCCAAGACACCTACCGCGACAAGCTGCAGGTGATATACGCCGGGGGCGACGACGTCTTTATCGTTGGTGCATGGTCAAAAATTCCGCTGATCGCGGAGCGAATCCGGGCCGATTTTGCGCGATTTACCGGCAACAATCCGGTCTGGGGCATCTCGGCCGGCGTCGAGATAGTGCCCGCCAGGTTCCCCATCGCTGCCGCTGCCCAGCGGGCCGGCGAGGCCGAGGAACGCGCCAAACGCTTCCGGCGCTTTCGGTCCGATCTGGCGGCGCGTGACAAAGACGCCATCTGCCTGTTTGACGAAGTGCTTGATTGGCATGATTTTGCCGCGCTTAAACAATGCCGCGACCGCCTGCAGGAACTCTTTGGCGGCACCGAGCCACTCCTGCCGCGTGCTACTTTACGGACTCTGCATGCCATCGCCTGCGCGGCGCGCGAGGCCAAAGTCTTCGGTGAGGTTTACACTGCGCTTGAGGCAGCGGCTGCGGTCCGCCGCGGAAAATGGGCGTGGCTGGCCGCGTATGCCGTCGCGCGCGCCGTGGGGCCGCCTGAGGCCCGTAAAAAACTGCATGAACTCTACGACGCGCTAGCCCACTGCCGGCTCAACGGAATCACCGCGACTGAACCAATTCTCAAGCTGCTCAAGCCAGCAGCCGAATGGGTCGACTTGCTGAACCGAGAGCGAAGCACATGAACAGACAAGGACCATCTTCCCCGCCGGCCGCGCGCACCATAGATAGGCGGCCCGCCGAGACTGTGCAAAATGTTGACCAACAACGGGTTTCGCGGATTCTGGAGCGCGACGCGGTTGAAATCGATCGCACCGCGCACAAGATCGCAACAGCCTGTGCGGGGCTTGTCCGCACCCAGATGCGCAATTTCTACGGCCCGATTGTTAGGCTGCGGGCGGAGCTCGGGCACCACTTTGACCCCAAATCCTTCTCGAACGCGCTGATGATGCATCGCGCCCGAGTTCATTATCTCGCCGCACGCGAGCGAGGCGGTAATGCCGACTCGCTTAGAGACTGGTTCTCGAAAATCATTGACGACGCTGTCAAACAGCTTACCGCGGAAAAGGTTGAGGCCATCTGCGACCTCGCTGAGGCAGTAGTCGCCTATCATTACGCCCGAAAGGAGCAGGATAACCAGTGAGTGATCCAACCCCTCGCCTCGTCAAAAAAGTGCTGTTCCTGGGGTCCATCACCGCCGTAAGCGGCTTGCACATCGGTGGCAGCGAAGTCGGTCTCCGAATCGGCGGCGCCGACAAAGTCGTCGTCCGCAATCCGCAGGATAACGCACCCTACATTCCCGGCAGCAGCTTGAAAGGCAAAATGCGCAGCCTCCTGGAGCGCGCCCACTGTGCCCCCGTTGCCGATGGCAACCCGAAGGGTTGCGACGGCTTCGTCACTGAGCGTTCCCACGGCCCCTGTCAATGCGGTCAGTGCACCGTCTGCCAGGTATTCGGCATCGCGGTCGATCAGAAACGTCAGCTGATTCAGTCCAGTCGTTTGCTGGTGCGCGACTTACCCCTGATCAATCACGAGCAAGTGAAACGAATGGCGAATCTGGCGACCGATTTCACCGAACTGAAGACCGAGGTCGCAATTGACCGGCTCACCAGCGCGGCCAACCCGCGCAACTTTGAGCGCGTACCGGCCGGCTCCAAATTCAGCCTTGAGCTCCTCCTCAACCTCTTCGAGCAAGATCCCGAAGAAAAATTCGTGGAATTAATCCTGGAAGGATTGCGGCTTGTCGCCTACGATGCCTTGGGCGGGCAATCCTCCCGCGGCTATGGCCGTGTACGGCTCGAAATCAATCACCGCCTCGAGCTTAAGGCTGAATGCTTTCGCTCGGAAGAAGCTTTGAAGGAGGGGCTGCGGCAGAACCAAATGAAAGCGCCCCTGATTTGGCCGGTTGAAGATCTTGCCGCAGCCGCCTGAGATGGCTCTGGTTCAATACATCCTGCGCCTGCTTTCCGCCTTTCATCTCAGTGGCGGGCGCGACGACGACCCGGCTGACCTGGAGGATCTGCCGCGCTCCGATACCTTGGTCTCTGCGATTCTAAGTGTCTGGGATCGCGCCACCTCAGCCACGGCCGCCGAGATCGAAGCACTCGCTGTCGAGCCGCCCTTCGTGCTCTCATCGGCCATGCCAACGCTCGAACGGAACCAGCGTTTCGAGGTGCTGCTCTTCCTGCCCGTTGGCTGGTCCCGACAAAGTACTCGCGATGATGGAGATTTTCCGAAGTCCTATCGCCGGGCACGCTTTGCCACGGTTGAGTCGCTTCGGGCACTGGCGCAAGGGCGAGCGTTGCCATCCGATGCCCTGCTGGTGTCCGACCGCGGCTCAATCGTGGCACCCGCGGCACCTGGGGCCTTCGACTCCAACCCGACGATAGACTCGATTTGGCGCCAACATCTGTGGCGACGGGAAGTGACGCCGCGCGTGGCGGTCGACCGGTTTACCGCCGCAGCCGCCGAAGGAGTCCTCTTCCGATATGGATCAACCTACTTTCGCAAGGATGTCTACCTGACTGTTCTGGCTGAGTTCCACGACCCGAGTTACCGTCCCACTTTCGAAACCGCACTCAGAATCCTGGGGATGGAAGGAATTGGCGGCGGTCGCTCCATTGGCCGTGGCCGCTTTGAGCTGCATCGGGTGATCGATGGCTTTGAGCCGCAACTCGGCAGCGGGCGACGGCTCCTGCTCTCGCTCATGCATCCAACCAAAGCCGAGATCCTCCAGGGCCTGCTGGCATCGCCCGCCGCCTACAGTCTGGTGGGCCGTGGCGGATGGGCCGAGCTGAATGGCATAGGCGTCAACCGGCGCCAGACGGTCAACCTGCTGGCCGAAGGCAGCCTCGTCTGTGATCTCGGAGCGTCGCGCTACGGCAATAGTGTGTGTACGCTGCGCTCGAACCGCTTGCCTTATGCCGTCTACCGTTGTGGCTGCGCTCTTACCCTGCCGCTGGCATGGAGGAACAGCTGACGTGTGCGACAGACTGCAGCATTTCCGCCTGACCTGCCTGACCCCGGTCCACATTGGCTCCGGGATCGAATATGTGAGCGGAATCGATTTCATTGTCCGCAACGGAAAAACTTTTATCTTGAACTCGGAGCGAGTCCTTCAGCGGCTGTCCGATATCGGTCAGCTCGCGCGCGACCTCGACACCCTGAGGAGCAAAATCCGTGATCTTTTCCAGGGGAAGAAGGCTGAAGAGTATGTGTGGACTCACGCTGCTGCAACCGTCCCCGAAGGGGTGAAAACTCGCGCCCTGCTCCGCTCCGCGCTCGGCAATCCGCTCATACCCGGCTCCTCCCTGAAGGGCGCGCTGCGCACGCTGATCTTCGCAGGCCGGGCCGGAAACGGCGGGCCTCACCAACCGATGAGCCCCGAACTCGAGCGGAAGTTTAAAGCCGCCGCTCGCCAGGCTCACACCCGCTCAAAAAACGCGGCGCTAGACCTTGAACAAGCACTATTTCGCCAGCAAGCCAGATTACATCGCAACGACGCCAAAGCCGACCTGATGCGCGCATGTTCAGTCGCGGACGTGGTCTTCGCCATGGATTGCGCCACTATTGTTTTGACCAAAGCAACCGGTACGCAAACCAATACCTTAACCGCAGTCGAGGCTCTCGCCGCGGGATCCGCGGCCGCCGCCACGATTCGCCTCGGAGATCGATACCTCGAATCCGAACTGTTTACCGATAACCTGCCATCATGGGAGCGGATCTCACAATGGTCCCGCGAGCACTCCAGGTTTTTGCTCCGCGGTGATCTGCAGTATTTCCAAGATATCGGCGCGAACCTGACTGCGCGGCTCGAACGGCTCGAGCAGCAAATTAAGCAAGCTACTCCGCAAACCATTTTCCTGCGCCTCGGATGGGGCACGGGATGGAGAAGCATGACAGGTGATCTCCTTCCCCACGGACAGGAGCGGCAACGCTTGCTGCCAAAATCCTCCGCCCGCGGCCCGAAAACCCGAAAAGTAATCGTCGCCGGAAGCAATCACGAACCATCCGATATCCTGGGCTGGGTCTCCTTGCAGCCCATTTCCGCTGAAACCGCGGGCGAGCTGAACCGAGCAGTGCAGCCAGCAGCTCCTGCCCCGCCCGAAGCACCAGCGTCGAATCCTATCGCCGTCTCTTTTCCCGAAGACCTGTTCATCCAGGGACTCAGTCACCTTCGCCCCGCCGATTGGGGGAGTCTGGCCCATCTCTACGCACAAGCCCAACAGGACGAGAAGCGGCGCGGCACACGTCTCGAAGGGCTCGCGCGCCGTATAAGCGAGGTGTGGGGCCATGACAAAAAACGTTTGGCCGAGGCACGCGCTAAATTTCCAGAGTTGGAGCCGTACTGGAAAAAGTCCTGAATGGTCCGTTTTCCGGCGACCGTGCCGACTATCTATCGACTCAATGGCTGCGCCCCGTCGACTTTTATACAGCCCTTTCAGATTGACTGGAGGCGGCGTCGGGCGCTGCCACTGGCGCTCGCTCCGCGAGCTTAATTTCGGACAGGGGTAACCATATGTCTCAGGCGCGCGCACTAGCTGCAACAGTTGGTACCGGAAGAGCCTGCCAGCTGGAAGACAGCCTTTATCGGCCCATCCTAAAGTCCATTTGCGAGGGCCAATTTAGCCGAGTTGTTCTGCTGCCATCACAGCAAACCAAAACACACGCTGAGGAGCTGAAGCAACGCCTCACTCATTTGCAGGTTGAGGTGGCGCCACTCCCAAACGCCGACGATGAAAATGACGTAGACGCCTGCTTCGGCCATTTCGATAACTCGATTCGCAAGTTGATCCAAAGCGGCTTCCCACCCGACGCGATCGAGGCCGATTTTACACGCGGGACCAAAGCCATGAGCGCTGCACTTGCGCTCGCGGCGGTGCGCAACCAAATCCCGCGGCTCCGCTACGTCGAAGGCGATCGCGACCCCAACAAGCAAGGCGTCGTCATACCAGGCACCGAGCGCGTCAGAACGGTTGAGACGGCCATCGCGACAGCGAGCCGGCAGCTCGACCGGGCCCGCGACGCCTTCCAAGCCTGCCATTTCGCTGCCGTGCTCGAAATTCTTGACGACGACGGCCGCGGCTGGCCGGATCACCTTCTGTCGGAACTGCACGCTGCGCGCAGTTACGCCAAATTCTACTCGGCCTGGGACCGACTTGACTATTCGACCGCCTGCCAGGAAGCCGAGCAGCTGCCGGACTCATCGCAGTTCGGTTGCTTCAAGCCTCGGCCTCAAGAGATTGCCTGGGTAACGGAGCTCGCCCGTGATTCGCCCAAAAAAAACTCTAAGCGGCCGCTTTTGCCCGAGGCCTTCGATGAAATGGCCCGTCACGCGCGACGCCTGATGGTCGATTTGCTGGCCAATGGGCGCCGTCGAATCCGGCAAGAGCAATTCGAGGATGCCAACCTGAGGGCCTACCGGATCGCTGAAATGCTCGGTCAAACCCGACTGTTCGCGCATCGGCTCGATTCGTCATACCTCGATCCCGAAAATCCAGCGGTCGCGCAACTGCGCGAGGAGCTGGAAAAAGAAGGCAGCCGACCGCTTGAAAGCTTCGACTTTAAGGGTCGAACCTATCTGCGGGCAGGTCGCGAGCAAACGGCCCGCCTGCTCGGCCGTCTCAACGACCCCTTCGCCGACCAGCTCAAGCAACTCGGTCCCGAGGTCAACAGCCGCAATAGCAGTATTTTGATCCACGGCTTCGACCGTCTCGATCAGCAATCTCTGCAATCGCTGTCTGACACCTACGACCGCTTGGAGAAATTGTTGCGCGAGGAGGCGCCTGACGTTGCCAACGACTGGCTGGAAACCGCCAATTTCCAGTACCGATTTACCGATTCTCGCGGCAGCAATGACTAATGCGCGGACAGGAACTGCTGACCCTTGTTATCTACGACATCACGAGCGACCGCATCCGGCTCCGAATTGCCGACGTCTGCAAGGATTATGGGCTCGACCATATCCAGTACAGCGTCTTCAGCGGTCCGCTCGATTCGACTCGACGCAAGGAGATGTTCGCCCGCCTCGATCAGACTCTCGGCGACAATGAGGGCAAAATTCTGATGCTCCAAATCTGCGAACGGGACTTTGCTGCGAAGTGCGAAATCATCCGAATAACCGGTGACCGCTGATCGCATGGCCAGACCGCGGCCCCCAAGGCGGCGCCACCGCAAGCAATCCACGTCGCGGCACAATTCAAAGCCGACTGCGGACATGCGTCGTGCGGCTATAACCAGCAGCGCCCCAACCCCGCCGCTCACCGTGACCGACCTCAAACAGTGGGCTTACTGCGCGCGCATTCCGTACTACCGTCATGTAATGCCAGTCGATTTCGTGCGCACTTTCAGCATGGAGCGTGGCCGTCTTATCCAGGCGGCCGTCGAAACGCTCGAAACACGCCGCAGCTTTAAACGTTACGGCCTGGAACGCGGGGAGCGGCGATTCGGCACGTGGCTTTATTCTCCGAGCCTTAACCTTTCGGGCAAGATCGATCTCTTGATTCTGCACGAGCGCGGTTGTCACCTGGTCGACTTCAAGCATACCGACGGGGGTGTTCGCTACAACCATCGAATTCAACTCGCCGCATACGCGCTCCTGGTCCAAGAGACCCTCGCGCGCAAGGTGACACGAGCATTCGTCTATCTGGTACCTTCGCGCCAGTTAAGTGGCGTCTCTATCGGCACGCGAGAAAAGGATGCGGTGAGATGGGCCGCAGCTGAAATCCGCAACTGTATCCGCCGGGAAGAACTGCCGGCGCGAACCGCTGCGCGCAGCCGTTGCATTGGTTGCGAATTCCGCAATTACTGCGGGGATATCTGGTGATTTCGCAAATGAGGGGGGGTTTGCTACAAATTGCGGTGTTGCGAAAAATTGGAGTCGGCGTCGCCGGCCAAGTGCGCGTATTTACGGCGCTTTTGCGGCGACTTCACTCATTGCCCCGATGAGGAGGGGACTGAAATGTTTTGGTCGCGCGATCTCGCAGGTGCGCGAGGATCACTTCACTCATTGCCCCGATGAGGAGGGGACTGAAATGTTTCCACTACAGCATGTTTGTGCAGGTGGCCACGCCTAACTTCACTCATTGCCCCGATGAGGAGGGGACTGAAATACGACCCAACCTGTTGCGTTGGCCAATGGGCAGTACTTTGACTTCACTCATTGCCCCGATGAGGAGGGGACTGAAATAGTATGCGTGCCGGTCTGCGCCCCGGCGACGAGAGAAACTTCACTCATTGCCCCGATGAGGAGGGGACTGAAATCGTACTGATGATGGCAGGCCGGGAGGACAAAAATGGAGAAACTTCACTCATTGCCCCGATGAGGAGGGGACTGAAATTATTGAAAATTCGGCAGATAGGTCCTATGCGCTAGCGCGACTTCACTCATTGCCCCGATGAGGAGGGGACTGAAATCTGTATTGAGTACGCCAATCGCCGCGCGCGCGCCAAGCGACTTCACTCATTGCCCCGATGAGGAGGGGACTGAAATTTGATGCCTTTCTGGCGGAGGTATTCCGCCAGGGCATACTTCACTCATTGCCCCGATGAGGAGGGGACTGAAATTGCCTCATCAGTACAGGGCGGCCATCCCCTGTAGACCACTTCACTCATTGCCCCGATGAGGAGGGGACTGAAATACCAATGGGCCCTGAGCGAGTTTCGCCTGCCTTCGAACTTCACTCATTGCCCCGATGAGGAGGGGACTGAAATGTTACTTTAGGGCTGCAGGGTATAAATGCGGTCTTAACTTCACTCATTGCCCCGATGAGGAGGGGACTGAAATTAATGCGCGATTAGTCAAAATTTCTTTCGCTTTCATTGCTACTTCACTCATTGCCCCGATGAGGAGGGGACTGAAATATCGTTGCGCCACAGCCAGCGCCAGTTCCTCGACCGCCGGCGACTTCACTCATTGCCCCGATGAGGAGGGGACTGAAATAAACCCGCTTTCGCCAGCGCCGCGGACGACGTTTCGCAACTTCACTCATTGCCCCGATGAGGAGGGGACTGAAATAGCTCAGCCCTAGCTCAGGCCAAGCTCAGCCCTAGCACTTCACTCATTGCCCCGATGAGGAGGGGACTGAAATTTGGACAAAAGTCCAGGGGCGGGAACGGATCTACGTCAACTTCACTCATTGCCCCGATGAGGAGGGGACTGAAATGAGATGGCGCTGGCTGCGGCGCCAACCGGACATAACTACTTCACTCATTGCCCCGATGAGGAGGGGACTGAAATTGATATCCTCCGTTCGGCCTGCCATCATCAGTACAACTTCACTCATTGCCCCGATGAGGAGGGGACTGAAATTGTTGCTGCGCTGCGCAGCAGACTCCTTTATTCGCCACTTCACTCATTGCCCCGATGAGGAGGGGACTGAAATGTATGCGTGCCAGTTTGCCCCCCCGCGACGATAGAAACTTCACTCATTGCCCCGATGAGGAGGGGACTGAAATCTCTGGTTAACTCGTGGTAGTGCGAGCATCTACTTTTGTACTTCACTCATTGCCCCGATGAGGAGGGGACTGAAATTGTCTCAATCGGGGGGTAACGGGGGGTAAATCGACTTAACTTCACTCATTGCCCCGATGAGGAGGGGACTGAAATCTTGATCAGATCCTGGGAGCCTTCAGCGGCCGGCCGAAAACTTCACTCATTGCCCCGATGAGGAGGGGACTGAAATTTCATTCAGTGTGACCCGTCGGAGGAATTCCTGTTCGGCACTTCACTCATTGCCCCGATGAGGAGGGGACTGAAATTTACCACCTTCGTCGGCACGAGCGGAGGCAGGTTTTTACTTCACTCATTGCCCCGATGAGGAGGGGACTGAAATGAGCCACGTCAATCAGGTAGCGTATAGCATCCCCGTCAGCAACTTCACTCATTGCCCCGATGAGGAGGGGACTGAAATGGCAGCGCGACGATCAACGGCGTGGCGGGTGATTTCATTCCGTTGAACTTCACTCATTGCCCCGATGAGGAGGGGACTGAAATACCCGTACTGATGAGGCAAGGCCAGGAGGACAAAATGAACTTCACTCATTGCCCCGATGAGGAGGGGACTGAAATAGCCCAAGCGCTAGCCAAGCGCTTAGGTCACGGTCAACTTCACTCATTGCCCCGATGAGGAGGGGACTGAAATTCTGGAAAGGTTTGAACCTGATCCTCAGTGATAGACTTCACTCATTGCCCCGATGAGGAGGGGACTGAAATGTACTGACCTTCGTCGAACTGGTGGACGAACGCCATTTCTGACTTCACTCATTGCCCCGATGAGGAGGGGACTGAAATTGATACCTCTTTCGCGGAGGTACCGGGCCACTTCTTACTTCACTCATTGCCCCGATGAGGAGGGGACTGAAATAGCCGGATCGAGAGCTGGTCCGACGTCACGGGGCCAGCCCCTGGGAACTTCACTCATTGCCCCGATGAGGAGGGGACTGAAATGTCTCGATCGCGCTGTGCTCTCTCTCGCTGACCATGCACTTCACTCATTGCCCCGATGAGGAGGGGACTGAAATGACATCGGGCACCTATACGGTGCGCATCGACAACGACTTCACTCATTGCCCCGATGAGGAGGGGACTGAAATTGACTAATCCTTGCTGAGCGGTTAGCCTGTGGCACTACTTCACTCATTGCCCCGATGAGGAGGGGACTGAAATAGGAAATCTAGGGCAAGGGATTAATCGCGGGCTACCGTATACTTCACTCATTGCCCCGATGAGGAGGGGACTGAAATAATTCTCGGATTTCGGCTACAGTTTTGCGGTAGCGTTCGAACTTCACTCATTGCCCCGATGAGGAGGGGACTGAAATGAAAAAGCCCCGAGAAGCTGATCAAGGGGTGACAAACCAAACTTCACTCATTGCCCCGATGAGGAGGGGACTGAAATCAACCCAAATAAGATGGTGTTCGCGTTTCGCTGGGTGAAACTTCACTCATTGCCCCGATGAGGAGGGGACTGAAATGTAGGGTGGCAGCGATGACTGCGACACTCCGGCGGCACTTCACTCATTGCCCCGATGAGGAGGGGACTGAAATCGCGACCCCACCAGCCGCGCGCGCGCAGGATGGGCTCGAGATGAACTTCACTCATTGCCCCGATGAGGAGGGGACTGAAATAATCTCTGCTCTGCGAATATCTGTACAGCCTGATTAAACTTCACTCATTGCCCCGATGAGGAGGGGACTGAAATACCTCCTCCTCACGCCGCGCGCGGTCAGCGCGCTCCTACTTCACTCATTGCCCCGATGAGGAGGGGACTGAAATAGCTGCGCGCTCTCTTGGCCGCCGGCGAGGACGAGGAGTACTTCACTCATTGCCCCGATGAGGAGGGGACTGAAATCACACATGAACGATTTCGGCGCGAGGCGGGGCCCGAACTTCACTCATTGCCCCGATGAGGAGGGGACTGAAATCGTCAAATGCAGTATCGGATGCGCCAGACCGCCGCGAACTTCACTCATTGCCCCGATGAGGAGGGGACTGAAATACTGATAGCGTACCCGCGCTCAGCCAGCCACGCGCTCAACTTCACTCATTGCCCCGATGAGGAGGGGACTGAAATGACTTAATCGATGAGGAGGAAGATCGATCCGGAGAAACTTCACTCATTGCCCCGATGAGGAGGGGACTGAAATTGAAGTCACCAAAGGAGGAGCCGAAATGAAAAGGAACTTCACTCATTGCCCCGATGAGGAGGGGACTGAAATCGGAGGCGGCGGTTGCGGAGCTACTGGTACTGGTACAACTTCACTCATTGCCCCGATGAGGAGGGGACTGAAATGTACATTCGTGCTTTTCTGCGGTTCCTGCCCCAACACTTCACTCATTGCCCCGATGAGGAGGGGACTGAAATTGCCATCTTGCCCTCCGTTCGGCCTGCCTCATCAGCGTTAACTTCACTCATTGCCCCGATGAGGAGGGGACTGAAATTTTAATCTAAAGGGCGATCACACACCCCTTCGGGGAAAGTAACTTCACTCATTGCCCCGATGAGGAGGGGACTGAAATTTGGACACGCTGCAGTATCTCACGCGCACGCCGGCGCGGACTTCACTCATTGCCCCGATGAGGAGGGGACTGAAATCGATTTCGAACGCCGGAGGTTTCGGCTACACGGGACCTGGGAACTTCACTCATTGCCCCGATGAGGAGGGGACTGAAATCAACCGTCCCCTTCTCCGCGACCTCAGCCGGCTCCACTTCACTCATTGCCCCGATGAGGAGGGGACTGAAATATCAGGAAATGGAGGCGCTCGATCGACTCGCCAGGCACTTCACTCATTGCCCCGATGAGGAGGGGACTGAAATATCCACTGCGCGCGGATATCCCAGCAGTTCCTCCGGTGCTACTTCACTCATTGCCCCGATGAGGAGGGGACTGAAATGCGCGCGCATCAGCGCGCGCAGACTGCTGGTCTGCACTATCCGAACTTCACTCATTGCCCCGATGAGGAGGGGACTGAAATGCACAGGTGATAAGACCAGAGGTACTCACGGCGGGGACCGTACTTCACTCATTGCCCCGATGAGGAGGGGACTGAAATAACCGGCGCTACCGGCGCAGGCTGCGGAGTTACCACACTTCACTCATTGCCCCGATGAGGAGGGTACTGAAATGCTCGGATCGACATAGCGCAGATACGGGAGCTCCGACTTCACTCATTGCCCCGATGAGGAGGGGACTGAAATAAGAAGTGCGATCCGGTTATATGCCATCGCATAGGTTTACTTCACTCATTGCCCCGATGAGGAGGGGACTGAAATGCGCCGGGCAGTACGGTAAGTCCGTTTATTGCTGCCGAAACTTCACTCATTGCCCCGATGAGGAGGGGACTGAAATCCAACCGGTGGCTTTGGCCAGTGGACAACGGTCACCGTCACTTCACTCATTGCCCCGATGAGGAGGGGACTGAAATACAGGCCACAATTTCGCATTCGACCCGAGGTAGACAAAATGAAAATATTATTGATCCTCGCAGTGTTGTTGCTTTGGCCGCCGCTGGCCGAGGCGCAGTGGCCGAATCGGAACCCCGGCTATACCATCATCACCCCGGGACAACCGCCGACCTTTGTGAACCCAAATGGAGCGGGTGGCTATACGGCCATCACTCCAGGTTATCCGCCCACATTCGTCAATCGGACCCCGATGGGCTGGACTATTCTGACGCCGGGCAGGCCGCCGACCTGGATCCTAGGGGATCCGCGGTCCATTCACGGTCCGGTGTTTATCCCGAAACCGGGTGCTGACGATGGCAACTGAGAGGAAAACTTCGGGGTTGTTGTCGGCGCCAGTTCTCACCCCTGCCCTGGCCGGTGGCGCCGCGCGCAATCATCCAGTGCCCGCCGATAATCTGAGCGATGTGCCAGCGCGTCGCTGGCACACAGGGCAGCACCCAACATCACAGGGGTCCCCTTTTACTCATTTCCCTGGTCAGGAGGCGACTGAAATTTCGGTAACCGCCGCCCCCGAAACTCGCCATGCGGGGAAAGCTTGATGTAGAGGCTGCGAACAGAGAGCCAGACCGCGCTCACGGTCGCCGCTATTCTGGCGGCGAACGCCAATGTTTCCGCTAATTGTGGTTGTGATTCAAACCCAGGCGGGAGACCCGCATCACCCCGTCGATCGCGGCAATGGTGTGCATCAGATTGTTCAGCTGCCGCGCGCTGCTCACTCTCAGTTCAAAATGCGACAAGGCGCGCCCGTTCTGCCCCGTGGTCTTGACCTCGGCGGTCGAGATATTAACTCCGGCTGAAGCAATCGCCTTGGTCATCGCCGCCAGCAAGCCCGGCTGATCGACGCACAGGACTTCGAGCTCGATCGGCCGCAGCGTTTCCTCACCCGCCTTCCATGCCACCGGAACCCGCCGCTGCGGATCGGTGGCCAGAGCCACCGGGCAGCCCGCCAGATGAACCGTCACCCCGTGACCGCGCGTGATGAAGCCTGTTATCGCCTCGCCCGGCAGCGGATTGCAACAGCGAGCGAAGCGCACGAGCATATCGCCAATCCCGGAGACGAGGACCGCGTTGCCATTGCCGGCGCGTCCGTCGCGCGAGGTTCGTTCCTTGTCGGCTGGTCCCGCGGATGAAGCCTTTTCCGCGCGATAGAGCTTCAACTCCTCGGGCGTGAGTATTTTGGCCAGCAACTGGGCTGGTGTCACAATTCCGTAGCCGACCGCCGCCAGCAGGCTGTCAGTATCGCGCTGGGAGAACTCCTTGAGGGCTGGTTCGAAGCGGTTTTTGCTCTTCAACTGGGCGACGGTCAGACCGGTTGGCGTCAATTCGCGATCCAAAAGCGCCACTCCCATCTCGCGTGAACGTTCGGCCTGCTGCTGCCGCAACCATTGCCGGATGCGGCTCTTGGCGCGCGCGGTGACGACAAAGTTCGCCCAGTCCTTGCCCGGAGTCTGCCGTTCGGAGGTTATCACCTCGACGGTGTCGCCCGATTTGAGCTGGTAGCGCAGCGGCACCATCCGGCCATTGACGCGTGCGCCCGCCAGATGATGCCCGACCTGCGAATGGATGCGGTAGGCAAAGTCAATTACGGTCGCGCCCTGCGGGAAATCCAGCAGGTCGCCCTTTGGGGTAAAGACGAACACCTCTTCGGGAAAGAGGTCGTCCTTGACCGTCGAGAGAAACTCCTGGGGATCCTTGAGGTTCTGCTGCCATTCGATTAGCCGCCGCAGCCAGGCAAAGCGCTGCGTATCACGCAACTCAGCTCCGCCTTCCTTGTAGCTCCAATGGGCCGCGATGCCGTGTTCGGCGACTTCGTGCATTTCGCGCGTCCGGATCTGCACCTCCATCCGCTGCCCGCGCGGTCCGATGACGGTGGTATGGAGCGATTGATACATGTTGGCCTTGGGCAGCGCGATGTAATCCTTGAAGCGGCCTGGAATCGGCTTCCAATTGGCGTGCACCACACCCAAAGCCTCGTAACATTCCCGAACGGTGCCGACGATGATGCGGAAGGCGACCAGGTCATAGATCTCGTCGAAATTGAGCCGCTCCTCCTGCATCTTGGTATGAATTGAATAGAAGTGCTTGGGCCGACCGGTCACCTCGGCCTTGACGCCGGCTTCGGCCAGACGGCGCGAGAGAATATCGATGACGTCGCAAATGTAGCTCTCGCGCTCCGCACGGGTCTTGGCCACATAGGCTTTGAGCGTCGCATATGCGGCAGAATTGAGGTAGCGAAAGGCCGCGTCCTCCAGCTCCGATTTCAACCAATAGATGCCGAGCCGATGAGCGATCGGCGCATAGATTTCGAGGGTCTCGCGCGAAATCTCCTCCTGCCGATCACGTGGCAGATGATGGAGGGTCCGCATGTTGTGCAGGCGATCAGCCAGTTTGATCAGCACGACCCGGATATCGTGCGCCATCGCGATGATCATCTTGCGGAAGTTTTCCGCCTGCTTTTCCTCGCGGCTGAGAAAGGTAATCTTGGAGACCTTGGTCACCCCATCGACCAGCCGCGCCACCTCGGGGCCGAAATGCGCCTGGACTTCGGCCAGCGAAGCATGCGTGTCCTCGACCACGTCATGCAGCAGGCCGGTAATGATCGAGGGCAGGTCGAGCTTGAAGTCAGCGATGATCAGAGCGACATTCAGCGGATGAGTGACGTAGGGCTCGCCTGACATCCGCTTTTGCTCGCCGTGCATCCGGGCGGAGTACTCATAAGCGCGGCGGATCAAGCCGGCGTCAGCCTGCGGATTGTAGCTCCGCACTTTGCTGATCAACTGTTCGAGCAGATCGCTCGATTGAACGGCTACCTGTTCCACGCCGTGAACTCCGGGGTCAGGCGTGCAACTTTCAAACGTTCCGCTAGCACCACGGCCTCAAGCTGCCTTAGTGATTCGCTCAGATCCGAGTTTATAATCAGGTAGTCATACTCCGGAAAGGCCGAAGCCTCGTCACGGGCGCGCATCAATCGGCGCTCGATGGCAGAAGCGTCTTCCGTACCGCGCCGCCGCAGACGTTCTTCCAGTTCGCTAAAGCTCGGCGGCAGGACAAAAATTGTTACAGTATCGTTGGGATATTTCTGACGGAGCTGTCGCGCCCCTTGTATGTCTATATCAAGCAGAATATCGTTGCCGGAGGCTATTGCGCGCTCAAGCGGCTCACGCGGCGTTCCGTAACGCGAGTCAAAGACCTGCGCCCATTCGGCAAAATCACCGGCTGCAAGCTTGCGTCTGAATTCCTCTTCGCTCACGAAGCTGTAGTCGATCCCTTCGCGTTCCCCTGGACGCGCGGCCCGCGTGGTCACTGACACCGACGCTTGAAGACCCAGGTTCATGCTCAGCGCCCCGCGGGAAAGTGTTGTTTTTCCCGCGCCGGAAGGTGCTGACAAGATAAATATAATACCGCGCCGTGTATGCCGAAGCGATGACACGCTCAAAACTAGCCAAGGAAGCGAAGATTTGCAAATTGTCGTATTGCCAGGCGCCGACCAAACTCGGCTTAATCTCACAACGTGGCTAATGAACCTCCGGGCCCAGCGGCGGTCCTCTGCCTGCATGTGGCCGGCCCGGAAAGTATAGGTTGCTCAAAGCATAATCGGCCGGCGCCAGGCCGTCCGCGCCGGACGGGGACGGAGCGGTCGCGTTCGCCAGGAGCGCAAACTTTTAACGCCTGGCTTTTGCCCAGATCCTGCGCGACGATGACTCAAGGGATCCTAACTTAATGCTCACTGCAGTAATCACCGTAATCGTAATTCCCGGATTGATATGGGTTTTCCTCCTGTATCAGGTGATCAAGTTTCGTCGAGCTCAGCGATCCGAGCCCATCGTCCTAACCTCCCCCGTCGGCCAACTGCGAAGATTCTTGAGCCATTTCAGGCGCCGGGCCGACGGCACTGTTCCAGCTGTTGGCGTTCCCGGACCCGGCGCCGCCCACCCTGCTGCGCCAGTGGTAGTGGAACGGCGCTCAGTCTGGGAGGTGCTGCGCTTCCTCTCCGGACCGCTGCCGCTTTCAATCGCCCTTCATCTTGCGATCCTGCTGGCGATTCTATGGGGAGTCCATTTTGAACGCGCGCGCAATCTTATCGTGGTCAATTTCCAGCCCAGTGGCGGAGGTGGCGGAACTCAGCAACTCGAGCAATTAAATGTGCCCGAGATGCCGATGCCCGAGATGGCGATGCCGCTGCCGATTGAGCGTCCGATTGTCGCCCAGCACAGCACTCAGGCCATTAGCGAAGCTACGCATTATGTCCGTTCGGTTGCCGGCGGTGGAATCGGAATTGGCCGCGGCGGTGGCATCGGTTCCGGTTATGGCCACGGCATCGGCGCCGGTTTCGGCGGTTTTATTGGCGCGCTGAGGCGCAGCGGCCTGGACGTCGCGCTGGTGATTGACGGCACCGGCTCGATGAAGCGGATCATCGATGATGTGAAAAACAAGATGAGATTGCTGATTCTCGCGATCCATCAGTTGGTGCCTACCACCCGGATGGCGATCGTGGTATTTGGCGCCCGCGGAGAACCGATCCAAGTGCAGCCCCTGACGGTGTCGCCGGAAATTTTGATCAACTTCCTCGAAAGTATCCGCGCGCAGAATGGTGGCGCCTGGCAGGAGGATACTCTGGGCGCGGTGCGTACGGCGGTTGACCGTCTGGCCTGGCAACCCCGCGCCAAAAAAGTGATTATTCTGGTCGGCGATACGCCGCCCTTCGACGAGGACATGGGCCCTACCCTGGACGAGATCCGGAAATTGCGGGCGGAAAACGGCATCTTCAACACCGTTGACGTAACCGTGGAGGAACACGAGCGCTTTTTGCAGGAATATTATCGCGAGATCGGCTTGACTCCGCCCAAGGATGACAATCGACTGCCCAGTTTTTATCTTCAAACTCGGCAGGCATATCAGCAGATGGCGGCGGTGGGAGGCGGTCAGTGGCGCAGCCTGACCAAAGATCAACAGATTAACCAGCAAGTGCTAATCCTGGCTTTCGGCTCCCAATGGCAGAGTGAGGTGGCGGCATTTGGCCGCGGTCTGGTTGGCGGGCAGTCGCGGAGCGACCCGTAGCCGGCAATCGGTGGGCGCCCATAACACGTGACCACGGCAGCTGAGCGCGCCCTTTCGCAGGATATTGCTCGCTACCACCTTAACGCTGACTGGCCGTCTTCTCGGCGTCGAGCAAGTTGGTTCCTTCCGAGCTCGTCTCGAGTGTTAGATGGCTATGGAAGCGGCCATAGCTGAAATAGATGGCCAGCCCGGCTGCCATCCACACGAAAAACCGTATCCACGTCAGGCGCGGCAGACTGGCCATCAGATAGCCACAGAAGATGACACCAAGTATCGGCACCAGGGGAACCCAGGGGGTGCGGAATGGGCGGTTGATTTCAGGCTCGACCGCCCGGAGAATCCAGACGCCCAGACACACCAGTACGAAGGCGAACAAAGTGCCGATATTGGTCAGCTCGGCAATTTCCTGGATCGGAAGCAGGGCAGCGGTCAAACCGACGCCGATTCCGGTCAGGACAGTCGGGATATAGGGGGTCCGAAACCGCGGATGAACCCGGCTAAAGGCCGCTGGTAACAGGCCGTCGCGCGAAATCGCATAGAAGATTCGGGATTGTCCCAGCAATAAGACCAGCAACACCGAACTCAAGCCCGCGACCGCCCCGACCGACACCACCCACGCGACAAAATTCAGGCCACGAATAACGAAAGCCGAGGCCAGCGGGGCTTTCAGGTCAATCCTGGCTGCCGGCACCATCCCGGTGAGCACCGCCGCAACGAGGATGTACAACAGCGTACAGATGAACAACGACGCCAGAATACCGATCGGAAGGTCGCGGTTAGGGTCAATCACCTCTTCCGCCGCCGTCGAGACCGCGTCGAACCCGATGTAGGCAAAGAAGATGACCGCGGCCCCCTTCATCACACCGCTCCAGCCGAAAGGGGCGAACGGCAACCAATTCGCCGGCCGCACAAAAAACAGCCCCCCTATGATCACGATGGCGATGGCAAACAGCTTGATTACCACGATGATTGAATTGAGCCGGGCACTTTCCGAGATGCCGACATACAGCACTCCACTGATGAACAGTACGACCAGCAGGGCCGGCAAATCGATCACTCCCCCAGCCGCCGGTGCATGAGTGATCACATCCGGCAGATGGATTCCGAGTCCGCTCAGGATAACGTTGAGGTAGCCTGACCATCCCACGGCGACCGCGGCTGCTCCGACCGCGTACTCCAGGACCAGATCCCAACCAATGATCCATCCAACCAGTTCGCCCATGGTTGCATAGGAGTACGAGTAGGCGCTGCCGGCAATGGGGATCATGGCGGCAAACTCGGCATAACACAGTGCGGCCATCGCACAGGCTATCCCCGCAACCACGAACGACATCATGATTGCAGGGCCCGCATAGCGCGCCGCGGCAACCCCTGTCAGAACGAAAATACCGGCGCCGACAATGGCACCGATTCCCAGCAGGGTCAGATCGAAGGCTCGTAGCGCCCGTTTCAGCCCTTCGTCATTCGGACGCGCTTCGGCGAGCAAGGTTGCGGCAGGTTTCCGCCGGAAGATTTGGTGTCTAATCGGCGTCATTGGATCCTTCCGTCACACCCCGCTCGACCTCGATGAGCCAACATCGCGCGGAGCCATCAGCTCGGGTCGGTCGGCTCCCCAACCAGTTTTTCACGCGTTGGTGAGAGCGTAACCGGTGCATCCGCCGAGCGACAACGAGACCGCAAACCAAGGCCACGTCGGGACGACCTGCAGGTACAGAATCGCCGTGACGGCAAAAACACCCACCAGCAGACTAACAGCTATCTGCCACCCCCGGTCTGCTCGAACGGGTCGCGCCAGCCTCCGCCTCTGGTATTCGGGCGATCGCCGGCACCAGACGTTCAACGACCACGCCATCATCGACAGCATAATGAAGGCGATGATGCGTTCGGTATCACTACCGTATTGCTTGAGCGGAGTCAGGCAGATTAGCGCGCCCAGCTGGACCAACGCTGAGATCGAGCGTACCACGCTGTAGGCCAACCGATCCTGAGCACTACTCCTCATCCAAAACCCCCGAACTCGAATTTCACCTTCAGCCTTTGGCCAGCCACAGGCCGAGTTGCTGGATTCTCTGCTTGCGGATTTTAACGCGATACGGCAAGGAGTCCCGCCCAGTCCTCTCCTTACACCAGCGCACCGGCGTCGGGCCGAAGTTCAGCCCGATCTTGCCGACGGGTCAATACTCTACCCTATTCGCCCCCGGGTGGCACCTTGCCTGCACGGCTAACTGAGTCGCGCCGCCTGGCCTGGCGATCGGCGAATTGGGTCAACGAGGTTTTGTTGAAACATAAACGGCGGCGCGAGCGCCGAGGATTGAGACGTGCAAAATCTTCTCCGGACGCAAAAGTTCCCGACCGATCAGCTGGGACATCAGACGTGTTTCGCCCGACAGGATCACTATTCTGCCCCCGGGCGACAAGAGGCGGTGGAATTCAGCGATGATACGAGGATAGAGGCGCTGATTCTCCTCATGCGAGCCGTGGCGAACGCCCCACGGTAGGTTGGTGATGATCTTTTTGATGCTGGCGTCCGGCAGGGGAATGGCCAGCGCATCCCATCGATGAAGTTCGATCGGTTTGTAGCGTGGACCAATATTCTCCCGGGCCGCCGAAAGTGCCTCGGGATCAGAGTCGCAGCCGATGAGAAGCGCATACCGTTGCAGATGAGCGCGTTCAATCAGAACAGTTCCCGCACCACAAAAAGGGTCGAGTACAACGTCATCGGGCTCGGGGTCGGAAAGGTGCGCCAGCGCCGCCGCTACTGACGGCCTCAAAGAACCGGGGAGGTGTGCCACCTTGTAATCCCGATGACGCATTCGCTCATCGCTGAGGCGCACCGCCAGGATCAGTTCGCTCGGCAACAAAGTCGCCCAGAACTCGATATCTGCGTCATCCTCTACCGCGCGCCATTTGCGGTCGTGGCGTTCAGCAATGCCGCGGGCCACCGCTCGCGCCAGATCGATCCGCCTATGTTGATGCTCACCTGCCATCCGCGCGATCACGCGATAACGGAGCCGTCGACCTGAGCGGGTTCCCGGCATGAGCCGATTGCGCGCCGTCAGAGCCTGCTCGATATAGGGAGCATGGGTGGCGACAGCCGAGATTTTCTCCAACGCAGCGGATTCGCTGGATAGACCCGCGCGATAGCCCACGACAGCAAAAATATCCTCGCATGTTCGCAACTCTCGCAGAGGGTCCGGGTCGCTCGCGGTGAAAATGGTCATTCCGGCGCGGCTCGGTACGTGGCGTCGGCCGAGTTCTCGGACTTGGGGAAGAGTCAGCGCTGAGCCGGATGACTTATGACGCGCGGCGAAATTTGCGAACCTCTCGGCAATCTCCTCCCATGCGACGCCCTCAAGGCCGGGCTGCGTCTGGGCAAGGTACATGTTGGCCTGCAGCCGCAACGGCGACTTAAGCGCCGGATCCACGCCGCGGAGCGGACGTGAATGCCTCATAGCCGCGTTGACGGATGCTCGCAGCAGCGCACTCGCGTCCTTTTTTGCTGGGTCAGCCAAGCGTCCGCCGGTTATCTTTGGCTGTAGACCCCGGCTGCTGGAAATTTCGCGGACCAGCTAAGTTGCCCGGGCAGTCTCGCGCCGTCAGGTGGTTTAGCCTGAGACGGTCTCTATTTGGAACGGGAGAGATACTCCCGCGTCTCGGTATTAATAGTGATGATGTCGCCTTCGGCAACGAAGTGTGGAACCTGGACCACGAGACCGGTTTCGGTAGTAGCAGGTTTCAGCGTGTTGGTTACCGCGGCAGTCTTGATTCCTGGTTCGGTACTCACCACCCTGAGATTCACCGTCTTGGGCAACGTGACGTTCAGCGGTGTATTTTCAAAAAATTCAACCTCGACTTGGGTGTTGGGCGTAAGAAAACCCTCAACCTCCTCGAGCATCTCGGCCGGTAGCGAAATCTGGTCGTAGGTTTTGGTGTTCATGAAATAGAACTGGTCACCCTCGCGGTAGAGGAATTCCATGGGCACCTGGTCGAGAATCACGCGCTCGACCCGATCCTCGGAACGGAACCGGTTTTCGGTTTGGCTACCGGTCTTGATGTTGCGCAGCTTGGTCTGGACCATACCCCGCCAGTTGCCTGGCGTTATGTGACTGATAGTCATTACGCGCCAGAGGGCGCCATTGTAGTCGAGCACCATCCCGGGTCGAAGTTGAGTTGCCTGGATCAACATTTCGAATGAACTCTCAAATTAACCTTAAGGCTTGCAGGCTGAGCCTGGCACTTCAATCTAACCCAACAATCGGCGCATCGACAAGCCGGTCGCCGGGAGATTGCGGAAACTTAATGGATAACTTTAGATTTGAGCGGACTCGCGGCCGATCCGCTCGGCCCCCTCTGAGCCGATTTCTCAACCCCTCGAATTGCCGAAGCTCAGGCGCTCACCAGAGCGGCGCACTAAAGCTCCTCCCACTCGGGTAATGAACGTTGGGAATGCTCCTTCCATAAAGCGGATTCGCAACCCCGGCCGAGAGCGAATTGGGCGACCCTGCGATGTAGGGTACACTGCCCGCCACCAGGATAGGCTGTTCAGCAAAGGCACCGGTTCGATCGAAGGCTCGGATTGTCGCCGGTCCCGCTGAGGGATTGAATCTCACGCTGAAGTTTACCGAGCGTGGAACGCCCGCGAGCGCACCCAGGGCGCCACCCATCCCGGAGTTCAAATTGATGTTCTGGACGAGCACGCCATTTTGATAGAGACCGGCTGTCGCCAGATTGGCTCCCGAAATCACCCCATCGACGAGATACATTCCCCCACCCAATGGACGAATCGCGCTCAGCGCGATTGCGACGGGCGCGGACGAAATCGGCGCAGTCAGAACGGTTGCGCGGTTGGCATAAGCCGACAATTCATTCGGATCGCTGGCTTCATCGAGTGCCAGCGGCTCCTCGATAAATCGGTTACCCACTGAGTACGCTCGAATGCTGGTCTGGCCGCCCTCGGCCCTGAATTGGCGATCGAAGCTAGTCTCTTTCGCACCTGGCACGATTGGGATCGTCTGAATCAATCTGCCATCAAGATAAATCCCGGCACGGGTGATACCCTGGCCGGAGATCCGGCCGACGACTTCATAGGTTGGCGGCAAGTTAGCAATCCGATTAAGACTCATTACCGTGACATGGACATCGGCAAGTCTGCTGCCGAGCGTATGACGTTTGGAAGGGGACGGCAGCAACGGGCCATGGCTGGGTATCTCGGCAGTGTTGTCCAGGGTTGTCGGCGGAGGTTCTCCCGCGCCGCCCGCTGACAGCATGGATGCGAGCGCGCTCGGGGCGGCGACAAATTCGCTGCCACCCTCCGAAGCGGCGTCCAACACCGGCGCCTGGTCGTTCCGACCGTTACTATCCACTACCCGCAGAACGCTCAAGGGAGAAGGATCGCTCAGCCGCAAATCGAACTCCACTCGCTGGCGTCCGGCAACCCCATCAACCTTGAAGGCCTTCAGTTCCTTTGAACCCTCGTACAAGCCGGCCGACTTAAGACCCGCGCCCTCCAGATACCCTTTGAGCCGAAGGCGGGCGCCGTCAAACTCGCGCGAGGCTATGACGATGTGAGGCCCCCCTGAATCAGGGAGCGACTCCTTGGCTGGTGATCCGGCTGTCGCTGACGAGCCGCTGCTCCCCTTACAGTGCGGATCATCAGCGGCACAAGCCGCTATCGCTCGCGCCAGCTTATCAAGCTGCTGCTTCAATCCAATCCATTCTTCAGCTTCGAGAGCTTTGGGATTGTTAGCAAGAGCCTGGTCAATCGTAGCGCCGTCCGACATCAGTGCCGCCATCGCGTTTTGCGCCGCGCGCGTGTCCTTGCGCGCGAGCGATTGACGCAAGCTGTCAGCGTCGCCGGCCAGGCTTGCGATAGGTCCGATGAGTTGGTTGGATTTGGCATTACTTCGGCTGCTTAGGTCATGGAGCAGGGCGAATGATTGCTCAGCCAGCGCCGCCGAGGCTGACTCAAGGTCATCGCTCATGGCCAGGATCGGCAATAGCAAGACAGCGAGGACGATCAGGGATAGAAACGCCAGGGTTCTGCTGCTGCGCGCAACCATAACGACCCGTGCGCTGCACGGACTCGATGCCACTCAGAACAGTGATGTGCAATCAATTGAGCTGCTGCTTGTAGCGTGCCATGGTTCGCTTGACCCCCTGATGAAGCTTAAGGAAGTATTCGCCTTCGTTGTAAATTACGAATGCGAGCGTGGCAACAATACCTACGAGGATTCCGAGTATAAACGCACCCATTCTCCCGTCCTCCTGCCCAGTAAGCTTACCTTAGAGACGGCGCTGTCATAAGGGCCTGGCACCGGGCGCACGCCGCCTGAGCTTAATTCAGAACACTGCCACGAGCTGATACCGCTAAGGTTGCTTAACCCGTCCCAGGCCTGGGCGAGAAGGGGTGGTTGCCACTGGCGATGGCGTCGGGGTCGGCGGCGTGGGAGCAGCAGAAGGCGCAGCATTCGGTTTCCAGTTCAAAGGCCAACGTACCCAGATGAGGCTGGCGGTGTGATCTGCCCGTGCCTCGACGAGGTTGCCTCCGGGCGTAAATTTGCCCGTCCTCACGTCGTAGATTTCAGTTGTCGCCAATGGTTGGTAGTTTCTGTTCCAGCCGCCGGCAATTAACACTCTTCCGTCAGGCAGCCGCAGCGCGGAATGGCCGAAGCGTCCGGTGCTCATATCGCCCGTGCGAACGAACTGTTCGGCCACAGGATCGTAAATCTCGGCACTATTGTCGTCATGGCCACCAGCAATCAGGACTTGGCCATTGGTTAGGAGGGTCGCGGTGTGGCCGGCCCGTGGCTCCTGCATCCTTGGTCCGGGCGTGAAGGTGCCGCTCAGCGGGTCATAAAGTTCGGAAGTATCGGTCGCCGAACTTCTGGCATACGGACTGCCACCAGCGATCAACACGCGGCCGTCAAGCAGCAAGGTCGCCGTGTGATAGATCCGGTTTTGCTGCATGGCGCCGGTCAAACTGAATTTGCCTGTGGTCACGTCATAGATCTCCGCCTGATTCGAGCCACCACCCGCAACCAGAACCTTGCCGTTGGTGAGCAAGGTGGCAGTTTGCCCATAGCGCTCTATGGCCATCGAGCCGGTTGGTTCAAAGGTGCCTTTGGCGGGATCATAGAGCTCGGCAGAGTTGGTGCCACCGCCGACGATCAAGACCTTGCCGTTAGTCAGCAGCACCGCCGAGGGGGAGTCGCGCGCCGTCATCATGTTGGGTCCTTTTGTGAAACGGCCGCTTACCGGGTCGAAGAGCTCCGACGAAGAGAGAATCCATGGCACGGTTGGCCCGGCCATCGAGGGCACAAACAGCGCGTTCACCCCACCAACAATCAAGACCTTGCCATCAGGCAGAACGGCGGCGGCGTGACGGCTGCGGCCGGTGCTCATCGCGTTCGCAAGCGAAGCGAAAGCGCTTTTAGGCAGGTAGATTTCGGTGCTCGCGAGTACAGCGGGCGTTTCGCCACTTGGGACCTTCAGCATTCCGGTGCCACCAATTATCAGGGCGACAGGGCTGCGCGGTCTGGCGCGCGTGGCCAATGGCTTGGAGCTTGAGCTTGTGGAAGTGGTCGACTTGGGACCGCGTGGGGCCGCATTGACGACCGAACAAACCGTAATGAGCATCGCGAGCACCAGCCAGTCCCAGGGCCGTCGCCCTGTAACACCGCCGCGTACCCGGACGCTGCAGCCCTGCGCATCGGCTGCGGCTGGCGGCAAAGCCATGTCTTGTGCGCTCAGAGTGCACCGGTGCGGGCTGGTCACGCGCTGCGCCGGATTGGCAGTGCAATCCGGTCTAATGGGATGCATGTAGTTGCTTGAGCGCGTGGGCCGCGCTCCAGGCCTCTTCTCTGGCGGCTACCTCGAGCGGTAACCCTTTCGTCTCGTCGATGAATAGCCCGAAGATAACTGCGCTGGGGATCCCGAGCAGGGCAAAATAGCGTACTACCCTGGTCAGTCCACCGAGAGGCCCGATGAGGGCGGCGATGAGGACCTGGGTGATCATCGAAAAGAGCGCAGCGATGATTCCCTGCCATCCGATCATGGTGGCGCGAACCGCGGTGGGAAACAGTTCGGTGGCAGCTGAATTCGCCCCCACCGTCATGACGCCCGAGGCCATCTTGAACCAGCAATACGATAGCATCAGCCAGGCCATCGGCCAGCTGACATTTGAGGGCGGACCCCAGTAGAAAGCCAGGGCACCCAGCCACGCGGCACCGCCCATATAGACCACGGTCGGCACCCGACCGTAGGATTCGGAACTCCAGGCGCCCAGCGGAAATCCGAGCATGCCGACGCCCATCCCCGCCACGACCAGAGTGCTGGCCATTTGCGGCGAAAGGCCGAGGATCGAGACGGCCTCGAAATAGAGCCAACCATTGACCGCCGTCCCGGCCATCGTGTCGAGAGCGGCGCATACCAAAAGCGTCAACGCCCGGGTGCGGCACAGCGGATGGAAAATATCGTAAAAATGGCTCTGGGCGATTTGACCACGCGAGGCTGCTTCCTGCCACCGTGGATTGACTGGTACCATGCGCGCCAGCGGCACGACCAAGGCCAAGCCGGCAACGCTTGGCGCGAGCAACCAACGCCATGACAGGCCCCAGCGCAATAGGAATGGAATCACGATATAACTCAGTACGCCGCCAAAAGCGCTGGCCAAAGCCGCGAAGGCCTGCCCACGCGCACGGCGTTTTACCGGCAATTCCTCGGCCAGCAGCACAATAGCAGAAGAGACCGACCCTCCAAGGAGCGCCGAGATTAGCATCTGAAACACTGCAAAAAAATGCGGAGTAGGCGCCAGAGCAGCTCCCAACGAGAACAGCGGAGCCAAAGTCAGGCAAGTCAATATAATCTGGCGCCGGCCAAGCCTGTCGGCCAGTCGCGCCAGGACGAGGGAACCAATTGCCGAAAGCGAAATCCACGCGAACAGTCGCGCAAGATGCGCCTGGTCCAGTGAGAAACTTTGCGCGATCCACGGGGACGCGGCGCTCACCACCGAAAGACAGTAACCCTGATACAGGAGGAGAATAACGATTGCGCCGACGATCGGGGCTGACCGGCGGTGTTGGTAAATTTCCGCCCCTTCCAGCACCGATTCTTCAAACACTCCGCCGCGCAGCATGGCAGCGAAACCACCGATCGCCGACCCGAGGACGGTTGGCCTTATCACTTATTTCCGCGTCCCGGAGCACAATCGTGACCAACTTCAACCGCAGGAACGATGGTCGAGTGGGCGATGCTTATAGTTGACCGAGACATCGGAGAGCGCCGGCCCGCCCTCAGTTCCTGTTCGACTTTACGATTAGGGATAGCTGACCCGACGAATTCGTGCATCCTCGACCGCCACTCCTGGATCCCGTTTGAAACAAAACCCTTCCCGAACGGCGAAAGATGGGCATGACGGTTGCCTGTTGGTCTGAGCAGGGTGCCATCCGCGATTAGATCACACACCAGAACTACTGTGATGAGCGCGTTTTCCTTCTAGCCGGGGGACAGGCTCGAAGACAGGGCACACCACTGAGGCAGCCGAGGCCACTCGAGGCTAAATCGTTCTGCAAGTTTATGATAGTAAATACGATTAAAAGCAAAAAATCGCCGCTCATAAGATTTCTTAGCCTAGTCAGACCGCAGCTGAAACTGGTTATTGGTGCGGCGCTGATGGGCGTGGGGAAGTTTACCCTTCCGCTCGTTTTTCCGCTCGCCTTTAAATACGTAATCGACGTTCTGCTGGTCGCGCGTCCCAGGCTCGACCGTATCAATCTACTGATTGATGGCTGGTGCACGTGGCTTTGCACCGTCGCAGGCGTAAACGTCTCGCCGCAGAGCAAAATCGCGGTGCTCAGCGGCACCCTGCTTACCCTTTATGCGCTGCAATCGGTCGCAAGCTATTACCGAAACTATTGGGCAGGTGTGGCGGGCAATCGGCTCATTTTTGGCTTGCAGTGCAAGCTGTTCGCGCATCTACAGCGGCTTCATCATTCCTTCTTCGACCGCAATCCTGCCGGCGCCATCGTGTCGCGGATTCTGAATGATGTCACACAGGCCCAGGAGCTCGTCAACTCTGCATTGATTGATGTTTGGATGGACGGCATCTCTCTCGGTCTCGTGATCGTCACTCTGTTCATCCTCGATTGGCATCTGGCGGCGGTGGCAGTCTGCATAGCGCCGGTGTGGGTAACGTTCATGCGTTACTTCGCACCGCGAATAAAAGGAGTCAGCCATCGGATGCAGGAGGCGATGGAACAGATCCATGGCGAGGTCCACGAACGCGTCCTGGGAGCCACCACAATCAAGTCCTTCGGCCGCGAGGAAGATGAAGTACGCCAGTTTCAAGAACACAACCACAATCTCTATGAACGGACCATCGACAAAATCCGATTGTCGGCCAAACAGGAGATGCTGATTCAGCTGCTCACTCGAAGCGCGCCAACGGTCGTAATTTGGGTAGGCGCGCTGATGATTCTGCGCGGGACCATGACGCCGGGGACTCTGGTAGCTTTCTTCTCTTATCTTGGTTTTCTTTACCTGCCGCTCGAGCGTTTCGCCCAATTATCAGTGGTGGTCTCGGCCTCATTGGCAGCAATCGAACGAATCTTCAGCTTTCTTGACCTCAAGCCGGAAATCACTGACCATCCGCTGAGTCGCCCGTTCGCGGTCAAGCGCGGTTCGGTTCGGTTCGAAAACGTATCGTTTGCCTATCCTTCATCCGACGGTAGCCGGGGCCGCGAAATTCTGAAAGGAATCAGCGTGGACATTCCGGGGAATTTTAAAGTGGCGCTGGTCGGGCGTTCTGGCGCTGGCAAGAGCACGATGGCCAGCCTGATTCCGCGTTTCTACGATGTCACCGGTGGACGGGTGTTGGTTGACGGACGTGATGTGAGGCATTTTACAGTCAAGTCTCTGCGCGAAAGTATCAGCCTGGTTACCCAGGATGCGCTGTTGTTCAGTGTCAGTATTCGCAAGAACCTGTTGTACGCGAGACCCGACGCTTCTTCATCGATGTTGTGGGAGGCGCTGGAACTGGCTAACCTGCGCGATTTCGTTGAGCAGCTGCCCGAAAAGCTCGACACCGTGATTGGCGAACGAGGTATCAAGATTTCCGGGGGCCAGCGACAGCGCATCGCTTTGGCACGCGCATTTCTCAAACAATCCCGGATCGTGATCCTCGACGAGGCTACCTCAGCGGTCGATTCGGAATCCGAAAACCTGATCCATGACGCGATGGAGCGCTTGATGGAGGGGAAGACGGTTATTCTGATTGCCCATCGACTGCGGAGCGCAATTACCGCTGATCTGATTCTTGTGCTCGACGATGGTCGGCTGGTTGAGACCGGCACCCATTTCGAATTACTCAATCGCGGTGGCGTCTACGCCCGCCTGTTCAATGAGCAAAGCCGGGGACTGCGCCTGCAGTCGCGCGCGATGGATCACAGTGCGGGCAGTCTTGCCGATGCCGCGGGCCTGGTTAACCACGCCCTGGGAGGTTGAACTCACCTGCGCGGGCCGGAAAGTCCGATTTTTTCGCTGAGACTCGCCACAATGGAGGAAATTCGTTAGCGTTGAGAGGATGAGCTCGCCACTGATCAGCGAAGTGCTTCCAGATCTGCTCGAAGAGATTGTCTTCCTGTTACAAGGTACGGGAGCTGAACCGCTCGAACAGCAGCTTCGCTCGCTCAGGGTCGAATCGATCTGCGATTGCGGCGACGAAAATTGCGCCAGCTTCGCCACCGCAACCAAAGTGAAAGTGGCCGAGGTGGTTGAGTTAAACCCGACCGAGGGCTTTTTGATAATCGACCTCGATGCCGCGCAACAGATCTGTTTTATCGAGGTCCTCAATCGGCCCGACGTTAAGTACCTGCTCGAAGAGCACTATCTCAAACGAGCCGACAAAGGCTGAATTGAAAACTGCCAACGAACGTCTTGGCTCGCCGCGTCACTTTTGGGGCGGGGCGCAGTGTCCACCGCTCGACACCGTCGTTAGTTATTTCCGTCCTCAAGACGCTCCCCAAGTAGTTGCGCAAGGCGATCGGCCGGTGCTCGCTTCAGTCCATCGTCGGCAAACCCGGCGGCTGCGGCATGCCCACCGCCGCCGAAATACTGGGCCAGCAACGACAAATCCACAGAGCAGTCGGCGCTGCGCCGGAGACTAACTCCGAGGCTACGCAGATCGAACAAGGCCACAATAGTTTGGGTCTGTCCCTCATATAGCCTTGCCGCGACTTCGCTGCTGTAGCCCACGCAACAAGCGGAGCGCAGCCGAAGCCCATTTGCGAGCTTGCGATCTACCAACGTCGCATTGGCAACCTCCAGGCTCTTGTCCATCGCACTACGGCCCATTTCGAGCGCGGCCTTGAGCTTGCGGCTCATGATAGGTTCCCGCAATCGAATGATTTCGCGGTACGATTCGAGCCCACCCAGGGTCTGCACCGCGAGGGCCCAATCGGCCGAGCCCGGAACCTGATGGACCCAACGATCGTGGTCGTCGGCCAGCTCGGCAAACGGAGCAAAGGCTCGATATCTCTGAGCTAGCTCATGGTCGCCTCGGTCAGTTGCGAGTTGCACCAGAAAATTAAACGTCAGCTTGGCGGCTGAATATTCTTCGGAAAGAACGTGGCCGGCAAAAGCGACTCTGAATTCAGGCGCGTCAGCCCGAGAAACCGCGCTGCGGTGATGGTCGATCCAATAGATCCGAACACCCTCCCGCGCCAGTGTGTTCAGATGCTGCGCTGTCTCGAGTGACGTCCACGATAGGTCGGTGATCCATATTTCGTCGCAGGCGCCGCCCGTCTCTGGCTTTAGTTCCTGGATAATGCGATCGCTCTCGCCATTAGCCGCCAATCGCAGGTGAACGCGCTTCCCTTCGTAGAATCGGTGAAGCGCCGCCGCAGCCATCACGCCATCGAGGCACGACGGTCCATGACTCACCACTTCGATGCGGGATCCCGCTCGCTTGGGCATGGGCATTGATTGTATGGTAAAGCGCGACGCGGGGCGACATCGGCGCACCCTCGATTTTGCCGGAGGTTGCAGGACTGTTTACCCCATGGAGAGTAGCCGATAAAGTGTGAGGTTCGAGATTCCAGGCCTCTCAGCTACGGGCTGCGCGGGCCGATTTCAGTTGAGGAGTTGTCTCATGGCCGAAGAACGCAAGGGCGCAGTAACCATGCGCGGTAACCCGATGACGCTCGTCGGACCGGAACTTAAGCCTGGCCAAAAGGCGCCGAATTTCACTCTGATCGGCAAGGACATGAAGCCAGTTACCCTGGAAGATTTCAAAGGCAAGGTGAAAATTATCGCTTCGGTTCCCTCGCTCGACACTCCGGTCTGTGATGCCGAGACACGCCGTTTCAACGAGGAAGCCGCCAAATTGCCTGGCGACGTTCAAGTCTTGACGGTTTCGATGGATCTACCGTTCGCAGCTGCACGATGGTGTGGTGCGGCGGGGGTAAATAATGTCACGACTCTCAGCGACTGGCGCGGTGCGCAATTCGGTCAAGCTTATGGCACCTTGATCAAGGAGCTGCACCTCGATACACGAGCAGTGTTCGTCGTCGACAAAAACGATCAGCTCGTCTACGTCGAGTACGTCAAAGAGGTCGCCAATCAACCCAACTTCGATGCTGTTCTGGAGGCGGCACGAAAAGCCGCTGGAGCCTAAGGAAGCCTCTTCGGTTTGACCCAACCAAGCTCACGTCCAAGTCGAAGGGGACGGCGAATGGCTGCGACGTCGGCAGACCATAGAGAAGGGCCCGGCTGCTTCGCGGTAACATAGCCGGCAGGGTGAACAACAGGCTCACAAAAACCATCGAGGCAATTCAGCCGCTCGACCAGGAAGCAGCACAGGCTGCGGCCAAGCGTCTTGAGTCTTTAACCAAGCCCCCCGGAAGTCTGGGTTTTCTGGAGGACCTGGTCCAGCGCTACGCCGCGATCCGTCACGATGCGGCAGCGCAGTTCGGCGGCGGCGCAGTGCTGGTCTTCGTCGCCGATCACGGCATTACCGCTGCTGCCGTGAGCGCCTACCCAAAAGCGGTCACGGTCGAGATGCTCAGGAATATCGGCAACGGCGGCGCTGCTATAAGTGTGCTTGCCCGCCGCCTCGGTTACGAACTGTTCGTTACGGATGTCGGCGTGGAGGTGGACACCAGCCGCACCCCGCTCGCCGGTGTTCGTTATCGTCGGGTCGGTGCCGGTACCCGCAATTTTCTCGAAGCACCGGCAATGTCGCGCGAGGAGGCGATTCAGGCACTGGAAGTTGGCATTGAAACGACCCATGAAGCGGCCGCGCGGGGCGTCACTCTGCTCGGAATCGGAGAAATGGGAATCGGCAACAGCACGTCGGCAGCCACTATCCTGGCTGGTCTTACGCGGCTCGAGCCGCGGCGCCTCGTCGGCCGTGGCAGTGGAGTCGACGAGGCGGGGTGGCAACGGAAACTGGCGGCGGTTGAGGCCGCGTTGGAACGGCACCGCTCGTGCTTCGACGACGGACTCCGTACATTGGCGGCAGTAGGCGGGTATGAGATTGCGGCGATGGCCGGCGCCTGCCTGGCAGCAGCCGCCGTACAAATACCTGTTGTGGTCGACGGCTTTATCGCCACTGCAGCTGCCCTGGCAGCAGAAAGAATGCGGCCGGGATTGTCCGAATACATGTTCTTCGGCCATCGCTCTGCCGAGGGGGGACATTCCTTGGTTCTCGAAACTCTGGGTGCGCGTCCGATTCTCGACCTGGCCATGCGTTTGGGCGAAGGTACGGGGGCGGCGATCGCAATGAAGGTGATCGAGTCGGCCCTCGCGCTGTTTCATGAAATGGCAACATTTGCCAGCGCCGGCGTTTCCGAAAAGCTGTGATGATTGGGGGCTACGCAACAATACCCAGCGTCCTTCAACTTGATAAATTTGATTGGCATTGATCCGTGACCCACGTGTGCGCGGTCGCATCGGGCGATGGCGCGCGTGGGCCTGAGCAAATGATGGGCTCGATGCTCGCTCAGCTGCGCCTGGCTGTCAGCTTTCTCACCATCATCCCCATGGGCCAGGTTTCATCGGATCCGGCAGACCTTAACGGCTCCTTCGGCTGGTTTCCGCTGATTGGCTTTCTGTTGGGTGTCAGCCTAGCATGCGTGGATTATATACTGGCCTTTATAATTCAGGCCGCAGTGCGGTCGACTTTAGTGATTCTTGCCCTTGCCGTCGTGACGGGCGGGCTCCATCTCGACGGCTTGGCGGATACTGCTGACGCCTTGGGAGCAGGACACGACCGGCAGCGGGCGCTTACGATTCTGCGCGACAGCCACATTGGCACGTTTGGCACAATCGCGGTTTTTTTCATTCTGGCGCTAAAGATAGTGGCGCTGGGGTCAGCCAACCAGGGGCGGCGATTCGCGCTCTATCTTGCGCCTGGAATCGCGCGTTGGAGCATGGTTGCGCTCGCCTATAACTTTGACTACTTGCGCACTCAAGGTGCAGGATCGGCGCTGCTGGGGATTCGCAGCAGGCGGAACCTGGGACTCGCAACCATCATTGCACTTTTGGCGATGCTACCCGTGCCAGCGGCCTACGCTATTCGCGGGGTAGCTGCAGGCGTCATCATCACATGGGGTTGTCGCATCTTCTATGCACGATGGCTTGGCGGTGTCACTGGTGACCTGGTCGGCGCCACCGGCGAGCTGGTTGAAACCGCGGTGTTGCTGGCAATGAGCTGATTTTTTCGGGCCTGGCTCGTCCGGTCGGGCCAGGTCCGGAGCTATTTCAGTCGCAGCGGGTACCCCGCCGCCATCAGTAAAACTTCATCGGCTGCCTGCGCTATCTTCTGATTTGCCCAGCCCAGCAAGTCGCGAAATCTGCGCGCCACGGCATTGTCTGGCACAATGCCCCATCCCACCTCGTCGGTCACGATAATCGTCGAAAACTTGACTTCGCGCACGACCGTAGCAAGGCGGGCGACTTCCGTCAGAACAACCTCGTCATTTGATTTATCGAGAAGATTGGCAATCCAAATGGTGACACAATCGATTATCAGCACATCCGCACAGTCGCGGATTGAGTTAAGCGCGTCCACCAGATTAATCGGTTCCTCGATGGTTACGAATTCGGCAGGCCGCGTGCGCCGATGATGCGCAATCCGCGACCGCATCTCATCGTCGAGCGGTTGGGCGGTTGCAAGAAAAAACTTGCGAGGCGCAGGAGAGGCGCAAGCGATCGCAATCGCACGAGCGCTTTTGCCACTGCGGCATCCACCTGTGATTAGGGTCACCACGTTCCGAAGCTAGTCCGTGGCCGGTCCGGCCGCGTTCGATATTTATTGCATCTTCTATCTGAGCTGCGAGCGTTACTCCAGAATCCAAATTTGCGAATCACCCGAACCGAAGTTGACTATTTGCGCTTAACTGTGTAGTAGGGACCGATACTCGGTGTCTGGGAAGCCGGTGCGAATCCGGCGCTGCCCCGCAACTGTATCGGGGGACGAAGGCCCATTAATGCCACTGCGATGAGTGGGAAGGCGGGCTGGAGTGCGAACCCCAAGCCAGGAGACCGGCCGAGTAAATCTTGCGGACTGCCTTCCGCGGGGAGGGTGGCTGACTGGGGTCTTAGTACTCTACTTCAGCGCGACCAAGGATCGAGACCCAAGGTTTCGCACGCCGCCCGCGTGGAGCTGCCCGCACCACGAGGGTGGCTATGGAACTCAAAAAGACTCTGCCGAAAAACTCGATTGCGCTCCTGCTCCAGCTCAGCAGCGTCCTTTTTTTCGCCGCTCGCTTGCTGGCAGGATCGGCCCCGCCGTCAACATCCGGCTCTGCGATGGCAACTCCAGTCACCAGCAAAGCGTTGGCGCCGCAACGCCAAAATAGTGCTGCGCGAAATCAATCCAAATCGCTTCGAAAACATGAGGCCAGGCCGCTGAAGCTACCGCCGATCATCGTCGTTCTCACACCGACTGGCATGCCCGAGCCTTTGGGCGAAGTCGGCACTACCACTTCGGTGGTGAGTCAAAAACAGGCGCAAATCCAGCAAACCCATGAGCTGCCGGACTTGTTGCGGCAGGTCCCCGGCGTCGAGGTCACGCAATCAGGCTCGCCTGGGACAGTGGCCGATGTTTCGATCCGGGGCTCAACTTCGGCGCAAACCCTGATCATGCTCGACGGCGTACCAGTCAACGACTCTGCAACTGGAGCGTTCGACATCAGCCGCATCCCGACCGACGGGATGGAAAGAGTCGAAGTTGTGCGCGGTGCCGGAGGGGCGCTTTATGGTTCGCAGGCAATTGGTGGGGTGGTCAATCTATTCACCGAAGAGGGTTCTGGTCCACCCAGGTTCAGTCTGTTATCGGAAGGCGGCAATCGCGCCACTCAACGACAGGTGGCCCAACTGGACGGCACTGAGGGCCGACTGGCCTATGCGGGAACGTTGTCGTATTTCTCGACCACGGGCTTTCGCCCGATCAACGATAACTCCGACAACCTTTCGGGTGTGCTACGACTTGACTACCATCTCGATGAAAACACTACGATCCGCGGCATCACTCGATACACGCGAGCGAATGTCAGCCTCGCCAGTTACTCCATCGCCGAGGGTATACCGCTCAATCCCAACGCCCATCAGCGCAACGAGTTCATGCTCTACAAGGGTGAAATCGATCGTGCCTTCGGCCGGCTGATGACTCGCGCCAGCGCCTTTTTTGTCCGGGATGAATTGCGGGTCAATGAAGTGCCGTTTGCGGGGAGTCCGTCTTCGGAAGCAGACCGGATTCCCGACGAAACACGCGGAAGCATAATTGATGGGATTTATACCTGGTCGCGGCAATTTCGAACGCTGATCGGGTTTAGTTTCCTCGACCGCTGGGTTCATTCGCAAAGTTCAATCTTTGAGTTGGCACCACCGCCAGCTTCGCACTTTCTGAGCGTCTACAATGCCCGACGCCAGGAATATGCCGGATACGTCGAGCAGGAAGGCCATTTTCTGCACGATCACCTGATTGCGACGGGCGGCTTCAGGGTCGACGGCAACAGCGAGTTTGGCAAGGAAGTCAGTCCCGCATGGTCGGTGGCCATTCCCCTGCCATATCAGATTACCTTGCGCGGCAACTATGCGGAGGGCTTTCGCGCCCCCAGTTTCAACGAACTGTTCTTTCCGGGATTCGGCAATCCCCATCTGGGACCGGAGATTTCCAGTGAATACGACGGTGGGATCACCAAGCGCTTCGGCGAGAAGGCCTCGCTCACCACAACCTACTTCTCGCGACGCGTTCACCATTTGATAGTCACTGTACCCTGTCCGGTAGGTCCGGGCTGCCAATTTGGCGCCACCGCGGCCAATACGGGCAGAGTCGACACGCAGGGTGTCGAGATTGTGCCGGCTTGGGAACCCGGGTACGGTCTGCGGCTGGCGGGCAATGTCACGATCCTGGACGAAACTCACGTGTCACCGGAACCCGATATACGTCCCTTGCGTGTACCGAAGTACTCGGCTTCCGCGGTGACCGAGTGCAACCGGCATTCCCTTTTGCGTTCAGGAGATCATCTTACGCTCGCGATCATGTATATGTTTGTGGGAGATCGGGATGACATCACGCCAACGGGGACGATCGCCAACCACGATGCGTACCATCGCGTTGACTTCGCTTTCAGTTATTCACCAGGAGTGAAGTGGCGCCAGATCGACAGCCTTGAAGTACTGGGAAAGATTCAGAATCTGCTTGATCGGCATTACTCCGAGGCTTTCGGCTTTCCGGCGCCACCGATAAACTTTGTCGCCGGCCTAAGACTAACCTTCTGAGCTTCGCGACCAAGTTGGTCAATCAGCCGAAAGCGACCCAGTCTCGGGTTTGCGACCGAACATCAAGCTGGGCATCCGACGGCCTGAACTTTCGGCGCGACTACCGCGCTTTGGGTCGTGCCCGTCTCCCGAGGGGACCTGGGAGACGGGCACTGCAGGTCGGCTCGATTGGTCAACAGACCAGCTTCATGGCAGGTTGCGTACTCGTTGATTAGCCTCACGCCCGAGGCATTTTTGCAGCCAGGCCTGCATCGCCGGGGTGGACGTCAAGTCCACTTTGGCCAGCATCGCGAAACTCAGGACCGACGCCACGTTGAGGTCTGCGATGGTGAAATCATTCCCTAGCAGAAACGGCCGGCTCTTCAGTTGGTCGTCCAGCACCTTAAATGGGGCTTTCAGGCTCTCGGTCGCGTTCTGAATGGCCTTCTCGTCGCGCTGGTCGGCCGGAACGAAGAGCCGATTTCGAAGGATTGTAAGCAAGTGTGGCTCGATTTCCGTAATGCCGAAAAAGCTCCATTTATAGCAGTCACCATGGCTGTCGCTTGTCGCGGGCCACAACGGTGCCTTGCCGTACTTCTCCGCCAGGTAGAGGTTGATAGCCATCGACTCCCACAAATAGTGACCGTCGTCTTCCAGTACCGGAATGTGACCGTTGGGATTGCGGCGAAGATGTTCAGGGCTTTTGGCGTTCGCCACTTCGACCGGCACATGCTGGTACTTCAGACCCAGCTCTTCGAGTGCCCACAGCGAACGCGCAGACCGCGATTTCGACGTACCATACAGCGTCAGCATCTGATCCTTCCTCCTCTCCGAGATGGAGTTGAGATGCTCTGATTTAGCGCGGATGAAGCTCTGGCACAATCGGTGGGCGTCAGGCCCATGTAGCAGTTGACTGCTCTACTGAACTTGTTTTTCCAGTGCCACTACAATTCGCTCTTCGCGCTCCAACGCTCCTGAATCGACAACTCACCTGCCGATATGGACCTCAATCTTCCTGGCACCGAAACTTTGCTCCATTATTGGCGGTGTTCGACGAAGGTAAGCCGACCTCCAAGGCTCGTCACGCATCTTGGCGAAGCAGCCTTACGCAGGATCGCAAACTGGACGCCAAAACGCTGCCGACAAGGTTTCTCAGTTGCTTTGAGGCGGTAAGTAGATTCCCGTATGATATTTTGCTGGCAGAGGTAACCGCTCAGGCGAGAGTGGCGGAACGGCAGACGCGCCGGACTTAGGATCCGGTGCCGCAAGGCGTGGGGGTTCAAGTCCCCCCTCTCGCACCCTATCGAGTCTGACGATTGGAGACCTTAACAGGAGGGAGCAAGCCTCCTTCGAGTCCAGAAAGGGTTCCAACAACCCACTGCCAGGATGGGGAGACCGACATCTAACGTGAACCGACCTTTTGGCAGAAGACATGCGCCGTGCTTTTCTGGTGTCTGGAAGGCACAGACCTCTAATTGACGCCAGTGGAATCTAGATAATTGCCTACCCGCTCGACTCCAACCATGCGCCGCAGCCTGCGTGCGCTTGATCTGGTGAACCTGTTTCAAGCGGATGTGGGAGCGGGTCTTGGGCCGTTCCTGGCTATTTATCTGATGGCAAGCCGCGGCTGGAAACCCGAGATGATTGGGCTCGCGCTCGCGGTTCAGGGGTATGTTGCCGTTGGCGCTCAAACTCCTGCCGGCGCACTGGTCGACTGGATCCGACCAAAGCGGCTGGCGATCGCATTGGCCGCCATGATCATTGGGCTGGCGGCCATCGTAATCGTGCGCACCAAGGGCTTCGTAGCCGTGATGTGTGCACAAATTGTTATCGGCGTGGTCTCAGTGGTAATTCCACCGGCCATAGGGGCGATCAGCCTCGGTCTTGTCGGTCGAGACGGATTCGCGCAGCGCGCTGGCCGCAACGAGGCTTTTAATCATGCCGGCAATCTAATGGCGGCGGTGACCTGTGGTGCGGCGGGTTATTTCTTCAGCCGTGCCTCAATTTTCTATATGGCTGCGGCAATGAGCAGTGTGACTGCGCTGGCTGCTCTCGCTATCAATGAAGATGACATCGATCATGCGCTGGCCCGCGAGGCGGTGGCGGAAAGCAGCGGACCGCAGGTCGCGACGCCGTTGCGTGTCTTATTCCGCGATTATCGGATCGCTGTATTCGCCGGCTGTGCGATCCTGTTCCATCTCGCGAATGCCGCGATGCTGCCCTTACTCGGTATGCGGCTTTCCACTGGCCACAGCCATGAATCAACTCTCTACATGTCGGCCTGCATAATAACCGCTCAGCTCGTGATGGTCGCCGTCGCCCCCTTGGCCGGGCGTCTAGCACCTCGATGGGGTCGCAAGCCGGTGTTGGCTATTGGGTTTGCTGCCCTGCCAATCCGCGGTGTACTTTACACCCTGACGGGCAGTCCAGCTCTGTTAATCTCAATTCAGGTGCTTGACGGGATCGGCGCGGGGATCTGGGGCGTTTTATGGGTGATAATTGCCGCTGACCTGGCTCGCGGAACTGGACGCTTTAATCTCATCCAAGGTTTGATAGCAACCGGAGTAGCTATCGGAGCTTCTTCGAGCAATCTTGCGACCGGCGTCATAGCGCAACATTTCGGCTTTGATGCTGGCTTCCTTATTCTGGCAGCGGTCGCAACCGGAGGTCTCGCCACTCTACTTTTGGCAATGCCGGAAACTATGCAGGCTAGCGCCTATCCAGCACTGCTGGAGCGTTGCGCCGCTCTCAATGATTGAAAAACACCAGCTTAAACCCAGCACGGAGACGAAAATCAGCCCTCAGTCGGTCTGTGGTAAAAGTCGTCCCGGCACCGACCGTGCGTTTGGGTCAGCCCAAGCTCGCTTTGTAGAAGATTGGACAATCTCGGGCCAGCAACCGCTCATCGGCGGCTACTGGCCGAGCCGATACCAGGCTTCAGGAGATCGGTAGTTTGTTCAACAGAGTCAGCGTTTCGTCCTCAATGATCTCGGCGATTCGCGGCGCATGCTTGGCCATTTCAGCGTCCGACAGTGCTGCCTGGATCGCGGCCTCGTTCGGCAATTCCCACAGGTCTACGACGGTGTTGAGCCGGCCGACCACGCTGGCATAGCTACCCAGCAGTTTCCAACCATGTTTGCCAACCACCGGGGTGAGGCCATTCAGGAGCTCAACGAAATCCTGCAGCTTGCCGGGACGTAGCTTGATTGAGGCCTGTAGATAAACCATCTGAAGTACCTCCTCACGAAGTTTGCTGATAACTACCTCGGGTTTATGCTGAACTTCACTCGATTAATCCTGAGCGGCTGCTCGAAACGGAACGCGGCCTGCAGCCTGGTCAAATTACGCCGGACGAGCGTAAGTCATCAAGCTCCCGTGCGTCGCATCCGCTCCATTCGAGGATCTCGTGGCTATGCTCGCCGAGGTACGGCGCTCGCCGCCAATAGCGCATATGAGGTGCGGCTCCATCACTCGCCACCGTCCCCGGATACAGGAGCGGGCGCCCGAGTTCGGGATGTTCTATCGTCGCAAAGGTCTGGCGCGCCTGAAAATGAGCGTCGGACAGATTATCTTCGGGCCTTCGGATTGGCGACCAGGCGAGGCCATGTGCCTGAGCACGTTGAAATACCTCATGCGCCGGCAACCTCGAAACCAATTGCTCAATTAATTCATTGCGATAGGTGTATGCGGAATTCGGATCTTCTTTCTCAAGCTGCTTATATTCCGGCGTGTTTAGGACGTGTTCAATACCCACTTCGTCGGCCAATCGCGCGAAGGCCTGAGCCTCGCGCTCGAAAGGACTAAGACTTGCCAGCATGTAGATATCGTCAGCACTCTTCGATAGCCGAAACTGGGTGATATGGGGGAAAGCGTGACGGGCCGTCTGCCGCAGCACCGTCTGCCCGTTGTAGATATAAGTCGGAATTGCGATCTCGGTACAGGTATTAACCGCCTCGTGGATCGATACGTCGATAAATTGTCCCTCGCCGGCTAAATCGCGAAAATTAATGGCCGCCACGATAGCGATAGCGGCATATTCTCCGGCAATATGATAGGCGTGCCACATTGCTGGCGCGATCGGGGGCGTATCGTACTTGAGATCCGGCCCGGGATCATAGCCGCACACCGCCATTATCCCACCCATCGCCATCTGAGTGAGGTCGGTGGCCCGATAGGCGCGATACGGACCCGAGAGGCCAAACGGCGTGATGGTGCAAACGATCAATGAAGGATTCGATTGCGCAAGTTCGCGCCATAGACTGAGCCGGCGCTCCACGGTCTCGAAATCACCCGAAAGCAGAACGACGTCGGTCTTTGCCGCCATGCGTGCGAGCAGCGATCGCGCGGCTGGATTGTCATCATTCAGCACCACACTGCGCTTGTTGAGATTGTAACGCCAAAAGAACAAACTGTGTTCACGGTTGTCGTTGGCAAACGGCCCGATTCGCCTCGAGGGTGACCCTCCAGATGGTTCGAGCTTGATTACGTCGCTGCCAAATCCGGCCAGCAGCATCGCCGCGTAGTCGCCCAGCTCATTGCCGATTTCGAGCACCACCACGCCGCGAAGTGCCGCATCGAGACTAGTCTCACTGTTCAAATCACGTCCTCCTGCTTAAGCGCCGCAAGTTCAGCTTTGGTTAATCCCAAAAGTTCGCAGTAGACGTACTCATTGTCTTCACCGAGCTTGGGCGAAGCCCGGCGGGTGCGACCCCCAACGTCAGCCGGGGAACGCGATAACTTTGCGGGGAAGCCCTCTACTGGCCAGGTGCCAATTTCAGAGTGGGGCAGGTCGACATAGTATCCACGGGCCTTAAGCTGGGGGTCGCAATCGAAGCGGTCGGCGGCTTTTTGTACGACACCAGCGGGAATGCCCCGCCGTTGTAGACGCTCCATTAGCTCGTAGCGATCGTGCAAGATGAGACATGAGCCGAGCTGGCGGTCAAGTTCGTCTTCGTTGGCTTTGCGTCCTCGGGCAGTCGCGAATTTCGCTTCCAATGCCCACGCGGGTGAACCAAGCTCTGTCACGAGAGCGCGCCACTGCTCGTCGGACTGCACCGAAATAGCTATCCAGTTGTCATCTCCACGGCAGCGATAAGCCCCGTGCGGCGACCAATCCAGGAAGGGCATTCGATTACCGTATCGCGACGTCGGCTCGCCCGTGAGCTGATGTTGCAGCAGCGCGGTCCCGGTCAACATCAAGCCCGTTTCGGTCTGCGACAAGTCGATATAGGCGCCGACCCCGGTTTGCCGCTGGCGGTGCAGCGCTATCATCAAGAGCATCGCGCCGAAATAACCTGGGGAATGGTCGAGGTATGAATAGCCCCAGCCGGCCGGTGGATATGGTTCGGGCAGACCTGACATATAGGTCAAGCCCGACATAGCCTGGGCAGTGGGGCCGTAACTCACGTAGTTTTTGTACAGACCAAATTTTCCTACTCCCGTCGTCTGCATGTAGATCAGGCGAGGATTCAGCTTGCGCAGCTCCTCGTAACCGAGCCCCCACTTGTCCATTTGACCGGGACTGAAGTTCTCGCAGATCGCATTGGCTTGAATTACCATCCGGCGCAGCAGCTCGCGACCCTTGGGGTGATTCAGATTTAACGTTATTCCGTATTTGCCGGGATTGGTGTTGTTGAAGTAGGCACCGCGGTCGTAATTGCCGCGAATACCACGACTGCGGGCGGCGCCCTGGCTTCGGCCACCTGCGGGCGTGGCGTGATCGGGCGCGAACGGTTGCATGTACCGAAGAAAGTCGATGGCCGCCGGATGCCGCCACTCCACTCTGATTACCTGAGCGCCGAAGCTGGCGAGGATGCGGGTCGCCTGAGGACCGACCTGCAACCAGGTCAGGTCGATAATCCTGACATCCGCCAACGCCCAACGCCTGGAATTTCCATTCTCTCCCATAACTGTGCCCGAGCTTTAGCTGTCAGCATCTCCTACGCTTTCAATAAATGGCGTGCGATTACCAGCCGTTGGATCTGTGAGGTACCCTCATATATCTGCAACAGCTTGGCATCACGCATGAGCTTTTCGACCGGGTATTCTCGCATATAGCCGTAGCCACCGAAAATCTGCACTGCATCGGTGGTGATCTTCATACAAGCGTCCGCACTGAACAGCTTGGCGTAACTGGAAACTGCATTGGAGGCATGACCTTGATCTACAAGCCAGGCGGCCTTGTAGGTCAGCAGTCGCATCGCTTCGATCTCCACCGCCATGTCCGCCATCATGAATTGGACTGCCTGGAAATTGGCTATTGCTTGACCAAAAGCACTGCGTTGACGGCTATATTTGAGGCATTCGTCGAGCGCTCGTTGAGAAATCCCGATGGCGATCGCGCCAATTTCTGGGCGACTGTAATCGAAGGTTGTCATCGCATAGCGAAAGCCCTCTCCTTCTATACCAACCAGTGCGTCAGCGGGAACTCGAACGTCATCAAATCTGATCTCGCTCGTGTCGGCGGCTCTCTGACCAAGCTTTCCATGCATTCGAGTGCGGCTAATCCCGTTTAACGTCGCGGGTAACACGAAACAGGAAATTCCTTTATGCTTCAGACGCTTGTCGCGGGTTGCGAACACCACTATCCAATCGGCCACCGAACCGTTCGAGATGAAGTGTTTGGTCCCGTTAAGTACGAAGCTGTCGCCTTCGCGTCGGTACGTAGTCCTAAGTCCGGCTACATCAGAGCCGGCACCAGGCTCGGTGGTAGCAAAGGCACAGAACGTGAGTTTCTCCAGCATCGGAGCGAGATAAGCGCGCTGCTGCTGGTCATTGCCGGCGAGTCTGATGGGCAGAGTGCCGAGTTCGTTGGCTCCAACAAAATTGGCAATTCCGGCGCACCCGTAGTTCAGCTCCTCAAGAATCAAACTGCAATCAAGGATTCCCAGCCCGGGGCCCCCAAGATCGCGCGGAACCCCAAGGTTCATCAGTCCCACGGCAAATGCTCGTTCGGCAACGTCCTGAGGGAAAGTCTCGTTTTCGTCGTAGCGGCGCGCCCGGGGAATTATCTCTTCTTCGCTGAAGCGGCGCGCGAGTCTTTTCAAGTCCTGTTGCTGCTCGGTCAAATCAAAACCGATCATCTAAGCCTTCCTCCAACCTTAGCCTGTAAAGCTAATAGCAACTCGTTGGGAAATGGAACCTACGAGAAGGCGATGATAGATGGCCGCCAACCTTGCGGGCGGTGGGAAACGCGCTTAGTCTTTCAATCAGCGCCTGAAAAAACGGTGGTGGGTGGCTATGAGGGCGTGGATATGTGACGCTGCTGGGCAGTAAGATCCTGGCTTTCGCATCGGGATTTCAGCACCGGACGACGCCAGGATGAGTTTGTAGTGGAAAGCTGGATTGGGGGCAGATACGCTATCGATATCGCGGCGGCGGAATAGCAGGCACGATCGCGGCCAACGCTGAATAGGTCCAAAAAGGAGACATAGATGTCAGTCACGCTTATCGCCAGAATCAAAGCCAAACAAGGTTCCGAAGCACAACTCGAGGAAGCCTTTCGCGACATGATCAAAAAGGTTCGCGCGGCGGAACCGGGTTGTCAGGCGTATATTCTGCACAAAGCCAACAACGATCCGACTCAGTTCGTCTGGTATGAGACTTACGTCGACCAGGCCGCCTTCGATAACCACCGTAAAACGGACCATATGAAAGAAATGGGCCGCAGAATCGCAAATTTGCTCGACGGCCAGCCGCAAATCGAGATGCTGACTGAACTCGACCGCAAGTAGATGCGGCGAGATACCGAGCCTTTGTTCTCCCCCGCTCTGCCAGCGGGGGAGGTCCCGCAGTAAATCTGGGGCCTGTGCCTCGCACGGTTGTCATGGGCGACCCCACGCATTTTGGGGTTCATGGAGGCGCCAATCCTCATACGCGCAATCTGCTCGGGCTTAAACGGAGGGTAAACCTCGAGCTGGCGCACCGACAATGGCATTCACTTGCACGAGCTTTAATTGCTCACGGCACCGAGGTTTGCGTCATCCCGCCCCATCCACGACTTTCGGGACTCGTGTATCCGGCCAATGCGGGATTCTTATATCCCCTGGAGCTGCCGGAAGGAACGGCTGCAGCGAAGACTTTTTATCTGTCACATCTTCTGCCGACCCGGTTCGCCGAGCGCGAGGTTTATCGCCCGTTCATCCAAGCCATGGGCTATCGAACCCAGGACATTAGTGCGCGGTTTGAGGGTGAAGCCGATTTTTTCCCGGCGGGCGAGTTCATGATTTTTTCTCACGGTGTAATCGAGCGTCAGCGTTTTGTCCCCCGTTTTGGCATTCCACCCTGGAAGCGAATCTACGGTTTCCGCTCCGAAGTTGGCGCGCTTGACGAGCTGCGCCCGATCGTCGGTCAACGGCCCATACTGGAACTCGAATTATGCCTTGAGGCGCATTACCACGGCGACACGGTGTTGTGCTCGTTCGGACCAACGCGGGAGTTTCTGCTGGCATATCTCGCGGGTCTGCGGCCGCAGTCACGCGAGCTTCTACGCGCCTCTTTCGGCAATCGCCTGATCGAACTGTCAGAGCCGGACGCAGCCCTCTACGCCGCCAACTCTTTTCAGACCGACGACAACGGCAAGCTGTATCTATTCATGCCTGAGGGAGTCAGCAGTCGACTGATCGATGAGGTTCGAAGCCGATCGGTCGAGCCTGTATTGGTCAATGTCAGCGAATTCCTGGCAAAAGGTGGTGGGTCGATAAAATGCATGATTCTCGACCTGGGCCCACGCGACCAGCAGCCGCTCGCACCAAGCGCGAAGGCGTTTCGAAGCCAACGCAGCTACGGGTGTGTTTTCCCGAGCGCAGCGTGACCCAATCCGATAGAGACCAGCAGGGGCGCGAGCGCGACTGCTCGAACCTTACAGACGGCCGGAGCAGACCGCCGACCTCAGGTCCGCACTTCTGAGTATCAGGATACGGCCGCGCGGCGCTCGCGCGGCTCGGTAATTCGCGCAGGCCCAGCTTCGCGCCGTTCCGACTTCGTGCCAGACCCCTCAAGCCAACGATGGAACTGATCCATGTAGGTGTACACAACGGGGGTGATATAGAGGGTCAATAATTGCGAAAACAGCAATCCCCCGACCACGGCAACCCCGAGCGGGCGCCGTGCGTCTGCACCAGCGCCTAGCCCGATCGCGATCGGAAGTGTGCCCATCAAGGCCGACATTGTGGTCATCATAATCGGCCGAAACCGGATGAGGCAGCCTTCATAGATAGCATCCGCGGCGCTCTTCCCTTCGCTACGCTCCGCCTCGAGTGCGAAGTCAATCATCATGATCGCGTTCTTTTTGACCAGACCGACCAGCATGATGATTCCGACGAAACTCAGTAAATTCAATTCGAAATGAAACAACATCAAGCTGACCAGAGCGCCGAAGCCTGCAGAGGGGAGTCCCGACAGGATCGTCAGCGGATGAATAAAGCTCTCGTACAAAATGCCAAGTACCAGATAAATAACGAGAATCGCCATCGCCAGCAGGATGCCTAAATTGCTGAGCGATGACTGAAATGCCTGGGCGGCCCCGGAAAAGCTATAAGTGATGCTGGCCGGTAACGTGTCTGCAGCGAGCCCTTCAATCTCCTGGAGCGCCTTACCGAGGGAGACGCCCGGGGCAATATCGAATGAGACAGTAACCGAGGGCAGCTGCCCAGAGTGATTTACCGACAGAGCGCCCAGCGTCGGGGTAATTTTCGCCACGGTACTTAGCGGCACCAGCTGACCATTGGCCCCAGTAACATACAAGAGATGAAGCGCGCGAGGGTCCGCCTGATACTGTGGCAATAGTTCCATCTCGACCCAATATTCATCCTCCGGAGTGTAAATGGTAGAAATTTGCTGCGAACTGAAAGCCAAGCCCAATGCAGTTTCGATCGCTTGGGCGGTCACACCCAGCGCCCGCGCTTTATCCCGATAGATCTCGACAGAGACTTGAGGATTGGCGATCTGGAGATCGCTGTTGACTCCCCGCAAATCCGCAATGCGGCGCATCTTCTGCTCGAGAATCGTCGCGTACTTGTAAAGCTCAGCAGTATTGGGGCTTTGCAGCGTGAATTGATACTGGCTCTGGGTGAACCGTGCGTCGATCCGGATGGGTGGCGGATTCTGCATAAAGACCATGAGGCCCGGGATGTCGGAGAACTCAGCGCGCCATTTGTTAATCAGCTGATCGGCCGAAAGCCTGCGCTGGGACGGCGGCACCAGATGGGCGAACAGAATGCCCGAATTCAGGGTCCCGCTCGGTCCGGAACCGCCCACCCCGGTAAAAAAAGTCACTACATTGGGATCTCGCATGACTTTATCGGCAAAGGCGCGCTGATGGGCGACCATCGCATCGAACGAGATTCCCTGTTCCGCCCGCGTGAACATCACCACCTGGCTGGAATCCTCGCTGGGGATAAAGCCCTTGGGGATTACATAAAAGCCCCAGCAAGTTCCCGCGATAGTTACGAACAAGACCAATATGGTCGTCCGCCGGTGACGCACAACCCAGCCAAGCGTCTGACGATAGAATTCGAGCAGGCGGTCGAAACTGCGCTCAATCGCTTCGTACAGCCGGCCATGGCGCTCGGTCGAGGGGGCGCGCAGAAAGCGGCTGCACAACATGGGAGTCAGCGTCAACGATACGAAGCCCGACACAAGAATTGCAGCGGCAATCGTCACTGCAAACTCATGCAACAAACGACCAATCAAGCCGCCCAGAAAAAGAACCGGGATGAACACCGCAGCCAACGACAAGGTCATCGACACAATGGTAAAGGCGATCTCCCCGGAACCGTCGAGCGCGGCCTGCAGTCGGCTTTTGCCCATCTCTTCGTGGCGTACGATGTTCTCCAACATCACAAT
>JAJPKA010000001.1 GCA_021323945.1 Pseudomonadota bacterium | reverse complement strand
TTTCGTAGCGATCGGCCAAATCGTGGTCGGAGAGGCCGCATGAGATCGCATAGAGGATGCAGGCGCCGATCGGCGCGTCGTCCATCCCGAAATCGTGGCGATGGAGCAGATAGTAGGTCGTCACGTCGTCGAGACCGCTGACGGCAGTCGCCTCGCCGTTATGGCTCAGCACGCGCCCGACGACGAAATCCACCACGATGCGGCGGACGGCGCGCAGGAACTCCGAGACCTCCATCACTGCGCCCGGCTCGTTCGCCTTTTTGACGACCGGATGCTTGCTGTAGGCCTCCAGCGCCGGGCCGGTCGCGGCCCACACGAAGTCGGGGCCGCGGATGCCGGCGTCCCAGTATTCGCGAAGGCGGGTGTGGATGTTCTCGCGCATCTCGTCGAGCACGCGATTGTCCCATCCGGGCCGGGCGGTCTCGGGCCGCTTGCGACAGACGAGCCAGACGGACGAAGCCAACGCAGCGGACGACAGCGCGCGTGTGCGGTTACCCATCTCGGTCTGGATCGGCCAACTCGCATCGACCACGAACCCCGCGCGGATGATGGCGCTCACCAGCGTTTCCCACGCGTCGGGACTTTTGTTCGCGAAGACCACGACCATCCGGCCGTCGGCAACGAGCGCGCGGTCGCAGGCCTGGAAGGCGCGAAACATTCCGTCTTCGTAGGCCTTCTTCGATGCGGTCTTGTCGCCGCCGAACCGGCTCGAATCGTCGATCAGTTCGCCGTCCTGCCTTTCACTGCTCCATTTTGGCCCCAACGGCTCGCGGAAAGCCTCGTCGATCTCAGGCGAGAGTCCGTGAAGCGTCCGGCGCAGCCATACGTAAAAGAAGTCCATCAAGTCGGAATACGGAATCGCGTCGTAGTACGGAGGATCAGTAAGGATAAGGTCGAACTGTTGGTTGCTTGCCTCAATCGCCGAAGCTCGAAGTGCATTTGGAACGGGCGAATTGCGACTGGCACTCTGGCAGTGTTCAATCTGGAGGGCTATCCATTCGCATGCGCCAGGGTAGCCGCCTGAGCTGTCGACAGTTGTTACGCTTTCGGCAAAATCCCACGTGATTGGTAGCGCATAACGAACGAAAGTATTTCTGATTTTGTCCCAGCCAACAGTCCAGGAACAAATCGTGCTGCCGCGATCGGCCAGTCGATCAACCCCGAGAGCAAGATATCCACGAATCGCCTCTAGCCATTCCCGGTCATATCCCGATTCGCGCATAGCGACCGAGCCGGAGCGTGTGTGCTTGACGAACGTGCCGAGCGCGAGGAGTTGGCGGGGCGTGAAGAGCTTGCTCCACTTCATGAATCCGTAGTTGGCAACGCCAGAAAACTGGCTCTGCGTTGGCGTCGGCTCATCTGGTATTCCGAACGGAATCTCGGCAAAGACGCGCTCGACTTCGTTTTCCGCCTCCGCCGCAAGCCGGATTTCCTCGTCGGTAGGCAGCCGGTACTCCTTGCCGTCGGGACCATCGACCACGACCGCCGTCATCACCGCGCCGAGCCGCCCCGCTTTTCCTTCGAGCCGGATATCCTCCATCGTCATCGACGGCAGGCCGCAGCATACGCAGGTCGCCCCCGCGCGCGACATCGTGCCCGCGCCGATCTTCCTGTCGTGTTCGCGCCGTTGCGCGCCGTTGCCGCCCTGGGTCGCCGCGTCGTTGCCGCTCAGGATGCTGAAGACGGGACCGGTCCGGTCGGCGTTCGGCTCGACCCGGAGCAGCACGCGCTTGTTGTCCTTCCTGCAGAGCCATTTGGTCTTGAGCAGCGGAATCGTGGCGCGGCAGTTCTTGCATTTGACCGTCCGCGCCCAGAGATAGGCGACGGTCGGCTTGCCGTCGATCGTGGGATAGAAGCGTTCGAGGTCGCCGCGCGCTCGCGCGAGCACCCATCGCCCCCACGCCCGCACGTGCCACGCGAGGTCGGCCTCGAGGCTCACGTCGCCGTCGAAACCGAAGCCGCCGTTCTGTCCCGGCTCGACCTTGGCGGGATTCTCGCTGGCGGCGTCATCGCCGAGGCCCATCCGCTCAAGCTGCGTTTGCAGCGTCGCGCCCTTGAGTCCCCGCGCCTTCAGGAACGCCTCCATGAACTCGCGGTCCTTGAGCGCGAAATCGGGCAGCGGGCGAGTCTTTCCGGCGAGCTTCTGCGGATATTCGAGCGTGCACTTGAGGATGAACCAGGCGACCGGGTTGATATCGATCGCGGTGACTTCGCATCCGAGGCGCATCGCTTCGAGCGGGATCGCGCCGCCGCCGGCGAATGGGTCGAGCACGCGCGGAGCGCGTCCGCCGTAGGCTTTGCGGATTTCGTCGCGGAAGAACTGCAGGTCGGGGCTGGATTCGCGTCCCCAATGGAGGATGCCGCCGACGGTTTCCTCGCGCTCGACTTCGACCGGCTTGCCGTTGACCTTCTTCTTTTCGATCCTTGGGACGACGCGCCCGCCGATGCGCTCGATAAGCCTGCGCCGCTCTTCGGGGTCGCCGGGATCGGGCAGCAGCGTCGCGATCAGCGCGGCGCGACATGCGGCAAGCGGCCGCCGCGCCGGCCAGATATGGAGCGTCGAGATATGTCCATGGCGGACATTCTTCTCATGGACAGAATCCAGCGACGCCTGCTTGAGGGGAAACGCCCGCTCGATCAGTCGGGGACTGTCGTTCATTCCAACTCCTTGTCCGGCTCTCGGTGTTCCCGAAAATCAGTCAGGAATCGGCCAGACTTGATCTTTCTCTTAGCGCGCTCAAATGCACACTCATCAGTAGGCGGCAGTGCCTGGACCAGGGTGTTGTATCGATCGCTTATACGGCGGACCTCCGCAACAAAGGCGTCGCGCGACAGGCCGCTGGCATAAGCCTCGTAAAGAGCTCGCGACTCATGCCTAAGCGCGGTGAAAAGGTTTGCGGCTTGGTTGTGACGGTCTTCCCTGCGGTCAGCCCCGAGAGAGGCGGACACTGTAGCCGCTGCTCCAAGAATCGCGGTCAGAGCTCCAATCGCCTTGTTGGCGACAGCACATAGATCGAGACTTACGAATAAACCGCCCAAACCCGCTAACGCCGCCGGGGCTATCAAGAGGAAGATGTTTAGTCGTCTGGCACGGGCTGCGATCTCGAAATGCGCCTGCGCGTTGTAGAGGCAGTTTTCTTCAATGGTCTTGCACGCTTCGACCAAGTGCGACGTGCTGTCGGGCTTGTTTTCCATTGGTCAGCTAGGAAATATCTCCCCGAAGAGCCAACGCCAGCAACGCAGCGCACCCGCGGTGTCGTTGTGTTTGTCATCGAGTTCGCAGCTCTGCCACGCGATTTCTCCAAGTTTTTCTAACCACAAGCCAATTCGCTGACGCTGGGCTGCAGAAAGCCCAGAATCAACTGGAGCAGAGTAGCTGCCTGGCAGCGAGACTGGCTTGTCTAGCTGGGTGCGAACTTCTTTCAGAAAGCGTGCGAGAAGATGCTGATAACCCCAATTGAAACGCTGGGCCGTCCAACGCTGGATCGCCGGCGGCAGAACAATTGCGCACAGGATTTCAACATGGAAGGACTTCAAGCCGACGGGCAGATTGCGAAAAAAGGCCTTGATCATCTTGATCGCGGGTACCAAGGTCGCGGCGATCTCGCTTGATTGGTTCAGACCCGTGATGAGCTTAGCGTCATAATCGTAGTCTGCGCGAACCCAATGCCCACTTGGGGCACCGATTAGATAGCAAGCCGGGCCATGATCTCGAGGGCTACTTCCAGTCAGGTCTTTGAAACACGGAATCAGCTCAATCTTGAATCCGTCAGCATACTCGAGAACGACCGTAGGCGCGTCAGAATCTGGATTCATGAGCCGGTAAGTCTTGTCTGCGACCAAGGCCTCGCGGACTATCTGGAGCGCGACTTGGGGAGTCATTGCTTGTCCGAAGGACGCGAAGCTCCGGGCCTCCCCAAACGAAACGATCGCGTCGATATCGAGATTGGTGTTCTCGTCGCGCGGCCTTATCTTGGTCTTTCTTTGGAACGAGCCGACTTGTGATACCTGCTTACCTGGAAGGTTCGATTCGATCCGGTACTTAACGGCGTTGTAACGCTGAGAGGCGACTCCCACGCGCGTCGCGTCGAGTTCGATGCGACTTAGAAGTTGCTCAAAAGCTTCTCGCACGGTCGATACCGCCATTGGGCTTCCTCCGCCTGCGACAAGACTTATTCGTTCTCGACGATTACGTCGCCTTTTGCAGTCGCTATAAGGTTTGTAAGCAAACCACGCACTTTCAAGGGCACGGGGTCGGCGTGTCGCAGTCGTAAACCCGGTACGGGCAGAATTCGTCGCGCAAATTGCAGGCCCACCTCCATTCGTTTTCGGTGAGTTCGATGTCCCCCGCGCTGGCGCGGCCTTTGACCTCGAGGGCGCGCGCCGCCACGGCTTACGATGTGTATGATGCGCACCTAGCATACACATCAGGTATGTCGCGATGCGGACCAATATCGTGATTGACGACGAGCTGATGAAACGCGCGATGCGCGCGTCAGGCGCGAAAACCAAACGGGAGGCGGTCGAAGCCGGCTTGCGACTGCTGGTCACCATCAGGCAGCAGTCGAAGATGCGCGAGTTGCGCGGCAAGCTCCGCTGGCAGGCCGACTTGCAAGCGATGCGGCGGAGCCGCTTCGTCGGCGCATGATCCTGGTCGATTCCTCGGTCTGGATCGACTACTTCAACGGCGCGGCCAGCGCCGAGACCGATCTGCTCGATCGTCTGATGGACTCGGGACGACTGCTGGTCGGGGATTTGATCCTCGGGGAAGTCCTCCACGGATTCCGCTCCGAGCGCGACGCGGCACGCCCGCTTCCGGGCGTTCGAGTGCGCCCCGATGGTGAACCGCGAAATCGCGATTGCGGCGGCGCGGAATTACCGGCTCCTGCGGCGAAGAGGCGTCACCATCCGCGCGACGATCGACACGCTGATCGCGACATTTTGCATCGCCAATGGCCTTGAGTTGCTGCATTGCGACCGCGATTTCGACCCGTTCGAGCACCATCTCGGCCTGCGGGTGATAAAGGGCTGACGGCATAGCTCAAACGGCGCTGGCCACCCTGAGGATTTCGGCTTCGTCGATGATCACGCCGCCCTTGGCAGTGGCGAGCAGTTGGCGGAACGGGTCCTGCACCCTGAAGAGCCGCGGGCTCGGCGTGCCGCAATCGAAAACGACGTAAAGCCAGTAGCGCTCGCGCAGGTTGCAGGCGCGGCTCCATTCATTTTCGGTAAGCTCGATGTCACCGACGCCGGCGCGCCCCTTGACCTCAATTGCGCGCTCCTCGAAGACGGTCGATTTCGGGCTGGTCGCGCCGAAGGCCGGACGATTCGAGAGAATATCGAAGCCGGGGTTGTCGGTAAGGCCGGCCGCGCGGGCGAGCGGCGGGGTCGATACATCGCGCGGCGTCCATCCCTGTTCCCGCTCGTATTCCATCACAATGCCGACGGCGACGTTTTCGACTTCGGCGTCGTGGCGCTTGCGATCTTCCGGGTCGGATGAGGGGACGACGAGCGCATGGGCGAGGAATTCGATCGCGCGCGGCTCGACGAGTTCCGGTTCATGCCGGAGCGCCGCGAGCGCCTGCTGCTTCAGGTCTTCAAGCGAGCGCTGGCGATTCTTGATCCGCTCAAGCTCAGCCGCTGCGCGGGTGTCGCCTTCGCGCGCCCGGTTGGCTGTAAGTACTCGTTGCGCCAGCAGCGCGTCCTCCTCGTAGCGGTAGCCCGCTTCGATAAAGCGCTCGCGCTCGGGTAGGCTGGCAAGCATCGCGGCGCGATGGCGCTCGGCAAGCGGCGCGGCGATCTGTTCGCGCGCGAAGTGGGTGGCAAGCTCGATCGCGGTCGGCGCCTGCGCCGCCAACTGGCGCACGGCGAGCGGGATTCCGCGCGGACCGCCGCGCAGCAACAGCAGATGCTCGACCGGGCATTCCTCGATCCGGCCGGCGCTATCCTGCCGCAAGCCGATCAGCCGGTACTCGATCGGTTCTTCCGTGCGGAGCGCGCCAAAATCCTGATCGACCTTGCGCACGATTCGAATCAGTCCGAGGTGGAAGAAATAGGGAGCTGCCGCCGTCGGATCGATGAAGACCGCGCCTCGGAGCGCATCAGCGGAGAAGCGCAAGACCACGCTCTCCCGAATTGTGTCAAAGAAAAGCTCGCCGGGATGGAGAAATATCGCCGCGGTTGAATCGCCGGGGTTATGGAGCATGAAGCGGTTGCGGCTCTCCGGCAGGTAGTCCTCGAGAATCGGCCAGAAGGGCTCGAGCGCGCGCGGACGCGCTTCGGCGAACGAGAATACGCCGTCGAGGTCGCCCTCGATGCGCAGTCCGAGCAGCGGCGCGGCCCTCTCGATAAAGCTTCGCACGTAGCCGGGAAGCAGGCGGCGCAGCTGCTCGCGCGCGACGATCGCGCGCTCGGTGTCGAGACGCGCGGCGACTTCGCCGCCGTCGCCGTAGAGCTTGCGCTCCCACTCCTTGAAGGCCTCGATCTGCTCGGACGTGAGCTTGCCTGCTATTTCGGTAGCGCTTTCAGTCGCGCCCTGATCGGTGACCGACCTTTCGAGGTAGTCCTTGAGGCTCATTCCCTCAAACAGCCGCCCAATCACGTCGAAGACCTTGTCGGAGTTGAGCTCCTTGCGGATTTTTTCGAGCTTGTCGAGGAGAGTCTTGAGCACCCGGCCTTCGCGGGTGCGGCCGGCGACGAGATTGATGATGCGCACCTCGTGGGTCTGTTTGTAGCGATGGATACGGCCCATCCGCTGCTCGAGGCGCGCCGGATTCCACGGGATGTCGTAGTTGATCATCAGCCAGCAGGCGCGCTGCAGGTTGATGCCTTCTGCGGCGGCGTCGGTGCAGATCATATACGCCGCGCCGCCGTCAGCGGTTGGCTGGTCGAAAAAAGCGACCTGCTCCTGGCGCTCCAGGTAGTCCATCGCGCCATGAATCCGGGCGACGCGGCCGGCAAAGCCCATTGCTTCGAGGCGCTGCACGATGAAGTCCAGCGTATCGCGGTGCTCGGTGAAGACGAGGATCTTCTGATCGCGCCATTGCGGGTCCCGAATTACTTCGCGGAGTTTCGCGAACTTGTAGTCCTCGCCGCGTTCATAGACCTGGCGCGCGAGAGCCAGCAGATTGCTCACCTGGTTGCGCTCGGCCTCAAGCTCGCCGAGAGTGACGCCGACCACGCCCGCCATCGCCGCGAGCTCGGCCGCCTCGTTTTCTTCAAGCCCGTCTTCGGCCTCCTCTTCGTCGGCGGTCTTGTCATCCTCGATATCGCGGACGCGGAGGCGTTCCTGCAGCGACAGCAGTTGCTCGGTGGTGAGGCGTCCGGCGCGCACATCTTCGATAAGAGCGTCGAGTTTTGCGAGTCGCCGCTCGAACGATCGCATCAGCGCATAGGTCGAGCTGGCGAGCCGGCGCTGAAAAACGCTAATCGCGAGGCGCGCGGCCGACCGATTCAGGATCCGGGCGCGATTGTAGTACTCGCGCATGTAGTCCGTGGTCTGGTCGTACAACGTCTGCTCGCTCACCTCGCCCTGGGAAAGCTCGTAGCTCAGCGTATCCGACTTGCGCGGAGGAAAGATGCGCGAGCCGTCAAAACGCACCATCTCCTCCTTGGTGCGGCGGATAAAGTGCTGCCGACGCGAGTCGGGCGGATAGGCGTCAAAAGCCTCCTTGGTCGAAAGCGCCTCGGGTTCGAGCAGTCGCCACAGACAGTAGTAGGGGAAGTCTTTGCCCATGTGGGGCGTAGCGGTGAGCAGCAGCAGGTGGCGGCAACTCCAGGGCAGGCGGAAGTCGGAATCGACGGAGTGAACTCCGGCCAGCGCCTCGGCCAGCTTATAGCGTTCGGTGCGACGCAGCGTGAGTCCGTCTTCGAGGCGCGCCGAGAGCTTGTGCGCCTCGTCGAAGATCGCGAGGTCATACGGCGCGACTTCGGGTTCGCGCAGCCGGGCAACCATCCGGTCGCGGGCAAGCGTGTCGACGCTCACGATTACGAGGTCACCATCCGCATCTGCGAAGGGGTTACCCGCACGGGCATCCGCTCCCGTGACGATCCTGAAGCGCAAGCCAAAAAGGCTGCGCAGCTCGTTCTCCCAGTTGCCGATCAGACCAGCGGGCGGTATGACCAGCACTCGGCGGATGAGGCGGCGGGTGAGCATCTCGCGGATGTAAAGGCCGGCCATGATGGTCTTGCCGGCGCCGGCGTCGTCGGCCAGCAGGAAGCGAAGCCGCGGCTGCGACAGCATGTGCTGATAGACCGCGATGCGCTGATGCGGCAGCGGATCGATACGAGAGATTTCGGTTGCGAAGGCGGGGTTGAAGATGTAGCCGTAGGAAAGCCGCTCGGCCTCGGCCACCGCACGGACGATCTCAGGATTGGCGGAAAAATCGGGACCAGGAATTACATCAGTCGGCGTTCCGCGGGCATCGTTTCGACTCAGACCGGGGGCGCTGGCCTTCGGTAGCAAAGCGTCCAAGCCATGTTCCTCCGCGGCAAGTATCCGCTGCCAGGCGAGCGGCGAGGGGTGCGATTGTCCATTCTCCCAGCGGTTGACGGCGGAGGACGAGGCGCCTATCAGCTCGGCGAAGGCGAGTTGGGTCAAGCCAAGCTTGCCACGTAGTCGGCGAATACGCTGACCAATGTCTCGCGGTAGCGCTGCATGGCTCCCGTCTGCCATACAGTGCAACTTATATCACAAATAAGCAGCCGATAAAAATGAACCAGGATTATGACCGGCCTGGCTCAAGACTACGATAGAGCGTCGGCGTTCGAACGGCTGCATCCGGACTCCATAGAGGCTGTCATGCGGACCGGACCCGGGTCGTGAGCGTGCTACCTTGATGGTTCGATAGGCTCTTTGATCCCGCCTTGGCCTGCAGGACAAGCCGGCGGAGCGATCGAAGTTGGGGCATGTGGCCCTTTCTCGCGAATGACCGCCACCGCCATAAAGTCCGTCAACCGCCCGCCGAAATGTTAGCCGCTCGACAGGCTGCAGAGAGCGCGTCGCATTGGACTGACTCATCCACCTATCTCACGTCAAGAACCAAATGAGGTTTTCCCGGCACCCTTGCGAGGTAAACCGGCGCCAAGCTGTCGCTATGGACAAGAATGTTCCGGCAATAAAAGTACCGCGCTGACTAAAAATAGAAACGCCGCGGCCGAGCCGATCCACTCCCAGAACCCCAGATGCCAGAGGGCCGGATTCTTCAACGCGCTGTATATCGGATTTGACCACCGCAACCGCGCAGCCGCTACAAGCCTGAGCAGAGCGATCAAGACCGCGGGCAACGTCAGGATGCTCCATACCACTAGCAGTGTCCTTCCGTGGTTGTCGTTGAAATTTGCTCTAAGTGCACAATCATAGAACGCCAAGATGCCTCCAGCGATGGCGAAGGCCGAAATGCGCGCCAGCACCTCGTGGGCGTGTGAAAGAGCAAAGCCCCTGTGGGAAGGATGCGAGACAATGAGACCGGCAAGGATGAGACAAAAGGCGCCGACCGCAAGCGCGCCGGCGCCGAAATTAGCCGCAGTTGGCGAAACGTCCCGAAGGCGCCTACTGATATAGCCAGCGAACGGGATGAGGAGCAGCCCTGTAACGACGATGCCGAATGATGCAATGAAGTGAAACCTGGGGTTGTTCTCGGGGTAGAGCAATTTTGAGATTGATTTGCGGCGCCAGTCGTACGGCCCGGGAAACAACCGAATGGCGAGCGCAAGTGTTCCGAAATACAATACGAAAATGGTCGAGCTCAGCAACAGGAGAGTCTTCCGGCTGAGATTCCCCGTAACGAACTTGTCTAGCAGTATCATACCAAGCGTGGGTTGTTGCGCTCAGCCGCGAGGCCGCGCTCTCGCCCTTCTGCCTTGAGTTCTTAGGCGCCGCCCTCTAGAGAGTTCTTCTTCGAAGGGCAAAGATTCGCACGAGCGATATAGTTGACCCAATGGCTTCGCGCCGGTTTGATGCTGGCGCCACCAGATGGGTTTCGCAATCAGTGACCCGGGCGCTATTTCGGCCGGAGCCTCAAGATCTTCGCTGAATCGTTCGGCTCATTGAAATCATCGATCGCAACGCGAGGGCGACTCCGACGTAGAGTCCTCGCCGTCAACCCTCTTGCACTCCAAAGATCGTGTGACGCGCAGCATCGGCGCTCCGAATCATTGCCACGAGTCGGCTTCTGATTGCCCGAACAGTAGGGCGAAATGACGCGCCGCAACATCCACCTCAACTTCGCTCACACGGGATCAGAACGTTCAGCTTAGGAAGTTTTCCCGCCAGCGCGTACGGGCAATCCTTCGGGAGCAGGACCAAGCGCCAAAACGACAGGTCTCACCTTCGGCAGCCTGGAAAGAGCTGCGGCCGGTACGATCTCGGCCTCAGACTCGGTCCCCCGATTACCACCGCGCCGCAGCGCTCGGCGCCTTGAGCACGAGTAACTCTGCGTTAGATTCCCCAGGTTCGTTGAGTTTTCCGATGCATGCCATCATCACCGCGCGCCGGACTTTCCCGCTCATGCGCGTGTAGTTCCAGAATCGGCGTAGACCAAGGCCGCAATCATCACGATGGCCAGGTCACGAACGAGGTCGAGGCGCATCCGGGTTACGGACACGAGCCCCGACCCAAAACAACCACAATCGACGACCAGTCCTCGTGCCAGAGCGCTAAGCAGTGCGACGGTAAAGGTCACGATCGCGACCAACGCCCCGAGCGCCGCGACTTGCCGCCATAATCCGATGACGAGCAGCGATCCGCATATCGTCTCGAACGGCGGTATTCCGAGAGCGAGCAGGCTCACAAGCGCGTTGGGCACGATTTTAAACGAGGCGATGGAATCCGCAAACGCGAGCGGGTCGCCAAATTTCGTGGCGCCAGCGTAGATAAATATTGCACCGAGACTGATTCTGGCCATCAGCGAGATCAAGAGTCGCCATCGCCGTGGATCTTTTCTAAGGATGACGGCTGACCGTGAGTCCCGCATTCTTCCATTCCTCCCATCCGCCGGTGAACACTTTGACGCTCGTGAAGCCAAGGCTCAGGAGCGCGCCAGCGACGAGCTTGCTGTCATGGCAGCTTCCACCGGAACAATAGACGACGATTGGCCGCTCCTTCGCGTGGCGGAGAACGGTCTGCAGGCGCCGAAAGTCACGCGCGAAATTCTCACGAGAGAGATTCAACGCGCCGGGAACGTGACCCTCCTCATAAAATGGAGATGGACGGGCGTCCAGAACCAGCGTCCGACGGTCCGCGACCGCGCGCTGGAAATCCCCAAGGCCGATGGTCTCCTCGAGCGTGATTCGAAAGGGCGGATTTTTCACCAGTTCGGAAAGTTGTCGTTCAAGGCGCTGTTCCGGCGTTCTGTACAAAAGCGGAAGCGGTGCGGAGCGAAACCGGTTTAATACAAGCCCGCACGCAAGCGACAGCGCGGCGAGCAGGCACAGGCTCGCGAGCTGGTGGCCGAACTCTCTCGCCGCTGCAAACGCCATCCTATTGCCCGTCGTTGGCTGACGCCGGGAGCGAGCTCTCGTTCGGCTCGTTAAGCACCCAATGCCAAGAAATGACACTCATTACGGACTTGACGTAGATGCCCTCTCTCACCGACATCAGAAGGCCGCCCGACGTCTGGTCTTCAGTCGGCGATATTTCCCACGGATGCGCCGCGCAAGCGTAGAACGAATAGAGCACGGTATGGGCCATCGCAATTGGAGCCGCATTTGCGGTCATCGGAATCTGAACAAACAGGTACAGGATTTGTCCCAGATACGGCAGGCGCGGCAACTCCACGAGTGCGTTCAGCACTCGCCACCACAATTTGAGTCCGACCAAACGCAAAGAAGGTGCCTCCTATAGTGCGCCGGCCTGAGATGACGCACTCGGTCACAGACGGCGGGATAATGAATGAACGCGAAACATGCCCACTGCTGTACAGCCGGACTAATAAGATTCGCAGGATGGGTGTTCATCGGTTGACAAATCCTTTCACATCGCGGGCCACCACCTCAGGACTGGCTTCATTCGGGTTGTACTGCCGAAGCTCGCGCCCGTCGCGGCCAACCAGAAAGAACTCGATAACGTGATCGATCATTCCGTTGGGCTCAAGTCGGCGCTGCACCTTGAAGGGTGCCATGACGCGCTCAACGTTCTGGGGCTCGCCGGTGAGAAACAACCATGGGGACAACTAGCGACGACTACCCACACTGGACTTCCTGGGCGGTTCACCCCCGCGTGCGCGGGGACAACGGCCAATACCGATCGCCCAAAACACCACGATCGCGGTTCACCCCCGCGTGCGCGGGGACAACGCCTCGACGTTCGACTTCCTAACAATGGTCACCGGTTCACCCCCGCGTGCGCGGGGACAACTCCTCGGTCTTTGGAATCGGCAAAGCCATCAGCGGTTCACCCCCGCGTGCGCGGGGACAACTGCCGGGCTGACCGGCGGGCCGGTGCAGGATCCGGTTCACCCCCGCGTGCGCGGGGACAACACCGTGGACAGGGCCGTGTGCAGTGAGCCTGCCGGTTCACCCCCGCGTGCGCGGGGACAACTTCCTGCCCGTATCGATCTGATCGCCCATTGATGGTTCACCCCCGCGTGCGCGGGGACAACGAAATGGGCGCGGATGGTTATTCGCTCGAGTACGGTTCACCCCCGCGTGCGCGGGGACAACGCACGTCCGGCCGCTGACTTCCGCTGAGCAAGCGGTTCACCCCCGCGTGCGCGGGGACAACTTTAGATGAACAAGCTCGCCGGTCGGAGTGCGAGGTTCACCCCCGCGTGCGCGGGGACAACGTTCCCTGGCAATTCTCCTTTCTGGTCCGAATCGGTTCACCCCCGCGTGCGCGGGGACAACGTCCCTGAGTATGCGCTTCTGAATCGCCCCTTCGGTTCACCCCCGCGTGCGCGGGGACAACGACGCCATGCCTCCAGCCATTCCTTGCGCTTCCGGTTCACCCCCGCGTGCGCGGGGACAACATGTGGATACCATGCAGTGTGACTGTCTTCCGCGGTTCACCCCCGCGTGCGCGGGGACAACGAGCCACCTGGACCAGGGCGGAAGGTTTATTTCGGTTCACCCCCGCGTGCGCGGGGACAACATGAATCCAGTCTTCAAGATCAGGGAACAGACCGGTTCACCCCCGCGTGCGCGGGGACAACGAACTTATCGAGAGTCGCGGCGCGCAGTTGTTCGGTTCACCCCCGCGTGCGCGGGGACAACTCATACAAAGCCTGATAAATTCCTATCTGTCCCCGGTTCACCCCCGCGTGCGCGGGGACAACATCAGGCTCCGAGCAGAAGCAACACGATCCAGCGGTTCACCCCCGCGTGCGCGGGGACAACTTCCGAGCGGTTCACCCCCGCGTGCGCGGGGACAACGGCTAGGCGCTTGGGCTTGGGCTTGGCGTGAGCGGTTCACCCCCGCGTGCGCGGGGACAACGCAAGTTAGCGGATGTACCTGCATGATCACTCCGGTTCACCCCCGCGTGCGCGGGGACAACCCCACCATCGTTCAACAGCTGATTCAGCAGGGCGGTTCACCCCCGCGTGCGCGGGGACAACCCGAGACGCGCTTGGCTTGGGCTTGAGCTTGACGGTTCACCCCCGCGTGCGCGGGGACAACGAAATTTTCGTTCCGCCTATGCCTGACAGAAGCGGTTCACCCCCGCGTGCGCGGGGACAACTAGGCCGCGCGCACTGACTCCCGCGGAGCGCGCGGTTCACCCCCGCGTGCGCGGGGACAACATGCTGTCCGGATCCGCCTCGCCCTGCTCCCACGGTTCACCCCCGCGTGCGCGGGGACAACTTATCCTCATTCAACCAAATCGGGGAACATGCCGGTTCACCCCCGCGTGCGCGGGGACAACCGCGGGAAACGCCGCCATTACTTCGCCGGTATCGGTTCACCCCCGCGTGCGCGGGGACAACTGCTCGGTTGAGACGCGCGCGGTGGTATTGCGCGGTTCACCCCCGCATGCGCGGGGACAACTCCGCACTGTCGGGCGACAATGCGATTAGTGTCGGTTCACCCCCGCGTGCGCGGGGACAACGTGCACACCGCCCATACCCACCAGCCCGCAATCGGTTCACCCCCGCGTGCGCGGGGACAACGCCCGTCGGTCGCGACCATTCTCGCCGTCTCGCGGTTCACCCCCGCGTGCGCGGGGACAACGCTGGGACGTCTTTTTCTATGGCGTCTCAACCGGGTTCACCCCCGCGTGCGCGGGGACAACCAGTTCGCGAAATTCACACTGCATTGTACAGGCGGTTCACCCCCGCGTGCGCGGGGACAACTTCAAGCGGGCCATCGCGTTGCGCGCCTGGCCCGGTTCACCCCCGCGTGCGCGGGGACAACAAGCGCCGACTTCAAGTGATTCTACTTGAATCCGGTTCACCCCCGCGTGCGCGGGGACAACAAAATCACCTTGCGGTGCTTGCGGTAAGGCGGCGGTTCACCCCCGCGTGCGCGGGGACAACACTAAAATTATGCTTGATTTTCCTCGACTCCCACCAGCCAAAGGCCTTCGAAGTCTTCGATCCGCCTTGACGTCTCACCCCAATACCTAATCGCGAACCCCTGCTCGGAATTGTCACTATGAATCATTATTGCCCCGCCGCTCCTGAGCGACCATTTGACTCTATCCCACAAGAGGTCGCGCACGACTGCCGACAGCGCTCCGACGAAGACTCCCGCCTTGATTTCGAGCGTCCAGCGCGTCAGCTCTCCGCGCAGGCTGCTCGGTACTTTCTCCATTACGAGGACGACCATCAGCGGTTTCCTCCGTCAGAATCGTTGCCGGAGTCATCGCCGTGGTTGAGCCCGCCCGCGACTTCGCCCTGCTGATCATCCCATAGTGAACCAGGAGCAGCCGGGTCGCTGTCAAAGTCAGAATCGCCGAGATCCCTTGGAATCACTCCCAACGCCCGGTCGATGTCGGGGACAATACGCTGAAGCAGGCGCGACTCGCGAAAGGCGTCGCGGCAGGCTCTTCGCACCCGCGTTTCGATATTGTCGGCACCTGCGGCCGCCGCGCGGAACGCGACTGGAATCGTGATTTCGGTCTTGTAAAGGTCGGCCACATCGTACACGAAGGAGAGCATCTTGCCTGTGTGGATGAAGCCGAGGGCGGGGGAATAACCTGCTGACACGATCGCGGCGTGGCAGATGCCGTAAAGGCAGCTGTTCGCGGCCGACAGCGACCGATTCACCGGGTCGGAGCTGCCCCATTGCTTGCGCTGGTAGGAACGTGCGGACCATGGCACCCCTGTTTCCGCGCTTGCTCGCGCGTAAGCCTGACGCACCCGCACGCCCTCCATCCCACGCACCTGTTCGAGCGTAAGCCCGCTATCGAGCGGCTCTTCGAAGCGCATACGATAAAGCTGCATTACGACTCCGACTCGCAGCGCGCGATGGGTGCAGAGCCAGGCCTGGCGAAGAAGATTTCGCGCGGAGCGGGTCTCGCCGGTTCCGAACGCGTACATCCTGACACCTTCTTCGCCGGTCCACGCAACCAGGCATCCGTTGTCGGCAAGGGCGCGGATGGCGGCGTGGGTGATGGTCGTGCCCGGCCCCAGCATCAGCAGGGTCAACGCCGCGCACGGTACCGGAAAACGTCCGCGTTGGTCGTGGATCGCGATCGCCTTGGCTTCCTGGTCGATCCGGCAGTGTTCGACATATAGATAGCTTAGGCTGTCGCGGACCTTTGGCAGGATATGAAGGTCCTGCATATCACAGTTCCTCCCTTTCGGCGCCGGTGAGCGTCAAAACTATTTATAGATGGATGTAGCTATCGAAAGGAAATTTAAAAACGATGGCGTAATCCTAATTTAGTATCGCGCAACTGGTGCGACCGACAGCATTCCGAATCCGTAAGCCTTAGCCGGACCGATACCTTGCTCCAGAGCGGCTTTGAAAGCGCTGTCGTCGGTCACACGGAGAACACCTTCGAAGATGGCCGACGCGAAGGTAAGTGCCTTCTTGTCACGCGTGTTCCCGCTTACCCGGTAGCCGCGCAATTTGCCCTCATCGTTGACGCGTACGTTGAGGACTTCGTTCGAGGCGCGCACGGTGAGGACCTCGAAGCCATGGGCCGCGCCTTTACGCCTTAGCCATTCCAGTTTTTGCGCCTCGGTTCTGAGCTCGACGCGCTTTCCGTTGCGCCGCCTGCCGTCGGGACCGGATTTCGTGTCGATTCTGCGGGTTGGGTTGGCGCGAAGTCTGAAGCGCAGCGTCGCGCCCGGCTTTACCGCTGCGTAAGCTTGGGAGACATCTTTGATATCGACGGGCTGTGCCAGATAGAAACGCGGAAGCTTCGACCAGTCCGGACGTGGGCGCGACTGGACTAGCAGAACGGGCGTTCCGTCTTGCAGATAGTCGATTCTGAACAGCACCCGGAATTGCGCACGTGCGGGTCCGGAAGCCTGTGAAAAGGCGGAGAGAATGGTGCGATGTAACTCCTGGCAGTCGGCGAGGTCTCGCACTACGTCGCGCGAGCGCGGATTGAGCACAAGCTTTGAGAGTATCATCTCACTTAAGCTTCGACTCCTGAGGGTAAAGCCAATCGGCGCGTACTCGCCTGACGCCGAATCTTCGCGCGGAAAAGCTTAGCGGCACATCGCGCCTGGTTTCGGAACCCTTAGGATCGTCGATAACAAGGCGTAGTTGTTCAGGCCTTTGGTAGCGCCGCGCGCGATCCAGTTCGCCGAGCCACGGACACTCCCTTATGGCCTGCTCTAGGCCCTGCTCGCGCCATCCGCCAAGCCAGGGATATTCAGTCGGAAGCAGAACAGGCGCGGATGGAACGTGCGACTTGCGCCCGAAGAAGATCTGCCATCGCGGTTTCTCCAAGCCTTGAGCGATAGTGCGCAGAATACCCTCCGGGCCTTCCAACCCGACGAGAAACTCAGCGTCCGCCAGGTAGTAGCGCCGCGACACCACCGGGCCGAGCCCGCTCGCATCGGCGCGAATCACTCCGTACTTCTCGTTCGCATTGCTGCCTCCGGCGGTATGGTAATCGAGCCGAACCGAGCCGGGGCGATCAACCCGCACGGCCATTCTGAGCGATGCCAGCTCGGCAAGCGCGGGAAAGCCGTCGCCGGCGCGTTCTTCGCGCGGTTTTCCGAGCGCGGCGCAAACAAGCCCGATAATTCCGCTTTTCGAGGGCTCGAGTCCGGTGTCGCGCACGAGGAAGCGGCTCTGCGTTCCCCAGGACTGCATCGGCGCGCAAAGCCGGAGCAAAAGCGTGGCCATTACCGCGCTCCTTTCAGAACTTTGCCTTCGACATCACGGCCTCGACAAGCGCGTCGAAGTTACCGACCGGCTGGCCCAGATGCTCGATTTCGCCATCTTCAAGCGCGGCAAAGCCGTGGTACACGATGCCTTTGGTTCCGTACATTTTCGTGAGCGCGCCCCAATGCTGAGCGAGCCGCCTTATCGATTTCCGCACTAGATCGCCATCCTCGTCCGGCCGGACCGGATCGAGAAAGGCGTTCGCGAGTGACCACAGCCCCGCCTCGCGCACCACGGCCATTACGAACGAGGGCGGGTTGTGCGCGGCCATGCTGTTTTGCTTGCCGGAAGGCACCGCCTCGATCGTCGAGCGGATAAAGGCGTCAAGCGTTCGGCGCGCAAGTTCAATATCGCCCTTCAGGTTGCCTGCGAGTTGCGCGAGATCGACATTGGAGTAGCGGTAGAAGCAGGCCGAGTTGAACTCGACGGTTCCGATCATGCCTGCGCCGGTTTCTTCCTTGGGATTCAGATCGTCCACCGCTGTGAAGTAGTCGAGCTCGGGGCTGACGCGATTGGTCGAAATCGCGTGGGCGACCTGCGCGGCCGCGTCAATGTTCTTCTCGGGCAGATCGGCGAGCATTCGTCCGAAGAGCGCGAGATCGGCAGCTTTGCCGCCGTCGAGGATGCTTTCGACCGCGCTGCGTACTTCGGACGGGATCTCGGCTCGCGCTTCGTTCTTGCTTTTTTTATTTCCTGGGTTTCCGCCAGCGGCTCTAAGGAGAACGTCGAAGTTACGGTCGCACGCGTCCGTAAGCGCAGCAACCTCGCTTGCGGAGAGAAACAGCAGGTATTGCGTTTTTCCGTCGTCGAGTTTGAGCTTGACGGCGCCAAGTGCGCGTTCGACTGCTATGCGGGCCTGCTCGGAGTCTCGTCCTCGCCCAACTAGCGCAGGAACGACCTTCTGCGTTACGACAAGTTTGCTGCGGGTTGCCAGTTCCTCCTTGCGAAGCAGCGCCGGAAAGTGCATCCGGATAGCACGCTTGAAGCACTGGCTGGAGATACGCGCACGCCGATAGCCGCCGAACTCGCATTCCTTGGGCGAGCCGGTGTCGTCACGGTTCAAATTGGACGGTGCGAAATT
>JAJPKA010000016.1 GCA_021323945.1 Pseudomonadota bacterium | reverse complement strand
GATATAACGAAGGACACTTGCGCGCGTGCGTCTTCGGCCTCCGCGAAGGCGAAACGCAGGAGCCGGTCGCGGGCAAACTCGCGCACGGTCCAAAGATAAGGCAGTATGCCTTCCTGCCGGCCGCCCGTGTCGGGCATCGGAACCTCGCTTCGGCGCCTTGCCGGCGCAAAGAGGCCAACGCTTTGAAACGCGCCAATTGGCAGACCCAGTCGCCTATACTGCGCGCGCGCTTCCTCGCTCAGCATCCTGTTCGGGCGGTCGAGCCAGAGCAGATCCTCGCCTTTTACGTTGAAGATCAGTGCCTTGGAGTTGATCGCGTCGGTCCCGAGTGCATCGGAGTGAAACAGCGAATACAAAAGGAAAGTTGCGTATGAGGTCTTGGTGGCAACGCCCGAAACCCCGCTAATCGAGGCATGAGCCCCTCGGCTGCCGTCGAGAAATTCAAGGTTTGCGTAGACTGGTTCGCCTGTGCGCGTCAGACCAATTGCGACAGGTCGCTCCATCCGGTCGAAATAGAGTGCGCGCTGAAATTCCTCGCCGCGCACTACTTTGACGGCGTCACCTGGGTGAGGTGGGACGAAGATCTCCGGCTCAATCCGTGTGACCTGAACGTGGGCAGCGTAAGAGACGTCGACAGGCAAAATGCCGGCGGCAGCGCGGAAAGCATCCGTATCGAACTGCGTTCCTTCATAGCGCTTGCGCACAGCGTCCACCACGCCATAGAAGCGAACCGCCTGGCCCTGCGGGGTACGCGTCTCGACTACCAGCAGATCATCAAGTTCGATTTGTCGGTTCTCGCTGACGCCGGCCCAAAATTCAAGGGGCGTGGCGTCCAGAGACCCAAGAACCAGAGCGGCGTCTTCCGGGAACTGCCGTGCGGCTCCGTACCGCGCTGACGAATCGTTGTCGTTACCGTCCGGCATGTCGCGCTTCCTCCGTTATCAGCGTTTCTATATGGCGCCGGATAAGACGCGGATCGCCCAAGTGGCGACGCAAATGAGACTCCAGGGCCCCGATAGGCAGCAGATTTTGCGGGCTTCGCGGATCGCGCCATCGGCGCGGCGCAAAGCGCGGAAGCATCAAGGCGGTTGCATCCGCCAAGCGGCGTGCGGCGTCAGCACCCACGGCTTCAGCAACCTCCAGTCTCACGATGCCTGTAAGTTCGGAGTCACCGGGACCGGCCGGCGCAAGTCGCAAAAACCAGGAATACCGCGCGAACCGGTGACTTGATCGCAGGGCAAATATCGGCGTGCGTTCACCTGCACCGAGTCGCGCCATCAATCCGAGTTTTTCGGTCGGCAAGTAAAGCTTGAACAACCGCTTGATGTAGCCAACAGCGGCGCCTCTGAGAGGTTGTTCGAAAGTCAGAGGACCATCGGCAACGACCAATGTGTCATCCGCGTTGGCGAGCTCGCGGCCCAGCCGCTCCTCAGCTCCGCGCATTTCGTCCTGCAGCACGTGCAGCGGACCGTCGGGGTCCGGCGACGCCGTGCTCACCGGTCGATAGAGCAGCGTCGGCAACGGAGCGACAGTTTGCGGAAGCTGCTCACCTGAACCGATGGCGACAACTCGATCGACGCGAGGCTCGCCGCATGTTGCCACGTTCGCTAGCGCCGACACCCAGCCGACTGCGTAACTTCCGAACGCTCCGTGACAAATATGTTCGCCGCGGCGGACGATAAGCCGCGCCTCGATTCGCCTCACCCCGTCAACGAAAACGAGCCGCCTGATGGGGTTGGCTGAGGCAGGAGTCAGGGGCTGCCACTGGTCGGGAGAAACCTCAATGTCAAGGATGATCTCCTCGTCGAACCGTTCCTCTTCAGGCACGATTGGCAGTTCTGCACCGTAGTCGACCTGCCAGGGGTCCACGCGCACATCCAAATCCCCGAAAAGCCTCATTTTTTCAACAACCATTCGACGCTCGTTGTCATTTGCCGGGGGAGCGCCGGTAGTATGCGCGCCAATCGCTGCGCCTGGTAGACCACTACCCGCCTTCACGCATCCAGTGCTTCCTCCAAAATCGATCGCAACAGTGCCCTCATCAGACGGTCACAGGGGAACCTGGCTTCGCGTAACCCAATCTCCGCATGTGAAGATGATTTACTGACCGGTACAGAAAAAGTCCGGGTGCTCCAGGACAACCACATTCGCTTGCGGAGCGAGGTGCTCTTGCACTTGCATCTTCGTATCCTGCGCGAACCAAGTCCTCAGGAAATTCACTGATCCTCTTTCGACGCGCCTTATTAGAGCAGCACCTTTTGTTTAGTCAGATTTCTTTTTGTGCACAATCAGCGTCTATCAGAGAATGACCGATGAAAAAACGATTCCGGCTCGGATTCGTGCTTGAATAGCTGCACGCCCCGCCGGAACGCTGAGAAGTCGAGGACCCCGCGAGTAAAAAGACCACAAAACATCCGGACAGAGGCCTCGTAGTGTGATTCCCCGTCAAAGTCCTCTTGATGCGCGAGGTGGACCGTGGTCGCGGTGTCGCCCAGAAAACAGGGCCTATGCCATTCGCGGCTCCCGTGGGTTATGTCGTGAAACAGCGCCCATTCCTCCTGAGGTGCGGGCTGCGAATTGTCCCCTGAGATGCACCCCTCGCTGGAAAGTCCTACCGCAGATGGATAAATCTTCGGAGCAATTCGAGTCAGCCTTCAGCTCGTGCCAGGCGCGTTGGTGAAGATTCGGCTCCCCGCAGGTCATAAAAATTGCGCTGTGCAAGCCCGTCATCCAGGCCCATTGCAAGCCACTCACGAAAGAAGCTGGTTAAGTCTCCGCTCAAGTATCCGCTCGGTAACCGTCGCAATGTGGCCCCGGTGGCAACTATCCGGCATCTAAGAACTCATCCAGGCCCAACGGGTTCCTATAATGTATTTCTCCAAAACTCCGAAGGATTTTTCACTTCTCTGATTGGTTAAAGCGGGTGGGTGTCGGACTCGCCGGTTCGCTGGGCGGCCATCCGGATTTCTTCCGGCAGGGACACTTTGGCGGGAAACTGAGGATTCTTGGCTGCGTTTCGGGCTTTAAGAGCCCGGGAAAATCAAAACGCCCTTGCGGGACCATAGTTTGACGGGTTCTGAAACTTTCACGTAACGATTGTCGTGAATAAGCACTCCCTCCACGTCAGGACCGACCTCAATTCCAACACTGCTATGCTCGAGCTGGTTCTCGGCAACTATGATATCGCGAGCGGCAATGGTCGGCGCGGTTATCTCAGAGCCTCCATAACCGTATCTTACGAGAACGCGGTTGCCGTAAGAAAGGTGATTTGCCCGTATTATGCAGGCTCGCACGGTCAGCTGTCGGAATCGCGGAACGGGGCGCGCCTGGCCCTGCTAAACGGTAGTGCCTTGGCTGAAAATGTCGCCACGTGGGTTGCGCACAGATATAACCGCTGGTCTTCCCGACCGGGTACGGCGCCCGTCATCTCATAACTCAACGTGGAGAAGCAGACGAGAAGATGCCTTAAAACTGGTCACAATTTTTAATGATTAACAATAGATGACTACAAATAAGACGTGATTATTTCGAGCTAGGGCTTTTCCCTCCCCAGGGGCAAAAGCCGATGAAGCGACCATCCGGCAGCCGCAGAGAGCATCCCAAATTCCAGAGGGGAAGCCCGCCAAATTCGACGAACTGTCGCTTTGCCTACCTCAAGGACAGCGAGCTCGAGACCTTGGCCAGCAGCTCGTTTAGCTTGTCGACTACGTTTTGGGAGGGCGGCGCACCACCCCCGTCGAGTTCCAGACGGACGCGAAATCTCAGCGCCGCATTTCCGGCGAGCTTTCTTAAGTCGGAGAGCTGATCGGCCAGGTCCTGGATCTCGTTCGGGCGAAGCTCGGCTTCCGCCACCAGCACGTTAGGCTGAAGCTTGAATTGCGGTTCTGGTGACTTCCCGGAGGCCGTCACAACGCGAAGCTTCGTGTTTTGAGCGGAGGCAAACTCACAAGGCCATGGTGCGGAGTCCGACGCCACTTCGATCAATCGTGCGCGGATCGCGCCGTCGATCGCATCGCGAACCGTCGCCCAAGGCAGATTGATGCCGGCCTTCTTTGACAGCGCGACTGATACAGCAAGAGCGGTGGTCACGCCGTCGGTCCAGACCTCAGGCATATTAGCCGGCGTGAGGTCCGTCGCCGGAATCGGCGCTGGCGGAGATTGAAGCCTCGCGTCGTCGGTTAAAAGACCTGCCGGAATCTCTTCACTCAGGATACTTGCCTGTCCGGAAGTCAGCCATAATTTGCCCTGCTTGACCGCCTCTGCGACCGCGGCGGTCAGCGTTTCGCGGGAAGCGCTGGGTACGATGAGCGGTTCTTCGTAGCCGCCCTTGTCGATCTTCACCACGAAGCCGCCAGAGAAATATTTGCAGAGATCACCGAAGGTCAAATTCGCCGCCGGCCATAAACCGGGCAGCCGGCCTGGAATGAGGAGGTCAGCAGAAAGCTCGGCCAATTCCGCCGCTTCGGGGAGAACCACTTCAAGGGTCGGATCTTTGAGTGCCGCTTCGTCCGGTTCCTGCCGCCAGAAGGTTCGAACGGAGCGATCGGGCCGGACGACGCGCAGTACAAACAGTCCTGCCTTACAGCCCTGAACCAGCGTGTCCGAAATGGCACGCCGGTTAAGCATCTTGGGAAGCTGCGGCGAAAGCGCGAAGGCGCCGACCAGGTCTCTCAACCGCCGCGAGGTTTCTCCCGCTCGCCACAGATTATAGGGACCATCGGGCAGCAACGCTTCGGCGCTTATCGCCGTGTCCTGAATGCGCGACCGGCTGTCCTCTTTGATCCTGGCGAATAACGACGGCCCGTCAGGCGTGATCTTGAACGCTTGAATCTCGTTTTTCTCCGAAACGGTCACGACGATGCAGTAGGCCTGCTGGATGGCTTCGGCGATCTTTGCTCGCGCGGCGCTTATGTTTGCAGACAAGGTTGCCTCGCGGATCGGGTCGAGCTCCTGCCCCTTTAGTTGCTCCTTAAGCTGGCTACGGACTTCTTCCCATCCGAGATAGTCGCGGATTCGATTGCGCGCGGCCTCGATTCCGTCGCGCGAGGGCACGGCCAGCACCACCGCATTGCGGTAATTCCGCGGCTTGTCAGGTCCGGTGGTCTCGTCGATGAAGCGCTTCGCCTCCGCGCTGGGCTTGCCCGAGTCAGAAGCGGCGCGCGGACCGAGAACCGCAAAGTGAAACTCGCCGTCGTCCTCGATATCGTTCGGGCGCTTGGGAAGATTGTGGACCTCGGCTCCCGCGGCCGACGCTCCCGCCGTCAGAGTCTTCAGCTTGCCTATCTGGTCGATAAGTTGCTGCTCAATTATGTCAGCGGAGATCCGCTGGCAGGCGTCGAAATGCATCTGGCGCAGATTTGGCCGCGAGCCCAGCCGCCACGATCTGGGCAGTTGTCTCGCTGCTCCACTGCCGCGATCAACGTCGCTGATACCGGCTTCGTCGAGGAACCACGATACCTCGCTCCAGCGCATCAGGGCTTTTTCGAGCTCGATCTTGTCCGGTCGCGTCGCGCCCACCAGGACCATCAGGTCACGTGTCAGCGCCTTCTGGCCGATCGGCTGCGAATGCAGGAAGGTCGCGAACACCGCCTGTTCGAGCTCGCGGAATTTGAGCGTGGGACTTTCCGCCTCAACGTCTCGCGCCTTCCCAAGCTCTCCTTCGAGAATCGCCGTCCACTCCTGTTTCCGACCCTCGTATTCCTCGGTCGCCGCCGTGGTCGTCAGCTCGCGCGCGGCCTCGGAGATTCCGCCCCTGCCCGGCTCGGTAAGAAAGCTGCTCGCCGACACCAGCGGACATTCGTCCCATCGCTCCGCCTCGCGCAGCGCCAGCGCGAAGGTGCGCAGCACCCCGCGTGTCCGCTGGAAGCCTTCGAGCTGAGTCCACTTGCTGTAGAAAAGCTCGATCAGGTCGGGGTGGAAGGGATAGCTCGCGACGAACCGTTGCTCCGCGGCCTTGCCATCCTTGCGGGTTTGATCGTCCAGTTCCGCGATGCCCTTGAGCGCCGCGACCACATGGCTGCGGAAGCTTTCGCGGTTGCTGATCGAATCCGCGACGAAGAACCGCCGGCGCAAGACCTCGGCGACGTCGTCCTTGAGCACCGGCTGCACGCCTTCTTCGCGCTCGCGCCGGAAGATGTTGTAGAGGTCGCTCGTGATCTGCTTGCCCAGCGTGTCGCTCTTGCGCGGATCGGTCGCCAGGAGCGACGCGATCACCGCCGAGCGCTCCACTTTGGTCGCCGCCTGGGTGAGATACTGGAAGAAGTTCAGCAGCCGGTCGTTCCACGCGGGATCGAGGTCGACCGCCGCCCGCGCAAACATCAGGACCTCGTCGATCAGTATGAGAGTCGCCAGGTTCTCGCGGCTCGGCAATGCGAGCAGCTCGGCCAGCAGGTTTTCCGCCGGCGGCGTCTTGCGTTCCTCTTCAGTTCCCTCGGCGCTGAGCAATCTGAGGCCGTTGGCGCCGGCGAGCTGGAACGCCATCACGCTCCACGGATTCTTAAGCCACCTGAGCTCGCCCTCCGGCCCCCGCACCTCCATCCCCTTTTCCGCGTCGAGTTTGTCGAACGGCAGCACGGCGATTTGCGCCCGGGGCGGCCTCATCCCGATATGCTCGATGAATTCCTTGACGGCGGGCAAATCGGGGAGCTTGTCCGGATCATTCACCAGATGCCACAGCGTGATGAGTGAATGGGTCTTGCCGCCGCCGTAAGTTAGTTCAAGCTGGCGGACGGCTTTCTCGCTCTTGCCCAGAAGCCGCAGCACTACATCCTTGGCCAGTTCGCGCAGATTGAAGGTCGGATAGGTGAGCGAGAAGAATTCGCGTGCGTCCTGATAGACCGGCTTCGCCTTGCCCATCGCCACGTCGTAGAGATCGGCGGCGAAGATGTTGAGCGAAAGCTCCCCCGATTTCAGGTCCGGCCGGATCTTGACGACCTTATGCCACGGCGTCCACGCGAGTTTGCTCACGGAATGTCCCCCGGTTTGTAGGCGGTCAGCCACGGCCCGTCGTTGAAATCGTCGTCGCGCCTGGCGAGACAGCTGATGCCGTAGCTGTCAGCGAGCGAATCGTTGGTCAGCAGGCCGTGCCGCTCTGGCATAACCTGGGCGCGGCGAAACCACAGTTCGTCAAGCTTGAGGATCATCCGGTTCATGCTGAAGATCTTCTCCACCGACGGCCAATAGACTTTCAGATTTGGTATCGACTTGCGGAGCCGTCGCAAGTTGCTTGCATTCCCTCGCTGAATGATTCCCGCGGCGAGCGCGTCTTCAAGCATCAGGCGGTGATTGAGTTCCGCGAGGGCCTCGAACGTTGTCACTCCTCGTCCCTCCCGGCGAGCGCATCGTCCAGGAGGCTCGGCGCACTCGTTTGAGGTCGCCTTGGCCGAATACACGAAGATATTGGCATCGACAACCACGGGCGAGCCCGCGGGAAGCTGACCGAGGGGTTGAACAGCCATATCAGATGTCGAGGATATCCGCGTCCTGCGCGATCCACTTCACCGTTTCAAGGTCAACCCTGGATGCGAACGAACCGCAGAACTCGCGCACGGCTTTGACTGCGCGTTCGACCCGTTTTTCTCTTCCGGCTTTGGGAAACAGCTTTCGCCGGCTGGTTTGCCTTCCACCTTAAGGTTGCGCATATTGTGCTAGGATACCTTACTGGGATATTCGACGGGCATAGCATGGAATCGATCTCGCTGAAACTGCCGCAGGAGCTGCTCGAAACCAGCGACCGTTGCGCCAGGGCGCTCGGCATCCCCCGCGCCGAATACATCCGCCGCGCCGTCGAGCGGATGAACCGCGAGACCGAAGCCCGCACCCGCGCCGGGCGGATCGCCGCCGCGTCGCGGAAGGTCCGCAAGGAAAGCATGCGGGTGAACGCCGAGTTCGCGAGAATCGAGCGCGAGCCGGATGCCTGAGCGCGGCGAGGTCTGGCTCGCCAATCTAAATCCTCGCCGGGGCACCGAGCCGGGCAAGACGCGGCCGGTGCTGATCGTCCAGGCGCAGGCGCTGCTCGACGCCGGGCATCCTTCGACCTTAATCATTCCGTTAACCACGAATCTCATCGACGATGCCGAGCCTTTGCGCATCCGCGTGCCCGCGCAGGCGTCGCTGCGGCGCGCCTCCGACCTGCTTATCGATCAACTGCGCGCGATCGACAATCGACGTTTGGTCGAGGGTCCGCTCGCGCACCTCGACGATGCGATCATGGCGCGCGTCGCCGCGGCGCTCCGCGAGGTGCTCGAGCTGCTGTGAGCCTCTTCGTTCACGCCAGGCTGTCGCCTTTTACGGCCTAGGTGGCAAAGGCCAGCGCCTCGTAGATTTATTCCTGTTCAAGTCTCTAGCCATTTGCCTCCTGTTGTTGGAGTATTCGTCAGGCGGAACCCAGGGATACCCCGCCAACTTGGGTTTTCCGCTTCGAGTTTGGGGGACACAATCTAATCGTAGCTTGAAATGCTCAAAAATCTCCCTTCTGGCTTCGGAGGATGGCGCTACAGTCAAGTCACAGGACAAACACCCGAGTATGACGTCGGCGAGCTGGATCAAGTCGCAGTTTTTGGAGTCGCGTTCTTCACTATATCTGACTCGACGGACCACCCGGGTCTCAAGCTTTTCATGACTAGTACGGTTGATGATAAATTCAAGTTGCTTTAGCAATGTAGGTCGGCGGAAAAACCCTTTGTCATGATACACTGTCCACCGTACATCGTCCCCAATTGGCCTTAGCGTGTCCCAAAGAAATTGGCAAAAAACGCTGCTGGACCTTTTGGATCTCGCTCCTTGCGGGGAGCGGCAAAACCGGTTCCACGCGCCACTTTTGCGGTCGACTACAAGACAGGTAAATCTGGCGTGGGGATCATCGAAGAAGCAGTCAAGCCATTCCCTATAACCGGGAAGATAGCGCTTGGAAATCTTGCCCCATTTAAGCTCTCTCGCCAACCCGTGCTTCATGCGGACGCGGCAAAGTTTCTCCTGAACGATATCACGTCTAGCCTGCGAGCATACAATGCCACCCAAAAGCAAAAGGTTTTCGCCGCTCGTATTCTCAAGTCGTTCGTCAGAATAAACCTCGAACTGCGTCATCATGCGGCTCTAGGTCCCCCTGTCTGCCCTGCTATCTTTCAGCAACGGCTTAAAGAGTGCGGCTTGTCGTTCCTCTGCTGATACGGGGCGGGCGGAGATGTGGTTGCTGATGCTTTCCAGCAGCGAGCGTTCCTCGCTGCCGGCGGGCGCCAGCTCGATCAGCGCCTGCAGGAGCTGATAGAACAGCGCGTTGCGGCGGAGCCCGCGCGCGTCGATGTATTCGTCCACGCGCACTACGTCGCCCGCGCGCCACAGATGCATCAGGCGATGCACCTGGTCGATCAGCGGCGCCGGCCTGCCGTCGCCATCATAGCCCATGGTCTTGCGGACGCGCTTGTGCCACGGCCGCAGCCGCACCTTGCTGCCGCTGCCTTCTTCGACTTCCGCCTCGGCGTCGGCGGACGGCTCTTCGTCTTCGTCCGGCTCTGGCTGGCCGCCGGTGCGCTGGAGGATTTCGTAGCGATCGGCCAAATCGTGGTCGGAGAGGCCGCATGAGATCGCATAGAGGATGCAGGCGCCGATCGGCGCGTCGTCCAT
>JAJPKA010000019.1 GCA_021323945.1 Pseudomonadota bacterium | reverse complement strand
GCTCAAAATGAGGCGCGTCCTTCAGTACGGCTGCGTAAAAGACCAGTGGTGACGGATGGAGCGTCTTGCCGTTCAAGTTCACCGTTGCCTTTTGATATTCAGTCTCAAGCGAAGCGTCTCCCAGATTGATTTCCTTCGGCAGCCGCACGAAAGGCAGCCCTAGGGCGGACGGCTGAGTTTTGTAGGCTGAACTTGCATCCAGCTGTCCAGCCTGTAGACGTCCCATCACTTGAGCTTCCTGAAAGATCTGGCGTGGATTGACCACGGAGCCGAGAATTTTTGCCGCGAGGCCGGGCTGATGATAGTAGTTCTCGGCGAGCTGCATCGTAAAGATGATATTTAATCCTTGCGGATCGGTATTTGGATCGGTGCGTCCAAACCGCAGCCCGGGTGATTCCAGGATCTGCCACCACGGCTCGGCTCCGGGCCTGTCGGCCTTCATTAGCCGTGACGCATAGCGGCTCTTTGGGCTATAGGCGATGACCATCTCAGTCCGCGCGATCGGCAGCGCCTTTTGAGCCTTTCCCGCCCTCAATACCGCGCGCATTGGAGCAGGCGTAACTGCGATGAAAACGTCGGGCTGGATGCTTCCAGCTACGATTAAATTCGCCAATCCGGTCGAACCCTGAGCACGCCCTTGCAAATCCGCGTTAATGGCTTTAGCTACAGCTGGTTTTATTCCTCCGTCCATCAGAGAACCCATCGAGCCGGCATACGCCACCTGTAACGGGAAAAGACCAGCGTGTCCTGCCAGTGGGCGGATCATGAGGCAGACCAGAACCAGGAGCACGATTGTCGGCACGCCTTTGGGTAGTGAGGCTTGAGAACAGCGACTGTTCAAAAAGTAGCGCATGAACCTGATTTGTGTGATGCGAGGCATTTTTAAAAGCTGCCTTTTTATGCCATTATAGATGTTAGATGACAAGGGTTATGTCAGCAATTGGCGAGCGTGTCCGCAATGTGCGTGTGTCGCGCGGTCTCACTCAAGTAGAGCTCGCGCGCCGCGCCGGTATCTCACGTCAGGCCCTCGGTGCAATCGAGGCTGGACTTTATCAGCCCAGCGTCACGGTCGCGCTCAGTCTGGCACGCGAGCTCGGCGAGACGGTCGAAAGTCTGTTTGCCGCACAAGATGAAGAGCCCTGCGCGCGGATCGGTGTGTCATGGTCGGATCCCGAAGCGGCCTCGGTCCCGTCGGGATGCAAAGTTGCCCTAGCACGTGTAGCCGGCAGGGTTGTGGCAGTACCGCAACCGTCGGCGCGCCTGTGCCTTTCTCCTGCCGCCGGGCTCGCGGACCGCGTTTCGCCGAGACGCGCGGCCGTTGCGACGTATTGGTCGCGAGCGGAGATCGACGGCACTCTCCTGATCGCGGGATGCGACCCCGCCGTCGCAATTTTAGCCGATTGGTTCGCGCGGCGCCGGGTCCCGGTAACTGCGGTTGCCCTGCGCTGTTCCAGCAGCAAAGCGCTTTCCATTCTGGCTAACGGTGGCGTCCACATTGCCGGCGTTCATCTGCGCGACCCCAAGAGCGGGGAATACAATTTATCGTGGGTTCGCAATGCGATTGGTCGCAAGCCCCTGGTGATGGTGAATTTCGCCCGCTGGGAGCTGGGTCTTGCCGTGACCGCGGGCAACCCGCTCAATATTCGAGGATTTGCCGATCTGCTGCGACCACGAATCAGGATTGTAAATCGAGAAAAGGGTTCGGGAGCGCGCCTGGCTCTCGACGAGGCCTTGAGTGAGCTGACAGTAGAAGGGCAACGCATCATCGGTTACACCCGCGAGCTGCCTGGCCATCTCGAAGTTGCCCAAGCCATCGCGTCAGCTCAGGCCGATGCGGGAGTAACGATTAGAGTCGCGGCGGAAGCTTATGGGCTTGCGTTCATCCCCCTACGACACGAGCGTTACGATCTCGTCGTGTTCCGCGATGAATCCGAGTCAGGGCCGGTTAAGGCAATGTTCGACGCCCTGAATTCGCGACGCTTTGCGCGTGAGGTTTCGCAACTGTGCGGCTATGACACAAGCGAGATGGGCAAGGAGCTAGCACGGATCAACTGTTGACTCGCGGGCTTAATTACTCCGACCCGAGCGGGTCAGGATCACTTGGCGCAAAAGTTTCAATCAAATGCGCCGAACCCTGCAACGCGGTGGGCAGCTCCGGAGACAGGGAAAAAGCAACGCGCCGGAAGTTGACTAAGCCAAGGAGTGGCACGGCGAGAAGTGAGCGGTAACGGTCTACGCGAAGCAGGCAGGCCGTGCTTCGGTGAGTTGGTTTGGGACAGTCAGTTCGATCAGCGATGAGCTGCTGGACCCGCCACGAAGGTTGCCGATGACCCAGTCAGAAAATGAGTCTCGAGCAGATAGTGCTCCTTCGCTTGCCGGATTCGAACATGACCGTGCTCGCTGAGTGGGAACAACCGTGTGCTGAAGGTTTTTTCGTCTCAGTCGCTTTTCGCGGTTCCGAGCCGGTCTTCTGCGCATAGCTTATCGCAACATCGTAAATTGGAGAGTGGCAAAATGCCAGCGAGCAACGCTCCCGGTGACACCAATGGCACATCCCGGAATTTTCGAATCATTGGAACGCGGCCGATTCGTCATGATGGCGTGGACAAGGTAACTGGCCGTGCAAAATACGGTGCTGACTATGCGTTGCCTGGAATGCTTCACGGCAAGATCCTGCGTAGCCCGCATGCTCATGCTCGCATCAAGCGAATCAACACCGCCGAGGCGCTCAATCTCCCCGGCGTGTTCGCCGTGATTACCGGTAAGGATCTGCCGGAAATAGCCAGCAAGACCGAGCAGGTTGGCGAAGGGGCAGTCAACGCGCGCTATTTATCGATGAACATCATGGCCCGCGACAAGGTCTTGTATGATGGCCATGCGGTCGCGGCGGTTGCGGCCATTGACCGCCACACGGCTGAGGAAGCGCTGCGTTTGATCGAGGTTGAATATGAAGTGCTGCCGCCAGTGATGACGGTGGATGAGGCCATGCGTCCGGAGGCACCAATTATCCTCGAAGACCTGCGCAATAAAGCAGCCGGTTCAAACTCACCGACCAACATCGCTAATCATCTTCAATTCAAGCGGGGTGATATCGAGCAAGGGTTCAAAGATGCCGATTATATAATCGAGCGGGAATTTAACACCGCGATGGTCCATCAGGGCTACGTTGAACCGCACAACGCGGTCGCGGTGTACAACAGCGATGGGCATGCGACCATTTACTGTTCCAGCCAGGGCCCCTTCGCGATTCGCTCGCTAACGGCTCAGGTTCTGAAAATGCCCGAAGGGAATATCAAAGTGGTGCCGGCGGAGATTGGTGGTGGTTTCGGCGGAAAATTAACTGCCTATCTTGAACCGATCGCGGTGCTGCTTTCGAAGAAAAGCGGTCGGCCGGTTAAACTGGTGATGACGCGCGCCGAAGTCCTGCGAGCTACTGGACCGACCTCCGGCTCGAAAATTCGCTGCAAGCTCGGCGCAACCAGAGAAGGGAAGCTGGTCGCGGCCAAGATCTGGATGGCCTACGAAGCGGGCGCGTTTCCGGGTTCTCCCGTAGGTGCGGGTGCGATGACCATTGTCGCCCCGTATAACATCCCCAATCTGCTGATTGACGCCTACGACGTTGTCGTCAACCGGCCCAAAACCGCTGCTTACCGGGCGCCCGGGGCGAGCAATGCTGCGTTTGCTTCAGAAACAATCATTGACGAATTAGCTGAGCTTTGCGGGATCGATCCAATCGATTTCCGCATTATGAATGGTGTCACCGAGGGCAGTCCGCAAACCGCCGGGCCACCATTTCGTCGCATCGGTTTCATCGAAACCTGCGAGGCGATCAAAAAAAGTCCCCACTATCAATCCAAACTCGAGGGCGCGAATCGTGGGCGCGGAGTCGCTGCCGGTTTCTGGTTCAACGCAGGGCTTCAGTCGTCCGCTACCGTAAACATTCACAGCGACGGTACAGCGAGCGTGGTCACCGGCTCGGTCGACATCGGTGGATCGCGTGCCTCAATGGCAATGATTACCGCCGAGGTATTGGGGCTCGACGTAGATGATGTAAGACCAGTTGTCGCCGACACCGATTCGATTGGACACACCGATGTGACCGGCGGCAGCAGAACTACGCTCGCTACTGGGCAGGCAGTCTACGAAGCAGCGCATGACGCCTTGCGCCAACTCAAGGAGCGCGTGGCCAGGCTCTGGGAAAAGAAACCCGACGAAGTTACTTTCGATGGCCGGGTCTTTCGGGCCGGGGAAGGTATCTCGCCGATGACGGTTAAGGAGTTGGCCCCGCGATTGGCGCGAACCGGCGGTCCGGTTGTTGGCCGTGCCACGGTTAATGCCCGCGGGGTGGGTCCGGCGTTCGCCGTGACGCTGGTCGATCTCGAAGTTGACCCCGATACCGGCAAGACTCAGATCCTGCGTTGTACCGTAGCCCAAGATGCCGGACGCGCGATTCATCCCAGCTATGTTGAGGGCCAGATGCAGGGTGGAACCGCACAGGGGCTCGGTTGGGCGCTGAATGAGGAATACATTTACGATAGCAAAGGCAACTTGAGGAATTTTGGACTGCTCGATTATCGCATGCCAACCTGCCTGGACTTGCCCATGATTGAAACCAAAATTGTAGAGGTGGCAAACCCGGGTCACCCGTTGGGCATCCGAGGGGTAGGCGAGGTCTCGATCGTGCCCCCTCCGGCAGCTGTGGCAAATGCCATCTACCGTGCGGTTGGGGTGCGGATGACTAAGCTGCCAATGTCGCCGCCGCGCGTCCTCAAAGCGATTCTCGAGAAGACGATGCCGAACGAGCACCAGGCTGCAGCTGCAGACTGAGGCCACTCTCGAGGCACCTCCTGCAGCTTGCGTTGCCTGCCGCGGACCGCGCCAAATTAACTTCGAGCTCGCCGAGCGTGGTACGAAACGACCTAGGCAGCGGGCATCGGCGGATCAATCGGAACTGCGAATGACGAGGAATCGCTGGCCTCTTGGCTTGAGCGTGCAACACAAAAGAGCACCGCAGTTTTATGCAGCACAGGTTTCGAGAACGGGGGTTGTTCGGACACCCAGCTGTCTGCGACAAGCGCGTGATCGCCAGCGAAAAGCGCCTCACGTCCGGCGAGCGCAGGCACGCCGCGGTACTAACCGGTTGAAGTTACCCCTATACACTGGAATCGACCGCCGCGGGTAGGATCGGGCGCATTCCGGCTGCTGTCAGTAAAATTCCGTGAAACCATGCGTCTGAAAGACACGTCCTAAGGCCGCCTCTTTGTCAGAAAGGTTAGATTCTCGATGGAATGCAGCTGAGGCCAAAGGCTCTGCTGCGATAAAGCGAGGGATTATTTAACTCTTCCCTTGCAGGAAAATGTTAAGAGTATCGACCTCAACGAGTTAGTCGTTTTATCCCACCTCTGCCACGGCGCTGCACTTGTTACCCTTCCGGGACGGTGCAAATTACCGCGCTCAAACGACGCCGCCCCCACATGGCGCGTCAGCTATGTTGAAACTATTCGATAGGTTACGTCGCCCCACGATGGCCCGTGGCCGCAGAACAGACACCTGAAGCGCGAATCGGGCGAAGAGCCGCGCGCTCCGGTCGTGCTCCCCTAACTGTTTTTCGGTTACCGTTGCTCCGGACAGCGCGGGGTTTTCGAGTCGAGGAAGCGCAGTTGAAGCTGATGGCATCACCATCATTGTCACTCCGGTTCAGGTAAAAGACATAGTTCTTGTCAAAAGCTTTTTTTTATGGCATTACTCCACAACCTATGCAAAGATGCTCGCTCAGCCTTCTTCGCCAGCTTTTGATCGTTTTAGTTGCGTTAAGCCTTTTAGTTTTTGGCATGTTGACCTCGAGCCGGGCTGACTCGTCGCCGAATCCTGCGCCGAGCGGCTCAGGACTTCTGTCAGCCATCGAAAATTATTTCCTCGACTGGTTTCCACGGGTCTCCCGTATCCAGAGCGAACAGCCGCATTGGGTTACGCCTGTGGTGACCGTCACGCCTCGGTTAGAAGAAGAGCTTCGTTACGACCAATTCTGGCAAGCGAACGCTTTTGGGCAGGCGACCGACAACTTTGGCGGGAGTAAAGGTTTGGAATTGATCCCGTTTCAAAACACCGAGATCATCCTGGGCGTGCCAGCTTGGATCGCGCACAACGGTCGGATTATTCGTCCGACCAAGAAAAAGAAGCCGGCCACTGACGGCTGGGCTGACGAGACTTTTTTGATCAAATACCGGCTACTCTCGGCTAATGAGGAAAACGGCAACTATATTGTCACCGCCTTCCTGGGGTTTAGCGTGCCAACTGGTGACGATGGCAACAGCAACCATCATGCTATCTTCACGCCGACGATTGCCGCCGGCAAAGGGTGGGGCAACTTTGATATCCAGAGCACAGCGGGCATCTCTCTGCCCAACGGAGGCTTACAGCGACTGGGAATGCCCCTGGCTTGGAATACGACTTTTCAATACCGAATACTTAAGTACTTGTGGCCCGAATTTGAGGTGAACTATACTTGGTGGCCAAACGGCCAGCGTGAAGGTGAAACGCAGGTCTTTTTGACCCCCGGCATAGTGATTGGGCGAATTCCGGTGTACGAACGAGTCGGAATTACCGCCGGCTTCGGCTATCAGATCGCGGTGACCAAACGACCCGCGTATAACAATGCGGTTATCCTAACCGGGCGTATTCCCTTCTGACCCATAGCCAGCCGATTCGCGAGCTAGGATTTGCGGCGCACTGAGCTGCGGTGTTGTGCGGACCCGACGCGGTGGACAAGCTGAGCGGCTGGGACGAGACCATGCCAGGCACCCAAGCTAAATCGAGCTAACCTTGACAAGCTCGTACGGGAGTTCTCTTATCAAAAAAACGTCTACTGCGAACACACCGATCGGGAGCCCATCACAATGGCTAGAATCGATTTCTCGAAGATTCCGCAATTCGCGCAACTGCCAGTCAAGCCCGATGCGCCGCCTGACTCCAATTGGGGCGTGTTTGGCGACGATGACGAAATTGGATGCATCAATTTCCTTACTGAGGAAGGAGTTGTCGAAGCCGCGAGACTGGTGCAAAAAGGCAAGGTTTTCCGTCTTGATACGCCGATCAACTATGCCAGTCCGCCGCTCTTCGACCGGGAACCAGTTCGTCATGTAAAGAAAAGTTTCGAAAGTTTGGGTCTGCTCGGCTACGATGACGTGCTCGATAGTTACAACACCCAAGAGGGCAGTCAGTGGGACGGGCTTGGCCATGTCGGCAATCTGACAGCCAGAGCCTTCTATAATGGTACAAGCAACGATGAAATTAAGCGCGGCAACAAGCTTGGCATTCACAACTGGGCGGCACGTTTTGTTGGCCGCGGCGTTTTGATTGATGCTTTTCGTTATCGGCAGGAAAGCGGTCGGCCAGTGAATCCACTGCGCGACGAACGCTATAGTTTGGCCGATCTCAAAGCGGCGCTCGACGCTCAGCAGACAACTTTGAAGCCCGGTTCCATACTACTGGTCCGGACGGGATGGATGGGAGCCTACATGGCGGCCACGGCTGACGAGAAACGTGCCATGGCTCCGCTCAACAAATTAAAATCCTGCGGTATAGAGAGCAGCCGCGAAGTGGTGGCCTGGCTATGGGACAATCGCGTCGCAGCAATCGGCACCGACTGCCCGGCGGTCGAACCTTGGCCGTGGGACTTTCGCGATTCCGGTGCGCTGCATTACCGTACCCTGTCGTTGCTGGGACTTCCGCTGGGCGAACAATTCGTGCTCGACCCCCTCGCCGCCGATTGTGCGGACGACAAACGTTACGAGTTTATGCTGGTTTCAGTCCCGCTACACTTGGTGGGTGGCATTGCCTCGCCACCCAATGCGGTCGCGATCAAATGAACCCGAAGGCCGGAAGCTACCTCATCGGGTTAGGAAGCTTCCGGCCTGTTGATCTTCCCATCAAAGCGCGAGGGATCAGTACGAGCGATTTCTTTTGCGTAATTCCTCTTCGCGATAGCGCCGATAGAGAATGCTCCATTCGGCGCTGCCCTCGACGACACCACGTTTGAGCGAAGCAATCTTTTTGCGAACGGCCAAGTCTATGGCGTCGCCACGCTCTACCCATTCATTGATGAGCTCTCGCGCATGACGGAGAGCAACTTGAAAATTGGGGATTTCCGCAAGTTTTTCATCACGCAGCCGCACCAGCGACTCGCGTGCCAAATACAGCATCCTCGCGTCCGTCAATTTCATGATGCGACCCAGAAGTAGCGGCAACTGAGCGGCAACTGCGGAAATCTACAGGGTAAACCCTTGCTTGGCAGCCAGACGCTGACGAATACCAGCCTGGAGCCGGCTTCGATCGATCCCTGGGTTTTGCCGCGCCAGCGCTTCAGCCTGCCGCTCAGCCTCTTCTTCGATCCGGCTCTCCTGTTCGAAGTTCGCCGACATCATCTCGACCACGCAGGCCACTAGTTCCTTCTCGTCGGCGAGGGGCCGAATGGCACCTCGCGCGATTAACCCGTGCACGAGATGGGTGGCAAGCGCGTCAATCTGCTTTTCGCTAAGCATAAGGGTCAGAACTCTCCAGAGCTTAACCCGATTGAGCCGACGTGCCTTTCGATTTTGCTTTTCAGCTCAGGCAGGGGCGGCGGCGAAGCGGTCACCGTCCCCGCGCAAGATTGCATCGAAGCGCAATCCGCCGAGGTACTGACGGCGCGCCTCCTCGTCAGTAATTCCGCCGCGTCTTACGTCGCGGCGTCTGATTTGCCACACGCCACCCAGCATAGGATGGCGCCCTTGGCGATAGCTAAAGAAGTAATATACGAACTGTCTTACGGTCGAACGCCGGCCCTCGGCAGACAGCCCGCGCCCGCCGGCGACCGTCAAAATTGTGTGCAGTAATCGGGGCAGGGAATAAAAGCCGCGAAAAGCGTCGCGGTAGGCCCGCAGCCACGAGTCAGTATCAAGCTTATCGTGTCTCAATGTGACATGCTGTGAATCCAGGTTGTTGAAATCCCAGTCAATGATCGCGCCTTCGTTGCGATAGCGTACTTGGTCCTCGGTCCCAGGAAGCGGGGTCATAATGAAGAAGGAGACGATGTCGAAACCAATCTTCTTTAGGGTTCGCGCGGCGATTCGACCGCAGTCGGCTGCGTCAAAAGGAAATCCCAGCATGTAACCAGCATGTACCGCGACACCGACACGATGCCAGTTCTCGACTACGCGGTAGTATTTCTCGATCACTCGTCGACGCGCATCTTCAAGTTTCATGCGGTGCTGGCGATCGTCGGTATTCTGATACTTGGTGGCGAAGTTCAGGTTATCGGGGTTTAGTGATTCAATTCCAACAAAGGCCTGGTAGCATCCGGCGCTCGCCGCCAGTTCGACGAAGCGGCGACTGCGCCGATGTTTGGCGCTTTCGGTCTCTCCTTCAGCGAGATTGGCATAGCATGACGCGTCAACATCGACCTGCATCATAAAGCAGAGTTGCGGGAACTCGCGCTTTACCGATGCCAGACCCGTGAGGATCTCCTCCCAACGCGGACTTCGAAAAAAATCATCATCGACCAGAAACAAAGAGTTAATCCCGTGGTTCTCCACTGCGTCACGTACCCATTGCACCACCGCCTGCGGTTCCCGCGAGCGCATTGTGCGACCCATCACGTTCTTGACACTGCAGTAGGAGCACGTGAAAGGGCATCCACGTGACGTGTCCAGGGTGGTCATCGCCGGATTAAAGAATCGCGTCAGATACCGATCATCGATGTCGGGCAGCTGGGCTTCGCTGATTACCGGCACCATGATATCGTCCTGCCCGGTTTTTGCGCGGATTCCCTCTACCACGGAATAGTTAAGTTTGAGCTCGCCCCGGAGATAATCCTCGATGATCTGAGGCCAGAGGGTTTCGGCTTCGCCGACCACGGTCGTGATGCCGCAACTGTTAAGAAACTCGCGCGATTCGGGGTAACCACTGACGTGAAAGCCCCCCATCATGGTGGTAATTCCCTGGGCCACGAACTGTAGACCGAGATCGCGGCCACGCGGATACTGGTTGGATTGCACGCCGGCCAGTCCAACCAGGAGCTCCACTCCATCTTCGCGGGCCTTTTCCTTGATCGCTACGATGGTTTGAGGACTCACCACACCATCGCAAATCTCATCCCAGATCACGGTCTCGAGACAGACGTTACGTTCCGCGGTCAACCGTCGACTTAGGCTTTCATTGAGAGCCTTCAATACCGTCAGGGTGTTGTTCGGTTGAATGCCGTATCGGAAAAACTGTACATAGCCCTCCTCGTCGTAGCGGGAGGGCTTAATGAAGTAAACGCGAATCGTGCGGCAGGGCTCCGCCGGCAAACTCTGATCGGACCCGACCGCTTCGCGAGCCGTTAATTGGAGCCTTTTGGGCTTGGTATTGCCGTAGCGTTCCGTCCCCACGACCCGATAAAGAATGCCGGCCGCTAACAGAGAAAAGGCTACTAGAAGAGCAAGCAGAACGACCATCGATAATTCCTCTCGACAACCCCTCTTATCCTAGCAGTAAACACGGTCTAACCGAACGGTCAGAAACGAAGTTATGCGGCGCGTTGCGGTGAAGTCAATGTGACATGGATTCGCCCTGCTATCCCCTGTTCGTGAGGCGTGGGAGCCTCGAGATGCACCACGCACCAAGTTGGGCTCGGATCAGCGATACATCTCCAACAGCTGAACTAGGCCTAGATCGCGGTAGCGCTCAATTAAGTATCCTTTAATCTCTTGCACACTCGCCATCTGCATTACGTCGTGGGCGATATGGCGAGCGGTCTGATAATTGGTCCCTCGAATAACCTTGCGCACCACCGGGATAAAAAGCGGACTGAGGCTCAGTTGGTCAAGGCCCATCCCCAGCAGCAACAGGGTTGCCATCGGGTCGCTTGCCATCTCGCCGCAGATCCCGACTTCCTTACCCGCACCCCGAGCTACATTCACCACCTCGGCGATAGCTGAGAGCACCGCGGGGTGAAGTGGCTCGTAAAGGTGAGCGACCTTGCGGTTATTCCGGTCTGCGGCCAGTAGATACTGGATCAGATCGTTGGTCCCAATGGAAAAGAAGTCGGCCTCACGGATTAAACGCTGTGCTAACCACACCGCCGAAGGGACTTCGACCATTATCCCGACTTCCACTTCGGGATTGTGTTCGAGGCCTTCCTTATAAAGCTCCGCCTGCGCTTCGGCCAATAATTCTCGGGCACGGCGCAACTCTTCGAGGCTGGAAATCATCGGGAACAAGATGCGTACCTCGTGATGGGCCGCGGCGCGCAAAATGGCTCGCAACTGTACCTTGAAAATACCGGCCATTTCGAGCGAAATTCGGATTGACCGCCAACCCAGGAAAGGATTGTCCTCTCGCGGAACCCGCAGATAGGGAGGATACTTGTCAGCTCCGATGTCGAGTGTACGAATAGTAACTGGGCGCTTTCCGACCGCCTCGAGGAAGCGATTGTAAAGTGCCAACTGTTCGTTCTCGTCGGGAAAGTCCTCGTAGGTTAGAAACGAGAACTCAGTTCGTAAAAGTCCGATACCCTCGGCTCCGTAGCGCAGGGCCACCTGGACGTCCGGTAGTAGCGCGATGTTTGCGAGCAGGCGCACTCGATGACCGTCACGCGTAGTGGTGGGTTCGTCCTGACCGACCATTAGTTCGCGCCGAAAGGCGTCGTACCGCTTGAGAAGGATCTGGTACTCGCGCTCGATTTCCGGGCTGGGATTGGCATAGACGATGCCCGAATTACCGTCGAGTACGACATTATCTCCTTCACTGACGGCTTCCATTAGATGTTCGACGCCGACCACCGTTGGGATCTCGAAAGCCCGAGCCAGCAAAGCGGTATGAGACGTCACGCCGCCAGACTGGAGTGCGATGCCGGCCAGATTTTCGTGGGAGATTAGCGTCATTTGCGAGAGAGTTAGTTCTTCTGCGATGAGGATGGTTGGGCGCGAGAAGACCGGCCCGCCCTTACGCTCCTCCTGTCGCAGATGGCGCAGGACGCGATGTCCGACGTCGCGGAAATCGGTAGCCCGCTCTCGCAAATAGCCATCGGCTACGGCCAACATCTGGGCGCTCAGCTCATCAATCACTCGGAAAAGCGCACTTTCGGCCGCGTAGCCAGATTTGATAGCTTCGCGGATTCGCGAGATAAACTCCTCGTCTTCAAGGATTAGCCGGTGCCCATCAAAAATCTTAAGGTCCGCCTCCGGCATCAGTGGCGCCATTCGGAACTTTAACGCACTAAGCTCAGCCCGTGAGCGTGCCAGCGCTTGTTCCAGCCGTTTCAACTCCGCGTCCGGATCGCGACTCTTCAGATTGCGGTCGATTGTAAGCAGGAAGGTACCCACGATATGCGCTGTCCCATGGGCGAATCCGGGGGCTGCAGGAAGTCCAACCAGACGGGGCCGGCGAATTTTGACCGGCGCTGCGAGCCTGGTCGTCCCGCCAACCTTTTCGTAACCTTTTAGTTGACGGTTTGCTTCGATCATTCGGCGCCGGTACTCGTCACGCTCCTTTTCCTTGGTCGCGAGAGTTTCGCGCAGCTGGAAATGGGAAAGAATTTGGGCCACTTGCGCGGCTGCGGTGCGCAATAAGCGAACCTCGGCGCGGCTGAATCTACGCCGGCGCAGTGTTTGGACCGTCAATACCCCAAGCGGCTTTTGTCGACCCTCCTCGATGGGTACCGCCACAAAGGTGTGGTAACGCTCTTCCCCAGTCTCGGGAAAGTACTTATAGCGCGGGTGGCTCATCGCGTCGGCTACCACCACCGGCTCACCTGATTCCAGTGCGAGTCCGACAAGCCCCTCGTTGATTTTCATCGACACGCGGCCAACCGACTCACGCTCCAGTCCAACGGTTGCCCTTAATACGAGCCGCTCGCGCTGGGGGTCGAAGAGATAGATCGAGCAGACCTCAACCTCCATCCCTGTGGCGATAGTCGCTGCGACTCGGTCGAGAGTTTCGCGCAGATCGGCAGAGTGATCACCGCCGATTCCTGAAATATCTTCGATTAGCGCGAGACGATCCCGATTGGCAGCCATGACGAAGGAAGCAAGCAAATTCTAGCCCACACGGTTGAGGCTTCACAACCTCCGGCCCGATCTATCGGTAAGCGAAACCCTTTCACATAGACATGCTGAACACCCAAAAGTATTTTTTGGTGGTATCGGTGCGTGACGGCAATCCACAAATCGGCGCGAATAGCAAGCTACTGAACGAAGACCGAATTGCCCATGATTGGTATCGCTTCGTGCTCTCCTTTCCTCCGCAATTGGTCAGACACTATTCGAAGCGATTCGGCTTATCATCAGGTGCGATCGTACTCGACCCGTTTTGTGGGACCGGGACTACCCTTGTCGAATGCAAGAAGCTCGGTTTTGAGAGTATCGGCATAGAGCGCAATCCAATAGCCTGGTTTGCAAGCCGCGTAAAGCTGGATTGGCAGGTTAATCCCGACGATCTCATACGACATGCTACTCGGGTCGCGAAGAACGCGGCGCAGCAGCTTCGCAAGCAGGGATTCGCCGCAGATTCGTCCTCCTCGGCGGGGTCCCGATTATCAGCTTCAACTTTGAAGACCTTGAGGCCGGCTGCCGCCAGCCTTTTGCTGGCCGATTCGATCAGTCCGGTGCCGCTCCACAAAACGTTAGTCCTTCTGCAAAATCTGGATCGAGCTCGCGACCCGCGACTCGACGGCCACGAGATCCTGGCTCTCGCCAAGACGCTCGTCTCCGACGTCGGCAACCTGCGTTTTGGACCCGAAGTCGGCATTGGTCGGCGGCGCCGAGATGCCGACGTTGTTGGCTGCTGGTTGAAGCGAATCCGCACAATAGCGGGGGATCTTCAGCAGCTACGGCAACTGGCGAACGTGCGTTCCCGCGTTTATCTGTCGGATGCTCGCCGGGTATCCGGCACAATCGCCGAGCATTCTGTTGATGCTGTCATTACCTCGCCGCCGTACCCCAACGAAAAGGACTATACACGGGCGACTCGGCTGGAGTCGGTAGTGCTTGGCTTTATCAGGAGCAAGGATGAATTACGTGCTCTCAAACAGGAGCTCGTTCGCTCCAACACCCGCAATGTTTACAAGCAGGACGATGATGATCAGTTGATCCCCGAAAATTCCGAGATTCGCGCGATCGCCAACGAAATCGAGCAAAGAAGGATTCAGCTCGGAAAAACTTCGGGCTTTGAGCGCCTGTATGCGCGAGTCACGCGGCTGTATTTTGGCGGGATGGCAAGGCATCTTCACGATCTGAGGGCTGTCCTCAGACCTGGCGCTCGCTTGGCGTATGTTGTCGGGGATCAGTCCTCTTATCTGGGCGTGATGATTCGCACCGGGCGGCTGCTCGCGGATCTAGCCCGGTCGGTCGGATATACAGTTGAGGGCATAGAACTATTCCGCAAGCGATTTGCCACCGCTAGCCGCGAGTTGTTACGCGAAGAGGTTGTATTGCTACGCTGGCATTGATAAGAGCCGCCGCTGGAGTTCTTCTCTATTCGCCCATCAGGAACGAGTTTTTCTCCTTTTCCGCATCGGCCCTCCTAGCTTAGACACGGGACAATGATAGCGGACCAAGGATTAAAGATGCTCTTTAACCGAACCGACAGTTGAGGACCGCAATCGTCGCCGGTCGGATGGTGATATCTTCAAGGAGCGTCGGGGACCTGTCAAATTCAGCGATGCTCCTCGCGATTGGCGCCAAACACCCGAACGATGGCGGCGGTTGAGCGTGAAGTGCTGCGTGCCAGTGCCAATAGCTCGCCGCGCGAAATGACCTTGAACAGGCCCGCATTCTTGCGCCTGACATGGTCGAGTGCACGCGAATCACCCTGGCGAATCCGTTTTTCAAGCGCCGGATCGATAACGCTTTCGGGTAAAGCTGCTAGCGCCGCCCGCATGCTGATCGGGCGTGGAGCCTCGCCGCGCTGGAGATCCGCGATAACGTCTTGAAAGCAGCGGGCATGACTGAGCGAAAAGGCGCCACTGCGCGTGCGCCGTAGTTCAAATAAATGTGCCGCAGTGTTCAGTGCGTTGCCAATATCGCGGGCGAGAGCGCGAACGTACATTCCGGACGAACACACCAAGCAAAAGCTGATGGCATCGTCGCCGGCTTTTTCAAGTTGAAGCGACTTGATCGTGACGCGGCGCGGGGCCGGTGGTTCAATCTGACGCTCTCGACGAGCAAGTTTATACAGCGGCACACCGCCCCGCTTGATCGCTGAAAAAATCGGCGGCGTCTGCTCGATAGTACCTCGAAACTGACCGGCTACCCGCTCGAGCAGCGGTTGGTCAAACTGCGGTACCGGCGCGGTTCGGGCAATCGGGCCGGTCGAGTCCAGCGTGTCCGTTTCGATACCCAGCCGAATAAGGCCGGTATATTCTTTTTCACCTTCCTGCAGAAAAGGGGCGAGTTTGGTAGCTTCACCGATGAGAATCGGCAGTACGCCAGTGGCAAATGGATCAAGCGTTCCCAGATGACCCACGCGGGTGTGCTTGCCAAGGCCTGCCTTGATTTGCCGGACGATCTCAGCCGAAGTTGGACCGGCGGGTTTATCGATCACGATGATTCCGTTCATGGGCTTGTTGGGAGTTGGTTCCTGTCGCCGCTTAAGCGCCTCTCCCTGCTGTGCCGTTATCGATTTAAAGTTACAGTTTAATGTCTATGGCTCTAAAGGCCCAGTTGGCGAAGGCAGAGCCCCACGGTGCTGGCGAGCTCCAGCCGACCTCTCCAGAATTACTTGTCCTAGGCGCGATTGTCCCTGCGACTCTGGCGCTGGTCCTGTTTTTCTTTCATCTCGGTACTTACGGCTTGTGGGAACCGGATGAGGCTCGTTACGCGGAGATCGCACGTGAGATGATCGCTTTACACAACTTTATCGTTCCCCACCTCAATTATGTGCCATATGTCGAGAAGCCGCCGCTCTTGTACTGGCTCACCGCAGGATCGATGCGGCTGTTCGGCGTTAACGAATTCGCCGCAAGATTCGTCAATGCCGCTGCCGCGTTCGTCGGAGTGATGACCACGTATCTATTGGTATTGCGTGCGTTCGATTGGGGACGCGCCGTACTCGCGGGTGCGATTTTGGCGACGAGTCCCCTCTACGCCTTGATGGCTCAGGTATTGACCACCGATATGTTACTTACGGCCGCGGTCACCATTGCGATTTTTGCGTTTTTCCTGCAATGGCGCGACGGCGGCCATTGGTGGGTAATATCTGCTCTAGCTGTGAGTGTCGCAGTATTGACGAAGGGGCCCATCGGCGCTGTTTTGCCGCTGACGAGTGGAACCGTATTCCTGTGGCTCGAAGGTCAATGCCGCGGTGCGATCCGACGCTTCCACCTAGTTGCAAGCCTGGCAATCGTTGGACTGCTAACTCTGCCTTGGTTTATTGCCATCACCGTTCGACAGCCCGACTTCCTGCAATTCTATATTGTCGGTGAGCACCTGCGGCGCTTTTTTGAGCCTCACTACAGCCATGGCGAACCAATTTACTATTACATCCCGATATTAATCGGAGGTTTCCTGCCGTGGAGCCTCGCGCTCTGCTTTATTCCGTGGCCTGCGCTCGCGGCTAGCGCGGCGCGGCGCTTCTGCTTGATCGTCGGAGCCACGATTTTTTCCTTTTTCTCGCTTTCGAGCGCAAAACTCGTACCCTACATTCTCCCCGCGTTCCCGTTCCTAGCGGCGGCGGTCGCCGACGGTCTGGCGATGCTCGTTACAGACAAAGGAGATGAAACTGCGCTCAAATCCGAGGTCTATCCTGGGAAAAGAAAGCGCTTGGTTCTCATGAGCGTATTGCTGGCCGTAGGCGGAGCCGGTGTCATCCTCATCGCCGCTCAATCAGACCGGTTCAAGAGTCCCTACCTTGAAATCCTTCGGTCAATTACTTATCTGTCGGGCACGACAGTTATTGTTGCCGCCACAATCTCCGCGGCAGCGTTCTGGATGAACTTTCCCAAGACCGGCCTGACCTTTGTGATCGGGGGGGCGGCTGCAACGTTGACGCTTATCGGTTACGGCCGGATTAGAATCGAGCCGACGCGCTCGTACGCAGCGCTTGCGCGTAGCATCGCCCGCCAGGCGCCGACGGCGCGACTCATATGCTACCCGCGCTTCATAGAATCGCTGCCCTTTTACTGCCGGCGACGCGTGATTTTAATTGGCGCGAAGACTGAGCTGGCTTATGGCGCAAAACACTCGCCAGATGCCTCAGATTTCTTCTTCGACAGCCGCGAAGATCTGGTCCGGTTGTGGAAGCAGCATACTGATACCGTTCTTGTGATTGACCGGCAAGCATTGCCCGGCATACAGCAACTGCTAGGCCGCTACAAAGTAGTCGCTTCGAACGCGAAAAAGCTCGCATTGACTCGCGCCGTACAAGGGTCGCATTCATAATCCATGGCCGATGTCGGAACCACCTAATGGGGCCTGAAGATCATTTCGACGCCGGGCAGGCGCCGGGACGAGACTCGAACGCTACCCCCGCTTCCTACCTGCCAGGGGGCAGCGCACCATCGCGTCGCTGGTCGCTGTTTGCAATCAAACTCGCGGTCGGAATTGCACTCCTCACATTTATCCTGTGGCATTACGACTTACACTCGGCCTTCGAGCTAATGCGTCGCGAACGTCCCGTGTTCTTTGTGGCGACAGTGGCATTGTACGTCGGCGGTCAGGTTATGTCGGCTTATCGCTGGCGGATCCTGGCAGCACTCAATGGACTCCATGGATGCTATTCGGAATATCTGGCCTACTATTTCGTTGGCATGTTCACCAACATATTCGTTCCGGGGTTAGTGGGCGGCGATGCCATGCGAGCGCTTTACCTTGGACGCCGCCATCGGCGGATTGGGCCAGCCGTCGGGTCGGTGATGGCTGATCGGGGAGTTGGGTTGCTGGCGCTGCTTTGGCTGGCGGCAGTTGCCGCAGTGTGTAATAGGCGAGTGCGGCTGCCGCCATCAGTCATCCATTTAACCGCGGCTATGGGCGCGACGTTACTTTTGGGCTACATCGCTTCGCCCTGGCTCGCGCGGCGGATTGCCACTACAGATCGCTTGAAGCGATTGCTCGCACCGGTACTTCCGTATCTTGAGCGTCCGCTCGCATTGATTCCCGCAATCGTTCTCTCGACACTGCTGCAACTGGCGTTGGCAACCTGTCAGTACCTGCTCGGATTGGGTTTGAAGCTCGATATTGCACTGGCGACGTTCATTCTAATCGTTCCAATCACGAATGTGATCGCAAGCCTGCCAATTACAATAAATGGTTTGGGAATGCGCGAAGCCGGCTATTTGTTTCTGCTGGGAATGGCCGGGGTAAGTAAGGAGCAAGCCGTCGCCCTCAGCATACTCTATTTCGCCGCGTCATTGGCGGGTGGCTTCACTGGCATCTTTGCGTTTCTTACTACTCCGATACCGGACTAGCCTCGTGTCAAGATCTCCTTTACGCGGCGTGCGATGGCGCTCGATGGCATGGAGGTCAGATCGAAGGGAGCGCGCTTATCTTAATCCGCGGTACCACTCGGCAATCGCCTCACCGACCTGGTGGGGTGAATCTTCCTGAACGAAATGCGCGCCGGCGACAGTGACTTCCCGTTGATTTGGCCACTTTCGGCAAAAGTCGCGTTGCCGGCCGATGAGAATCGAGCCGGGTTCGGCGTTCACGAACAGTTTTGGGATGGTCGCGTCCTGGCTGAGCCACTGTGAATACTCGCTAACGATTGCGGCGACGTCCGCCGGCTGGCCGTCAATAGGGATCTCGCGGGGCCAGCTCAGCATAGGACGACGTGACTCACCGGGTTCCTTCCATGGGGCGCGATAAGCGAGCATTTCGGCTTCGCTCAATTCGCGAAGCACTGCTCGGGGTAATATACGCTCGATAAAGATGTTCTTTTCCAGTATCAGCTCGTCGCCCACCGGGCTACGCATTAGCTGAAAAATATTGCGTGCATTATCAGGCCATTCATCCCACTGCAGTGTGGCGACGATCGCCTCCATATAGGCCAAGCCCTTCACCGCGGCTCGATGACGACAGGCCCAGTAGAAGCCCAGGGCTGAGCCCCAGTCGTGCACTACCAGTGTTACATTCTGGGTAAGCCCCAGCGCCTCAAACCAGGCATCAAGAAAACGCGAGTGATCGAGGAAGCGATAGGAACCGTGTGGAGCCTTACCCGACTGGCCCATTCCAATCAGGTCAGGTGCAAGACACCGCCCAAGTCGCTCCAGATGGGGAATCACATTACGCCAAAGATACGAAAAGGTTGGATTTCCATGCAGGAAAACAATCGGATCTCCCTGACCGACGTCGATGTAAGCGAATTCAGTTCCACTAACCGCAACTCGCTTGCGGGGATAGGGATCAACCGCAGATATTGTTTCTCGCTTCATTACTGACTTTCCCTATGGTCGGGCACTCGGAGCTTAGGTCCCCAGTATACTGATGCGCACGTGCGATTGCTCGATCTGACGCGCTCGGGCAGTATCCTCGATGATGACGAGCCAGTGGGGTAAACAAAATGGCGCAGCGTAGACGAAAATTTTGGGGTTGGGGTTATGAAGATCAGGGGCCTAATCCGGAGCAGCAGAAGAGATTGGCCGAGCGAATGGCGCAGCGCTTTGACTTGGGTGAGCTTACCATCCTGCCGCATCCGACCGAAGCAGAGCTCAACTTGCGCCCACCCAGGGTGAAGCCACCCGACTCCCTCGCAGCGATCTTCTCAGCAACCACCTACGAACGTGCGCTGCACTCCTATGGTCGTGGGTTTCGCGACCTGGTGCGCGCCTATCGGCGCTATTATCCGAATCCGTTTGATCTGGTGGCATATCCTCGAGACGAAGAGGATCTCGTACGAATTCTTGAATGGTGCGATCGGCAGAAAATAGCCGCTTCGCCATATGGCGGCGGCTCAAGCGTGGTTGGTGGAGTCGAGCCACCTGAGGACGGTGATTATTGCGGTACTGTCTCTATCGATTTAGCAAAGCTTAACCGAGTGCTGGAGGTCGACCGGGCCTCGCGCGCGGCGCGTATCCAAGCCGGTGTGCTGGGTCCATCATTAGAGGAGCAACTTAGGCCACACGGGCTAACCTTGCGCCATTTCCCCCAATCGTTTGAGTTCTCGTCGCTCGGCGGTTGGATCGCGACACGCTCAGGCGGCCACTTTGCTACGCTCTACACGCACATTGATGATTTCGTTGAATCTCTGCGGATATTGACACCGAGCGGTCTGATTGAATCCCGCAGGCTCCCCGGTTCCGGAGCGGGTCCGAGCCCGGACCGGTTGTTTATCGGTTCTGAGGGGATCTTCGGTATCATTACCGAAGCCTGGATGCGCCTTCAGGAACGTCCCACATTCCGAGCCGGCGCATCCGTGCCCTTCCCGGATTTCCTCAGCGGCGCCAAGGCAGTGCGTGCTATCTCGCAGGCCGGACTCTTTCCCGCGAATTGCCGCCTGTTGGATCCGGGGGAGGCACTCAACGCGGGTGCGAATAACGGTGAAGCCGCCGTTCTCCTGCTGGCGTTCGAATCCGCCGACCATCCGCTGGAACCATGGATCAAGCGCGCCCTCGAATGTTGTGCTGATTTTGGCGGGCGTGTCCCCGAGATTGCCTCAACGAGTCGCAGCCCGGTGGGCCTGCGCGAGGGCGAGGCTGGTGCGTGGCGTCAGGCGTTCCTTAATGCGCCATACCTCATGGACACCGTGGCCGCTATGGGAATGGTGAGCGATACCTTCGAGACCGCCATTACTTGGGACCGCTTTGAAGAATTTCACGGTAATCTGATGGAAACAGCACGGCAGGCCGTGACACGGGTCTGTGGCCGAGGGACGGTTACAGTGCGCTTCACACACGCCTATCCTGATGGTCCCGCGCCATATTATACGGTGTTGGCTCCTGGGAAGCGCGGCGCGGAACTGGAACAATGGGACGAGATCAAGTCGGCGGTCTCCGACGAATTGATTAGGTTGGGTGGTACCATTACACATCACCACGCCGTTGGCCGCTACCACCGTCCGTGGTACGACCGCCAGCGACCCGACGGCTTTGCCCGGGCTCTCATCGCAGCCAAACGCGCACTCGATCCGAACGCAATCCTGAATCCCGGCGTTTTAATCGACCCCTGACGTAGCCGAGGAATTTACCAAAAGATCGCTTCGGACCCGGAGATTCCGCGCGTCGGAGAGTTCGATTCCACGTTTGTCCGCAGCCAAGTCGAAAGCTGACATTCCGACACGGAAATTGGCAATCTTCGATTTGATTGCGACTCGGAGGAAGATTCAGCCGTCAGTGGCGAGGCTCCTCAGCTGATGAGTTGCCGAAAAGCCTCTAGTCATCAATCCCAAGTTGGCGTCGTGCCGCCTCGCTCATTCGATGCGGCGTCCAGGGCGGCTCCCAAACAATTTCGACGTTTGCACGTTCGCACTCAGGCAGCCCCAAGAGCTTCTCCTCAATTTCGGTGGCAATCATCGATCCCATCGTACACCCGGGCGCTGTCAGAGTCATTTGTACTGTCACGGTGTCACCGTCAACCGCGACACGGTAAACCAGGCCGAGATCGACGATATTAACTGGAATCTCAGGGTCATAGCATTCGCTCAGAACTTCATAAACGTCCTGTTCAGTTAACATAAGCTCAATCTTATCGTACTCGAAGCACGAGTCCGATGGACCATTGCGAGGATGCATTCGACGGGAACTTCGGAGCGAGTCGTCACTTGGCAAACCTCGGCGGATCGGGTTCACTTGATCAGAGAAGGATTGCTCGGGTAGCGCGCAGGAGGTTGTATGCCCGCTAAAGAAGATCTCTACGATCAGGCGGTGGATCTGTACGCTGACGAAAAATATGACGAGGCTATCGAAGTGTACAATCGGGCGTTGGAAATTGACCCTAAATTCACCGATGCGGTACACGGCCTCGCGATGTGCTATCAGGCCAAGGGCGATCTTGACGCCGCAATCGAGTTGACCAAGCGCTACCTCGAGCAGGAACCCGAAGATATTCTAGCCTTTACCAATCTGAGCATGTTCTATCAAAAGAAAGGCATGATAAAGGAAGCCGAGGCTGCTGGCGCTGAAGCCCGGCGGCTTGACTGGAAGCGCCAACTCAAGGAAGCCAAAACGCAAAAATAGCCAGCTGCGCAACTCACCAATCGCAACCCTGTCCCTTCCGGCGAAAAGCGGTCCGCAGTTTGCTCTGTCGCAGCAGGAGCTCAGTAGAGGGTGAGGCGCGATGATTGGTCGCTGTGCGGGAGTTTTGATTCCGCTGTTCTCAGTTCGTTCAGTTCACGATTTCGGGCGCGGCGAGTTTGGCGGACTCATCCCGATGGCCGATATGGCCCTCGCGATGGGTCATCGTCTTCTGCAACTTCTACCTATCGACGAAGTTGCACCTGGCGAGACAAGTCCGTACAGCGCACTGAGCGTCTTCGCTCTCGATCCAATTTATCTTTCACTTCGATTGCTACCGGGCATCGACCCACGCGACTGTGACGCGATTCGTAAGACAATCCGTGGTGAGGACCGACCGACTGACCCAGCACGGCTGCGGCGGGTCAAGGATAGGCTGCTCCAGGCGTCTTACCGATATTTCAAGTCGGGCGCCGACCGCGAGTTAGGTGTCCAGTATCAGGAGTTTGTAGAGCTGCATCGCGACTGGCTCGATGATTACGTCTTGTTCAAGGCACTCAAAGAGAAATTCGGCGAGGCGAAATGGGAGAGTTGGCCTCCGGCGCTGAGGGATCACGAGCCTCAGGCGCTGGCCGCGGTTTCCAAGACCTTGAACGAACGGCTCTCGATGCTGAAGTACGTGCAATTCCTGGCTCATCGGCAATGGCGCTGCGTACACGAGAAGCTGCTGGGGATGGGAGTTTTCATTGGCGGTGATTTGGCCTTTTCTCCCGGGCGCGAAAGCGCCGAGGTTTGGGCCAACCGTCAGCTCTTCAATCTTGAACGGGCAGTGGGTGCGCCTCCTGACGCATTTTCAGCTGTGGGTCAGCGATGGGGATTGCCGAAGCCTGACTGGCAATATATGCGCGCCAGCAATTTCGAATTTCTGCGACGCCGTGTGCGTCATGCCCGGGAACTTTATGACGTGCTTCGCCTTGATCACGTCGTCGGCCTTTGCCGTACCTACAACTACCTGCTTAACGATACTGTCGACGGCGAATTCGATCCTCCATCCGAGGCTGCGCAAAAGATTCAAGGCGAAGAGATCCTGAGAATCATCCTTGCTGAGGCTGGTCCAATGCAGATCGTGGCTGAAGATCTCGGGGTCATTCCTGGCTTCGTGCGAGAGACTTTGGCTGCGCTCGAGATCCCCGGCTACAAAGTACTGCGATGGGAAAAAAAGCGCACCGCGAATGAAGATGGCGGTTTCGTTAACCCGGCCCACTATCCTCGTGTCTCGTTGGCAACGACCGGAACCCACGACACCAATACCTTGGTTGAGTGGTGGGCGGCGCTAAGCGAACGCGAACGCTCGCAGTTGATGGAAGCGGTGAATCGCGAACCCGCAGGTCGCAGCGACGGTGTGCTCGACGAAGCTCGGCTCGACGCCATCCTGGAATCGGTATACGCGTCGCCCGCGCAACTGGTGGTAACGCCGATTCAGGACCTCTTCGGTTGGAACGCTCGCATCAACGTTCCGGGTACGGTCGGGACCGCGAACTGGAGTTGGCGGCTGCCGTTCGACCTCGAGACCGCAATGGCAGACTCCCGCGTGCAAGCGCGGATGGCGCGGCTTCGCGCGATTTGCGAACGAACCGGCCGTTTTGAAGCTATACAGCCATCGATTTCCGGTAGGTTGTAGCTCACCGGCCGAGGGTTCGCAGTTCCCGCTCGGCGAGCTCGAGATCAGCATCGACCATCATGTTGACCAGCTGCGAGAAATTGACTTTCGGCTGCCAGCCGAGGACGCGGCGCGCCTTGCTCGCATCGCCCATCAGCACGTCAACTTCCGCTGGTCTCAAGTAACGCTCGTCCGCCTCGACATACTTGCGCCAGTCCAGCCCGACGCGATCAAACGCAAGCTCGAGAAATTCCTGCACCGAATGATGTTCGCCGGTTGCGATAACGTAATCGTCAGCTTGTGGCTGCTGCATCATCAACCACATCGCTTCAACATAATCACCGGCAAAGCCCCAGTCGCGTCGTGCCTGGAGATTTCCAAGCAGCAGTTTGTCCTGCAGGCCTAGTTTGATCCGAGTAGCGCTGCGGGTGATTTTACGTGTCACAAAGTTTTCGCCGCGCCGCGGTGATTCGTGGTTAAAGAGGATGCCGTTGGTGGCATAAAGGCCATAAGCCTCGCGATAATTCACCGTCTGCCAGTGCGCGTAGCATTTGGCGCACGCGTACGGGCTGCGAGGGTGAAACGGCGTCGTTTCCCGTTGCGGTAGCTCAACCGCTTTGCCGAACATCTCTGAGGAGCCCGCCTGATAAAAGCGGACTGAACGTTTGTGCCGTACGTTGTGGTCGCGAATCGCTTCGAGCAACCTGAGAGCCCCCAGGCCAACCACGTCAGCTGTATACTCCGGTTGATCAAACGAGATGCGAACATGCGATTGCGCTGCTAGGTTATAGACTTCATCCGGGCGCACTTGCTCGATGATCCGACGAAGCCCGGTAGCATCACCCAAATCTCCGTAATGGAGCTGCAGTCTCGAGCCATTCGTTCCGTAACCCCGTCGCAGATGATCGATACGCCCTGTCGCAAAACTCGAGCTGCGCCGCACCACACCGTGGACTTCATAACCCTTGCTCAGGAGCAGCTCGGCCAGGTAAGACCCGTCCTGACCTGTAACTCCCGTTAGCAATGCAACTTTAGCCATCCTACCAACCCGACCGCTGGATTGATTGATAATACCGGCTCGTGCTTTTCAGCAAAATGGGTCATTTCCCCAGATGGGTGGGGCGACCATAGGCATCTTGGCCAGCAGGTCGAGCGTCGTTCTCGAGACCTGGACCGGCTCCCGTCGTGCCGCAGCAGCCGCTCCACTACCAGACCAACGGCACCAGCCGGTAACGGACACGCTGACAATACTGATCATAACCGGATAGATAGGCGCAAAGGTAGCGCTCTTCGTCCCGCAACCGTGCAATTAGAACCGCTAAGAATGGTGGGGCCAGCAGCAGTCCCCAAGCGGAGACAAGAGCAATCGGGGTAGCGACGAACAAGATTAGCCCGGCTAAATACAGCGGATGCCGAACCAGCTGATAAGGCCCCGTGGAAATCACGCGTTGCCCAGCTTCGACCCGGATTGTTCCTGCCGCAAAACTATTCTCCCGGAAGACGAAAAAAATCATGACCAGCGACAGCACCAGCAGTGCATCGCCGACGAGCGCGACCGCCGCGTGCAGGTGTGACCAGTGAAAGCGGTAATCGAGCCCAGGGACGATCAAGACTGCGAAAAACAGTAAGGCGGCAACGGTTTGAATAATCTTTTGCCGGGTGCGCGCTTCGGCTCGCGGACCCGCGGCGACTCGGCCCTCGATCAGATGGGGATCATAACGAAGAAAGTACAGCGTGATCGCGCTGACGCCGACTGAGAACAAAATCCAGTAAGCCCAACCCGGCCTAAAGCTCAGCGATCCGGCTGGCACAAAGATTAGAAGCCCCATGACAGCCTGAAGTTGAGTAAGTCCAACCAACGCTCTGCAAGGCAGTTTGTTCATCGATTCGGCGAAGCCAAGAGCTGGACGAACGCCTCCTGGAGTTTGGGGCCCGATGCGCGTGATTGGTGGCAGGGACGACCCGAAAAGATTGGACCGGTCTTGGTGGTTTCGGCGCCGTGTAGGAAATCGCCGGACTCGATGATAGGCGGCCGTTCAGCAGGCTGGGCGGCGTAGAATTAGTGGATCGATTTTTCGCGGAATCAACTTACCGTCGCCAAGCTGACCGAGCATTTTTCCATTTGCGACGATTACCTTACCGCGCAGCAGCGTCATGACGGGCCATCCGGTCGCCTCCCATCCCTCCCACGGACTGTAATCGCTGACGTGGAAATCCTCGCGCGTCAGCTTCTTTTTGAACGAAGGGTCAATTACGCAGAGATCGGCATCACTGCCAGGTGCGATCACGCCTTTACGTGGATATAAACCAAGGATGCGCGCGGCATTCGTCGATGTGACCTCAGCGAAGCGCTGCAATGACATGCCTCGCTTGACTACTCCCTCGGTATAGACAATGCCCATTCGCGCCTCCGCACCGAGATTCCCGCCGGTGACGTCGTCAATGTTGCGGCCTTTAAGCTTAATCTCAAGTGAAGTCGGATATTCGTCGGTCGCGGTAGTCGACAGCCCATCGCGGATTAAGCCTTCCCATAACGCCTGGTTATCCTCGGGATATTTCAGCGAAGGATAAGTGTGGTAACAAAAGCCACGTGGCTTGCGATAATCCTCGGCATTGAAACACGCGTAATGGTGCAGGGTTTCGGCGTAAATCGGTAGGTTGTGACCACGAGCTTCGACGACAGACTCCACTCCCTCGCGCGCCGAGGTGTGCACGAAATAAACTGCTGCGCCAGTTGCTGCGGCAAGCTGGATAGTCCGGGTGAAGGCGAGCTTTTCCGATAGTTTGCTGTGCACTAAATGAAGGTTCGTACCATCGACCAGTCCTTGTTCCTTGAATCGCTCATAATTGAACTGAACGATGTCATCGTCTTCGGCGTGAACCGTCACGATGCCCCCGTGCCGCGCCGCTTGTTCCATGGTTCGTCCTATCCGCCCGAAATCGAGTTTGAATGGGCGTCGTCCGGGATGTGGCGGAAGCACTTCGTTGGTAAAGACCTTAAAGCTCGGAAAACCCTGCTGAATGGCATCCGGGATCTGATCAAAAACCCGAGCTGGTAAGGCTCCTCCCAGCGCGATATGAAAACTGTAATCGACGTACGATCTGTCCTTCCACCGTTCAAGCCTGCGGCTTAAGGCCGTTGCGATATCAGTCCCAGGATGGACGAAGACGAAGTCCAGATGAGTGGTGACGCCACCGAATGCCATACCGTAGGTGTCGTCCTCTGGCCCTAAAGTAAAGAGCCGCTCGTTCGGCTGCATGCCGATGAGGCTCGCCAAATGTGCGTGCGGTTCAATGCCACCCGGCACCACGATCTTGCCTTTGGCATCAATAACCCGATGCGCCTGGATGGCCGGCTCACTAATACCCACCGATACGATTTGCTCGCCCTTGATGCCAATGCTCCAGTGGCCGACGCCTTGGGGTGTGACTACCTCTGCACCTTGGATGAGGACATCGAGCATAACTTTTCCCCAGACTCTGACTGGACGAGACAAGCCCGTCCTCTAGTTCAAGACAGCGCTGAGCGCTCCGCGAAAAGTGACCGCGATGCCGAATTGCCTGGCGTCGATTAACTACGATGGAGAAGAGGAGGAGGGTGGTTCGGCGGTTTTGCGTCCGGTAATTGCGTGGAGTTGGCCGCGACCGGGGGCGGGTCGCCCTCGTGTGGCGTTGCGCGTCGGCAGCATGGTGGTGCGCGGCGGACGGCGCCATTGATTACGGCTGCTCCGTGTGCCGCGATGGCGCTGACCAAACCATTCGAGCGCTGCGATAACCCCCGCAAGCGGAACCCCGAAACCGGCTAAACCCCATATAGTATCGGTCACTCCAAAATAGCTTACTGATAATGCTCCGACGGGTATGCCGCCCATAAAAGCCAGCACCCACCAGAGCACAACGAATCGCCGGGAGCCTTCGTCGCCAGCCATTCGCGCCTCCAATCGAACTGCACCTCGCGGGGTTATTATGTTCCTTTACACCAACATTGGCCGCGAGAAAACTGCCGGGGGCCTCCGTTTAGTTAAATGGTAAATTTTGCAGTCCTACGCTCGTGCTCCAGGCACCGATTATCCGTCACAACTGCGAAATAAAAAAGCGTTGGTCAACGATCGATGGGGGCACGTCAACGATTGTCGACGGATCGCTAAGCACCACGACCGAGCGACGAATTGCAGGTCAGTAACGAGGGGCGACGGTTCGCGCTGGCTGCTCGGGGCCACCTAATCGGAGATATTTTCCAGCATTCGCTGAAAATTGCGAAGATCCGCCGAGCGTCCCGCCGCGATCATCAAATCCCCGGCCCTCAACGGCTGGTCGGGGGCTATGACGCTGAAGCCCGAATCCGGCGAGGCGGCCGCCTGGACGGCGAGAACGCTTACGCCGAATCGTGCGCGCGGATCAAGTTCACGCAATGTTTTGCCATCAGCGCAGTTGGGTACCCGTAATCGCGTGACGCGGTAACCGCTCGCCCAAAAGATACTCGGGTTACGAGTGGCGGTTGAACTGAGTGATACGGTGACGCGATTGAACGCCTGCACAATGTTCCTACGGCTCACCAGACCGGCGAACTTGCCGTGATGAAAACCCAGGCGCTCGACCACTGGCAATTCCTCCAGCCCCTCGTATTCCATTATTTGGAGGGCCTCATCGAGACTCGAATCGAGGGCCAAGACCGGGGGATTCTGGCGGCTCAAATCGTATGCGTTAACCAGCGGTCCAAGTTCGACCCCGCTAGCCAAGGCCGAAAGCAGGTCGCGAGTCACAATCAGCCCTGCGAGACGATCATCATTGTCGAGCACGGGCAACGTTGACTGCGAAGTGTCTCCGGCGATGCTCAGAACCGCGTTCACCGGGGCGTTGGCGCGAACTGTCTGCACGTCCCTGGTAATCACCGAGGAGGCTGGGAGCTGGGCGAGAAGACGGCGATCGTGGCCGATCTCCAACGACTTTCCCTGCTTGACCAGTGCGTAAGTATCGATCGACTCACGTTCGATACTATAGGCAACAATCAGCGCCGTAACAGTGGAGATTATCGCGGGTAAAGCCAGCACAGGATCCAAGCGGGTCATTTCAAAGAGCAACAACATCGCGGTCAAGGGAGCATGAGTGACCCCGGCCAAAAAAGCCCCCAACCCCACCAGCGCGTATGAACCGCGCGGGCCCGTCAGTCCTGGCAACAAAAGATTGCAATACTGGCGGAAAGCGCCGCCGGCCATGGTGCCGATAAAGAAGGTCGGCCCAAAGATTCCTCCTGGTGCTCCACATGCCAGCGACGCTGAACTGGCAAAAAACTTCGCCGCCGCCAGCGCAGTGAGCATCCTAACACCCAGCTCCCCTTTAAACGCGCGCTCTATTACAGGGTAACCGTCGGAGAGATTGTCAGGCAGGGCGATGGCGATGACCCCAACCGCGGTGAGCCCAAGCTCGAGCTTAAGCCATTTATGCAGTCGGAGGCGATGAAAGAAGGCCGAGCATGCGTGAAAGAACCTGATGTAAGCGGCGGCGAGTGCGCCGAGCAGAGCGCCCATTACCGCATAGGTGATTAGCTCCCAATAGCTTTTGATCAGAAAGGGCGCCGGATGAAAAATAGCGATGTCCCCGAACAAGCCGCGTGAGGTGACCACGGCGCTGAAAGTGCTGACCAAAACCAGAATCAAGTTTGCCAATTCGGTTTCGCCTAGCAGCACAATTTCGAGGGCGAACATCATCCCGCCCATCGGTGCATTGAAGGTGGTCGCGATGCCGGCTCCAGCCCCGGCCGCGATGAGCATCTTGCTGCGAACGGCTGATAGGCGGCGAGCTTGGGCAATGGCCGAGCCGATCGCTCCCCCGATTTGTGCGATCGGCCCCTCTCGGCCGACTGACGCCCCACATCCTAGTGACAAGGCGGCGCCCATGGCCTTAAGGAATATCCACGATCGATGCAGCCGGGCGTTGCCGAGATTAACCATCTCAAGAAAGTTGGGAAATCCATAGCCGAGCACATCGTCGGGGAAGAAATAGTCGAGCGCCAGGATCAGAGCGCCCCCGGACATCAGGAGTACCGGTAATGTAAAAGGCGTTCCGCTCCCCAATCCCAGGAGCTTGGCTTCGAGGTTCAGGAAAATCCATCGGCACAGGCGAATCAGTCCGCGGAAAGCGACATTACCCAGTGCGGCGAGAATACCTGTAATCACCGCAAGCAATATCAACTGCAGGTACTCGACCTGATCGGTCCGCAGCGATAATGGCTGGTCGCGGATCAGCTGCGCGGCTCTGGCTGTTAGCCCGCCTGGACCCGGCGACGAGTTGTGGGGAAGGGGAGCGCCAGGCTCGTTAGGGCTTGGGACTTGGACCGGCATTAGAGGGAAAGAAAACGATGCACAACGTGGAGGAATTCGTTCAACTGATCGTGATGAACCCAATGGCCAGCATTTCGTATTGTCACCAGTTCAGCAGTCCTGAAGGCGTCCAAGCGACCGTCGCGCTCCCAATCGCCGGCCCAGGATGCGTCGCCTCGCACCAGTAAAACCGGGCAGCGGATTCGCGACCAAATCTCCATCGCGTCTTTCAGATTAAACAGATAAGGCGAAGTCGCCCTGGTGTAATTGTCGTATTTCCACGAGTACGTGCCATTCTCGTTGCGGCGGACGCCGTAGACAGTGAGGTGGCGCTGCAATTCCGGTGTTAGGTGGGGGTTGGCTTCGCGCATTCGTGCCATCGCCGCTTCCAACGAGGGGTATTCGCGCGGCTTGCGCTGTGCGAGGGCCAGCATATCGATTATCCAGTGCTGCATGCGCTCATGTGCCGGTGTCTCTCGAATCATCGCTCCCGGCGGCCCCAGCCCTTCGATCGCAATTACTGCTCGCACCGATTCGGGGAAGACCCCCGCTCGCTGCAAGACCACGCCCGCGCCGAGCGAATGCCCGATCAGCACGGCAGGGTCTTGGGGGCCAAGCGCATTGATTAGCTGCCCGAGGTCCAGCACATGGTCGGTGATCGAGTAACTGCCGCCAATTGACCAATCAGAGTCTCCATGGCCACGTAGATCGGGTGCCACGACGTGGAAATAATTGCGCAAGTCCAGCGCGACAAAATCCCAACTCCGGCAGTGGTCACGGCCGCCATGAACCAGGATTGCGAGCGGCTTGTCGGAATTGCCCCAATCGACGTAGTGCAGCTTCAAGCGCTGCGAATAAAAGAAATGAGAGGTTGGTCCGATTATATCCGCCATCTAGGCGCCTCCAGTTGCCCGCTGTTGCAATGACACTCATCCTATCTTCACAAGTGTAGCCCATTCGAGCCTGCAAGCCGGCCTGCGGCCGGCTTGCCCAGCGGAATGAGGTTTGATGGATTTGGGAATCAGCTAGAGAGCCGCGAGAACGTCGTCCAACGCGGCTCGGAGGCTTCCGACAATGTAATCAATCTCTGCCGGACCAATAACAAAGGGTGGCGTTATCATCACGCCATCGCCACCGGCAGCCCCCGCCATTCCACTGGTTGGGTAAACAAACAGGCCATTTTTCAGCGCGGCGCCTACTATTCGGTTGGTGACACGCAGTTGGGGTGGGTAGGGCGTTCTGGCAGCCTTGTCACGGACTATTTCCACGCCCCAAAAGAAGCCGGTACCGCGGATGTCACCGACCATCGGATGTCCAGACAGCTGCTCTTTCAACTGCGCCCCCAGTTGAGTGCCCATTTGGGCAACGTACTCGACCAGGTGCTCGCGTTCCATAATTTCCAGTACCTTGTCAGCCATCGCGCAGGCCAAGGGATGGGCACTATAGGTGTAGAACATAAAATCAGCGCCGGCTTTCTCGCATTCCTGCACCAGTCCTTCGGCAACCGCGACCATTCCCATCGGCACATAGCCGCCGGTGAGGCCTTTGCCGCCAATCAGTAGATCGGGCGTGATTTTCCAATGGTCCACGGCGAAGCGCTCGCCGGTACGGCCGAAACCGGTCATTACCTCATCCACGATGAGCAGAATTCCGTACCGCCGACAGATCTCAGCTATCCTCGGCCAATATTCTCTGACCGGAGGCACCGCACCCCCGGTAGCGCCCATCATGGGCTCGGCGATGAAGGCTGCAATTGATTCCGGACCGTGTTGAATGATCGTGTCTTCCAGCGTGGTGGCACAGTCGAGACTGCACCCAGGGTAGGTCCTATCCCAGGGACACCGATAGCAGAATGGTGGCCCGATATGCGGCCAGCGCAGCAGCACGTGTTCGTAGTCAGCTCGCCGCCCGAGGTTGCCACCGACCGACAGCGCCGCCAGAGTGTTGCCGTGATAGGAAAACCAGCGGGAAATGATTTTGTGCCGTTGTGGCTGCCCCTTCACTTTGTGATACATGAGGGCGAACTTGAGCGCCGCCTCTACTGCCTCGGAGCCACCACTGGTAAAGAAGAACCGGTTGAGGCCGGGCGGAGTCCAACGCGCCAGGCGCTCCACCAACCGATTGCGCGCCGCCGATGTCCACACGGGTACGATGTAGTTAAGCCGCGCCACCTGGTCGGCGGCGAGCTGCGCCAGCTCTTCCCGCCCCTGACCGACGTTGACCACCACCGCACCGCCACCTGCATCAAGGATTCGGCGGCCATCGCTTGTAAACAGCCACGGACCTTCGGCGCGCTCAATGCAGAGCGGCTCGTAGGGCCCGTGGAGGAACATCGATGATTGCCCGGCCATCGTGACCTACCTGATGGCACCGGCGGCACGCCATTGCGCAATATCCTGCGACGCGTAGCCCAATTCAGCCAGGATCGCGTCGGTGTGCTCGCCTAATTTGGGTGGCAGCAAGCGAATCGAGCCGGGGGTCTCGGACAACTTGATTGAGATACCAACTTGTTTAACCTTTTCACCGGAAGCCGTCTCGACTTCAACAATCATATTGCGGGCGCGAATCTGCGGATCATTTTCGAGTTCATCGAGGGTCATCATGCGCCCCACGCAAATATCTGCTTGAGTAAGTATATTCCACCATTCATCGCGTGTTTTCGTTTTAAAGATGCGGGCGAAGGTATCGAACATCTCCGGCCACTTGTCACGGTCATACTGGTGGCCGATGTACTGCTCGCACTTCAGTGCGCGACATAAGTTACCGTAAAACCAAGGCTCCATCGAGGCAATTGTGATGATCTTGCCGTCGCGGGTTTCATAAAGGTTATAGAAGGGAGCGCCGCCGTCACCCGGCTGAGTGCCGCGTTCGGGCACCTTGTGATTGGTGAAATAAGTGCTTAGCGCCTGTGCCAGCAGCAACATCACCCCATCCAGCATCGCAATATCGACGTACTGCCCCCGCCCGGTTTGAGCACGCGCGATGAGCGCCGCCAGGATTCCAATGGTCGCATGCATGCCGCCCCCTGCATAATCCGCGAGCAGATTAAGGGGGATGGTTGGGGGCTGGTTCCTGCGCCCGATCAGGCTAAGCGCCCCGGCCTGAGCGATGTAGTTCAGGTCATGTCCGACCAGGTCCCGGTACGGTCCGGTCTGGCCGAAACCGGTCACCGCGCAGTAGATTAACCGCGGGTTAATGCGCGACAACACGTCATAATCGATTCCCAGGCGCTTGGCAACGCCCGGCCGAAATTCCTCGACCACTATGTCGGCGTCGCGAGCCAGGCGGAGATATATCTCGCGCCCCACCTCGCTTTTGAGGTTAAGACCAATCGAGCGCTTGTTGCGGCCGACCGCGTTGGTGGGAGCATAGCTCGGGCGCGGTGCCTTCACATCCGCGGTCCCAGCCTGGGCGGCGCGTCGCCCGGTCGGCTCACCCGGTTCTTCGACTCTGATGACGTCCGCGCCCAGGTCCCCCAGGATCATCGTACAATGAGGTCCGGGTGCGAGCTTGGTCAAATCCAGAACTTTTATGCCGGACAATGGGGCAGACCCAGCCATTTCCTCTCTCTTCTCCATTGGCCAATTAGATACGCTGGCAGAAGAACTCTCTTGTGTCGGTCGGTCCGGTCCTCGGACCTCACGATCCTATACCGCAGCGGCCCGCACTCGCGCCAGCAATGCTGCCAGCGAGCGAAGACCGCTTAGCATGTGTACGCCGTACCAATGAAGATCGCGGCCATTGATCAGCACTACCCGCCGACTAAGTGGCGGTGGTAACAGCGGTTTTAGTTCTTCCACGTCTTTAGCGCGAAACTCATACGGTTCATCCGGTAACAGCACAAAATCAGGTCGGAGTGCGATTGCCTCCTCAATCGTGGTGCGCGGGTAACGCTCACCAGCCGAAGCGAAGACATTATTAAAGCCCAGCAGGCGCAGAACGTCATGGGCATAGGTATCTGCATTAAAGCTCATCCAAGGGTTCTTCCAAATTGGGCAAAACGCACGAAAACGTAGTTTGGCCCATGGCCCAAGCTCTGTTTCGATGACACTTACCTGTTGCACGATCGCGCGGGCCATGGCGTTGGCCTGCGGTTCGCAGTCGAGCACGGTACCCAATCTTAGTATGGATTCCACCGCCGACGCGATCTTCCTCGGATAAGTGGTAAAAACCGCGAGACCGCGCGCGCGCAGATGTTCGATATCTTCTCGCCGATTTTCTTCCGCATTGGCAATCACAATGTCGGGAGCCAACCGTGCGATGGCATCAACGTTCGGGTTCTTGGTCCCGCCGATCGTGGTAATCCTGGATGCCTCAGGCGGTGCTATACAGAAACGCGTAACGCCAACGATTCGCTCGCCCAGCCCGAGGCCGAACAAAGTCTCGGTCCAGCTCGGCACCAGCGATACAATTCGCTGCGGCGGGCGCTGCAACTCCACCCGAAACCCCAATTCGTCAGCCACCTGCAACCAGGTCATAATTCCATGATTATAGGTCACCGGTTCGAAGCCGGCATCGACCTGAGGCCTGAAAATCACGCCACAGCAGCGCCAGGCGACAGGCTTCGCCCAAAGAACTGGTGCCTGCTACGGCGAACGGTTGTGTCCTGCCTATCCATTCATCCGAATTCGCCATCGCTGCCACCTGGAGCATCGTCCCGCGCGCGACGCCGTCACTTGTCAGCGGCGGACTGAGGGTCGTCAGTCCCTGGGCGTGATGGTTCAGCGTCGCGCTCTGGGACAACTCTTGACGGCCATCCCGTTTTTAGTGAACGGCACCGAAATGACAAGAGCCGATTTTCCGCGGCCGAAGCTGTCCGGCGCCACCAGAAGCGGGTAGCAAGCGGGGGACCTTCAAACGAGCATCGAACTTTCGCTTCCGAGGGCGAGAGTGGTGCCGCTGTGGTGGGCTGGCTTTCGATATGTTTTGTGAAGCTCAGAGACTCGGGACCGCAGGGCGAATCGCACCTGCTCAGTCACTCCAGTCAAACTCTCGACGAACCTGATCGAGGTATCTACTGCCGGTCGTTTGCGCGACCGGGGTCCCTAGCACTTTAAGACACTCTTGGTTGTAAATTAGGCCAACCAGAGTTTCGCGCTTTACAGTCATGTCGGTCAGCGCGTAGCTGTCCGGGGCCTTCGCGGCCGCGCCGTCAATAGCTCTGCGCAGCGACGGATTTAAGTGATCACTCGCCGGGATACCCAGAAAGTTATAGGCACAGTCTTCACCGGTCACATGTCGCGATGTGAGCGGATAGCTGATCTCAGCGTCGCTGGGTGAGACCACAGTCCGACTCAACGCGCAACCTCCCAGCGTCACAAAGAATGTCGCCAGGTAAACTTGGAGTTTGATTAAGTTCATATTTTGTAAGGCCTCGAACACCGACTGTCTTCAGGCGCCGACTCCTTCGAAGATGGTGTGTTTGAGCAAAACACAGGCCATAAGAACTATCGCTCAAACCCTGCCTTCGCGTTGCAGATCGGAGCAACTCGAATCGTGTTCAAGTCAGCTCAGCTGGCGCCAATTCGGCAGATCATGTCGGTAAGCAGCGCCGCCGACGTTCTGGGTTAACCGTGGACCGGTCACGTCGTGTCGAAAGCGGCGCTTTTATGCCGCTGAGTTTGAGCGAGGCTCCTCCCGTGTCGAAGGCTGAAACGTTGCCGAAAGCACGCTTTAAAATGTCGGCCAATTTTAAAATCCCTAATTTGTCAGGCCAAAGAATCGCAACCATTAGCCGAAAGTTAGAGACTGTTTAATCGCCCTGCTCTGCAATTACGAGCCGTTTCGGCGACGTTTCCTATCGCTGGGAAAGCGACGGATTAGTGGCCCGTTCGACGGCGAGCCCCTCGTTTCTCCATTGCTTCATACCGCCCCTTAAAACCAGCACTTGCCGAAACCCGGCGTCTTTGAAAAGTTGGGCGGCCTTGGCCGAGCGTCTATCGGTTTTGCAAATAAAGACGAAAGGCATGTCCTTCATTGCGGAAAAGTTGTGTAGCATAGGCGCTAGTTCTGACAGCACGATATTCCGGGCACCAGGGATATGACCCAGCGGTCCGTCAAATTCGTCCGGAGCGCGCACATCGATGAGGACTGTTGGCGGTCCATTTTCGAGCCGACGCTTCAGCTCGGTAGGGTCGATGAAATCGTCCGCTGCGCGCAGCCGGCGGACCAATCGCGGCAAGAAGGTCACGGCAGCCAGCAAACCCAGTGCGATTAAACTGCTCCGCACCGCACTAAAACTCCCGGCCGCGGCCTCACGCGCAGCGTAGCCAAGGTAGGTGTAAGCGACCGCACCCGGTGTCATGAACACCAAAGAAGCCAACAGGTATTCGGTCACCCGAATACCGGTAAGGCCGAAAGCATAGTTCACCAGGTTGAACGGAAACAGCGGGACCAGGCGCACGAAGGCGACAAACCGCCATCCTTCCGCTTCAACCCCGCGCATCAGGCTTGTTAGGACCACACGCCGCCTCAGCCAGCCAGAACCGATATATCGGGCAAGTAGAAAGGCCAGTGTCGCTCCGCAACCAGCTCCGGCGAGATTCCATAAGCTCCCCCAGGCCGGGCCGAACAACGCACCGCCCACTACCGTAAGCACCGCTCCGGGGACGAAGAGGACCGTGGCGACAGCGTAAAGCAGAACGAAAAGAATCGGTGCCCAGTGACCAAACCGTTCGAGCTGCCGCTCGAGCGCTGCTGCTCGCAGCAGCTCGCGATGCCATGCAAGCCATGCGATCGCGCTCGCCAGCCCCACCAGGAGAACCAGCCGGAGAGGAAAACTGCGCGATTTCACGCCGCGCTTCTCCCCGTGATGGCGTATGCACCTGCAAAACCTCGGAACGGCTGCCACAGCATCCGGTCAATCCGCAACTCGCGTGGGTCTCGAAACTGTTCGAGGCCGATGGTCATCTGCTCGTGGCCGGCGGTCGGCTGATCTCGATAGGTTCCAAGGGCGCGATCCCACCAGGACAGGTTGAAGCCGAAATTGCTGTTGGTCTCGCCCACGACAGCAGAGTGGTGGACGCGGTGCATATCCGGCGTCACCACCATCCATCGCAGATAGCGGTCGAGTCTCGCGGGTAGGTGAACATTGCTGTGGTTGAACATCGAGCTGGCATTCAGCCAAACCTCGAATATGACGACGCTAATCGCCGGCGTTCCGAGCGCGACCACAGCGCCAAACTTGATCAGCGTCGAGAGCACGATCTCGATTGGATGGAAGCGCACCCCCGTGGTCAGATCGAAATCGAGGTCGGCGTGATGCATCCGATGCACCCGCCAGAGCGCCGGTACGGCGTGAAACATTACGTGTTGGAGATAGATTGTCAGATCGAACATAATCAGCGACCCGACGATTTTGGCAATCCCCGGCACCGACAAGCTGCTCAAGAGACCCCAGCCGCGGCCCTCGGCAACGAGCGCGAGCCCGACGGCGTTCGCAGGCAAAAGCAGCCTCGTCAGGACGATGTTCAAGGCCGCAATCCCTAAATTGCTGGGCCAGCGCGACAATCTTGAATAAGTTCGTTTCCGTCGCGGCGTTAGCACTTCCCACCACGCCATTGCGGCAAAGACTAGAACGAATGCGCTTAGCCGTATGGCGGTTTCGTCGAGCGGGTGCACGTGCTCTTTCAAACTTTCAATTGGTTTATTGAATGAGACTAAAATCGGTTATCGAGCAAGTCAAACTCGATATCGCCCAACACCGGGCGGGTTAACTGCCGAACCTAAGATTTGCGAGCAGTGCGGCGATTCTTTCTGCGGCGCAAGCTTCGGCTCACCAAACCCGTCCGTCCCATCCAGTGAAGTTTCAGGCGCGGCAGCGTCCCGAGCGGCGGAATCGTGCGGATTTCGATTTGGAAATTTTGGCAATCAGTGCTGGGCAAGTCGCTCAGGACTGGTTCCCAGCGTAATCTGCCGCGGCATTTGTCAAACGCTCGTTTTCAAGGTGGGACCGGACGGCAATACGGTAAAAGCCGCGACCACATCCAGGTAGGGTGGCGAGATTTCGAATCGCGATTCCTCGACTCTGCAGATGATCGCTGAATTCTCTTCGAGCGTTCTCGTGCGAGACCGAAACCATCACGAAATTCGCGCTCGAGGGAAACACTTTGATGCCGAGTCGACGAAGGTTGTGCTCGAGGAGCGGACGTTCCTTTGCGATTAAAGCGCGGGTGCGCGTAATAAACGGCTCCGCCACATCGAGGCAGGCGAGGGCGACCTGCTCGGCTACCGTGCTGATCGACCATGGTTCGAGCGCCTCGCGCAGGCTCCGCACGACCTCCGGGGACCCGAGCAGGTATCCGAGCCGCAAGCCCGCGATGGCAAAGATCTTGGTCAGCGAGCGGAGCACCAACAGCTTTGGAATTGAGCCAACCAGCGCGCAAACTGAACGCGGGTCATCGGCGAATTCGATAAATGCCTCGTCAATCACGCACCACGCCTCGTGCCGTGCGCATTCCCGCGCGATTTCGAAGGTTTCGTCCAGTCCAAGCAGGGTTCCAGTCGGGTTGTTAGGCCGGCCCAGAAACACGCCGTCGGCCCCTGCCTCGAGCGCGTCGCGCAGTTGCCTGAATTCCAATCGAAACTGGTCTTCCGATTTCAGAACGATTGAAAGCGGCGTTGCCTGCGCTGCCATCAGCGCGTTCGCGATCTCGCTGAACGTGGGAATGACCACGAATGGCGAGCGCAAGCGTAGCACGCTGGCAGTCAGGTATAGCAGTCGGGTGCTGCCGTTGGCCGCGATTATCATTGACGGATCCAGCTGGAGCCAGGCGGCGATTCGCCGTTCAAGTTGATACGCATAAGGGGAGGGGTACGTCGAGATGCGTCCGATCGCGTCGTGATAGGCCTGCACCGCCTCGGCGGGCGGACCCAGCGGATTGAGACTTGCGCTGAAATCGACACAGCCTGTTTGCGGGTTACCGCCGTGGGTGCGATCGAATGGAATCGGCTGCAACAAGGTTCCCTTTTTCAGCCGTCCCACACCCAGTCGACAAGCGCGCGTATTAGGATCAGCGCGAGGAGCGTTAGGCCGGTCGCGGCCCACATCAGGCTGCGCGCAGTCCGAAGCGCCCGCAGGTCGAGTGGCATCTGCGGATAGCCCATGCGCGGTCGAAACTCGATCTCGCCGCCATAATACGCTTGCCCCCCCAGTTCGACCCCGAGCGCTCCGGCCATCGCGGCCTCCGGGTAGCCTGCATTCGGACTTTCATGCTTGCGAGCGTCGCTCAACAGGACGCGCAGGCTCTGCAGACCCCGTCCGGTCAGCAGGACTGCTCCCGTCGCGATTAGCGTCGCGGTCAAGCGGGCTGGTATGAGATTCGCGAGATCATCAAGCCGCGCCGCACATCTGCCAAAATAAAGGTAACGCGCGTCCTTGTAACCGATCATTGAGTCCAATGTGTTAATTGCCTTATACATCATCGCGCCCACGGGCCCGGCCAGGAATAGGAACAACAAAGGCGCGACGATGCCATCGTTGGCGTTTTCCGCAACCGATTCAATAGCCGCTCGAACGAGACCATCGCGGTCCAGGGTTTCAGGGTCGCGACCTACCAGTGCACGGATTGCGCAGCGCGCCGCAGCCTCGTTCGAAATTGCCAAATGCCGTTCAACGGTCCTTGCCGCATCATTCAGGCCACGCGCCGCCAGGGTGGTCCAGGCGATTAGAGTTGCCGCCAGTGCCCCCACTACCGGGGCCATGGCCTGCAAAATCGCGACGAGCACCCAAGTGGTCGCCCCCGACAGACCAACAACCGTGACAGCAAGCAAGGCGCCACAGATGATGTCTTGCCGGGGATTGTCGCGACGAAGAAAGCGTTCGCCAATTGTAATCGCGTAGCCTATCAGCTTCACCGGATGGGGTAGCCAGAGCGGGTCGCCGCAGACAAAGTCGAGGATCACGGCGGCGATTATCAACCGAGTTGGCAGGTGGAGAGCGTAACTCATTGGCACGAATCACCCTGGACGAAATGACTCGCTCATATTGCTCCAGCACAGAGGCAGGGCCAGTTAGTCAAAAAGGCAATTGTACCGACTGGCCACTGGGCGGCACCGCTCGCGCTGCGGTTTCCCGTCTACCTGTCAGGCTCGTTAGCGCAGCCAAAAGCCGTCCGCCGCAGCATCCTGGGGAATTAAGCCCCTGTGACTTGTCGCCCCGAGATTTCGTTGCCACTGGAAGAATCGACGAGCGCAGCGATGTTGGCGGCTGAGCTTTCAGCTCAATTGAGGAGACGAAAACAACACCTGGTTCAAAACTCGATTCCCTTCTGCGCTCGCACGCCGTTGGCGTAGGGATGCTTGACGGCTCGCATTTCGGTAACCAGGTCAGCCAGCGCAATCAGTTCCGGATGAGCGGCTCGTCCCGTGAGAATAACGTGAAGACCCTCACGCCGTGCTTTAAGAGCCGTGAGCACTTCTTCAAGTGGGACGAAGCCATAATTAACCACATACGTAATCTCGTCCAGCACGACCAAGTCAAAGTCGTTCCCCAGGAGCCATTGACGCGCCACCTCCCAGGCGGCGGCCGCCGCCGCGCGGTCGCGGGCAGGATCTTCACTTTCCCAGGTAAAACCTCGTCCCATTGTCAGCCAGGTTAAATTTGGGGTATTTTCACCCAGTCTGCGTTCGCCAGTGCGCCATTTGCCCTTGATAAACTGCAGCATCCCGACGCGCATGCCGTGTCCGAGGGCCCGGAATGCAATACCGATCGCAGCCGTGGTTTTGCCCTTGCCGTTGCCTGTGTTTAGCAGAATCAATCCCTGCTTGCGCCTGAGTCTGTCCATCGTGAACTGCTGCGGGACGTCCCACGTCTTTTCCCAAAGAGATAACCCGTGGTTATTCCCAGAATCAGCCAGAACATCAGCATGCTCGCGAGCGTCCGCAGGATAAAAACCCGGTCGAGAGCTGCCAGCTCCCGCGATGACGTTTCCGCGGGGGCGATTGGCAGCAAGGTCCTGAATACAATTGAAGGCAGCGCGACAATCATGATGCCAGCAAACTTTGCCGCGCCTTTGGCCTTACAAATCAGCACCAAACCGACTATCGCAGAGATAGCCGCAGTCAGCCAGGCGACTTGCCTAAGCAGCAGCGGCGCCAGCTCCATTCCGGGTGTTGCTGGCGGTACGATCATCGCCGGCGCGGCCTGAAAAACCGCAAAGCCGGCGGCGCCAAAACCAAGGCCGGCCAGCCATCCCTCTTTGCCGCTGCGTGCATAGGCGCCAGTCAGGATTAGACCGAATCCGATTCCCACGAATGCGTCACCGAGCAAAGTCGATAATGAACGCATGGGTTCGCTCGCCAATGGGTCAGCTGCCGATTGTTCGCTCGCAACCCGCTCGAAGGTTTGCGCCTGGCGGATCAGGGGCAAGGTCAACGACCGCTGAACCAGGAAGAGGCATGAGCCCGCGAACAAGCCAGCCAGAAACGCAGTCCAAATCGCGCGCGCAATCATGCGCGATTAGTGACACGGAAATCCAGCGGCGTGCCGGACATCGTGCGCTGCCGCATGGAGAAGATCGGAATGTGAAAATCCCACGACGAAGATTGTCGCGCCGCCTAGCATAATTGCCACCATTGCCGCAATCATCGCCCTTGCCGCGGTCCCGATGCGGACCTCCGTGTGGTTGCGAGCATTCTCGATGCCTGAGATCGCTGAGCCAATGTTCACCATCTTTCCTCCTCGTTTGCGACCCGCTGGGCGTCCAGCGGGGATTCACTTGTTTGTCGTTGCGCGCGCACGAACGCAAGCCCCCGCCATAGCTTCCGCCAGGTTGGGGTTCGATGCCCAGTGCACATGCACATAAGAGGCGATAACGTTGTTCAGGCTGAAACCCTCTTCGAGCTCAGCACCGTTGCGGGTGCGTCGAATTGCAAAAGCGGGCGCGACCTTCGACGACAAGGATTCGATCCTCGAATATCGGAATTGATGGCCACGAAAACCAAGCCCGGGACCGAAAATGGAGTTGTGCAGAGTCCGGCCTTCAACGTAGCCCAGCGCCTGCAGACGTTCACACATGATGGTACGTGCTGGCACGACGTCGCACATCCGATAGGTCCGGGCATCCAGAGTCTGAAGTTCCCGGCACAAATACATCAGGCCGCCGCATTCGGCGTAGACAATGCCACCGCGCGCCGCAAACTCCGCGATCTGCTCTCGCATCGCGACATTGCGTTGAAGCTCGGCCGCATATGTCTCAGGATAGCCCCCGCCAAGATAGAGGCCGTCAACCTCTGGCAAGCGAGTGTCATGTATCGGTGAGAAGCGAATTAGGCGCGCGCCCGCACTCTCAAGCCGCGCAAGATTGTCCTCATAGTAAAAATGGAAAGCCTCATCATAGGCGATGCCGATGGTGCATCGGCTTGTGCGCCGCGCTGTTGCTGTCATTGGGATAGCCCCGGGCAGGGGCGGCGCTTTTGCGGCAATTGAGATTATTTTGTCGACCTCGCACCATTCGTTCACCAGTGCGCCCCAGCGCGAAAACAAGGCATCAACCCCGGCCAGCTCCTCAGCTGTGCGCAGGCCAAGGTGCCGCTCTGGGAAAGCTGCCGACGCCTCATTGGGCAACCCGCCAATTACTGGCGGACGCGCCGACGCTTCGCGCAAAAGCTCCAAGTGCCCTTTGCTGCCGACCCGATTGGCAATTAGCGCGCTGACCTGCAACTCGGGGTCAAACTCGGCGAACCCGCGTCCCACGGCTGCAACTGAGCGAGCCATTCCTGAGGCATCAACCAGCAGCAGCACGGGTGCGTCGAGCCATTTCGCGATTTCGGCTGTGGATCCGCTTTCGTCAGTAGCCGACGCACCATCAAACAAGCCCATCACGCCTTCAATGATCGCTATATCGCTTTCAGCCGCCGCCCGTACGAAAGTGGCGGTCACTGCCTCCCGGCCCATCATCCAGCCGTCGAGATTGTGCGAGCGGACACCGGCCGCGCGTGAGTGGTAAGTTGGATCCAGGTAATCCGGGCCGCATTTGAAAACCGCAACCTTCAGGCCCCGCGAGCGCAACGCGTACACAAGCCCGACCGTAAAGGTCGTCTTGCCGACGCCGCTCGCCGTGCCTGCCACGACCAGGCGTGGTATTCGGATCTCAAATGGCATCTACCACCTCGGCGAGCCTTTCGAGTGATCGCCCTTAGCCACTTCATCGAGGTCTCGGAGCGCGCTCGCCAACTGCACGTTCGGGGTTTCGTTCCAGCGGTTGCTGAAGACCAACTCGGATAGGGCAAGCCTCGGCAACCAGCCCACGGCTTCGAGCATTGGCCGGTCAGTGAACTCCACCGGATAGCCAACGCACATGTACCCAATCACCATCACATGGTCGGGGATTGCAAGAATTTGCGCGATCACCTCAGGTTTCAAAATGCTTACCCAGCCGACACCGATCCCTTCGGCGCGGGCTGCCAGCCACAAGTTCTGAATCGCCGCACAAGTACTGTAAATGTCAGCGTTGTACATCGTGTTGCGGCCGATAATCGCTGGTCCGAAGCGCTTCCTGTCACAGGTGACGCAGATGTTAATGGGCGCATCGAGAATACCCTCGAGCTTCAGGGACAGATACCGGGCTTTGCGGTTTCCTTCGAAACCGTCGGCTGCGCGCAACCTTTCGGTGTCCACGTGGTCGTGGATCTTGCGGCGAATTTCGAGGTCATCGACCACGATAAAGTTCCACGGCTGCGAGAAACCGACCGATCCCGCGTGGTGCGCAGCCCAGAGAATTCGGGCGAGCACGGCGGGTGGGATCGGGTCGGGTCTGAATGACCGGACATCGCGCCGGCACGCGATTGCCTCGTACACGCCCTCGCGCCACTCGGGCGGAAATGCGCCGATGTCTACCACTTGAATGTCTCCTTTGTGCGCTCCTTTGGTGCAAGATCGCACGCGTCGAGCCGGCGAAAAGCCTCGATCGTGTTGGAGACTGCGGCTTCAACACTGCCGGCCGGTAAGCAAAGCACGTTCTGTGCCCCATGACGCCGAGCCGTCTCTGCAATCGTAGGACCAATTGCGAGCATGGGAACAGCAGAAAGCAACGTTCCACTTACTCTGGTCAGCAGCCCGCGCGCTGCGCTGGAATTGGGAAGCACAATCAACTCCGGAGCCTCCTCTTCTAATGCGCCTCTCTTAGACTCGCGCTGACCAACAGGCGGTCCTGGTAAAAAGGCCGATTCAAGCGGTATGTCGTTCGCTGGCTGCTCAACCAAAGTCCCCGGTCTCTCGACCACCCGGGCACCCAAAGCGCGCAGACCCGCGGCGATCTTCGAAGGTCCCCGACCGGCAAGAGCGACGAGCACACGGCGCCCCCTGAGCGGCAGCTTTTCCAGCCATCGGATTCGGTCATGCAGTGTAACCACGCTGCCTACGATAACCAATGCGGGATCGGCCCGGCGCTCGACCCCGACCTTGTCGGCGAGATCGGCCAGTGTACCCGAAATCACAAGCTGCTTCGATGTGGTGGCTGCTGCAATATATGCCGCAGGTGTTGACGGGTCGCAACCTTCGGACACCAATCGGCAAAGGTTCTCTCTCAGTCGATGAGCAACCATATAAAGGACTATAGTCCCGCGCGAGCCCTGGCCCATTGCTGCCGCCCGATGGCCGGTCAGCAGAGTCACGCTGGACGCATGGTGGCGATGCGTTAAAGGGATTCCGGTGTAGGCTGCCGCGCCCACGGCGGCCGACACGCCCGGAACGATTTCAAATGGAATGCCGGCTTCGGCTAGTTCCTCGGCCTCTTCCGCTCCGCGACCGAAGATTAGTGGGTCGCCAGACTTCAATCGGACTACTGCGCGCCCCTCGCGAGCACGCTCGAGCACGCGGGGATGGAGTCGATAAGCGATCGCTCCGCGCCCATGCCGGCGTCCAACGGCAATCAGTTCGGTGCGCCGCGGAACGAGCGCCAGGATCTCGGGCGATATCAGTTCGTCGTGGGCGACCGTTTCAGCCGACCGAATCAATTCAAGCGCACGCAAAGTCAGCAGCCTCGGGTCGCCCGGTCCAGCCCCAACCAGATAAACGATGCCCCGTGCGGACATTGGTGCTATTCCGCTCTGACCTTTGCCTTGCGGAACCGATGGCTGAAGTCAGGAGCATACAGGCGCGAATCGGCAAAATCGTTCGCGGTCAGCGTACGCCCCACGATGATGATCGATTGACTTTTGATCCCCGCTTGTCTGACCTTGAGCAAAATGTCTCCGAGCGTTCCACGCACAATTTTCTGCTCCGGGCAGGTGGCCCTGTAAACCACGGCGACCGGGCAATCTGCGCCGTATTCGGGAATCAGTGACTCGCAGACCTCACGCAACAACGTGACACTGAGGAATAGCGCCATGGTAGCGTGATGGCGGGCAAGTTCGCCGAGCTTCTCGCGCTCAGGCATCGGCGTTCGCCCTTCGGCCCGGGTCAAAATTACGGTCTGGCTCAGTTCCGGCAGGGTCAGTTCACGGCGCAATGCCGCGGCGGCGGCGCTGAAGGAGGTCACACCGGGCACGACCTCGTATTCAATTCCGAGCTGCTCCATACGGCGCATCTGTTCTGCAGTTGAACCAAAAATCAGCGGGTCCCCGGTATGGACCCGGGCGACATTCTGGTTGGCATCGCGAGCGCGCACCATCACCTCGGTAATTTCATCCAGTGTCATTCCGGAGGAGTCGATCACTTCAGCATTGGCCCGAGCCATCGCGATTACCGCGCGCGGCACCAGCGAGCCGGTATAAAGCACTACCGGACAGGATGAAATCAGCTCAGCCGCGCGCAGCGTCAGCAACCTGGGGTCCCCAGGGCCCGCGCCAATGATGTAAACCTTCATCGTTCTTCTTACAGACAGCGCAGCACCGTATCGCGTACGATCTTCCAGATGGGCGCGGGTATCTCACCGAGCCAGCGGGCTTCAACCGGCCGCTCCGTGGGAACCGCCTCCTCTCCGCTCGGATCGATAACGAGCCGCCAGAGCCGCTCGCTGACCGAGCCATTGCGCTCGATCAGCAGTCGTTCGGCGAGCGTCGCTGCAAGCGATTCACCCTCCAGGTCGAGAGTCAGGCAGGGCGGAGTTATCTCGACAGGCCGCCGCGCCGTCAACGCAACATAGGGCCGTTTGAGCGCATCGATCGCTGCGGGCGGCTCGAAGCCCACCGCTTCGAAATCGCATGGCTCCTTGGTATTGCCGATAAGAAAGAATCTGCCGCCGGTTTCGGCGAGAATCGCGCCGGCCAGTCGTCCCACCCGCGCCATCACTCAACCTCCGTCTGCTCGGATGTGGATTCCAGCACCAGCGAACGCCCCGGCCGTTGACCCGGCAGGAGCTCGCCCTGTGAAGTGTATTTGTTCGAATAGCCACGCGGCGTGACCATGTAGCCTTCGAACACAAACGTGTTGCTCGATCCCACGATCACCGTGGTGAGCATCCCGATCTCATAGTCAAGAAAGTGATCCAGATCGGTGAGCACCGTCCGCTGAAGTTTCCGATAGGCGCTCTTCACCAGAGCAACCGGCGTCGTCGGCTGGCGATACCTTCTGATGATTGAATGCGCTTCGACGATCTGCCGCGTACGCCGGCCGCTTGCCGGATTGTAAAGTCCGATCACGAAATCGGCCGCCGCCGCCGCTTCGATTCGCCGCGCGATGAGAGGCCATGGCGTCAGCAAATCCGACAGCGAGATCGCGCAGAAATCGTGCACCAACGGCGCGCCCATCAGCGCGGCGCACGAACTGAGCGCGGTGATGCCGGGTATGATCCGGAGCTCGGGCGAGTCGCCGCGCTTCCATCCAATATCGCGCAGCACCTCGAACACTAGACCGGCCATTCCGTAAACTCCGGCATCGCCTGACGAAATCAAGGCGACCTTGGCGCCGGCTCGGGCGCGTTCGACGGCGGCGCGCGCCCGGGCAATCTCCTCCGTCATCCCGCTCCGTACGATCTCTTTGCCGCGGATCAGCTCAGCCACCAGCTTGAGATAGGTGGTGTACCCGACAATCAGCTCGCTGTCGGCAATCGCGCGAGTAGCGGCAGGGGTCGCGTGGTCCTGCGCTCCGGGACCGATTCCAACGACGGACAAAACGCCCTTCACCTCAGGCATTGCCAACCTCCATCCTGCGCTTTGGAAATGGGATGCGCGCGATGGCGACAGTCATCGATCTTCCCGCGCCGGGCTCGGTATAGACCTGCTTGGGAACGAGCAGCCGTTCGGCGCGCGCCCCGAGCAGCGCTGCAGGTTCCGCTACACCGCGTGTACCGACGTGACGCCGGACGGTTTCGGAGGGATTCTCGATCCCCTGGACGGCGTCGAGCTCCTCGGCCGAATGGACCTCGAGCGGCCATCCGTGCCGTTCAGCAAGCGCCAGAATCGCTGGTTCGTCACACTTTTTGTCGATCGTGACGAGCGTCTTCACCGCCTTGAGCGAGAGCCCATGGGTCTCGAATGCCTTGGCCACCCCTTTCTCCACCAGCTCTGGCGGCGTATTTTTGTCGCAGCCGATTCCCACCACCAGGCTTCTGGGGCGATAGATCACGGCGTTCTCCCAGTGGCGCGGATGGGTCTTGCGAAAATCGCGGTCGGTGGCCACCAGCAGAATCTCGAAGACGTCTGGATCGACATCCTCCAATGCCGTTGAGTAACGCACGCCCGGCGGTAGCGGCCGGTCCATCGGCCACCAGTCGGGCTCTCCCGTCTCCTGCACGAACATGACCGGCGCGGCGTTGACCACGGCTGCGCACCCGCGCGTCACGTTGCGATCCGGATCGTCAAGCGTCCAGCCCAGTTCCCGGCCGAGGATGTCCACGGTGAGCGTGCCGATGGCGTCGGATGCGGTGGTGATCACCGCCTGCGCGCCCAGCGCTGCAGCGACCCGCTCGGTGAAAACGTTGCCGCGGCCAACGTGGCCCGAAAGCACCGAGATCGCGAAGCGCGCGGCGTCATCGACGCAGACCACCGCGGGGTCGCTCTTTTTGTCGCGAATCAGCGGCGCGAGCAACCTCAGTACCGCGCCGATGCTGACGATAAACACATGGCAGTCATAGGCGAAAAACGTTTCCGCGAGTGCCGGTCCCATCGGCAGCTTGAGCGCGAGGGCGTTTGCCAGTTTCGGCTCCTGGCGCGCCGTCGCCAGCAGTTTCTCGGAGACGTAAGTGTCGGCGTTGGTGAAGGTCTCTGCCAGCCGGGTAGCGATTTCGAGCCCGTGACGCGTGATGGCGTAGATTGCAAAGGGCTTGCGTGGCATTTTGCTTCGACTTACCGCTGGGCCAGCGCGGCGTTGGGCGAAACTTCCCCCGCAAGCACGCCGCTGCGCTCACGGCGCGCGACCACTATCATCGCGAAGCAGTCGCCGCGCTCGCCGCGGACCGCCCGCAGATCGGTCGTCACTTTCTGCTCCGGCATCGTGGCCTTCGCCACGTAGGCTGCCTTGTGCAACAGCCCCGTGCGCTCCAGCGCTTCGATGACTTTTGGCATCTCCGAGCCGATTTTCATCAGAATGGTGGTATCGAAGGTGTTCAGTATGGTGACCAGATCCGTGACCCCGTAGTTGGCCGGAATGATTGCAATTCGCTCGAGCCCGTCGGCGAGCGGAGCGCCCAGCACGGCGGGCACAGCCGCGATCGATGAGACCCCCGGCACCACTTCGACCCGAATCCCTGGCCATCGGCGCGGCGCCTCCCCGAGCAGATAGCCGAACGTGCTGTAGAGCGAAGGATCGCCTTCGGTGGCGAATGCAACCGAGCGGCCGCTTTTGAGTCGTTCGCCGATTTTGGCGAAAGCGGCGTCCCACGCCTGGCGCAGTCGCGCCGGTTCTTTGCTCATCGGAAAGGTTAGAAAAAGGCGCTCTTGATTGCTCCTTTTGCCGACAACCGGTTCGATTATTCGCCAGGCTGTCGACGAACCGTAGTCTGAGCTCCGCGGCAGGGCGATGACGTCGACGCGCTGGAGCGTTTCCACGGCTCGTAGGGTCAGCAGGTCAGGCGCGCCAGGGCCGACACCGACGCCGTACAGCGTTCCATAGTTCATACCGAACTGCCTCCGGCTGAGGGTTTTTCCGCAGCAAAGATTTGGATCGGATTGAGTGCTTCGAAACGCAAATAACGAGCAAGCGGCTGCGCCCGTGCGACCTGCAGCAGAGTTACCTCCGGAACGATCCCGCGTTTGCGCAGGGCGGTGTGAATCTCTGCGGAGTTTTCCAGCGTGATTGCGTTGGCTACCAGCCGGCCTCCCGGACGTAACCGCTCCAATGCGGCTTCGACGATCTCGTCCATGCTTCCCTTGCTTCCCCCGACGAACACCGCGTCGGGGGCTTCGAGGTCGGCAAGTGCCTCGGGGGCACGTCCGGCGACCAGCTGGACATTGTCGATAGCGTGGGCGCGGAGGTTCTCACGGCACAGTTCAATTCCTTCGGGATCCAGTTCAATGGCATAGACGCGTCCCTGTGGTGCCAGCATCGCCGCCTCTATCGACACCGAACCGGAGCCGGCTCCAATATCCCAGACCACACTGTCGCAACGAATGCGCATCGCGGCCAGCGATAGGAGCCGCACCTCACGTTTGGTTATCAGGCCTTTTTTCGGTACGCGCTTGGCAAAATCATCCTCGTGGATGAACGGGATGGCCGGTGGCGGTCGCCAGCTCTGTTCTTCATTGCGCACGAGTACCAGAAAATTCAGCGGCCCAATATCCGCGCAGTTGGCCAACTCAACCACCGAGAATGCCCTGATCCGCTCGTCCGGCCCGGCGAGATTTTCGCACACCCAGGCGCGCCAGCCGACCTGACCGTGCTCCAGCATCGCACCAGCCAGGCGCTGAGGCGTGTTGTCCGGATCGGTGAAAACGCCGACCTTCGCACAGCTTCTTAGTCGCGTGACAAAGCCCTGCGAGCTTCGCCCATGCAGCGAGATGAAGACCGCGTCATCCCACTTCATCCCGATGCGGGCGAACGCCAATTGCATCGAACTCGGATGGGGCAGCACCTCGACGTGCTCGGCGCCGAGCCGCCGGATGACTGTCGCGCCGATTCCAAAGAACATCGGATCGCCCGAGGCCAGAATGCAGACGTTGTTCTCGTTGGCGGCTTCGGCGATGCGGTCGAGCGCATGCGCGAGCCCATTCTTGAGCACGATCCTTTCGCCCTCAAATTGTGGGAAAAAAGCCAGGTGACGCTCGCCGCCCGCCAGCACATGTGCCGCCGACACTGCTCCCATCGCGCGGCTCGAAAGCCCGGCGCAGCCGTCGTCGCCAATTCCCACGATGGTGATAGGACGCAACTTCATAGTTCCTTCTCCTTGGCAAGAAGGAGCAGAGCGTGAATTATCGCCACGGCAATCGCGCTGCCGCCCTTGCGTCCCCGCGCGACCACATACGGGACGTCTAGGCCGAGGGCGGCCTCTTTGGATTCCGCTGCCGAGACGAAACCCACCGGCACCCCGATCACCAGCGCGGGGCGAAGGCCTTCCCGCTCGATCAGCCGCACCGTCTCCACCAGCGCCGTCGGAGCATTGCCGATCGCTGCGATCGCACCGTCGAGCAGTCCCTGGCGCCCAGCCTTGCGCATCGCCTCGATGGCACGGGTACTGTTATTGGCTTTGGCTGCGGCGATCACGTCATCGTCGGAGATAAAGCAATGCGTCGCACAGCCGTAAAATTTCAGGCGCTCCTCGTTGAGACCTGCGCTAATCATCTTGACATCAACCACGATGGGAGCGCCCCGGCGCACGGCAGCGATCCCCGCGCTGACCGCCCGGGGATGGAAACGCATCAAATCCTTGAACTCGAAATCGGCGGTAGCATGGATGACACGACGGACGATCTGCCACTGCGCGGGGTCGAACCCATGCCCTCCAGCCTCGCGGTCGATGATGGCAAAACTGCCCTCTTCGATGTTGCGGCCCAACGCCGTCATCTGACGCATATCGCTCATGTCGCTTACCCCAATCTGTTGGCGTCTGGCGGATAATGGCCGAGCAAACGGCCCTCGAAGTCCACCATCCAGGCCTGAACCTCAAGGTCGCCGCCTGCGTGACGCGTTCCGTTCTCCACCACGCGCCGGCAGATGAGCGAGGCGATGGCGAGTTTTTCCGCCGAGCAGAGCTCCAGTACGCGGCGTGCGGTGGAGGCGGCGCGAATTTCGCGGCACAGGTTGTCATTCGCGCCCAGTTGCGAGGCGAGGCTCGCCAGCAACTCCATGTTTACTTCGGAACCGGCGGCATGGGTCTGCATCCGCCCGTCCGCCATCTTTGACAGCTTGCCGATCATTCCCACAATAATCGCCCGCCTAATCGCCCGGCGCTGGCAATGCTTGAGCGCGGTTCCCACGAAGTCGCCCATCTGAATAAAGGCGTCCTCCGGCAAGTGCGGGAACAGTTTCATCGCGTATGCCTCTGATTTCCCGCCGGTTGTCAGAATGAGCTCGTCAAGGCCGCGCTCAGCGGCAACATCGATCGCCTGCACCACGCTCGCGCGGAAGGCCGCAGTGGAATAGGGGCGCACGATTCCGCTGGTGCCGAGGATTGAGATTCCGCCAATCAGGCCAAGCCGGGCATTGATCGTCTGCTTTGCCATCTCCTCCCCGCCGGGGACGCTTAAGGTCACGATCGCCCCTCGCCAGGGGCTGCCGACCAGCTCCTCGTCGACCATCTCGATGATGTTCCGGCGCGGCGCCGGGGTAATCGAGGGACCGCCCACTTCTAGGCCCAGTCCGGGCTTGGTCACCACCGCGACCCCGGCGCCGCCGCACACCTCGACGCCCCCCTCAGCGCGCAGCCTGACCTCGGCGACCAGTTCGGCGCCGTGAGTGCAATCCGGATCGTCGCCCGCGTCCTTGATTACGCTGCAAACGGCGGCGCCGTTCGCGCTTTCGCAGCGCTTGAGCGCAAACGTGACCTTCATCCGGTTGGGCAAAGTGGTTTCGATCTCGGTCAACGACGTGCCCCTGACCAGGCAGCGAGCCGCAGCCTTGGCCGCAGCCGCGGCACAGGCGCCGGTGGTGAACCCGGTTCTGAGACCTCTTCGGTTGCGCGGTGACACGTCGATTTCAGCCATCAGTGAGCCGTGACCCTGAGATCGAGATGCGTCGCTCTGGGTTATTAAAGAACGCCTCGAGACGAATTCGGTCGGCGCTTACACCGACGCTCGCCAGGTGATCGCGCAGCGGGTAAATCAACGCTCCATCGCCCGCCAGATAGACCTGGTCCGGCAGCTGCTTCGTCACCAGCCGATCGACCAGCGCACGAGCCTGCACCGGGCGTTGGGGATGTCCGGGCGGCGGTGCGGCAATCACCTCGAAAGTAATCCGCGGCGCCGCTATGGATTCGCGGGCGAAGGCGGCCGGGATAAAGTAATCGTCCGCTTCGACGAACCAGACCACGGTCGTATCGACCGCCGACTCGCGGAATCGCCGTCCGCGCAGCAGCCCCAGCGTGGCCGTGATCCCGGTGTCGGTCGCGAAGACCAGCCGCGGCCCCGAACCTGCCTCGGCCACGAATTTTCCCCACGGCCCGCTGAAGGGCAGCTCGGCGCCAACGGCGATCCGATGCATAAAGTTGGAGCCAGGCCCCTGGCCGATACGCCGCACCGCCAGTTGGAACTGCGACTGTTGAGTGTCACTCGAAATGATCGAATAGGCACGTTTGGCCAGTTTGCCGCCGGCAAGCTCGATCCCTGTGTTAACGATAATGTACTGGCCGCCGACAAACCCCAGCTCGCCGCGCGCCATCGCGAGGCTGAGCAGCCGCGCCTGCGGTCCGATCGATTCCGATTGAATTACGCGCGCCAATCGAGCTTCGGCCATCTTCAGTCCACCGGGTAGATTTCGTGTACGAAGTCGTGCATCTGCTCGAGGTCGTGGAAGAGACGGGTCAAAGCCTCAAGCTGGTTGGAAAGATCGAGTTCGACTTTCTTGGCTAGGATTATGAGGCTCCGCAAATAGGCGAGCTGGGGATCTTCCGGGCTGGCCGCCGCCACCCGCTCCTCGAGCGATGTCACTGCCGCCTCGTAGAAGCGGCACAAGCTGTTCAAATCGCTCGCTTCGCACATCGAATGGAGGACCCCCGACCGAGCCCTGGCCTCGCCCAGTTCGGCGAGTTCGTGCTGCCGCGCGGCTTCGTCCTTGACCCCGAGGAGCCGCATCAGCCCAAGCCGCAATGCCGCTATCTCATGACAAGCCATTTCATTTCGCCTTCATTGCATAATCGCATCGACCAACCGCGCCACCAGCCGGTCACCGACCAGATGACAATCCACCAGTTCGTGCGCGTCTGCCGGGGTCACGCCGCGGTACCAGATGCCATCGGGATAAACCGCTACGGTTGGCCCCTCGCCGCAGCGACCCATACATGAGGTGCGGGTGATTCTGATTTCGCGTTCCCGGCCGGCGCGGCGCAGCGCCCGGCGCAACTCAGCGATAAGCGCGATACTGCCGCGCGCTGCGCAGTCAACATTTCCGCAGACCAGGACGTGTCTGCTCATCGGCCGATGGGCGTGCACGTGCGGCATGGCCTGGGCGTGCGTTTCCATATGGCGGGCGCTCCATAGCAGGGAACGGAATCCACCGACCTGCTCGGTGATCGCGCCGATCGGCACCCGGTACTGGCAGTTATCACAGGGTAGCGGGGCGCGCTCACTTAGAGCTTCGTCCAGCCGCTCGTCGAGAACCTCGAGCAGCTTCGAATGGATGCCGAGATGGGGCGCAAGAGTGGTCTTGATCCAGGGATGGTGAGTGCGGAACTCCTCGACCGCGGTCTCAAGCTGCGCGATCAGACGGCCGGCAAACAAAAAATATGGAACCACCAGAATCTTCTGCGGACGTGCCCGCGCGATTAGCTCGATCACTTCGCTGAACAGTGGTCTCGTGATGCCGATGAACGCCGGGGCCACCCAGGCGAAGTCGTGTCCTTCTCCCAGAAGCCGGGCCAACTTGAAGAAGTCACCGTTTGCGTCGGGGTCACTGGAGCCCCGTCCGACGACTACCAAGGCAGTCCGCCTGGCATCGACCCCACCGTCGGCAACTTCCATCGCTCTTTCGAAGGCCAGCTCTGCCATCACGGGATGGACGCCGAGCACGCGAGCGGCGGTAAAGCGGACTTTGGGAAACCGCCGCCGCGCCGCAGCCAGCGCTAACGGAATGTCATTCTTCACATGACCCGCAGTGAACAAAAACAAAGGTGCGACGACCACCCGCTCGTTGCGGGTCGCCAACGCGTTGAGACCATCGGCCAGCGTAGGTGCGGCAAGTTCCACGTAGGCGCGCTGGACCTCGAACTCCCGCCGCCGCTCACGGACCCGATCGACCAGCCCCTCGAACTCCGCGTTCGCGATGGCCTCGCGGCTCCCGTGACCGACAATCAAAACGCCCGCGCGTGCCATCTTGCGGCGGCCGGCGCTGAGCTGGGCGATACTACGTTCCGCGACGCGGTATCGATTCCTTCCCGAAGGTGTTGCAGCATAAAAAACCCTCGTTTCGCATGGAAACGAGGGTCGTCTTTGAGGCTGAGGCGGGCTGACGGACACTCCGTTTCCACGCGGAGTCTTGCGTCCGATCGTTTTGGGTAGGTCTCCTGGCTCGTGGTTTCAGAGGGTGCTTCCACCCTCATCGCCGCCCTTTCGCCTTCCCCAGGTCAAGTCGACCTCAGTGGCTTCTACAAAGAGCGGCTTCCCACATACAGTGGCGGGACCGCGCCGGCCTCTCACCGGCTTCCCTGTTATGCCCTATCGGGCACCCAAAACGGTCAAAACAACGTCGGCATTACTAGCGAACGCAGACGCCCCCTGTCAAGGCGTCGCGGAAAAGGACCAATGTGCGAGCTAAGCCGGCGCATTCAGGCTCCGGCCCCGTGAATCCGATGCACGGAGCGACGATCGCTTGCCCCGGTTGCCTCCTCTGACACAGAGTGGATCTCCACTCGGCTGTGCACGGCTTCGGCCACAACGCCCTGGGTGAGGTTCACTCCTTGTTATTGAAAAGCGTCGTTTTGTGATAAACGAAAACCTCGTTGGATGTGAGCGATTTGCTTCCGCCGATGTGTTCTTCCAGCTGGTCTCGGTGGCTAAGAGCGCGGTTCGATAAGCATTACCAGTAGCGAGAGTCCCGGCGCAGGGGGCGAAGTCTTCGGGGATGAGCCGGTGCGATCCTCGACCCGGCTGCTCCATCATTCGATCACGATGAATATCAGAAGGAGAGAGCTTCAGGCTCAAGAAAAAACTCAAGCTCGGTCTGCTTCAAGCCTGGGCTCGAAGCGCCGGCGGCCTCATGATGAGCGTGGATTTTCACGCGGAGCGGCGAGGGGCGCTGACCCGTCGCGCACCCCCCCAACACACCGGGATAACCGGAGGGTGGGAGTTTGAATGATACTTGGGGAGCAATTTCAGATGATATCTGGAAGGTTGTCCGTAACCCACCACGATAAGGGGACTCACGGCTGGAGCTTAGCCGAATCCGCCGCGCGAGGGGAGAAGCGTTGACTTGCGGGATTCCCGGTGAGAACATGCGATTCGAGCATGTTCCGTCGGCCGCTGTTCATAGGAGTGCTCGCTTTGACCGCGGCTGTACTCGCCATTGTGGGTCACGCGGGCTTTGAGGAACGCGCGGGCGTTCTTTCTTCGCCCAATGCCGGCTGGTTAACAATCCAGGCCGACGAGATCTCGCCTGATGCTGCCAGGGCGTTTACTTTCAAAGATGCCGCAGGCAAGAAGCTGCGCTTTCTGCTTGCTCGCGACTCCCGAGGCCGCCTCTACACCGTCTTCGACGCCTGTGAACAATGCTTCAAGTTTCACAAGGGCTATACCATATCCGGCCATTACGTAATCTGCGGCTATTGCGGAAATCGCTATCGGCTAAGCGAGATAGCGAAAGGGCAAGCTTCGTGTGTGCCGGTGACGTTGGCACACAGCGAAGCTGGAAGGACCGTAAGAGTTAGCGTTAAAGACCTGGAACGCGGCCGAGATCTTTTCTAACACCTCGCGGCAATGATTATCTCAAAGGCGGCAAGCACGAAAACAGAGCGGCGCGTTCTTTGCGCGGTTCTGGCCTGCATGCTGCTGCTCGGGGGTTTGCCGCTGACGGTTGGAATAATCCCGGTGCAGCGTTCAGAAGGACCATCTTGGACACTCAACATCTGTCATCCGCTACAGAGCTTCGTGGAAGCGTCCGGAACGCCGGTCGCCCGCCCAGCAACGGCTCTGCTGAGGGTGGCTATGGCCCCACAGGGTTACGCCCCCGAGCTGGTGGTACATAAGTTCCCGAACCTCGCGATCGCACCCGATTCCCCGCCCCCGAAGGCGCTCATCTAAGAGCGCTTTTTCCAGAAACAACCTTCACTCTTTGACGCGGCTGCCGCGTAGCCGTGCGGCGCGCGGCGGTGTCGGCGCGGCCCGTGTGGGCCCACCGACGCGGGGAGGAAATCATGCAGCCCAATTGCAGGAGTGTGCTGGGTCGCACGATCGCGCCCAGGAAAATTGCGAGGACGCTGATAGTGCTTTTAACCGTTTCTCTCATTGAACTGTCGCCCAGCTTGGCGCGTGCGTGTGCCTGCGGGTGCGGTGTCTTCGAGGTAGCGACTCCGTCACTGCTGCCCAGCGGGGCGGGAGGAATGGTGTGGACCGAGTACGACTACATGAATCAGTACATCAACTGGCATGCCACCAAGCCTGCCTCAGCGGGCCGCAACAACGATAAGAAACTCGCAACTAATAGAGCGATGAGTTGGCGCGGCGCGAGAGCGCAGCCTATCAGGGCGCAGGGGAGCGTGGGCGCGACTTCGCCGCCTTCATGGCGCAGCTAACCGCGTCAATGGGTCGTTGAAGGAGCAGTAGAGCTCGGTGATGAAACTCGCACCAGGGCTGAGCGTTGCCATTGTGGCGATGGCCGCCGTTTGGTTTTACCTGACTAACGGGAAAGCGAGGCGCACCACCGATACCGCACTCACGCGGATCGAGCTCAAGGTGACTGCGCACGAGTGGTGGTGGGAATTTGACGAACCCGAGCTCGGGGTCAAGGCTGCAAATGAATTGCATATCCCCGAAAAATGAACAGTGCGTCTGGAGCTAACCTCGGCTGATGCGCTCCACAGCTTCTGGCTGCCATGAATGGAACAACGGGTCGACGTGGTTCCGGGCAGGGCACGCACACTGCTTGTTACCGAACGCATCGAGGCCGGCTCGACGGTTCATGCGACGTATCCTGCGGTTGCGGCTGCGTCTGTCTGCGATTTCGTGTGATCGTTAGCAACGGGTTGGAGTTTCGCCAATGGGTAGAGAGACAACGAGGTGTTTTCACAGCGCCGCCACAAAATTCCACTCCCTCCTGTTCTGTGAGCGGTCCGCCAGGGAAAGCTCCATCTCCAACCGCCGCCGAGAGATGGGCCGCGATGCTTTTGGGAAGAAGTGGAACTCAAGGCGGGTCGCGTTTTTCGTTGCCCTGAGCCTGACCCTCGCCCTGAGCGCATGCAGACCGAGGAGTGAGATGATGCCGCCGGGCGCCTTCGGCCCCGGCAGCCGGGAAAATTGTCTGCCCAGTGTGAAGCTCGTCGACCAAAATGGCAATTCGGTCAATCTTGCCGACTTGAAGGGCCGTCTGGTGCTGGTCGATTTTATCTACACGACCTGTCCGGGGCCGTGCGAGCTCATGACCGCAAAGCTGAGCAAGGTGGCGGATAAACTGGAATCGGAGTTGGGGAATCAAGTCGAGATTGTCTCGATTACGCTTGATCCCGAACATGACGGTCCCCGGCAACTGCTCGATTTTGCCAAAGCGCAAAACGCCGGGCGCCCGGGATGGTTGTTTCTCACCGGCGAGCCTCAGAACGCGGGGAATGAGTATTTCCGCCCTACCGGTTCGATTCACCCGATCCGAACGCGGCAATCACGAGCGTCTATGTGACGAAGAGCGCATTTGACGGCGGCGCGGTTCCAAAACGCATCGTGCTCACGGTCCAGGAGGAGGCCTAGCGGCTTCGAGATCGCGGGGAGTCTTGGCTAGCGAACAGCAACCGGTAACGGCTGACGAGGTGGGGGCATTTCAACGGTGCATTGTCGCCTTTTTTCCCCTCAATTCCGCCTTACACACTCGATACCGCGAAACCGCAAAACACGGCCATCAACTTTGAGGATGTAGAGTTTTGTGTTGCTATCTCTAATACAGGAAAGGCGAGGCCATGACCTCGCGCCGTCCGCGGAGAGGATGCATTGACCTGCGAGAAACTGCTCACACCCTGGGGAAAGTGGAAATCGATCGACTCCTACCATCCATTGGTATGCCACATGATCGATGTCGCCCATGTGGCGATTACACTTTACCGGCATTGTCAAGCAAAGTTCAAAGCACAGGCGTCGTCGATGCCCGAGGGGTGGTTCGGATTTCTGATCGGACTCCATGATCTCGGAAAAGCCTCGCCAGCGTTCCAACTGCATACAAGCTTTTCGCCCCCAGAGCATAAGACCGTTCGCGATCGGCTAACTAAGGCGGGCCTATCCTGCCCCCGATTGCGGGCTCCCCAGGCCCATGGAGCGATAACCGCAACCGTCCTGCCCGAGATCCTGACAGAGCGCTATGGGTTTTCGCCTGAGGCGTCCCGACTCTTCGCCCGCATTAGCGGTGCCCATCATGGCCGTTTCGCGACAAGCAGCGACCTCCAAGGGGTTAAAAAGGCCGGCGCCAGCGCCATCGGAAATACAGCCTGGCAGGATCTTCGGACAGCAATCGCTGGCGTCCTGGCAAAGATCGTTGGCGTACCCGAGCGTCCGCCGCCGATACCCGATGGCGCCACCGCGATAGCGCTCGCCGGATTCGTTTCCGTGGCCGACTGGATCGGATCGATGGAGAACTATTTCCCGTACGCCGTCGTGCCCGGCACCGACCCCGGCACTCTCGCCCCTGACAGGTACGCTGTCGAATCCGCACGGCATGCCGAATGCGCCGTGCGTGAGCTTGGATGGCTTGCCGACGCCGCCGTTTCCTCCGCGACAAACTTCGAATCCCTGTTTCTGCATATCGCGCCCAACGCGCTCCAGTGCGCAACGATCGAAATGGCATCGGACCTCTCGGGGCCAGCGCTGTTCATCGTTGAAGCGCCGATGGGCGAGGGAAAGACCGAAGCCGCGATGTACCTCGCGCAGCATTTCGCCACTCGGGTCGGTCAGCACGGATGCTACTTCGCGCTTCCGACCCAAGCCACGAGCAATCAGATGTTCTCGCGGGTGCGTGTGTTTCTTGAAAAAGCGCGCGTCGGCGAGGTCAACCTTCAGCTTCTTCACGGTCACGCCGCTTTATCGGCAGAGTTTCAGACGCTGCTCGCAAAGGCCGAGGCGAACCGCCCCTCCAGGATCTACGGTGAGGCTGAAAGCGACTCCGAGAACAACGTCCTCGCGTCAACGGTTGTCGCGGCAGAGTGGTTTACTTACCGCAAGCGGGGGCTTTTGGCTCCCTTCGGAGTCGGCACCGTGGACCAGGCGCTGATGGCCGTCCTGCAGACGAGGCACTACTTCGTTCGCCTCTTCGGCCTCGCAGGCAAGACGGTCGTCATCGACGAGGTCCACGCCTACGACGCGTATATGGCGACACTGATGGAGCGGTTGCTTAAATGGCTCGCATCGCTAGGCTCGTCGGTCGTGCTGCTCTCCGCGACGCTGCCATCCGTCCGACGCGAGGCCTTGGCCAGGGCTTATATGGAGGGACTGGGCCACGAGGAGCGCGCTCTCGCCGCATCATCGTGTCCGCCTTATCCGCGCCTCATGTGGGTGAATGCGCACGGCCGGAATGCACGCGGGATTTCCGTGAGCGAGCGCTCACGTCGTCGTATCGCTCTTGAATGGTTCGACCCGGTATCTCTCGGCGAGTGGCTTGCCTCGATACTCGACGGTGGCGGCTGCGTAGCCGTGATATGCAACACCGTGGACCGCGCACAAGAAGTGTACCGATCGCTGAAGCGTTTCTTTCCTAACGCCGCGGATGACGGCGAACCGGAATTAATGCTCTTCCATGCGCGCTACCCGTTCGAGCAGCGCGATCTTCGCGAGAAACGCGCGCTGGTGCGTTTCGGCAAGGAAGGTGCGTCCGTCGATCTCGGCGAAGGTAACGTTCGCGAGGTCAAGCGCCCCAACCGCGCGGTAATCGTCGCAACCCAGGTCATTGAACAGAGTCTCGACCTCGATTTCGACCTCATGGTGAGCGAGTTCGCGCCCGTGGATCTGCTCCTTCAGCGCGCCGGGCGGTTGCATCGCCATGAGCGCGCGCGCCCCAAACACCTCGCCGCGCCACGGATGCTCCTGCTCACGCCTGGGCTTCGCGACGGCGTTCCGGACTTCGGCGGCGGCACTGAGGCGGTATACGATCGCCATATTCTTCTCCGCTCATGGATTGCGATTGCTGACTGCAAATTCGTCGACGTTCCGGGGGATGTAGAGCAGCTCATAGAGTTCGTTTACGGCGAGAACGTTGCCTGCCCCGAAAACGCCTCGGAATCACTCCGGAAGGTCTGGACTGAAAGTGAGTCTAACCTGAGAGCTGAGCGTCGCAAATACGAAACTGCTGCCAAGAAGAATCGGATTCCAGCTCCCGACGACGAATCATTGTTCGAAGAGAACGCCAGCCTCGACGAGGACAATCCCGACGTGCATCCGACCCTTCAGGCGCTGACCCGTCTCTCCGAGGGTCCTGCGGTGTCGGTTGTAGCACTTGAAGCGGATGCTCTTTCCTTCGATCCGGATCGCGAGCCGAGCCGTGACGAGACGATCGCATTTCTCCGGTGCGAAGTCCGAATCACCCATCGCAGCTTGGCTCCGGCGCTTTTGAAGGATGAATCGCGCCGCCCGCGCGGGTGGCGGCGCTCACCGCTTCTTAGCCACCATCGGCTGCTCAGGCTCGACGCGTCGGGGCGCGAGCGGGTTGGCGATTTCGAAGTCCTTCTTGACCCAGAGTTGGGTGTCGTAATCTCGCGGATCGGTGAAAAAGGCGATGCGAACGAATTTTAACCTGCTCGATGAACCTTGGGTGCCGTGTGTGATGGCCGACGGCAGCGCGCAGGAATTGAGCCTCGCCGACGCGCTGCTCCGTGCACACGAAGTCCGCGAGCTCTTCGATGAATCGCCTTTGGTCACTGTTGCGCTCCATCGCCTGTTGCTCGCGATTCTTCATCGGAACTTCGGGCCTGCGAGCATTGGCGAATGGTTCGAGCTGTGGCGGCGGGGGCGATGGAACAAAGAGACGCTCGATGCGTACTTCACGCGATGGCACGAACGGTTCGAGCTGTTCCATCCCGAACGGCCGTTCTATCAGGTGCCGGAAATTGCGGGAGCGGGCGCGCAGCCAGTTTCGATCCTGTTTCAGGAGCTCTCCAGCGGCAATAATACCACCTTGTTTGATCATACCTACGAGGGTGCGCCACCGGCGCTAACTCCCGCACACGCCACACGAGGATTGATAGCTCGGCAGGCGTACTCCGTTGGCTTCGGCAAGAGCTCGCCGTTTTACTTTTCCGATTCGCCGCTGATTCGCGGTTTTTCGATCCTGGTTACGGGTGACAGTCTGTTTGAGACCCTGATGCTGAACCTCGTACGCTACGACGGCGATCACCCCATCCCGCGAAGTCGGCGCGAGGATCTGCCGGCGTGGGAGCAGGACAACCCCGAGCAGCCGCGTAAAGACGGCACTACACCTGCGGGTTACCTCGATTACCTGACCTGGCAAAGCCGGCGAATTCATCTCTACCCGGAGATGGCGCGGGGACGTTTGGTCGTGAGGCGCTGCCAGCTTCAGCAGAGCCTCAAGCTCGCGGACCCGGCCCCGCTCGATCCACTCAAGGCTTATCGCCGCGATCCAAAGCGCGGGCCTGTTCCGGTCTCGTTTCGTGAGGACCGGGCGCTATGGCGCGACAGTCACGC
>JAJPKA010000005.1 GCA_021323945.1 Pseudomonadota bacterium | reverse complement strand
CCGGTGGGCGTGGTGTATCGGGTAATGTCGAGATAGCTCGCAGGGGCCTGCTCATTGAGATACAGGGGATGTCCCTTGGGGGGGTCGACAAAAAAGGTTGCGTGCTTTCGCTGGATATCCCAGATCGATTCATTGTAGGACAGTGCTTCGTCCACCGGTCCAATGCCGGGAGCTTGCCGAGCAGGCCTGAACACCGCGAGAAATTTCCAGGGTTGATTCTGCCGATCGTAAAGGTCCTCCCAGAGCAGCCCATAAAAGTGTTTGTCCACGTACATGACGCGCTTGCCGTAACAATAGCCTCGGGCAAATGCCGGCAGCTTACTTACGCTTATCACATAGACGTCACGGAGCTGCCATTTACCCCATGAAGGTTGCGGCCATCCCAGCGGCATATCGAAGTTGTCGGGAAAGCCGGTACTTGGCATATCGAAACCCATTAGGTTGAGAATTTTCTTCTCGCCTAGAAAATCCGCCTTCACTTCGCTCATGTTCGAATCGTAGCCACCGCGAAAGTCTTCCGGCGTGGTATCGCCCCCGAATGATGGGGCGCAGCGTGCCAGTGCTGATACGGGCTGGTAACGACGCAGCGATGGCAGAAAAACGTAGCTGTCCTCCGGCCGCGACAGGTCCGTGTAGTCGATCTTCAGATTCGCGTTATAACGATCCTGTTCTGGCTCGACCGTTTCGAAATATTCGGTGAAAAATTTCCCCTCACCCCCTGGAATGGTCGCTGGCACACCTGGGTCGGTATTGAAGGAGAGCTGACGATACAGAAGTAAACCGGCGTTGCAGTTGACGTTTAGATAGCTGTCCACATAGCAACCCTGGCCGTACGTGTCGACCGCAAGATGGGGAACGTATCGGAACCAGAGATTAGCCAGAATCTTCCAACCTTTGTGAGGTTCCGCCGGTGAGGGGAAAGGAATTCCGCCCTGATAGCCCGTTAAATTGAGGCCTCCGTTCGGAAGCTCAACAATTCTGACCTGCCCCGCATATTTTTCCGTTGCTGCCAAATAGTTGCGCGGTAGCGAATGGATGATTGTTGGGCCGACATCGATGCGAACATCTGACGGCATCTTCCAGAAATACTTACCTTCGAACAGTGCGATCATCCCGTCCGGCATGAACTGGCGGTAGCGTTCCCAATTCTGCATCGTAATACTGGTTCCAGGAGGGATGCCCGTATTCAGGCTGCTGTCAGTCTGAGCGCTAGCAGCCTGATTAAACGACGTTGACGCAGGCTCACCTGCCCCATGCATAGGCTCCGCGCCTGCAAACAGCAATGTCGAAAAGCCCATCAGGGCCAAACCGGTAAGAGCCAAAACCAGCGTCTTCGAACCGAACATTTGAGAACCTCGAACGTATGTGACAGACTGCGACCTCTGCCGCCGGCTTACTTTGCGGCGGCGCAATCGGGCAGCGAAGAGCTCAAATAATCCGCAACTCAACCACGAGGATCATTTGGCACGGGGCGTTCGGTGAATCTCACCACCATGCCAAAGGCTTGGTTTTGGTCGAGAACCACCGCATCAGCGCCGTCGGGCTCGGGCTTCAATTGCTTGGATTCCAGAAATGCTTTCGCCCGCGTCAAATTGCGAGTAGCGAAGGTGACCGAATAAATCCCCTCTCCGTTTGCTTCCAGCTCGCGCCCTTCCGGACCGGTCTGGGAGAGCGGTTGCGCCAATTCGACGACGGTATCTTCGCCGATGGCTACGAAAGCACTGCGCTTGCGCCCTGCCATCTCCTCTTCGTGTAATAGTTTGCCGTCGAGGATGTCGCAGTACAGGCGCTTGGCGGCCGGCAAGTCTCGAACCACGACAGTGATATGTGAAGCCCGTTCGATGCCGAGTGGGTGCTGTTCACGCCAGAAGTTTGCCGACCAAGCCGGTTGCAGCCGCGGGTCGATCGTGTACTTGCCAATGACGGCAAATTCGAGCTGACCGTGCGTTTCCTTGGGGTGAGTCCAAATCGCGAAACTCTCTTCGCCAGGTTTGACGCGCTTACCGACAATGTTGAACAGGCGCAGCCCCTCGCTGTCGAGCTTGGCGGATAGCTCGGCGACATTGTCGACGTACCACGCAATTGAGTGAAAATGTTGACCGAAGCGGTCGTGAAACTTTTTGACTGATTGATTCTGCAGATTAGCCACCCGCGCGGGCATCATCGGTTCCATGATCACCTCGCCTATCGCTAGCAGGGAGGCGTCACGGCCCGCCAGTTTCTCGTACCCCCGATAAAAGCGAGTTACCGCGAAAACATTGTCGTACCACTCGTCAACCGCCGCCAGGTCGCTGACGACATGTGTCAAGTGAAACAGCTTGCCGATCTTAAACATTTGTCCCTCCATTGGGGTGATGCGCTAGAAATTGGGGTTGCGTTACTCCGTGTATCGCTGTAAAAGGCCAGTCGTCAACTTTTTGGTCGAATGCTGTCGGTTTGCTGAACAATGCTGCCTGCGATCAACTCAATCCGTCGTGCGCTGAAAAACCGGCATCAGCGAGATGGAGCGTTCGAAGTGTCGTGTGAGCGAGGCAACCGTCGCCGAAGCAGGACGCCCTGGGGTCAAACGGGAGGGGGAATATGCGAGCTGCTGTGATGCGTGACAAGAAGATCGTAGTTGACGACATTGCGGTGCCTGTCCCCGGTCCCGGGGAAGTTCTGGTCAAAACCCTCGCCTGCGGGATCTGTGGTTCGGATCTTCACGCACTCAAACATGCCGAGCGATTGGTGGAAGTCTCGCGCCGTTCGGGTGGTCCCTTCATCATGGATCCGAAGCGCGATATCGTCATGGGTCACGAGTTCTGCGCCGAACTGGTCGATTTTGGACCAGAGACGCAGCGTAGAATTAAATTGGGCACACGTGTATGTGCCATGCCGGTGCTGTTCAGAGGCTCGAGAGTCGAGACGATTGGTTATTCGAACGAGAATCCGGGCGGTTATGGCGAGTACATGCGTCTTGCCGAGAAACTGCTGCTCGAAGTGCCCGATCACCTCTCCAGCGAGCGAGCCGCGTTAACCGAACCGATGGCGGTTGGGTATCATGCGGTGCAAAAGGCTCGTTTGACCCCCGACGACGTCCCGCTCGTGGTTGGCTGCGGACCGGTCGGCCTCGCCGTGATCGCTGCTCTGAAGTTGAATGGTTCTGCTCCTATCGTTGCTGCGGACTTTTCCCCGCGCCGCCGTCAACTGGCCGAAGCAATAGGTGCTGACGTGATCGTCAATCCAGCGGAACAATCGCCCTTCGAAAGCTGGAAGCAAATGGCGATCTATAAGGATCAAGCCAAGGCTCCGGCTTTGGCTCCTTGGTTACCCGGTCCGGCACTGCGGCCCGCAGTCATCTTTGAGTGCGTGGGTGTGCCGGGAATGATTGATTCACTCATGGCAGGTGCGCCCGCTAATTCGCGATTGGTCGTGGTGGGAGTCTGTATGGAGCACGACCAAATCGAACCGATGATGGGAATAAACAAGGAGTTGAGCATCCAGTTTGTGCTTGGTTACTCCGGAGATGAGTTCAGAACCACGCTGCTTCACCTGGCCGAAGGCAGGATCAATTACGATCAACTTATAACCGGCAAAGTTGGGGTCGACGGTGTGGCGGACGCGTTCGCGGCGCTGGCCTCGCCCGAGCAGCATGCCAAGATCCTGGTAGAGCCATGGCGCAGCTGACAGTGATGTGTGCAGGGCCTGGTCAATTGCCCAAAACTGTATGAGCTTGTTACTGGGGTCTGATCCTCCTGAGTCTTTAAATTCTTCAATTCCCCCGATTCAGTCGGTTGAGGGAAGGACATTTGAGTCGCTGATCTTAGCGACGATAGATGTCTACGAGTCCATCGAAAAGCGTAAGTAAGCCTGAAGCAATAGGTGAGTGAGTTGATGATTCAAGTTTGATTCCGCCCCTAACGGTGGAGAAGGATCGTGGAGTGGAGTGCGAGCCTCGGCGTCGAACTTGCTATCTCTTGTCATGACCCTATGCACACCTAACGGGCCGCTGCCTGCGCCAGACCGGGATTCGATAAAGTTCGAACTCTAACTATAGACCTGTCAGCACATCGTGCTAGAAGTAGACTATATCAATCGATATTAGTGACTCACGAGGAGCTTATGAATTCGGTCGAGACTTATCAGAAGAGACTTCGCGAGGAGGTCTCGCTCGTCGAGCAGGAGATCGAGTCGCACAATCAGCAGATCGAAAGCCTTAATACCCGCCTTGAAGGGCTTAAGCGGGCGCTCGAACTTTGCGACTCTGAGCAAATCGCTGTTGCCGAACTGTTACGGACTGGAGTGGCTGGCCTGCAATTCGATACCGCAACTTCAAGATCATCAGCCCCGTCCACGGAGAAGGCGCTTCACAAATCATCAATGGCGCGCGGTAATGCCCCACGGAACGCTCAACGCGGGACGAAGAGTTCTCCCACCGGAGCCCGTAGCAGCAACGGCGGCATGAGGCGAGTCGACATGATTGCTGCCGTGCTCAAGCGTCATCCGCGATTGACCGTGCGCGAACTAATCGTTGCACTGGAGCGACAGTTCGGCTGGAAATGTGGTGAAAGTAACCTCACCGCGCATCTCTATACGAATCCCGACCGTTTTGTGCATACCAAGGCTGATCGTGCCGGCAAGCAGCTTGTGACCTGGTCGGTGCGCTAGTTTCCCTGCCAGCGCGAGTGAAACTGGCCCGAGAGGGTATTTCAAAGGCACTGATGGGATGAGCGCTAAATGGCGCGACTCGGTGCGACAGTCAAGCTCGGCCACTTTTATTCGTGCTGCAAGTTGTTCACAGTTGTTTGATGACTTCAGCCAGCTGTTCCAATTGTTCCATCTCGTCGAACACCGGATTGAGCATTAGATGCCGGGCGCCTGCGCTGATCAGTTGGGTGAGCTGTTCCACGCATTCCTGCCGGCTGCCCCAAAGCGAAACCTGGGTAGCCATCTCGGCTCGCTTGTAGCGCACGGCAAACCATTGCCGCAAGCGCTGCTCTGCTCGCCATTTATCGTTGTCGATTGCAACATACACCCGCTTGGATATTGGAAATTGTGTCGGGTCACGCTTTTCAGCCTCGAGGAAACGGCGCAGCAAACTGACTTGTTGGGCAAAGTCGGCAGACGAAGAGGAACCAGCTCCCATCCAACCATCGCCTAGACGCGCTGCTCGACGCAGCCCGATCGTGTCGCGGGCGCCAAACCATAGGGGCGGATGGGGTTGCTGTACCGGCTTTGGCTCCATCGGAACATCCGCGAATTGCCAGAACTCCCCCGTGAAACTTGCCCGCGTCTGCGTCCAGAGCGCCTTCATGACCGTCAGCCCTTCAACAAAGCGCCGTGCGCGGTGACCATTAGACACGCCGAATACATTTTCCCGAACATGGGGGCCGCCAATGCCGACACCGACTGTCAGTCGGCCTTTGCTTAGCTGATCGAGAGTTGCAAGACTCTTGGCCAATTGCACCGGATTCCGCACTACAGGTAACAACACTGAGGTGCCGAGGCGCAGTTTATTCGACAGGGCGGACGCGTAGGTCAGAAGCGTCACCGGCTCGAGAATAGCTGAATCCGAGATAATCTGCTCCTGGACCCAGAGGCTATCGAAGCCGAGCTCTTCGGCTCGAGCGACAAAATTGCGTATAAGGTCGACATCTACCGCGGCGGAAAACGTTTGTGGAATTGCTATGCCACAGGCAATCGTGCTCATACTGAATCCTCGGTCGTCCGCAGTCCATCTGCACAGCAGCAACGGAGATGTACCATATGAAGCCGGATTCTGCACCAGCGATTGGCTCGGACCGAGCTCAGCATAATGTCTGAAAGGCACGCGTTTTCGCCAGCCGAAATGGAGCTTTTGCGCGCCGTTAGTGACGGGCGCGTGGCCGATTATCGTCCATCTGATATCGCATCGGAGCCGAGCCGAGACTTCAGTGGACCCAGAATCACCGCTGAAACCATTCGAGCGATTGTCGAAGGATCAATACCGGGGCTGCGACCAACAACGGCCGGGTTAAGAATTGCCGGCGCGAGGATCGACGGTGACATCCAGCTGACATCGGTGCACTTTGCGTATCCATTGGAGCTGGTCAAATGCCGTATAGATTCTCCCATCACGTTGAACGGCGCTACGGTGGAGTTTCTCAATCTCGCCGGCTCACACCTCGTGAGCCTCGCGGCCGAATCACTCGAAGTGTCTTCAGGAGTTTTTTTGGGTGACGGATTGGTGGCCGCAGGCGAGATTTGTCTTCGTCGTGCGCGCATCGGGGGCGATTTATCGTGTGTCGGCGGTATTTTCAGAAATCCTCTGGGCATCGCTCTCAACCTGGAAGGCGGCGCCGTTGATGGCCACGTCATTTTGGCCAACGGCTCGTCATTCGCGGGACAAGTTAACCTCAACCACTCATATGTGGGTGGGCTTTTGTACTGTGCCCACGCGATGCTCGAAAATCCGAGGTCGAGAGCACTTTCAATGGACAATGCCAGATTCGGCATGAGTGTGATTTTCGGCAACGGCTTCAAGGTGCGAGGCGAAGTCAGCTGCCGCGATGCCACTATCAAGCGAATGCTCTACTGCAGCAATTGTAGCCTGGACAACGCCGGGAATTCCGCGCTCGCGGCTGACGGAACAGTGATTGGCAATGACGTGCTGTTGGCAAACTGGTTCTACGCAAGAGGTACGGTGTGTCTCGGTAACTGTGAAATTCACGGGAATCTTCGATGCGTGGGGGGAGCGTTCGACAATTCCGGCGGTGTCGCGCTGAAACTCGATGGTTCGCGAATTGACGGCGATATTCATATGCATACCCGTTTCATGGCAGACGGGTCTGTGCAAATGGATAACGTTGTTATCGGGGGCAGCTTGATTGCTTCGGGAGCGTCGTTCCGGAACAGTCGTGGTGTCGCTCTTCTGATGCGCAATGCCCAGGTGTCCAAGCGTGTGGCGCTGAATAACAGCTTCAGGGCGCGGGGCGCAGTAGTGCTGGACGGCAGCGAAATGGCCGAACTTGTATGCAGCGAGGGCAGATTCGATAATCCGAACGGCATCGCCTTGTCCCTGAATGAGGCTCGGATTGCCGGCAGCGTTCTCCTCAACGACGGGTTTCACAGCCTCGGAAGCATTCAGTTGGAAAACGCGACGATTGGCGGAGAAATCGAGTGCGCCTACGGTACTTTCGAGACGGCCAGCGGCGGGTTAATCTGCAGACGAAGTGCACCATCTAAGTTCTCCGGTTAGACGACCGGCGTCGAACGCCCCCGGAGCCCATTTGGGAATTCCGCTCACTACAACTCCCTTGTCGCACAGCACACGCCCGATTGCGCCGAGCACAGCGCCGACCGGATATGGCAGCGGTTTCCAGCCTCTGTTGAGCAACGGCTCAATGCAGTACTATGTCCGGTTATGTGCGATAGAGGTGGTAAATTGCGGTCGTTCGCCTAACCGCAATGCGCCCTCCATGGCGGCGGGGTGCTGTCCGCGCCAGGAGTTTCCGCGTAAGCGTTTGGAGATACCTGCCACAGGTTATTTGCCATGCCTGCTTCTTTGAAAAATTCGATACGGGAGCGCTGGAACCAGGGGATTCCGACCATCAACGGCTGGCTCACCTTACCCACGTCGTTGGCTGCTGAAATAATGGCGCGAGCCGGTTTCGATTCCCTGACGATTGACATGCAGCACGGTGCGATCGACTACGCTGACCTTCTTCAGCTGCTGACGGCGCTTGCCGCCAGCGAGGTTACGCCACTGGTTCGGGTGCCCAACTCGGATCCGACATTTATCACTCGCGTGCTCGACCTCGGCGCATTGGGTGTCATTTGTCCGATGATAACGAGTGCTGCAGAGGCGCGAGCCTTCGCGGCAGGCGCTCGATATTTCCCGCGCGGTAACCGCAGTTCAGGACCGCTGCGAGCCGCGATGCTTTACGGGGCGGACTACTTCAGGCAAGTGAACGACGCCATCGTGGTGATGGGGATGATTGAGACCCCTGATGCTGTCAAGAACCTCGATGAGATTCTCGCGGTCGAGACTGTGGACGGCATTTACGTGGGTCCGAATGATCTCGGTGTGGCGATGGGGATGCCGGCCGGAACCGATCGCGAAGAACCGGAGTTTTTGCGCACGCTCGAAGAAATCGCGCAGCGCGCCAATCGCCATGGCAAGATTCCCGGCCTGCACACGAATTCGAGCAAGTACGCGGCTCGGGCCATCGCGATGGGGTTTGGTTTCGTAACCATCTGTGCCGACGCCAATCTGATTCGTTTTGGCGCAGTTTCGGCAGTCCGAGACCTAAGAGAGGCGCTCGGCTCACGCCGGTAGAAGCTCGCACAACGGCAACGCTGCTCATTGATGGCAAGTCATGCTCTGTTCAAACTGCGGAACCAAAAATCCAGTCGCAAAAAGGTTTTGCTCCCAGTGTGGCGCGGCGTTGCCCATCGTTTGCGCCAGGTGCGGTGCGGAAAATGCGGCGACGTCCAGATTCTGCGGCGACTGTGGCACGGCTCTGGCCCGCGACTCCACCCATTCAGGTAGCACTGCCGCCTCAAAATCCATCAGCCTGCAGCCGATGGAGTCGCGGCTCTCAGGCAAAGACGAGCGCAAAACCGTTACCGCGCTGTTTGCGGATATCAAGGGCTCGATGGAGCTCATTGAAGACCTCGACCCTGAGCAGGCTCGTAATATCATCGATCCGGCATTGCGATTGATGGTGGAGGCAATCCGCCGCTACAGCGGCTACGTGGTTCAGTCGACTGGCGACGGCGTCTTCGCCATTTTTGGCGCTCCAATTGCGCATGAGGATCACGCTCAACGTGCGCTGTACGCCGCTCTGCGGATACACGACGAGTTAAACCGGCATTGCAACCGCATCGGTGTTGAAGAGAGCAGGCGCGTGCAAGCCAGGGTTGGGATTAACAGCGGCGAGGCGGTTGTGCGCTCTCTGTCAGTCGGTGGACGAGCTGAGTACACGCCCATCGGACATTCGATCGGCTTAGCCGCCCGGCTCCAAGCGCTGGCACCGATCGGCTCGGTTGCGGTGACAGCCGAGACCAGAAAGTTGTGTGATGGCTACTTCAAATTCAGACCATTGGGTCCCGTCCGCATTCGAGGGGTGAGCGAGCCAGTTGCTATTTATGAAGTCGTCGGACTGGGACCGCTTCGAACCAGTTTCCAGCTCTCTGCGGAGCGAGGACTTTCCAGCTTTGTCGGACGGCGGCGTGAACTCGAGCAGCTAAGAATGTCGCTTGCAGCCGTCAAGAGCGGTCGCGGACAGATCGCCGCCGTTCTGGGCGAGGCAGGCGTCGGCAAGTCGCGGTTATTTCATGAATTCAAAATACTGGCACAGAGCGAGTGCACGGTACTGGAAACGTTTTCGCTCGCGCACAACAGAGAAACATCCTACTTTCCGGTCATTGAGTTATTGAAGCACTACTTTGGGGTCGCCGAGGAAGATGACAAGCGGAGACGGCGCGAAGAACGGGTAGCTCGATTGCTGGCTGTCGATGCAGGCCGTGTCTTCTCGCCGTGGCGCCGGCGGGCCCGCGATAAAGTGACCAGCAAAGTGCTTGCACTTGAGCGGCGCCTCGAAGATACCTTGCCGTACCTGTTCACCCTGCTGGGTATACAGGATTCTTCCGATCCGCTTGCTCAGATGGATCCTCAGATAAGGCGGCGGCGCACGCTCGATGCGGTCAAGCGCCTGCTGCTGCGTGAAGCGCTGAACCGGCCGCTGCTGCTCGTGTTTGAAGACCTGCACTGGCTGGACAACGAGACCCAGGGCTTTCTTAATTTACTGGTAGATAGCATCGCCAACGCTCCGCTCTTGTTACTTGTCAACTATCGCCCAGACTATCGGCACGAATGGAGCAACAAGAGCTACTATAATCAGGTACGGTTGGAGCCGCTTTCAATTGAAAATGCGGCGCAGATGCTCGACGCGATTCTGGGCGAACGAGGGGAATTGGCGCGACTGCGCCAGTTGATTATCGACAAGACTCAGGGCAACCCGTTTTTTATCGAAGAATTGGTCCAAGCCTTGTTCGAGCAAGGTATCGTGCGGCGCTCTGCGGATTCCGGAGAGCTAAAGCTGACCAGGGAGCTCGAGACGTTACGACTCCCCCTGACCGTACGAACATTGCTCTCATCGCGTATCGACCGGCTTCCGACCAGGGAGAAAGAGGTGCTTCAAACTCTGGCCGTAATCGGCCGACAGTTTTCGCGGCCCTTGATGAGTCGCGTCCTTGACTACCCGGAGAGCGAACTGGACGGTGCGATTGTCAACTTGCAGGCTGGCGAATTCCTTTACGAGCGGCCGGCCTTTGCGGAAGTTGAATATGTTTTCAAACATGCACTGACCCAGGAGGTCGCATACAATTCGCTGTTGCTCGAACGGCGCGTTGTGCTGCATGAGCGGGTCGCACAGGCGCTCGAAACGCTGTTTAGCGACGCGATCGATGACCATGCGGCGGATGTTGCCTATCACTACAGCCGCAGCGCAAACGCTTCGCGCGCTATCGATTACCTCATCCGCGCTGGACAGCAGGCGCAGCTGCGTTCCACGTACTCACAGGCTGTTGCATATCTGGAACAGGCCTTGGCTATCCTCGAGAAGTTACCGCCTGGTGCTGAGCGTGACCGTAAGGAGATAGCGATTCGTGCGGGCCTGGGTGACGCGGCTATTGTGATGAATGGCTACGCCACGGCTGAGTACGAGCATCACCTGGCGCGCCGCTACGAGCTCGCAGAAGGGCTTCGTGACACTAACCAGATCTTCTACTCACTGGTGGGAATGTCGGTCCTTGCGGCGTTTCGCCTCGAGTTGCGCAAGGCGCAGGATATCGGCTGGAAGCTGCTCGGGATTGCAGATCATGAGCATGACCCGAACCTGCAATTGCAAGCTCATGGCTCTCTCGCCAACGTGCTGTGGTTGCTTGGAGATTTCACCGCCGCTCGCGAACATGCCGAGAAGGGGCTTAGCACGGTAGCGCATGAACCTGCGCTGCCGGCGGGGGAGGAACATTTACGAGCTGCCTGCCTTTATTTCACTTGCCTGTGCACCCACGCGCTGGGCTACCCGGACAAGGCACTGCGTCTGGCGTTGGAGTTCCTGGCGTCTTCCAGAGAGCGTGGCCAACTCTTGCCGGTAGCATTTGCGTTGAACGGCTTAGCAACGGTTCTGGCATGGCGCGGTGAGGGGGTAGAAGCACTGAAATACAGCGACGCGTTACTCGCGCTGACTGCCGAACACGGCTTCAGTAACTGGCATTATTTCGGCCAGGTGATCCATGGCCAAAGTCTCGGACTTGTAGGAAGAGCCGAGGATGGAGTCAAGGAAATAAAAACCGCCCTGAATTCCATCGTGAGCACCGGAGCGACCGTCCCGGGTTGGGTTAATGCAAGTCTGGCGTTTTCATTGCTCACAGCGCATCAGCCTTCGGAAGGGCTAAAGGTGGTCACAGCAGCTGTGGACCTGGGAGATCAGACCGGCGACGCAGAGGCCAAAGCGGAATTGCATCGACTCCGGGGCGAGCTTACGCTGATGGCCAGCCCGGTTGATCTGGCGGCCGGTGAGGCATCTTTCCGTGCGGCGCTCGACATTTCACGCAAACAGATCGCTAAGTCCGCCGAACTGCGCGCTGCCATCAGTTTGACGCGTCTGCTAATGCAACAGGACCGCCCGGCCGAGGCGCGCGCCACGCTTTCAGGAGTTTACGACTGGTTTACTGAGGGCTTCGATACTGCTGACCTGCGTGATGCCAGAACATTGCTGGACCAATTGAATTGATCGAATCGATTAAGGCGTGCTGGACGAAACGACCGCTTGTGCAACCCCGCACATCAATGCAGGTCGTAGATGCCCATGGGAGGAGCACGCAAGTCTATCAAAGTCGTTAGACCTGCCCCCTGGGCGGTCGAGCTTATCGGCGATTCGCTTTGACCTCGGCCTTGCCGGCCTCGACCGAAAAGCACCCTGGCTCTTTCCTGGCGCAGCACTCCAGGAACGTCATGGTCGAAGCCGCGTCTTCTGGCCTCAGAATGCCGTGCTCCAATTGGCGACCGAGATAGCTCCGGCGCCGAATGTTGCCGCACTTGACATATGCTCGAGTAATTAAGTAGTGCTGCCTGGACACATAAAGTGTCACCGACCCGGAGACAAGATAAGCCGAAGAGGTCACCTGACAGAGAAGCGCTGTCACGCCCGTTCAAGGGGAGCAAGCGATGAGCGAATCGACAATCGAAAGCCAATCTACTCGAATTCCCACGCCTAACGAACTCGGGTTCGACCCCGCTGAACTGCGGCGGAAGTATGCCGAAGAGCGGGCTAAACGGCTGCGCCCCGACGGTAACAACCAGTATCGTGAGGTCGCGGGTGACCTTTCTCGCTATGAGAACGATCCGTATACCAAGCCGTTTACTCGAGCTGCGCTTCACGAGGAGCTCGAGGCCCTGATCGTGGGCGGCGGGTTTGGTGGTCTGCTGGCTGCAGCCAGACTGCAGCAGGTCGGCATAACGGTAATTCGGATCATCGAAAAAGCAGGCGATTTTGGCGGAACCTGGTACTGGAACCGCTATCCAGGTGCGCAGTGCGATATCGAATCGTATATCTACTTACCTTTGCTGGAAGAGACAGGTTATATCCCGAAAGAAAAATACTCGTTCGCACCTGAGATCTATGAACATGCTCAACGCATTGGCAGGCATTTCGATTTGTACAGATGCGCTTGTTTTCAAACTCAGGTAAAGGAAGCTCGCTGGGATGATACCGATAAACGTTGGACGGTGACAACTGATCGGGGCGACGTTTTTAGAACGCGCTTCGTTATCATGTCGAGCGGACCTCTCAACCGGCCCAAGTTACCCGGTATCCCGGGAATCGAGAAATTCAAAGGGCACACCTTTCACACCAGTCGCTGGGACTATGAGTACACTGGTGGCGACACGACCGGTGGTCTGACCAAGCTTGGCGACAAGCGAGTAGGAATAATTGGTACGGGGGCCACCGCGGTTCAATGTGTTCCGCATCTCGGCCAATGGGCCAAGCAGCTTTATGTCTTCCAGCGCACGCCATCTTCGGTCGATGAGCGGGGCAACAAGCCAACCGATCCGGAATGGGTGAAATCGCTGCGACCTGGATGGCAGGCGTACCGTAACCACAACTTTTGCTCGATTCTGGCGGGAATTCCGATTGAAGAAGATTTGGTCGGCGATAAGTGGACGAGCCTGTTCAAAAATCTGGCTAGGCTGCTGTCCGATAAGCAAGGCAATCTCTCTGAGCAAGAGATGGCACTAATGGCCGAAATCGCCGACTTTCAAAAGATGAATGAAATCCGGGCCCGCGTTGAAGCAATCGTCAAGGACCGCGCGACCGCCGAGGCGCTCAAGCCGTGGTACGGACAGTGGTGTAAGCGTCCAACCTTTAACGACGAATATCTCCCCACCTTTAATCGGCCTAACGTGAAGTTGGTTGACACTCGGGGTAAAGGGGTCGAGCGCATCACTGAGCGTGGAGTCGTAGTGGACGGAGTCGAATACGAGCTCGACTGCCTTATCTTCGCGACCGGGTTTGAGGTTGGGACTGCCTATACTCGTCGCGCTGAGCTCGAAGTCTATGGACGCAGCGGCTTGGCGCTGTCCGAGTACTGGGCCAACGGAATGAAGACCCATTTTGGTTTTCTCAGTCATGGCTTCCCCAATTTGTTTCACATGGGACTGACGCAGACCGGCCTGGCCCCGAACTTCACTTATATGCTTGAGGGGCAGGCGACCCATATCGCGCATCTGGCAGCCGAGGTAAAAGCTCGTGGAGCACGCTCGATTGAGCCCACCCGTGAAGCCGAGGCGCGCTGGGTGGAAAGGGTTACTCGGAAAACCTTGATGTCGGAATATCAGAGTTCGTGCACTCCGGGTTACTACAATGGCGAGGGTCAGCAGGGAGGGCAGGGTTTCCTTGAGGCCTCGGACCCGGATGGCGCCGTGCGATTCTACGAGATGCTTGCCCGCTGGCGCGAAAAGGGCGATTTCGAAGGTGTGACCATCGAATAGGGCTGCGACCCGAGCCCTTTGGAAGGATCACAAGCCTGGCAGTTCCCGCCTCATCTCTGTTGGTTGTCAGGCTCCATGCGCAACCGAGCGCTTTAGCGGCGCACGCCGCTAAGGTCTGAGTTTGTCTATTCAACTCAAAGAGATAAACCATGAACCACAAACCTCTTGGCGACGACTCTAAGCCCGAATCGTCGGCGATGAGTTCGGTGGTCCCGCTCGGCTGGAAATCGCTTCGGCGGGTTCAAATCTGTAGCGTCGCTCGGATTAGGGTAACTACTAAAGGCCAGATTGGCTTAGTTCGACGCAGATGCAAGTCGATGAGCCTTGGAATCGGAGGGTTTCGAACGTTGCGTTCGGAGACTGACCAGCCGATTCAGAATGACGTCGCCAACCTCGAGCTTACTCAGCTTCGGCGTGGTCTCGCGCCGCCCCTCCGCGTCGATGATTGTAACAACATTGGTATCGGCCGCGAATCCTGCATCAGAGCGCGATACGTCGTTGGCCACAATGAAGTCGAGCATTTTCCGTCGGAGCTTGTCGACCGCATTGCTTTCGAGATCTTCGGTTTCTGCAGCAAATCCGACCAGCAGCCGGTCGCCCTTTTGTGCGGCGAGCCGGGGGAGTTCATCGTCGATGGCGGCGAGCTCGAGAGTCATTCCCTTCGGATTTTTCTTGAGCTTATGAGTGGCGGGTTTGGCTGGACGAAAATCAGCGACTGCCGCTGCCATTATCAGGACGGAACACCAAGGGAAGTTGAGGGAGGTTGCCCGCAGCAGATCGGCTGCACTGACAGCGTCGATGCGCTCCACACCATAGGGCGTGGGCAAACTCGAGGGGCCGGCCACCAAACGCACGGTGGCTCCGCGGCGCCATGCGGCCTTTGCGATGGCGAAGCCCATTTTGCCGGTGGAACGATTCGACACGAAGCGCACCGGGTCGATAGCTTCCTGGGTGGGCCCCGCCGTTATCAGGATCCGCTCAGCGGCAAGATCCTGGCGGGAGAGCATCCGGATCAGCTCCTCGACAATGAAAGCGGGCTCCGGCAAACGGCCCTTACCCTCATAACCACAAGCCAGCTCGCCGGCGGCAGGTTCCACGATAGTTATACCTCGAGCCCTTAACTTGGCGAGGTTCTCCACCACCGCAGGATGCTCATACATGTGAACATTCATGGCCGGCGCAAAGGCGATCGGACATCGTGCCGCCAGCAGCACCGTTGAAACCAGATCATCGGCCAAGCCATGCGCCGCCTTGGCGATCACGTCAGCACTGGCGGGTGCAATCACAATAGCATCCGCTGAGTCGGCCAGGCGGATATGGCCGATCTCGGATTCCTGAGTGAGGCTGAAAGTCTCGGTGGCGACCGGGTTAAGGCTAAGGGTCTGCAGAGTAAGCGGGGTGATGAACTGCTGCGCATTGCGCGTCATCATCACGCGCACACGCGCCTCAGCGGAAATCAGCAGCCGTACCAATTCAGCCGCCTTGTAGGCCGCGATTCCGCCGGAAACGCCCACCACTATCGTTTTTCCTGACAGCGGATTCATGGCAGCCAGATCTTACTCACCCAGCGGCTGGGAGCCAAAGGCGGAATGTGGTCGGTCCTGCTTCGTAATCATTGCCGGGAGCGAGCTTGCCTAGCGTTCAATTTCGCCGCTGATGAACTTTTCTACCCGTTCACGCGCAATATTGTCGGGGATCTGCTCCGGAGGATGCTTCATCGTATAGGCGGCAATCGAGATAAGCGGCCCGCCAATTTTGCGATCACGCGCCAACTTTAAGCAGCGAATGGCATCGATAACCACCCCGCCTGAATTGGGCGAATCTTCAACCGACATCCGCAATTCCAACTCGATCGGAATGCCGGCGAAACCTTCGCCCTCGATGCGCAGAAAGCAGACCTTGTTGTCCTTTTGCCAAGGAACATAGTCGGAGGGCCCGATGTGGACATTTACATCGGGCATTCGCTCGGGCAAAACGCTTTGCACTGCCTCGGTCTTGGACTGGCGTTTGCTGCCCAGACGCGAACGGTCCAGCATGTTGAGAAAATCGGTGTTGCCACCGGTATTGAGCTGATAAGTATGCTTGAGTTTGATGCCGCGTTCGGCGAATAACTTCATGATCGCGCGGTGCAAAATAGTTGAACCAAGCTGCGACTTAACGTCGTCGCCTACCACCGGGATACGCCGGGCGGTAAATTCGGCCGCCCATTTTGGGGAAGAGACAATGAAGACCGGCATGCAGTTCAGCAAACTGACCCCGGTTTCAAGACAGGCCCGGGCGTACCGCTCAACGGCTTTCTGACTGCCAACCGGCAGATAGCATAACATGATCTCCGCACCACTCTTGCGCAGCTCTTCCTCGATATTCACCGGTGGCAGTGATGCTGGGACGAACGTCCTCTCCGGTGGATAATCGCGCATATGCGGCGCAACGCCGTCGTGCAGTTCTCCCATCTGCACTGTGACCCCGTAATGGGGCAAATCGCTCCAGATGGTAGCCGTGTTGTTCGGTGGGGCGAAGCAGGCTTCTTCCAAGGGGCGACCGACCTTGCGGCTGTCGATATCGAAAGCACAAACCACCTCCAGGTCATTGGGTCGATAGCCCCCAAGATCGTAGTGCATCAGGCCAACCGGCCTGGTTTGTTCACCGAGGTGGCGATAGTACTCCAAGCCTTGGAGTAAAGAAGATGCGCAATTACCCACCCCGACGATTGCCAGTCGAATGTTGGACATGTCCCTCCGTTGGTCTGTGCGGTGTTGCTAGAATTGATGTAATGCGCGCCTGCTCTTCGTTACCGTTCCGCTAAAGAGTGAAAACCCCGCCGAGTTTAGATGATTTTTAACTGACCAGAGCAGCAAAGTAAATTGTTGCCACTCACCGCTCGTCTTACCCGCACTGTTCCTCGGTCTTCCTGTAGCGGTACCGGCTCAAGCTGTTGCGCACGAGCGGAGGCGTACGGCTTGACGAAGCGGCATCAGCATGGCGTGATTGCGAAGTGGCGGCTCATCCCACCTCCGAGGGCCCCCAGATGCTGACCGCAGCCGAGGCTGCGGCTCAACTGGGCGTCAAACTGGGAACTCTCTACGCCTACGTCAGCCGCGGATGGCTTAAGAGCTATCGGCGACGGGTTGGGCGACAGGCCCTTTATCGCCGCAGCGATATCGAGGCTTTGCGCGGCATGACCATGCCCGAGCGGGGCCGTCGCGCTCGTAGCCTGCCAGATGCATCCTCGTGGGTCACCATTGCGCAACCTCCAAAGGCTGAAGCTTCGCCTTCGGGGGTGATCGTTGCCGAGTCGGCGGTGAGTTCGATCATCGAAGGCCAGCTCGCCTATCGCGGTTATCCTATCGAGGAAGTGATCGAGCATGCGACTTACGAGGAAATCTGCCTGCTGCTATGGCACGGGGAGCGACCCTCGCCCCTGGAGGTCGAGCGGCTCCGCAAGGCTATTGCAACCGCTCAGATGCCGGCGGCAGTTGCCGCAGCTTTGTCTGGCGTAGGCCGACAGGCGCCATCGCTGCTGCGGCTTGCGGTGATGATGCCGGTACTCGCGGCTCAACCTCGCAGCCGTGACCGTCAGCGTGCCGATGATGCCCAGGAGATCGTACGAATGATGCCCCTGGCACTGACTTCGCCCGGTACCAGCGGCACCAAACGCCAGCTTTGCGGGACTGCGGAACGCCTGTTGTACTCATTCTCGGGGCCGGAATTCCGAACCTGGGAGAAGCGAGCGCTGGACCGCGTACTGATTGCCTGTGCCGAACACGAGCTCAACGCTTCTACTTTCGCCGCGCGAGTGGTGGCAAGCACCGGGGCGGACCTCTATGCATCGGTGCTGGCAGCATTATGTTCGCTCTCCGGGCCGATCCACGGTGGGGCGTGCGACCGCATCGAAAACATGTTTGCCGCGCTGGAATCGGGCGTGCGGCTGGACACGATCCTCCGCGAGTTCGGCGAACAGAATCAGCTACCGCCAGGTTTCGGCCACGCCATCTATCCAGCAGGCGACCCGCGAGCTCGCCTGCTTAAAAAGGTGGCGGCCTCGATCGCGCAGCACAAGGGCAGACGCTGGTTCGACACGGCTTGCCAGATCGAGGAGCGCGTCTGGCGGCGGAGCGAGCTTCGCCCCAATCTCGATTTCTACCTGACGGTTTGTACGCGTATGCTGGGGTTCCCACGCGGGTTGCCGGCCGCGATCTTCGCGCTTGGGCGAGCGGCCGGCTGGATTGCCCACAGCCTCGAGCAATATTCTGACAATCGCTTGATTCGGCCGCGGATGCGTTACAAGGGTTCTCCCCTGCGGCATTGGGTCCCGACCTAATGCCCCTATAAGCAACTGGTGCGTGCCAGCCGGGATTCAAATGGGGCGGGTCAGCACCGCATCTGATAGTCCGCAGCGGCTTATGGTATCTATCTGTTAAGACGAAGAGACTATGTGATAGCATGGGGCTTAACCGCCCATGGAGGCGGGATTCCGGGATTTGGCTGAGATTACTAACGCACCCAATTTGATATGAAACCAATCGCGATCGTTCCTCGACCCAACCATGAGATCGGATTGGAGCTTTGTGATTCGATCAGGCATCTAAGGAAGGCTGGAATTGATCCCCTTAATGTGGTCGTGGGCCCGGCTTGCGGATTTGTCTGGGTCGAAGAGCTGAGAATCTCTCGGGCAGTCGACACTCTGAGAAACGCCGGTTTACAAGCCGCGGCGCTGGTTGAAAACGATGAAAGCAGCTGATACGGCGGACCGCCGGTAGCGCCAGACACCATGTGCGAAAGCCGGGGGGTTGGCGTCAGCGCGGCCCATTGATACCCAGTTCAAAATAGGACAGCGACAGGAGTTGCTCCGGAGGAATCTTTAGCGCAGCCAGGACCTCGCTGACTTCCGGCCGATAATCAGCCGGGACGCTGTCCGGGGCCACTACCGCTTCGAGCTCGCCAAAGGTGCCGTGGCCGACCACCTCGTCCAGATGAAGGCGGAGATGACGGCGGCGCAGCAGGATCCTTTTTTTCCGGAGTTCGGCCAGTATCCCGAGCGCTGTGCTCAGCAGGTTGCGCAGGTTGCCCGGTTCCTGGACCACGACGGTCTGGTAAGTGCTGACTTCGAGTCCCTGGGCGTGACAGCGCCGGTAATATATGAGCTGAGCCTCGTCATTTTGGACGCGAAGCTTGAGCTTGCCGTCTGCGACCATGAAAAAAGTATCGTGCTGAACCAACGTGGCGACGTATTCAAAGCCGAGAGCTTCTGCTCGGTGTCGAATTGCTACAATATCGCTGATCGGAAATTTTGCTTCGAGATTTTGCATTTCTGGGCTCGTCTGTGGTTGTTCATCAGAACCCCTGCCTAGCCTCGCGCCGAGGCTTGCAAGCCTGGCGCGAATAGGTGGTGGCGAGAGAAGCTTTCACGATTTCGCGGTTTTTGGAATTCTTTGGCAATGAGCATCTCCAAGCCAACCGACAAGTCCCTCGCGCAGCTCCGCGAGAGAGGTTTCGACCCTGCAGCGCCGCCCGCGGAGGCGGTCGCCAAACTATCTTCACTCCGAGCGGATGATACCTTAATTGCCATCGCTCAAGCTCTCGGTCAGATCGCCGCTCCCGAGGCCGCAGCCCTGCTGACCGAAATGGAAGCGGGGAGCAGTGGTGCGCTGCGTCGCGAGATTCGTCGCGCTCTTTTCCGCCTGCGGCAACAAGGGGTCGGCACGACTGAAACCGCCAGCCCTTATGACGCCGTCAAGGCGAGGGGGGATGATGCCAGTGGACTTACCGGTGCGCTCTCGGTCACGGACGCCGAAGGTATGCGCGTGGTCTGGATAACCAAATCCCGACCGGGTGGCGGACTGAGGCGCCTGTGGGCTTTGGTTTCGGAGAACGATGGTCTGCTGGCAGTCAAAGCCGAAACCCTTTCGCGCAAGGAGCTTCGAGCGGATCGCGCCGAACTGGAGAAGCGTGCCGGCGCTCGCATGATCGACGCTGACTGGGAGCTGGCCGATTTTATTATGTGCGAAGCCTATCGGCGGACGGCTGCGGAGCGCCGGACCCGGATCGGCGATTTTCTTGCGCTGCGAACCGAGTTAATCGCTGCTCCGGTACCGGTCGAATTCTCTCATCCGGTTTACCAGGAATTGGCGGCCGAGGCTGCGCAAGAGCCGGCAGCGGATCTGATGAAAGAGCCGGAGGTCGCCGCCTATCGGTTGCCGCAGGATGCGATCAAGCCGTTCGTTGAACAAGCCGCACAACTCCAGCAAAGCACACTGCTGCTCAACCGCATGGTCCAGCAGGAACGGATCAACGACTTGCTTGACCGAGCGATTGACCAACTTTTGCGCGGCGAGCTAGGTTCGGGCCTGCGCCGCCGACTCGAGGATACGGCGTATTACCTTATGCGGACGGGTAAACGTCCGCAGGCCGGCTGGGCAGTGGCCGCTGCGGCCAGGCTCCGCGATGGTGCAGACCTCAAGCGCAGCCCCTTTTTCCAGCTTTTCATGCGTGCACAACTCGGCGCGCTGCTGGCCGAGGAACAGGAAAAGCAGCAGGAGCAGCCGCGTCTCATCATGACGCCAGCGGAGATGATGCGGGCACGAGCCGCCGCGCAAGCGAGAGCGGCTCAGCGCGGCCGGTTGCGTTAGGCCTGCCACCTACGGCGCGGGCAAGCCGATCGCCAATCGCGATCACCAGGCAGACCAGTTTGCAGGACCCCAATAGATCAGGAGGTACGTGACCGATGATCCACCAGAGGCCATTGGCCGGAATTCGCGTGCTCGATCTGAGCCGGGTACTGGCGGGCCCCTTCTGTACAATGAATCTGGCGGATCTCGGTGCAGAAGTGATCAAGATCGAGCTGCCAGGCACCGGCGACGATTCGCGCGGCTATGCCCCCCGCATTCCTGATTCAGGTGATTCCGCTTACTTCTATAGTGTTAACCGCGGAAAACTGAGCGTCACTCTGGACCTGCGTCGTTCAGCCGGCGCCGAATTGTTCTGCGAGCTCGTCCGGCACGCTGACGTGGTCGTCGAGAATTTTTCACCGGGCACGATGGAACGCTTTAATCTCGGCTTCCAGCGCCTGCAGGCAGCCAATCCCCGTATAATCCTTTGTTCAATTTCCGGCTTCGGCCAAACCGGACCTATGGCATCCGCGCCCGCCTATGACATCGTAGCCCAGGCGCTTGGCGGCACCATGAGCATAACGGGTGCACCTGATGGGGCGCCGACGCGCTGCGGTGTTTCCATCGGCGATCTGGCCGCCGCTCTTTATGGGGCCGTCGCAATCCTGGCCGCACTACGTATCCGTGACCAGACAGGTGAAGGCCAGCATCTCGACATCGCAATGCTGGATTGCCAGGTTGCCTGGCTTGAAGATGCACTGGCGCGTTTTTCGACTACGGGTCGCGTGCCGGGACCGATCGGTTCGCGCCACCCTTCGATCACGCCATTTCAGCCGTTTCGAGCCGCGGACGGTTATTTTGTAGCTGGCTGTGGCAACGAGGCGATTTGGCGGCGATTCTGCGATGCCATCGGTTTGAGCGAATTAAAAGATGACCAGCGATTCGCGACCAATGCCGATCGCACGGCCAACCACTCCCGACTCGAGGCGATCCTGTCGCGCCATTTTGCAACCCGACCGCGTTCGCATTGGCTGGCACAGCTGCAGCAGGCTAACGTGCCCGCCGCACCGATTGCCACCGTGGATGAAGTGGCTGCCAATCCTCATTTGCAGGAACGAGACATGATCCTTCGAGCCGATCATCCGGTGTTCCACGACCTAATCGTGCCCGGCTCGCCCTTGAAAACCGCTGGTATACGCGGTGCGCCTGCAACTCGAGCACCCTCGCTTGGCGAGAATACCGAGCAAGTGCTGCAGCAGCTACTCGGATACAGTCCGGAGCAAATTGCAGAGCTGCGGGCCAAGCAGATTATCTGACGTTTGGGTGCTGCAAGCGGCTATAATCACCGCTAGCGATGTCGGAACTCGGCGCATGGAGCAGCTTCTACGTAATCGTGGGCACGGCCGCGGGAGCGCTGATCGGCCTGCAGTTTGTGGTCATGACGCTAATTGCGCCGCATCCGCCGCCGCATCTAGGCGAGGGCGGTCCCGCCTATCTGACCCCAACGATCGTCCATTTCAGTTGCGCGCTGATGCTCTCAGCAATTTTGCAGGTACCATGGCGCTCGACGCTCGGTCCGGTCGCATGTTGGGGAGTGATCGGCTGTGGGGGCACCGTGTACGAAGCGATGGTAGCTCGTCACATGTGCGCTGTGGGTGCTTATCGTCCGGTCTTTGAGGATTGGCTGTTCCATGTCATTCTTCCGCTCACCGCCTACGCGGTGCTTGCGCTGTCGGCTGTAGCCGCTACTAACTCTTTGCATGCCACTCTGTTCGTGGTCGGCGCGGCAACGCTGATGCTCCTCTTCGCCGGAATCCATAACGCTTGGGATATGGTTACCTTTCATGTGATTGGCGATTTCACCGATCCAGCGCGCTGAGCCGCGGTCGTTTGGATCGCCGGTCAACCCAGCGAGCAACTTCTTGCTTGTCGGGTGCGAATTCTGCGGGCGCTTACGCGCCACGAATGGCTGGGAGGGCAGCGAATCAAGACCTGGCACCGCCTCACCCACCGAGATCAACATCAACCGCGTCCCGTTCGGTGGCGAGGAATCTTATCAGTGGCTCTACTAACTTTGGTCAACCGCGGTATTCCGGAGTTCCTCACGGCTCGACCACCTTGCGATGACGTTTCTGAAACTACCGACATTCCGTAGCGGGCTGGTTACAGGAGCTGGATGAGTTTCGCCTCGCAGCGCCGGCCGCAAATGCTCAATCTAGCGACGGTCACCGGCAGACTGAAGCGGCGTGGACCAGCGCTGCCTGGATTAACGAAGAGAATTCCCTCGCGCTGTTCAACGAGCGGTCTGTGAGAATGGCCGTAAACGATGACGGTAAAGCCTGCCGCTATTGGATCCAGGTCGAGTTCCGCAAGATTGTGCAAAAGATAAATCGAATGGGCGCCGATCGCGAGAGCATCAGTGGCGGGGATGTTTGCGACCCATTTGCCTTTATCATTGTTGCCGCGCACCGCTCGTACCGGGGCAATGGCTGCGAGGGATTTCAGCACCGCCGCATCACCTATATCTCCAGCGTGGAGTATCAGCTTCGAGCCCAGAAGAGCGTCCAGGGCTTGAGCGCGCATCAGGCCATGAGTATCGGAAATCAGGCCGACCAGATAGGGCGCGCGTCGGTCAGCTAGCCAATCGTTGGGCTTCATAGGCCGAGTTCGTGACGTGGCCGAGTAAGCGTGTCGATTACCGCGTAGATGATGGCGCGCGCTGACTTTATCAGATCGGGAATTGATGCGACTCCCATTCCACCCAGCCCTTGTGTAAACTCCTGCGGGCAGCCGCGCGGTGGCCATGGGAATCCAATGCGTGCACAGGGGATGCCCAAACGTCGTATGAGAGCACCATCGGTTTGGCCGCCGAGTTTTGGCGGTGTCCCATGTGGTCGACCTTGAACGCGCTCCCATCCCCGGCGCACCGACTGGATTATCCAGTTGTTCGGATCTGTGGCGCCGCCCGGACAAGCCCCGTACATTTCCCAATCGAATTCTATGTCCGGCTTAAGTGTTTGTATCAATCGCATTGCCGCGGCAAACTGGGCTTTAACCTCGGCGGGTGAGGTGCGCGGATTACAACGAAGGTCCAGATAGATTTCAGTGGTGGCAGAGGGAAAGGCGGGACGCTCGGGCCAACCGGCTCGCACCGCCGCGATGCGGCCCTCTGGTGCAATCTCGCCCGAAGTGTTGCGCGCCGTGTATTCGGGAATCCAGGCCTCTAACAGCTTGATGATCTCGGCTGCAGCCACAATTGAATCTCGGTAACCTGGTGTGTTGCGAGGAATTCCTGCGTAGCCCAGCGTGCCGCGCACCGAAATTTTAAACCAACACATGCCCGGTTCTTCGGCGTAGACGCGCCACACGGGCTTCATAATGATGGCGAAGTCCGGAGCAACTCCGCGCGTGAGCAAATGATAGATCCCGTCGCTCATGCCGTAATGCCGCCGCTCGCCAACATTGACCGGCATGCCTCCGCCGGCGAAGCCGACGACGAGATCGCCAACCAGCGGAACCCTTGCTTCGTGAAGGGCTACTGCGATTTCGGCCAAGGTTGCGACCATACCTTTGGGATTGGCAGCTCCCAGGCCGAATACCAGGTCACCCTCGGCACGGCCTCGGGTAATCATGTCAGCTCGCAGCACCGGTCCTGCCCAAGGCAGGTCTTTTTCCGCATTGCCCTCGAGGTGGGTATCGATGGGCGAGTACAGAAGTAGAGTGGCTCCTTCGCCTTGGCCGCGGATTTCTCCGATCGCATTGCCAGTATCTTCATTGACTGGCTGGTAGCGAGCGTGACCGTCGAGTCGGTGTCTCAGGTACTCAGTGACGAATTCATTAGCGGGTCGCTCGGCGCCCGTCGGGCTTGGAATGTTCACAAGGTCGATCAACAACTGCCGCAGCCGGTTTGGGTCCAATCGCGCACATGCTTCCGAGTACCATCGTTCCTGTTCCGCCGATAGCCGCACTGGTTTTGTCAGCTGGTCGTCTTGGTCGGCGGATTGAAGCTTCGGCTTTTGCTCTACATCCATGGCACGACTCCGCGAAATTCGGCGATTCGAAATTGCCAAGCAGCTGGATAGTCGGCGTCCTCAAAAGTTCAGTTCAGATTGCCAGAAGTTAACGTGATGCTTGGTTCGTTCTCAATGAACGAGACCATCGCGTCCGGTTTGGTGAACCCGATCGGGAGCCGCCTTAGGAACTTGCCGTGTCGATCTGGTCGAAATCAACCGTAGCCGTCGCCGTCTTTGTTCTTATCGTCCGGCCAGGCTGATCGCGCTCGGTAGGAACTGTTCGGCGTAGATATGTTCCGGCGCAAGGCCCATTTCGGTCAATTGCCGACGACCAGCTTCGATCATTGTCGGTGGTCCGCACAGGTATGCGACGGTTTCCCGGTCGGTTATCGGCTCGCGCGCTACGGCGGCGACCGGATTGCCCTCATAGAGGTCGGAATTTCGATTCTCGACACGGTCCGCGCTTAAGATTACCCGCAGCTCTGGCATCCACCATTGCCGCAATTCGATCTCGTCGCGATAGAAGAACTGGCGCTCGCTGGCGCAGCCGAAGCTCAGCAACATTGGCGGACGCGGACCTGGACGGTAACGCATTTCATCGAGCATGGCCATAATCGGGGCAAGGCCGGTACCGCCGGCGATGAAGATTTGCGGTGCTTTGACCGGGCGGAGGATGAACGCGCCCATTGGTCCCTCAATCAGGATTTCGTCACCCTGGCGGCATCGAGTCCGCAAATATTCGGAGACCACCCCTCCCTCGAGGATCCGGATGAGAAAGTGCAGGCAGGGCAGCTCGCGTACGGTCGATGCGATCGAATAGGAGCGCCATTCGTTGGCGCCGGGAATCTTGAGGCGGACGTATTGACCACTGCGAAACGTGAAGTCGCGGTCCGTGGCAAGTTCCAGTGTGAGCCTGGCGACAGAGGGTGCAGGCCATTCGAGCGCGGCTACGGATGCCTCGACTACCTTGATACGGGTGCCATAAATCAAGGAGGCCGGATAATGGAGGGCAAGCTCGCTGTCTGCGTGAGCGTAGGAACTGCACAAGAGCCGCTTGCCCTCAGCGGCCTCTATAGCCAGCAATGAAGTGGAGCGATCCGACGCTGTCTCGATGTTACCGGTAATTAGCTGCGCGACACAGGTCGAGCAGCTCCCCGACCGGCATTGATGCACCAGCGGCACTCCCTGGCGAAGGGCCGCATCCAACACAAACTCGCCTTCGCGAACTTTGATCCGCCGTTGTTCACCGTCTTCGAAATGAAGGGTAACGGTCCTCAAGGCTGTCTGAGACTGATTCGCTGTTTTTACGAGTGAATGGTTCGCCGATGGGGTGACTCCTGAATACCCCGGTTGAACCGCGACGCGATTTTGCGCCAAACGATGGTCGCGTCGTCGAAGGCGCAGAGATTTTCCCGTTCCCAGCCGCCCTGTTCATAAAAACTCTGCATTGCTTCGCGCGCGAACAGATCGTTATCGTTGAAATCCTTCAGCGCGAGGGGTTCAAAAAAATGCTCGTAAAGGTACTCGGCTTCCTGCCGCTCCTGCGGACTGGTGCAACGTCCGACCAGCACCTCCCAATACTCATGGTGCCTGTTGTCGATCGGAACATACCATTCGTATTGCGCCCATCCGGGAGCGGGCCAGTGCTCGACCAGAAGCAAACCTGGCAAGAACACCGAGGTACGCGCGTAGTAGGGCTTCTTCCCGCGCGCCTTGAGGCCGATTTCGCGATTCTCGCCGAAAAACTTATACGCGCGGGTGTTATACATATTCATCATGCCCTTGGGACCGCCAGGCTCATCGATGATCTTGATTGCATCCTCGGTGACCGGAAGCGCGCCGAGCCCTAGGTTGCGGTCGGTGGCAGCGATGATCTGGTTATCCCAATGAATCAGCAGATGCCCGGGGTCGAAACCGTTTTCGACTGCCAGGCGCCAGTTGGAGTTGCCCCGGCGATGTATCCCCCGCACGTAAGCCTGCTCATCCAGAATGTGGGCGACGGCATTCTTATCGTCGCTAATCCGGATAGGAAGATCAGCTTCAAGAGGTGGTGCAGGCTGATATTCCTCGTCCCCCACAAAAACAAAGATTATGCCTGCCCGTTCGGCGACGGGATATGTCCGGAGTCTGATTTTGCCGATCAGCGGGTCGTCCGGAGAAGCGACTATAGTCCTGAGAATGCCATCGCGCAGATTATAGGTGAACCCATGATACCAGCAGGTAATCGTCTCATCGGTCAGACAGGTCGGACGCAACGACATCCGAACGCCGCGATGGGCACATCGATCATCAAGCGCATAGACCTGGCCGCGTGCGCGTCGTAAAGCGATTTCGCGCCCGAGAATCGTAACGCCTTTAATCTGGTTCTCCTCGAGCTCAGAGCTGAAGAGTGCCGGGTACCAGCTGTTCTTGAACCCCCATTCAGCTTCGAGGTAGGGCTGATATTGACGGGCTGATCCTGCCGTGAGATTTGGGGAGATATTGCCTTTGGCTTCCATCCTCTTCTCCCTACCAGAGTCGTCGCCCGCGCTCTAAGCAGCGACGTCAGGTAAAGCTTCGCTCGGCACAAACAATGGGAGAATTCAGAGTTTGCGGCAAAAACGCAGACTCAGAAAGCTCCCGCCGTTCGCTGGAAAATATGCTTCCACGCCTTTCGGATTCAGCCCTTCGGCAGTCCAAGTACCCTCTCGCCAATGATGTTGTGTTGGATCTGGTTAGTGCCCGCATAAATGGTGGGTCCTCGGGCGGCGAGCATCCGCTGTGACCACTTGCCACCATCGAGCGCAAAGGGCGAATTCCGGGCTAGTTGGCCGTAGGTGCCGAGCAGTTCCAACGCAAAGGCGGCAATCCGCAGGGCAAGTTCAGTAGAACAGAGCTTCAGCATTGAGCCTTCAGGGCCTGGAGGCAAGCCTTTTAATTGGCGCGTGAGCTGTCGATAGCTCGTATATTTGAGTGCCTCAGCGTCAAGCACGAATTGCGCAATCTGCTGGCGCACGGCCGAAGATTCCCAAGCCGTTGTACTGCCGTAGCGGACGCGCCGGGCCAGTTGCACCAACTCCGCGATCTGCTTGGCGAGACCCCGGTCATGGCCGGTTGAACGCTCGAACATTAGCGTGGTTAATGCTACCTGCCAGCCTTCGTTCTTCGCCCCGACCAGATTCTGCTTGGGCACGCGGACGTCCTCAAAGAAAACCTGGTTGAAACCGTGTGCCCCGGTCATTTGGACCAGCGGGCGCACAGTTATCCCCGGGGTTTTCATGTCGACCAGGAGATAACTGATGCCCTTGTGCTTGGGAGCTTCAGGGTCGGTTCGCACGAGCAGGAAGATCCAATCGGCATGATGCGCGGCGGAGGTCCAGATCTTGGAGCCGTTTACAATGAAATAGTCGCCATCCTCAACGGCACGTGTCTGTAAAGCCGCAAGATCAGAGCCGGCGTTAGGTTCCGAGTATCCCTGACACCAAATCTCTTCAGCCGTCAGAATCTTGGGCAGAAAGCGCCGCTTTTGTTCGGGGGTTCCCCAATGAATCAAGGTCGGTCCAAGCAGCGGGATGCCGAAGCCGGTGAATGGCAGTTCGGTACCGGCTCGCTCAAGCTCCTCGTGATAAATAATGTTCTGGAGGATGCTGGCTCCCCGCCCTCCATATTCCTTGGGCCAATTGATCGCTACCCATCCGCCTTCGTTGAGCTTGCGATGCCAACGAATGCGGGCCTCCCAATCGCCCGCCTCCTCATCGGCCAACGGCTCGCGGATCGGCGTCGCATATTGCAGATTCTTATGCAGCCATGCGCGGAATTCAGCCCTGAACGCCTCATCTTCAGCCGTATAGTTGAAGTCCATAGCAGCAACTGTAGCCTATTACACCATAGCGCAATCTGGCAAAACCGAAACGTCGTGCACGGCCGAGCTGACTGCGGAATCCATTTTGTCCTGCACACGGTGGGAAACAGTCCCCCTTCTTAGCAGGCACTTGCGTACCAGCTCTGCTTATCGCCTTAAGGGTTGCTGTAAGTTGTGGTCGATTGGCGTTGGACCGTACCATTGTCATTGGTCGTGGTTGTAGTCGTGGTGGAACTGGGCGGAGGATTCTGAGCGGTTGTGCGTTCAACTTCTCGATGGTACGAAAAGCAGCCCGCTAACAACGCGGTCGCAACCACCATGCTGAGTGCGTGCCAGGCGCGGCAAATCAATTTCATATTCAAGCTGCTCCTTGAAAGTTTTTTGATGGCAAGTGGTGCCCAGCGCAGGGCGCTGGTTTCCCGCTTCAATCTTATTGAGCAGCTTTCGTGCCGTTGCCGAAGTGACGAGCAATAACGTCGATAGGCTTGCGATGCGGACTTGATCGATCTTAAGGCTCAGACCAGACGCGGTAGCACGTTGTCGGTGAAGGAAAGAAAAGTGTGGTGACTGAGCGGGGCTCCTATCAAATAGTCCAAATGAGCTTCTTCGTGGAGCTGCATAATTCGATCGGCCACTCGCTCAGGGCTGCCGTGAATCACTACCGAGTTAAGATAGCGCTCGAGCGGATCATTGCTCCATCCCATTTGTCTTGGATCGACATAAGTCTTCAACAGCCATTTGGCGCCTTCACGCGCGACGTCGGCGGCACCGCTGTCAGTCGGTGCGATTGCGATTAAGCGGGCCATCGGAATTTCGCGGCCCGCTATCGAATATCCGTTCTCGTTCAGGCATTCGTTGTAATGCTGCCATTGCTGTGCGATCTCAACGTCTGTCCCATGAGGTCCGATCAAAATCGAGTACCCCGCCGCGGCCGCCCACCGAGTAGCCTCAGGTGAGCCTGCAGCCACCCACATAGGCGGATGCGGCTGCTGCAAGGGTTTGGGCAAAACCTCGACATCGTCGAAGGAAAAAAATTGGCCGCGGTAGGTGAGCCGCGAGCTGGTCCAGGCCTGGATTACTACATCGACCGCCTCGCGAAAACGAGCTTGACTCTCTTCGATCGGAACCTTGAAGGTCCGAAATTCGCGCTCGTCGAAGCCGCGACCGGCACCCCAATTTACTCGGCCTGCAGAGAGAATGTCGAGAAGTGCGATCTCCTCGGCGAGCCGCAGCGGATGATAAAATGCGGCCAGCGTCACCCCAGCTCCGATTCTTAGCCGGCGAGTGCGGGCGGCAACGTGCGCTCCCATTACCGGGATTGACGGGCAGACACTGTAGTCGCTGAAATGATGTTCGGTGAGCCATACTGCGTCGTAGCCGCTTTGGTCCATGATCTCGATCCGCTGTAAGGCGCGTTGGTAAACCGTGGGCAATGGAATTCGTCGCTCGGGCCAACTGAAGAATTGCAGGATTCCAAATTTCATCTGATTTATGCTGAGCAGCGGCAGACCCCCTGACTCAATTTGACTGAATTTTTAGTCGATTGGAGCCCTCGACGAGCATTGTCTCAGCAGATAGTGCTATCGGCCTTTCCAACGCGGAGGGCGCTTTTCGGTGAAGGCGAGCGCACCTTCGCGAGCATCTTCGGTCTTCTGCAGCCATTCATATAATTCGCGCTCGAGTTTCAGTCCGTCAGCCAACGGCATGTCGAGCCCACGTAACGCTGCCTGTTTGATTCTTTGGACTGCGAGTGGCGCAGACTTACAAATTTCCGCGGCGATCTCTTCACATTTGCTGATTAGTTGACTCAGCGGCACCACATGGTCGACCAGTCCCAGACGTAGAGCCTCGGCGGCGCCGATGCGATTGCCCGTATACAACAATTCGAGCGCGCGTCCCAGCGGAATCAGCCGCGGCAGTCGCTGAGTGCCACCGCCGCCCGGCAACCATCCCAGCCGCACTTCACCCAAGCCGAATTGCGCATGTTCTGCGGCGACCCGAATGTCGCAGGCCAGAGCCTGCTCGAGTCCGCCCCCGTTCGCGTGACCGTTAATGGCGGCGATGATCGGCTTGTACAAATCGAACATTACGGCGAAAGGTGCATTGTGGGGTTCGATTCCGGGACGCTCGACATAATTGCTCTTGACGTCGCTACCTGCACAGAAGGCTCTCTCTCCCGCTCCGGTCAGAATTGCGACACGTAGCTCAGGATCATCGCGAAACTCGCGCCAATAATCCGCAAGTAGTCCGTAGGTCTCAAAGTCGCAGGCATTGAGCCGTTCCGGGCGATTAATCGTAACGTACGCGATAGGGCCTTTTTTTTCGAAAATAACTTTCATCGCGCGACACCCTTGTTAAGCGAAATCCCTTGGGCTTGGCTGACCGCCCGATTGTAACCTTTGCCACAAGGTGGGTCCAAAGCCGTCCCAGTACTGTCGCGCCCTGCAACAAGCGTGACCAACGCGAATCGTCGAGAAGTTGTCACGCACCTTGTTTGACTGGCGGCAGGACGAGAATTTGACCGCTCATCTCCGGCTGATGCCGCAAGCACTTGAAATCAATCTCGCCTTCCCGATGGAAGGTGAATATGTACGAAGTTTTGCTCAAGGGTGGCAATTTGACATACATGAGCACAGTTAGATCCGGGGCCACCAGTGCAAAATCGTGTTCGTCGTCCGGCTGCAGATTCCAGAATTCGATTTGAGTCGGCTGCTCGCGATGGACAGTGAAAAAAGCCGGGCTGAAGGCATAGACTTCACCGAATTTCTTTATGGTCGCTCTTGGGCCGGTTTCCTTAACTGCGACAGCCTCGGTTAAGACTGTGATTGATGCCTGGGCTTCACCGGTTCTGCTCACCGTGACAATTTTCGTGGCCGGTCCGGACGGCAGAAAGAAAGGGCCTTTGCCCACCTCCACATTCGCCGCTCGCGCTGTCGCGGCAATCATAAACGATATTGTTGACAGGAGGACGGTGAACTTCAGGACGAAGCTGTTACGCGCGTGCCGGCATTGACGCACCGCCGATTTTTCCCATCCGAAGGATTGCCAAGCCAAGTCTCTTACTCGCGGCGGGGATGCCAGGATGATAACGGAGCCACCTGTCGGAGAAAATAGAAGCGTGCGACGTGGGACCGCCTGAATTGCTTCCCGCCTCAATTGACTCTAAAGCGTTGGCGGGCAAGGGTCGCCTACAGTTGGGCGTCGGCTAGACTTTAATGATGGTGTCCGAACAAGTCGCCGAAGAAATTTCCGAGGGCGCCGAGCACGTTATTCGCAGCTGGCGCAACCGCTGGCGGGGGTTGCGTATCCAAGGCCGGCGGCGGCTGAAGCGGCGGATTGCTCGAAGGGCGAGCACTAGCCGCAAAGAGCTGGCTATGCAGACGACAAGTTTGCGTTGGTTCAGTGCCCGAGAGGAACGGCAACGTGAGGACCCGCGGACATGCCGGAGTCGCCAAACCTCCGCTGACCGGATCAATCGTTGCCATTGTGATGCCCGGGGGCGGGGGACCGAAGCCGAGTTGTGGCTGTCGCACTGACTCGCGCATGAATCTGACCCACGCGGGCAGCGCAGCGTCTGCGCCTGGTAGACCAATGTCCTGAGGCTGGTCGAAGCCAACCCAGACTCCGCACACCAGTTGCGGCGTATAGCCAATGAAGTAGGCGTCACGATAGTCCTCGGTCGTTCCGGTCTTACCCGCCGCGGGAAAATTCAGTCCCATTCGCGCCGCATTCCTGGCCGTTCCGTACTGCAGGACACCGCGCAGCGCGGCGGTCATTACATAGGCGACAGCACGACTCATTAAACGCCTTGGCTGGGCTTCGTGCCGATAGATGACCTCGCCTCGACTATTCACGACCGATTCGATCGCATACGGGGTGCGAACTACACCCCCATTGGCGAAGGTGCCATAGACGGAGGTTAGTTCGAGCAGAGTTACCTCGCCGGCTCCGATAGAAATTGGCAGGTAATTGGGTAAATCTTCATGGATTCCCATTAAATGCGCAGTATGAATCATCGCTCTGGGGCCCAACAAGCTGCCCAGGTAGGCGGTCGGGACATTCAACGAATCAGCCAGTGCTTCCGCGACCGTTACATCACCGGCATAAGTTCCCTCGTAATCCACCGGTCGCCACCCGCCAAAGGACATTGGTCGGTCGGGCAAAATTGATGCGAGCGTCACCGGCCGATTCAGGGGCGAAAGCAGCGGATCGAGCGCGGTTAGGTAAACAATCGGCTTGAAGGCTGACCCCGGCTGGCGCTCAGCGCTGGTGACCCGGTTGAATTGGCTCGTTTCATAGTCGCGCCCTCCGACCATCGCCAGAATAGCGCCGGAGCGTGGCTCGATGGCGACTAAGGCGCTTTGGAGCTGCTGCGCGGGTGTCCGACGTCGCAGCCGTGGATGCTTCATTTCGAGCTGCTTGAGGTTTTCCACTATGGCCTGCCGTCCGACGGCCTCGAGTTCCGGGTCTAAGGTGGTGTAAACGCGCAAGCCCGCAAGCATCCCGCTTACGGCAGGCAGCTTCGCTACCTGCGCAGTCACATAATCTGTAAAGTAGGGTGCCCGCCGCAGGCCAGCCACTGGAACGGTGACGACCGGCTCTGCCAGTGCTGCCTGGTAGAGGGCTTGATTGAGAGCACCGGTGCGCCGCATCAGGGCCAGCACGATGTTGCGACGCTGTCGAGCAGTCTCCGGATGCCGCCGAGGGTCATCGCTGCTGGGCGCCTGGATCATGCCGATTAAGGTGGCGGCCTGGGCAGGGGTCAGCTGGCGTAAGTCTCGGTTGAAGAAATAACGGGCGGCCAGCGGCATGCCGTAAATCGGCGTGCCCTGGTACTCACCCATCCAAACGTCGTTGATATAGCGCTCCAGAATCTCGTTTTTCGACAGTCGCATTTCGAGCACGAGCGCGATTGCGAGTTCGCGCAGCTTGCGTCGGAAGGTGCGAGTGTGCTGCTCGATGAAGGTGCGGGCGAGTTGCTGGGTGAGGGTGCTGGCTCCCTGACTCAGTCGATGTGACCGCAGGTCGACGACCGCCGCTTCGATCATCCGGATTGGATCAAAACCGAAATGGTAATAGAAAAAGCGGTCCTCGGTGGCCAGCAGCCCCTTGATCAGAAAGGGCGGCACTTCACTTAACGACACTTCCACCCGTTCTGCCGGCGCATCCGGCAACAGACGACCAATTATTTCGGGTTCAACTATCGCGTCGGGTTGCACGGCGCCGCTGGAATCGGTGATTTCCGTGATCTGGCCGTGGTTGCAGGTAAGGTGAACGAGCGTCGCTGGGTAGCCGCGATCGCCAACTCTAAACTCCCGCACGTAAATTGTCAGACCATCCGGTCCGAGCGAATATTCCCCGGGGTGCTCGGGCTGTGGAACTCGCGCATAGCTCAGCCGTTCGAGCCGATCAGTCAAGTGAAGCGCTGCTATGTCATCGCCAACGCTAATCACCAGTGGCGCCGAATAGATTGCGGAAGTCAGCGCCGCCCGCCGCTGCGCGATTAGTTGGGAAATCTCGTTGTAAAGATTGGCCAGATAGAAACCGCATGAAAACGCGGTGAAGAGCAAGCTCCCGAGCAAAATGCGACGCCAGCCCAGCCGACGAATCAAAGTCGCCGCCGAGTGCATTGCCCGCTGGAACCGGAACTCCCTCCGCGCAGCTGAGCGGTTGATTGACGTTCCCGAAGCTCGGTTCCTCGGTCTATCATTCCTGCCCCCGCCTGCTCCATTTGCCATAGGCTTGAATCCGCCTCTACCCTGGCTAAGACCTCGCTCCCCAACCCACTCCGTCTGCTGACCGGACGGCCGTGCCACTGGCCGAGCTTATCAGCGGCGGGTTTACACATTATAGCCTATGTTCGAATGGCGATGTTCAGAAGCTTTGATCTGCTTTCTGCGCCTGGGATTGTCCCGGTGCTTGTTTTTGCGCAAGGTTTGCAACAGCGGACGTGACCGCTTCCAGCTTTTCGTTAACCCGGTCGGTGATGATGCGATTTAGTTCCATCGCATCTCCGCTCTTTCACCTGCATCTGGTTCTGCGCAGAGATGGAGCGCTCATGGATTTGGCCGCAGACCAGTTGCCCAAGAAGCCCTGAAGGGGGCGCTGCGACAGTCTGTTGAAGCGCCGCCACTGCGCACGCGCCGCTTTCAAGGCGCTTTGTTGCCGCGAAAACTCGAGAACCTTTTCGATCGCACATTCCTGTAGATCGAAGACTCGCGCGAACATCTCGGGATAGACTATGCGCGGCGTTTCACGGCTGCACGCGATCAAATTTGCGACCAGCCAGCCGCAATGCTGCAAGTTTTGCGCAGCGTTGCAGTGACAGTGATTGAGCGCAGTTCGAACAGTAGACCTGCAGCAATCCTTCGTGGTCGGCGAGCAGCTCGGTCTTCCTGATGGATGATTGGTATTTCATGATCCCCCTCCCCTACTGCTTGTAACCGAACCGGCGCAGCAGCGAATGACGCGCCGCCTGCTCCGCTTCTCCCTCAGTGCCTTTCGGGCCGCTACCATCAATCACGCCCATGACTCCGCGGGCGCCATTGTGTTCGGCAACCACAACCGCCAACGGATTCGCACTCGCGCAAAATATCGTACACACCTCGCTAACGGTCTTGAGCTGGTTGAGCACGTTTACGGGAAAGGCGTTGGCGAGCATCACGACGAACACGTGTCCGGCACCGATAGCCTGGGCTGCGGCTATGGCAGCGCTTTCGATTTCACGGTCGGTACCGGTGTGCCGGATTAGGCACGGACCGGAAGCTTCACAAAATGCAACGCCGAATTTGATGCCCGGAACCGCCTGCACCAATGCCTCGTAGAGGTCTTCGACGGTCTTGATAAAATGGGCCTGCCCAATGATGACGTTCCAGTCCTGATTTGGCTTCGCAATCTCGACTAGCTTGAATTCCATATCGGTTGCTCTTTCAAAGCTTTCGCTCCAGGATGATAGTCGCTGTGGCGGTGGAGGAGAAAGTGACCGACGAGGTCAAACGCGGAGCGCTGCCGTCCTATTTCTATCGTCTATCCGCGCGCGCTCAGCGTGTGTGGCTCAAAAGCGATGCAATCGAGCGTCTGGACCTGCAACCAGATGCCGAAATGTTGTCGCTAGCCGCCGCTCTGGTTACAGTGGTGTCATCCGGCTCGGCCGCAAGAATTGCGGTAGCGGCTCAGGCACTGACGGACCGGGTCTGCCGCTCGCTGAGAGTAAGGCCAGTAAAAGTTGAAGTCCGTGGAGTGAGGCCTCACAACGCGCGCGGTGAGTTACACGGCATCTTCTACCCTCGTGGGCCGGCGATGCAGCCGGGACTGCCGTTGATTGTCCTCTGGATGCGAACGGCGCAGCGCCGTGACGTGGTCAAGCCGCGCACCTTTGTGCGAACCTTGATGCACGAGTTGGGTCATTACCTCGATTACGTGCTGCTGGGGCTCGATGACTCATATCACACGACGGGCTTCTTCAAACGCGAATCGTTTCTGATGCGAACGCTGTTGCCCTCCGCGCCTCGGTCGCAGTAGTTTTGAAACTGATTCCATCAGAAGTAAGAGACGGGTAGGCTGCAAGGTCCGCACGGATGCATCGGGGTCACGTGCGGCTTTTGTATACCGACAAGAATGGTTTATCCCAGGTACCGCCATGAAGTTCGATTTCGACCCAACCCAGTCGCCGGGCGTGGTTAAGATGCTGGGAGTGATGCGTGCATTCAACGAATCGAAGCAGGAGCCGAGCATGGCGGCGATTTGCGCAATCGCTCGCGAGGCTCTGACGCCTGAGGAGCTGCGCACGCTACCCCCTGCCCCCGAAATTCCCGGGGAAGGCAAAGTCTCGGATGATCCTATCATTGCCTGGGCGGCATTTTTGTTGTGGGCTTCGCTGCGCGGTGAATTGTGAGGTCGAGTCACGAAGCGCGAACCTTCAGTGTGAAAGCTTCGGCCAGCCCTCTAATTCGCCGTCTCCAATAGCCGCATAACCATCTGCTTGTAGTTATCTACTACTGGAGAGCGATAGAAGCGGGAACGGGTAAAGATCGGATCGCCGGCATAGAACCATTCGTACTGTAACTGGCGGCTGCCGAACTGCTCTCCGATCAAGTCCCAGGCGAGTTTAAACAGCCGCACCCGGGCGCGTGCGCTCAGACCTTTGCCCTGGAGGTATTGCTCCAAAAAGGGCGCGATTTCGGGATTGTCAAAATCCCGCTCGGTCGGTGTCATAATCAACCCACTGCCGCTTAACTGCCGGATGATTTCTGCAGCACGCATCTGGGTCTCGGGGATAAAGACCCACAACGCCGCGGCCAGCGCGCGCAAAGAGAGACCCTCACGCCGCGCCGCAACAACGTCCTGAGCGGAGGCGCGCAATAGCCCGTTGCCCAGTTCCACTTTGGCAACCAGCTCACCCAGTTGGGCCTGTACATGAGGGGCAGCGCTACGCCCGATGGCTTCGGCCAGGTGACAGGCAAGGCCGGCCAGGAAGCGCAATTTAACCACGCCGCGGATGGTCGCCTGGAGCAAAGCGTAGCCGGCGCCGTGCACGAGGAAGGAGTTGGACGCCTCGATATCTCCATTAATGAACAAGCGTTCCCATGGAACCAGCACGTGGTCGAAGATCGCCAACGCGTCCTCTTCGTCGAAACGTGACGAGACTGGACGATCAAATCTGCTGCGGCCGGTGTCGTAGGGTTCGCGACAGATAAACTTCAAGCCGGGCGTATCAATCGGAATTGCAAAGCAGAGCGCGTACGGTTCCTCGCCGGCCTTGCGCGGATAAAACGGTCCGACCCAGATCTCGTCGGCGAAGGGGGCCAGGGTCGACAACATCCGGGCCCCATGGACAATAATGCCGCGGTCGGTTTCCCGCACGCGATGCAAGGCGGCTGCCGGATCGGCTTGCTCGGCTGGCCCCTTCGAGCGGTCGATTTGCGGATCGACCAGGGTATGCGTGAGGCAGAGATCGTTTTCTCGGCAGTACTCGTAGTAACGCACCAGGTTGTTTGCGAATTGCGGTTGGTGCTGGGCGAGGTAAGCTGCCGCAACCGCGGCATCCGTGACCATCGCGTTCATAAAGTCGGGCAAGCGGCCCATCAGACCGAACGTCGCTTCGGCCCGCAACTCCTCCCCGGCTACCCGACGGGCAACGTCCTCAGCGGTCTCAGCGATTAGGAACGAGGTGCTGACTGGCTCGCCCGTGGTCGGCGAAGGATACGTCAGAACTGGTTTGTGTGCGGGATCGTGCTGTAGCTCATATAATTCCGCTAGCGTTGTTACGGTCCGCTGGAAAGGCGGGTAAGCGGTTACGTCTCTGATCCGCTCGCCGCTTACGTAGACCGCGCGGTCATCTCTAAGGCCTTGGAGGTATTGCCTGCCTGTGCGAATGCCCATTCAAGCTCCTGTGCGAGTAACCGTTACCTACTTTCGCGACCACAGATCAGCGTAGGCGGCGATTTCGACCTGGTGGGCCTCGGGTGTCATCGTCAGGGGTTCCTCGGCGTCAAGATTAACGGCTACGAAGTCGAGCCGCGCATCCTTGCGCCAGTTCTTGATACTGTCTTCCCAGACTCCGGGCTGGGGACCATGGTGCAAGCCCTGCGGATTAAGCGACAGGACGCCGAACGGCGTGGTGCCGCTTCGCCGACTGAGACTGAATTCTCCGCTGTGCACGAAAAACACTTCATCATAGTCGATATTTCGGTGATACCACGGCACTCGTAGAGCCTGGGGGTCGCCCTCTAGCGGGCGGGGGGCGAATGTACAGACGACAAATCCGTCAGCCTCGAATGTTCCATGGGCGCTGGGAGGCAGATGAATTCCTTCGCTCATTAGCGGTCGGAAATGTTTGACATTCAATTTGAAGACACAGTGAGTGCCTTTCCAACCCGCTACATCGAGCGGACAGAAATCATAGAACACAGACGTGTATTCGCCGCGCCGGCGCACGCGCAACTCCCATTCGGGCCTTTGCTCTGTCACTGGTTCAGGTTCAGGGGTTTCGATTACGTCGTAGTCGAACGGCGCATAATGGCCAATTGCTCCGCGTTCGGGAAAACGGACCGGGGTTCGGGACTGAATAATCAAAGTCAAATTGTCGCTGGTCTCGGGGACGATTCTGTAGTTGGTGCCCTTGGGGACAACGATATAATCCCCCTCCGAGTAATTAAGTGGGCCAAAGTCACTTTGGAGTAAACCTCGGCCTTTGTGGATGAAGTGAATCTCGTCACCGTCCGCATTGCGAAAGCAGAAGGGCATCGGTTGGGAGCGTCGCGACACGAACAGTGCCACGTCATTGTTAAACAACAATTTTACTGGCTCGCCGCGTGGGTCCTCGAGATCGCCCGGTTTAAGATCATAAGTTCGGAAAGCGCGAGGGCGTAGTGGTCCTTCGATCCGTTTCCAGTCGGTCGGCGGATGAGTGTGATAGAACTGAGTTGCCGGCCCGAAAAAACCCTGGCGTCCATGCTCTTCTTCGTATAGCCCTTCAGGTATCGCGACGTGGGCCTGCTTGGGAACGCGACCTTTTGAGTACTGGATCCGCATGAGTACCCTCCGAGGCAATGGCAAATATCTTGACTGTTACCGGCAGATTTCAACGTTGAGATTGCGACGACTCCGCGAACTTACAGAAACGCTCTCACCGGCATTGACGTCATATTCATCCCATGAATTCCGGCATTACCTTGGTGCCAAAAAGTTCAGTCTGGCGCTTGACCTGGTCGAGCGGCAGATACCCCTGATCACACACCCATAGAAAATACTCCGGGTTCAGCTTTTGTTGCACCTCGGCTAGGCGCTGACGAATGCCGTCAACCGTTCCGGCGAAGACCATGCCCGCTTCAACCAGCGGCTCTACGGTTTCCGGGATCTGCGGGTAGAATTTTGAGTGAAAATTACGAAACAGAAAGATTGAGCCGGCACGTGCCATTTCCATCGCTTCAGCATAACTGTCGCCAATGTAAAGCAAGCGGGCCAAGCCGATGTTCTGACCCAGATCGAGGGTTCGGCCAACTTTGGCTGCCTCGTCTCGGTAAAACTGGGCGCCTTTAATTGCTTGTTCCGGGAAAGGAAGAAAAATGACCGGCGTTACGGATTCACGAGCGGCCCAGCGGATCGTCTCTTCGGCGGTGGTTAGAGCCTGGAAAAGCGGCGGGTGCGGCTTTTGAAACGGCTTGGGTACCGGCGAGATCCGACGCAGGCGTCCATTCTCATCGAGTTCTCCCGGCGCCCCATAGCGGGCGGTTGCGCGATGCGGCAGCCACTCGATTCCTTCAGCGGGATTGGGCACCCGATAGTACTTGCCATCGAAGGAGAACGGCTCATCGGCCCACGACAACTTGACGACCTTGAACAGTTCCTCGAAGACCTCGCGGTTGTGTTGTTCGGCCTCGGGGCCGAGGACGCCGGGCCGGGTTTCGTATTGCTGCCCCAACACGTTAACCCATCGGGGGAAGACACCTCTGGCCAGTCCCACGATAACGCGCCCCTGGCTGATCTGATCCGCCCAGGCGACGTCTTCGGCCAATCGAATCGGATCCCAGGTAGGAAGCACGAAACCGAGCGGACCGACCTTGATGCGTTTTGTCTTCAATAGCAGGTTGAGCAAATGCGGGGTGGGTGTGGCCCCCGCTTCCATTCCCTCGGTATAAAAGTGGTGCTCGGAGTAAGTCACGATTTCGAAACCCAGTTCCTCGGCCATCTGAGCGAGTTCAACCATCTCCTGCAGCATCTGTTGGATCTTCTCCGTGCGGTGAGCAATTGGGCGCAAGCGCTCACGTTCATCGGGCGAGGCCGGCACGACTGGGTTGAGATGAAGCATGAATTTCATAGACTTTTCCTCTCTGTAGGACCCGCGGCCGAGCTGAACAGATGACCACCGGTCGTCTGATCACCGTTCGCCAGCTGTGGCCAGAGCACCGCTGGAACTGCGGCCGATGAATTTGCTCTGCCCGTGTTAAGCGATCTGCAGCTGGCAGTTGCTACTCCTCATAATCGTTTAAGCCGTGCTTCATACATTTCCAGCAAACCTTCAGGCCAGACGCGCTTGGAACGACCAAGTTGGCTGTATACGCAGCGCAATCGCCGAGCGGGCAGCCGCGGAGCAGGGCCGAGAGCATTGACGCGATGCGGTGGCTGCATCGAATCCAGATGACATTGCACCAACCGGTGCGATGAGCCATCCACTCCTTTGCGCTCATAGGTGCCTGCCGGGTAATTCAAGGATAACCCCCGGGGTAGAATGGAATTCCCACGGGGGATCGTCGCCGCACATTGTTAGAGACAAAACACCGGTATCGCAGGTCTCCGCTTTGACTTCGCGGACGTGCTCGTGCTGGCTCAAGAGCGGCCAAACCCTGCCGGGATCATGATCGAAGATGAGCTCGGTCTGCAATGGCACTACGCTCCAGGCGCCTTCGAGGAGTTCGCCGCGCAGTTGTTCCTGCGCCCATTGGGCCCGTCCAAGGAATAGGCGCGCGTCATCACCGTAACCGGAAGACCTTAAGAGCTCGCGGATAGAAGCCGGGTTGTCGATTGCGAAGACATTGCGGTCGAGCCGAGTCGCCTGCTCGGGCGGCACCGTGGTTCGAATGACTAGCAACGGTCTGGCGAGATCGACCGGTCCGCCGAAATATACTTTCTGCGCTCGATTGCCGGCGGCCAGTGGCTGCGTGAAAAGATTGCCCAGCCTAACATCGGTGGGCTTATTAATAATCACACCTGCCACGAGTGGTGGTTCGGTGGGCGGCAGCATCAAGATCACTGATTTTTGAAAAACCGGGTCGGGCATATCACGGCTTGCCACCAAAAAGAAGGGCTTCGCGCCGGTCGGCGAAGGCTCGCCCGCGGCCAGGCTGGGTGCCTTCGTCAGGATGACAGAAAGAATAACACTGACGACCCAGCTGCAACCCAACCAGGGTAGAGTTGCTGGTTGACGGTTTTTGAGAGCGTTTTGATTGATTGTTTGTCTGTAGCTGATAGTGGTCACAGGCACATCAAAGCCGATCCACTGGATTTCAATCACGATGCCGATTAGCAGACTGTTCACGAAGTTTACTCAAGCTGATACGCGTACTGATAGCTTCCGGATCAAGCCGAAGCTCAATTAAAGATGCGCGGTCGGCCTGACGCGCCCGCGCAAACGCTTCCACAAACTGGTCGGTGCTTTCGACCGTCTCGCTATAAAGCCCATAGGCACTGCCAAGGGCGGCGAAGTCAGGGTTGGTAAGCATCGTACCGATGATTCGTGAAGGGTAATTGATTTCCTGATGCATCCGGATGGTTCCGTACATGCCATTGTTGACGACGAAAAAGATCGGTTTGAGACCGTATTGGATGGCTGTGGCAATCTCCTGACCATTCATGAGAAAGCATCCGTCGCCTGAAAACGATAAGACGGGCCGCTCGGGATAGAGCGACGCAGCGGCTACCGCAGCCGGCACGCCGTAGCCCATCGACCCGCTGGTTGGCGCGAGCTGAGTCGGGTATTCGCGAAACTGCCAGAACCTATGCACCCATCCCGAGTAGTTACCAGCTCCGTTACAGACGATCGTCTCGGGAGGTAGTTTTTGACGGAGCAGCGCAATTATCTCGGCGACTTGCAAGCGACCGGCATTGGGGACGGGTCGGCTATACTCCAAATACTCATGATGGGCGATGTGAGTTTCGGCCGCCCACACTGACGCATCAACCGGCTTCAACGCTCGTACTGCGGCCGCGAATTGCTGCATTCCCGCATTGATGGGCAAATCGGCCTGATATACACGCCCCAGTTCATCGGCTTCCATGTAGGCGTGGATCAGTTTTTGGGCAGGCCGTGGCACGGCCAGAAGTTTGTAGCTGTCGGTGGCTGCTTCTCCCAAACGAGTACCGACGGCTATCACAAGATCTGCCTGTTTAATCCGAGCTGCAAGCTTCGGATTGGGGGAAATGCCGAGGTCTCCCGCATAGCAGGGGTGGAGGTTGTCGAACCGGTCCTGGCGCCGAAAGGTCGTTGCTACTGGAAGGTGATTGTTCTCAGCAAACACCTTGATGTCTGCCACCGCTTGGGAATTCCAGGTGGTTCCTCCAAGGATCATAATGGGACGCTGGGCGCCCGCTAGCATCTGGCGCATCCGCGCGAGGTCGGATGCCCCCGGATGGGCTTGGACGGCTTTGTATGGAGCGACATCACTCACCACCGCCCGCTCGCGCAACATATCTTCAGGCAAAGCAAGCACGACCGGACCGGGCCTTCCGGAGGTTGCGACCGTGAATGCGCGCGCCACAAACTCGGGAATTCGGCGCGCCTCCTCGATCTCTGCTACCCACTTGGCCAGCTGGCCATACATCCGGCGCAAGTCGACTTCCTGGAACGCCTGTCGCTCGTGATGGGAGCGTGCGACCTGCCCGACGAACAGAATCATGGGAGTGGAGTCCTGGTAAGCCGTATGGACGCCTGCACAGGCATTGCTGGCTCCCGGCCCTCGCGTCACGAAGCAGACCCCGGGGCGGCCGGTCAGTTTTCCATAAGCGTCCGCCATATATGCGGCACCGCCTTCCTGTCGGCAGACGATTAGCCGAATCTCGTTGCGGACGTCGTATAGCGCGTCGAGTACAGCGAGAAAGCTTTCTCCGGGCACGCAAAACACCAAATCGGTACCATGAAGCTTTAGCTGGTCAACCAGCAGCTGCCCGCCGCTGCGTTCATCCGAACGTCTCGTCATATGCCGCTCTCTGCCTGCTTGACGCGGGTGTCTACGGGCTTTAGGGAGTGAACCTCCAGGGTAGACGCAACCGGATGGTTGAGTTTCGCGTCAGAAGCATCTCCAATATGCCCGTGACCGGTTCCCATTGCTCGCTTTATGCCGGAAACTATCTCTTTGAGCTAAAGACTATCAATGTGGTTTTGAGTGCAATGTGGCCACCGCTGCTGCCGATTCCAGGTCAGCTGCGCCGGCCGCAAGGGCTACTGTGGGCTGACTGATTCAGCCAAGATTCAGCGCCATTGGATTGTCGGGATTGTTCACCTCGAGCAATTCCACTACGTTTCCATCAGGGTCGCGTCCATAGGTCGCACTCACTCCTCCCATCTTTTGGGGAGGGCAGTGGAAGACCATTCCCGCAGCCTTGAGCCGATGGTACTCGGCTTCGATGTCGCGAACCTCGAGGCATAAGTGTGTAATCCCGTGGTCGCAGACAGGCCGACTGAGGCTGCCGGTTTTCGGCTCCGGGTTTGAATATTCAAAGAGCTCGATGCACGCGTTGCCAGCTTTGAGCATCACGACCCGAGCCGCGGAATTTTTCAGGCCGGTTATCTTGTCGGCGGTTTCGGTGCCGCGTCCCCACGCGGAGGTAAATACCTGCTCAAACCCCAGCAGGTCACGGTAGAAGGTGACGGCGCGTTCGAGGTCAGGGGTGGAAATCGCCGTATGATGAATCCCGCGGATCATAACTAGCCTCCTGGTTGTCACTGCAGCATAAATCATCCCAGTAAGGACGAGGTAACAGGTCAGATCTCAACCGGCGAAGTGCTGAAAGCGGGCGAGCACGTAAACGTAGGGTCAGCAGCGGAAAACGCATCGGAACGAAAGACCCCTAATGGACAAACCGCCCGCGACTCGTCTAATGACGTATGAGTTCGTCTGAACTCAAGATAAGCTAATTGCCGCTTGGCAAGCAGCGTGATAAGCAACGGCTCCGGGGGAGAGGTCCTGACCCGTGACGATGACATCGGCAGCGTGTATAAGTAAAAAACCGATACTTCGGATTTGACCCGGCGTGCTGATACAATGAAGCTATTAAGACCAATCGCTTGCGCTGGACGATTTGGCCAAGCGGTCCTATAAAAAACACGGCTCCAATCGATTGCAGCTCAGACAGAGGTGCCGAAATGACTCAAATTGAGGCTGCCCGTAAGGGCATTATCACGCCGCAAATGGAAGAGGTCGCGGCCGACGAGGGCCTCAGCCCGGATGAGGTGCGCGCGCTGGTTGCGACCGGTGAAGTTGTCATTCCGCACAATATTCATCATCAGTTTCGCGCCATTGGCATCGGGCGAAAGCTGCGGACCAAGGTTAACGCCAATATCGGGGCATCAAACTTTCACCAACTTCTTGACGAAGAAATAGAAAAGCTTTATACGGCGGTGCGCTTCGGTGCCGATTCGGTTATGGATCTGTCAACCGGTACCGATCTCGATCGGATCCGGATCGAAATCCTGTCGCGCTGTCCGGTGATTCTGGGGACGGTGCCGATTTACCAGGTTGCTTCCGAACGCTCGATCATGGATCTCGATGCGGCTTTCTTCCTGGAAGTGATCGAGCGCCAGGCACGCCAAGGGGTTGATTACATGACACTCCATTGCGGCGTCACCCGGGAAACGGTGCGGAGACTGCGCGCCCATCAGCGCATCGAGGGAATCGTCTCCCGGGGCGGCTCGCTTTTGGCCGCATGGATCGAGCGCACAGGGAAGGAGAACCCGCTGTACGAGAACTTTGATGAAATGTGCGAAATCCTTCGCGAGCATGACGTGACGATATCACTGGGCGATGGGCTTCGCCCCGGTGCGACCGGTGATGCGACCGATCGTGGGCAATTAGCTGAGCTCCTGGTGTTGGGCGAGCTCACCGAGCGTGCCCGCGCCAACGGCGTGCAAGTTATGATCGAAGGACCGGGGCACGTTCCGCTTGATCAAATCGAAGCTAATGTCAAACTCGAGAAGCGGGTCTGTGCCGGGGCGCCTTTTTACGTGCTCGGACCGCTGACCTGCGACGTTGCACCAGGCTACGACCATATTACCGGTGCAATCGGCGGTGCGATCGCGTCGGCCGCGGGCACGGACTTCCTTTGCTATGTAACGCCCGCGGAACATCTACGTCTGCCCGACCTCAACGACGTACGTGAGGGGCTCATCGCCACAAGAATAGCGGCCCATTCAGGCGATCTGGTCAAAGGCGTGAGAGCTGCCAAAGTCTGGAATGACCAGATGTCGCGTTATCGCAAGGCGCTTAACTGGGAAGGCATGTACGCAATGGCGATGGACCCGGATAAGGCTCGCCGCTATAAAGAGGAGAGCGAGGCTGCTGGCTCGAATGTCTGCAGCATGTGCGGTTCGCTCTGCTCGATTAACATCGACAACGCAGCGATTAAGTTCAGCAAGCGGCGCGCGATTGCCGAGGGAGTGCAAGTCAATGCCGCCGCGGGTTGAAGAGATTCGCAACGAGGGGTTAGGCCACCTTTTGGAGTTTGCCCTCCCGGACCAGCATGGCCAGACACGGCGGCTGGCCGATTACCGGGGTATGAATGTCGTGCTCTATTTTTATCCACGCGACAACACTCCCGGATGTACCATCGAAGGTAAGGAGTTTGGTGAGCTTCACGAGCAATTTGTCGCTCAGGACTGTGTGGTCCTCGGGGTCAGCACTGATTCGGTGGAGTCCCACCGGGAATTCGCGCAAAAATATGGCTTTCCCTTCCCGCTCCTGGCCGACACCGATGGGGAATTCGCGCGCGCGTTCGGCGTGCTGGAAGGTAGCCGGGCACAACGCGCCACGTTTGTGCTGGATCGCGAGGGGCGTCTGGTGCGTTCCTTCCTTGAAGTTACGCCACGCGGTCACGCGCAACGGGTGTTGAACTTCGTCCGCACCTTGCTCGAATCCCATCGAATGCTGGGTGGCTGACCTCGATTCGAGCACCCGGTTCTGATGCAACAGGCGCGCGTGATAGCTATCATGCTACAAGGCCAATCGGTGTTGGCCGAGCCGGTACCCAGTCACGGCAGCATCGATGCAAAGCTGTGGCGTCGCTAACGCATGCGCGGTCAAAAAAATGGCAAAAACGTCGAAAAATATTCTTGACGAGGCCCGTTCCGCAATTAAGCAAATCGATATAGATGAAGCGCTCCGGATGCTCGAACAGCCGGGGACGGTGCTAATCGATGTCCGCGAAAGTGATGAGTGGCGACAGGGCCATATTCCACAAGCGATCGGTATTCCCCGCGGGTTCCTCGAATTACGAATCGAGGAGAAAGTACCCGATCGCCGCACGCCTATAATTCTGCAGTGTGCATCAGGCACTCGCTCGCTATTGGCGGCGCGTTCGTTGCGCGAACTCGGATATGAGAACGTCTTCAACCTCAACGGCGGCTTTAATGCCTGGAAGGACCGAGGCCTGCCGTTCACAGCGGAACGCTCCTTTACGCCCGATGAGGTAACGCGCTACTCGCGGCACTTCGTAATTCCAGAAGTAGGCGAGAAGGGACAGGCGAAACTGCTTGATTCGAAAGTATTAATCCTCGGCACCGGGGCGCTCGGCTCACCTTCGGCCCTTTATCTGGCAGCTGCCGGGGTCGGGACGATTGGCTTAGTCGACTTCGATGTAGTGGACCTCTCCAACTTGCAACGGCAAATCATCCATACGGTCGATCGGGTCGGCACACCGAAAACCGAATCTGCGCAGAAACAGATCAATGCTATCAATCCCGGAATCAAGGTTGTCAGGCATGATCTTAGGCTGAGTTCGGAAAACGCTCTTGAAGTAATCAAAGATTACGACGTAATCGTCAACTGCGGTGATAATTTTCCTACCCGCTACCTTATCAATGACGCATGCGTTTTTGCCAAAAAGCCGTTGGTGGACGGTGCGATCTTCCGATTCGAGGGCAACGCGACCGTCTTCTACCCCGCGGCAGGAGGACCCTGTTATCGATGTCTCTATCCGGAGCCGGCGCCGCCAGACATGGCTCCATCTTGTGCCGAGGCTGGCGTGCTGGGCGCACTACCCGGCATAATCGGATCGATTGAGGCGTTGGAAGCAATTAAGCTGCTATTGGGCGTAGGCAAGCCACTCATTGGCAGAATGGTCTACTTTGACACGTTATCGGCCGATTATGTGCGAATTCTCAAGATTCGGCGCAATCCTGATTGCCCAGTATGCAGCGAACATCCAACGCAAACCAGCCTGATTGATTACGAAGCATTTTGTGGACTTGCCGCAGCGCCAAATGGGGCTGCGGCGGCAAACAGCCACACCGCCGCTGCGGCTGGTCGTTGAGGACAAATGGGCGCAGCCGCGCCAGTGGAATTGAAGGGTAACCATGCTGCCGTGGGGAGGCGGGAAAGCCCCGCCTGTGACGTTTCAGCGAGGAGGTAGTTATCAACGCTTTTGCATCAGCCGGTGCAAGGGCGTGGCCGGTTTCTTGAGGCTTTGTGGCTGCAGACATCCCTGACGCTGCCGAAAAGCATGTGGGTTTAGATCGGTGAGACCATGGCCTTGGGCCCCTTCTACGTGGCGCAGAAACTGAGTGAGCCCAACAATTTGCACGGGACGGCGATCCTGATGAGACACGGGGAGACTCACTGGAATCGCGAAGGTCGCGTGATGGGGCGTAATCCAGTAGAACTGAGCGAGAACGGCCGTGCTCAAGTGCAGGCGGCGACTCTTCTGGCGCGGTCCTTACAGCCCGATTTGATCGTCACCAGCCCGTTGATTCGGGCACGCCAGACAGCGGAAATTGTTGCCAGCGCAATCGGGGGAATCGAAATCACCGAGGACCCAGCGATCGCCGAGGTTTCGTACGGCCGATGGGAGGGAATGACCTATAAGGAATTGGTCAATGATCCGCATTACGCAGTGTACCGTGAATCGCCGGTAAATTATCCCACTCCCGGTGGCGAGACGATTCCGGATGTGCAAGCCCGTGGGGTCGCTGCCGTGCATCGAGCGATCGAAGCTCATCCGGGATGCCGCATACTGTTCGTCTCGCACGGCGACATTATTCGTACCGTGCTTTGTTATTTCCTCGGCCTCGATCTCAAGTTTTTTCACCGAGTGCGAATTGACAATGCAGCCCTTTCGGGAATTCAAATTGCCGGCAATTTTGCCGAAGTCAAGTTCATGAATTGGCTGCCGGAGCCGTCGCGTGCGTTTATTTCTCCTTTTTCGACTGCCAGGCTACAGCTCGATCCGAATACCGGCAAGCCCAAGGAATAGTCTAATTCACTCGGCAGAAAAGCCATACGGCAGCTCAGTGCTGTGTCAAGGCGTAGGGTGTGCCATGTAGCGAAGTGGTTGATCGTTACAACGAATTCTATTCTTTTAGACCACTACAGCATCAATGATGGCCGCACCAGCTAAATGGTGGTTCGCACACACCGCTCGCAGGATCCGCACTGCGGGTAGTATTGGGGTAGCTAACGACGAAGGGATGTTCCGGTTTTCCCAGCCTTTCCAAGCGAAGCTTTCGACACCGATGTTCGTCGTGCTCCGACCGGTTTATGTTTATGGTATTAGCGACGAGCAGCCTTTCTTTGTTCTTCGAGTCGTCGCAGCTCGACACGGCGAATCTTGCCACTAACCGTCTTGGGCAGGTCGTCGACGAATTCGATTTCGCGCGGGTATTTGTAAGGAGCGGTAATCCGTTTGACGTGATCCTGAAGCTCTTGAGCGAGCCGCTTGTCCGGTGTGACACCGGGCTTGCAGCGCACAAACGCTTTGACGATCGCTCCCCGGTCTGGGTCGGGACTGGCGACTACGGCCGATTCCATCACTGCCGGATGTTCCAGTAGGGCACTCTCTACCTCAAACGGCCCGATCCGGTAACCTGCCGAGGTGATAACGTCGTCGGCCCGCCCCACAAACCACAGGTAGCCATCACGATCGCGATAGGCCTGGTCGCCTGTGAGATAGAAGTCTCCCCGGTGGACAGCAGCGTTCTCTTCGGGATTTTGCCAATACTCGAGCATGATGGAAGGCGGCCGAATGGGTTTCACCCGCACTGCTATTTGGCCGACCTGGTTGATAGGACATTCATTAAGCTCATCATCCAACACTCGCACATCCAGTCCAAGAAATGGTCGACCCATCGAGCCAGGGCGAATCTCGACACCAGGAATATTTGCAGCAACGAGTGTTGTCTCGGTTTGACCGTAGCCGTCGTGAATAGTGATACCGAAATGCTCGCGCCAGATTTCGATAACCTCAGGATTCAACGGCTCGCCAGCAGCGGCACAATGACGCAGGGCCGGGAGCTTGACTTTGGTAAGGTCTTCTTTGACGAGCATTCGAAATTCTGTTGGCGGTGCACAAAATGTGCTGATCCGGTATCGTTGAAGCAGCTCCAGCTCCTTGGCCGGCTCAAACCGTCCGTTGTACATAAAGACCGTCACTCCATTCATCCATGGACCGAACAGGACACCGTAGGCGGCCTTCGCCCAGCCGGTATCGGAGGTGGTCCAATGGATGTCGGAGGGCTTCAAGTCAAGCCAAACGGAGCCGGTGAATTGATGGGCGAAAGTGTAGGCGTGCCCATGCAGCACCGCCTTTGGTTCTTTTGTAGTGCCCGAGGTGTAATAGCAAATCGCGGGTTCATCGGCGCGAGTCTTGACCGAATTGAAGTTGGTCGACGCCTGATTCATCGCCTCCTGGAGGCTGATCCATCCCGACTGAGCTCTCCCTACCATCAGGAAATGTCGCAATGATGGACACTGGGCGCGCAGGTCACCGATCATTTCGGCATTGTCAATCCCCGCTATGACTGTAGTAGCGCCAGAATGGTTGGCTCGGTAGGTTAAATCCTTTTCCCGCAGCATCGAAACACACGGGATTACCATAGCGCCGGCCTTGAGCGCACCGATGTAGGCACACTGCCAGAGCGGAATTCGTGGCAGGATGATCATGACGGGGTCCCCACGCCGGACGCCAAGGCCTGTCAACACGTTGGCGACGCGGTTTGACTGCTGCGAAATGTCGCGGAAAGTCAGGCGCGCCCGGTTGCCGTTCTGATCCTCCCAGAGCAATGCGACCCGCGCGGGCTCTGTGGCAAAACCGTCGATCACTTCACCGAAATTAAACTCGGGCGGGGTATTCCATTGGAAATTCGCCGACAAATCTTCGTATCTGCCCATTGTAGCTATCGAGCCGAGCTGGATTTGCGTTCTGATGGTGCCGGTTGCGAGCGTTTAGCCGCGGCCTTGATATACTTGACAGTGACCGGTGACAGATCATCGCGGTCGACGTGCACGTCGATAACGGCGAAAGTGTCACTTTGATGAGCTGCTCGCAACGCGCTTCGCAACTCAGCGCTGCTGGAGGCTTCGAAGCCCACTCCGCCCCAGTCCTGAGCAAGGCGTGCGTAAGGCCAGGGAGGGATCTCCAGGAGGTCGCGTCGGTCTGAAGCGATCGGCCGAAAAATCCCCCAGCCCCCGTTATTGACGACCAAAACGATGGGGTTGGTGCGCAGCCGGGGACAGTGTGAGATCTCCGGGCCGGTCATTTGAAAGCCACCATCGCCGCACAGCACTAGCGGCCGCAACCCGCAGCCCAACTGAGCACCGATGGCGGCGGGAACAGCAAACCCCATCGACGCATAGAAGCCTTGAGCAAGATAGAGACCCTCGCGGGGTACCTTTAGATCAAGGCCGCCAAACATCATGTCGCCCGATTCTGCGACCACCATGTAGTGGCGGTTTTCGGCGATAAAATCATTAACCGCGTGGAGCAGCTCGGCGACTTTGACCGGACCACTTGCCCCATTGGAATGCGGCAGACCGTTGGTCAAATTGCTGGCGTAGGTTACCACCTCGCGATGTTTGCGCAATTCCTGCTTAAGTAGGGCACGGACGAAGTCTCGTACAGCGACGTTAATATAGGTGTGATATTTCACATCGACTTTCCGATCGACCGCCCAGACGGACTTTTCCTGAATGATCTGTGGCGGGCGGTTGCCGAAATTCATGTCAGTTCGCAAACAGCCGAGATTGAGCACGAAATCCGCCTCGTCCATCCTCGCAACGATGGGAGGAGGGCTGATTGGACCAATGTGGACGCCCATGTGCAGTGGATGATCCATCGGAAACGCGCCTTTGCCGAGCACCGTGGTGAGCACCGGCGCGCCCATTTTTTCCGCCAACTCAATCAGTTCGTGAGTCGCTTTGTAACGATGGATTTCGATTCCGGCAATAACGACCGGGTGACGGCTTGCGTTGAACATCGCTGCTGTTTCGCGGGCGGCCTCTTCGACCCGTCGTGCATCGGAGTCGTAAAACCGTAGATGGCTTTCTTCCAGCAACTCCTCAGGCACTTCGATTTCGCGGTCGACCATGTCGCGGTGAATCTCGATATAGCCCGGGCGCTGCTCTGCCCAAACCGTGCAAACGACCTCGTGAACTTGCTGGGCAGCGTCGCGCGGGTCTGTAATAACGCGCGAGGCGCAGGTGACTTCCTGGTAGATTCGGTGCTGCGATTCAATTTCGCGTGCCTGGTGATGGATTAGGGTGCCGAGTTTGCGCTCCTCCTCTCCGGGACCGCCGGAAAATACGAGCAATGGCACACGCTCAGAAAACGAGCCTGCCACTGGATTGACCATGTTGTGACCGCCGGCTCCGTAGGTTACACAGGCTACACCGATCTTGCCGGTCGCGCGGGCATAACCGTCAGCAGCAAAACCCACACCTGGTTCATGGGAAAGGGTATGGACGTGGAGGTCTTGTTTGCGGCCGAAGGCGAAGAAGAGTTTGAGAGCGAGGTCACCGGGAATTCCGAAGACGTGGCGAACGCCGATTTTGCGCAGGTAAGCCACCAGAAAATCGCCGAGCGTCATGCGCCGCTTCATCCAGCAGCACCTCCCTATGGCCTATTGTAGCGGAAAAGCTGCAGTGAGTCCCTTTTCCCGTATAATCTCCTGGCCCAGGATATGATACAGTTAAGGATGTGTTTCGGACCTTTTTGCGGATGCACTTGTTGAGCCCAACTCGGGTTGGCGGCTTCGTCAGCCACCTACCGAGTTTCCTCAGGGTTTTTTATCGGCTCATGAAGGACCCGCGGGTCCCGCTACTTGCCAAGGCCGTGCCTTTCTTGGGACTGTTGTTATTGGTTACACCGCCGGCGCTCGAACTTGATCTGGTTCCTTTGGTCGGGGAACTGGATTGGTTGCTGGTCATCTTTATTTCGCTCAAAGTGTTTATCTGGCTGTGTCCCCCCGAGGTGGTGCGCGAACATGTGACGCGCGTTGCTCGGCGGCAATAACAGCAGAGTTTCCATGCGCACACGATTACTGCTGGTAGGCGCCGCGGCGATCATCGCCCTGGCGCTGATCGGCCTGACCATCGCCGACGGCCTGTTGGTAGACCTGATGTGGTTTACCTCACTGGGCTACCGGCGGGTATTCACTATCACTCTGGCAGCGGAGGTCGCAATTTTTCTGAGCATCTGGCTCATTACCTTCGGCGCCATAGCAGTAAGCGGCTTGGTGGCGCTCAGGCTCAGCCATGATCGCGAGCGGCTTCACGTCGTGCGACGGGGCGACCAGGTCACCGAGGTCACCCTCCCGGAGCTGATTCGCTCTTTGGGCGACCGCGTACCATGGAAGGCGATAGTAGTAGTTGTTGCCGCCATCTTGGCGGTGTTTGTGGCGCAGGGGGAAGCGTCGAGCTGGGATGTCTATCTGAAAGCCTGGAACGGTGTTCCTTTTGGCTTCACGGAACCCGCATTTGGGCGTGACATCGGCTTTTATGTATTTCAGTTGCCGTTCTGGGAGGAACTGCGCGACTTCTTCTTGACTGTCCTGGTGTTGGCCACGGCGGTCGGGGCCGCAGTCTACTGGGCGCGCGGAGGTATAGACTTCCGCGAATCTCCCCCCTATGTGAGCCGCGGCTGTGCAGCTCATGCATCGGTGCTTCTGGCCTTGTTCTTTCTCCAGCGAGCGATGAACTATTGGCTGGCCCGTTATGAGCTGACTTTGCATTCCAACGGCATCGTTTTCGGCCTTCGTTACGTCGATCAGGTGCTATGGAAACCCGGGCTTTGGGTGTTGGTCGCCTTGGCGGTGGCGGCTTCGTTCGTGTGCGCTGCCAATGTCGGCGAGCGCGGCGTGCGAATGCCTGTAGCCGCCTTGCTGATGGTGTTCCTGCCCTCGATTAGTCTCAGTCTATTGCAGCCCATGATCGAACGGCTGTGGGTTAAGCCGGACGAACTTCGAATCGAAGAGCCATACCTCGAACGCAACATCCAGTTGACACGGCGCGCCTATCAAATCGACGGGGTCGACGTGAGGCCATTTGTTGGCAGCGGGCGCTTGACGCCCGCCACTCACGAGCAGGATTCCGCCACCATCAGAAATATCCGGCTGTGGGATCCACGCCCTCTGATCGCAACCTATCAGCAACTTCAGGAGATTCGTCTCTATTATGCGTTTCAGGACGTCGACATTGATCGTTACTGGATCGGCGATAATGAGACCGAGGTAATGCTGTCAGCGCGTGAGCTTAACGTGGAACTGTTGCCGGAAACCGCCCAGACCTGGGTCAACCGACATCTTAAATTCACGCACGGTTACGGTCTGGTAATGAGTCCTGTCAACACCAAGGACCCCGAAGGTCTTCCCGTACTCTACATCAAAAACATCCCTCCGGAATCGAGTATCGGCCTCAAAGTGACCCAGCCCGCAATCTACTACGGTACGCTTCCTGACAACTATGTCATTGTCAAAGCACGGACGCCGGAGTTCGATTATCCGCGCGGCAATGACAACGTGTTTGATTACTACAAAGGGTCAGGTGGGGTGCCGCTCAGCGGCATCTGGCGTCGCCTGCTCTTCGCTTACTATTACCGCGATGTCAATCTCCTAGTTACCCAGAATATTGTGTCTGGCAGTCGAATTTTGTTTCGACGCAATATTGTCGACCGGGTGGCACGGCTGGCTCCATTTCTTAACCAGGATCACGATCCGTATTTGGTCGTGCATGATGGCCGCCTGTACTGGATAATCGACACTTATACCGTCAGTGATCATTATCCTTACTCCCAGCGCAACTCCCTTGGGATCAATTACATCCGCAATTCAGTAAAGGTCGTGGTGAACGCATACGACGGTGACACACAATTCTACGTCGCTGATCCTGATGACCCTGTGATCCAGACGTGGGAACGGATATATCCGGGGATGTTCAAGCCTCTGCGCGACATGCCGCCTCAGTTGCGCTTGCACATCCGCTACCCTGAGGATTTCTTTCTGATTCAGGCCGAGACCTACGCGACCTATCACATGACCGATCCGGCCGTCTTCTACAACCGCGAGGATTTGTGGACTTTTCCCAAGGAAAACTACGCCGACGAAACCACTCTGATGCAGCCGTACTACGTCATCATGCGATTACCGGGCGAACAGCACGCGGAATATATCCTGATGCTGCCGATGGTGCCTCAAGGGCGCGACAACATGATCGCCTGGATGGCTGCACGCTGTGACGGCAGTGACTATGGCCACCTGTTTGAATTTGCTTTCTCCAAGGACAAGCTGTTCTATGGTCCCTACCAGATCCAGGCTCGCATCAACCAGAATCCCGAGATTTCGCAGCAGCTGTCGTTGTGGAATCAAATGGGCTCCAAGGTGATTCTGGGCAATCTCCTGGTGATTCCCGTGGGAGATTCGCTGCTTTATGTTGAGCCTCTGTATCTTCGGGCACAAAATGGGCAGTTGCCGGAGCTAAGGCGCGTCCTGGCTTCATATGGCGATCGCACTGTGATGGCAGAAAATCTTGACCTGACCTTGGCGGCTTTGTTTAAGGGGCAGCCGGGTGCACCACCGCCGGTAGTGGCAAAGACGGGTCCCCTCAGCAACCCGGGGAATCGAGTGGCGGCTCGAGTCACGGAAACCGCGGCTGACCACACTACTCGCGTCTCGACATCGCTAACTGCAGCTTCGGAGCATTACACCAGGGCCTTGCAGGCCTTGCGCGCGGGTGATTGGGCGGGGTTCGGCACAGAGATGCAGAAACTCGGTGCCACTTTGGCACCGGAGGGATCCAGCCATTGATAGGCGTTGACCGCAATCGCGCGCCCATCATCAGGCTCGGGGGAATTCGATGACCGCACGTGGACCCGGGGAAAGCCTTCGGGTCATGCTCGCAGACGATCATAAGGTGCTGCGAGACTCCCTGAAACTATTTCTGGAAAAGAACGGGTGCGAGGTAGTCGCTGAAGCTTCAACCGGTGAAGAAGCATTGGCTTTGGCTGTCAAGCTGCGACCGCAGATCGTGCTGATGGACCTTGAAATGCCGGGTGTGGGCGGTCTGGCGATAACGCACCATCTAGGCAAATTGGCATCCGTTCCAAGAGTTTTGATCTTGTCCGCCTACGATGACGAGGAATATGTGATTGAAGCACTTACTCGGGGTGGTGCCTGGGGTTATCTTGTCAAAAGAGATGGTCTTGACGAACTGCTTAACGCGGTTCGCGCCATTGCTGCTGGCAAGAGATATGTGAGCCCGTCGATTGCGCCGATTCTGCTCGGCCGACTCAAGTCTCCGTGCGCATCGGGGTCGATTCTCGATCGCCTGACTCCGCGCGAGCGAGAAGTGCTTCGATTAATCGGGCACGGTATGACCAGCAAAGAGATCGCCGAGCGGCTCGGCATCAGCCCCAAAACCGCGCAGGTGCATCGGGAGAATCTCAAACAAAAGCTCAACCTGCGGACCACCGCGGACCTGGTTCGGTACGCTATAAAACACCGTATCGTTGACCCTGCCTGAAGCTAGGCTCCTGCTGATAACCGCGTGGACGCTCCCGCACGTTGATTGGTTGCGGAGCTTCTACTGCATCCCTTGCTTTAGGGCATCCTCGAGCGCACCGATATTGACCTGATGTCCTTTGGCCATGACCGTTAGAAAGGCCCGTAGCGGAGAGTCGCTGATCGACGGTAAATGCTCGTCGATCTTTCGGATCACCCATCGCTGACCACGATTGAGCAATTCGAGCTTGCCCTTGAAGTCGGGGACCGCCCGAACCTTCTCGACAAAGTCACCGGTTTTGTTGGAAGCGGAGCCTCCCAGCCGGCGCACGTGCGCGGCCAGCTCACCGGCATAATATCCCTCGTCGTGCGCGACCTTCTTTAGCAATTCTCGGAGCTCAAGCGATTGGGCTTGTTCGGTCAATTCGTGCAGCACTCGCCCGCCGGCGCGTTCCGCTTCGCCCATCATGTTCAGGAAGCTTTCTAACTGCGCATCCATGTTGACCTCAACCTCGTGGAGAGTTTTCGGTTTACTCGGTCTCCGAGCTGCGCTCGCGCCCACTCTCGAACACCCAGTGAACTTGTGAAAGCATTTTATATGATCGTCAGCTAAAGCTCGTACGAGCTGGGCGAGGGACCAATCAAATTATCAAGGTTCAGTCCTCATCGGCGGCCCATCACAATAATGGCACTAATGGGCAATAGGCCCGTCCAAGGGCACCGTGGTCTGCGAGCATTGCACGCGACAGCAACAGTAAGGGTTCTAGCGGACGCAACAAGGCGGCTGATTGTTGTGTCTGTCCATAGATACGGCCGGTCAGCAAGCGCGAAAGCAAATTGGGCCTGCCCGGCAACTCGACGATTTGCACTTGCTCGGTCGGGCCGATCTTCGCGAGGACTTTGGCTTCAGTCAGCGCATCATCGAAGTCGCCTATCTTATCAACCAGCTTTCTTTGGACCGCCTCGGCCCCTGTCCACACACGTCCCTGGGCAACATCATTTACCTGCGCGATCGAAAGGTGGCGGCTCTCGGCGACCAGCCGCAAGAAATACTGATAGGTATCGCCGAGAATCTGCTGGTTAAATAATTCAGCCTGGGAGGGAGTAAAGCTGGAGAACGGATCGAACATGCCGGCATTTTTCCCCTTGGTGACAGCGGCGGTAGTTATGCCCAGTGCTTGCGCGCTGCCCGAAAAATCGAATTTTCCGCCAAGCACCCCAATTGAGCCAGTGATCGTCCCCGGGTCGGCGAAGATCCGAGCGCCCGGCGTGGCGATCCAGTATCCGCCAGAGGCCGCGTAGCTGGACATACTGATTACGACGGGTTTCTTCTTCGAACACAATTCGACCTGCCGACGAATCAACTCGGAGGCGATCACCGATCCGCCTGGCGAATTAATCCGAAAAACCACCGCACGAATCGACGGATCCTCGCGGGCCTTTTTGAAGGCCTCGGTCATGTCGTCCGCCCCCATCGAATTGGATTCGGGTGACAGGAGCGGATCATAGCTGCTCTCGCCGCGTTGGATTGCGCCGGTACCATAGACCACCGCGATCTTGGGATAGGTGGCCAGCAGCGATTGACCGGCCGGCACATAAGAGTCGTAATCGATCAAGTCATGATGCTCACCCCGGTAGTTCCGCACTCGTTCAGTAAATTGATCTTCGTACTCAAGCCGGTCGAGCAAGCGTACGCGAACAGCCTCTTTGGCGCTGATGGGGGCACGGTCAATAAGTGCACGGATAGTCTCGGTGGCCAGGTGGCGGTGGCGCGCGGCCTCGTCGACGATCTGCTCGAACATGGCACTCGCCAAGGCATCGTCCTGTTCGTACTGGGGAGCTGTATAACCCTTTTCGGTGAAGATATTACCTGCGTCCTTGTACTTGCCGATCGCATAGAGATCGGGCTTGATTTTCCATCGATCCAGTAACCCGCGAGCGAATACCTCTCGGATGCTTACTCCCAACAGATTCATCTCACCCTGGGGCATCATCGATACTTCGCTGGCGGCGCTGGCCACCAGGTAGGGGAGATTGCCAAAGCCTGATTCGCCAGCAGTCTCGAGATAGGCGGTAGTCCACTTCCCGTGTCGGCCGAATTCAGTGATGAGATTGCTCAGCTCCTGCGCCTGGGCCAGCTCCATGTCGGGATCAATAACCTTCACGGCAAGGCCAGCGATGCGCGGGTCTGTTTCAGCACCCCGCAAAGCCCGCCGGACCACGTTCAGCGCTGTATAACGGCTTTGAGCCAGGCCAGTGATCGAGTAGCTGCCACGTTCCATCACCGGCCCGTCCAGTTTCAACACCAGAACGGAACCCGGCCGGTAGCGATGAGCAAAAAAACGGGTCAGTGCCACGATCACGATAATCGCGATCGCGAAAATCAGCAGTTTGAATATGCGCCTAAGAAATCGCTTCAGCATCAATTCATCTCCGTTCTACCCGCAGATCGACGTCAAGGCTCCTGGTCATGAATGAACGGCGGAGGAGGTCGGATGCGGGATATTCTGCCATCGGTTCAAACTGAACTGCGCGACTTTCGCCCGCTCGCTAACCACACTAGCGAGTGGTCGGTTAACTGCAAGGACATTGGGGCGAAGTGGCAAGCGACCCCTTGACCACGCAAATGTCCGTCGAAGGTCTCTTCACGGAGAGCCGTTGAGCGGGGTCCTGGTCACTGAGGAATCTTCAAAATAATCCTGTCCCTTGTAATTGGTCAGGCGCAGTTTGGTGAGAATTTCCTGGCCCTGCAGTACGAGGTAGGACGTTAGAATCTCTTGATGGATTGGTCCCGTTTCAGCTGGCGGGGCGAGCGCCTCTTCAAGAACTCGACCTGTGGCTCCCGCCGGAGTGGCGAGATCGAGAAGTTGCCGGATGGTTGGTGCGAGATCTGCATTGCCGCTCGGCAGCGGATCGTTAAAATGTCGGCGAAAGTCAGGACCGATAGCCGCGCAAAACGCCTGCAGTTCGTGGGCCCCTGCTGCACCATGGGTCCCCTGCCCTGTGGAGAGAGAGCGGCTGTCGGCGTACACCGCGCCGGGGACCGGCGTGACCAGCGGGAAAGACGCGTTTTGCCGTAACCCCTGCCCACCCGAACCCACGACAAATGCGGGGTTGCCGGGACCCGTAAGTCCCCGGTTATCCAAATCGGTAATCTCTCGGAATGACACAATCAGGTCAGGCGAACGTTCGGCGTTGTACACGCCAAGCGCTTCCTGTGCGAACGTTCCGGGAATCCATCCCAGCCGATTCTGCCGATTAGTGGCGGAAGTCTGGGTCGCGGGCTTGCGGGAAAAAATCGGGCCGCACCACTCCTGCGCTGCAGCGAAATCGACAATGCGAGCGAGGGTGGCCCGTCGAGCCTCCTCCGACGGAAAAGTTTCGCGCGACAGGTAAACGAGGTCGTTGCCACCGTTTCGCGCCACCACGATATCGTGGCTGGTGGCCGACTTCTTGATTCCCGCTCCGACTAACAGATCGGCCAGTGAGACAGACATGCGAATTGTGGCGAAGCCATGGTCCGAAACCACTATAAGATCAGTCCGATGAACGAGGCCCAGACGCGCTAGGGCGGCTCGAATCCGGCCTAGATTGGCATCGCATTGGCGCAATGCGTTCAGTGCCGGTTGCGTGCCTAATCCCGCGACGTGTTGGACAAGATCCGGGTTATGTTGCCAGAAGACAATCAGTGCCGAGTGCCCCTTTAAGGATGCAGCTCGAGCGGCGGGAAGAGCACGACTTATGAGGATTTGCGCAAACCATTGGTCACGATCGCTGACGGACTGCAGGTCCCCCAGGCGCATCAAGGGTTTGGATGCGGCCATTGCATCGGACAATTTGGGGCGCGCCAGATCGTCGGCGACGAACAAATAGTCGGAAGGAGCAGGTTGACGTTGGTCGGCTTCGTCGTCAAACAGGAATGTCGGCCCTTGCTTGCCGATAATCGCGACGTAGCCCCCCTTGCGCAGCACTTGCTGCGCCACTCCCTCGACTCCAACCAGGTAACCGTTGAACATGACGCTGCTGTTGAGCGCGGCGAGATTAGCGGAGTTTTCGAGATTAACTGGGGAGTCGGCCAACACCATAGAGTGTTGCTGTTCATTTTTCGTTTTAACTCGAATCAGAGGGCGGAAATACATCGCGTCATCAAGGATACCCGTGTAACCAGGCTTGCCACCAGTCGCCAGAGCTGCGGCATTCACCATTGTTATGGTCGGGAAGACCGCATGATGATGGCTGAACAAGACTCCTTCGTGCTCGAGTGAGAAGAGGTTGGGGGTATCGCGTTCATTGACTAAATCCGGCCGCAGTCCGTCCCAGACCATCACGATGCAGACTCGTCCGTCACGTTTGGGAATAGCACGGGCTAGTGCCGTGCCCGAGAACAGTACAGCGACGAAGAAGATTGCCGCTGAGGATAAGCGGGTGCGGCATTTCAGTTTCATCTGCTCAAACGTGCACGGGCTCGATCCTGCTAAGAGGTGAGATGCTCGACAAACCAGTCACGCGCAGCGCCACTGGTTTGTTCGAATGCTTCCACGTACGCGTCGAAGTGACCACCCTTCAAGATTACAAGCCGTTTAGGTTCGAGCGCGCGATTATAAGCAGCAAATGCCTCATCGGCCACCGCCAAGTGGTCACTATCGGCGATTAGCATCAGCAACGGAGTGGGACTGATCCGGTCAATGTACGAACCTGGTTCGTATTCCCCGAGCATTTCGACCGTGCGCAAGGTTACCTGATTGCGCCAGGACGGCGCCCGGGTTTTCGCCGTCTCAGTGAACCACTGCCAGGAGTCCGCGGTTGGCAAAGCCGCAACTCCGTTGGCTTCGGACGTTATCACAGGAATCATAGCTGGCGCTGCTCCGGTATAGCGGGCTTCCCTATCGGCATCGAACTGTGCGCGCAGGACAGCAGCCATGTCGGCACGCACCAACCGCGCCAGATTGCGTGATCCACTAACGAGCGGAACCTGTGACACCACACATTTGATGCGGCGATCGATGGCACCCAGCACCAGAGCATGACCGCCACTATAACTCGATCCCCAAACCCCAATCCGCTCCCGATTGATACCCGGTTGGCGGCAGAGCCAGGTTATCGCATGCCGATAATCACGTACCTGCTGCCATGGGTCAATTTCGTACCGAGGCTCGCCATCGCTCGCGCCGAAGTTGCGGTTGTCAAATACAAGCGTAGCGAGCCCGGCAGCGGTAAAAACTTCGGCGTAACGGTCGAGATACATTTCCTTGACCGCTGAGAAACCGTGCGCCATTACCACACCGGGCACAGGGTCTTTGGTAGGCTCAGGAGTATAAAGCCAGCCTCTTAGGGTAACCCCTTCGGCATCGAAGTCGACGTCACGACGCATAACTGGTCAAAACTAGCATAACCAATGCCGTCCAGCGACTGCTATTATTATAAACTTGGTCGAACTCGCGCTTGGGAGGAAGCTGATGAATCGAATGATTAGAATGCAGCTCCGCCGCACTGAAGCGCGAGCATTGCCACCAGTGGTTTGCTTCTGGTTCAATCGTTGCTTGCGGGTGTGTCTGCAATTGTAAGGACCAAGGACCTCTGATGCTTCGTTTTCTCACGGCCGGCGAATCGCACGGTCCCCAACTCATCGCTGTTGTTGAGGGTGCGCCGGCAGGCTATGACATTGACGTAGATGCGATCAATCGCGACCTCGCGCGACGGCAAAAGGGCTACGGACGTGGCGGGCGCATGGCTATTGAACGCGATGAGGTCCGTGTTGTGTCGGGCATTCGTTTTGGCCGTACTCTGGGCAGTCCGATCACGTTAATCATTGAGAACCGCGACTTCAAAAACTGGGAGAAGCGGATGTCTCCAGACCCGCGCGATCGTGGCGAGGCCAAGATTGTTACCCGGCCCCGCCCGGGTCATGCCGACCTCGCCGGGGTATTGAAATATAATCTCGACGATGTCCGCGACGTGCTGGAACGTGCTTCGGCTCGCGAGACGGCGGCGCGTGTTGCCCTTGGCTCCCTTGCCAGACAATTCGTCGCACCCTTTGGTATTTCGGTTCTTGGCTACGTCGTCAGCATTGGCAACATCGAAGCGAAAATCTCACCCGACCTCACGCTGCAGGAGCTCGCGCGGATTACCGAGCAATCGTCTGTCAGGGTCGCCGATGCCGAGGCGGAACGCGCGATCGTTGCCGAGATTGACGCGTGCAAGCGGGAGGGCGACACACTGGGCGGCGTGGTGGAGGTGGTGGCCACCGGACTCCCGGTCGGGTTGGGCAGTCATGTGCAGTGGGACCGCAAACTCGACGGTCGAATCGCTCATGCCCTGATGGGTCTGCAAGCTGTAAAAGGAGTTGAGTTTGGCCTCGGCTTCGGTGCATCCCGCTTGCGCGGTTCACAACTGCACGACGAGATTGGGTACGATCAGGCTGAGCGCCGTTTCACGCGTTATTCGAACAACTCGGGAGGTACTGAAGGTGGGATGAGCACCGGTGAGCCGCTGCGGGTCCGCATTGCCTTCAAGCCGCTGTCAACGTTGATGCGCCCGTTGCGCTCCGCGGACATTAAGACCAAGGCTGAAGCGATCGCTGCGATTGAGCGTTCCGACGTTTGCGCTATCCCAGCGGCGGCCGTTATCGCCGAATCAGTTGTGGCTTTTGAAATCGCCAACGCCTTTCTGGAAAAGTTCGGCGGTGATTCGTTCACCGAAATTCGACGCAATTACTACGGCTATCTCGAACAGGTGCGCAATTATTGAGACATTGCTGCGTTCTGCCCGGGGACGGAGGCGATGCGCTCGAGCAGCACGCACCAGGCAGTTCGCCGCAGACGTGTTTCGGTTCAGAGATTGATCAAGGGCCGGCTAACACGTCATGCTTGGGCCAATTCATGACCAAACTGATCCTCGCCGGCTTCATGGCAACCGGCAAAAGCACAGTCGCCCGCCATCTCGCGCAGTTGCTCACCTGGCGATTAGTCGACTGTGATGCCGAGATAAGCCTGCGGGCCGGAAAGCCGATTGAGGAGATCTTTCGAGACCATGGTGAAGCGCACTTCCGCGCGCTCGAGCGGGATTTTATCAAAGAAATTGCCTCGGATCGCCGACGCTGTGCGCAGTGTGGTAACCCCGCCCCGGCGGTCATCGCAACCGGCGGCGGCGCTATTGTTGATCCTGAGAACTTTGCCGCACTCAGCCAATGCGGAGTTATTATTTGTCTGAGCGCGCGCCCCGACGTGATAGCGCAAAGAATTGCGCGGGGGATGAAAACCCGGCCAATGCTCTCTCAGCATGCCACCCCCCTCAGGCAACGAATCACCGAATTGATGGAGGCGCGGCGCGAAGCCTATGCTCGCGCGGCGCTGACCATAGATACTTCCGAGCGTACGGTCGAGCAGGTGACCGATGCGATCCTGACCGCGCTGGCGCAGAACTATCGATTGGTTGCTCGTCATCCGGCAAGCGCAATGTCGTCGCCGCCCAGGGCGAATAGAGCATCCAATTCGACTCAGGATGATACAGCAACGCGCGATGGCGAATGAACGATGGAGTTTGTAGTAGATTTGGGCCGTAGTTCGTATCAGGTTACAGTGGGCTGCGGGTTGCTCACCGCTATTGGTCGCCTCGCACGCGACGCTGGCCTATCGCCTAACCGTTGTGCTCTCGTTACCGACGCCAACGTCGGGCGGCTTTATGCAGATGTTGTGCTCCAAAGCCTGCGGCGGGAAGGCTTCGATGCGGCACTGATTGAGATCGCCCCTGGAGAGCCGAGCAAGTCATTTCCGGTGCTGCAAACCATCTATCAGCGGCTGGCGGATGCGGAGCTGGACCGCGAGAGCACAGTCTTTGCGCTCGGCGGAGGTGTGGTAGGCGACCTCGCAGGGTTTGCCGCAGCGACTTATTTGCGCGGGATTGCGCTGGTGCAGGTGCCTACCTCGATGATCGCGCAGGTCGATTCCGCGCTCGGTGGCAAAACCGGAGTTAACCTCAAGGACGCAAAGAATCTGATTGGTGCCTTCTATCAACCCCGCCTTGTCATTGCCGACGTCGACACACTCGAAAGTCTGCCGGAACGAGAATTCCGCGAGGGTCTGGCCGAGGTGATCAAGTACGGCGCAATCATGGATGAGGGTTTCCTGGACTGGCTGGAGCGAGAGATGCAACTGATCCTCGAACGCCATCCCGAGCGGCTAGTGTCCATGGTCGAGCGCTCGCTGCGACACAAAGCAGCGGTTGTCTCTCGCGACGAGCGGGAAGAAGGTCTGCGCAAGATCCTTAATTTTGGCCATACGCTCGGCCACGCATTAGAGGCATCGACCAGCTATGGCAATTATCTCCATGGTGAGGCGGTCGCGATTGGAATGGCCTCCGCGGCGCGGCTCTCGACCAAGTATCAGGGACTCAAAGTCGAGGAAGCCGAACGATTGTGCCAGCTCCTCGAGGCGATGGGCTTGATGACCGTTTTACCACCAGGCTGGCTGAGCACCGAGTTCATTCGCGCCCTGCGATTGGATAAAAAGCGCCGCGGCGACAAAGTCGAATTCGTTCTGCTGGACCGGCTCGGGCATGCTGTCACTCACAAGCTGACCTTCGACCAGATCATAGCCGGAGCCGAGGCACCCCTTAATTGAATAAACCAGTGAGCTGCGCTCTTTATTGATATATAATCGCGTCCCTCTCGCGACCGCTGAGTGGCGCTAGTCTTCATCTTCCCAATAATCGACCTCGGCATCGGCTCGCAGGGATTTGGCGAGCGTGCGTTTTTCCTTCGGGCCGCCGGGTGCAGCCCCGATGAAAACCCCGATTTTGTTCGAGTCGGGATAGACGGTCACCTCGGGTTCGATCATCGTTGAAATGCACAGATAACGCAGGGGCTGCGATGAGGTGTTGATCAACCGATGGGCAGCTTCTGCGACTGGTAGCAGGGCGATGTAATCGCCGCGGGCAACCGCGAGATCGCGGTTGCCTAATCGCAGCGTGCCTGCACCGTCGAGAATATAGATCGCCTCCTCGTTAGCAGTGTGATAGTGAGCCGGCCAGGCACTCTTGCCCGGCGCCACTTCGTACAGCGAGCATCCGATCCTCTGGCTGCCGGCGAAGGCGCTGAGTTGCTTGCGCAGGCAGTGAAATCGCGCCCCGTGACCGGCTTCGGCCCACGGCACCTTATCCTGATTAACGACGTTGGTTGGCGTGTCCAATTCGAAACTCCATGTAACCCCATCGCCTCGGCCATCACGCGCCCCCGGGCGAAGAGGAGAAGCGACTCGTTAGTTCGATCCTTGCGTCGCAGCGTCAGGCCAGGCGCGCACCGAATCAACATATATACACCTATCCGCGGACCGCTGCCACTTAGAGCAAGGATCATCAGTTGCGAACTCAAGCGACTGCTCGGGTCTTAGCGTCTTGTCGCTTCATGAAATGTCTTTCGACTAGTTGTCCAGTGAGACAGTCGAGGATCGCGTGCATCTGAACGTTGGGTTCAATGGAAGTCGGGGTGCTAGCAACCGAGAGTGCTGGCCATTTCAATCAGCTCCGGTGTCGGGTTAACATTGAGTGTCTTGGAAGGTCGTCGGGCGCGGATGAGACTGGGCGGAAAAGTAGCACTCATCACCGGCGCGAGCCGCGGAATAGGTCGGTCTGTAGCGAGGGGCTTTGCAGACGAGGGCGCTAGACTGTATTTGGTCGGTCACCAAGACGAAATGGCGCTGCGTGAGGTTTTGGATGAGTTGAGAGCGCGCGGCGCCGAAGCCGAAGGTGGTCTCTTTGACGTTGGCAGTCACGCCGACGTGCTGCGGCTGGCGGAAGCGGTGGAGGGTCGTTACGGCACGCTCGACATTCTGGTCAACAACGCTGGCAATATAGCCCCGACGCCGCTGCTGGAGATAACTGCTGAACAATGGGACCGAACCCTGAGGACCCATTTGTACGGCACGTTCTATTGCACGGTCGAGATGGTCAAACGATTTCTCAAGCCCAAACTTGCCGGCAAGATCATCAATCTCACTGCGCCGTCGGCAGTCCGGGGCAGTACCGGCGTCGCCGACTATGCTTCGGCAAAAGGTGGTATCATCGCGCTTGCGCGCAACGCGGCCCGCGAGCTGCTCGAATTCAATATCCAGGTAAACGCGATCTTACCGGTTGCGCGCAGTCGAATGACTGATGCCTTGGCCGAGTTCCATGCGCGCTTGTCCAGCACAGATACTGCCACCCGTCTGAGGAATCTACCATCCCCCGAAGTACTGCTGCCTGTATTCCTGTTTCTTGCCAGCAATGATTCCGACTACGTCACCGGCCAGGTCATTGGAGCGGACGGGGGGCTATTGGCTTGAAGGAAACGGAGATCGGAGACGCACCTTGAATCAGCGAACCACTTAGTTTGCCGTGAGTGGCCAAAAATCCGCCAGACTTACGGTCCGCGGGCCTGGGAATCTATCTGACTGGTTTAGTGCCCAACTCCAAATTAGGCTCGGCCGCTGTGACCATAAGAGAATTCCAGAGGGTGGCGGGTTCGTTCGCGGTTCAGGTTGGTAACTCGGTGCTGCGTACCTTTCCGAGCGCCCAAGCTCCGGACAACGGTTAACGACCTACGAGCCGGGCCAACTTGATCAACTCTCCTTGGAACCTCGAGCTTCCAGAATTTCCTTGTCCAGGGCCTCGATACCTCCTAGCACCAATGCGCCCCAATACGCCTCTTACTCCCTTGTCTGAGTTCCTGTCCCATAAGATCTCGAAGCGTTTCTATAAGAGCTTGCTCTCGGCGTTCCCTTGCTTCCACTGTGTCGAAGCCCTTTAGCTCCTCATTCAAGAAACTTACATTAGTCTTCAGGATGCGGGGTGTAGGTTCTCCTGCCTGTCGTGCGAGAGCCTCGACAAGTTGAGCCGAAAGCCACCCCAGTTCACGCGCCCCGTTAGGGGAATCTTTATCTTTGGTTTCGTCAAACACATCAATCATGCGCAGGTAAATATTCAAGGTCTCCGGATCAATTGCATGCTGTTAAGCAACGCCTCACTCGTCATAAGCTTGATGAACGTGTCTATGGCCGCTGAATCGTCTTGTGTCTTTGCCGTTCGCGAGAAAAGGCGTCGCCAGTTCATAGTCAATGTTTGCACGTATTGTTAGTTGACTGTCCTGACTGCCGGAAGTCGATCGTCACGTGAACCTTGTCGAGACACGCTCGGCTTCGGCGGAGCGCGGCGATCGCGCCGGTCCGCGGCGTGGCTTCCCGCAGCTCCATTCGGAGCACTCGGGACTGATGCGGATGGCGATGTTAAGCTGGCGGCCGCTCACAACTTTCAAGGCGCGATCCTGAGCGCGATTTCCCTCGAACGGCACGCGAGTCACCTGCGCTTTGCCGCTGACAAGGGTGCTTGGCGAGCTGCAGCCCGTGCTGCGCGACAATCCGCAGAACCTCCTCCACTTTCTTCACTTCAATTTTTCGGACGCGGGCGCTCAGTTCTTATCAGGTGACCATCCTCATAATAGTCGACGCTATCGACGATGCCAGTGCCATTTGCGTCATGCTCGACCATCGCCAGACGTCCGTTACGATAGATTTCGATCGTTTCCGGTTTGCCGTCGAAGTTGTCGTCGCGCACTATGCGGGAAAGTTTGCCGTCACGGTACTCTTGGACCAAATCTATCCGGCCATCGTGATTGCGATCCTGTTCGATCTTGACCAGTACTTTGCCGTGGTATAGTTGGATAACATCGGCTTTGCCGTCAGCATTGGTGTCGAAAGCATGCTCGGTATCGGATCCGCTGATGCGATAGACCCACTCATCTACAACCCCGTCGTGATTATGATCATAAGCGGCAATTGGCTTAGGCCGACGGCCGCAGGCGACTAGTGAGACCAAAAGGGCGGTGCCGAGCAGTACAATGCGTAAGCAACGCATATACACGCTCTCTACTGCATGGCGGGTTACGGCTCAAGTGGCGCTGGTTCTGCTTGCGCTGTCTATCTGCCTGCCCTCGCTACCCCCGAGCACTTCTCGTGTTGATGCGCCGATATTGCTGGAGCCTCTCCTTTTCGACCATCTCAGTCTCCCGATGCCGGCGTTTCGGACTCAGCCGAACATTCAGCCTGTCTGGGAGATACTGAGCGGCGAAAACCGGCCTTACCTCGCTTCGCCGGCCGCTGCCTATGGGCTGACGAGCCTGCCCGCTCAGCTTCACGTGTCTCATCGTGGTTACGCTGTCACTCCTGTCTACCTCCTTGGTTTGGGTCCGGCCCGTGCGCCGCCTGTCTGAAACTTAACCGTTGCGAAACACTGCAAGCTCAGGCGCCAGGCTGCCACTGTTGCGCGACAGTGGGCCCGTGCCTGTTTTGAGGTGCGGCGATCTATTCGCTGGAGCAGGGCAAATTCGCGTCAGAGAGGAAGTGCATAAATGCGCTGTGGACTCACACTCCCCAAGAGTGGAAATGACCGCTTCCTGGGCGGGATGGTTCGGTTAGGTATGCTGCCAGGCTATGGACTCATTCTACTGGTGACCTGCCTCATTCCAACGAAGATCGTTGCCGCTGCTAAAGATCCGCCGCTGCGGCTGGACCAAGCGGTCGCCATTGCTATCGACGTTAACCCCCAAGTGCGGGGCGCGCGCTACCGATGGGAATCAGCTGAGCATCAGATCGTCCAGAACTATACCCCAGCCGATCCGCAGTTTTCGTACCTAAATTCGGATAGCTGGCGCGGCTTTCTCTACGGCTCGGCGCTGCACAATCTAACGGTTACCCAATCCCTGCAGTTCCCTGGCAAGGGTCTGTTGCAAGGGCGTGTTGCCGAGCGAAATGCGGAAATCGCTCGGCTTACCTACTTAGCCTCAGTCCGAGACGTGAGGGCGCAGGTCGAAACCGCCTACTACCAACTTCAGCTCGATCTCGCTCTACAAGACCTGATCGCGGAGAATGTGGAGAACCTGCAGCGGGTTTTGAAGGTTACTGAGATCGCTTACACTGCCAACCTTGCGACTCAGGGCGACGTCATCAACGCCAAGTTTGCACTGGAGGCCGACCAGGAGCAATTGCGCCAGCAAGCGGTAACGGTAGCGAATGACAAAACAGCTTTGAACATTCTGTTAGCGCGCAAGCCCGAGGAGCCTGTGGAAGTGGAGCGGCACTTCGATCTCGGGGGCTTTGAAAGCAGTCTGGACCAGGTGATTGAGCGGGCCGCCAGCAACCGGCAGGAAATCCTCGAGGCAGCGCTGGCACAAAAGAATCAGGATACCGCTCTGACCCTGGCGCGACTCGAATACGCCCCCGACTATACGTTGCTCTTTGGTTTCGATCATTATCTGATCGCGCCTTTCGCCCCCGCGCTGACTCATACGCAGGATTGGAACTTCGGAATCGGCTTCAATTTGCCGCTCTTTTTCTGGGCTAAAAACGAGGACATAAAGCGCGCGGGCCGCGATCTGGCCGCGGCGCACGAAGATCTGAATGCGATACGTCTTCAAACCGCCGGCCAAGTGACCACGCTCTATCGGCAAATTCTGCGGGCTCGCCAGGCCGCTCTGCTTTATCGCGACACGCTCGTGCCCCTGGCCCGCCAGGCGTTCGAGGTCATGTTGATTGCCTATCAGACCGGAAAGACGGACTTCACTACCCTGATCAGCACGTTCCGCCAGCTAAGCGATGCGCGCTCAACGTATCTGCAGGATGTTAACCAGTTCCTGGCGGAAAAGGTGGCGCTGGAGCAGGCCGCCGGAGGAAGCCTCCAATGAAGCGTTCACAGGGAAAGCTTCGGCGAGAGGCTTTAGCCTATTGCGCGTTCGGGCTTCTCGTGTCAAGTGCGGTCTTGGGCTGTGACGGTTCGTCGCGTGCGACAGCCAACACTCAGCAACCGACGATGGTTTTGCCGTCGCTTGTCAGTCAAGGCCAAGGACCTCCGCTTTTGCAGTTGAGCAGTGCGATCCCCGGTATGACATTGACGACCGTGCGCGATGTCCCGTTGCCCGGCGTGCTGGAGACGACAGGTCAGATAGCTTTCGATGACCGCCGGGTCGCGAACATAATCTGCCGAGTCACAGGGCGAATTGAACAGGTGCATGTATCGCAATGGGATTACGTAAGGCGGGGACAGCCCATCGTCACGTTGTACAGTCCGGACTTCATGACGGCTGAGGCCGAGTATCTGCAAGCGCAACAAACGGCACCGGCGCTGGCCGCCGGCGGGGCAGGTAACGTGGCGTTCGCGCGTTCTCTGGTCGATGCGGCTCGGCGAAAGCTCGAATTGCTCGGTATCGAGCCCGATCAAATCGCGGCTATCAAAACCGCTGCGCCTCTGTTCACCATGCGGGCGCCGATCAGCGGAATCGTAGTGCAAAATCAGGCGTTGCGGGGCTCGGCGGTAAATCCTGGCGACGTCCTCTATTACGTAGGTAGCCTGGACGATGTCTGGATCACTGCCGACATATACGAAACCGATCTTGCTCGGGTGCATGTAGGACAAAAGATAGAGGCTCGAACCCTCGCTTTTCCTGAGCAAGTGTTCAAAGGCGCCGTAGATCGGATTAGTCCGGGGATCGATCCCGGCACCCATACGGCTCAAATTCGCTGCACAATTCGCAATCCTGGTTGGAAACTCAAGCCACAGATGCTCGCGCGGATCCGAATTATCACTCAAGCCGGCCGGGCTTTGGTGGTACCGCAAATGGCGTTGGTTTTCGACGGCGATGCCTACTACGCATTCGTCCGGGTCGGGCGGAATCGATTCGAGCGCCACGAAGTCTCCATCGCTTCATGGAACCAGGCGGGATATGCACGGGTGATCTCGGGACTTGTCGCCGGCGATCAAGTGGTCGTGGCCCAGTCGGTTCAGCTCAACGCCCTCTGGCAGCAGGCTCACGGGGAAGGCTCCTAGCGGCCAACAGGAAAGGTTCACAGCCATGATTCGCGCCATAATGGAGCTCGCCTTACGGGAACGAGTAATTGTCGTTGGTTTGGCCGGAGCGCTGCTTCTGGCCGGCCTTTACTCGCTCTTGCAGTTGGACATTGAAGCTTACCCCGACCCGGTCCAGCCCATGGTTGAGGTTTTGACGCTGCCCAACGGGCTCAGCGCCGAAGAAGTGGAACGGATTGTCACGGTCCCGCTGGAGTATGGTTTGGGCGGATCGCGCAACCTGGTGCGAATGGACTCCATTTCGCTCTTTGGGCTTTCGGATATTCGCTGTTATTTCGATTGGGACAGCGATTACTACTGGGATCGGGTCCAAATCATTAATCGACTCGGGTTCGTGACCCTGCCACAGGGGATCACTCCCGGAATCTCACCCGAGAACCCAATCGGCGAGATCTATCGCTACACGGTCGAAAGCCCGGATCATAACCTGCTCGAAGAAAAAGAGGTCGAAGATTGGGTACTGGAGAAGCAGCTCAAGACGGTACCCGGAGTGATTGATGTCTCGGGTTTCGGCGGTCTCACCAAGGAATACCATGTGGATGTCGATCCGGCGAAGCTGATTCACTATCAGATTCCGCTTTCGACTCTCATCGGCGCTATCCAGAATTCCAATACGAATGCTGGAGGCAACTACCTAACAGTGGGTCCGCAAGCCTTTGATGTGCGCGGAATCGGCTTTATCCACACGCTGGATGACATTCGGCGCATCGTGCTGGCGGTCAACAAGTCAACCCCGATCCGAGTCAGCGATGTTGCCAACGTCGATATCGGCTACGCGCCCCGTCTCGGCGCAGTCGGCATGAACAACCGCGACGAGGTCGTCGAGGGCATAGTGCTGATGCGCAAGTACGGCAACACCCTCAAGACCCTGCGGGGAGTCGAGGCCAAGGTTGCCGAGTTAAACCGCTCGGGAATGCTGCCCAAAGGTTACAAGGTAGTGCCGTACTACGATCGCACGGGTTTGGTACACATTACGCTGCACACGGTGTTCGAGAATCTGACCATTGGGATGGTGCTGGTTTTCCTGGTGCTGGTTTTTTTCCTAGGCAATCTCCGCGCTGCGCTGATTGCTGCCATCAACATTCCACTGGCTCTATGTGGCGCCTTCACACTAATGCATTTGGGCGGAACGCCAGCAAATCTGATCTCGCTCGGGGCCATCGACTTTGGCATCATCATCGACTCCACCGTGATCGTCATCGAGAACATCTTCCGCCATTTGAGTAGCGAAGTGGCGGGACGCGAAACTGCTACGAGTCGTGTGCTCAAGGCGGCGCAGGAAGTGGGCGGACCGATGTTCTTCTCCACGCTGATCTTTGTGATCGCCTTTCTACCGTTGTTCACAATGCATGGTGTGGAAGGGGCGATCTTCTCGCCCATGTCGCATACGTACGCCTATGCGTTGGCAACGGCGGTGCTTCTCGCGATCACGCTCTCGCCGGTGCTGAGCTCATATCTTTTTCAGCGCGGAATAAGCGAAGCAGCCAATCCGGTATGGCGCGCGATTAGCGGCATTTACCACCGGTTGTTCGTGCGTGTGCTGCGCTGGCCCAAGCTGTCGCTGCTGGTGATTTTGCTCATGGTGGCCGCGGGATTGAGCCTTTTTCCAAAACTTGGTGGTGAGTTTCTGCCCAAACTTGAAGAAGGCAACCTCTGGATCCGTGCGACGATGCCGCTCACGATTTCGTTTGACGAGGGAGTCAATTTTGCCAACCGCATGCGCCGCATAATGCTGTCCTTTCCCGAGGTTACCACCGTAGTGTCACAACTCGGTCGGCCTGACGACGGCACTGAAACCACCGGCTTTTTCAACTGCGAGTTTTCGGTCGACCTAAAGCCCTTCGACCAGTGGCCACCGGGAATGACCAAACCGCGGCTTGTACAGGAGATGAATGATAAACTGCTTCACTACTTCCCAGCCGTAAGCTTCGGTTTCTCACAGAACATCGAGGACAACGTCAACGAGGCGCTCTCCGGTGTGAAAGGCTCCAATTCGGTTAAGGTGTTTGGCCCCGATCTCGCCACGGACGAACGGGTTGCTGCCCAAGTAATGGAGGTGATGAGCGGAGTGCCCGGGATCGTGGATCTCGCGCTCTACCGTTCGCTCGGACAGCCGAACCTACTGATCGCCCCTGATCGCGTCGCCTGTGAGCGTTACGGCCTCAACGTTGGCGACGTCAATGCCGTGGTCCAGGCTGCGATAGGCGGGCAGGCCGTCACCCAAGTGCTGGAGGGCGACCGCAGCTTCAATCTGGTGGTGCGTTGGAAGCCTGAGTACCGAACCAGCCTTGAGGCGATTCGCCAGATTCGGGTTTCCCTACCTGGCGGTGGTTATGTCCCCCTTGCTCAGGTCGCCGACATCCGGACCGCAGAAGGCGCCTCGTTTATCTACCGCGAGGATCTGCGTCGATACGTTCCCGTCCGTTTCGCCGTACGCGGCAGGGATTTTGAAGATGCAGTGAGAGATGCGCAGTCACGGGTCGCAAGGGAGGTCCGGCTACCCCGCGGCGTCGACCTGCAGTGGGCAGGTGAATGGCAGGAATTACGCGAGGCCAATCGTCGGTTGGCGGTCATCGTACCGATCGCGTTGTTGCTCATCACTGGTGTGCTTTACGGCGCGACCACCTCGCTCATCGACACGTTTGTTATTATGGCTCAAATTCCAGTAGCCTGCCTGGGAGGAATTCTTGGGCTCATTGTTACCGGGACCCCGTTCAGCATCTCGGCCGCGGTCGGCTTTATCTCCATCTTTGGCATTGCAGTGATGGATGGCATCCTGTTGAGCTTTTACATCCGGCAGCTCTGGGAAGAGGGGCATCCGTTTACCGAATCGATCATTCTGGGTTCTGATCGGCGCTTTCGGGCGATTATGATGACGGCTTTGGTCGACTGCCTGGGCTTGCTCCCGGCCGCGCTCTCTACCCGAATTGGTGCTCAGACGCAGCGTCCGCTGGCCATTGTGGTAATCGGCGGGGCGCTTGCGATTGCGCTTGTCACCCGTGTACTGCAGCCGATTATGATCTTTCTCTGCCATCGCAGACTGCGCCTTGCGGAAAGCCGAGCATTGTGACGGCTGCCAGACGGTAAAGGATCGAGACCGGGGCAAGCGGCTCGCGTGCAGCTGTCGACCGCACACAATTGCGCGACCGTATCGCATCAGTCGGGCTCGAGGTGCGAGCGCCAGCTTGTCAGACTTTGCGTCGCACCCAGTCGGCAGGGGCAGCCCTGCGCTCAGCTGCACCTCTCGGCTCCACGCGATTCGCGGCAATTTGCTCGGCTGATGTGTGTTGTCATTAAGCTTGATATCGATCAGGGGGCTGAAAAGACTGAGAGTCGGCCTGGGCGAGGACAGAGCCTACCGAGGCCTGGTTTTCTTCCGGACAGTCTGCAGCTCGGCTTTCTTGATGCAATTGAGGACCCAGGCGTGTGCCTGTGTGCCAAAGACCTGGGCCTGCTCGTAACACTTGTCGCAGAGGCTGCCGTGAAAGGGGTTGATAGTTCGATGTCCGAGATCGTCAATTACCCGAAGCAGAGGGCGCAGTCGGCTGTCCGGCTTTTCTTGTTGGCAAAAATCGCACGTCATTAGAAATGTCTCGCTCGAGAACTGGGTCGGCTCGGAATTCAAATAACCACGAGCCGTGCGGTCAGCAACATACAGCCAGAAAAAAGAAAAGTAGAGCCGCAGTTGACAACTACCGGATCCGCCAGACCTGAGACATGCAACAGCCGGGTCGGAGCACGAGAGGTATCGGTCGGCAAGCAACTCGATGTAAATTTTACTTCAAGTTAGGTGTGCTGGCAATTGCATTCAACCGGTACTGCTCGCGCCATCCTCGCACATCGGTCGTCGGCAAAGCTCGTTAATCCGCATCGCGACTCAAACGGTTCGCAGACGCTTTCATTAGTGGCGCCGGTAAGAAATCAAACTTGAGAGGATTGCTGTCGAACCTGCCGATCGCGAAAAATCACGACTCAGGGTAGACGTCAACTCCAAATGAGCTCGCTGAATGACCTCGCAAGTAATCCACGGGTAACGGTCCGCGACGGCCGTGTAATTGACGCGCGCGGAGAATGTGTTGTCTACCGCATGCGACGAGCGCAACGTGCACTCGACAACCCTGCGCTCGAAACCGCAATCGCGGTGGCGAATCTACTTGAACGACCACTGGTCGTGTTTTTTGGTGTGCTCCGCTGCCATCCGACGGCAAATCTGCGTCATTTCACCTTCATGCTCGAAGGGTTGAAGGAAACCGCGGAGCAGGTTTTGCTGAGAAGAATCGGCTTTGTCGTCAAAATCTGCGGCGGGACCAGTTCACACCAGGAATTCGCCCGCTTCTGTCACCAGGTGCATCCTTCTGTGGTGATTTGCGACGAGCATCCCGCCCGACGGGCTGCGCAGTGGCGCCAAGAAGCCATGCTTTATAGCAACGCGCCGCTGTGGAGCGTGGACGCCGATGTTATCGTGCCGTCAAAATTGATTGACAAGGAGCAATTCTCGGCGCGCACCATCCGGCCGCGACTTCGCGCTCGCCTGGGAGAGTTTCTCATTCCGGTCAAACAGCAATCGGTGCGCGTGCCTTGGAAGAACCACCGCGCAATCGAGTCGCTGCCCATAACTTCAGAACTTGCAGACCAGCTTGCGCTTGATCGGTCTGTAGGTCCGGCGAGTGGTTTTCATGGCGGCACGATGGCCGCGCTGACCGCCCTGCACCGATTTGTGAAAGATCGGCTACCGGGTTACGCGACCAACCGTAATCATCCGGAACTTGCCGCCACCAGTCAGCTATCGCCTTATCTTCATTTTGGCCAGATCGGGCCACATACCGTTGCGCTGGCAGTCCGAGATTCGGCCGCACCCGTCGAGGATCGCGAGGCGTTCCTCGAGCAGATCATAGTGCGGCGCGAGCTCGCAGTTAATTTTGTCCGTTACAATCGAAACTTCAGGCATCTCGCCGGCGTTGAGCCTTGGGCCCGGGCCACCCTCCAACGGCACAGCGGCGACAAGCGTCCGCATTTATATAGCGAGCGACAACTCACGAATGCCGAGACCCACGATGCGCTCTGGAATGCAGCACAGCGGCAAATGGTAGCTGCGGGCTGGATGCATAGCTATATGCGCATGTACTGGGCCAAGAAAATCCTGGAATGGAGTCCCAGCGGCGACGAAGCCTACGATCTTTGTGTGCGGCTGAACGATCGCTACGAACTCGATGGGCGCGACCCTAACGGCTACGCAGGCATTGCTTGGGCGATAGGTGGCAAGCACGATCGTCCGTGGGGACCGGAGCGGCCAGTCTACGGCACAATCCGTTATATGTCGTTCGCCAGCACCTCGCGCAAGTTCGATTATCGCGCATATATCGAGAAATGGAGTGACTCGTGAACAGGATGGCAGCCAACGAGCCGCGAGGCGAAAATTGTTGCCGACCCAATCTCGTCAAGTGTGTCAGCGGCTAAAAGAACCAGCTGCGCTCCAAAGTCGGACCAAAGATCGCGCCCACAAACCTCTCCAGCTCGAGATTGAACTTCACAAAAACGTGGTCCGAGCCGGGCGTGAGTCCTATACCAGGACCGACGTTGTATTCGATTCCGTGTGGCAGTTCGCCCCACACTACCGGGACTATATAGTGCTGCTGTTCGCCAAGCGGGTCATTGTCGTCGATCAACCCAATTGCCCCGTAGAACTCCACACCGGGTGAGAGATAGCGTGTCCAGCGATAATAAACGCCATTGCGGTACCCGAATTCGAAGCCCTGGTTGCCACCGGGACCCGATAGTACCTTTTCAAAAACCGGATTGGCGATGAGGGAGAGAGGACCGAAGTCCTTTTCCATGATCGGTTTCAGTTCAAGTTCCCATGCCGCGTCGTCAAACTGGGGCGTCTTGTGATATTCGAATTCAAGATACCAACCGAGATCGACCGGTAGGGTCCCTTGGTCAAACAGTCTGCCTCGCAGGCGGAACTTGTCGCCCGCCCACCAGAAGCCATGGCCGCTGGGTTGGGCGAAATTGAGATAGGCAGCTCCCTCGATGCGGTCGGTCAAACCGTAGGTTAATTCGTTGCCGTTGTACCACATCGCTTGGCTGCGAAAGGTGCCGGCCGCGGTACCATTGCCGCCCTGACTGTGACCATTGGCTACAACGGCATTATCGGTTTCTACCTCAAGCATGCCGCGGGGCTCGGTGGCATAGGGATATACTTCGAATTCCCACGGATCGAGCTGTGCTCGCGCCTGATGCGGGCAGAGCAGTGGAGTGAACAGCAGTAGACCCATTACGAAGGCTTGCGGACACTTAATCATAAACTTTCTTTCATGGTTGCGACTGTTCAGGAGAGGACACGGCGAGCGTTGAGGCGATCCATTCCTCTAGTGCACTCTTGTCGGACGGGTTAAGGCGGGCCACCGGATGTAGCAGCCGGTACTCCCACGGCGGCATCTTTCCCTCGTGCAAGATACGCCCGATCCACTGGAGCTTGTGCCGGCGAGTAGCAGAGTAATAGCTGCCCCATTCTGAGAAGTTCACTTCCTGGCGAGCGACCGTCACGTCATGGACGACGAGCCATGAGATCGGGGCGATGTGGCTGTACCATGGCCAGCGGGTCTCGTTCGAATGGCAGTCGTAACAGGCACGCCTAAGAATTCGCTCTATCTGAGGCGGCGCGACTAACGGGTCGCGGGACGGCGGATTGGTTCTTTGCGCTGAGACAAATTGGATGCCGGTCAACGCCGCTACTGTACCCAATGCCATCAGCCCAGCGACCCGGGAAAGAGTCCCCATCTGCTGCCTGAATACTTGTCTTATTTGGCGACGATTGCGCCCTCAGGTACGTCCTGATGGAAGTCGTCATAGAAGTCGTAACTGCCGGGATTAAGCGCGGGAAGCCGAACGGTGATGGTCTCGTGCGGCGTCATTACGATCTCGCGGTTGAGCTTAAAGCTCTCGAACTCGATCGTCTCCTCGCTGGCATTTGTCACTTTGAGCATGACAGGTTTTCCCGCAGTGACCTTGATTGTTTGAGGTACGAAGCGATGGTTCTCGAAGCGAACTTCCTCGCTCTCCACCGCTGCCGAAGCGCTGTGCAGCAACATGGTGCCGCTGGCGGCTAGAAAAGTGATGGTCAGTGCCAATCGCGAACGGCGCATGGTTCCTCCGCTTACTGAAATTGATTCTCAATATCCATAAGCCCGCAGCTATGTCAAGGGTCGAATCGGCGTAAGCGAGCAGCCCGCCGGCCCGGTTGGGTTCTGAGGCCAGTCATAAAGATCAGGTGAGGTGGATGACCTTGCGGAAAAACTGCTGCCGTGAGTCGTTGCGTGAGTTGCGGCTTTTGACCGCAAGTAAAGAAATGTGGCTATCGGCCGACTACAAGGAAAACCGCCTAGGCCAGAAAACATTCTCCCTCCGTGATCCACAGAGGCGACGTCCGCACTTTTGTCCGGGCTTGCGCGGCTTAGTTCGCAACGACTGACTACGTGGATTTCATGAGGAGCAGAGCAAACTGCGGTCCACGCAAAACGCCCCGCTCGTTGGGTTAAGACCTCTGCGCAACCGCTGCTGGTCGCAGACTGAGAAGACGAGGATGTACATTCGCGGCGACCTTTCGGTTTCCGCAAGCAACCTCTCCGCGATCACATAAGTGCTCCTTCGCTCAACTCGAGAAGCAAGGCGTCGCCATGCCGGGTCGTGTCAGCAACGTGCGGTGCGATCATGGTTTCTGCTCCGCTTTACGGGCCAGCGGTTGATGTGCCATTATTCAAGCAATCGCTTTTATTATGGCATTAACCTCTAACTCGGGAATTCGAACATTCCGACTTGTGCGGGGTCTGACTCAGCCCGAATTGCGTGCCGAGGCGGGCGTTCCGCGACGGGCGTCGGCTATTCTCAAGGCTCGCGCTTATCCGCTTAATCTCCTGGATGCAGTGAGGCTCGACAGCATGGGCGAACCAGCCGTGCAAGAGCTCCTCAGGGAAGGTCTGGAAGACGCCGAGGATGGCCGGGACGCAGCCCGGAAGGCACGGTTGACGAACAGCGTCAGCGCGAAGCGCATTGCACTCACCCTTGCCCGCGAGGGGCCTATTCGACTCGCCCCGCTTGCAGAAGTTTGCGCGCGGCGATTTTGCAACTCTGTGCCGACGTGACGGCATGGGTGGGATAACGGGCTCGCTCGCGTGAAGTTTGTTCGCGAAGGAGGGCAGAGAGGGGTTTAAGCGATGGCAGCAGCAGTTCCGTCGATCGAAAGTGCCGCGGTGGGTGCGGCGGCCGAAGTACTAAGATTTTTAAGTGGACCGCCAAAGCAGCTTCTTATTGACGGCAAATGGGTCAATGCCAAGTCCGGAGCGACCTTCGAGACAATCAATCCGGCAAACGAGGAGGTCTTGGCTCTGGTCGCGGAAGGCGACAAGGCGGATATTGATGACGCAGTAGCTGCGGCTCGCAGGGCCTTTGAGACCGGCCGATGGCAGTCGATGGGACCGCATCAGCGGGCTCGTTATCTGCTCAAAATTGCCGACTTGATCGAGTCCCACGGTGAGGAGCTGGCGCAGCTTATAACGCTGGACAATGGCAAACCAATTGCTGAGTCGATCAGTGAGGTAGGCCGAACGGTAGACACTTTCCGCTATTACGCGGGATGGGCGACCAAGTTCTACGGTGAGACCAACCCATCCGCACCGGCGCTGTTTAACTACACTCTACGCGAGCCGGTGGGAGTGTGCGGCCAGATCATTCCATGGAACGGGCCGCTGTCGACAATAAGCTGGAAGATCGCGCCGGCACTGGCGTTCGGCAACACCGTGGTGCTGAAACCCGCAGAACAGACGCCGTTGCCCGCCATCCGTGTGGGTGAACTCATCTGCGAGGCTGGCCTTCCCGATGGGGTCGTCAACATCGTCACAGGTTTTGGTCCCACGGCGGGCGGCGCGCTGGCTGCGCACCCGAACGTTGACAAGGTTGCATTCACCGGTTCGACCGAGGTGGGCAAGCTTATCCTGCAGGCATCGGCTGGCAACCTAAAGCGCGTCTCCCTTGAACTAGGCGGCAAGTCGCCCAATGTGATTTTCCCCGATGCGCCGCTGGAAGCCGCTGTGGCGATGTCGGCGACCGGGGTCTTCCGCAACCAGGGCCAGGTCTGTTGCGCTGCCACTCGCATGTTTGTGCAGGAGCGCATCTACGACGAGTTCGCCGATCGAATCGCCGCGAAGGCTAACGAGATCAAGCTCGGCGCACCGCTTGACCGAACAACTACCATGGGACCACTCGTCTCCAGCGAGCAGCACGAGCGCGTACTTGGTTATCTGAAGCTTGCGCGCGACGAGGGCGCATATGCCAAAGCGGGCGGCGAACGCGGCCCGCAGCCAAAAGGTTATTTCGTCAAACCCACGATCTACACGCAGGTTCATAACGCGATGCGAATTGCGCGCGAGGAGATCTTCGGACCCGTGGCGGTGCTGATTCCCTTCAAGGACGAAAACGACGCGGTGTTCCAGGGTAATGACACGATCTATGGCCTCGGCGCTGGGGTTTGGACTCGCGACCTTAGCCGCGCTCACAAGGTAGCCCGGGCACTGCGAGCCGGGTCGGTCTGGATCAACTGTTACGGCCTGATTGATCCCATTTCTCCTTTCGGCGGTTACAAGCAATCCGGGTTTGGCCGTGAGCTGGGACCGCAGTCAATTGATCTCTACACCCAGATTAAGTCCGTTTACGTGAAACTGTGAAGTGGCTCGGCCCGCGAGCCGAGCGTTGGCTGACAGCAAACTCAATCACTGATAACACCGGAGGAAAAGAAAGATGGCGGCAGCAGCTCCATCAATCGAAAAGGCGGTGCGTGGAGTCACCTCGGCACCCGTGCTGGACTTTCTCAAAAGACCCAAAAACCTGTTGATCGGCGGGAAGTGGGTGCCAGCGAAGTCAGGCAAGACCTTTGAAACGATCAATCCCGCCAATGAAGAAGTGCTGGCGCTGGTCGCCGAAGGCGACAAGGCCGATGTGGACGAGGCGGTGAAAGTGGCCCGTAAGGCCTACGAAGAGGGTAAATGGCCAAACATCGGCCCGCATCAGCGCGCGCGTTATCTATTCAAAATCGCTGAGCTGATCGAAGCACACGCCGATGAGCTGGCGATTTTGGAGACTCTCAACAACGGCATGGCGATTTCGCTGGCGCGCGGAATGGTGGCCGGTGCAGCGGAGGTTTTCCGCTACTATGCCGGCTGGACCACCAAGATCTATGGGGAGACCAATCCGTCTGACCCATCGATGTTCAACTACACGTTGCGTGAGCCTGTTGGCGTGTGTGGTCAGATCATACCGTGGAACGGGCCGATCGCAATGTTTGCCTGGAAAATTGCGCCGGCGCTCGCCTGTGGCAATGTCTCGATTCTCAAACCCGCAGAACAAACCCCACTGACCGCTTTGCGCCTTGGCGAATTGGTTCTTGAAGCTGGGGTACCCGACGGGGTGGTCAATATAATCACTGGTTTTGGCGAGACGGCGGGTGCCGCTATCGCGAGCCATCCGGACATCGACAAGGTGGCGTTTACCGGCTCGACCGAAGTGGGCAAGCTGATCCTCCAGGCCTCAGCCGGCAACCTGAAGCGGGTGTCGTTGGAGCTGGGCGGGAAATCGCCCAACGTGATCTTCGCTGATGCTGACCTGGAATCAGCGGTTTCAACCTCAATGTTTGGTTTTTGCATGCTGTCGGGACAAGTGTGCTGTGCGGGTACGCGAGTCTTCGTGCAGCAGGACTTTCAAGACACCTTTGTCGATGCGTTGACGCGGTACACCTCAAAGTTCAAGGCAAGCGATCCACTTGATCCGAAGACCACGGTCGGCCCGCTGGTATCCAGGGAGCAGTTTGAACGCGTCAAATCCTATCTCGAGCTCGGCAAGAAGGAAGGTGCGACGCCGGTGCTGGGAGGCGAGGTAACAAGTGGTAAGGGCTATTTTGTCGACCCGGCCATCTTCACAGGCGTCAAGAACAATATGAGGATTGCGCAGGAAGAGATCTTTGGCCCGGTTGCTGCGATTATTCCTTTCAAGGACGAAAACGACGCTGTCCTGCAAGGCAACGACACCACCTATGGTCTGGCCGCCGCGGTGTGGACCAAGGATGTAAGCCGCGCCCACAAAGTGGCGCGCGCCCTCAAGGCCGGCACGGTGTGGGTCAACTGTTACAACAACATCGACCCGATTTCGCCCTTCGGTGGTTACAAACAGTCGGGCATTGGCCGCGAACTGGGTAAGTACGCCATCGACCTATACACTCAGATCAAATCCGTATACGTCAAACTGTAACCCAATGACTTGTCAGGCGGCTGCCGAACTGGATTGGGCAGCCGCTTCCCTTTGCTTGGAGTGCGATTTCTGAGGGTTGTGAAAATGGGAGCATCCGTCCCGGTAGTCGAGCGCGCGGCGCAAGGCGCAAAGGTGAATGCTGTGTTGGACTTTCTGCGGCGGTCGCCGATGAAGCTGCTGATTGGCGGCGAGTGGGTAGCGGCGAAATCGGGCAAGACCTTCGAAACGATCAACCCAGCCAACGAGGAAGTTCTGGCCTTGGTGGCAGAGGGGGACAAGGCCGATGTCGACGAGGCTGTAAAGGCTGCTCGACGCGCTTACGAAGAAGGCAGGTGGCCCATCCTCACCCCGCATCAACGCGGGCGCTTTCTGCTCAGACTGGCGGAGCTGATTGACCAACACGCCGACGAGCTGGCGGAACTGGAGAGCCTTGATAACGGCAAGCCGGTTTCACAGGCCCGCTCGATTGATGTCGTCGGCGCAGCCGGGATTTTTCGCTACTTTGCCGGCTGGACGTCGAAGCTCTATGGCGAGACCAATCCATCGGAGCCTGGGATGTTCAATTGCACTCTGCGCGAACCAGTTGGCGTATGTGGTCTGATCATCCCGTGGAATTTCCCACTGATGATGGCAGTGACGAAGCTCGCGCCGGCTCTCGCTTGCGGAAATACGGTGATTCTAAAACCTGCCGAACAAACTCCACTCACTGCGATCCGGCTGGGTGAGCTCATTCAAGAGGCCGGAATTCCTGCCGGCGTCGTCAACATCGTCACCGGCTTCGGACCGGGCGCCGGCAGCTCAATTGCGGAGCATCCTGGAATCGACAAGGTTGCGTTTACCGGCTCGACCGAGGTGGGCAAGCTGATCCTTCAGGCCTCAGCCGGTAACCTCAAGCGGGTGTCCTTGGAGCTCGGTGGCAAATCACCGAACATTATCTTTCCCGACGCCGACCTTGCCACGGCGGTGCGAAGCGCGATGAATGGTGTTTTTTACAACGCCGGCCAGGTCTGCGCGGCGGGAACACGCGTATTTGTACAACGCGAAATCTACGACAATTTCGTCGCTGATCTGACTGCGGCCGGCGAGCGCATGATTACGGGAGACCCGCTTGATCCCAAAACCAAGCTGGGTCCCCTCGTTTCCCGCGAGCAGTTCGAGCGGGTGCAAGGCTATCTGGCGGCGGGCAAGCAAGAGGGCGCGCGAATTACGCTTGGCGGTGAGGCCGTTGGCGGAAAGGGTTATTACATCAAACCTACGATCTTCGCCGACGTGAACAACCATATGAAGATCGCCCGGGAGGAGATCTTCGGCCCCGTGGCCGCCGCCATACCCTTTAAGGATGAGGAGGATGCAGTATTCCAGGGGAACGATAGCATTTACGGACTAGCCTCTGCCGTCTGGACTCGAGATATCCGGCGCGCACATCGCATTGCACGCGCTCTGAAGGCCGGCACCGTTTGGGTGAACTGTTATGGCACAACCGACACGGCAATGCCGTTCGGCGGTTACAAGCAGTCCGGTTTCGGGCGAGAAGGCAGCCGTTACGTCCTCGATCTCTTCACCCAGATCAAGTCGGTTTACGTCAAGCTCTAAGCGAGAGCCTGGTACCCTCCGCGGTGAGGGGCCCGCATGAGACGATCGGCGCTTATGAAGTCGGGTGGTCGGTCCTCCTCGGGCCGCGCCAGAACTTGAAGCGACGACACGGAAATTGGCAGCAAGCGGTGAGATGCAGTTGATCGGCGGCAAATGCTTGCGCCTGTTAAGTATTTAATTTGGTGCTCTTGCAAGCAATGACGCTTTTAACTACAAGTAAACATGCCCTAAAGGGCAGATGAAACGAGCCGCTGACATATCTCCGCTGATATCGGCTCATTATGATGGACTTCGCCTAAACACGGAGCGGAGGTAAGCCGTTCCAAGGAACGCGCATTCGTTGCTGTCGCAGGCGAAGGCGCGGCATCAACGTCATTAAGAATATATCCCTTGATGACGACGCCGCGCCGCTCTGCGTAGTCGAGCGAGAGAATCGTGGCGTTAATGCAGCCGAGACGATTCGCTACGACCAAAATCAACTCGAGGTCCAACGCCAAAGCGAGATCGGCGTAATTTGTGCCCCACGTAAGCGGAACGGTAATTCCTCCGGCTCCTTCCACCAGCATCACGTCGGCGTTGGCAGCCAAGCTTTTGTACGCACTGCGGATATGATCGAGGTCTGGAGCGGCGCGACCCTCGAGCTCAGCAGCAGCCGCGGGTGCCAAGGGCAAAGCATAACGATATGGGCAGATCAGCTCGGGCGGAGCGCTCGATCCAGCGGCATGGCGCAGGGCGATCGCGTCGGCCGGGGCCAAGTCACCCTCGTGAACCTCGCAGCCTGTCTCTGCGGGCTTCATCACACCTATACGAAGGCCACGGGCTTTGAGGGTCGCGGCCATTCCGCACGTTAACGTTGTCTTGCCGACACCTGTGTCTGTTCCGCTGACGAGAAAGCCGAGTTTTCGCATCAACACGTCCCACGTCTATTAGCGCCCAGTGACTTCGTTGATTCCATTCAGAGCGGCGTCCAGCAGCAGGTTGATCTCAGAATCTGTAATGGAAAGTGGCGGCATGAATACGATTACGTCACCCAGTGGCCGGATTAACACTCCGGCTCTTCTCGCCGCACGCGCCGCCCGCGCACCCACCATCTTTGAGCACGAGTATGGCAGTCTGCGTGACCGATCTTCGACCAGTTCGATCCCTGCCATCATTCCCCATTGTCGAATGTCGGCAACATGCGGGTGACGCTCGAAGCGCTCGACCAGTCCCGCGCGGAGATGTTCGATGAGAGGTTGGATACGTTCGATCACGTGCTCTTCCTCAAAGACTTGGAGATTAGCAATCGCAACGGCAGCCGCGAGCGGATTTCCGGTATACGTGTGGCCATAGTAGAAGGCGCGAAAGTCTTGTGGCTCACCAAGAAAGGCGTCGAAGATCTCCTCAGTCGAAAGTGTGGCGGCGAGCGGGAGGTAACCGCCAGTGATGCCCTTACCCAGGCAAAGCAGGTCAGGACTGATGTCGGCATGCTCGGAGGCGAAGAATTTGCCGGTGCGACCGAAGCCCGTGGCGACCTCATCGAAGATCACTAACGCGCCTGCCGCGCGTGCCGCTTCGCAGATGGCGCGAAGAAACTCAACCGAATGAGCCCACATTCCGGCCGCCCCCTGCATCAACGGTTCGATCACTAGTGCGGCGAGCTCGTCCCGGTGCCGATCGATGGATTCGCGGGCTGATCGTAGGGCGAGTTCGTCGGCGCGGTCGGCCGAGACGCCTTTGAAGTAGCGGTAAATGTGGGGCGGGTCGACCTTAAGCGTCGGGAACAGCAGTGAGCTGATGTGGCGATGAAAACGCTCGCTGTAGCCCAGGCTGACCGAACCCAGGGTGTCGCCGTGGTAGGATTCTGTCAGAGTAAGAAAAAGCTTGCGCCTTGGCTGCCCCGCTAGATACCAATACTGGGCCGCCATCCTCAGCGCAACCTCGACCGCTTCCGCTCCTGAATCGGAGTAGAAGACCCGGCTCAGCCCCGCTGGAGCAACTTCGATAAGCCGACCGGCGAGTTCGATCGATGGACAATTGGCAAGGCCCAACAAGGTTGAGTGAGCGATCCGGTCGATCTGGGCACGGAGTGCCTGATCGAGTTGTCGTTTGCGATGACCGTGAACGTTGCACCAAAGCGAGGCGACGCCATCAAGATAGCGATTGCCGCGCACATCGATCAGGTAATTACCTTCGCCGCGCTCGATAATGATGGGATCGTCCGCCAGCCAAGTGCGCATTTGGGTGAACGGATGCCACACATATCGATGATCGGCGAGCTTGAGCTGCCGGTAGCGATCGTCATTCATGTCTTCTGAGGCTTTCATATCAAGCGCAATTCACGCCCGGACTGGATGATGGCGTCAGCAGCTTCGTCCAGGTCAGCGATCGAATGAGCGGCAGTGGGGGTAATGCGCAGTCGCGCGGTCCCGGCGGGCACCGTGGGCGGTCGGATGGCAATCACGTATACGCCGAGCTCCAACAGCCGCGCCGCCATCGCAATGGCGGTTTGCGCCTCGCCGATGTGCAGCGGAAGGATTGGGGAGCGACTAGACCCTAATGCAAATCCTGCCTGTGCAAGCCGTTGACGGAGGTGCGCCGCATTACTCCACAGGCGGCGAATCCGCTGGGGTTCGGCTTTCATAATCTCTATGGCAGTGTCCGCCGCGGCGGCGAGCGCGGGTGGAAGACCGGTTGTGTAGATGAAGCTGCGCGCGCGATTAACTAGAAAATCGATCAATACTGACGAGCCAGCGACATAGGCGCCATAGCTTCCCAAGGCTTTGCTGAGGGTCCCGACGTGAACATCGATTTCTTTCTCCAAACCGAGCTCGGCGGCCAGGCCGGCACCGTCCGGGCCTAGCACGCCTACGGCGTGGGCTTCGTCGATCATGACTGCCGCATCGAACCGTCGTGCCAATTCGACGATTTCTCGCAAGGGCGCGAAATCGCCGTCCATGCTGAAAATAGAGTCGGTGACGATAAGACGCCGGCGGGCGGAGACGGCTTGCTCGAGCAAGGCGCGGAGATGATCGAAGTCGCAATGACGATAGATTCGCACCGCTGCCTTACTTAGCCGGCAGCCGTCGATGAGACTTGCGTGATTGAGTTCGTCGCTGAAGACAGCGTCACCCGGACCGACCAGAGCGTTGATAACACCTAGATTAGCGAGATATCCGGAACCGAAGACCAGGGCCGCCTCCGTCTTTTTCAGGTCGGCGAGGTTGGCTTCGAGTCGCCGAATGGGTTCAAGGTTGCCAGCGACAAGGCGGGAGGCTCCGGCACCAACCCCATAGCGCTCCGCCGCCGCGATCGCCGCTTTCTTCACTAGCGGATGTGCTGCCAGTCCTAGGTAGTTGTTGGAGCACAGCATAATCAGGTTCACGCCATTGTGAACCACCCGCGGCCCGTGCTCGCTAGCGATTATACGAAGGTTTCGCCGCAGGCCATTGCGTTCCAAGTCAGCAAGGCTGCAGCGGAGCTCGGTGTCCAAACGATTCATCGGGGTAGAAGGCGTCTTTCGGTACTTAATAAACTTGCCTTAACGAAGATCTCCGACCCGCATAACCGCCTTCGACATTGATCGCCGAGTAGTCGATCGACCTTCCGGTCGGGTCGTCGATCCGACCGTAGTCATATAGCGGATGGCGCAATCCCAGGTAACCCCTTTGAGATCTTTTTGTTGACAAGCGCCCGAGGTTTAGCATGCGAGCGACCACTAAAGGTTCAATTCGGGGGCTGAACGGACGAAAGGAAGCAAGTCACACTGGCCCGGTCAGTCTAACGCTTAAACCAAACCCTAACGCGATTCGTGGCGGCAGAGCCAACAAGAGTATTTGGCATCCACCGATCTTGAGGCTTTCTCGTTGAAGGTGCTTGCTTTTGACGTCAAAATGCAGCCGCCGATTCCTGGCAGCGCTTGTTGCGACACAACGAAGATTGTCGGGTCCGATGCTGCGACGAACAACGCCTGAAAGGCGATTGCCGCAACAAGGTCGTCTTGGACAGACCCATTCGGGCGCCAATCGAAGAGCGAGAGTCTGGACTCAGGCCAGTTCAGACTTGAAAATCAAACTGCAGCTCTTGGGCCGTAGGGCGGGGATGGCCTCCGGCTGACTCCGAAGATTAGGGAGCTTGGATGAGCCTGCGGATCGAAGATTACGCTCTGATTGGAAACACCTATAGCGCTGCGCTGGTCGGTCGCAATGGTTCGATCGATTGGCTGTGCGTACCGCGATTTGACTCACCTGCCTGCTTTGCCGCGCTGCTTGGTACTGAGCAGAACGGGCGCTGGTTGATAAGGCCGGACACTGAGGTAGCTGTTACTCGTCGCCGCTACCGTGGCGAAACTTTGGTGCTGGAAACCGAGTTCGAAATGCCGGGCGGTGATCGCGTTGCGATCATTGATTTTATGCCGATTGCGGAGCGGGGCGGCCGTGTCGATCTCTTCCGCATCGTTGAGGGACGTCGGGGCCGCGTCCCCATGCGAATGGAAGTAATCTTCCGATTCGACTACGGACGCATCGTCCCGTGGGTCCGCCGCCGTCCGTATGGACTCCGGGCTGTGGCCGGTCCTGATGCGATTCAACTTCACTCGCGCGTGCCGATGCGCGGAGAAAATTTCACGACGGTCGCCAATTTCAGTGTCAATGCCGGCGAAACGATGGCATTCGGCCTCACCTGGTTTCCCTCGCACCTCAACGAAACGTCAGTTCGTCAGCCACTCAAAGCGCTGAGGGAAACTGAACAGTGGTGGGAGCGATGGTCGGCACGCTACGTGGACACGGGTTACTGGCGCGAGCCGATTGTTCGCTCGCTGATCACTTTGAAAGCGCTTACCTATAGCCCAACCGGTGGTATCGTCGCCGCCCCCACGACCTCGCTGCCTGAGCGGATTGGCGGTGTAAGGAATTGGGATTACCGCTACTGCTGGCTTCGAGATGCAACTTTTACCCTCTTCGCCTTGCTGTCGTCCGGCTACACTGAGGAAGCTTGTCAGTGGCGCGATTGGTTGCTACGCGCTATAGCCGGTCAACCGCATGAACTTCAGACGATGTACAGTATCATGGGCGATCGCCGATTGACGGAAATGGTGCTCGACTGGCTGCCCGGCTACGAAAATAGCCGCCCGGTCCGGATCGGCAACGCCGCCCACAGTCAATTTCAGCTCGATGTTTACGGCGAAGTCTTCGATGCATTCGACGTCGCGGAGCGTCATGGAGTTGCAGCCGGCGAAGACGCCTGGCGAGTGCAGCAATTGCTGATGGATTTCCTCGAATCGCAATGGCACCAGCCTGATGAGGGGATCTGGGAAGTGCGCGGGCCTCGCCGTCAATTTACTCATTCGAAGGTCATGGCGTGGGTAGGTGCCGATCGCGCAGTCAAAGCGATCGAGCGAAGCGGCCTGCCGGGTCCCCTGGATCGCTGGCGGGCGCTGCGCGCCACTATCCATGCCGACGTGTGTCGTCATGGTTTCAATCCAGCGATTAACTCGTTCGTGCAGTACTATGGCAGCGATAAACTGGACGCCGCGACGCTGCTCATCCCGCTCGTTGGCTTTCTGCCACCTAACGACGCACGTGTGGTCGGGACCCTTGAAGCGATTCGGCGCGGACTTTCAAACGATGGCTTGATTAAGCGCTATTCGACCGAAGATGATGGCGTGGACGGGCTACCGGCTGGCGAGGGAGCTTTTCTCCCCTGCACCCTGTGGTTTGTGGATAATCTGGTGCTGATGGGACAGGACGAAGAGGCCCGCAAGATTTTTGAGCGCATATTGACATTGCGCAACGACGTTGGTCTGCTGGCCGAGGAATACGACCCGCAAACCGGACGCCATCTTGGTAACTTTCCGCAAGCGTTTAGTCATGTTTTCCTCATCAATAGCGCTCAAAATCTCACCCGCGCCAAGGGCTCGCCTCATGCGCGAGCGGGGGCGGTACCCCGCGCCTGGGTACCTGGGCAGTATGAAATAACCCCGTCGGTATGAGCACTAACAGCCGACGGCGCCGGTGAGGCGTACAGTGGTCGTTGAGAAGCTTAGTTTGGGAGACAACCAGCAAATGCTCGAGCAAATCGATACGGTCGACGAGAAAAATCGTTGGAGGCTGGAAACGCCGGGCCACGAAGGCTGGACGCGTACCGCGCGACCGGATGATCCGGACAAATATCTGATGATATCTGCCGATTGTCATTGCAATGAACCCAGCGGACTTTGGTGGGAGAGGATCGACCGCAAATTCCGCCATCGTTTGCCCCATGTTGAAGTCGATGAACATGGCGAAAAATGGATGGTAGTGGAGGGTTATCAGCGGTCTCGCCTACGTGCTCGCAACATCGCTGATGCGCCCAAAGGAGGCGAGGACCGCCTGCGTGGTGAAGCCGGGCGTACCCCCGAGGATCGGATCCGCGATCACGCCCGCGATGGAGTTGACGCGGAGATTCTCTTTCCGAATAAGGGCCTGTCGATGTGGGCCACGCATGATGTCGAATTCGGAGCGGCACAATGCCGCATTTGGAACGACTGGGCGTGGGAGACCTTTGGAAGTTACAACGACTTCATCTCGCCCATCGCGGCGATTATGACCGCGGACGTTAATATTGCGATCGAAGAAATCCAGCGAGTTGCGCGGCTGGGTTTTCGTGGGGTCAATCTGCCCTGCAAGCCTATTTGGGGCCCGCACGACGCGCGTCACCCTAACTATAACCTTCCGCTATATGACCCAATGTGGGCGGTAATCCAGGACTGCGACCTTCCCGTAACTTTTCACATTTCTACCGGAATGGATCCGCGGGCGGCGCGCAAGGATGGGGGTGCAATCATCAACTACGTCACCCATGCGTGTCCTACCGTAATCGAGCCGATGTCGTGCCTGTGTGCTTCGGGAGTTTTGGAGCGGTTTCCGCGCTTGCGCTTTGCGTTAATCGAATGCGGCATTGGCTGGGTGCCCTGGGCGCTCGACGCAATGGACGAAGCCTATCGAAAACACCATCTGTGGGCGTACCCGAAACTCAAGCAGTTACCCAGTGAGTACTTTCGCCAGCATGGCGCGGCATCCTTTCAAGAAGATCCGGCCGGTCTCCGGTTAGCGGAACCTTATAATTTGGTTGATAATTTTCTCTGGGCTAACGACTATCCGCACGCGGAGGGCTCCTGGCCACACTCGGCGGAGGCTATCGAGCGTCAAATGCAGCATCTAAGCGACGGTAGCCGTGCCAAAATTCTTGGGCTAAATGCCGCAAAGTTGTTCAAGTTCGATATCGAAAAACTGCTGGCCAGACGCACAGCGCGCGCGCCCATCAATTAGGTGGCCGACCATCACGCGCAACCTTTAGGTAGCCGGATCGGAAGAAGTGGTAAACGCAAGCAGTTGGCACGAGAAAAACGCACGGCTCAGCCCTGCCGTATCCTTCTCTCAGCGCGACTCGTGCTGTTGCCGCCGGGCGGTGACGATCTCGCGAATTTTTGGAGCGATAGCACTAAGTGGGGTGCCGGTAGGGAAAACAGCCGCCGCGCCGATATTTTCCAACGATTCAACATCGCGGGGCGGGATGGTTCCGCCCACGACCACCGCTATCTCGTCCGCACAGCCGGCGGCTTTCAACCCTTCAATTACCTTCTGTGTGAGGGAAAGATGAGCCCCTGATAAAATGCTTAGGCCGATCACGTCGACGTCCTCGTCGATTGCGGCCTTGACGATTTCGTCGGTAGTGCGTCGCAAACCCGTGTAAACCACTTCCATCCCTGCATCTCTCAGGGCGTAAGCGACAACCTTCGCTCCGCGATCGTGACCATCAAGGCCTGGCTTGGCGACCAAAATACGTACCGCCTTTGATTCCATCTTAGGGCAAGTCAAATCTCAGAACTTCAAGCTGGCAATAACCATCGTCCGTTTCTGAATCTTAAATGCTGGCAGGCTCCTCGAAGGTGCCAAACTCTTCGCGCAGAACTCCACAAATCTCGCCAATGCTCGCGTAAGCTCGGACGGCTTCGAGGATCGGGGGCATCATGCTGTGGTTGCTGCGCGCGGCATCGCGCAAGTTCTTCAACGCTGCGCTGACAGCACGGTTGTCCCGTTGGGCCTTGACGCGTGCAAGTTCCTGACGCTGACGATCTCCCACTGCCGGGTCCAGTTCCCACAGCTGGAGCTGCTGGCGCTCCGGTTCTTCACGAGCAAACTTGTTGACGCCGACTACGACTTGTTCTCCGTGTTCGATACGCTGCTGATGCCGATAGGCTTCCATCGCGATTTCTTTCTGAATAAGACCGCTCTGGATGCATGACACCATTCCTCCCAGGCGATCAATGCGTTCGATAATCGAGAGCGCCTCGCGTTCGATTCTATCGGTCAGTGCCTCGATGAAATACGAACCACCGAGTGGGTCGGCGACGTTGGCGACCCCCGTCTCGTAAGCAAGTACCTGTTGGGTCCGTAGCGCGAGTTCGGCGGTCTGTTCAGTCGGAATCGCGAACGCCTCGTCCCAGGCGGCGGTGAATACCGATTGGGCGCCTCCTAGGACCGATGCCAGTGCCTGGTAGGCTACACGTACGATATTGTTTTGCGGTTGTTGTGCGGTCAAAGTGCTGCCGCCGCAGACGACACCAAAGCGGAACATCATTGCCCGCGGGTCGCGAGCACCGAAACGCTCTCTCATCAATCTGGCCCAGAGCCGCCGACCGGCTCGATATTTTGCGACTTCCTCGAACAAATCGTTATGCGTGTAGAAGTAAAAGCTGATGAGCGGTGCAAATTTGTCGACCTCCAAGCCGCGGTTCCGGCAACATTCGACGTAGGTAATGGCATCGGCGAGGGTGAATGCAAGCTCCTGCACAGCCGTGGCCCCCGCATCGCGAAAATGGGCGCCGGCGACACTGATCGAATTGAACCGTGGCGCATGCTTAATACAATACTCGATGGTGTCGACGATAAGCCGTAGTGATGGCTCGGGCGGGAAAATCCAGGTGCCGCGAGCCACGTATTCCTTGAGTATATCGTTTTGAATTGTGCCGGTGATCTTCTCGGGTGCTACTCCCTGTCGCTCCGCTACGGTGAGATACATTGCGAGCAAAATGGCAGCGGTTGAGTTGATAGTGAATGATGTGCTTACACTATCAATCGGAATCCCTGCAAAGAGGGTCTCCATATCGGCGAGGGTATCTATTGCCACTCCCACCCGACCGACATCGTCGACCGCTTGCGGATCATCAGAATCGAGTCCCAATTGGGTAGGTAAGTCGAGGGCTACGGAGATTCCCGTCTGACCCTGCTCGAGCAGCCACTTGTAGCGTTGATTGGATTCATGGGCAGTGCCGAAGCCGCTGTACTGACGCATTGTCCAAATTCGGCCCCGGTACATCGTGGGCTGGACCCCCCGGGTAAATGGATATTCCCCCGGTAGGCCGATGTCCGCCAAAGGATCGAGATGCCTGATACTTTCCGGGGTGTAGACCACATCGAGTTCGAGACCCGAGGAGGTACGCGCAGGTGTGAGGGTCTTGCTGCTGAGTCGCTCGCGCCAGCGCTTCTCGGCATCGGTAAACGTTTGGCCGGTAGCAGAAGACCGCAAACCATCGGTCAGTAGCGAACCCGCTTGTTCCATTTCTGTGTCTGAAGGTTTCATCGACCTAAGAATGTTCGCGGCGAGAGCCGCCTGACAAAGTTGGTGTCCCGCTTCGCGTGGGCTTGGTTAAATTATCAGTCAACGAGCGAGCTCTGTTCCACGGGTCGCAGCGGAATTTCTTCAAGTCCCGGTAAAGTTGGGCCGGCGCTTTTCTGCCCGTGCGGCCAGCGCCTCGTGATGATCCCTGGAGATCCAGGTTTTCGCGAATAATTCAGCCTCGAAAGCAATCTCATTTGCTTGGCTGATTGCACAATCATGATTCACCGCCTGTTTGATGGCCTTGACCGCCAGAGGCGGGTGAGCGGCGATGCGCCGCGCCAGTTCCAGCGCCGCCTCAAGAACCTGATGAGAGGGCGTTACCTTATCAGCGAGACCAATCTGCTCAGCTCCCCGCGCATCGAGCAAGTCACCACTGAGCAACAGCATCAGGGCTTTAGAGCGTCCGATAAGCTGCACCAGCCGGCGCCTACCGCCCCAGGCGGGGGTGATTCCGAGTTCGACCTGCTTGAAGCCGAAGCGCGCAGTTTCGCTGACGATGCGAATATCTGCAGCGAGAGCCACTTCGCATCCGCCACCAAGGCAGTCCCCATTTATCGCGCCGATGACCGGAATCGGCAGCATTTCGAGGCGCCTCATCAGTGATTGCATTTGTCGAGACATCGCCGCCGCTGCCTCATAGGTCTCAAGCTTTGCGAAATCCTTGAGATCGCCCCCTGCGACGAAGGTGCGATCGCCGGAACCGGTCAGCACAAGGGCGAGAGCCGCGGATCTTGTTTCCAGCCAGGTTAGAACACGATCCAACTCCGCCATCGTCCTAAGACTGATGGCATTATGCACAGCGGGCCGGTCAATCCTAAGCAAGCCAATCCTTTCGCGTTCCACGTAACGCAGGTGTTCAAGATCTGGCAGAGGAATGAGCTCGAGGGGCGCGCTCTCGTTGGTTGTGTCTTCGACCTTTTTTTCAATTTCAACCGCCACGGCCTTTCTCCACAAGTCTGCCAGAATGACGGGCAACTTGTTGTGCGCGTCTCATTCATACCGGGTGCGATACAGGCCTCATATCGCAAAGACTAGCGGGTTCCTCCATTATGAACCAGAGACGACCGTCTCGAGACGCCTGCAAGCAAGGGGGGATTCTTGAATTCTCGCGGGAGCAGCTGAGTATACTCAGAGAGCTCGTGAGCTGTGGCTCTGCAGCCGAGTTTGAGCAAGGGTTGGCTTTGGGGCGGGCTCTTTGCCAAGATGTGATCTGCGCGGAGGAAAAAGATGCCGATTCAGAAGTTTGCGCCAATGAGCAAGGATTTTCCGACCTTCGATTGCGACGCACATGTGACGGAACCGCCGTGGCTCTGGGAGCGAGCGCAGGAGTACTTGAGCAAAGATGAACTCGAGGCCCTGAAGCATAGCATCTGGTTTGACTCTGACAGTAAGCAGCTCGTGGTGAATGGGTTCGCCAATACGGGTCTCGGCTCGCAGCGGATTCATGGCGCTCCCGGGATGTTGAACGTGTTGTCGCTGGCGGGCCCTGGCGTCAAACACGACGTGCAACGTGCCCTCAACGTGCGCAATCTGCATCGTAAGAACCCGATTACCAAGGAGCAGGCGGATTATCTCGATCACAAAGGTTCGTATCTGCCCAAGCCGCGCCTGCAGGACATGGACGTACAGGGGATTGACCAGGTGATGATCATTCCCACCGACAT
>JAJPKA010000003.1 GCA_021323945.1 Pseudomonadota bacterium | reverse complement strand
CCTTATCTTTGGACCGTGCGCGAGTTTGCCCGCGACCGGCTCCTGCGTTTCGCCTTCGCGGAGGCCGAAGACGCACGCGCGCAAGTGTCCTTCGTTATATCGCGCGTGGAGCGAGCGCTGGAACGACTGGCGGTGCAAGGTAATCCGGACGACCCTACGATCGAAATAGATGGCCGACGCATCGCTCGCTTCGATGAGCTTGTGGAGGTCCTCGATGGCGAAGCGCTGGAGACAATGGTGGAGGCACCGGTCGCCCCGGGCACGCTAGACGCCTTCCGGCGCCGGCTTCATTTTGCTGCACAGCACATGGGCCACCTGGTAAGGGGTGATCCGGCGGCCCGCGATCGCTCCATTCGCTGGGACAACCATCAGGTTACCGTCATCGACATCCATACGCTGCATTCAACCGCTCAGATGTTCGTCGTTGGCGTGATTCTCAAGCGGATGATGGAGGAGAAGGAGGCGCACGGTACGGCGCGCCCGCTCATTTTCGTGGTCCTCGATGAGCTAAACAAGTACGCCCCGCGCGAGGGCTGGAGTCCCATTCGTGACGTATTGCTCGATATCGCCGAGCGCGGCCGGTCGCTTGGCGTTTCCCTGTTCGGCGCTCAGCAGACTGCCAGCGAGGTCGAGCGACGAGTGGTGGCGAACGCTGCTCTCAAGGCCGTCGGCCGGCTTGATGTGGCTGAATCTGAGCGAAGCGAATACGGATTTCTCACGCGCGTCGCACGACTACGTGCCACGATGCTGCAACCCGGCAGCATGATCGTATCGCAGCCGGAGATTCCCACGCCAATTTTGTTGCGGTTTCCCTTCCCGGCGTGGGCGACCAGAGAGCGCGAGGCTGTTTCCGCGGGACCCGAACGTGATCCGTTCGCGAGGATCAGAGACTAATGCGCATCGTTCACACCAGCGACTGGCATGCCGGCCGAATATGGAAGGGTAAGGATCGACTCGATGAACTCCAGGCCATTCTCGATGAGCTTGCCGGGTTTATCGAGCGTGAAAAGATCGACATCCTTCTCGTATCAGGAGACGTGTTCGACAGCGGGGTGCCCGCCGCGGCGGCGGAGCGGGCTGTCTTCCGCTTTTTCCGGCGTATGGGTGCGACGGGCGTCAAGACCGTCGTCATCGCCGGCAATCACGATTCTGCTGCGCGTCTGGAGGCATGGGGGACGCTAACCGAACTGGTCGATGTTTATGCCGTCGCGCGTCCGCGCCCCGCCGATCGCGGTGGCGTCATAAGCTTGGACACGCGCTCTGGAGAACATGCGATCATAGCGGCTATCCCCTGGGCGCCAGTGCGGGACATTGTAACTGCACTCGAATTGGCTGTGGACGAAACAGCAGCGCGTCAGAGGTATGCCGACTGGATGAAGCTCATCGTCGATAACCTGCGCCGCAGCTTTCGTCGCGACGCTGTTAACCTGCTCATGGCGCATACGCATCTGGATGGAGCCCAGTTCGGCACCTCCGAACGGAGGGTGCATCTGGGCGAAGAGTGGGCTGCGACGGCGCAGGTCCTACCTTCCGAGGCCCATTACGTCGCCCTGGGTCACATCCACAAACCGCAGCGGATCGAGGCAGCTCCATCACCCACATGTTACGCGGGATCGCCGCTGCAGCTCGATTTCGGCGAGGCTCGCGAAGAAAAATCCTTCGTCCTGGTCGACGCACACCCCGGTCGTCCGGCGCAAATCGAGCGCATACCTTATAGAAAGGGTGTTCCACTCGAGCTGGTTGAGGCGCCGCTTGCCGAAATTGAACGACACGCCGATGCTCTGCGCAAGGCTGGATGGCTGCGTGTCACGGTACCGCTTACCACGCCCGATCCAGACATTAACGGCAAGGTGCGTCGTCTTTTACCAAATGCGCTGGTGGTGGAGGCCAAGCTGCCCCAAGAGGACGAGCAGCAGCCGGAGGTCGATCGCGCATCGCTTTCACCGGCCGAGTTGTTCCGGGCGTACTTTCGCAACAAACACGGCGCCGAACCCGCGGACAATCTTCTGGAGATGTTTAAGGAGCTACGCCGCCAAGCTGAAGGGAGCGACGAATGAGACCGCTGTGGCTACGGATTGAAAATTTCACCTGCTTTCGAGATCCCGTCGAGCTTAGCTTCGAGGGGCTAAATCTCTTCGCGATAACCGGGCCCACGGGTGCCGGCAAATCGAGCCTCTTGGATGCCATGATCTTTGCGCTCTACGGCAGGGTTCCGCGCATTGGTGGGAAAGGACTGAGCGAGCTGATCTCGCTCGGCCGCGATCGCATGAGCGTTGTGTATGACTTCGCGCTGGGCGATCGGCGCTTCCGCGTGACTCGCGCTATTCGGCGCAAGACCGGAGCCGCACAGGTACAACTGGACGAAATCGGTGCAGGTGGCGAGGTGCCCGTTTGCAGCGGAACGCGCGAAACCGACAATAAAATCAAGCAGTTACTTGGTCTTGCCTACGAAGCATTTACCCAGGCAGTCGTCTTGCCTCAGGGACAGTTTGCGAATTTCTTAAAAAGCGCCCCGGCTGACCGACGCGAAATCCTGCGCGACCTCTTGCGCCTACAAATTTATGAACGGATGCGCGAACTCGCCGCGCGCAAACGCGACGATCTCGAGAACACCGTTGGCCAGCTCGAAGACCGGCTGGCCAAGGACTATGCCGGCGCGACAAGCGAAGCACTCGAACGGCGGAAACAGCAGGAGCGCGAACTCGCCGATCAGATCAGGAAGCTTGAGGAGCAACTTAGATGTCAGGAGGATGAACTGAAGATCCTAAGGCGCCGGCGTGACCAGACGCGCGAACTCGAAGAGAAGCGTACGTTACTGGCGCAGCTCATCAAAAAAGAACCCGCGATAAAAGCATCCCAGAAGAAAATGGATGCCGCGCGGCGCGCAGCGCCCCTTATACCCTTGGTCGAAGTCGCGGCGGGCGCATTGGAGCGAGTAGAGAAAGTGCGGCAGGACGCGAAACGTGCAAAAGCCGAACGCGATGCCGAACAAGTTGCCGTTCAGAATCTGAAATCAAGGCTGGACTGCGCAGCCCGTGAGGCGGAAAAGCTCCCGGAATTGCGCAAACAGGTAGGTGCGCTGGACCAGGTCCTGGGTCAGATGAGAACCCGAGACTCGCTTCAGAAACGTTTGAAAGAGACAGGGGACAAAGTCAGTCGGCTGAACGATGAGCTCGAGGCCGCAAAAAAACGGCAGAAGAACGCCGCCGCAAAGTTGGAGCGCCGGCAAGCCCTGGTGACCAGGAACAAGAAAGATTTGGAATCGATCGGCTACGACCCCGAGATCGATCATGCGCTTGATGCTGTTCGGAATGACGCGACGGCCCTCGCTTCGCTGCGTGAAACGGTGGCGTCCAAGGCGGCAGAAGCTGAAAGCGCTTCCGAGCGGGCCGAACGTGCGCGGGAGAATTTCGCTCAGAGCAGAGTTGCCTTGGAGAAAACTAAAGAACGATTGAAGACAGCGACGGAGGCTCTAACCCAGGCCCAGGCGGACCTAGACGCGGCGCGCCAACGGGACGCGGCTGCGATTTTGCGCCGCCAGGTGCGTACGGGCGAGCCATGTCCCGTATGCGGTCAGCCAGTGAGCAAGCCTCCACCGACCGTGCCCGCGACGCGTCTAGATGAGATCGAACGCAGGCTCGACAAGGCTCGCAGGGACGAGGCCACCGCACGCAAAGCAGCCGATGAAGCACGCGCTGCCGAAGCAGCGGCCGGGGTAGCGGCCAGCGAAGCACGCAGCACCGCTGAAAAAGCTGCCGCAGATCTGACAAAGGCACAGCAAAAAGTTGAAAGCTCCGAGCGTGAACTTGAGGCAAAAGTCGCAACGCTGGTCGCCAACGAGGAAGGCGACACCATTGAGCGCAAGATCCTCGCCGGTGTTGCGCGCGTCGCTAAGCTTCGGCGCCGCTACGAGGAAGTCTCCAATGCGTTGGCCGAAGCACAAAAGGCCTATGACCGGGAACGCGGCAATGTAGACAAGGCAAGAGGCGAGGTTAACACGTTGACCGCGTTGCTCAGTCAGACTCAGAGTGAGTTCGAGCGGCTACAAGACGACATCGAGCGCGTCAACTCAGACATCGCAAAAGTGACGCAGGCGCCGGATCCCAGGGCGGAACGGGAACGGCTGATTGGGATATGCACCGATCTGGAGGACGCTCTCAATAAGGCGCGCCAGGAACATGGTGCCGCCGAAAAACGACTTTCGGCTGCCGAGACTAAAGCGGACGAAACGGAGAAGGCGGTACGCCAGGCCCTGCAGGATGCCGAAGAGGCCCAAAAGAAGGCTCGGGCGGCGGTTACCAAAGCCGGTTTTCAAGACGAGGCCGCTGTGAAAGAAGCGGGACTTGCCGAAGCTGAAATCGCTCGTCTCGAGGCAGAAGTGCGTGACTGGACCCAAGAGCGCGACGCCGCTGCCAAACGCGAAAAGGAACTCTTGGACGAGCTCGGAAGTGAGTGGGTTTCCGCGGAAACGCTGCAGCAGCATGAAGCTGTCTTCTCGAACTGCAAAAAAGCACATGAGGATAAACTCACTGAGCACGCTCGTTGCGGCGAAGAGATTCGGCATCTCGAGGAGCAGGTAAAGCGGGCGGTCGAGCTTGCCGCTGAACTCAAGAAAAATCGGGGGCTTCATACGGTCTACGCGCGGCTCGCGGATGACTTGCGCGGCGACCATTTCCAGAAATTCCTTCTCGAGGAGGTGTTTCGCGATCTGGTGCGTGGCGCTTCGGAGCGGCTCTGGAATCTGACCGAAGTTTATCGGCTCGAATGGCGGGATAGCGCCTTTTACGTAATTGACCATGACAACGCGGGCCAGAGACGGGCTGCCGACACGCTTAGCGGTGGTGAAACCTTTCTTGCCTCGCTAGCGTTGGCGTTGGAGTTAAGCGAACAGGTTCAGCGCGCTTCCGGCGCAGTCCCGCTCGATAGTCTGTTTATCGATGAAGGCTTTGGCACACTTGACCCCGAGACCCTCGACGAGGCGGCCGAAGCGATCGAGCGCCTGCCGGCGGGCGGGCGAGTTGTGGGAATCATCACACATCTAGACGAGCTTAGTTCTCGCCTTCCTGTTAGAGTGCGTGTCACGAAACGATCCAACGGGTCGCAACTTCAGATCGACGCCGCCTAGGTTAGGACTGGAGAAAGCGAGAACTATTATATGACGTGCCAAACCCCGACCCGTGAAGATACCTTGTCTGTCCAGGGACGCGGTCGCACGCCTTCCTTGTAGACAAATACTTAGAGACTCCGACCGCGGCAAATGGTCGAAAGGGCGGCTGAATATATTGGTGCGATAGTAATCAGCCGCCGTCAGGAACTGCCGTCGTCACTTTCATCCTGGATAAATCAGCCGGCCGACCACGGCCTGCAGGTTTTGCAAATATGGACGAATTTGTGCGGTGCGTCCGTAGTTGCGCGCTCTCTCCCATTCGGGTTTCCTGGGGATGCCACCGTCACTCAGCTCGTAGACCGCCAGAAACCGTGGGTCACCCTCGACAGCCAGATAGCGGCGGGCGCAATACACACCTGGTACGCCAACCAGTGCCGGGATATGGTCCTCATTGTACCAGGCAGTGAACTCCTTTTCGTGCTCGGCAGGCGTATTCAGGCGCACCGTCAGGACGAATTCCGCTTCTTTAGCCGGCCGCTGACCGTAAGAAAAGATCTGCCTAAATACACCGCGTTGGGTGTTACGGAATAACGGTAACATCCTGCGCGTCCAGGGTGTTGGGTTCTCGCGTACTCTGAGAAAAGCCTCGCTCTTCACCACGTTCTCGTCGGCCAATTCGTAGATTGCGATATATTTAGGTGTGCCATCAGCCGCCTGATAGCGCTTGCCGCTGAGAAAACCCTTAACACCAAGTAATTGCGGGATATGCTCGGTGTTGTACCATTGGTTGAATTCCTCCTCCGCCTCGGGTGCCACATCAGTCCATACAACCAGCAGGCCCGTTCCCGTTTCGGTAGGCATTTTTAAATCTCCTTATCCGAATTCAACTGCCCAATGCCGGTGGCGGGTGCGCGTGTCAGGACAAGGGCGAAGGTGCGACCGGAGCGTCTCCGCCGCGGAATCTCCATCAGGTTGCGCACGCGCCGGCCAGACTGCAGAGGGCGACACTGCGTCGCCCTTCGCGCAGATCATTACGGTCGAAGCCGTTGGTCAGATAGGCAAATGAAATGCCGCTGGCTGGATCGGCCCAGGCGCATTGGCCGCCAAAGCCGGGATGGCCGAACGCTTGGGGTGAATTGGTGCGGCCAAAGCCGCGCAAATTCGCCCTACCGTCATCGCCGGCAATCACGATTCCGAGGGCGCGGTTTGCCAACATCCCCCGGTCGGGATCTTTCATCGACCCAGTACGGATTCTGCATGCTTCGCGCAACATTTCGGGCTGCCAAATCTGCTTGCCGTCGTAGGCACGGCCCTGATTCAAGAGCGCCTGGTAGAAGAGCGCCAGGTCGCCCGCCGTGGTAATACCGCCGCCAGCCGGCGAGCCAGCTTGGCGGGTTTCCAGGTCGTTAAATTCCACGATAGCTGCTTCATTAATCGCTCCCATTGAGATTCGTGGCGGGGTGACTCCAAGTTTCTGGTACTCCTCGGGCTTTGCCGGTTCGCCCACCCAAACCACATCTGCCACTCGCTCGTTAAGTGCGGGTGGAATGCCGACCCTCAAGTCAGGTAAACCGAGCGGTTCAGCGATCCGAGTTCGGACAAACTCTCGATAGTCGAGGCCGCTAATCCGCTCGATAATCTCCGCGATCGGCCAGAAGTTGGCCGCGATGTGGTAACGGAATTGCGCCCCCGCCGGGTGATCAAGGCGCCACTGTGCCAAGCGTTCGAGTCGGCGTCTTTTATCGCCGAACTCTTTTTGCCATCCCGGGGCATTTGGGATCGCGGAGGTATGTGTCAGCAAATGGTTGACAGTTACCTCCTCTTTGCCGTGTTCACCGAATTCCGGTACGAACTTGACCACTCGGTCTTCGGGGCTGAGCTTGCCCTCTTGGATGAGAAGCCACGCCGCGGCAGAGGTAATCGCTTTGGTGCAGGACATGATGATGAAGAAGGTGTCGTTGGTTGCCGCGCGGTCTTGTCCGCCCTGAATTGCGTGGCCGTAAGTGCGCATCGCGCCGATTTTGCCATTACGCGCGATGGCTAGTTGACAGGCTGGCAACAAACCCTCCTTGATTTCGCGTTCGGCGCGGTCGAACAGAGCCTGCACTTTGTCAGGATTCAACCCGATTTCCTCCAAGCTGTCGGCGAAAAAATGAGGCGCTGGCATCGTGGTACCTCCATTCGGTTCGGCATCTGCTCACAGCATAACGACTTTGCCGGGTCAAAGTCGAAGGCTCGAGCACCACTGGCAGTTCAGCTTAATGACATTGCCGGAGAGATCTTGCCTACAGCCGCTCGATCATGCGGTCTGAGCAAGAACTCTGCTCCACCGGTGGATGGGGCAGCGCGTGACACAATACATAAGGGCGACACTACTCGGGGGCTCCCGCGACAGTCGGCCCTGTGACGCTCGGAACTCACTTTTGACCCTGGCCGCGCCAATTCACGGTTAGCGGATTTCACGTCGAGCCCCTTGACCGTTCTCTGATCGCGCGGAATGTGCTCAGATGGTAGCCGCTTCCATCCACCACGACATTAACCGCTCCGTCTTCATCCGTCCGGAACACTTCGACGCCGCCGTCCTTATATCGTTGAATAACTTCCGGCGCGGGAAAGTCGAATCGGTTCAAATAACCCAGTGAAATCACAGCGACCTTGGGATGGACCGCCTTGATGAATTCGGCAGTTGAAGAGGTGCGGCTGCCATGATGTGGCACTTTCAGTATGGTCGCATTAAGATCAGCACCCGAATTGACCAGCTGCCGTTCTCCCTTAGCTTCGAGATCGCCAGGGAAAAGAAAAGCATTTTGCGCGTAACCCAGGCGCAGTACCATTGAAGCGTCATTGTGGTTAAGTGGTGCTATCCCGTGCGGTGGGCCCAGACAGGCCACTACGACGCCCGCGATCGTAACGGACGGAGACGCCGAATCACATAAGTGGTGTCGAGCACCGCTTTGCCGAACCGCCTCAAGCAGCTCCTGATAGCTGGCGTCGGGACTATACGCGTCAGTAGTCCAGAACTCAGTGGGAGAAAAGTTGCGCACTACGAAAATCAAGCCACCGAAGTGATCGCGGTCGGGATGGCTCAAGGCGATATAATCAACATGCAATATTTTATGCGCCCAGAGATACTGAGCAACGATCCTTTCCCCCGGATCGAAGGTTCCTCGATATTCGCCGCCCCCGTCGATCAGCATTACGCGGCTGCCGGGAAAACGCACGACGGCTGAATCACCCTCACCGACCGAAAGGAATGTCACTCGTAGCGCAGGATTCAAATAGCGCTGATAGAGCGACCAGGCTCCATCGAAGAGGAGCGCGACCAAGAGCATCGCTGCCAGAAGGCCGCGACATTGTGACCAGATGTTACGCTGGGTGCTCTCAATGCCAGCATACTTTCCGGCACTTTGGTAGCGAGCATACTGGCGCCGAAAGGTTCCAAGCACCTCGGCTCCCGCCAGTGGAGCACTGAGCCAGAGCAGGATCAATCCATAGGCAATGAGCATCTCGAATGGGGTTGGCGTGAAGGTCCGAACCCAGGCGCCGGGCCAACCAGCAAACCAGCGTGCGAGCACCGTGCCAGCGGCCGCAAATTTGCCGGCGACAATCAGAATCGTGCGTGCCAGGGGCTCGTAGATGAAACGGCAAGCAGCCGCGACCAAACCGCCAATAACCGCGCCAAAACCCATGATTGGGACCACAACCGGGTTGGCGACCAGCCCTACCAACGAAAACTGGTTGAAATGGAAGGCGGTTAACGGGGCTGTTCCGACCATCGCCCAGAACGAGACGGCGACGTACGAGCCGAGCCACTCCATGACTAGAGCCGGCTGCGAGCGCTCCCCGCGCGTACCCAGAGGGTTAGCGTAATGCCACCGCCACCAGGCCAAAAAGCGCCTCATGCCGAGAATAATCACCGCGACCGACGCGAACGAGAGCTGGAAGCCGATATCAGCGGTCGACCCTGGGATAGCGATGCAGATAACCATGGCGGCTAGTGCGAGGCTCGCCAATAATTCCTGTGCTCGGTCCAACACAATTGCCAGCGCAAATGTCACCACCATGATCAATGCTCGGGTGGTCGAAACATGACCTCCAGCAATCGCCGCGTACCCTGCAACCGCTAACGCGGCCGCGGCCGCGGCGATTTTATTCGTGTAGCCGAGCGCACTGAGGCGGGCGAATGGCGTGAAAAGTAGTCGCACCAAAAAGAAGACGCTTCCAGCAACAAACCCGAGGTGCAGGCCCGAAATGACCAGAAGATGGGCCATGCCGGTTAATGCAAAGGGCTGACGGAGGCGCTGGTCGATTTCCCCGCGATCGCCGATGACCAGTGCGCGCATTTCGGCGCGCTCAGGGGGCGCGAGAGTTCGGTCGATGAACGCTCCTATCTGATCGCGTATTGATTGTAACGCGCCGCCGGGAAAAGCGCGTCGGTGACCAACGATCCTGACGGGCGGCATCGGGGCACTTCTGGAAGGTATCGCAATCAGGGTGGCGGCGATACCTTGCCGCATTAACCAAGCTTGATAATCGAATTCATTCTCATTGCCTTGGTTGCGAGGAAACCGAATTTTGCCAGACACGATTACCTGATCGCCGACGCGGAGAGCGCAAGGCCGCAGCACGGTAACCCGCACGCGGCCCCTCACCGGTCGCAGGGCAAATGTGGAACGAGCACCTTTCTGAACGTCAACAAACAGGTACGCGCGGTTGTCTGGCTGATTTTCCGGTTCTCGTGTTATCCAACCTTCCAAGGTGACCCGATCCCCGTCGGAAAATCGGCGCAAAGTCTGAGGGCCCGACTCGGGTTCCAACAGATCGTGCAAGGGCAGTGTCGCCGCCGAGACGAGGCCGACCAAGGCGGCCAGCATCCCTAGCGCGCGCAAACGGAGCAGAAACAGGCAGGCACAAACGATTACTGCAATGAGGGCCATCCACAGTGGCACGAATATATTCAGATTGCCCAGAGCATCGCCGCCAAGAAGCGCCGCCGTTGTTAGATACAACGGTGGAGTTCTGAGCAGCAGCAACTCCAAGGGCTTTGGGATGGCTCGCTCCAGCGACTGAAATCGATGCGTGTCAGGCGATGAGTCATCACCGATCGCCACAAAACCTTCCACCGCGGCCCCGCCTCCGCGTTTAGTGTCAAGCTCAGCAACTCCAGACTCTAACGGTTTCAAACCGACATCGTCACTCCTGCCGGGAGCAAGCATGTTCAAAAGCAAGTGTGCTTTCAATTAAGGCCAAGTAAGTGGTTGATTACGCAGTTTACTTGACTTGTCCAACGGCCCAAGTGCTTGCAAAGTTGGGAAAACCGAATCTATAGTTCTAGCCATTCCTGGACCACTTCAGCCGGACATTCAGAGACAGGATTAGCTATCTGCGCTCACCAAGGCGAAGAGCCGTGTCTGGATTGTCTGGCGTTGCTGGAGTCGTGGATCTGTGCAGTGGAACAACGGCGGTGGAGGTTGATGAGATGAATTCGAAGATGATGGCGGTTCTGTGCAAAGCTTCACCACTGTTGGCGGGCGTGGTCTTGTGGCCGCTGCTGGCCGCGGCGGAGTCGTCCCAGGTGCAGTCCTTGGGCATGGTTCAGAGCGCGACGGCCTCGGCAACCTCGGCTGCGACCAACATTTCATCCTTGTCGCCGGCGCCCGGCGGTGCGCCGGCCATAAAGTCGTCAATTGACGGGCTCGAGGGGCTGACGCCCGCACAGCGCCGCGTATATAAGCGCGCGGCATCAGCTTTCTCGTCATTCTGTCACGATTGGGAGCGGCTGCTTCATGAGAGAGAACTTAATAATCTGAACCATCTGACGTGGCGAAAAGAGGGTGGGTTGGAGAAGGCGACTTATACCGGTTATGGCAAGGTCGAGAGCTGTGAATGCAAGCCATCGAAGGAAGGACTCCCAATTGGCAAGATACGGTATTCAGAGAGGATTTACGCTATTGCGGGCAAGACAATCGACGAAGCTCGCCACGCTGTGCCCAAATTAACTCAGGAGACCAATACGCTCGAGATTTTCTCCTGGGATAAGGACAGATGGTTTTACTGATTCGAAGGTTGAAATAGCTGCGAGCCGCTGACTTACTTTGCCAGCGATCTGATAAAAGCTAACAGATCATCAACCTGATGAGCACTGAGCTTATCTCCGAAGGCGGGCATAACGTGAGACTTTCCGTTAGCTTTTCCGCCCTTGGTAATCATCGAGATGATGAAGCTATCTGTGAGTTCCCGATTGGTTTCCTTGTCCGTCCAGTCGTCCGGAGAGACCGCTGACTGAAGCTTAACCAGGTCGGGCCCGTCGCCCTTGCCGTGGCTCCCATGACATCGGGCACAATTCGCAGAAAAAATTCTCGCACCCCGTGTCACACTGTCGTCTGCAGCATATAGAGCGGTGTGAGCCAGAAGAGTTGAGGCAGCGACAACACCGAGCCACGCAAGGCCTATCTTAAAATAGCGACGTTCAGCCTGAAAGGGCTGAAATGCCGACCCGGTCGATTGAACGAATTTAAAACGAACGCGCGGCATGGTCGGTCGACCCGCCGCGCTATTTTATCGCCTTCGGACTGACTTTGTCGTCACTGCACCTGTATCGACTTAACGTAATTAACCAAGCTATTAATTTTCTGGTCAACTTGAGCCTGGGTTAAACCGGGACCCATGATACCACCCGCGCCCGAGGCAGCTCCGGTTCGCATCCTGAAAGCGTCACCCCAAATAGGCATCTCGCGCGTGCCGTGTGCCGCCGATGTCTTGGTCCCGTCGATAAAATCCCTCACTTCCTTTTCGGGGAAGACCCCGCCATTGTTCTTCGCCAACAGCGTAAGATTGGCCGGCTTTTTCTTAAGCGCCGGAGCCACAGGCCCATCGCCTTTACCGTCCATGCCATGACATTGAGCACAGTAACGACGAAAGTCCAGTCTGCCGCTGGTCACTATACCACTTGGTCCCATCTCGACCTGCGCTAATCCTCTTCCTTCAGTAAACCCGACGAGCGCGCCGCCCAGCACCAACACGGACGCCAGAGTCCAGAGACAACGATGTATGAGCGCCATTTTACCTCCCCGCGTCGTGACATTCTGCGCCCGAACCGTTACCACGTCTTCACTGTGGCGTCAATGTCAGTTTGCAAGCCGGGATCCTGGGTAAAGAGACTGTTCAGAAGCTAAAAAGGCACCAGGAGTCACAATCTGCTCGTCATCCTGTAGAAGGGCGTTACGAGCTCCAGTTAAAGTAAAGTCATTGTGCAGCACGATAAAGAAAAACTCGCGCTAGCGATAGTCGAGCGGCTTCGTTCCGCGGGTTTCGCGGCCTATCTCGCGGGGGGCTGCGTGCGCGACCGTATTTTGGGGTTGAAGGCCAAGGACTACGACGTTGCGACAGACGCCCGGCCCAACACCGTTGCCAGTCTATTCGAAAACACAGTCAGCCTCGGAGCCAAGTTCGGGGTGATGGTCGTGGTGCTCGAAGGGGAGCAGTTTGAAGTCGCAACCTTTCGAGCCGACGCCGACTATGTAGACGGAAGGCGTCCGTCAGCGGTTCGCTTCGGCACCTTGGAAGAGGATGCTAAGCGTCGTGATTTCACCATCGGTGGGATGTACCTGGACCCGCAAACGGGCCGCGTCATTGATCTGGTTGGCGGGATGCGTGACCTTCGCGCGGGCGTCATCCGGGCCATTGGTGACCCGGACTTGCGCTTCGCCGAGGATCACTTACGAATGCTTCGCGCCATCCGTTTCGCGGCACGTTTGAACTTCTCCATAGACCCATTTACCTGGTCGGCTATTCAGCGCAACGCCGGCAAGATCGGCCAGATCGCGGCGGAGCGTATTGGTGAAGAGCTTACGATGATGATGACCGAGGGCGGCGCGGCCGAGGGACTCGACCTGCTGGTCGACAGCGGCCTCGCCTCGGTCATTCTTCCCGAAGTACTGCCTCTGCGCGGATGCCCTCAGCCGGTCAATTATCATCCGGAGGGCGATGTTTATCGCCACACTCGATTGATGCTTTCGATGCTGCCTCAGGGCTGTGCTGAAACTTTGGCCTTTGGCGCCCTGTTTCACGATATCGCGAAACCTCAGACACTTAGGATCGAAGCCGACGGCAAAATGACCTACTATGGCCATACAGAGATTGGAGCCCGGGTCGCGGCTGAGGCACTTCAGCGGTTGCGGCGGCCCCGCGCAGTGCAAGCCCGAGTTGCCTACCTGGTACATAATCATTTGCGCATGATGATGGCACCGCGCATGCGGCGTTCGACGCTCAAGCGGATGCTGGCCGAGGAAGGTTTTTCCGAACTGCTTGAATTATCTCTGCTCGATACGCTGGCAGCAGGTTCGGCACTGGGTTTCTACCACTTCTGTCGACGTGCCATGGCGACCATGGGGGCGGCCGAAATTCATCCACCGCGCCTGATTACCGGTGATGATCTGATTGCGCTTGGTTTCGAGCCGAGCCCCCGCTTCAAAAAAATCCTGCGCGAGATCGAGGATCATCATCTTGATGGTACTCTCAAGACTCGTGAAGAAGCATTACACTACGTTCGGATGCACTACACCCCTGAGCAACCTGCCGAGAGCTAGGTAGCGACGACGCTCGACATCCGATCACAGAACCGCGATAAGGTGCTAGCTGCCAAGTCGATAACCAAGCAGTTCGGGCGAATTCGAGCGCTAGCCGGAGTTGATTTTGTCGCCTCGAGGGGCGAAATTCATGCCCTGCTGGGAGAAAACGGGGCGGGGAAGAGCACTCTGATCCGGATCCTGACAGGGATCTTACGGCCCGATTCCGGCCAAGTCACGCTTAACCGGATCCCCCTACAGGTTGGGTCGGCGGCGACCGCACTAAGGCGCGGAATCGCGGCCGTTTACCAGACGCCCATGCTCTTCGAGCGCATGACTTGGGAAGAAAACCTCGCCCTTGGACGCTTGAATCAGCGCAGACTCGATTTTGTCCAAGTAACGGCGGAAGCCCAGGCAGTTGCAGCCGACCTGGGCTTTACATTGCCGCCCCCGCGGACGTTGGTCGAGGAGCTTTCAGTTCCCGAGCGGGTGCGGCTCGAAATTCTCCGTGCGCTGCGTTCCCATCCCCAGGTACTAATTCTCGACGAACCTACCAGCATTTTGTCGCCGACCGAATTGCAACCTTTTTTGGCTCTGCTCTGTCGGTTGCGCAGCCAGGGGCGCACGGTTGTCCTTGTGACCCACAAGTTGGCCGAAGCTCTGGCGGTTGCGGACCACGTCACAATTTTACGCGCGGGAAAAGTAGTCGGCGAAACGGCAGCCTGCCATACCAATGAGGCTGAACTGGCGCGCTTGATGATGGGAGAGGACCGACCACGCCCATCATCCGCCCCTACTGAGCGCCGGCAACCCGGGAAGCCCGTCGTGCAACTTCATCAAATCACGGTCCGGTCAGCCGACCGTCTGGTGCTCGACAGGGTCTCACTGACTCTACACTCCGGCGCTATCGTCGGAATCGCTGGCGTCGAACGTAACGGGCAAGAGGAGCTGGTCGAAGTCATCGCCGGTGTGCGATCGGCATCTTCCGGTTCGATTGTAGTTGCCGATCCCAATTGCGATCGGCGTGAGGCAATAGCCATTGTTCCGCAAGACCGTGACGGCGATGGCCTGATATTGGAACTGTCATTATGGGAGAATCTGTTACTTGCTCCTCGGCTGCGCCGGCGCCTGGTCTCGCGACATGGATGGATCCGGCGTGCAAGCGCGATTCAATTGTGTGAGGAAATAATCAGCCTGTTTAACGTCCGTGCTTACAGCGCAAAAGTGCCTGTTGGATCGTTATCCGGCGGCAATCGCCAGCGATTCCTGATCGCGCGGACGTTGGCGGCAACCCCCGCCGTGATTGCGGCCTGCGATATCAGTCGCGGGCTTGATTTCAGTGCCGCGGCGGAGCTGCGGGCCAGATTATGCGAATACGCACGACGCGGCGGCGCCGTTCTGCTGATTTCAGCTGATCTCGAGGAACTGTTCGAGTTGTGCGATCGACTCTACGTCATCAATCGTGGGCGTGTAGCGGAGGTTCGGCTCGGGCAACAAAATATGGCCGAGATCGGGCTGATGATGGCGGGGCACTTTGCCGACGAGACCGAATCACGACCGGAAAAGTAATAGGGTGTGCCCGCAACCAAGGCAATCAGGCAATAACCGATGAAGGGGTCACTGGCCCGAACACTGCTCGCGCTGGCTCTGGCGGCAGTTCTGATCTGCATAATGCTGGTGGCGCTTGGAGCCTCGCCGATTAATGTCGCCCTGGCGTTCTGGGAGGGCGCTTTTGGCACCTGGCTCGCGCTGACTGACACATTGACCAAATCTACCCCATTGCTTTTTTGCGGACTCGCCATCGCTGTAGCCTTCGAAGGGGCACTGTGGAACATTGGCGCGGATGGTCAGCTATTGGCCGGGGCGATGAGCGCCGGCGCTTTGGGACCAATGCTAAGCGCCTGGCCTCACCCTTTGGCCGTCCTGGCAATGCTGCTCGCTGGCGCGGGCGGTGGCGCTTTGTGGGGAGGAACGGCTGGATGGCTGCGTGCACGGAGGCAGGTCAATGAAGTCATCTCCACAATCATGCTGAACTTTGTCGCCGCGCAAATTCTAAGTTGGTTGGTTCATGGCCCTTTGATTGAGCGATCACATGCGTACCCGATTAGCCTGCCGATTGCGCCTGCCGCTGAGTTGCGCCTTTACTTCCGTCCGAGCCGCCTGAATTTCGGCATGTTGCTGGCAATTTCCTGTGCAGCTGCTTGTTATGCGTTGCTCTACCACACTGAGAAGGGACTCGAATTGCGCGCGATGGGGCGCAATCGACGGGCTTGCGAGTTCTCGGGGATCAACACCGCTGAGCTGACCGTCTGCGCGATGGCATTAAGCGGCGCTCTGGCGGGATTGGGCGGCGCTACCCAAGTCACCGCAATTACGCACCGGCTATACGAATCATTCTCGCCTGGGTGGGGTTATGAGGCGATTGCGGTCGCCCTTATCGCCCGTCTGAATGCGTTGGCAATGGTGCCATCCGCGATCGTATTTGGCGCGCTCGATAATGGCGCTCAGGCAATGCAGCGGACACAGGGTATATCACCGGTTCTCGTCCAGGTAATCGAAGGCGCAGTTATCATGGTTCTGCTGGCACTCGACGCAACCGGCCGCCAGGGCTTGGGACGGACTCTCAAAGGTCCCATGAGCCAGGCGAAGAAGGCCACCGACGATGTCTCTGTCGAATCTGTAAGCCAACTGGAAGCTTGGCGATAGGGGCTCCTGACATTCAATTGAATTCGTTTGACAGCGGAATTTCCAAGGCGTTGAGCTTCACTCAGCCAGAATCCGGAGGTTGCACTCCCGGTGCTTTTTCCCGAATTCGATCACTTCCTGCTCCATCGCAGAGGGACTTTCCTCGGGCTCGCTGAGCATCAATTTCCGAGCTTTCGCTGGATCGATGCCGTCAGCCTCGATTGTAAGGTTGTGGTCATCGCACATGATAAAGGCCATCAGCTGTCGCTCCTGGGCACCGAAAGGTTACCCTAACCGGCAAGTGCTTGCCACCCACTTGACCCGCTTATTTGGGAACTCGATTCGCTTCTTTGTAAGCAGGCTTCGCGTTATAGTCCCTCCTCGCTTAAACTCTGATAAGCAGCCCGAAGATTCGGGCGCTTTAAGCGCACGGTGAGACGGAGAGTACATGACTGACCAGCTGAATCGTATTGAGGAGAAGCTCCGTGTTGGAGAAACGGAGCTGGTGGTTATCAAGGGAGGCAGCGGCCGACCGCTGCTGGTGTTTCATGGCGAGTTAGGGGATCCGGGCTGGCTTAGCTGGCATTCAGCGCTCGCCGCCGAGCGCACGCTGTGGATTCCGCAGCATCCCGGTTTCGGAAGATCGCCTCAGGTTGATTGGATAATGGATATGCGCGATCTCGCCTCATTCTACGCGAGATTCGTGCGTGAGCAGAATCTGGCCCCGGTAGACGTGATTGGGTTCTCGCTGGGCGGTTGGTTGGCAGCCGAGATGGCCGTACAAAACTCCGCCCAATTTGCGCGGATGATTCTGGTCGGGCCTACTGGCCTGCGTCCTCCTCAGGGCGAGATCATGGATATGTTCACTGTCACCGCGCGTACTTACTTGAACAGAAACGTACTCAACCCCAACACTAACCCGGAGTTCAAGAAGCTGTTCGGAGGCGAGCAAACCCCCGCGCAGTTTGAAGCCTGGGAGGATGCGCGTGCCCAGACCGCTCGTCTGGCCTGGAAGCCATACATGTTCAATCAGGCGATGCCGCATTTGTTGGAAAATGTGGTGGGTCTGCCGACGCTGCTCATTTGGGGAAGAGAGGATCCGGTCGTGCCATTGAGTGCGGGAGAGCTGTATCACGCTAAAATCGTTGGCTCGCGTCTGGTCGTATTAGACAATTGCGGACACATGCCGGAGGTCGAAAAGGTCGAAGAGTTCGTGCGCGAAGTACGCAACTTCCTCAAGTAGAGGGAACAGATCAGGCTGGGGCGCGGAAAGCGGTGCGAACCAGCGTGGAATCATGAACCGTTGTTCTGATAATGAGGATATAATTAATCTCGTAATCGTATCCGGCGGTTGCGCCGATGAATAAGCTTTAGATTCGACTTGGGAGTCGACCATATGCACATTATGTTCTTTACCGAGCGGGCCTATCACGGAAACCCAGAGGTGCTCGAAGACGAGATCCTGAAGCGCCGCAGTTTTTTCGGTGTGCCCAATAAGTTCTTCGATGCCGAAAAAGGAGCGCAGCTGCTCAACGAATATATCGACGAGAAGGTTTACTGTGACGAACTGGGTTTCGATGGTGTGATGCTCAATGAGCATCATGGCACGCCGTTCTGCATGGGAGCCGTAATGGATGTAGAGGCTTCCGTCCTTGCCCGAGTCACGAAGAGAGTCAAGATCGTGTTGCTCGGCAATCCCACTCCTGTGGTCTCGAATCCTCTGCGGCTAGCTGAAGAGCTGGCCATGATCGACATGTTGTCCGGCGGGCGCTTGGTGCCAGGGTTTATCCGCGGTGCCGGGAGCGAACAACTCTTCAACAATGCCAATCCGGCATATAATCGCGAATATTTCGACGAAGCGCACGATTTCATTATCCAGGCATGGACACGTCCGGGACCTTTCCGATTCGAGGGCAAACACTTCCATTACCGGTTCGTGAATCCATGGGTGCTACCTTTGCAGAAGCCCCATCCACCGATCTGGATACCAGGTCTCATCAGTCCGGAAACGGTGGTTTGGACCGCCAATCACAAGTATCCCTATGTTGCGCTTGCGACGATGCTTAAGCCGACGCTCGAGCTGTGGAACATGTACGCGAAGATCGCTGCCGACCAGGGTTATCAGGCTGGACCGGAGAATTTCGGCTACTTACAACCGGTCTTCTGCCATGAGACTGACGAGAAAGCCGAAGAGTTTGGGAAGGCATTTCTTTTTGGTGGCGGCTTCTCCCATTTTGCCCGGCCTGAATGGATGTTCCCGCCCGGATACAACTCAAAGGAGGCAACTCGCAGATTAGCCAGTCAGTTCGCCAATCCGAATCTTCCCGGACGATCGACCATCGACCATGATCCCGAGAATGATGACGAAGTGCGCGAACTAAAGCAGCGTTTGTACAACAGCTATGCTGATTGGCAGAAACAGGGTCAAATAGTTACTGGCTCGCCGAAGACCTTGGTCAAAAAGCTCCGGTACATCTTCGAGGTACTGCGCCCTGGCATCTTCTCGTTTTGGCTCGACGGTCCAGTTCCGCTAAAGGATCGCAGAACCTGCGTAAAGTTATTGGGCGAAGAAGTAGTGCCAGCCCTCCGTGAGATTGCCAAGGAAATGGGTCTTACTTCCCCCTTCGAGGTCAAGCCTGGCTCTCGGCCGCTGCCACCTTCGGGCAAGTATGAACCCGTCGGCAATGCCGAGCTGCTGGAAGCTTCTGCATAAAAATCTTCGATGCGAGGGAGCAGCGGTTACCCGCCGCTCCCTCTTTGTTGATTTCCTCGCTGTGTACGAATGTTTTTGCAGACCAAGTGTGCCCAACTTATTCAAGCTCGGTCTGACCCAGCGGGCGGTTAAATGCCCCAACACCCGATGCTCGAGCCCATGGTGGCGTTGCGCGTGGCTGAGTTTGCCCATATGCCTGAGTGCGCAACGATAAGCTCGAATTGCAGGCGCAGGTCGATCGCTGGCATTAAGCGGGGCTGGCGTTGTGGTTTGTACCAAGACCCGCGCCGGCTCGCATCGAGCACCTTGTGCCGCGAAGGTCTGTTATGTCCGGCGTTTGGGAGCGGGTGAACTCGGCGGCGTGTCCTCATCAGCGACTTCCAACTCGTGGCCGCTGCTGGTGGTAACTTTGGTGGACAGCTTGGCGCGCAAATGGGCTTCAACTTCTGCAGCGATTTTCGGATTGGACTTAAGGAAATCACGCGCGTTCTCGCGTCCTTGTCCAATCCTTTCACCGTTGTAAGAGTACCAGGCGCCTAATTTTTCGATCACATTGTGCTCGGAGGCCAGGTCCACGAGTTCGCCTTCCTTGGAGATTCCGGAGCCGTAGAGAATATCGAATTCAGCCTCTCGGAAGGGCGGGGCAACCTTATTCTTGACGACCTTCACCTTGGTTCGCGAGCCGATCACTTCGTTATTGGACTTAATCGAACCGATGCGGCGAATATCTATCCGGACCGAAGAATAGAACTTAAGCGCATTCCCTCCGGTAGTGGTTTCGGGATTGCCGAACATTACGCCAATCTTCATCCGAATCTGATTGATAAAGATGACGATCGTTCGCGACCGCGCGATGATCGAGGTCAGTTTGCGCAGAGCTTGAGACATCAGGCGGGCCTGTAAACCCATCTGCGGCTCGCCCATCTCGCCCTCAATTTCCGCCCGGGGCACGAGTGCGGCGACCGAATCAATCACGAGTACATCGATGGCGCCGGACTGGACCAGAGTTTCGGCGATTTCCAAAGCTTGCTCACCATTATCAGGCTGGGAGATCAAAAGATCTTCGACGTTGACGCCAAGCTTTCGGGCGTAGCCGGCATCGAGGGCATGCTCAGCGTCAATAAAGGCGCCGATTCCGCCCATTTTCTGCGCCTCAGCGATACATTCCAAGGCTAGCGTCGTTTTGCCTGATGACTCGGGACCGTAGATTTCGACAATCCGCCCCCGTGGGAGACCGCCCACCCCCAAAGCCAGGTCGAGACCGAGCGAGCCGGTGGGGATAACCGCAATATCACTTTCAACCGCCTGCTCCCCCAACTTCATGATTGAACCCTTGCCGAATTGCTTCTCGATTTGGCTGAGAGCCAGGTCGAGCGCTTTAGTCTTGATATCCTGGGCCATTGCCGTCCCCACAGCTACCGAAGCTCGGCCAGAATCTTGGCATAAATGACAGGGAATATCGCTAGGATAACAGAAACCGACTATTGGACCGACTGAGTGCGATAATCGCACCTCAGGACTTGATATCGAGCGCCCTCCGATCTACTTGCGCCTGCGGCTGGGCGCGGCCGTCCGCTTGAGCAGTGTCGCCGCCCGAGTCGCGTCGGCCTCGTTTTCGAACCCGAATACCGCCGCATATTTTCGACCAATGACTTGCGCCATAAGGAAACTCAAGTTGATCCCGGCATCGCCGATAGCTTTGGCAAACGAGTAACCAAGGCCAGGCCGATTATCTCCTTCGACCACGAGCACAGGAATTGAAGATGGAGCTAAGCCGGCACCTTGTGCGATCCCGGTTAGCTTCCTACCGGTAACCGGGTAAAGCTCGACAGCACCTTTTTGGGTTCCCGGGAAGCGGTAGAGCATGACGAGTTGAAGGTCGGCGCCCGCGCTCGCCACAGGCTCAAGGGCGGTCGCTAGTGTTCCGGGCTCATTATCCAGTTCCTTTCTCCAAAGCACTGTCTTCTTTACCGTAATTGCCATGGCTTGCTTGCTCGATCTTGGTGAGTTTCGCTGCAATACGATAGCCGCTTGGCACGCAGGACGATAGCGGCACGCGCCGCGCCGGCCGAGAGTCTCTAAGGAATGGGTGTCGTGCCGAATTGATAGCGATTAATTTCCTGGTATTGGGGTGAGGGACCACCCAGGATGCTGCGATACAGCATCATTTCTGCGATGTAAGCGGATCCGAACTCTTGATTCGAGGCGCGATTGAGGATTGCACGGATTCGTTGCCAGCCGGTCAAGTCTCGTACCCGGCCGATCGTAAGATGAGGACTGTATGGACGAGATTCTGCGGCAAAGCCAGCCTGGCGCGCGGCAGCTTCGACCTGCTGCGCCAGTTCCAATAACATCGCGCCTGTGAGACCGAGCCATATTACGCGGGGACGGTTCAGATTTGGGAAAACTCCCGTACCACGCACACTGAGGACGAACGGAAGAGTGCGCGCGGCAATCCAGTTAAGATGACGGTCCAGCGCTGCCAGCAGGTTGCGGTCGCAGGAATCTCCCAAAAATCGCAACGTTAGATGTAGATTCTCCCGCGACACCCAACGCGTGCCGCTAGGAATCTCACGTAAGTGATTGATTAAATCGCCGATCGCGGCTTCAACCTCTGCACCCATTCGAAGTGCAACGAAGGCTCGAACTTTTTCGGGCAAGCTGTCGAATTGTGGCAGCCGAGACACTTCCCCAATCACCTACTCAACGCATGTCGAGCGACCACGAAAACGGCATCTCCCTTTTATGGAAGCTTAACCTGGTTGCGGTGGGTGAAAGGCAACGGCCATTCCTGGTGAGTGACTCGAACCTGCTCTGTTTCGTTTACGCCATATGGTGGCATGCTTTAATGGCGGCTGGTCGAGAAATAGGATCCTGCCGTTTTCTCGTGACTTGTAGGGCGTCGTGCGGTAGCGGTGCCAAGAGCGAGGAGGCTTGGAGGAGTTCCCTCAGCGATCGCTTCGCCTGGATCTTTGGTTTAAGGTCGAGGCCGGAAGTCAATGGGACTGGGCCAAGGCATGCTCGACCAACACCAGCCGGTCATTGCCAAAGAACATCTCGCCATCGACGAAGATCGTCGGCGAGCCGAAACCGCCGCGCTCGATCAGTTCATCGGTATTGCGCTTGAGCTTGTCTTTGTACTCTTGCGAACTGATCTTCTCGAAGAATTCGTCAGGGTCCAGGCCGACCATTCCCACAATCTCGCGTAACACCTCGTCCCTGCTGATATCCCGGTCTTCGCCCCAGTATTGCTCGAAGACGCAGCGCGAATAGGGGGAGATTTTGCCGTGCTCATGCGCGACAAATGCACCACGCATCGCCTTAACCGAATTTACCGGAAATACGCTCGGCTGACCGATCTTTAAACCGTAAAGACGAGCCCAGTCCTGAAGGTCTTTGGCATAATACCGCGCTTTGGGTTTGACCGGCCGCTGGCGGGTTTCGTAGACGGAGGGATTCACCGCATTGAACACGCCGCCCACCAGGATTGGCCGCCAGATCAAGTCGGCCTGGTGGCGTCGCGCAACGTCCTCAATTTTGCTAAACGCGAGGTAAGTCCAAGGACTGGAACAATCGTAAAAGAACTCAAGCTTCTTACCCATTTCTTTCTCTCTTGCCTGAAGCGCGGCCCAGAGGACGGATGACCGAAAAAGTCCGCTTTAATTGAGGTCCGGCCGCTCGTTCCAATCGCTCTTCTGTCCGTTCTCACCAATACCACATTCGGTTACTGCGAAACCATTATGGGATCATAGTAAATAAGGGCGTAAGCAGCTGAAAATTGCGTTCACGTTCGGCAGCCTCGATTGTCTGGGTTCCCGCGACGGCCGCATTTACTGGTCCATTAAGAATCTTTATTAGATCTATCCGGATGGTTCCGATATATGCCGTAGCCTCAATCCTGAGTGGCAAATGACGCTCGTCGTCACTAAGCCACAGGACTGACTGGCTGACCTGATTGCGGAACTTGCCTTCGCTCAGCCAGACCACCGATGGCATGATGCGTAGCGCGGGTACGGTACCCAGTGCAGTTGTAATCGACTCCCGGCGTTGCACGTCAAATGCCAGGACGTAGCGATTGCCGCCGCTAAACACATCAAATGTGTATGTCTGGCCGACTCCGAGAGGCAGTGAGAGCGCCAGCATCGCGCCTGAGAATGGCCCCCACGGTTCGCCACCAGTGAACTGGCGGATCCAGGTCCGCCCTTGCGCGTTGCGCTTGGCACTGGTCACCAGATGAGCGTGATCGTCAAATCGTATTGACCATTCGTCGCGTCGCTGTTTTTCATGCTGAATGATGCGCATCTCACGTGGCCGCAAATCAGCTCGGTTGAAATCCTCATAAACGTAATCGCGCATCCGATAAAGAAGATCGACCGCGGTGGTGCTCCGCAACCATAATTTCCCTGTCCATAACGAGCCGTCTGCTCCATTCTTGACCAAGGTTATCCTGGCTTCAGCGGCCGGAATGCCGATCCACGAGGCACGGTAGATTAGGGTCTCGCCGCCGCGAAAGGGTTGGTGGCCCGGATGGTAACGTGGAATAGTAAGGTCGGAAGGAAAGGCAATTGCGGTGAAATGAACCGGGGGCTGCCTTGAGTCTGTGCGATGCGATGGCGATTTAGCACTGGCAGCGCCGATAGTGCTGCAGATTATCACGACGCCTATCAGCAAAGGACGGCGCGGCCAGATTTTCCATTTGAGACCGATCCAATACACTGTGGACCACGATTTTGCCGAATTCGGGAGGATGAGGGAATGTCGAAAGCCCGCGCACAGTTGAGTGCACTCGTTTTGGCGGTGGCGCTGGCGTTGCCCCTTCCTGCCTTTGCCCAACTCGGATATACGGGCCCAGGCGGACCCGGTACTTTGCTCCAAAACCTCGAAACCGTGGGACCGAATACTCAGCGAGCACAGGCCGACGACCAGTTGATCAAAGAGGCCAAGGAACGAATCGCTGATGCGGATCCGCGAGTCCGGGTGGAGGGTCTCGAAAAGCTGCGTTACGTTGCCAACCAGACCGAGTCGACTCAGCTGCTTAACCTCGGCCTCAATGATTTGGACGTGCGAGTGCGAATCAAGGCAATTGATGTGCTGGGGGCACGCGGTGTCAACGACGCGGTTCCCTTGATGTCACAGCGGCTGTTCCTGCGGCAAACCCCCGCCATCGAAAGATTGCACCTCGTCGCCGCGCTCGGGCGTATCGGCGATGCGCGCGGAACGCTGCCCATTATCGAGTACCTGGAAGAAACGACTGATCCCGATAGCCGAGGCACCGCGGTCTTTGCGTTGGGTGAGATCGGCGATCCGCGAGCCAATGATACCCTGATTCAGATTGTGCAAAACGATAGAAGTGCGATGGTTCGGAGACTCGCTCAGGAAGCGCTCGAAAAAATTGATGGCGAGCTCCCCAACCATCACCAGGAAGAATTGGAGGCGGAGCGTAAAAAAGAACTCGAGCCTACTGACCAGAAGCTGTCGCAATTGCGGGCCCTTGACGCTCAGCTTGAAAAAGCCAAATACGGCGAGGACACTCACTGATTCTCGACGACCCCATTTCATTATCGGTCGTCGACTTTAAATTGGTCTACGGTCGCGCCTTTGCGCAGCGGCTAAGCGGAGTAAGCCATGCTTGAAACCACTCAACAATTGCGGCGCCTGCTCCAAGGCCCTGAAATGATCGTCGCGCCGTTTGTTTACGATTGCCTGCAGGCGAAGCTGGCCGAACAGGTCGGGTTCGCTGCGGTCTATATGACCGGATTCGGAACCGCGGCGGCTCGTGGTTTTCCGGATCTAGGCCTGCTTACCATGTCAGAGATGGTTGAGAACGTCAGAGCGATCGCGCATGCCGTAAAAGTTCCGGTCATCTGTGACGCAGACACCGGTTATGGCAACCCAATCAATGTATGGCGCACCGTGCGGGAGTATGAGGAAGCTGGCGCAGCGGCGCTTCATATTGAGGACCAGGTCTGGCCCAAGAAATGTGGTTTTCTGGCCGGCAAACAGGTCATTCCACTCGAGGAGATGGTGCCCAAAGTGCGTGCTGCCTGTGATGCGCGCCGCGATCAGAATCTCGTAATCATCGCCCGTACCGACGCCCTCGCCGTCAACGGCTGGGACGATGTCGTCAGGCGATGCCATGCGTACCGCGAGGCAGGCGCCGCCCTGATCTTTGTTGATGGAATACGGACGGTCGACGACCTCAAGGAATATGCATCGCGACTTTCCGGCCTGCCACTGCTTTATAATGGCGCATTATTACCGGTGAGGGAGCTCGGCCAATATGGGTTTCGCGTCAATATTCATACCAGTACGCTAATGGCCTCGTATGTTCATTTCCGCGATACGCTGCGACAGCTGAAGGAAACCGGCAGGCTGGATCTTCCCATCACCGGCCATCTGTTCGCTGAGCTGATTGAACTGATGGGCGTTCCGCAAACCGAAGCGTTATCAAAGAAATACGCCATATAGCTGTCAATGGCTGACCTGCCCATCAAACTTTACTTCGCTTATACCAGCCCGTTCACTTATCTGGCGATGGGTGCGGCCTACGAATTGGAAAGCGCCTATCAGGTCAAGCTTCGCTTTATCCCGTATGGGGTCAATATTAGGCAGGTCTATGGGGGTGAGATCGCCGAGCGTGACGAACGCAATAGGCGCAAGCTCCGCTACCTGTACCAGGACGCGCGCCGTCTCGCGGCCGAACGGGGGCTGATAATTCGGCCGCCAAAGAAGATCTTCAGCGCGCGCCTCGCCTTTTACGGCGGGATGTGTGCCGATGATCAAGGGTTGTTTCGCCCTTACGCGGACCGGGTTTTCGAGCGCTTCTGGAAGCGCGAGCTCGAGATTGAAGATCCTGTTGCATTGGCCGCAATCTTGGCGGAGGTGGGGGCCGACACCGGCAAGTTCCTGAGTTATGTAGCCAACGAGGCAACTGAGGCGAAACCGAGGTTGAAGGCTTGCTTTGCCGAGGCAGAGAAAGACGAGGTCTTCGGTGTTCCGACATTTGTCGTCGACGGTGAGCTCTTCTGGGGATATGATCGTGTAAATTGGGTTATGTCCAAGCTTGACCGGATGGGACTCCGCCGCCGAAGCCAATCGGCATACCAAGCCGGATAAATCAGTTTGCGGATCAACACGAGGCCGCTGCTGGGCGCCGGGAAGGGGTTGAGTTCAGGTACGGTTTTCGTATAGCACTCTTATGGGGCGCGCGCCGCAGAGTCTGCACGCGTGACTGACCCGCGCGGCGCGAAGTCTTGAGAATCGTCGCTCGACAAAACTCCGTCGTGGTTGAGCATGGCTGTTACTCAAGACCGTCACGGTGTCGATTACGCTTTTGATCAAGGCTTTACGTCATCATAAATTACTTCATAAGTTACTTTTGGTACTTTTCGGTGCAGCGGATTGAGCCGCGGATGGTTCTCGGCTACATCAGCGGCAGCCAAAGCGAAGGGCTGGAGACGCTTCGGCTTTTAGCTTAGTCGTTCGAGCGACCACTATGTACTAGAGATATTTGTAAAGGAACGTTACCAGGAAATTTTTAGCTTCAACTCGCCAGAACCACTGATTTTTTCCGCACACTATATTCCCAATTACGGCGGGGCTGCCCAAAGGCTAACAGGCTCGAGAGCAGCGCGGGTCTTATGTTGAGGCAGCGAAACTCGATGGAAATAACTGACCTGCTTTAATCTACTCAACGGTGGAGGAGAACATACAAAGCATGAGAACATCTCGTTTACTTGTCTTTCTTTCCGCTGTCATCGTTACCATTGTCATGACGGCGGACGCGGGGTGGAGCGAAGAGCCAACCTATCAACCGCCCGCCCCGATGCAGCAATGGCTGACGGAGACTCAGAACCAAGGGACCATTAAACCCGGAACCGTAATTGATAGCAGCAACTGGCAACAGTTCAAGCAGTTTATGCCCTATGGGCTGCAGACGATTTTCAACGGTTCGGGCTTTTGGAAAGCGCCATCAGATCTTCAAATCAAGGTGGGTCCAACGCGAATCCTGCCGCTGCCGCGCGGTTATGTCGAAGCCAGCGAGCAGTATGGCTCCCAGACCAGTGTCGGAACCACCGCGAGTGGTCACCATTACGTGGCCAACTATGTTGCTGGCGAGCCGTTTCCTAATCCTCAGGAACCCGACAAAGGCTATAAGCTGCTCGCCGATGTGTGGTTCTCATATGTTCCGAATCTCTATGCGCAGCAGTTCGACCATCCCGGCGTGAGTTGCACCGAGGATCGCTTCGGCAACATCGCCTGCAGTACGATCGCCTGGATCTACCGCCAGGTCGGATACAACACAGATCCGGGGGTCCCGAGAGATCTGCCTCAGGCAGTTGACACTTGGTTTACTGAATGGTTCATGGTGGAGACCCCAGAGCAATCACGCTATACCACGAATCTGACAATGTTCCATAAAAATCCTGAATTGCCGGAAGACGATTACGTGTTTGTTCCGGCGTTACGCCGCTCGCTGCGTTTGTCGGTAAATGCCCGATGCGCACCAGCCGCGGGGAGTGATTTTGTGCTCGACGACTACAAAACGGTCGGTTTCAACGGCGGCTTGGCGCTGTTCGATTCTCGCTTTCTCGGCCACCGCAAAGTGCTGGACTTGCTTGATGACTATACGCACGAAACCGGAAAGTTTCCGGAAGACTACGTGATGCCGCTTGGTTTCCCCAAGCCTTCGTGGGGTGACTGGCAATTGCGTGACGTAGATATTATCGACGTCCGGCGGGTACCGTCGGAAAGTCAAGGTTACTGCTATGGCAGCCGCATCATGTACGTGGATTCGCATTTCCATTATGGAATCTGGGTAGATATTTACGATTCAAACCTGAAGCTTTGGAAAATTTTCTGGAATGCGCCGCGAGCCGAAACAGTCCCAGAAGTAGGTCATGTTACTACCAACTCAACCACTGGTGCAGTGTGGGATGTGCAGAACGAGCATATGACCATGGTGTCGACAGTCGACCCAGCTGGAGTGGGACCAAAATTCAACCAGGACGCACCGCCCGACTACCATGACTACAATAAGTACTGCACTCCCGGTGGTTTGATGCAGATCCTGCGATAGCTCCTGAGTAAGTCTGTTTTCGCGTAGAGCGTAAAGTGACTTCATGCAAGCGGCGTCGGTGCCCGTTACTTGAGGGCCACGACGTCGCTTTTTTCGCACCAAATTGATGTCTGTCGTCCGATTACTCCGACGAAAGAGAGCTCTCGAGAGAGCCGCTCGGGTTGACCGGCGTCAGGTCGCTCAACCCCAGAGATTGTCTGTGGATGGTGGAACTCGAGCTGCTTTTACTGAATGCCTCCAAGTCGCAGCACCTTTGTCGCGGTCAGAGACCGGCAATAAATTCGGCGAGGCCGGTAACACCAAAATCCTCGTGCGGCCAACAGCCCAACGACCTGCGACTATCTCTGGAATCGGTAACATAGGTTCGGGCGACGCTCACGGCGGAGATAGCGTGATGCAAATTGTCGAATTTGAGCGTCGAGAACGAGGACCGGTCGAACGTCGGCGCAAGAACCGAGCAGATGATCGAACGCACAGTGCGGATCCCCAGGAGGGCCTCGAGCTCTGGCTGACCGGGAGTTGCGACTACTCCTGCATGGGCCAATAAAGTTTCAAGTAGCCGCGGAGCATTAGCGTCGAAGTACTGCTCGAAAGTGACAGCTTGCCCGGATTGACCATTATGATGTGCTTTATCGCGTAACTCCTCGAGCATCTCGTAAAAGCGGAGTTTGTCCTGACGAGCTTGGTCGAGCAAGGAAACAAAATCCTCTTCCATTTCCTCGCCGTCGCTTTCAATGAGAGATGAAATTCCGTCGGCCACTACGTTTTGCATCTCACCGGGAAGAAATGGACGAGCGGTCTGCGTCGAATTCAGGTAACTATGCAAATCATCGAGTACCAATCGATTGCACGTCTTGATCAAGGTTCGCGAGCTGGCAATGGATAAGGTTAGTTTGATCTGAGCGGCGAACGCTTGAGGCGGAAGCTTACGGCCAAGCAGCATTTCCTCGAGCGTATGGATGCTTAGCAAAATCGAGAGCCGGCGTCCGTAGACAGCCTTGCGCAAATTGGCAACATCGGCGCTGGTGCAGCCGATTTTCTTGTAGAGGTGGTCAAAGGCTTCGGTGTCGAAGTAAACAATCACAGTTGTTCTCCGCGGTCGGAACGCCAATGCTGGAGGGCAGTCCGGTCGACCGCGTCTTGCATGACACTGACTGTCAGCTCCCGGCGTTCAGGGCTCCGGGCTGGTCGGCAGAAATGATTCACCCATCAGATAAGCGTCGACAGCGCGGGCGCATTCACGCCCCTCCCAAATGGCCCACACCACCAATGATTGGCCGCGACGAGCATCCCCTGCGGCGAACACGCCCGGAACACTGGTTTGGTAGTTGTTACAGGCAATGTTCCCACGCTGGTCGAGTTTCAGCCCGAGCTCCGCAACAATTCCGTCCGGTTCCGGGCCAAGAAATCCCAGGGCAAGCAGGACCAAATCGCACTCGAGCTCAAACTCCGAGCCCGGAATTTCTTCCATAACCATCCGGCCGTTGTCCTGCTTCCAGTTGAGCCGGACTCCGTGCAGCTTTTTAACCACACCGTTTTCGCCCGAAAAGTATTTGGTGTTGATGCTCCAGTCGCGAATTACGCCTTCCTCATGTGAAGTGGATGTTCGCAAAATCATCGGCCATTCGGGCCAGGGCATGGCGCTAGTGCGCCTTTCCGGAGGCATCGGTAGCAACTCGTATTGATAAACGATCTTGGCGCCCTGACGATTGGAGGTGCCGAGACAATCCGATCCTGTGTCCCCACCCCCCAGAATAACCACCCTCTTTCCCTCAGCGGTTATCGATATTTCAGGCGGTATGGTATCGCCGGCGTTGCGCTTGTTTTGTTGGGGCAGGAACTCCATCGCGAAATGAATTCCCTTAAGCTCGCGTCCTGGGACAGGTAGGTCTCGAGGTTTGGTGGCCCCGATGGTCAGCACAACTGCATCATGTCTGCGTCGCAGTTCCTCGGCGTGGATGTCAAACCCGACGCGGCAGTTAGTAACCATCTCAACGCCCTCGGCCTTCATCTGCTCGATCCGGCGGTCGAGCTGCCATTTCTCAAGCTTGAAATCCGGAATACCGTAGCGCAACAATCCGCCAATGCGGTCCGACCGCTCGTACAGCGTTACGGAATGTCCGGCGCGCGCCAACTGTTGGGCGCAGGCTAATCCGGACGGTCCCGAACCTACCACCGCCACCTTCTTTCCCGTCTTGCGGGGATTCGGTTGCGGCGTGATGTAGCCTTGAGCCCAGGCATGGTCGACGATGCTCTTCTCGATCAGCTTGATTGTGACGGGATCGCTGTTGATGTTGAGGACGCAGGCTTCCTCGCATGGGGCCGGACAGACCCGTCCTGTAAACTCGGGAAAATTATTTGTCCAGTGCAGGCGGTCAATCGCTTCACGCCAGCGACCACGATAAACCAGATCATTCCAATCGGGGATGATGTTACCGAGCGGACAGCCCTTGTGACAGAAGGGGATTCCGCAGTCCATGCAGCGGGCCCCCTGCTGCCTCAGTTTGTCGTCGGGCATCTTGAGGTCATACTCGCGCCAGTCAGTGACGCGTTCACGGACTGGGCGGCGGGGAGGGGTCTCCCGTTTGAACTCCATGAAGCCCGTAATCTTGCCCATTAAGTACTCCGTTTAGCGCTTGAATTCGAGGATGGTGGTGGAGTCGCAGCTTCAAACCGCCGCGAGTTTGGCCAAATCGGATTTCATATTAAGCTGCCGTTCGAGCACCTGCCGGTATTCTGTCGGCATCACCTTCACGAATTTGCCGATGGCGCGGTCCCAATCATCAAGCAAGCGCCGCGCTACTGTGCTACCCGTGTACTGATGATGCCGTACTAGCAAGGCATGAATCTGAGCGATTTCATTAGGCTGGTCGAATGGATGCAACTCGACCATACCCATGTTGCATTTGCTGGCGAAACTGCCGTCCTCGTCGAGCACGTAGGCTAGTCCGCCACTCATGCCTGCCGCGAAATTGCGTCCGGTTTTGCCCAAGACGACTACCAGACCGCGCGTCATGTACTCACATCCGTGGTCACCAACGCCTTCGACCACCGCGGTAGCGCCGCTATTGCGGACCGCGAATCGCTCGCCCGCGACGCCGCGAAAGAACGCCTCGCCGCCAGTAGCCCCGTAGAGTGCAACGTTCCCTATGAGAATATTTTCTTCGGCTTTGAAGGTTGCTTCGCGTGGCGGTCTTACGACCAAAAAGCCGCCGGAGAGTCCTTTGCCGCAGTAATCATTGGCGTCGCCTTCGAGAAAAAGCGCGACCCCGGGCGCCAACCAGGCGCCGAAACTTTGCCCGGCCGAGCCCTTGAAGTGAATCTGAATCGTGTAGGGTGGCAAGCCTTGTTCACCATGGCGTCGGGAGACCTCCGACGACAGAATTGTTCCGACAGTCCGGTTGACATTGCGAATCGGCAAATGCAGTTCGACAGGTCGTTTATGTTCGAGCGCTTCCTTGCTCAATTCGACCAATTGTCGATCCAGGGCTTTATCGAGACCATGGTCTTGCTGCTCGACGCAATGAAGTGGCCAATCGTCGGGGACCTTGGGCTTGGTCAGGATTGCACTTAAATCGACGTTGCGTGCTTTCCAATGCTTGATCGCATCGTTGGCGTCGAGGCATTCGACATGCCCGACCATCTCTGCCAGGGTGCGGAAGCCGAGTTGCGCCATATATTCGCGCAGTTCTTCTGCGATAAACATCATGAAGTTAACTACATGCTCGGGCTTGCCCTCGAACTTCTTGCGAAGCTCAGGATCCTGAGTTGCGATGCCCACCGGACAGGTATTCAAATGACAGACACGCATCATGATGCAGCCGGAGGCGACGAGTGCTGCGCTGGCAAATCCAAACTCCTCGGCGCCCAGCAAGGCAGCAATCGCCACGTCGCGACCGGTCTTGAGCTGGCCATCGGTCTCAACGGTGATTCGGCCCCGCAGATTGTTCATCACCAGAATCTGCTGCGTTTCGGCCAGCCCGAGTTCCCACGGAATGCCGGCGTGCTTAATCGAGGTCAAAGGCGACGCACCGGTGCCGCCGTCATGGCCACTGATCAAGACTACGTCGGCCTTAGCCTTGGCCACACCGGCCGCGATGGTGCCGACCCCGACTTCAGCGACCAGTTTGACGCTGACCCTTGCCCGATCGTTGGCATTCTTGAGATCGTGAATGAGCTGGGCCAAGTCCTCGATCGAATAAATGTCGTGGTGAGGTGGTGGGGAGATCAAGCCAACCCCCGGGGTCGAATAGCGGATGCGCGCGATAAACTCGTCCACCTTGTGGCCGGGGAGCTGACCACCTTCGCCCGGTTTGGCTCCCTGCGCCATTTTGATCTGCAATTCGTCGGCATTAACCAGATACCAACTGGTTACTCCGAAGCGGGCCGACGCGACCTGTTTGATTGCGCTGCGCCGCCAATCGCCATTGGCATCACGAACAAAGCGGGCCGGGTCTTCGCCTCCTTCGCCGGTGTTGGATTTGCCGCCAATCCGATTCATGGCAATGGCGAGATTCTCGTGCGCCTCTTTGCTGATCGAGCCGAATGACATGGCGCCGGTCTTGAAGCGCTTGACGATCGAGCTGGCCGGTTCGACTTCTTCGAGCGGCACGGGCGGTCGGTTCGAATTGAATTTAAGCAGGCTGCGCAGCGTTGCCAGGCTGCGGCTCTGCTCGTCCACGAGCCGCGTGTATTCCTTGAAGAGCCGATAACTGCCCGAGCGCACGGCGTGTTGCAATTTGGCGACCGTGTTCGGGTTGTACATATGGAATTCACCGCGACGTCGCCATTGATATTGGCCCCCGACCTCCAGCTCGCCATCCAGGTTTGGATCGGCTTTGTAGGCGAGTCTGTGGCGATTCGCTGACTCGCGGGCAATGACGTCGAGGCCAATACCGCCCACCCGTGACGCAGTCCAGGTGAAGTACTTGTCGATAACCTCCTGACTGAGCCCAATGGCTTCGAAGATCTGCGCGCCGCGGTAGCTCTGAATGGTCGAGATGCCCATCTTCGAGGCAACTTTGATAAGACTCTTCCCCACCGCCTTTATGAAATGTTCGACGGCTTCCTCCTCGCTGAGATCCTTTAGCCGGCCGTCATGAATCATGCCGGCCAGGGAAGCATACGCAAGGTAGGGATTGATTGCCCCAGCGCCGTAACCGACCAACAGGCAGAAATGCATCACTTCCCGTGGCTCACCGGATTCGATCACCAGCCCGCATTTGGTCCGAGTGCCGGCGCGGATTAGATGGTGATGGACGGCGCCGGTAGCCAGCAGACTCGGAATCGGCGCCCATTCCGCGTTAACTCCGCGGTCAGACAACACAATAATCGTATACCCGTCGTCGATCGCGCGTGACGCCTGGCGACAGAGATTATCGAGCGCTTCGCGCAGGCCGCGTTCGCCATCGTCGACCCGGTAGAGCGTGCTCAAGGTTATGCTGCGGAGGCCGGGCCGTGCCAGACGTTTAATTTTTTCAAGCTGTTTGTTGTCAATGATCGGGTTTTTGAGCCGCAGCTGGCGGCAATGGAGCGGAGTCTCTTCGAAGAGGTTCTGCTCAGCACCGATGGTCGTCTCTGCCGACATCACCATCTCTTCGCGAATCGGATCAATCGGTGGGTTGGTTACCTGCGCAAACAACTGTTTGAAATATTGAAAGAGCAGTGGTGATTTGTCAGACAGGACGGCCAAAGGCGTATCGGTGCCCATCGAGCCGACGGGTTCCTGGCCGTTGACCGCCATCGGCGCCAGGATCATCTTGAGCTCTTCAAGCGTGTAGCCGAATGCCTGTTGTTGCTTAAGCAGATCGAACGGCTCATAGCCGTTGATCGCTGGATAGCTCGGTGGTTCGGGCAATGTATCGAGATCGACCAGTTCTTCGTTCAGCCATTGGCGATACGGCTTTCGTCGCGCAAAACTTTGCTTGATCTCCTCATCTTGAACGATGCGACCCTCGACCGTATCGACGAAGAACATTCGGCCAGGCTGTAACCGCCCCTTGTATTCGATCTCCTCCGGCGGAATGTTTAGGACGCCGGTTTCAGATGCCATCACGACCAGCCCGTCCTTGGTGATTAGATAACGCGATGGCCGTAGGCCGTTACGATCCAGAACCGCGCCAATGCGATGACCATCGGTAAAGGCGATCGACGCGGGACCATCCCAGGGTTCCATCATGCAGGAGTGAAACTGGTAGAAGGCCCGTTTGCCGTCGTCCATCAGCGGGTCGTTTTGCCACGCTTCGGGAATCATCATCATGATGGCGTGAGGCAGTGAGCGCCCGGTGCGCACCAGCAGCTCAAGGCAATTGTCGAACATTGCCGAGTCGCTGCCGTTAGCCTCGATGATCGGCTGAATCTTCTTGATATCGTCGCCGAACAAGGGAGAGGCGAACTGTTTCTCGCGTGCATGCATCCAGTTGATGTTGCCGCGCAGAGTGTTGATCTCGCCGTTATGACACAGGAAGCGGTACGGGTGAGCACGATCCCAGCTCGGGAAGGTATTGGTGGAGAAACGCTGATGAACCATTGCCAGCGCGGTCTCGACCGCTGGGTCAAGCAGGTCGCGATAGAATTTGGGGAGCTGATGCGAGATGAGCTGGCCCTTGTAGACAATAGTCAGACTGGAAAGGCTACAGATGTAAAAAAGCTCACCCTCCTCAAGCTTAATCCTGGCACCCTCGTTGGTAACCCGTTTGCGGATGACATAGAGTTTACGTTCCAGTGCCGCCTCGTCGCTAATCCCGGGACTTTTGCCGATGAAAATTTGACGGATTGCAGGCAGTCCCTGACGCGCGATCACTCCGCATTGACTGTCGTCAACCGGGACCGTCCGCCAACCAAGCACCTGCTGGCCCTCTTCTCGCACCACCCTTTCGAAAATGGACTCACACGCCTCGCGTTTCTTGGGGTCAAGAGGCAGGAAGACCATTCCCACCCCATACTCACCTGGTGCCGGCAGATCGAATCCTAGTTTGCTTGCTTCTTGTGCGAAGAAGTCATGAGGGAGCTGCATCAATATTCCTGCGCCGTCGCCGGTTAACGGATCGCAGCCGCAGGCTCCTCGATGGGTGAGGTTGTCAAGTACTTGCAACCCTTTGAGAACTATCTCGTGAGACCGTCGTCCCTTGATATCGACGACAAATCCCACGCCGCATGCATCGTGCTCGTGTGCGGGGTGGTACAAGCCCTGAGCTTTGGGGATTGCGCGGAAAACCTGCATCACTATGCCCTTCTAGTCTCGCTGTTCGGAGTTTTCCCACTCGTGTGGCGATGGCGTTTACCGTTAGCTGCTTCGTGCAACGGTTGGTGTGGATAGACGCAAATCTGCGTGCGTTCAGTATGGGTTGAAAGGACGACCATGGTCTCTGTGCGAATCACGCCCTCGATCATGCGAATTGCTCGAATGAGACTTTCCAAACTCCCGGTGTTGCGTGTCTTGACCTTGAGTAACACCGTATGTTCACCGGTCACATGATGGCATTCGAGGATATCGTCGAGCCGTTCAACGGTCTGCTCAAACACGCCAATCGTGCGAGGATCGCCAATGGACACGCCGATAAAGGCCGTCACGTCCTGACCCAGTTTTCGGGCGTCAACCGTGGCGTGATATCCAGTGATGATGGCAAGATCCTCCAGCTTTTTGACCCGCTCAATCACGGACGGAGCCGAAAGCCCCACCTGCTCGGCAAGCTTGGTGAGCGGGATGCGGCCATGCTCCTGCAGGATCGTAAGGATCTGCAGATCGATCGCATCCGGCGCGAAGGTTTCGTGACCCGATTTCATATCAGCAATGGCGCTAGTAGTTTGCGCCCAAGCTGTGTTCCGGCCTTCCGCCCTTGCGAAGGGCGCGTAGATGAAAGGCTGAGCCGCCAAAATAGCGGTCTCCACCCCGTTGAGTCAAGAATTTCTAAGGCGAATCAAGAAAAAAGAAGATGTTTTCATTGCCGATGGGTGGCTATCGCCGATTTTCGTTAGGTGCCAGGCAGGCTGGACCTTACAAATCTTCTTCTCACCTGCTCAAATATGCGGCAAACGAATAAGTTCAGTGCACTTGCCTTTGAAATGGGCATTTCTACCCGTTCCATCTTTTCCCAATTCGCCAGCGACTAGCTGAGCAAAATTGCTCGGACCATCTCAAGGGTGGCAACGAACCGCGCTCTGCAATGAGCTAAAAGTGATCTCACGCTGCCTGCTTCAGTCTACACACAATTATTTAGCTCGCCGATATCACACCGCATTCGGTACAGGACATCATTCCCTGGTTCGCGCCTTAGACTTGCGTTAGCTTTAAGTCCGTCGCGCGACTACTGCGCATACGCCCTCTTGATTTGGGATGCGCAAAATGCAGTCATCGTCACGCTCGGACGACGATCAGCCTTGGCGAGAGGTAGGAATATGGGCGCCACAACCCCGCAGTTTGAAGGTGCATGTCTGTGCGGTGCGGTACGTTTTACCGCGAGCGGTGAACCGCGAGGAATTTATTGGTGTCACTGTCAAAGCTGTCGCAAGCATACCGGAGCCCCGGTTGCGGTTTTTGTGGCATTCAAGCGCGACAGCTACCGGGTGACCCACGGTGAGATTACAAAATTCGACTCCACCCCGGGCAAGACCCGGCGCGGATTCTGTGCTAAGTGCGGATCAACCCTGACTTGTGAAAGCCTATCCGAGCCGGCGGTCACCCATTTCCATGTCGGGGCCTTCCAGCAGGCCGCACAGCTCCGGCCGACCAAACACTACTTCGTCGAAGAGCGGATGCCCTGGCTACACACAGGCGACGTTTGAGTAATCCAGGATCGGTTCGCCCGCAGACCAGAATCACGTGGAGCGTGCGAAGTGCGCCGCTGACGTACCCGCCAGTCGACCAAAAACTGCACCTGACATCAAGCCGGTACCCCCCGGATAATTGAAGTAAAAAAGACCGCCGACCAGTTCGCCCGCAGCGTAAAGGCCGCGAATTGGCAGCCCGTCGGTGTTAATGACGCCGGCCTCCTCGTTGATTCTGAGGCCGCCGAAAGTGAAAGTTATCCCACAGGTAACGGCGTAGGCCTCGAACGGGGGGGTATCCAGCGTATTCGCCCAGTTCGACTTGTTGATGGTAAGGCCTCGAGTGCAACGTCCATCCTTGATGTTGGGATTGAACGCTATGTCAGTCTGTACGGCGGCATTATAAGCCTGAACTTCTTCGAGGAAACCTTGCCGATCGACGTCTTCGAGTTTGTCAGCCAACTCCGCGAGGGTCTCGGCACTCACCTTGGTGACGCGCTTGATGCGATATTCATCGCGCAACAGAGGCGCCACTTTGCGGTCGAAGATCTGCCAGGCGAATTGGCCTGGCTGTTCAAGGATTGCCCGTCCGTATTTGGCATAAGTGTAGTTGCGAAAGTCAGCACCTTCGTCAACGAAACGTCGGCCGCGCGCATTAACCATAATTCCAAAGGGATAACTATGTTTCTGAAACCCGTCGCCTACGCTCAAATCGCCAAATTCGGGTGCATTTCGGTCCCATCCCACAGCGTGGCATCCGGACCAATTGCCATACGGCATCGCGCCGATCTCCAGCGCCATGCGAATGCCATCGCCGGTGTTGAAGCGCGTTCCACGCACCTTTGCCAGGTCCCAACCCGGGCCGAGATAACGCGTGCGCCATTCGGCGTTTGCCTCGAATCCGCCGCTTGCCAGCACCACGGCTTTTGCTTCGATCCTTCGCGTCTGTCCCCGGCAGCGGGCGATCACACCATGAACACCGTTGTCATCATTGAGCAATTCGAGCGCCCGAGTTTGGTAGGAAACGTCGATGCCACTTGCTGCGGCAATTCGATAGAGCGCGTCGATCAGCCCAGGTCCTCCACCCCAAACTTCGACGGTCAATCCGCCCCAGAACTTGAAGCGTCCCTCGACGTTGAATGCCTGGCGGCCGTAGATTGGGACAAAACGCACTCCGCGCTGTCGCATCCAGAGCAGCGTTTCCAGGCTGCGGGTGACTAACGTTTCGGCCAATTGCGGGTCGGCGCGATACTGGGATATGCGACAGAGATCGTCATAAAACTGGTCCTGGGTATAGCTGCCGAAGTCCGTGATGGCACGTTCCTCGTCGGTGAGATCGGGCATCAACCGAAGCAGGTCATCGACCCCCTCATAGGCGACGCGCATCCCGCCTGCTGTGAACCGCGAATTGCCGCCGCGCTCTTCCGGCGGCGCCACTTCCAGCACCAGCACGCGTGCGCCCGCCTCCTGGGCAGCGAGCGCCGCACAGAACGCAGCATTTCCTCCTCCGACCACGATTACGTCATAGCTGGTCATCTTGAGCACTTGCCCCTATGATGCTCGATTACCTTCGTTCGGCTTGTCAGCAGGGTCGCTCAAATGCGGCGGAAGTACACTTCGTGCGATCGACGCATCGAGTGCTTCATACTCTTGGTACGCAATAATCTGGTAGAGCTCCGCTCGCGTCTGCATCCGGTCCAAGACGGCCTTCTGACTCCCGTCTCGTGCCAGGGTCGCGTAGAGGTCTGCCATAGCCCTGGCCGCGACTCGCAACGACGATACTGGCCAAATGACCATTTTGTAGCCAAATCGTTCAAATTCCTGGGCTGTGAAATAAGGCGTACGGCCGAACTCAGTCATATTTGCGAGCAGCGGTGCGTTAACCTCGCTGGCGAAGTCGATAAACATTTCGGCGCTGGTGAGCGCCTCGGGAAAGATCGCATCGGCGCCGGCCTGGAGGTAGAGTTGTGCACGTTTTACGGCGGCGGCGAAACCTTCGACACCGGCTGCGTCCGTCCGGGCGATAATGCGCAGATGGCGCCGCGCGCGTGCGGCAGCAGCAATCTTTGCTGCCATTTCCTCTGCGGCAATTAGGTGTTTGCCATTGAGGTGCCCGCACTTCTTAGGCAAGACCTGATCTTCCAACTGCAGCGCGGCCGCACCTGCGTCTTCCAACTCACGCACCACACGCATGACGTTTAGGACGCCCCCATACCCGGTATCAGCGTCCACCACCAACGGGAGCCCAGCAGCACGCACGATCGCTCTAGTGAAAAAACACAATTCATCAAGCCCGAGAATTCCCAGATCGGGCAATCCGAGACTTGCGCTGAGAGCGGCGCCAGAGAGATAGATGGCCTTGAAGCCCGCCTCTTTGGCCAACAATGCGGCGAGCGCATTATGCGCCCCTGGGATTTGAAGGATTCCCGGTGCCTGCCACAATGCCGAAAGCTGAGCGCCCGGCGGGTAATCTTTGCTGTCGCGCTCGGTTAACCACGTCATACAGGTCTCTACCTCGACGTGCTGTAATGATCGAGCAGAAAGCTCAGCACCGCCTGATTGAATTTTTCTGGTTGTTCGATATTGCTTAGGTGCCCAGCGCCCGCGATTATGCTCAACCGGGCATCTGGTAATCTGGCTGTCATTTGGCGAGCCATTTCCGGTGGCGTCAATCTGTCTTCCGCGCCGACGACTACGTGGGTCGGAACCTTGATGTTTTCCAACTCAAAGGACCGGCGGTAATTGACGGTAGCTGCAATCGTTTTCAGATACGACTCCTTATGGAGTGCTGACATACTTTCCACGAGCCGCTCATAAGAGCCGATACGCGCTGAGCTGCCCACCAGCGTCTTTGCCACAGCCGGTGCGATGTCCTTCGGCTCGAGACCAGCCAGCAAAGGCGCCTGGCGCAACCGGATAAATTCGCGACGCTGCTCGGCCGATAAATGATCGAATCCCGGCAGAGAATCGCAGACTGTCAGGGTCGCGACGCGCTGTGGGTAGCTGCAATAGAAATTCAGCGCGATCATGCCTCCCATCGAGAGGCCTATGAGGTGTGCGCGCTCGACGCGAAAATGATCGAGCACACGCGCCAGGTCCACAGCGAAATCGCCGAAATCCAAAGGTCCCGGGTAATCTTGGCTCGCACCATAACCGCGGGCGTCCCACGCGACGGCGTGGAACCGCCGGGCGAAGAACGGCAGCTGATCATGCCAGTTGGTCCGGTTGCCGCCGATGCCGTGCAGGAACACGACAAGCGCGCCTGCACCAGCATGATCGACGGCTATACGCGGCTCGCCCGGGATAAATTCAGTGCTCCATTGTGTCATTTGGGGCTCTTTTCGTGGAGGGTCGCCTCTTATTGCATGATTACCCCACCGTCGGGATGGAGAATCGAACCAGTGAAGAAACTGCCTTCCTCGCTGGCCAGGAACAGTGCGGTGTTAGCGACGTCCTCGGGCTTGCCGATCCGCTTAAGTGGGGTGCGCTTGATCATTCGTTCGAAGCGCGGGTCGCTCTGCATCTCCTTGGTCATCGGCGTGTCAATGACTCCAGGCCCGATAGCGTTAGCCGTGATGTTGTAGCGGCCCAACTCAAGCGCCATACACTTCATTAGCATCCACACGCCGGCTTTGCTGACACAATAATCGCCCGAACCCTTCAGCGGCACTTTGGCCGCGCCCGAGGAGATAGCGATGATGCGCCCGCCACGACCCTGCTTGATCATCTCGCGCGCCACAGCTGTGCAGGTAAGAAAAACGCCGTCGAGATTGATGCTCATAACCTTGCGCCAGTTTTCGAATGGCAGTTCATTGAGGAATTTGGATTCGATCGGACCCTCGCCATAGTTCGCCGCTGATACGCCTGCGGCCGCCAGTACGATATCAATGCCGCCCAGCTCCCGCGCAGCACGCTCGACCATCGTCTGGACCTGTTGGGGATTGCTCACGTCGACCGCGACCGCGAGTGCCTTTCGGCCCAGCTTGCGCACTTCACCGGCTGTTTCTTCTGCGGCTGCTGCTTGTCGGTCCGCGACGCAGATATTGGCCCCCTCCTGCGCAAAGCGTAAGGCCGAAGCACGGCCGATGCCACTTGCACCGCCTGTGATTAATGCATTCTTGCCATCCAATCGAAGACTCATCGAGGTCGCTCCTTTCTCTGATTACGTAGCATGAGCCGGCATCGATGTCGTGCCCTAAGCGGCGCGAGCCGGTCGTTGCGTTGCTGCCAAACCCAGGTTTTCCAGGGCTCAGCAGTCAGCTAGCATAGAAGCGTCATGTGTCCGCGGGAAGCGGCTATCGCGGAAGCGAAGCCGACCAGTGCCTACGCTCAGGTCAACGGTCTGCAATTACACTATCTGGATTGGGGAACCAAAGCTGCGGCCAGCGGTCATCATCGCCGTTTCAGCGCCGAGACCAGAACCATTCTGCTATGCCACGGCGGGTCAGCCCATTGTCATTGGTGGGACGCCGTTGCGCCTCAGCTGGTTGAGTACGGGCACGTACTGGCCCTTGACTTTCGTGGTCATGGTCAGAGCCAATGGGCGCCATCGTACGGCCTGCCGGCATATCTTGACGATCTCACCAAGTTTATTGCAGACCATCTCGGCCGTCGCGTTGTTCTGGTTGGCCATTCGATGGGTGGTGAAATCGCAATGCGTCTGGCGACAGACTCGCCTCACTTGCTCGACGGCCTGGTTATTGTCGATGCTTCGCCGCGTGGGTTGCCGCTCAAGACCCGCCTAATCTGGCGATGGAAGCGTCGCAATCAGTCAGACACGCGCCCCGAGTTCCCCACAAAAGAAGCTCTCATCTCACGCTTTAGGCTTTCACCGCCGGGGCACTGTTTGAACGCGAAGCAGTTAAGCGAGCTCGCGCTCAAAGGTGCCGAGCAGCTTCCGAATGGCAATTGGGCGTTTCGCCTCGATCCCAGAACGCGCAAACTCTCTCCAGGCTGGCGCCTGCCGCGATGCCCAATCGAACGGATTCGATTGCCCGTGTTGATCATCCGTGGAGAGCACAGCACTCTGGTGTCCGAGCGGCAGGCACGACGGATGCAACAGAGGATTCACGCTTCTCAACTCAAAATAATACGCGGCGCCCACCATCACGTCCCACTGGACAATCCGGACGCGACTGCTGCCGCGATCGGCGAATTCGTGGCGTCGCTCTCAGACGGCTGAAGGCTTATTGCAAATCTGGTTGAGCTTTTGGGACTGTGGGCCTGTTAGTTACGCTCAAGCCGAGTAGATGTCCATTATTCGGCGTAGCAGCGCGATCGCTTCTGCCTTGGGCCGCTGGAATGAATTGCGGCCGATGATCGAGCCGAAACCGCCACCGGCATGAATCGCACGGACTTCCTCGAGCAAGCGCTCTTCTTCTTCTCGCGCACCGCCCGAAAAAATCACGATTCGGCGACCGTTGAAGCAGCTCTGCACGACATGACGAACCCGCTCGGAGAGCGGTTCCAGAGGAATACGGGCGGCCTCGTAGGCTTTTTTGGCTTCTGCCTGTTCGATGTGCGAAGTCGGCAGCTTCACCTTGATTATGTGAGCACCCAGTTGTGCCGCTATCTGCGCAGCATACGCCACAACATCAAGCGCGGTTTCTCCTTCCTTGCTTAGGCCCGAGCCGCGTGGGTAGGACCAGACAACAACCACCAGTCCGTGGGCCTTGGCCTCTTCAGCGATCTCGCGCAGCTGCTCATACATCTCCTGACGGTAGGCCGAGCCAGGATAAATAGTAAAACCCACTGCAGAGCAGCCGAGCCGAAGAGCGTCCCGAACACTGGCGGTGACAGCCGGGATCGGGTCTTGTTCATCAAGCAGTAGGTCGTGGTTGTTCAGCTTCAGGATGAGCGGAATCTCTCCCGCGTATTCTGCGGCGCCTGCTTCGATGAAGCCTAGCGGTGCGGCATATCCGTTGCAGCCCGCTTCCACCGCCAGGCCGAAATGGTAGAGCGGATCGTAAGCCGGAGGATTGGGGGCAAAGCTGCGGGCCGGACCATGCTCGAAACCCTGGTCGACCGGCAGGATGACCAGCTTGCCGGTGCCTGCCAGGCGGCCGTGATTCAGGAATCGCGCCAGATTGGTTCTGACTCCGGGATTTTCAGAGTCGTAATAACTAAGGATGCGCCGCACGCGCTCAGTAATCATCGCTTCTGACTCCTTGGGCCATCTCGGCCCTAATTCAAGTCATTTCATTGAACAGGCCAGATGCGCCGCTCCGAGCAGTGCCGTTTCCTGGTTGAGCGAAATACGGACCGGGATTCTTTCGAGGACTGCGCTTAAGCGTCCCTTGGCGAGGAAGGCATCCATGAAGATGCCCTTTCGCAAAAAGGCGAGGATTTTCGGCGCGATGCCACCGCCCACATACAGCCCGCCGAACGCCAGGAATTTCAAAGCTAAATTGGCTGCTTCAGCGCCATAGATTGCAGTGAACAGCTCGACCGCACGGACGCAGCGTTCATCCTCTCCCCCTAACGCTGCGGCGCTCACGACTGCCGCAGGGTCGTCGTTGCGCAGCCGATCGCCTAACCATTGCGGTTCGGGAGCGGGCAGATATTCGAGAAGAAAGCGGTAAATGTTGTGCAGGCCGGGACCCGAAAGCGTTCGCTCGTAGCTCACGTGGCCAAATTCCCTTTCCAGGAATTGCAGCAATGCCATCTGCTCAGCGCCTCGCGGAGCAAAGTCACAATGACCACCTTCGGTGGCTACCGTGGTCCAGCCGTTTTCCGCGGCTATCAGTCCGGCCTCGCCTAACCCGGTTCCCGCTGCGATGACCGCGATATTTCCGGGCCGCTGCGTTTGATGCCCCTTGTTCAGCTCGACAAGGTCGGATGGCGGAAGATGCAGCATCCCGTATGCTGTGGCAGCCAGATCGTTTACCAGCCGGACCGGAGCGCCTCCCAGTGACTGAGACAATGAGCCCTCATGTATTGTCCAGGCTATGTTGGTTGGGCGCGCGGAGCCGTCGGTTATCGGTCCGGGCACGCCCAAACAGGCGCGATCGATTGCGGGTTGGCCTTTGATGAAGTCCAGCAATGCTGCTTCGAGGCTGGGGAGCTGCTGCGTTACGAAAATATGGTCGCAGAGTCGGACCAGCTGGTCACTGTCGGCCTGATAAAGCGCCAGATGAGTCTTGGTCGCCCCTATGTCACCAGCGAGAACTATCACAGGTTACGCCACGTGCGGCCGTCGCGCGCGATCATCACCGCGGCCTCGGTTGGCCCCGAAGAACCGGCCGGATAAAAAAACGGCTCACCTCCAGCCACTGACCAATAGTCAAGGATATTTTGAATGAAACGCCAAGCTGCCTCGACTGTGTCCCGGCGCATAAACAGAGTCTGATCGCCGGCGAGAATGTCGCGAAGCAGCGTCTCATAAGCCTCGGGTGAGGTGGTTGCGCTATGGAAATCAACTTTCACAGGTCCCAGCCGCAGAGGTGACCCGGGTTGCTTGCCAACAATATTCAGAGAGAGACCTTCGTCGGGCTGAATCCTAATAGAGAGCACATTGGCGGGGAGCGGTGGTGCCGGCCTCGAGTTGTAAAGGATGCGCGGCACGCGTTTGAACTGGATGGCGATTTCGCTAGCGCGGCGTGTCATTCGCTTGCCAGTTCGGAGATAGAACGGCACCCCGGCCCAGCGCCAGTTTTCGATAAAGCATTTTAGAGCGACAAAGGTCTCCGTGTTGGAATCGGGCGGAATGTGCTCCTCCGCCCGGTATGCCGGGACTTTCTCACCGTTAACCAAGCCTTGCTCGTATTGCCCCCGGACAACTGCTCGTTCGACATCAGCCGGTTCGAACGGGCGCAGCGACAGCAGCACGTCGAGTTTCGCGTCACGCACAGCGTCGGGTTGTGTGGAGCGCGGAGCCTCCATGGCCGTCATGCAAAGCACCTGCAGGATATGACTTTGCACCATGTCGCGCAGCGCACCTGCCTTATCATAATAAGCCGCCCGAGTGCCGACGCCCTCCTGCTCGGCCACTGAGATTTGGACATGGTCGATAAAGCGCGAGGTCCAAATGGGCTCGAAGATCGAATTGGCAAATCGCAACACCATCAGATTTTCGACCGTTTCCTTGCCCAGGTAATGGTCGATGCGAAAGATCTGGTTTTCAGAAAAATATTTCGCCAGTTGATCATTAATTTCGGTTGCGCTTGCCAGGTCATGCCCGATGGGCTTTTCAATCACGACTCGCGTAAAACCGTGGCCTCCGTCGGCTGTCTGGATCAAGCCTGCCTGCATCAAACCAGCCGAGCATCGCTCGATAAACTCCGGCGGGATAGCAAAGTAAAAGACATGATTGCTCTCGGTGCCAAATTGACTGTCAATTTCAGCCAGTCGCTGCTTGAGCTTTTGATAGTCTGCGGCGACCGTAAAGCTGCCCGAGACAAAGTGGAGCAGTGGAGCGAATTTATTCCAGCCCGCTTCGGTCAAGCCACGACGCGAGAAGGTTTCAATTCCGCTGCGGGCGAATTGTCGGTATTTTTCATCGTCCAGTGTCTCGAGCGAAAAGCCGAGAATCGCAAATTTAGGCCCGAGCACGCCATCGAGGCTCAGATTGTAGAGCGCCGGCAGCAGCTTTTTGTGGCTCAGGTCACCCGCACCGCCCAGAATCACGAGGGTGCAGGGCACCTGCGCGGGCGTGACCGAGAATGAGCCGGGCACGCGAACTGTTGTCGACGGAGAAATCGCAGCCATGGAGCGGGCGCTTACTCGCGGTTTTCGATCACGGCGTGGCCGCCGAATTCATTTCGCAAGGCGGCAAGCAGCCGCTCCGCAAAGCTTCCGCGACCCTCGGGGTCGACACGCGACCGGAAACGTGTAAACAGCGACAGGGCAATCACCGGAAGTGCAACGTCTTTTTCGATCGCGTCGAGCACGGTCCAGCGGCCTTCGCCTGAATCTGCTACCCATCCCCGTATCCGCTCGAGCCGGGGGTCTTTGGATAACGCGTCAGCCGCCAGCTCGAGCAACCACGATCTAATCACGCTCCCTCGCCCCCAGAGTCGCGCGATGCGGGCAAGATCGAGCGAATAATCGGATTTGTGCAGACATTCCATGCCCTCGGCGTAGGCCTGCATCAAACCATATTCAATCCCGTTATGAATCATCTTGACATAGTGACCCGCGCCGCTGCGGCCCATGTATGCGTATCCATCGGGTGGCGCCAACGTTTTGAAAATTGGCTCATAGCGGCGAAAAATCGCCTCCTCGCCGCCAATCATAAGACAGTAGCCAACTTTTAATCCCCAAATGCCGCCGCTGGTGCCCGCATCGATGTGATGAATCCCGCGCGCCTTTAATTCCGCTGAGCGCCGCACATCGTCATGGTAATTCGTATTGCCACCGTCGATGATCGTGTCGCCGGCGCTCAGCAACGCGCCGAGCTGCCGGATCGTCTGTTCAGTCGGATCGCCCGCTGGCACCATGACCCATACACCCCGAGGGGGTGAAAGACTCGAGACCAGATCGGCCAGTTGAGTAACACCCATGGCGCCATAGGAGCGGACCTGATCGAGCTTGGCCTTATCAATGTCGAAGGCGACAATCTTATGGTCGTCGCGTCGCAGCCGCTCGACCATGTTCATTCCCATCTTGCCCAAGCCGACAAATCCGAGTTCCATTGAGGCCTCCGGGCGGCGACATTTTCCCCCACGCTTTGGACCGCGCACCTCGGCGCCGCGCACCGTCGGCCAGCTGCTAACCGCTCTTGGCGAAGCAAACCCGGGGGCCGCCCCGCGGTCTGGGGGAAAGTTTGGCTATAGGTTATGAAGAGGCAATCGCAAGCTACTTGAGATTCGACTCTGCAAAGTCCCAGTTGACGATGTTCCAGAACGCTTCAACATACTTCGCCCGGGCATTGCGATAATCGATGTAGTACGCATGCTCCCAGACGTCGCATGTTAGAATAGGACGTTTGTTATGAACGATCGGATTGTCGGCATCGTGACCCCCCTCGATCGCCAGCGAGCCGTCTTCGTTCTGAACCAGCCAGGCCCACCCGCTGCCAAAATGGCCAACCGCGGTTTCAGTGAACTTCTTCTTGAAGGTCTCGAAATCGCCGCATGATTTCTTGATGGCTTCGGCCATGCGGCCTTTGGGCTCACCCCCACCGTTCGGCCTCATGCACTTCCAATAGAAGCTGTGGTTGAAATGCTGGGCGGCATTATTGAAGACCGGACCTTGACCGGCTTCGCGGATGATTTCTTCAAGACTCATCTTCTCAAACTTGCCACCCTTCACCAGATTGTTCAGATTGGTCACGTAGGTGGCGTGATGTTTGCCGTGGTGAAACTCCAGAGTCTCTTTGGAGATATGCGGCGCAAGAGCGTCTAGCGCATAAGGCAGATTCGGCAATTCAAAGGCCATGGTGATTACCGTCCTTTTGAGAGAAATCGCAGGGTGCGAGCGCCAACCCCCGCGTCTGCGACCGTGGCGTCGACTGCCGAGCGTGAGGCGGGCACTTCGCGGCTGACTACTTCATGATTGTAACCCCGCCTTCCCAACGCTTGCAACGAGCAAGTTGGAAGGCTCACACCTGAACAACTGACACCGCTCGTGCTCAAACAAGGAGCCAGCCAAGGGCGGGAGTCTGGACCTGCTCAGAGCTCTCGTCGGCCGTTAAGAGCGCTGGAAAGCGTCGCTGCGTCGCTGTACTCGAGATCTCCCCCAGCTGGCAATCCCCGCGCTAGTCGAGTGATTCGAACGCCCAGCGGCTTGATGATTTTAGCCAAATAAAGCGCGGTGGCTTCGCCTTCGACGGTGGCATTGGTGGCGATAATTACCTCGCGCACCTGACGTGAATTCTCCAGGCGCACTAGCAGCTCCTTAATCTTTATTTCGTCTGGCCCGATGCCATCGAGTGGGGCAATCGCGCCGTGCAGGACATGATAAAGGCCGTTGTAGCTGCGAGCTCGCTCGATCGCCATCAGGTCAGCTGGCCCCTCGACTACACAAATCAATTGGTGATCGCGCTCCGGGTCGCTGCAGATCGAGCAGCGAGGGGAGTCGGACAGTCCCAAACATTCGCGGCACAAGCCGACCCGCTCCTTCATCTCGAGCAACGCTTCGGCGAGTGCAATGACTTGCTCGCGCGGTCGGTTTAGCAGGTTAAAAGCGAGCCTGGAGGCGGTTTTTTCGCCAATTCCGGGCAAACGCGCCAACTCCTTGACCAGTCGCATCATCGCCGGAGGCAACCCATCGCTGCGCTTGAGGTTCTCGGCCATTTGGTTGGCAGTCAAACAGCTGAATATCTCAGCACCGCGGCAGACGAAAGATGCACGCTGCTCCGCGCTCTGTCCCGGTCCGAGGGAATAGAGCCGGCAGCTCGCCTTTTTCGAACCTATTCACGTCCACCAAACAAACTAGCGATGTTTAGTGGCCCGCCAAATGGCGAAAGCCTGCTCATTTCCTGATTAAACAGGTCTTGCGCACGCCGCAATGCATCGTTGACTGCCGCCACCAGCAGGTCCTGGAGCATCTCCCGATCGTTAGCAGCTAATAACCCAGGGTCAATCTGAACATTGCGAAGCCTTAGCGAGCCATCCGCCGTTACGCGCACCATTCCACCACCGGCTTGAGCCTCGACCGTTTTCGCCGCGATCTCCTCCTGCATCTGCTTGAACTTCTCCTGCATTGCCTGAGCTTGTTGCAGCAAGGACGAAAGGTCGAATTGTGCCACGAGAATACTCCTGAGATTTAATCACGGATTATTTCCTGTCGGCTGGCGCAGTCGTGGTGTCCGCCCGTATTCCAGTTTTGAGATCGACCAAACGCGCATCGAATTTCTCAAAGATGCTCCGCACGACCGGGTCGGCATAAAGGTTCCGTCGAGCGTCCGATTGAGAATGGTCTGCGGGCAGAGCTGGTCCGGCGATCGTAGACCCGTTTCCGAAAGCTGCAAACGAGGGTTTCGATTCATGGGATGGGGGTACAACAGGCTCAACCACCGACTGAGCTGCCGCACTCAAGCTCTCGCCGCTGTGACTGTCCGGTGACCCGGCTGCAGACTGATTGCCGGAAATTTCGACGCGGATCCGGCGCCCGTAGAGCTCAGATGCCAGATCAGCAATCGCGCTGCGGTTATCCGTAAGGTAGCGCACGTAAATATCACTGCGCGGGAAGACAGTCAGCAAATCCCCATCAATTTTCAGGGATGCACCCTGCTCCATAAACCCTGCCAACGCTGCCCGCCGACTGCGAATGAAATCTCTCAACTCCGGCAGTTCCCGGCCATCGGCCACCCCTGAATCACCCGTGTCAACCGTTGATGCCGAGGCCCGGCGCGGAGCGTCGGCTTTGACGTCGCCTTCGAACGGAATTTGACGCAGCGGCGCTGGAGTCACTTCGGGTTCTGAACTCGTCTCGAAGCGCGTGGTTTTGTCCCCTGGCCTCAAACTGTTCGGGGTTGGTTCCGTTGGACGTGCCTTACGCTTGGACGCCGGGTCGGTTTGCGCGGTGCGCAGGGATGATTTGCGGCCGGTGCCCTCGCCGCTTGGGCCGTTCCCACTCTCTCCCGCACGGTTAATGGCACGCAGCAGCTCGTCGGTATCGAGTACCGGTGCCAAAGTTGCCATGCGGATCATGGCCATTTCGAGGATCAAATCGGGGCAGGCTGAGCGTGCCAGCTGTTCCTGAGCATCCGCCATGAGCCGAAACAGGCGCATGAGATCTCGCATGCTAGCTTGTTCGGCGAGCCGCTGCAGCTCGGCCAGCTCATGGTCTGGTAGATCCGCGAGGAGATTTTGACTATCGCCTGGCAGTTTGGCTACAGCGACGTTGCGCAGCGTCTCCAGCAGGTCTCTTCCGAGCGACTCCAGATTAGCGCCGCCCTGGCTCAACTCCCGCGCTGCACGCAGTGCTGCAGCAGGTTCCTTCCGCAGGATAGCACCAGCTATTTCGAAGATGCGGCTGCGGCTGGCGACGCCAAGAATTGGGGCTAATTCGCTTTCGCGGATTTTCTCTCCCAGCGATGCGATGGCGGTTTCCAGCATCCGCTCGCCATCACGCATGCTCCCCCCCGCCTCGCGCGCGAGCAGAGTCAGAGCGCTGTCTTCGACCTCGATGCCCTCGCGGCGCGCCAGCTCACGCAGTCGGTTGCGAATAGCGGCAAAAGGGATTCGGCGGAAATCATATCGCTGCAGCCGCGAGAGAATCGTCTCCGGCATTTTTTGCGGTTCGGTCGTCGCAAGGATGAACTTGACGTGAGCAGGGGGCTCCTCCAGCGTCTTCAACAGCGCGTTGAAGGCTTGATCGGTGAGTTGATGGGCTTCATCGATAATATAAATTTTGAAGCGGTCGCGGGCAGGCCGATAGCCGAGGTTCTCGATAATGGCCCGGGCATCGTCGATTTTACGATAGGTGGCGCCGTCAATCTCGACCACATCGAGGGCATTGCCTGAACGAATCTCCTGGCATGCCGGGCATTGCCCGCAAGGCTCGGCGGTCGGTCCTTTTGCGCAATCCAGGCATCGTGCCAGGATACGGGCGGCTGTTGTCTTACCGACCCCGCGAATACCAGTGAAGAGAAAGGCGTGCGCGATACGTCCGGTCTTGAGGGCCTGCTCCAGGGTTCTGGTCACATGTTCCTGGCCGACCAGGTCGCTGAACCGCTCAGGGCGCCATTTGCGCGCCAGCACCAGGTGTGACGTTGAAACCACTATAGGCTCCTAATGGCGCCGATGGACTGCGCCTGCCAAGCGACTGGGCTCATCTGCCACAAATCTTTGGTCTTCCACAGCCTTGCGAGTCAATTGCCCCCGAGCGATAGCCAGGCGCTCCTGCGGCACAGAGAGTTAGCCGGTACCGTTGCTTCCTTCCGGACCTGGCGGGGTTCGCGGCGTTCCCTTGCGCAGGACCCGGCTATCGCTCGGTGGGCAATCCGACCCAAATGTTGAACTATCAAATGCCGTGTCAGCAACGATGGGGCGCAGCTCATTCGGGCACGCCACATCGGGTCTCACGCCGACGGCCTGGGCTAAACCGAATTTCCCGTACCCACACATTCTAATGATTTCAGGCGCGGCGCGCGACCTCATGGCCACCGGTCGTTGACGCAAAGCGGACTAACCGGTGGCCAGGGCCTGGCTCGATTGCTATCTAAGGGAATGATGCAAAGCGATCTGCTACGAATCGGCCTGATACAGATGGCCTGCGAGGAGTCGCCGGAACGTAACCTGGAGAAGGCAACCGCCCGGATTGAGCGGGCAGCGGCGGATGGCGCTCAGATCGTCTGCCTCCAGGAGCTCTATCGCTCGCGGTATCCGTGTCAATCCGAGGACGATAACAAATTTGAGCTTGCCGAACCGATACCAGGCCCCAGCAGCGAAGTATTGGGGAGGCTTGCAGCGGCACGCAGGATCGCCATCATCGCCCCGATTTTCGAGCGACGCGCACCTGGCCTTTATCACAACTCAGCCCTGGTGTTGGATAGCTCAGGGGTGGTGGGCCTTTATCGAAAGATGCATATCCCGGACGACCCAGGGTATTACGAGAAGTTTTATTTCACCCCCGGCGACCGCGATTTCACCACTCATCGAGTCGGTAGCGCCAGGATCGGTGTGTTGATCTGCTGGGATCAGTGGTTCCCCGAGGCGGCTCGGCTAACGGCTTTGTCAGGAGCTCAGATCCTTTTTTTTCCGACCGCGATCGGCTGGACGGCAGAGATGTCTGCTCATACCCGCAGGCGCTTGTTCGAAGGATGGGAAACTATTCAACGTTCACATGCGATAGCCAACGGCGTTTTTGTTGCGGCGGTTAATCGCGTTGGGATCGAGGGTGCCCTCGAATTCTGGGGCGGCTCCTTTGTCTGTGACCCGTTTGGCGAATTGATCGCGCGGGCGAGCCATGACCAGGAAGAGACGCTAATCGTCGATTGCGATCTGGCGTGCGTCGAACATACGCGTCGCAATTGGCCTTTTCTACGAGACCGCCGGATAGATGCGTACGGCGATCTCACACTGCGATTTCGGACCTGACGGTGCCTACGGCAACGGTTCGAATGTCGGATTATCGGATGCCAGCGGAATGGGCGCCGCATCTCGCCACCTATCTGGTCTGGCCGCACAATCTCGAGACCTGGCCCGGGAAGTTCGACCAGGTGCCGCCAATATTTGCGCAGATAGCGGCGGCCATCGCGCATTTCGAACCCGTGCGCATCCTGATTCAAGATGAGACCCGGCTCCCGGCTGTACTTGAAATGATCAAGAAAGTTGACGGGCTCGATGGGGAGCGGCCGCGAACCGACCGGATCGACTTCCTGCCCATTGCAACCAATGATTCCTGGATTCGAGATTTCGGTCCCACCTTTGTTAACCGTTTCCGCGCTGACAGCGAAGGCCCCATGCAATTGGCTATAAATTGGCGCTTCAACTGCTGGGGCGGTAAATATGGCAACGGCGATTTGGATGACCAAGTACCCGAGCGGTTGGCCGCTTATTACGGCTTCGAAATCATCCAAACATCGATGGTGCTCGAAGGCGGTTCGATCGATGTCAACGGAGCCGGTCTGGTGCTGACGACCGAGGGGTGTCTGCTGAATAAAAATCGAAATCCCTCAATGGATCGCCGCCAGATTGAAGAAAATCTGTGCCGCTACTTGGGTGTCGAACGAATCTTATGGCTCGGTGAGGGGATCGCGGGCGACGACACCGATGGTCACGTCGATGATCTCGCGCGTTTCACCTCGGATGACACAATTGTGACGGTGGTGGAGCAGGACCCGGCGGATATCAACTATCCTGCGCTCCAAGACAATCTCAAACGCCTGCAGTTAATGCGCGATTTGCGCGGGAGACCCTTCAAAATCGCGACCTTACCCATGCCTCGCCCAATTTATTTTAACGGGGTTCGTCTGCCGGCTTCATATGCAAACTTCTATGTCCTCAACGGCGCTGTGTTGATGCCGACGTTTGGATGTCCGGCGGATGAACTGGCGCAGGATATCCTTCGCCGCTTGTTTCCGAGCCGCCGTATTGTTCCCATAGCGTGCACCGATCTGGTGTGGGGCCTCGGCGCGATTCATTGTCTAACGTTACAACACCCCTTGCCCAGGCAATTGAGCTGACAAAGAATCACGCCGGCTTGCGGCACGGCCGGCAGGGAAGGGCGCTGCCCGAGAACGGGCAGCGCTCAACCATTTCAACGTTATCTGGTGGCGCCCAGTTCCGCCCCGCTGCTCTGCTGGGCCGGTAGCTTGAAGGCCGGGTCATCGTGCAATACTGGCAAGACCTTTTCGGCGAACAGTTTAAAGCTCCGTTCCAGCTTCGGATAAGGGAGGCCGCCAAATGCAAAAGTTCCAATGACATGTTCGAGCGGGACCGTTTGATGAATGTAGCGCAACTTTTCGAGAACCTGTGATGGGGTCCCTTCGGCATGCAGGCTACGATAAAACGCAACGGCCTTGGCCTTGGCGTCGGTATCGGCTTGCAGCTTGGAATAAGTCTTGGCCATTTTGGCGTAGAACTCGTATCCCTTAACGCCCTTCAAATGTCCGTCGGAGAAATGGTAGTGACGGTCGATGGAGTCCCACATTGCCTCCATGTGCACCGTGGCTAGGTCATTGGCCTCGCTGGGATCGTCGGCCACCAGGATGTTAAGCAAGCCAATTGGCGGGCGCGGGCGGAAATTGTTTGCCAGAGAAGTCTCGACGTAGCGCCGGTAATCTGCGGCGGTATCCTCCCAACTGCGCTGCGCAATAATCAACACGCCAAATCCCATCTTGGCAAAGATCTCGACCGACTCCGGACTGACGGCGGAAGCGTAGAAACGAGTCTCGGGATGGGAGATTGGCCGCGGCCGAATCTGGATCTCCGGAATCTTGTAATACTTGCCGTCGAAGGAGAAACTCGGCTGCGTTAGACCCTTGCGAATGATCATCGCGCTTTCGATGAAGCGGTCACGCGATTCTTCCATGTTGACCCGGAATCCATTGTATTCCACCGTCGCTGCTCCGCGGCCGAAGCCGAAGATTGTGCGCCCTCCGGAGAGTAGATCGAGTAGAGCGATGTTCTCGGCCACTTCAACCGGGTCGTGCCACGGCAGCACGATCACGGCCGTGCCGAGCTGGATTCGTTTGGTGCGTCCGGCGACGTAGGCCAACAGCTCGGTCGGATTCGGCGACATGACGTAGCCGGTGAAGTGGTGGTCGAGCGCCCAGACCGAGTCGAAGCCAAGACCCTCGGCCATCTCCATTAGCGACAACTCGTCCTGATAGGTCTCTTGGTCGGGTTTGCCCCCGAAACTGGTCAGTTGCAGCGTCATTCCGACTTTCATCGGGCTCTCCTTAGCGGATCGAATTTGGTCGGCGGCCGCGACGGGCTCGCGCGTCCAGTCCGCTGACTTGGCTCAGCCGAATATACATCCAATGTCTAACGTTTCACACGCGCCTTGTGGCGGTTTATGGGTGCGGAGGCCAGCGCCTCAAACCGCCTGAAACGCGCGGCTCAGTAGCTCGTATTGCTCCCGCGTCAGGCGCCATCCGGAAGCTCCACAGTTTTCGACTACCCGTGCAGCGCTATTTGACTTCGGGATCGCAATGATGGAGGGTCGCCATACGCACCAGTTCAGCGCCACCTGCGCCATAGTCTTGCCGGTTTGTGCGGCAACCCATTCCAAGGCTTGCTGACCCTGTGCGTTACGCGGATATTGCGAATGGCGCGCGAGTCGCCCATCGTCGAGCGGGGTGTAAGCAATCACGGTAATCCCATTGGCTTCACAATAAGGCAGCAACTGTGGCTCGATTTCACGCCGGTTGAGATTGTAGAGGACCTGGTTGGAAACAAGCGGATACTTGGCCATAGCAAGCCGTGCGCGGTGGAGTTCTTCGACCGAGAAGTTGCTAACGCCCAGGTAGCGGACCAGGCCGCGGTCCACCAGCGTCTCCATTGCGCGCATCGTCTCTTGAATAGGCACCACATTGCCCGGCCAATGGATTTGGTACAGGTCAATATAGTTCGTCCGCAGGCGCTGCAAGCTCGCCTCTGCGGCCCGCAGGACCTCGTCGTATCGGAGATGCTGGCCGGAGACCTTGGTTGCAATGAAGACGCGGTCACGGATGCCACTAACCGCCTGGCCGACCACGTCTTCGGTTCCGTAGATTTCAGCCGTGTCGATGAGCGTTGCTCCCATCGCAATTCCGGCCCGTAGAGGTTCGATACCGCCACTGTAGCGCCAAACGCCGATGCCAATTTCAGGCACCTTGACTCCAGTTCTGCCTAGTTCCTTAAGTTCCATCGTTAAACTCGCCGCGCGCAACTGCGATCAGTCGTGCGCCTTTTGAAGTTGCTTTTGGGCGTGGACCTGAGATGGTTCCAGCACGGGAGCTGAATTGGCCGTCTCGTACACGCCCACGCGGCTTTCGCGTAGGTGCAGACCTGCGAGCAATGGCGGCAGAGTCAAGCTCATCCCGATTAGACCCAAGGCCCGCAACCCGGCTAACCCATAGATCTCACCGCCGACCAGCGAAGCGGTTGCGCCACCGATCGCCACCGCGAAGTCCATGATGCCGATCAGTCCTGCTCGCTCATGTGGATGGGTCACGTCGGCTAGTATGGTCGTTGCGGTAAGGTAGCCCAAGCTCCAGCCTAAACCCACACAGAAGAAGCCGCTGCCCACGAGCCCCACCGACCTACCCGAACTGATCAGTAAGCAGCCTAATGCTGAAATCAGACAACCAATGACCAGGAGAGGCTGTCGTCCGAGTCGGTCGGCCATCCGACCAATCGGGATCGACAGACCGAACATGCCGATAAAATGAACCGAGATAAGTGTGGAGATGAGGGCCAGTGGGTAGTGGAGATCAGCCATGCCCAGCGGAACGATCGCCATAATCATGACCATCGTTGTTTCCAGGGTGGCGATCGCCAGTATCGCAGCCCAAACCGGACGCATCCGCAACAGCTCTCGGCGTCCCCGCAGTGAGACCGTCTTTAATTTTTCTGACGGCTTCGCAGCGAGCTCGTGGATGCGGACGGCAATAGTGCTTGGGTCCGGCCGCACCAGCAACACCGATGCGACGCCGAGCATAAAGACCAGCGGAAAGACCAGCCAAGGCCCGGCAATCGCCTCCATCCCGTCGGCCCCGGCGCATTTTTCGAGAGCCGCGGTGCCCAGCGGGCCTAGAACTGCCCCCGCGGCCGCCCCCATCAACACATAACTGACTGCCTTGGCTCGCTGGTGGACGGGGTACATATCGGCCGCAGCGAGACGGGCCAATTGGCCTGCGCCCAGGCCATAACCCATGATGGCCGAACCCAACAGCGCGAAGCCGAAGGAGTCGCCCATCACGGCCGCGCCTACGAGAAAAGCTCCCACGGCCGCGATCACAAAGGCGGTTGCCAGTGCCGGGCGCCGTCCCGCGCGATCCATCCACCTTCCAGCCTGCCAAGCCCCTACGGATCCGGTTAGCATGTAGACAGCGAACATGGCGCCGCTTAAACCTCGGGTCCCGGTCAGTTTGACCGCGATCATTCCGCCGAACGTGGGCAACAACTGGCGGCCGGACCACACGAACATCAGGGCGATACCCAGTAACAGACTGTTACGGTGGGCTATCGCTTTCAGCTCGTCGGCATTGAGGGTCAGCGTCGGGCCGGGCTGCTCACACGTTTCTTGAATACGCTGCCCAGACATTCGAGCCAGAAATTGCCAGGCCCTAGATGTTTTCATCAGGTTGGCTATTGTTTTGAACGTATTTGTCTCGGCTGGCCGCTCCACACCTGCGCCTGGCTCTTCCGCTTCCGCCGAGTTCCTTGAGTTCCGCCGTGAAACTCACTGCGCTTAATTGGCGCTGCAGGCACGTCTGGCTCGTCGTTTGAACCGTTTGCAGTTGAACAAATCTTTGCCGTTGTGGCCATCCCATGTCGATAATGGGCCCAGAGCGTCTATGGCAGCGCACCTGCACTGAGACAAACGATTCACAAAGCCGAGCATCGCAAAGAATCAAATTTCACTTCGCCCCTCACGAGCATAATCCCTCAACCCGCCCATGGGTAATCCTAGAGCCTAACCCTTGTTATCCGACTTGTCGGATGTGATAAACAATATTAGGCAGCCTTCACTTGAACCCAGGAGGGACTCGACATGGCACAACTAGCGGTTATTTCCGCGGACTCCCACATGATGGAGCCTGCGGACCTATGGGAAACCCGCCTCGACCGCAAATTTCGTGACCACGCTCCTAAAGTGGTCAAGAACGAGCGGGGCCCGGGTTATCTATTCGTCGCACCGGGGGTGCGGCCATTTCCCGTGGCCGGCGGTTTTGGCATTGGCAAAAGCGGCGAAGAACTGAAAGAGCATCTGCAAAAGGGCTACGAAGCCGCTCGTCCCAGTGGATGGGACCCGGCGGAACGTCTCAAGGACCAGGATATCGACGGGATCAAAGCCGAGGTCATTTACACTACGCTTGGAATGCCGCTGTTCGGCGTGGACGACGACGAATTGCGCCGCGCGTGTTTTGCAGTTTACAACGACTGGGTGGCCGAATTCCGTTCGTACTGTCCAGCCCGACTGCATCCTATTGCGCTCATCTCGCTGGATGATATTCCACTCGCGGTCAAGGAGCTTGAGCGCTGCGCCAAGATGGGGCTGAAGGGTGCGATGATTTGGGGTGTGCCGCCTGAGGACAAGCCCTACTACAACGAGCTGTACGATCCATTTTGGGCGGCGGCGCAGGACCTCAAGATGCCACTGTCGCTGCACGTAATCACCCAGCGCAACCAGAAGAGTCGTAAACAGAGGGAACAACCCCAGGGTGAAGACAAGCCGCGCGAGAATAAAGAACCGATCGTGTTCGGTGGGGTAAAGATGCTGATCGGCACGATGCAACCTATCTACGAGGTTCAGCGTACCCTCTCCGGCTTCATCTTTGGCAAAGTTTTCGAACGCTTCCCTGGATTGCGCATCGTGTCAGCCGAAAATGATACCGGCTGGATCGCCCATTTTATGTATCGGATGGACCATTTCTACGGAAAGTTCGGCACTATGCGCGAAGAAACCAAGTTGCAGATGCCGCCTTCCGAATATGTCCGCCGCAACATCTGGGCAACTTTCCAGGACGACGCGATCGGGCCAATGACCTACAAGTTCTTCGGCGAAAATAACTACATGTGGGCGTCGGATTTTCCGCATACCGACTCGACCTGGCCCAACTCTTTGAAGGTGATTGAGCAGGACTTCCAGGGCGTACCCGAGGAGGTTACCCGAAAGATCGTCTACGATAACGCGGCAAAGCTTTACGACATTAATCTCAATTGAGCCGAGTAGTCACGACTCGGGGATGTGATCGTGGCTGGAACATAGCCAGCACAACTCAGGTCAAGCTAGACGAGTGCGAGCAAAGCATTCCAGGTTCGGAGGCATTTTCGATGGCAGCAAGGCAAGTAATCTCGGCTGACTCCCACATGATGGAGCCGGCAGATTTGTGGGTACAGCGGGTCGATGCGAAATACCGAGATAACGCACCCCGAGTGATCAAGAGCGAAGAAAAGGGCGGCTGGGTCTTTGTGGCGCCCGGCCTGCCACCATTCCCGGTGGCCGGCGGCTTTGCGGCAGGCCGCAGTGGTGAGGAACTCAAGGAGTTCATGAAGAAGGGGCAGGACCAAGGCTATATCACGGCGCGGCCCAGCGGATGGGATCCCGTCGAACGAATCAAAGATCAGGACATCGACGGAGTCCAGGCGGAGGTTTTGTACACCACTCTCGGGATGTCGCTTTTTGGCTTGCACGACGCGGATTTGCAGCGCGCGTGTTTCAGGGCTTATAACGACTGGCTCGCTGAGTTCTGCTCCTATAATCCTAACCGATTAATCGGGACCGCGCTGATTTCTCTTGAGGATATCAGCGAGGGGATCAAGGAGCTGGAGCGTGCCGCCAAGATCGGATTGCGGGGAGCAATGATCTGGGGGGCACCGCCGCGCGAGAAGCCCTACACGTCAAAAGAATACGACCCCTTCTGGGCCTGTGCCCAGGACCTCGGGATGCCACTTTCCCTTCATGTCATCACTGGCAAAAAGCCGCCACGCTCCGAGGAGGAACGCAAGAAGATCCGCGCAGCTCGCGACCAATCCTTTGTGCGTGGCTACATGAACCTGATCCATGAAGTCCAGCGGTCGCTTACCGACATCATCTTCGGTGGCGTAATGATGCGCTTTCCCAAAATCAAGATCGTCTCTGCCGAGAACGATACTGGCTGGATCGGCCATTACATGTACCGGATGGATCATGCCTTCGAAAAATTCGGGGCGCTGATGTCGGAGCCGCTGGACATGAAACCATCCGAATACGTGCGGCGTAACTTGTGGGCCACCTTCCAGGATGATCCTATTGGCCCGATGCTTTTCAATTACTTCGGCGAAGACAACTTCATGTGGGCATCCGACTTTCCGCACACGGACTCGACCTGGCCGAATTCGCTAAAAGTAATCGAGCGGGACTTCAAGGGCGTTCCCGAACAAGTGACCCGGAAGATCATTTGCGAGAATGCGGCGAAGCTGTACCACATTAACCTGAACTGAATGCCAGCCGCACGGCTTTGCCGCAACGACCCGCTTCGCCGCAGAGAAGGAAAGGAACAGAGTCATGGCTTATGATTTGTTAATTAGAAATGGCACGGTGGTTGATGGCACCGGCGCGCCGCGGTTTCGTGCCGACATTGCCATTGCCGGTGACCGAATCGCCGAAATCGGCGACATCAATGAAGGTGCCCATCGGGTGATCGATGCCTCGGATCTGATCGTGAGCCCCGGCTTCATCGATCCGCACACTCATTACGACGCTCAAATCTGCTGGGATCCGCTGGTTAGTTGTACTTCATGGCACGGGATTACCTCGGTCATCATGGGTAATTGCGGCGTAGGTGTCGCCCCCTGCAAACCGGAATCGCGCGAGATTGCCGCATGGGATCTAACTAATGTCGAGGCGATTCCATACGAATCGCTAAGCAAGGGGATCACCTGGGATTGGGAGACGTTTCCCGAATTCCTCGATGCGGCGGGCCGGCGGGGCAGTGCCATCAACCTGGGATTTCTCGCCCCGCTCACGCCATTTCGCCACTATGTGATGGGCAAAGAGTCGATGGAGCGCGCGGCCACCCCGGAAGAAACTGCCAAAATTGCCGCTCTTCTGAGTGAAGCGATGGCGGCCGGGGCGATGGGGTTTTCGACCACTACGCTCAAGCAGCATATCGGCTTCCACGGCACTCCGCTTGCCTGCCGACTGGCGAGTAGAGATGAGTTAAAGGCCTATGCCAACGTTTTGAAGCAGCACCGCAAAGGTGCGATTGAGGTGGCCCTAACCAAGAAGATCGCCACCGTCTCAGATGACGAGTACGAGCTGCTTGACCTGTTGCTCAGTGAGAGCGGTCGACCAGTTACCTGGCTTGCTATGGCATCGACGCCGCGTCATCCTGAGCGCGCACTGCAGACATTGGAACGCTGCGAACCCTTAATCAAGCGCGGCGCCATCCCACAGGTGCTCTGCAAACCCTTCGTCTCTCAGCTCGATCTGAGGAACCCGTTTACGTTTGCCGACAACGAAGCGTGGAACCACGTGTTCAATCGGTCGCCTGAGGAACAAAAACGAATTTACAGCGATCCGGAATTCCGCCGCTCATTCCGCGAAAGCCTTAAACGGCCGCATTTGTTCACCGGCCGATGGCATCGTGTCGAGATCCTTGAGGCGGTCAATCCGGCGCTCAAGCCCTACGAAGGCAAGACCGTGGAGGAAGTCGCAGAGCTTCGCGGCGCTGACCCGTTAGATACTTTCCTCGATCTGGCGGTCGAAGACGACCTGAAACTGCAGTACACCATGCAGCAGTATCACGAAGAGGGTATTCAGCAGCTGATCAGCGATCCGCGGACCATGATTGGTCTTAGCGATGGCGGTGCTCACGTCGATATGCTGTGTGATGCCGGCTACGCAACCTATCTTTTGGGCAATTGGGTGCGCAAACGTGAAGCGATTACGCTGGAATTTGCAATCAAGCGGATCACCTCCGAGCCGGCCGCTTTTTTTGGAATTCCTTACCGTGGGCAATTGAAAAAGGGATGGAAAGCGGACATTACGATCTTCGACTACAATACCGTTAACTCGGCCAGACGCGCCACCATGCAGTACGATCTGCCGGGTGGCGGACGCCGACTCGTCATGCCGGCGGAGGGGATCGAATATACGATCGTTAATGGCAAAGTGTCATACGAACACGGCCGTCAGACAGGCGTGTTGGCCGGCGAGGTGATTCGTTCGGTCGCCGCCTGATTGGAGTCGCGTTTCTTGAATGAAGGAGGCCGGAGCGATTTCCCGCTCCGGCCTCGTTGCTGTCAGAAGCGGCACCGAGTGCGCCTAGCCGCGGGACGGCAGACGCACGATGCCATTGGCTACTACTGATAATTCGCCGTCCTGGTTCGTCGCGCGCTGGGCAATTTCTACGTAGTGCGCGCCATCTTCCTCGAAGATTCGCGTCACCTCGCCATCGATGTAGAGCGTATCTCCCACGGGGTTATGACGTCGAATTTTTACCTCCAAACGACGCAAAAATCCCTGATCCCCCATCCAGTTAGTAAGCTGATGCGACATCCAGGAGCAGCGCTCAGGACCGTAATCGTACGCCGCTGGCGTACCCACCAGCGTGGCGAGATCGTCTTCCCAATGGACGCGCTCGGGCACATCGGGTATGCCGAATTTGTTCGGAATGCCTAGGCCAGGATGTTTCTGGAGCTGCTTCCAGGCCAATTTGTTGGCACGGATGTAGAGGCCTCCCCAGCCTTGAGCAAAAGCGATAAAACCTGTCACTGTCATTGGGCCCTTGACCATCGTCTGCAGCTTGTCGCCCACCTTCACATCCTCAATGTAACGTGGCAGGGCACCACGGATCTCTTCGCGCTCGTAGAAGCTGAAGATCCGCGCCAGTTGTTCGCGTGTATAGTGGACTTTCGGTTTCTTCTTGACCTCCTCGTACTTGGTCCCGCGTTCGCGCGCCGTATCCCGCTCGGTGCGGAAGCACCAGCTATCACCCTCCGCAACCAGCTCGTTGCGCTGATTATAAAATTCACAGCGGTAGATTTGTTGGATGGAGCGGCCGGCAAAGCGGGTGTGATGCTCAACCAGATCCTTGAGCCAGGCTCGCGTTGTGAATTGGTCCCCGAGCATTATCGGTCGGTGCCAGGTGACGTCGATGCCCGCAAACATCGCGTGAACTCCCGCAAGGCCGCCAACGTATCCACTGAAGGGACGGTTAAGCGTAAAAATAAACGACGGCGGTGCAAGCAGGCGTCCATACGGCGTGCGAGCCGCATAATCCGGGTCGCACCAGAGTGGATTGTCATCACCGATACCGTGCGCCCAATGCCGGATATTGTCGCGGGTTGCTTCGTAGCACCAGGGTTCGAGCGAGTCTTCGATTGGCACATTAATCAGTTTGCGCAGTTCGGCGAGACTCTTCTCAGTGATAACTGAAAAGCGTTGAACATCTTCGGACATGAAATGTTCGGATCCTCCTTCGATGGCAGCCACGGTCTTCGACTTCGTTCCGGCGCAAAAGACCCTTCCGGTTCATCTGTCACCCGTCGCCCAGACTTTTAACCGGAAGGGTGGCTATCCATCGATCCGATTGTAGTCGCACGCCCCGAGCGGCGAAAAGATGAAGCGATTCACAACGGCTTGCGCTTCATCCTTTCGCCTGTATCAGGAGATACGATCAAGATTCGGCCATCGCGAGCGGCGTTACCTGGGAGGCGATAGTTGCAGCCGAGGGGTGAGTGCGGCTCGTGCCCCGCCCGAGGCATTCCAGCAACACCCTTCCATAGCCCTTGGTTATGTGCGCGCCGTGAGCAAACTCGGGATTCGTCATCAGTAGTGAGTGAAGTTCAGGCAGCCGATAAAAAGGCACGCTCGGGAAAAAGTGATGCTCGATATGGTAGTTCACGTTCTTCGGCGCAAGGAAGATCCGGCTTAAAAGGCCTGTCTGCGTGGTACGGGTTTGGCCATAGATGCCCGCTCGATTTTCGATGGCGAAGTGTTCGGCAAGACTGCGCACGCGCATCACAAAGACCAGCCAGGTGAAGAACGGAACAATCCAGTACAATACCAGGTCTGAACCACATCCGCTTACTACCAGGCCGCCGACAACAGCAACATAAAAGGCAAGCCGTATACGCGAAACGTTCTTGTCAGGCTTGCGCGCTGCCGATTTCAGTGACGATGCCAACCGGATCAGGTTGACGCCGCCAATTCCGATCAGATCGCGCACGAAAATTCCCGACAGGCTTTTGATCGGTTGGGGAAAATGCCATTCCGGATTGTCTTTTTTGCGGCGCCAGTCGGGATCTTTGTCAGTGTTCACGTAGTTGTGGTGAGCCAGATGATTTTCCCGATAAGCGCGCATTGTGACCAGGTGGGGCCAAGCCAACAGAACTTCGGTCACCCAATCGTTCACGCGGCGGTTGCGAAACAGGCGATAGTGGGTACCGTCATGCATGAGAACGAGAAGTGCGTGTTGCCTTGCACCGATGATCACGACGGTGGCTAGATAGAGCAGTGGATTCCAGAAGTGATGACAGACAGTGGCGGCCAGCAGGATTACGCTCCATTCCAGCAAAATATGACAACTGCTGAGGTATGGGTTTACTTGGGAAAGAACTTGCAGGTCTTCCTTATTCAATTTGATCGGGGTCGTAACTCGCGACGAATGATATTCGTGCGTTTGCCCCGCTTGCCCTGATTCGAAACTCACGTTCATTGTGACCCCCACCGGCTAAGTAGCTGTTGATTGATTTCTGTTGACTTGTGGTTATGAGCGAGCGGTTTCAACTGCGTCATTCTCACCTACTGGTTTGGTAACCGACACGTATTCCCGTTGACGAACAGATGCCAACCGCATCAGCGAGCGCACATTTTTGAGATCGAAAATGCGTGCGTCGTCAGAATAATCAGTGCAGGCAATCGATAAAGCCTTCATCGCGCGGTCAAAGGCATCGCCCTGCAGCACCACAGGTTGGACCATCAGCTTGTCGCCCTCTGGAGTTTCGACGAAAGGATGCGGCACCTTCGGTCCGAGTGGCTGGAAACCCATCAATCGATAGAAGCCGGCATGCGCGCACTGATCATCGCTTGCCGCCAGATAGGCAAGCACGGTAGTGATGCCGAGCAACCGCATCGGCACTGCGAGCCCGGCCCATGCCACCATGCCGGCTCCATTCGACAGCGACCAGTGGTCGCTGCATTCGGCGACCGTTTCCGGCGGCAAGTGCGACAAATTGGGCTCGGGACAGCTCTGAGGGAAGGACCGAAGGTCGTGCATCGCCACGCCTGCCAACATTGCCGAAGGCGGCGCGCCGTCACTTTCGAACAAACCATAAAGCCGAGAGCATTCGAGCCGTCGCTGATTAAGCGCTCGAGATTGGCTATTTTCGCGGAAGCTGGCGCCGTGCCGAGCGCGGGCCTGCTCGAGCCGTGCCAGAAAGACGCTGCGCTCAACGTTGGTGGTGAGTAAACGAAGTTGCATAGGAAAATGTCCTCCTGCGTTATGACATTTGCAGATGTTGTTCCCCCGAACTGTGCTATCGAGCGGAGGGGCGCGAGAAGGGAGGAACTGGAGTACAGTTGGAGGGGGTGGCGCTGCCTGGCAGAGCCAAAACATGGGGCGAGCTTAGCTGATTTAGCGACGTCTTACGATTAATCCATCTATAACCAGTTACCTGCGGCAAAGCTTGCTTACAGGAAGTTAGGCTACTGTGACTCCCAGCATGCAATGTCGTGCTGTGTTTAGCATTCGTCGTCCTTGCTAGACAGTCAAAAAAGGCTTGCTCTCAGATGGTTAACTGGAGTAATCTTGGGCAGTGGGCAAAAGCCCGGGGGAAACATGGCCTTACCCATAGGTCGAGAAAATTCGGCTGCCGAGCGCCGGACCGGTGGCTTTCTCAGCCTGGTACGTGAGATCTCGGCCGCTGCCAGTGTGAGTGAAAGGAAAGAACCGGGGGGTGTCGTCGAGCTTGAACGCGAAGTCAACGGGCTAATTCGCACGAATTACGGCCAAGCTCTACGCCGCTGTCTCAGCCGTTGGGAGATCAAAGAGATTGCTCGCGAGGGAAAAGCCCGTGTCTGGCCGGGTCTTAATCGACATCCGGTCACGCTGGTCTCGCCGAACGAGTTCGTGCGGCGCTGGTCGACCTTTGGCGTGGATTTCAAGTTTGCCAGCCTGCCTTGGAAAGACGGCTTGGCTCTGCTCGGGTTTTACCTCAACCGAATCGATGAAATCCGCAAACGACCGTTGATTTTCGTGAATACCGCGCACCCGCCGGCCGTCGTAGGAGTAGCGCTCGATCATGAAATGGGACACCACTTGACAGCAGAGATCTTCGGTAAAAGGAACGAGACGCACCTATTGTCACAAACCGGTTTCCAGGAGCACCTGACCGAGCCTGGAGAGCTGGCGGCTGATACGCTGGTGAGTCTGGGCATCTTTCCGGCCCCGATTGCACGCTCGCTCTTTGGCGTTCGCGACCCGGCGTCGAGCGAGGGTCGCGAGCGCGGCTTACCTGACCCGACCTTCGCGCGCCTCCTGGAATACGTCGCTGGTCGTTATGGCTTCCGTTTCATGCAAATTCGCGGAGCTAAAAAACGATTTCACGCTCTTGCAGCACTCGTCCATTATGCGAAGCTGCGTCGGGCGTTACTGGACGAGTACAACACATGAAGCAGATGAATAAGCTGGGAGAATTTTTGAAGACTCGCCGGGAGGCTCTCGGATTGACTCAGCGCTCCCTGGCCCAGAAATTAGGGGTTGAGGCCAGCCACGTGGCATTCATCGAGAGTGGTCGGCGTAAGCCGTCGCTCAAGTTAGTGGCGCGACTCGCCGACACCTTGGGGCTTGACCGGCAAGAGCTGCTGGTATTGGCTCATCCCGAGGCCAAGGCCTTATTGACTTCAAACCAGACTGAGCCCCCCAAAAAGACGACACCCTCGTGGCAGCGGTTCATCAAGGACCATGCCCTGTTGGCACGCTACCACGTGACCAAACGGGAACTTCAGGTACTTGAACATCTGAGCCTTTTGGGAACTGCCCTGACCGCAAAAGAATTTCTGGCAATCCTGACCCTTATCCGCGATATTCCGGAAAGCAAATAAGCCGCCGGCCGACAGGAGCTGAGTCGCTGATACTCGGCTCAGCTCCCGTTGCGGCCACTGACCTTTGCTGTATTATTAGCAGCAATCCCTCGACTTGACGAATTAAACTTCAAGTCGGCGCGATTCATCGCCCCGCTTCGGACCGGACGGTGGCGCCATCAATTTGGCGTCGCGCCAACTATTTGGCGCATCGACGGGCGAAACGCGTCGCCCTAAACGCTCTTGAGTGGGGCCCAACACGGTCCTGGATGGCCCATCGAAAGCCTGACAGCACACGGCAAATTGAGCGGTTCTCGCTTAACCGCGGCGCGGGATGGATGTTGTCTTAGATTGTTCTGGATGTCCGGTCAGACCCCAGACTCGCTTTTTCGGTTGCTTACTCGCCAATTCCGCATCGGGTTGGGCGCTACCAGAGCCACGAGCTCGCATTTGAATTTAGCCGCATCCGGCGATAACGATCAGGGGAACGAAGGCGTGGTTGAAGGCTGCAATTGACGATCGCGGAGTAACCCGATCGAAGGGAGCGAAGAGCGATGAGCGTGGAACATGACGAACGCGCGAATGCGCGGGCGCGCGAACAGCGCTTGGGATTGGTCACACGGCCGCGATTCGACCAATATAAAGAGAAGTATGCCAAACACTTCAAGATGGAGCGTCGCAACGGCATTCTTCAGGTCCAGATGCATACCGACGGCGGACCTCTGATCTTCAATCTTGCCGTGCACAACGACTGGCCCCAGCTGTGGATGGATATCGGTAACGATCCCGACAATGAGCTGTTGATCCTTAGCGGAACTGGTGACCACTGGATAGCTGGTTTTGATCGGTCGATGGGCGAGCAACCGATCGCCGAGATGCCCTCGGATGCCTTCTACGATCACATCTATTGGGACGCGACCAAGCTCTTGGAGGCATTCGTCTTCAATCTCGACATACCGACAATCGCTTGCATCAACGGGCCCGGGTTCCACACGGAGTTTGCTCTGCTGTGCGATATCACATTATGCGCGGATCATGCAGTTCTGTTCGATCCCCATTTTGGCGATTTAGGCGCTGTTCCGGGTGACGGGCAGGGTTTGACGTTCCAGGAGTTGATGGGTCTGAAGCGAGCCGCGTATTACCTTTACACCAGTGACAAGATCGACGCTCATACCGCCAAGGAGATCGGACTCGTTAACGAAGTGATGCCGCTCGAGCGTTTGTTGCCGAGAGCGTGGGAGATCGCGGACAAGATAATGAAAAAGCCACGGAGCGTGAGACGCTTGACCAGTGCTGTTGTGCGACGGCCGTGGAAACGATTGATCGTGCAAGATCTTGGCTTTCACCTCGCCCATGAGTTGCTCGGGCTCAGGCTGGACAGCCGGCTGTGAAAAGCATCGTCTCAATGCTCATGTCAATGACCGGCCCGTGAGCTCAACGTGGTCAGGAAAAGCGAATGAATGCAATCCTCGACGAGATTCGCGATGCCTATGCGATCGTGGGCATTGAAGTTGAGGGCATCGCCACATACGGAACGTATTATCGTTTGCGATGCGAGAGATGCGGTAGGGCGCTCGGCTCGGTCGGTGACAGATTGTTACCGGGAATTGCCCGTCGGATCGTCAACGATCAGTTGGAGCTTTACGCGACAGGGCTGTTAGGCTGTCAATGCGGTTATCAAAGCGAACGTGCGCGCTCGATTGCCCAGCGCGACCCCTGACCATTGCGCCACCCAGCATCGGCGTTCGTTCAGCTTGTGACCAGAGAACGACCCACAAATAGCGGGACCTATGCACGAACAACCGCAAGCGAAGAGCTTAATCGACGAAATCGCTGACCGCACTCTGAAAGCAGGTCGGGAAATCAGTTGGTTCTGCGATCCCCTGACGCCCGGGCGGGGACGCGCTTACATGCTCCAGCACATCTTGCGTAATCGCCTGCTGAGTTCGGTCCTGCGTCCGGCTTGGATGAGCCGGTGTCCCGATCTCGAGGTCGTGCGCAAGACGATTGGCCAGATCAGGCAGGAGTTGGTGATGGACGATCAAATCGGCACCGGCCACACCGCACTGCTGCGGCAAATGGGTCGCAATATTGGGCTTACCGATCACGAAATGGATACCGTCAGAGCTCATCCGCTGGTCGACGCCGCGTTCAATGTCTGGGAGAACGTTTGCCGCAACCGCCATTGGATCGCCGGCTGGCTCACCACCTCCGTCGACGAATTCATCTTGAGTACGCTGCCGCAAAACAACTTCATGCCCGAAGCCTGGAAGAAAACCTTCGGACTTAACGATCAGCAGGTATTCTTCTTTACGTACCACCTCAAGGCCGATCAGGATCACGCTGGTGCGCAGGTCTGGGAACCTATTTCGCGCAAGGTGATGAGCGAGGTCGAGCGCGCCGAGATTCTTGCCGGATTGGACTCCGCACTCATAGGCGAAAAGCTCTTCTACCAGGGTATTTGCGAAGTCGGCGACGAATGGGATCGCCTTCACAACGAGCGATGACTGCTCGCGCCATCGTCAGCGGTTTATCTGCTGGGCTGACAAAACAGCGCGGCGACGGTTCCGAAAAGGCGTGGCTCACGCTAAGATGCCCGACATGGCAGAGTCCAAAGTTGCATTGATCACGGGCGCCGGGCGAGGAATTGGCCGCGAGATCGCGCAGCGGATGGCCCGCGAGGGTTACGCCTGCGGATTGATAGCACGCACCAAGTCTCAGCTCGAGGAGACCGCAGAACTGATTCGCCGACAAGGGGGCAAGGCGCTCGTCACACCGACTGACGTTTCGAAAAAGGAGCAAGTGCTGGCGGCTGTCGCAGCGGTAGAGCGTGAATTTGGGCCGATTTCGGTACTGATCAATAATGCCGGGGCCTACCTGCGAAAACCGTTTACTGAGATCACCGAGGAAGAGTTCGATTTCCAGCTGAAAGTTAATTGTTATGGGCCTTTTTATGCGACCCAGGCGGTTGTCGGCAAAATGGCCGAGCGCGGGTCAGGCACTATTATCTTTATCCTCGGTTCGGAGACCCGAGGCGGTCCCGCGCAGTACTCCGCCTATAATGCGTCCAAGGTTGCCCAACGGGCTCTCGCCGAATCTTGCGCTTATGAGTTCATGCATCGCGGGGTGCATGCCGCGACCCTCGACGTTGACGGCGCGGTGGGGCTGCCACGGATTACGGAAGGGGCTCCCGAGGAGGATCCGGATCATTTCGTTGCCACCGAGGCGATTTGTGACGAACTGGTGCATTTGATCAACCAGCCCCGCAACGCCTGGAGTTTCGCGGTTGATCTGCGGTCGTATTGGCAGTGGCGCCCGCGTGTTGCGCGCAGACCGACCTGAGGCGCTTGGGGGATAGCCCTGGTTGACGTCAAGGAAGCGGCCGACAGTATTGTCGAGGATGAAAATCTCGAGTACGGGTATGGCTTCGGTGAGCTGCTAAGGACGTAAGGTCGGGGCGTGGCGCAGCCTGGTAGCGCACACGCTTGGGGTGCGTGTGGTCGCCGGTTCAAATCCGGCCGCCCCGACCAAAGCAACCTTGCTCTCAAGCGCCCCTGCGAGGGACTCCGTCCAAACCAGATAACGCACATGGAAATCTTTTGACCAAATGGCGCTTAGGAGGAAGTGGAATGATGCGGCCGCGTGACGTGGTGCGAGCTTGGGTCGATGCCTTCAATCGGGCCGACGTCGATGCGCTTACCGCCCTCTACCACGTGAACGCGACCAACCATCAGGTAGTCGAAAGCCCGGTCGAAGGCCGCGAGGCGATTCGGCAGAGGTTCCTGGCCGAATTTGCCGCAACCAAGATGACGTGCATACCGGAGAATCTTTTCGAGGACGGTGAATGGGCCATCCTGGAATGGCGCGACCCGCAGGGATTGCGGGGCTGCGGTTTTTTTCACGTTGTCGAGGGCCGCATAGCCTTCCAGCGCGGCTATTGGGACAAACTTTCGTTCCTGAAGTTGCACGGTCTTACATTGCCCAAGGATTCAGACTGACCCGCATACAAGGTTATTTCCGCACGCCGGGTAGCCGCTCACGACGTCCGCCTAGCGTTGAATTGGCGCGCATAAAGAGTTCGGTCACCTGACGCCCCTTTATTCATCTCCTCCGCGCCAAAAGGAACTCTATCTGCCAACGGTCAAAGTGTGAGCGCTTTGAAACGGCGTATTCCAATACGTGTTGTATGCTACCGGGTTAGGAGCAGGACTGTAGAATCCGATCGGGGAGCGATCGGCCCCGCTGTGATATAAAAGGCGCGGGTGAACTTTGGTTTTCATCATAACCGGCGGCGACCAGGCCGCGCGAGGCTACCACGTGAGGTCGCAATCCAGCGCTCTCTAATTCGAACAAAATTGTGTTAGACGCAGTTGCGCCGAACTGAGCTCGTCAGACGGTCTGCTTCGCGGATCTTTCTGAAATCGCCAGCTCAGCCGTGTTGAAGCGGAGGTGATTGGATGACCGTTTCACTAAACGGCATCGCGCATATTCAACTTACAGTTGAAGACCCGGCTCGATGCCTGCCGTTTTGGGAAAAGCTCTGCGCTTTCTTCGAGATGCGTCCCCTGATCAAAAATGAGAACACACTTTATTGCATTGGCAGTCGCACAGGCATCTTGATACGGGGTGCGCCGCCGGACCGAAATGGGGGTCCTTTTGATCAGCTGCGTGCCGGCCTACATCATTTCTGCCTGCGGGCCAGGAGCCGCGCGGACGTTGATGCGGTCGCCAAGTTCGTCCAGCAGCTCGGAGCAAGAATCGTCCATCCGGCCGAAGATGCTCCCCAGTTTGCGCCAGGCTATTATTCCGTCCTGTTCGAGGATCCAGGTGGCATACGCGTCGAGGTTAACTACGTTCCCGGTAAAGGGCATTTCGGGCCCGGAGGCCGGCTGGGCCCCGGTGGAGAGGGACCCGCCACGTCTTACGGCGAACAAGGTCTGAGGGGCTCCGAGAAAGACAAAAACGCCGCCGGGTAGTGACCGCCAGCTGCAAACTATGCTGGAACAGGCAATTTTGTTCCTGGCAACGCTGATATGAGCTGAGATCGATAGCCCTGTCCAACGAATTTTATGTTGCTTGACTGAAAGGATCTTGTCATCTTGATTGTCAGTTAATCATGGACATCCTTTGGGAATCAGAAGCCGACGATGCCTTGGAGTCCTGCCTCCGTCTGATAGTAGACGATAACGGGGAGATTGCTTTTCAGTATCGTTCCCTCGAGATGCCGGAATGGACCGACGTCGACGAAGTCCCAATGCAATTCGAATTCGCGATCTGACTTAACGGGCGGAAAGCCAAGGCCCCCGCGTGATTCAGTGAACTCCCGCACAAGTTGTACAGATAAGCCGCGGTTCTGATCGGTCTGCGGCAATCGCGCAGAACACGTCGCCGGACTATTGCCTTCGACTCGTGCTGCGCTAGGTTAGCGGCGGAGGAGAACAGATGTTCAGAATCGGCAAGGAATTTCATCTGTTACATGTCGTCCAAGACCTCGATGCAGCTGACGAGTGGTACGACCGCGTTTTCGCGGTGCGGCGCTTCGTGCGCAACTACATGAAAGCAGCAATGCGCAAGGCCTCGCTAGTGCTGCTGGGAGATTTCGTCATGGAGCCGGCGCAGCCGGTGCAGCAACCTGGATGGGAAAAGTCGGCGTTGGGCAAGTTCTACTCGCGATTCGGTCAGCATTTCCACTCCCTGGCCTGGTATGTTGACGACTTGCGGGAAACCTGTCGGGTGCTTAGCCAGCACGACATCCGGCTCTTCGACATGGTCGGCAGACCAGTTACTGACCCTGGCGGCGCGGATGCCGTGTGGACACATCCTCAGGATACTCACGCCGCTTTTGAATTCGCTGTGGCACCCAAGTATTTCATCGATCCGCGCTTACAGCCGGGTTGGTCCATCGAATTCCCTCGCGACCGGCATCCATTAGGGATAGAGCGAGCGTCGCATATCACGATGCTGTTCAAGGATTTGAGCAGCGCTCGACACGTTTATCAGGAGGCGCTTGGCGCAAGGCTGATTCACCAGGAGGAATGGCCGGAGCGTAAGCGATCGGTTTTCTATATGGTGGGCGAGGACACAATTATCGAAGCCAGCCAGCCGCTTGGGAGCTCAGGGCCTGAAGCGCTGGATCTGGATCGGTTCGGAGAAGGCATCTACTCGGTAACTTTTAAAACCCGGAACTTGTCCCGAGCCGCGGATCACTTACGCTCGCACCAGCTCCGCTTCGAGGCCAGCGACGGTTCCCTGGTCATCAATCGCGATGATGCGTTCGGCATGGTGCTGGCCTTTACGGATCAAACAATCCCCAACGACCCGCGTCGGTAAGGCAGAAGCCGGTTTTGGACAGAATCTCTGAGTGCCCCACAAATCGAAAGGCACGTAGGGGATTCAACGTGAATCGGTTCCCGGTCCAGGATTTTTGGCAAGTTAGCCGGCTCGCCGTTGCCGTTCATGCCGCCGGGCGAGCGGCGAGCGCCGGCCAGTAGCGCAGACTCTGCTCTCAAACCCATCCTTCAATCTTAAACCCACTTGCTTTCTCCGCTTCTCCACGCGAGACGTAGCGCAAATTATGCGCAAAGCTCCAGAGGTGTCCTTCGGGATCTTTCGCCATGTACGTGCGATCGCCGTAGAATTCATCTGCGGGCTCTCGAACAGTTTTGGCTCCCGCTGCCCGGACGCGTTCGCAATGTGCATCAAAATTCTCGTTGAGATGACGTGAAGCACTGAGGCGTTCTTGCCGCCAAGACTGCCGAGGCTGGCGACCAGATCAGTCCATTCGCCCGCAATCACTAGGTAGCCATCGCCAAACTTCACTTCCGCATGCTCGAGGTTGCCATTCGAGCTGCTGATTACCATCGAACGTTCTAAGCCGAAGGCCTTTTTCCAGCCGATCGATTGCAGCCCGCAGGATGCTTGTTAAAGCAGGGCGGCCGCAAATGTGGGCGTCGAAAAGCGTCTGGCATACTCCAGCACTCCCTTTGCCAACTCGTGGACATTTAACGTTACAGTGAACGGCCATGGTCTAACGGGTTTGCGATCGAGGAAGCTTCTCACCCGTCGCTATATCGCCCTGTCAACATGGATGTCACCGATGTAGGACGCGACACCTACATGCACATCCGCTCGATGACTTGTGTCATAATCGACGGGCCGCGTTCGAGAGCTTCGCGGCCGATCGATTCGTTGGGTTGATGGGCCTGATTGTAGTCGCCGGGACCACAAATCAGACATTGAATACCGACACTTGAGAACCAAGCGCCATCGGTAGCGAATTGAGCGCCACGTGCGGTTCGGGCACCGGTGACTTCGAACAACGCTTTCTCGAGGCGGCTGCCGCGCTCGGTCCACATCGATGGGGCCGCCAGCAAGACGGTCGTCTCTATGTCAGCAATTAACTCGCCGCCCGCAAAATCGTGGCGATCGACTGCGCTTATGCGGCGCTTGATCTCGTCGAAGAGTGCAAGTGGGTCGGTACTCGGCAAGGAGCGATAGCTGGCGCGTAGCACGCACTCCTCGGCAATCACATTGGTAGCGAGCCCACCGCGCACCGTGCCGAGATTCATCACGTCGTACGGCGATTCGGGAAATACGTCGGCGACATCCGGCTTTTGCTCGGCGCGCAGCTCAGCCTGAATGCGGCCGAGCGCTTCAATCACCCTCGCCATAACGGCTATCGCATTAACGCCGTGATGCGGCGTTCCGCTATGGCCGCCGCGTCCGCGCACCCGAACCTCAAAGGAGCATATGCTCTTATGCGCGTGCAGAACGCTGTAGGAGGTCGGTTCGCCAATCCAGGCCAGACTGGGCCGCGGAATATCGCCCAGAAGCCCTTGCAAAGCAGGGGCAAGCTCGCGAGCGCCAAGCATTCCGACTTCTTCGTCGGCAGTGATGACAAAGACTACCGGACGTTTGAGCCGCGCTTTGTCCAGTGTCCGTGCTGCTTCGGCGCATTGCGCCAAAAATCCTTTCATGTCCGAACTGCCGCGCCCGTACACTCGCTCAGCATCGATCTCCATTTGGAGGGGATTGCGTTCCCATCCGGGTTGACCTTCGAACGGCACGGTATCGAGATGTCCGGTGATGATCAGGCCGTCGGGTGATGGCGGACCCGCCCACGCGACAAGGTTCGCCTGCGGTAGACCAAGCACGTCAATTCTGTGGATTGCAGTTTTGAAGCCGTGGCCGCTCAAGTGGTCGGCGAGGTATTCGACTGCGGGGAGGACGGTGCGCGAGCTCACCGTGTCGAAGGCGATCAGGCGCTCGAGGACCTCATAAAGGTAGGTACTCATTCAGTTGCCGCCAGCCGCTTGGATGCTTCCGTTCAGTGGTACCTCGGATAGCTAAGGCGAGCTGGTAACAACAATACCACTCCCACGCAGCATCGGCGAGCCGTCGATGGCGCATACCGCCTCAGCATCTTTAATCTGTCGCTGTTCAGCACGGTGAGTCACTTGTCGCACAGCTTCGGCAATGTGTCCCATTCCATGCAACCTGCCCTCGCTCAAACTGCCGCCGAAGGTGTTGACAGGCAGCTCGCCTTCGAGCGCGATTCGCCCGTCATGCACGAATATGCAGGCCTCTCCCTGGCGACAGAAGCCGGCTGCCTCCAGCCAATAAAGGGTCGAGGGGTTGAAACCATCGTAAAGTTCCGCCGCGTCCATGTCCGCCGGTCCCAGACCGGCCGAGCGCCACAATTTTCGCGCCAAGGAGCCGCCGCATTCCATATAATCGTCCAAGGCGTAATGGAGCAGGGTGCGGCGCGGTGCAGTGTTCTGTCCCCAGCCGGCGATGTAGGCCGGCGGATTTTTCAGATCGCGCGCCCGCTCCGCCGTTGTCATCACCAGGGCGACGCAGCCGTCTACCGGCACATCGCAGTCGTAGAGGCATAGAGGCTCGGCAATCCACCGCGAATTGAAATAATCATCGCGGGTCATTGGTTGCGTGTAGAAAAAAGCACGCGGATTCAGATTGGCATTGCGCCGGCTGTTGACCGCCAATGCCGCCAGTGCTTCGCGGGTTGCTCCGTACCGATGCATATAGCGCTGCCATGCCAGCGCATGCCATTGGACGATGCTCGTACAACCCCATGGCGCCATGAATTGCGCTTCTCCCGGCGCCCGCGGAGCACCACTGGTGCCAACTCTGGGACGCCCCTCCGGTCGGTGCATGGCCCGCCAGACCAGCACGTATTCGCAGGCCCCGGCAATAAGCGCATTGGCAGCTTCGATTATCGGGCTGGCAATCATCCCGGTCTCGATTTGCGCATACCATCGAATATCGGCCGCCAACGGTAAGTGATTAACGATATACATAACGCTAACGACGTCGATCCCGTCGCGATTACCAGCACCAGCAAAGGGTGACTCGGGATACGTCGTTAGACCATCGATTTGGGAAGGATCGAGCCCTGCATCATCGATCGCCGCACGGCATGCAGCGACCGCCAACAAGCCCAATGGCTTTTCTGACCGACGTGTGATCTCGGAATAGCCGATCCCAACTATCGCAGTCCTGCCGCGCGTGGAGCTCATTGCTTTTTCTCGTCTGAGTGCGCTTCATCGCGCACACGTTCGATCAACTCAAAAGGAGCCTCGATGCGAAAGCTTCGAGCGCTGAACCGTCCTAGGGATCAAGGATCCTAAATTGCGGAACCACTATCTCGCCGCGCTCTTCAAAGTCGACCTTTACTGGAGTGCCAATACGTACTCGCTCGCGCTCGGAGAAAGGCAGATTTGAAACCATTAATAACATTGGTTGTTCGTTGAGCTCGACCACTATATTTATGAAAGGCGCCTCCGCTTCGAAGCCTGGGACGTCGCGCTGATGCATCACCGTGAACGAATAAATGCGACCCTGTCCGCTGACTTGCTCGAACCGTAGCTGCTGCGCCAAACACGCATCACAGGCGCTTCGAGGCGGATGGTTGTAATAGCCGCAGGCAATGCAACGTTGCACGACGAGCCGATGTTCCCGGGCCGCTTCCCAGAACGGGCGTGTCAGCTCGTCCGGCACGGGAATTGGCTTAGCCTGCATCTCGTTCTCTCCTGCTGAGGTAAGCATGTCTCAAAACGCCACTCCCGTCGAGTCTGCACCGATTGCCGAATGGCCGATCGAGACGTGATTTTTTTTCGACGTGTCGCGTCTTAACAGAAAATAGATTGGAGTTAACAGGCATGAGAAGAGCAGGACTGGTATTAACCTGTGTTTTGGTGACCTTCTGGTCTTCGGCCGGATGGTCTCAGCCGATGGTGACAGGCGCCGCTCCGGAGCCCGACAAGAACTTCTTCTTCTCGACTTGGAGTGGTTTCCCTCCTCCGCCAGTGATAGTTCCGGCACTATTAATTGGGATGCGAGCAGCGCACTTAAGCGCAGCTCAGCAGAAACAGATCGGTGAAATCTTGCGCTCGAGCCGATCGCGCACCGCTCCTTGGATTCAACAATTGCAATTGGTTCACGAGCAGATTGCAAACCGGCTGCTCGCTCCCGGCCACCTCAGTGCAGCTGACCTGGCCCCGCTTGAAGACAAGGTGGTTCAGCTTGACGGAGAAATTCAACGCGAAGCTCTGGCCGCGTCCATAAAAATCCGCGGCGTTTTGCGCGATGACCAGGTTGCCCGGATGGCGCAGTTTCATCAGAAAATGTTTGCGTTGCAGCAACAAATACAAAAGTTAATGAGGGAAACAGCGCAGCAAGCGGCTACTGAACCGACGTCTTAAACAGCAACCGGCGGGTCGTTTTGCCGGCAAGCCGAAACGTCGCGAAATTAACGGTTGCCGGCCGCCTGTTTCGAGCGCGATCGCGTTTGCGGGTGCTATTGCGCAGCGCCGGAGCGTAAGCTTGAATACAGAAACCTTGCGCGAAAAGGCAATCCTACCTGCCGTCTTTCCTCAACGAGTTGTCCGGCGAGTGCGGCACATCGGCGCTGCAGGCGATTGCACCCAGTACTGGGTGTCGTTGGAGTGTTTTTTCGACGGGCGCTCAGCTGCAGCCTAACTCTGACTTCACGTGCAACCGTAGCGCCCGATTCGCAGTGGATTATGACTGGCAGCGAGCTGGCCGGGGCAACCGCCTCCATAGGGTCGCCGATAGCCCATCCACTCGCACTTTTCTTCCACAGGGCAATCTCCACTGCTGAATTCCAGGCAGACCAATCAGCCGATTAGCATTCGTACGATCCTTGGTGAATTGAGTGTCAGAATAGCCGAGTTATGGCTGCCTCTAAACCTTTCCGGCAAGTGAGGTTTCGCACTGAATTCTCTTTCCTGAGCTATTCGCCGTGAGACAGAGCGCTCGAATGAACCAAGCCGGTTTCCTCGCAGCACGTCTAAAGGCGGATTGGCCGGAGCTGGAGGAAACGCTAAGACTCGCTACCGCAAGAGCAGAAGTACCGAAATGAGACTGCGGTACTATTGCCATATGGCCAAGACCGCGACGGCTTTACGGTTTATCAGTTCAAGTCCTCTCTTTGATGAACGGAAGGTTAGCTTGTCAGCCATCCACAACTTATCTTGCTGAAATTTGGCTGTCAGGCCGGTCATGCGCGGACAGCCGTTATGGTTGCATCCGCTGGAATCGGAACAGCCATATGGAACCTCCAACCCCGCGACCAACGGAATGGTCCCGGTTTGAAGCTCGCATGTTGAGCCGTCGGCGAGCTTCAAGAGCCAGGGACGTCGTGAGCCGGAAGGGCGCGATCTCGAGGGGAGTGGTTTGGCCAATTCAAGAACGAACCCAGGACTGCCGTCTGCTGGATTGGCATTGCAAATCACGGCGTCCTTCAAGCCACGGCTGGAAAAGCAAGGATCGTAGATTTGATTATCTGTGATACAGCGCCATGCATCTAATCGCGGGACGGCGATTGAGTTCGTCCAACATTCGCCGACCTTTTTCGGACCATGAGGTATCGCTGGGTGAAACTTCGTCACCACCGTCTTATTCAAGGATCCCGCTCGTCCGTCGGCATTGAAGAAGGCAATGACAAAGAGAAACAGTAGGCCGACTCTGGGCAAAAGGCAGACAATGCCGGACGGGTCGGCGTGCAACGGTAGCTTCAGCTCCTGCAAATCATCCGAGATGGTGCCCAACTCCTCTACCTCCAAATCGTCAGAGCATTGTCCAGATAGTCATCACAGACTTTAAGATACAAACGAGAGTAAGCCAGTTTTGAATTGCGGCCGGCTTCCCTAGCTTCGATCTTTCAAGGCGTTATGTTGATGCTCAAGCTGGGCGGCTACCAAAGTTCCACTCGACATGTTGGCTAAGTTTAGGATTGCGAGGCAGGATAGGATCAATTGAAGTCGCAGCAAACGCCGCGTGGCTTTCGTCAGATAAAAGAATTACTCGCGCCGCGCTTTTTTCGATACGCGCAAGCTAACTTCGACACGCATCCGAAATTCAATTAGATCATGTTAATCGGCTGATCGGACCAGAGTCTTTCAGAAACAGTCGTGGCTTCCAAACGAGCGGGCCATGCTGGGCGAGCGTCCATGCAAGCGTTCTTCACGTCCACAATCGCAATGGCGACACCGATTCTGCTGGCCGCCCTCGGCGAGCTGCTGGTCGAGCAGAGCGGCGTCCTAAATATTGGCATCGAGGGGGCGATGTTGAACGGAGCGTTCTTCGCGTTCGCCGCCACCTACTTCAGCGGTAGTCGGACGTTAGGTTTAGTGGCAGCAATAGGTGCAGCGGCCACGATGAACGCCCTGCTAGCAGCCCTGGTGGTCAATCTCGCGGTCAATCAAGTGGTCGCAGGAACTGCGCTTGACATCCTGGCGGCAGGCTTGACGGGCGTTTTGTACCGATGGTCTTTCGGCATAACCGGAAAAACTTTTACGGTCAACCCCATACAGCCGATCGGGCTTGGTCCTCTCGCTCGCGTTCCGGTCCTGGGTCCGGTTCTATTCAATCAGAACGCCATTGTGTATGGAGCGTTTATGCTGGTGCCCCTGACGGGGTTTTTGCTGAGACGAACGCGTTACGGGCTGTCTATACGCGCAGCCGGCGAGCGACCCGAAGCGGCCGAGGCCCTCGGCCTCAACGTTTATCGTCTGCGCTGGGAGGCGTTATTGCTCGCAGGAGGCTTGACGGGCTTAGCCGGCGCCTACTTGACTCTGGCGTATACCAATACATTTGTAGAGGGGATCTCGGCCGGACGAGGGTTTGTCGCGCTTTCGGTCGTGATTGTCGGACGCTGGAATGCTTACGGAATTGCGGCGGCGTCCCTGTTGTTCGGGGCGGCGATGGCGTTGCAATTCGTCCTGCAGGCTGCGAATAGCGGCTTACCCTACCAGCTCTTCCTGGCACTGCCGTATGCACTTACCGTGATTGTACTAGCGACCTTTGGCGGTCAGGCCAAGGCACCGAGTGCTCTGGGCCAAACTTACGTTCGAGCTTGATCTTTCCAGGTCAGTTCGAAGCGGGTCCTGGCTAAAATTCTCGGACGGATGGGTCGGCGAATGCATCAACCCGCATCATGAAAGTCTCGTAGAATCTTGTCTGCTCGCGCTCGAGCCCGTGTGATCACGGCAGCATCGGCTTCATTTTCGGGAGTGGGACGCGTGATAAATTTTGCGAGTTCGGTCAGATGAGACCTCAAGGCCTCGCGCGCCGCGGTTTCGCTTGGCGATTTATTTCCCTGAAGCTTCCGCGGCCCTTCGTGACCCCCTTCGGAGATGTACCAATCCTTAAAGTGGCCACGGAATCCTGCGTTAAACATCAGGTTTCCGAGGTAGGTCGCGGCGGCGGGCACGCCCAGTAGCAGTGCACGATGAGTTTCGGTGTGAGGGGGACTTTCGTACTCGACCATCAAATGACCACCAGGGGGAATCAATGTGCCAATCAGGTCTATTAGTGCCTCCTCGAGCCCTGCCAGGCGGCCATCGAGTTTTTCACCATCAGCGAATTCGAGTTGCGGATTTATGCTCACTTCCAGCCAGGGCTTCACGCCGCGGCCCCCCGCGCTTATGATTCCAGCTGCCAGCGGCGTCGAAGCAAGCTGCCCAGTCTGGTCCCGCACACTCAGGGCAAACCGCAACCATCCCGCGCGCGGCCGGACTGCTCGCAGATCGGTTAGTCGCAGGTTATAGGTTCGTCCATCGCGGGCGGCCAAGCGTCCGGCGGCTAGGCGGTCAGCGATAGTTCGAGCGTTTAAATCGGAGGCAAGGAGTGTCATTTGGCTGCTTCCTGGCTTTCTCCAGTAGGTTGACTAATTCGTCTTTCGCGCAAATCGCCTTTCAAAGTCTTAGGCGATTGCGAAAAGCCGTCTGCCGGGTACCCTGAAAGTCAATTGCTTTCGCCACTGTTATCGGACTACTATAAGAAAATCTAAATATGCGCGAATCTGCGCCCAGTTTATCCACATTCCCGATGGCACGCTGCGAAAATTGCGGCAAGAGCGTACTCACCTATATTTCTTTGCGGGGTGGGGAACGGCAACGTGCTTGTGTTCATTGCGATACCGTTGTTAGTGGCGCTCTACGCTGGGTCTCGGCTGACGAATTAACGGCAGACGGTTACCAAATAAATCCGTCGCGGCCGTCCGGGTCATGTGGTGCTAGCTGCGGTTGTTCGACCCGGCCTTTGAGCCGTTTCCAGTCCGAGACCATGGCGGGTCACAATCCAGATTCCCGGCTTGGAGGCACAAAGCTATGAAGACAACGCTCTCAGTGATCAAGGCCGACGTGGGTTCAATCGGCGGCCACATCAAACCGAGCGCACGGTTGAAGCAAGCGGTTGAGGAGTTCGTCCGCGAGAATGGCAAGAACCTCCTGAGTGACGTCTACGTTAGTTCCACTGGCGACGACGTCGCGGTGCTGATGGCGCACGATCGTGGGGTGGATGATCCCAAGATCCATCAGCTGGCATGGGATGCCTTTATGGCGGGGACCAAGGTGGCGCGCGAACAGGGATTGTACGGAGCTGGTCAGGACCTGCTCAAAGATTCCTTTTCGGGCAACGTGCGCGGGCTTGGACCTGCCTCTTGTGAGATGGAATTCGAGGAGCGTCCCAACGAACCATTTATCTTCTTCGCTGCCGACAAAACCGACCCCGGTGCTTACAATCTGCCATTGTATCTCGCATTTGCTGATCCGATGCACAATGCGGGCTTGTTGTTGTCACCCAAGATGGCGAAGGGTTTCACCTTTACCATCATGGATGTCAACTACACCGAGGGCGATCGTATCATCGAATTGAACGCCCCCGAAGAATTGTATGATATTGCCTGCCTGCTGCGCGACAATGAGCGATTTGTCATCGAGTCCATCCGCAACCGGGCGACTGGTGAGATCGCTTGCGTGGTCTCTACCTCACGGCTGCATAACATTGCCGGCACTTATACCGGCAAGGATGATCCAGTGGCGTTGGTGCGCTCGCAGGGAAACTTCCCGGCAACTGGCGAAATCCTTTCGCCTTTTCGCATTGGACATTATGTTGCCGGTACGATGCGCGGCAGCCATCATGGACCACTGATGCCTGTCAAGCTCAATTCAACGATAAGTTACTTTGACGGGCCTGCTGTGGTGAGCGGCGCAGCATTTTGTGTCCACGAGGGAAAGTTCACTGAGGCGGTCGATGTGTTCGATCACCCGTTCTGGGACTGGGTCCGCAACAATGTGTCCGCCAAGGCCGCGGAAATTCGAGCGCAGGGATTCTCTGGACCGGCAATGCTACCAATGAGTGAGTTGGAGTACGGCGGTGTTGTCGAAAAGATGGCGCTGTTGGACGGCCGGTTTTCAGTCCGCGAAGAAAAACACTTAACGCCTGATGGCGGCAATAGCCGCAAGAAAAAGGCCGCGTGAAGCGGTCCTATGGCCTAACAAAGAGCCGGCCCCTGCAAGCCGGCTCTTTTTTATTTATTAATGCGCCTGGCATCGGCGAATCTATCGCTGTTCAACACACCTGACGCGGCTTCCAAGCGACTTGTCGCAAATTAAAAAATTGGAATGAGGAGATGGTTGCGTTACCATTTACTTAGAGCAACGGCTATCAGGCACCGGATTCACAGCTATCCGTGCTTCCAAGCTCAGTCTCTGTAATCCTGGAGGTCTTGTATGAGACGCTACTGTCTGCTCGCCCTTGTGGTAATGACGCTAAGCGTGTTGCCCAACTTAGCCAGGGGACAGTCACAACCACAGGAGCCTTCTGGTGGCCGCGTGTTGGGCTCGGTTACTCAGGGTAATACTACTATCGTATTTGAAGCCGCGAACCCCAACGATATTGATTCCAGAGCCTTGCGGACCTGGGACAGCTTTGCCGAAGAACACCCAACTATCGCTCGTGCTCTAGCTTTTAAACCTTCGCTAATTAACGACCAACATTATCTTAACCGGCACCGCGACCTTCGCGATTTCCTTCAGGAGCATCCCGAAGTGCGCGACGCGATGGAAGAGAACCCGGGCAATTTTGCTGCGATTCAACCCCGTCCGGGTGAGTGACCGCGGATCTGAAAAAGCCTAGGCAAACCCGTAAGGGTGAGGCCCGGCGTTGAACTTACCTAGGTGCTGGCCAGTGACTACCGAGCAGCTTACCAAAGATTTGGAAGACTTCTACCAATCGTACATCGCCGCATTTAATCGGGAGGATATCGACGCCTTCAGCGAGAAATTCGCGTTTCCTTACGCCTGGGTCACCGGTCGACAGGGCCTGAGTCAATGCGCCAGCGAAGGAGAACATCAGAGGAATTTCGCCAGGATTATGACGGAATTAAGGGAACGAGGATGGGCCCGTTCCGGCGTGGATCGGTTCAAGAGCTGGCCTATGGCCGACGATCTGGCGATGATTCTCGCAGATGTGACACGCTACAGGACGGATGGTTCAGTGCTCGAACGAGTGCGGGCCTGTTATACGGTGCGCCGAGACGCCAGTAGCTGGAAAATCGTCACGTTATCTGAAATCAGGCCTCCGTTTCTGGGTCCCGGTGATGTGCCGCGTTGAAACGGGCTGACTCAATGAAGAAATCAGTTGCCGTTCGCCTACCCCGCTTTTTGATGTCCGGATAAACGGCCGGCGAGGCGCTTCCGCTATGCGGTCAAGGGCTGTTCAGCGGGAGGCACGGCGTTGCTCCAGTTTCCGGAGTCGCTGTTCGTGCTCTTTGGCTTGAATGGTGACGCGGTCGTCGAACCGCTCGAATTTGCGTGCCAGACTGGCCAATGCCTTATGCGTCTGTTTCAGCTCGTTGTCCAAATGCTTAATCAATGAATCAGAAGAGGATGAGATTTGCTCGCGAACCTCAGCGGCGGCGGCAGGCAGTTCGCGATTGAGTTTGTCTCGTGCGGAGGTGATTTCGCCGCGGGTTAGCTCGGCAACAGCCGTAATTTCCTTGACGATTTCGGTGCGTAATTGGTCACTCGCGGCCGCCAGTTCATCGCGGATTGCCTGTTTCGCCACGGCTTCAACCCTCTGTTCCAATTGGCTGCGAGTCGTTGCCAGTTGCTCGCGAAACTCGACGCTCGTGGCGCCGATCATTTCGCCCAACCGAACCATTTCCGCTCCCAAGTCGGCTCGATTCGCCGCGGTGGCGGCGCGATCTTCGGCAATTCGATCGGAAAGGAACCGAATCTGGCGGCCAACTTCGGTGAATTGGCCGGCCATCTCCTCGCGAAGAGCGTCGATCCTGCCGCCGAAGCCCGTGACCGCTTCGAGCACCAACTCGAAGCGTGCTCCTAGTTGTTCGAGTAATGCTTCCACTCTGGCAGCCGCTTCGTCAGCCACCGCAACCTCCCTGAATAGTCTTGCCCACTTGGCAACTCTTAGCGTACCAGCTTAAAAATTCGCGACCAGCGGACATCGTAAAAGCAACTCGCCGTGGAGCTCTGGTCGGCACACGACCAATAGATGAACATTGCGCGGCCTTCAATCGCATCGCGTGTAATCGGCCCCCAAAAACGGCTGTCATAGCTGTGATCGCGATTGTCACCCATCATGAAGTATTGGTTCGATGCCAATTTTAATGGGGCCATGTAGTCTGCCTGAGAACCGGGCTGGCGCTCGTCCGATGGCTTGTCGAAGTGGGCATGTGGGTCTGGCACTCGAGCGCCGTTCAGGTAGAGAATTCCGCCTTTAATTTCCACTGTATCGCCCGGAATTCCGATTACGCGTTTGATGAAGTCCTTGGTGCGGTCCTCCGGGAAAACGAAGACAACCACATCGCCCCGATGTACGGGTTCTAGCTGGAAGAGGTACTTACCGTAAGGGATTTCGTCGGAAAATGGCGTAAACCCGAACACCGAATCGGGCATCCGAAGGCCGTAGCCGAGCTTGTTAACAATGATGTGATCGCCGATGAGAAGGGTCGGCTCCATTGAGCCCGAAGGAATCTTATAAGCCTGGATGAAGAAGGTGCGCAAAATGATGGCCAGGACAAGGGCAACGCCAAAGGCTTCGACATATTCGCGGATTACCGACTTGTGCGATTCAGGTGGGACTGAACGCACAGCGGGCTGAGATTTAGTAAGTTGACGAACCGGCTGGGCCACGCGAGCGGCTACTCTCCGACCTTGAGCAGGGCGAGAAACGCCTCTTGCGGGATTTCGACACGTCCGACCTGCTTCATGCGCTTTTTGCCTTCTTTCTGCTTTTCAAGCAGCTTGCGCTTGCGGGTGATGTCGCCGCCATAGCACTTGGCGGTAACGTTTTTGCGCAGCGGCTTGACACTTTCCCGCGCGATGATCCTTGCACCGATCGCGGCTTGAATAGCAACTTCGAACATTTGGCGAGGTATCAATTCGCGCATTTTTTCGCACAACGCCCGACCCCGCTCAAACGCCCTGTCACGATGAACAATCATTGAAAGCGCGTCCACCACCTCGCCATTGATGCGGATGTCCAATTTAACCAGATGCTCTGGACGGAAGTCCAGAAACTCATAATCCAGGGAGGCATAGCCCCGCGACACTGACTTGAGGCGGTCGTAGAAATCGAAAACGATTTCAGCCAAGGGCATTTCATAACTTAGAATTACACGTTGATGGCCCGCATAGCGCAGTTCGCGTTGAACCCCGCGGCGCTCTTCACATAAGCGCATCACGGCGCCCAGATAGGCTTCGGGTACATGAATTTCCGCGAGAATAAATGGTTCCTCGATTGCCTCGATTTCGTTCTCGGGTGGCAAGCGGCTTGGGTTGTCAACAATCTTTGTCTCGCCCGACGTCGTTCTTACCCGATAAGCGACGGTGGGGGCGGTGACCACCAGATCTAGTCCGAACTCCCGCTCGAGTCGCTCCTGAGCGATATCCATATGCAGCAGGCCCAAAAAGCCAGCTCTGAAACCAAAACCCAGCGCTTGCGATGTTTCGGGCTCGAAGACAAGACTGGCGTCGTTGAGCCTCAGCTTATCGATCGCATCACGTAATGCGGTATATTGATTCGCTTCGGTTGGATACAGACCGGCAAATACCATCGGCTTCAGTTCCTTGAAGCCGGCCAGCGGTTCGCTCGCGGGACGGTCAGCATCGGTTACCGTATCGCCGACACGCATATCGGCAACGTCTTTGATGCCGGCGACAATAAAGCCGACTTCCCCGGGCCCGAGGCGATCAGCCGGCTGCTCGTGGGGGGTAAAAAAACCCAGGCGCATCAACTCCCCGCGTTTTCCGGTTCCCATTAGCTGCAACCGCATTCCGCGCCGCAGCTCGCCGTCAAATACCCGAACCAGGCTGATAACACCCTCATATGGGTCATACCAGCTATCGAAAACGAGAGCACGAAGAGGGCGCGCTCCATTTGCGGGGGGCGCTGGGATGCGTGTGACGACGGCCTCGAGGACCTCGTCAATCCCAATCCCTTCTTTAGCGCTAGTCAATATCGCGTTCGAGGCGTCCAACCCGACAATCTGTTCGATCTCATTGCGCGTGCGCTCGACGTCGGCACCAGGCAGATCGATCTTGTTGATAACCGGAATGATCTCGAGCCCATGATCGAGCGCCATGTAGACGTTGGCCAGGGTCTGGGCTTCAACGCCCTGGCTCGCATCGACCACCAGCAATGCGCCTTCGCATGCGGCGAGACTGCGTGAAACTTCATACGCGAAGTCCACGTGACCTGGTGTGTCGATCAGATTGAGCACATAGCTCTTACCGTCGCGGGCGACATAATTAAGCCGGACTGAACGCGCCTTGATGGTGATACCGCGCTCGCGCTCGAGCTCCATCGAGTCCAGAAACTGCTCTTTGAGCTCGCGCTTGGACAGTGCGCCGGTGCGTTCCAGCAGACGATCGGCAAGCGTTGACTTGCCGTGATCGATATGCGCGATAATCGAAAAATTGCGGAGCAGTTCGGGCGCGGTCATTTAATCGCGAAGCAAGCGCGGGGTTTGGATTGTGTACTGCCTACTCATCGTTGGCTGGACCATTTTGTCGCCGTCTCCCGATGTTCCTTCAGGATAGCATCGCACGGTCGTTAAGGCGCGCAATAAGGCCAGCAGTCGCATCGGAAGACTTCTTCAGGATTCAGCAGCTGCCCTGAAGGACTCAAAAGTCAGCTTCAATCCTTCCTTGAGGGGTACCTGCGGTTGCCAGTTCAGCTCGGCGGCGGCCCGTGCCGGCGAAATTACCGAGCGTCGCTGCTCGCCGGGTCGTTGAGCCGCACGTATTGGCAACTGCGGGGCCCCTGCAATTTCGGCCAACAGTTGGAAAAGTTGATTGACGCTGGTTTCCACCCCCGTGCCGATGTTAAACGCGCCGGAAGCGCGCTTCTCCAATGCAGCCAGATTAGCGCGTGCCACGTCGCCCACGTAGATATAGTCACGCGTCTGCTCGCCGTCGCCGTAGATCGTGCAAGCCTGATGGGCGAGCATCCGGCCGCAGAAAATTGCAACAACCCCCGCCTCGCCATGCGGGTCCTGGCGAGGCCCATAAACGTTGCTATATCGCAGCGCGACATAATCGATGCCGTACTGCATCTTGTAAAAGAATAGATAGGCCTCCGTTGCCAATTTTGAGACACCGTAGGGACTCAACGGACAACATTTATGGCTCTCGTTACATGGAAACTGCTCCTGTTCGCCATAGATCGCACCGCCGGTTGAAGCGAAGATGACTCGTTGCAGTCCAAATTCCCGACCGGCTTCCATTAGTTTAAGGAAGCCTCCAATGTTAACTTCCGCATCGAATTCGGGCTCCGCCACGGACTTGCGCACATCGAGTTGGGCGGCCAAGTGCAAGAGGATCTGGGGATGCTCGCGGTCCATGATTAGCCTGACTTCGTGGCCGTTGCGGATATCGGCCTGATAGAAACGGATCGTGGGATGAAGCCGCTCGCGTTTGCCTGTGGACAGATTGTCGAGCACAGCAATGTCGTAGGCGCCAGTGGCCCTCAGCACATCGACTGTATGGGAACCGATAAAGCCAGCGCCCCCCGTCACCAAAATCCGCATAATCAGATTGGTTCCTCACGTGAAAGATAATTTTGCGCCCGGGTCATTTAGGGTGCTTCTGGCGTCGCCCGAGCAGTTCTGCTTTTCGATTGTTCATTATGGCGACAGGAGCTAGCGCGGAACGGCTCAAATTGGACGCCGGCCTATCGAGTAGTATCTGAATTCCAGCGCTTTCATCAGCGCCGGGTCATACAGGTTGCGGCCGTCAAAAATCACTGGTTGCTTCAATTCCGCTCGGATTCGTTGAAAATTTGGATGACGAAACTCGTTCCATTCAGTGAGGATTATGAGCGCGTCAGCCTGCGAAAGGGCTTCGTAATTGGTGCGATGATAGCTGACGCGATCGCCAAAGATCTTCCGCGCATTCTCGAGCGCCTCGGGGTCGTGCACCTGCACTCGCGCATGAGCCTTGAGCAATTCCTCGATCATCACCAACGACGGAGCTTCCCGCATGTCGTCGGTGCGGGGCTTGAAGGCAAGTCCCCAGATCGCGAAACAGCGTCCGGTCAGATCGGGGCCGAAGTGTTGCTGAACCCGTTCGAAGAGCAGACGTTTTTGCCGGGCATTGACCTCATCGGTCGCCTTCAGCATGGTGAACTCAAGATGATGCTCCGCGGCGCTGTGAATCAGGGCCTGGACATCCTTGGGAAAGCAGGAGCCGCCATAACCGACGCCCGGAAAAAGGAACTGCGAACCGATGCGCCGGTCGGCACCCATGCCGCGCCGCACGTCATTAATTTCCGCGCCCACTGCTTCACACAGGTTGGCCATCTGATTAATGAAAGAAATGCGCAGCGCCAGCATCGCGTTGGACGCGTATTTGGTCAATTCGGCGGAGCGCGGATGCATCACCAAAATGGGGTTGTCGGTTCGGACAAATGGCGCATGAATTTCCCGCAGGATGGCGGTCGCTTGTTCGCTCGAACTGCCGATCACCACGCGATCCGGACGCATGAAATCCTCAACGGCAGAGCCTTCTTTGAGAAATTCGGGTACCGAGCAGACATCAATGCGTGAGTTTGCAATCGGCTTGATGCGCTCGCGTATGCGGTCGTTGGTTCCCACGGGCACGGTGCTCTTGATGGCAATGATATGATAGCCCTTAGCGGCACGCGCAATTTCCTCTGAGACCGAGAATACGCCTGTTAGATCCGCGGCCCCGTTGGGGCTCATCGGGGTGCCGACACTGACGAACGAGACCATCGACTGTTCCACGGCGGCGCGCAGATCACAGGTAAAGCTGAGCCGCCGTTCTTTGATATTGCGCCTGACCAGTTCTTCCAGGCCAGGCTCATAGATCGGGATGATGCCGGCGTTCAGTGCGTCGATCCGTGCGCGATCGATGTCAACGCAGACGACTTCGTTGCCGCTCTCAGCGAAACAAGTGCCGCTTACCAATCCGACGTATCCTGTACCGACAACCGCGATGTTCATGAAAGGCTCCGCTTTAGCTTGCACCTCGTCATCAGGGCTGCGCGCGTTCCCCGCCAACGGCCAGTTTCGCTCCGCCGACTCTCAAAATTCCTCTTTAACGACGTAAATTGGCTTCCCCTGCGACTCGTGATAAGTCCGTGCGAGCATCTCCCCAATCAAGCCGATACTCACCAGTTGCACGCCCACAACGATCAGCAGGATTGCGAGCAACAGCGCCGGCCGCCGGCTCAGAGACGCGCCTAAGACGACTTTCTCGAAAACGAGTATAGCCGTCCATAAGACACCAAGCGCCCCCATTAGCAAACCAATGAGACCGAAAACCTGAATTGGGCGCGTGGAATAGCTGGTTAAAAACTTAACTGTTATCAAGTCCAGAATTGTTCTCACAATGCGACCGGGCCCATATTTTGAGCGACCCGCGCGCCGAGCGCGAAAGTTCACCGGTACTTCGACAATCCGTGCTCCCTGCTCGGCAGCGATTGCGGGCACGAAACGATGCATCTCGCCGTACAACATCAAACGCCGCGCGAGATCTCCTCGATAGGCTTTCAACGTGCAGCCGAAATCATGAAGTTCGACGCCGGTCATTCGCGCGATCAGGGCGTTTGCGACAATCGACGGCAGGCGGCGAGTAAATCTCGCTGACCGCCAACGCTCGGTACGCCAGCCACTGGCAAGATCAAAGCCTTCGTCAATTTTGGCGATCAGGCGTGGTATATCTGCCGGGTCATTTTCGCCATCCCCGTCAATCGCGACCACCACCGTACCGGCGGCATGCTGTAAGCCGCATGCCAGCGCTGCGGTTTGCCCCGAATTGCGTGCCAGCCGCATCACTCGAACATGATGGTCCCGGGCTTTGATCTCGCGCAGCACCTGCCCGCCACCATCAGTGCTCCCATCGTCAACGAAGATGATTTCGTACGAGCGGTTCAGCCGCCGCATTACACAGTCCAATTCCTGATGCAGCGGAGCGAGGTTGTCCCGCTCGTTGAAGAGCGGCACAACTATTGAGACATCCATCGCGAATGGTGTGAGTCAGTCAATTCGATAAAGGCGCGGTAGCGGCTTTCGATGTCCTGCCACGTAAGACCAAGCAGTCGTTCGATGGAGAACTTCTCGACCACAAATGACCCCATCACACTGCCGTAGATTACGGCGACTCGGAGGATGGATTCATTAATCCGGCCACAGCGGGCCAGCCAGCCCATCACTCCGGCTGCAAAAGCATCGCCTGCACCTGTCGGGTCAACCACCTCTTCTAAAGGCCACGCCGGTACGGCAAAGATCGAATCGGGACTGAACTGTAGGACCCCGTACTCGCCGCGCTTTATGAGTGCGATGCGAGCCCCCATTTTGAGGATTGCCTTGCCTGCCTTTACGAGATTGTGTTCGCCGGCCAGCAAACGGGCTTCTTCGTCGTTAACCGTTAAAATATGGAAGCGCGGCATCAACCGAATGAAGCCGGCCCGGTCATTCTCAATCCAGAACTTGATCGTATCGGCTGCTACAATCCGCGGACTCAGTACCTGAGAGAGTACATGCTCTTGCAACCTGGGTGAAATATTGGCGAGAAAAACGAAGTCCGCTCGTCGTTGGTCTGATAAGAGCTCTGGCATGAAATCAGCAAATACGCCCAGATCGGTCGTGACCGAATCGCGCACATTCATGTCCTCGTGATAGCGGCCATGCCAATAGAAGGTTTTGCCCGGGCGCCGGACCAGGCCACGTGTGTCAATCCCACGCTCAATCAACAACTGCCGGTCCTCTTCTCGGAAATCATCTCCAATCGCGGCCACTATACTGACCGGACCAAAGAAACGTGCGGCCAGAGCGAAATAGGTGAGCGAGCCACCCAGTGCGCGGGTTACCGTGCCGTGCGGCGTCTCAATTGTGTCGTATGCAACTGCGCCAACTGCGACGATGCTCATTAATCGCTTATTTCCTCTCCAGGATCCTGAAAGCGGTCCATTCGATCGTCTCCGTCTCGCAAGCTCCGAGCGGTGGGCGCCACGGTTCTATCAGCTTGCTCCTGACTTCGCTCGTTCGAGGTATCTGCCAATAATCGGCTCCAGGCGAGCCGCCGTCTCCGCCGGAATGAGGGCCTGGTCGGTAATGATTGCACCCTCAAGTGCTTTGGAGCAGTCACAGTTGCGCGGCCGTTGAGCCAGTAAATGGGCCAATCTAACGATCGCTTGCTGGGCGACTGCAACATTAAGCCTCATCACTCTAAGAATCTCACCGATGTCGACCGCGCCAACGCTTTGATGCCAGCAGTCATAATCCGTGACCAGGGCCAGCACTGCATAGCAAAGCTCGGCTTCACGCGCGAGTCGCGCCTCCTGCATAGCCGTCATGCTGATAATGTCAACACCCCAACTGCGGTAGAGATTCGACTCGGCACGAGTTGAAAATTGGGGACCTTCGATACAAAGGTAGGTCGCGTTTTCGTGCACCTTTGCACCGACGGCACGCGCCGCTTCCGCCAAGTCCTTGCTGAGTGCGCTGCACACCGGCTCGGCGAGTGAAACGTGAGCGACAATCCCATCGCCGAAAAAGGTCGGGCGCCGCTGGTATGTATGATCCACGAATTGGCTCACGACCGCGAGGTCTCCGGGCGCGATATGCTCTTTCATACTGCCCGCGGTGCTGACTGAAACCAGATATTCCACCCCGAGTTCTTTCATCCCATAGATGTTAGCGCGGTAATTTAATTCGCTCGGGAGAATGCGATGTCCCCGTCCGTGACGCGACAGGAACACTACCTCGGTAGGGCCCAGCCGGCCACGGTAGTAAACGTCAGAGGGCATGCCAAATGGTGTTGTCAGTTCCACCTGCTCGAGCGCTTCGAGCCCGCCGATCTGATAAAAGCCGCTACCGCCGATCACTCCAACTGTGGTCTTTTTGTCCAATTTCAAATGCCCCGCTGTGTCTGCGCTGTATGCCTTTGCTGCCCGATATCAAAGCAGGGTCGGTGGCTGCGTTTCGCGGGTGTCCGACGGTGATGGGCAATGGTTAAGACCCGTCAGTCGCGAACGCGGCATGCGGGCTTGGGCGTACAATTGGCCGCAAGCCGCGGCAATCTCCGCGCCTCTGCTTTCCCGAATGGTAGCTGTAAGGTTTCTGCTGAGCAAAATCGCCTGAAATTCTTCTATCCGTGACCGCGGAGTCGGTTGGAACGGCGCTCCCGGAAAAGGATTGAAGAAGATTAGATTGATTTTGCACTTGAGCGGGGCGACCAGCCGGGCCAAACGGACGGCATCCGCCGGAGAGTCATTCACGCCCTGGAGCATTACGTATTCAAAGGTGATTCTTCGACGATGCCCCAGCGGAAGCTGGCGGCAGCTCTCCAGCAAGTGAGCGAGCGGATAACGACGATTGATCGGGACAAGCTGATTGCGCAACTCATCAGAGGTGGCATGAAGCGAAACCGCCAAATTCACCGGGAACTCGGCGAGCAACCGCTCCATCACGGGCGCCAATCCCACCGTCGACACGGTAATACGCCTGGGAGAGACCGCCAGTCCCCATTCAGCCGTCATTACGGTTAGTGCGCGAGCAAGATTCGGATAATTAGCCAGTGGCTCGCCCATCCCCATGAACACGTAGTTGGTCAGGCGCTCTGCTTGCGTGCATTGTGTACTGGCGGCGATGATCTGGCCAAGGATCTCGCTGGCTTTCAAATTTCGCACAAGCCCCATGCGCGCTGTTGCGCAAAACTCGCAAGCCATCGCACATCCCACCTGGCTGGAGATGCATAAGGTCGTTCTATCGTGCGTGGGAATGATCACGCCTTCGATCCCGGCGCCATCAGCCAGTCTAAACAGCAGCTTGCGAGTGCCATCTGCTGCATGGGCGACATGAGAAACGGTCAAATGGCCGAGCCGGTAATTTTGAGCTAGATATTGCCGGAGACGGGCCGGCACCTCGCGCATTTCCTCCAGCGACGATGCCTGATGCCGCCACAACCAGTGCATTACCTGACGCGCACGATACCGTGCCTCACCAACCTCGGAGACTATTGTCTCCAATTCGCTGAGCGTCAGCTCACGCAAATCGTTTCCTTTGGATGATGGACAGGAACTAAGCGTGTCAGATGTGCCCGTCACAATTGCCCAATTTTAACAGCAGCAGCATGCTCGACTAAAGCTGGCTTTGGGGCGAGCGAATTGAGGGTCTGCCTCTCAAAGCCCGAACTAGTCGTCAACCGCGTGTGGAGCGCTTCAGCCACTAATGGCCATGGTTCGGGTGCGCAAATAAAGCAGAAACAGGAGCTCGTAGGCAAAATAGACGAGGATACACAGCAATACAACTTCGTCGAGCACCAGCACCGCACGCTTCATCCAGCTGTCATGGAAGAGCTTTCGGACCAGCCAGCCCGCCAGCCAAAACAACAGCACCGAGGCAATAACCGCGCTGGTGTGATGAGCTATGAGCTGTAACGCCTCGACGTTCAGCCAGTGGGCGAGCCCTCTGATCGTTGTCGGCGTAGTCTGCGCGGCTTCAGTTGCGGCCGAGAGGCGCGGGAATGCCGAATTCCTGTCGAACAAGCAGACACCCCACTAGGGTTGCGATCGGTTGCTAACCAATTGTTTCACTGCGCTACCGGGCTGTGGAGTTCAACCCGGCCGAAAAAAAATGGAATCTCAATGGCAGCCGTTTCAGGGCTATCCGAGCCGTGCACCGCATTCCTCTCAACGTCAACGCCGAGATCTTTGCGAATGGTGCCCGGCGCTGCTTTGAGTGGATCGGTTGCCCCCATCAGATCGCGCCAATGTCCGATCGCCTGCTCTCCCTCCAGCACCGCAACCGCGATCGGTCCGGATGACATGTAAGCACAAAGCGAGTGGAAAAAAGGCCGTTCGCGATGAACTTCATAGAACTTTTCGGCTTGCGACCTGGTCAAATGCATCAGCTTGAGGGCGCAGATACGCAAGCCGGCGGCCTCGATTCTTCGCAAGATCTCACCGGTCAGATTACGGCTAACCGCATCTGGCTTGACGATCGCAAGAGTACGTTGCACTGCCACTTGGATTGCTCCGTCCTTCGAACAATCGGTCACCACATCGCCGACCGCGCCGTTGAGTCAATTATCAGGGATATGCAGTCTGCGTGAACGAGGCAAGCCGTTCGGTTCGGCGAGGCAAGAAAGAAGGGGCAACCTATGCCGAGGCGCCATCAAGGGTCTGCTTCATGGTCATACCGAGTTCCGCCGGACTCATTGCCACATGTATCCCGGCCCGTCTCAGCGCGGCTATCTTGTCTGCCGCAGTTCCGCGGCCGCCAGAGATAATCGCTCCTGCATGACCCATCCGACGCCCCTTGGGGGCCGTCTGTCCAGCAATAAAGGCGACCACGGGCTTCTTGAAGTATTGCTTAATGAATTCCGCGGCGTCTTCCTCGGCGGTGCCGCCAATTTCGCCGATCATTATTACGGCTCTGGTTCCTGGATCCTCGTTGAAGAGGCTCAAAACGTCGATAAAGCCCGTGCCAATAATTGGGTCGCCGCCGATACCCACACAGGTTGATTGGCCGAATCCAAGCTGTGTCAATTGATAGACAGCTTCATAAGTCAAGGTGCCAGAGCGCGAAACCACGCCAATGTCGCCGGGTTGATGGATATAGCCAGGCATGATGCCGATTTTGCATGCACCGGGCGTAATCACCCCCGGGCAGTTCGGGCCGATTAGGCGACTTTTCGTCCCACGCAGGTAGCGCTTCACCTTGACCATATCGAGTACCGGCACGCCTTCGGTGATGCAGACGATAAGTTCGATGCCAGCGGCGACCGCCTCGAGAATTGCATCGGCTGCAAAGGGCGGGGGAACGTAGATAACGGTCGCATTGGCGCCGGTCGCTTTGCGAGCCTGTTCAACCGTATCAAAAATGGGAATGCCCTCGAAGTCGCTGCCACCTTTGCCAGGCACGACCCCGCCGACCATCTGGGTGCCATACTGTTTGCAGGCCCGCGTATGAATCTGCCCGGTGGCGCCGGTGATTCCCTGGGTCAGCACGCGGGTGTTTTTGTCTACGAGAATGCTCATTAGTTTAGATCACCGAAGGTAGTGTCTATTTTTGTCTGGTTAAGGACGCGTGAAAACGACAATCCGAGAACCGTCACACGCTCGTTCCCTATGCGGAGGGACTCGCTCCGATTGCCTCTACTACGCGGCGCGCAGCGTCAGCCATGTCGCTCGCCGTAATGACCTTAATGCCGGAATCCTTAAGGATCTGTTTGCCTTTCTCGACGTTGGTACCTTCCATTCGCACCACCAGCGGCACGCGGAGTTGCACTTCGCGCGCCGCATCGACCACGCCCTGAGCCAGCACGTCGCACAACATAATGCCGCCAAAGATATTGATGAGGACCGCACGGACGCGCTCATCCGAAAGCAGAATCCTGAAGGCTGCTGCCACCTTTTGGGAATTCGCGCCGCCCCCCACATCCAAAAAGTTTGCCGGCTCGGCGCCATAATGTTTCACGATATCCATTGTCGCCATCGCCAGCCCGGCGCCATTCACCATGCATCCGATGTTTCCGTCGAGATGAACGTAGCTGAGGTCGTGCTTCGCAGCCTCGGTCTCCGCCGGATCCTCCTCATTGGGATCTCGCAACTCGCGGATTTCCGGGTGTCGGAAGAGCCCATTATCGTCAAAGGACATCTTGGCGTCCAGACAGAGCAGGTTTCCGTCCTTGGTGAGCACCAAAGGGTTAATCTCGATCAGCGAGGCGTCGGTTTCAGTGAAGGCATGATAGAGAGCGGTGAGAAGGGCGACGAATTGCCCTACCTGTTTGTCGCGCAGTCCTAAGGCAAAGGCAAGTTTACGGCCTTGAAAGGCGCCGACGCCAATCACCGGGTCAATCAGCTCGGTCAAAATTTTCTCAGGCGCGCTTGCAGCCACCTCTTCGATCTCCATGCCGCCCTCGGTACTGGCAATCACTGCAACACATTCCGCTTTGCGGTCGACCACCATGCCGAGGTACAGCTCGCGGGCGACCTCGCTCGCCTGCTCCACGTAAACGCGTCTGACGATTCGTCCCTGAGGACCAGTCTGATGAGTAACCAGGGGTTTACCCAACAATTTATCGGCAAACTCGGAAGCCTCGGCAGCATTCGAAACGAGCTTAACCCCGCCGGCTTTGCCGCGGCCGCCGGCATGGATCTGGGCTTTGACCACTGCGCGGGGAGTGTTTAACGCCGAGAATGCGGCTGCGGTTTCCGCGGCACTGGTCGCAGGCTGTCCTTTGGGAACAGGAACCCCGAAACGGGCAAGAATCTGTTTGGCCTGGAATTCGTGGATATTCATCAATCGATCCCGCTCGTCCTAAAACTGTGAAGTTAACTCACATCCTGAGGCACGCGTTCCAATCCATAGTGGAAACGGGTCAGCTGCCCAGGACCTTGTCCATCGCGTTGACCAGCTCCCGCACATGGGCGACCGAGGACTCGAAGGCCTTTTTCTCCGCGGCGGTCAGCTCGATCTCGACCACTTTCTCAACGCCATTGCCACCAATTACGGTCGGAACTCCTGCATAAAGGCCGCTGACTCCGTACTCACCCTCAAGATAGGCGGCGCACGGCAGCACCTCCTTTTTGTCGAGCATGTAGGCTTCGACCATCCTGAAGACTGCGGCACCCGCCGCATAATATGATGAGGTTTTCATCAGCTCGACAATCTCACCGCCGCCGTTGCGGGTCCTGACTTCGATCTCATCCAGTCGAGCTTGGGGAAGCAGCCGCTCGATCGGTACACCCCCGCAGGTTGTGTAGCTGCGTACCGGCACCATGTCATCGCCGTGGCCGCCGAGAACCATTGCGTTGACACTGTCTACCGAGACTCCCAGTTCACGCGCCAGGAAGGTTCTGTAGCGAGCGGAGTCAAGGACTCCAGCCTGGCCGACAACGCGATTTTTGGGGAACCCGGTGACCCGCTTGATCTGGGTAACCATCGCGTCAAGTGGGTTGGTGACCACGATCACGAAGGCATTTGGCGCCGTTTCGCGGATCGCCTTGCCGACCTCGTTCATGACGCCGGCATTGATTTTAAGGAGATCGTCGCGGCTCATGCCGGGTTTGCGTGGCGAGCCGGAGGTAACGATGCAGCAGTCCGCCCCCTCAATCGAACGAATGTCAGTCGAACCGCTGACGTCGACGTCGATACCCAACACCGGACCCGATTCGAGCATATCGAGCGCTTTGCCTTGAGGCAGACCCTCGATGATGTCATAGAGCACGATGTCGCCCAGGCTACGCAGGAAACAGAGATGAGCGCAGGTCGCACCAACATTGCCGGCGCCGATAAACGCTATTTTTCTTCGCTTTGACATGATGCATGTTGCAGGCTGACATTAAATAGCAGCCAAGTACCCCGCTGTTAAGATAATGGCGTCGCGCAACGCGAGCGCCGCATTTGCTATTTGACCACCTCCACGAAAGATGTGGTAACAAACAATCGGCTCAAGAAAAATCGGAGGGACAGCCATGGCAACCGATCTCGAAACCCGCATCAAAGAACTCGAGGAAAAAGTTCAGCAATTAACCGATCGTGAAGCAATCCGCGATCTGCGCTATCGCTACCATGAATATGTCAACGAAGGAAAGTTTGCCCAAATCCCTACCCTCTTTACGGACGACGGCGAACTCGATTTCGCTCATTTAGGTAAAGCCAAAGGGCCTGAAGAACTCAAGCGCTTCTTCGGTGCATTGAACGAACCGCGCCCCGAGGCGGGTAACCGCCCGCGCATTACCTGGGTAAAGCAGTTCATCCACAACCACATCGTTCAAGTTCGTGGCGACAGGGGAGAGGGCTTCGCTTATCTTGAGGCTAAACCGATCTTCAACGGAGAGGCATTTCTGGTGGCCGCGCGATACGACGACGAGTACGTCAGGCAAAATGGTGAATGGAAGTTCAAGAAAATGTCGTTGACGCCCTACTTCATGGTGCCCTTTAAAGAAGGTTGGGCACAAGAAGACCGCATCAAGATGCGTACGCATTAACAGGAGCGGCCAGCTCCGCGCAAAACGTTCATTCCGTCATCACCTGGGTTAGCGCTCGGTTGCCGCTCATAGTCATGAATTCTCCGCCGAGTGCAGGCGAGCACGAGCCCGCGGACTGTTCAGAGCAAGGGCTGCGCTGCGGCAGCCCCATTGATAGGTCGCTATTCTGATGAATTGCCGCGACTCCATGGAAGGCGAATCGAAACCGCGGCGCTGTTCCGTTAGGCTGGACCATTCCGCTGGGCGGGCAAACGTTTCGTGCTGTGGGTTAAGAGAACGAAAGCATAGCGCAGACTGTGGTATCCTGCAGATGTCCAGGTGGACTGCCTCCAAGCACGCATTTTGGGTCCTTGGAAGGCTTCTGCAGGCAACTCTTCGCAGGGTGGCATCGCCAAGGGGTGAGGAGCTAGGTTTGACCAGCTGCGAATTCTCTCAAACCGGATGTTACCGTGGCGATAACCACCCGCCTCGCCCGCTGGGAAATGGTTGACTCCGGCGGCGTCGATTGATGGGGTGGCTCGAATTTCGCGCAGACAGATTTCTTCTTTAGCCTCGGGATGATCGGCGGGTAAACCGAGTCAGGGCGCGGGGGTCAATAGAGATCTCACGCGCCCGCGGATCAAATGTTGTGCAGTGGCGCCGAGGCGCAACCAAGATCCGCGAGGCGCGTGGCAATTACCCGAGTAGTGGATTCGGTTGAAATTGGAACGTCCCAGACACCCTGAAATTAATGACTAAAAGTTTTCGATAATCGCCTTGGCGAATTCAGAGCATTTCAGCAGCTTGGCGCCGGTCATGAGCCGTTCGAAATCGTAGGTTACGGTCTTATTTGCGATAGTTCTCTCCATACCGCGGATGATTCCGTCGGCGACCTCCTGCCAGCCGAGGTGTTCAAACATCAGAACACCCGACAGAATCACAGAGCCGGGGTTTACCTTGTCCTGATTGGCATATTTCGGCGCGGTGCCGTGCGTCGCTTCAAAGATGGCGTGGCCTGTCACGTAGTTAATATTCGCACCGGGAGCTATGCCGATACCGCCGACCTGCGCGGCCAAGGCATCTGACAGGTAATCGCCGTTAAGATTCATGGTTGCGATGACGTCAAATTCGTCCGGCCGAGTAAGGCATTGCTGGAAGGTAATATCCGCAATATTGTCCTTCACCAGGATTTGACCGGGCGGCGGATTGCCGCCGCAATCGTCCCATGCAATCGCACGTCCCTTGTATTCGCGGCGTGTCAGCTCGTAGCCCCAGTCGCGGAAGGCCCCCTCCGTAAATTTCATGATGTTACCTTTATGCACCAACGTTACACTCTTGCGCTTATGAGCGATCGCATAGTCCAAAGCTGCCCGGATAAGTCGCTCCGAACCCTCCCGTGAGATTGGTTTGATGCCGATTCCGGAGGTCTTGGGAAAACGGATCTTGGTGACATCCATCTCCTTCTGGAGAAAATCGATAACTTTACGGACCTCGGGGCTCTCCGCCGGCCATTCAATGCCCGCGTAAATATCTTCGGAGTTCTCACGAAAGATTACGATGTCGAGCTTTTCAGGGGTTTTGACCGGGCTGGGTACTCCCTTGAAGTAGCGAATTGGTCGAAGGCAGACATAGAGGTCGAGTAGCTGGCGTAAGGCGACGTTGAGTGAGCGGATGCCGCCTCCCACGGGGGTGGTCAGCGGCCCCTTGATACCGACCAGGTATTCGCTAAAAGCCTCGACGGTTTCGTCGGGCAGCCAAGTATTGAAATTCTTATATGATTTTTCGCCGGCGTAGACCTCCATCCACGAGATCTTGCGCTTACCGCCGTAGGCTTTTTCGACTGCCTGGTCGAAGACGTATTGGGAAGCACGCCAGATGTCCGGACCTGTACCGTCGCCTTCGATGAACGGGATAATTGGACGATCGGGCACCTGGAGCCTGCCATTTGCCATTGTGATCTTTTCGCCGTCGGAGGGGACCTTGATGTGTTTGAACGCCATACTCTCTCTGTGTTCTCGCTCGATTGGAATTGCGCGCCGGTCTACAGCCACTCCGGTCACGTTCCGAAACTGGCTTATCATACAACAAAATTTCCATTATTGGCACGAGGCTACCAGCCGAACATTCTTGGACTGATTACTGACAGTCCGAGGCGCTGCTATATTAGGTTGACCAAAGCGTGTGCTCTGGGGTCACGCAACGCGATGAACCGTTTAAGTGGATTGCGAGAATCCGCATTCCCGCTAATGGCCGGTTTGATCTTCGCGTCCCTCGCGCCCGGGCTCTGAATCGCAAACGATTGCCGTCCCTGCGGGCGGGATCAGTTAACCACACGGTGAAAAAATGGACTTCAGATACACACCCGAAGAAGAAGCATTTCGAACCAAACTGCATTCCTGGCTGGAAAAAACTCGCGCTGAAGTGTTCGGCCGCGGTGGTGAACTCGGCGCTTCCACCGCCAGTTTGCTTGACGTTGGCGACGATGCGCGTTGGATGCGCCTGCTCGAATATCACCGCCGACTCTACGAGGCGGGTTATGTGGCGCTGCACTGGCCCAAGGAGTACGGCGGGGGCGGCGCAACCCTGATGGAACAGGCCATCTATCAAGACGAGGTGCTCAGCTTCGGACTGCCGTTGTACGGCGCCAATCAGCTGGCAATCGATCGCATCGGCCCGACTTTAATACTCATGGGGACCAAGGAGCAGAAGGACCGTTATCTGCCCAAGATGCTTACAGGCGAGGAGATCTGGTGCCAAGGCTATTCGGAGCCGAACGCCGGCTCCGACCTCGCCGGGTTACAAACCCGAGCAGTTTTGGATGGCGATAGCTTCGTGGTCAATGGTCAAAAAGTGTGGACGAGCCTAGCCCATCGTGCACACATGCAGGTGTTGCTGGTGCGAACCGACCCCGACGCCCCTAAGCACAAGGGCATTTCATATCTCCTGGTGGATATGAAGAGCCCAGGCATTACTATTCGGCCTTTGGTGCAGATTACCGGTGAGGCCGGTTTCAACGAGGTCTTCTACGATAACGTGCGAGTGCCTAAAGAGAACCTGGTCGGCGAGCTTAACCAGGGCTGGCAGGTCTCGATCGCGACTCTGATGTATGAAAGAGTTTCGGGCGGGACACGTCATCCCGTGCAGCGAACGATCAGCGAGTTGCTCAATCTGTCCCGACACATCGAGTTTGAAGGAATTCCCGCCAACCGGCATCCCTACGTCCGTCAGAAACTGGCTCAATTTGCGATCGAAGCGGAATGTTTGCGCTTAAGCCGCTATCGCTCGCTTACCTCTCAACTGAAGGGGAAGGTTCCAGGTCCGGAAAGCTCCTTCGGCAAGCTTTTCGCCACCGAACTGAATCTACGGGTCGCGATGTTCGCGGACGAATTGCTCGGAATGAGCGGCATCATCGAGAAAGGCTCGCCCGGCTGCATCGAGGGTGGGCGCTGGCTGCAACGTACTTTGGCTGCGCGCGGCCTGACCATTGCGGCCGGCTCGAGTGAGATCCAGCACAACATTATCGGAGAACGGGTTCTCAAACTGCCCAAAGGCTAGACTGAGGCGGTTGTGAACATAATTTGCGTTCCAATGCTCGCATGCTTGCACATCTAACTGCCAGCATCTCCCGGTGGGCTGATTCACAGTGGCTAGTCGCCGCCGTTGTGCTGGCGGGCTGGATCTTTGTCCTGTCGATTCTCAAGCAGGCGGCCGTCATACTGTCGCATCGCGTCGTTAAGTGGCCCCGTCTCAGGATCTTAAGTGTTCTGATCGATGCGATCGCACCGGAGGCGACGCTTCTTATCGTTGTTAGCGGGATAGAGATCGCGGCACAGACCGCGTCTTTGGGGGAACCTTGGCGGAGCGATGTCCGGGCAGTCGTAATTGCCGGGTTCGTTGCTGCGCTCGTTATCTTCGCCGACCGCATCGTCCGGCTCTGGTTGCGTAGGGCAGCAGCGTGGTACCCGTTGTTTTCGGATGGTTATGGACTGGTAACAGGTGCAGTACGGGGCATTATAATTGCGCTTGGCCTTTTGATGTTCCTGGAGAGCGTGGGTATTTCGATTGGTCCGCTGCTCGCCTCCCTTGGCATCGGTTCTTTAGCGATCGCGCTTGCCCTGCAAGAGACTGTGAAAAATACCTTCTCCGGGTTTTTTCTAATCGCTGACAAGCCGCTGGAAGTTGGCGACTACGTCAAACTGCAGAGTGGTCAGGAGGGGCAGTTGTTCAAACTCGGCTGGCGTAGCAGCAAATTCCGGATGCTGACCAACGAAGTTGTAGTAGTCCCCAATTCGCAACTGGTCGACAGTATTGTAACCAATTACCGCATCGCCGACGGCAGCATCGGCATCCCGATCGACCTCGCCGTACTCAATTCCAACGATCCGGCACATGTGGAACGAGTGGTCAGGGAGGTCGCTCGCGAGACCATGTCATCGGTCAGTGCCAACGGCACCGATCACGAGCCATACGTGCTGTTCCGCGGAATGAGCGGCAATCTGATCAACCTGACCGTTCTAGTGCAAGCACCTTCGAGTGACCTCATCGGTGATCTCCGCAGCGAATTTATCAAACGAGCGCTGGCCCGCTTCGCGCGTGAGGAGATCAGATTGCCGACATAGTTCGGGATTGTCCCTCGGCAAAAATTCACACCCAGTCAACGTCGCCCGCTCAGAGCACCGGCAGTGAAGGTTAACGCGAACAGTTTTCTTCATCATGAAAACGGCAAAGCCGGAACGTTGATTATCCAAAAAGCGAGTTATGGGCCTCGCGGCAGTGGTGCTGAAATCGTATACACCATCGCCCCCGCCGCTTTCGGCTTCTTGCTTACCGCGTCAACCCATCTGGGTGTCTGCTGGACTGGCATCCATGAATGCGAGGAATATCTGCAGTCGGAGCTGCGCAACGACTACGCGAGCGCTGGTCTTATCCGCGATGATGCTGCCCTTGGGATTGTTGTCACGAGAATACTGCAGTTTATCGAAGGAAGCCGGACAGCCCTATACCTTCCGCTCGATCTTCGTGCGACGCCGTTCCAAGTGGCGGTTTGGCGTGAGCTGTGCGCGATCCCTCGCGGGAGGACATGCTCTTACGGCGAAATCGCGCGCAAGCTTGGGCTTCCGCGGGCAGCGCGAGCGGTTGGTAACGCCAATGGCTCCAATCCGCTCGCTGTTCTAATTCCGTGCCATCGCGTCCTCGGCGCCGACGGAAAACTGACCGGTTACCGCTGGGGTCTGGAATGCAAGCGCCGTCTTCTAGAGTTGGAACGGATTACGGCAGGCACTTGACACGGGGGTTTACTCGGTTACGAAACAGTCCATCCGCCGTCTACAACGAAGGGTGCTCCGGTGGCGAATGACGAGTCATCACTTGCCAAAAAAAGCGCTACTTTGGCGATTTCTTCAGGTTCGGCCATCCTTCCCAGCACTGAGATTCGTTGGATGGCTCTGGGGTCAGGCGGCTGGCCCTTGCGAATTCGCTGCGCCATCGGCGTTTCTATCGCACCGGGACAAATGGCATTGACGCGAATGTTGTAGCGGCCATATTCGAGGGCTGCGACCCGGGTTAGGGCAATGACCCCGGCCTTGGAGGCGCAGTAGGCGGCACCACCGCGCACCGCAACGAGGCCCGCGATCGACGCCTGGTTGATAATCGAGCCGCCGCCGGCCTTGATCAGATGCGGCAGGGCGTATTTCATGCCGAGAAAAACCCCACGAAGGTTGATTGCGATTACGCGGTCAAACTGATCCTCGGTCATGTTCGAGAAAAAATTTGAATCGCCCTCAATGCCAGCATTGTTATAAACGATATTGAGGACACCGAAATGACTGACAGTTTCGTTAATCATCCGCTGGACGTCTTCTGATTTCGATACATCCGCGCGAATTGCCAGTGCCTGGCCGCCAGCCTTGACGATTTCAGACGCTGTCTGCTGCACCTGCTGGCCATCGATGTCTACGGCGGCGACCTTGGCGCCTTCCTGCGCGAAAATAAGGGCCGCGGACTTTCCCATTCCCGAGGCGGCGCCGGTAATCAGCGCTACTTTATTCGCCAGTTTCATCGTCGTTGTTCCCCTTGAGTTTCGTTCCGCACGTTGAGCCCGTCGGTGGCACCATTCGTGCTCACGTTTTTCAAAGTGTAGGTCATAGCAAATACCATTGATGGCCGGTGATGCGAAACCCGAATAAACGACTAGCGGTCATAATCGTCGCCCTTCTGATGATATCGGTGGGGCGTTCGGCAGGTCAGGACGAGGCCTTGCTGCCGCAACAATCATCGCAGCGTTACTCGCCCGGCTATGGGTCGTCACCGGGAGTCGTGCCTCCAACGCCACATTCAGCGCAAGAGTCGGACGTTCGCACGCTCCCCCAAATAGCCCCTCAGCTCCCATCCCCTGGAGCCAACGAGCCGGCATTGGCGACTCAGCCGACAGCGGCGCAACCGACTCTCCGTTCGAAACCGGTTTATCAGAGCCAACCCACCTTGCCCGCGGTTTTTCGTGGTTGCTGGGAAGGCAGGGTCGAATATTTGGATTCCGTTGAACGGCTGCCGGGCGGTGCAAAGTTGGGGTTTTGGACGCCCAAGACTTACCGGCTATGTTACCGGCGAATCGGCAATGGCCCCTTTGTCTTGACGTTTACCGAAGCTGGGATAGAAGAGAACGATCGTATAACCAATGCACAGGGCCGGATGACCTTACTCTCGTCCGACGGACGCCATTACGCCTCGATGCGGTCCGATCTGAATTTTGATGAATTCCCGGTTCGCGCCGATTCTTTGAAAGCTGATACCTTCTCAGTTCATGAAGTCGCGGAACTCGATTGCAGGATCGAAGCCGATGGAATGCACGTGAAAGGCATTGTCACCGGATGGCGCGACGGTGTGCCATGGTTTCGTGCGCGCTGGCATACGATACTGATACACCAAAGCGTGCCGCCCGAGCAGGTCGAGGCCCCGCCCGGTGGTGTTCCTGAGTAGCCGGCGATTTTGTTGGGAAGCGGTTAACGCATCAGCCGCGCCGCAGGCGGCCACTCGGATCGACCCGAGTTCTCAAGATTTGCAGTTCCTGAGCGCTGGGAGGCTCGGTCGTCGGCAGAATGTCCGGAACCAGCAATTCAAAGCCCGTAGCCTGCTTTACCGTTTCGAGTTTTACGCCTGGATGAAGGGACTTGAGGCGCATACGCTTGGAATCTTCAGCAAAGTCCATAACGCATAGAGGCGTGATACAATATTTCGGGCCACCACCCGGGATACCGATTCGGCTGCGCGCGTCTGCGCCGCCACTGCCCCATCCGTACGCGCTTATGTAGTCGCATTTTTCAACGAACAATCGCCGATTGTGATTGTTCAATACGATATAATAGCGGCCGACATGAGTACTTAGCGTAGCTGTACCGACCGAACCAGGTCCGCGAAATCTTAGCCGGCGAAAGTCCGAACCTACGCCGATCAAGTTGGTATTGCCGAAAGGATCAACCTGAATTCCGCCAATAAAAAAGACGCTGTTCGACCAATCCTTTAGACGATCGAAGCGATGACCTGTATCGCTATATGATTCGGCCCATCGCACTGCACGGCTATCCCACCCAAATGCAGGCATCGGGATCGTATCAAGGTGGGCTACGTTCATGCGTGCTCCCAGAAACACAAGCTCCATGTTCGGCCCGTGGGTCAAATGAGCAAGTCTGACGGCGGCCTCCGCGACAGGCGTCGCGACCCCAACTCGCAAGAGCTCACCATCCCGTAGATCGCGAGCAAGACACACAGCCATCAATTCCGGAATTGAGTAGTCGTCCATGAGCTTGCTCGAAGCGTGTCTTCACAGCTTCGGAAAGTTAGTATTCATGTAACGAGAGTAGCCGCTTTATGCCAATCTCTTCCAGATAGTCCGCGTGCGTGGGCGGGCGGCGGCAGTATCGCTCGAGATACATCGTCATTCCTTCAGTTCTGCCAGCTGCGAAGTCGGAAGATAGAGAACTGTACTCCCGAAGATGCTCGTTATCCTGCACGTAGAAACCGCGTGAGTAGAACGGATGTGCACCGAAAGGAGCACGCACGATGGCATCAGCCGCGGGAATTGTCGTCTTCCACGGATCCGCGCGGACCTGTTCGTTCGAGATCACGCGCTCGACCTGGACTACAGTACGATCCGCTGCTCGATACATGAAAAGATCGATCCAACCAGGCCCCCCGTAATGTTGCACGTTGCCGTACATATCGGCGGTGGCGGCATGCAGAAGGGCGATGTCGGGTTTGATCGGGGGAACGGCCAAAAGTGTCTCGCCCTTGATTGGATCAGTGAAAACCTTGAGATCGGGATTGACCTCCGGCAAAGACGTTCCTACACCCCCTCGCCACGGTAAGAACGGGAGCAGTTGTGCTGCCGCCTGCAAGCCAGCGCAGAGGATGCCTTCTTCGCATTCCCAAATTTCGATCTCACCCAGCTCGGCCGCATGACGAAAGGCGGGCATTACCGGAATGCCGAAGCCCCCGCCGGCATAGTATGTAATAACCTTTCGCACGCATCCCGCTGCTATTAACAGATCGAGTGAGAAGCCCGCATCCACGACGGTCAGGTTCTTGAGGCCGCGCCGGATTATTTGTCGAACGAGAGCCATCGGTGTCGGCTGCCCGATGGCTATGGTCATGCCATCCTCGAGCCAGCTGGCAGCCTCGACTTCGTCAATGATTCTCTCACGCCGTCTAGTGTTCATCACAGGTACTCTGAAATAACCGGGCGGAGGTTACCCTGCCAAATATGGTAAAAGCTTGCCAGGCACAAGTCCCGTCAGCGAGCAGCCCCACGCTGAGCCGCGGCCTCGTCACGCAACCCTTCCCAGCGCTCGATGATTCGGCCGACGATACGCGGGTGCCGGTGTTCGAAATACGCGACGATCGCTGCGAGCGCGACAATATTACCGCCGATTATGTTCCACCATCCAATCTCTTCGACCGCCGTAGCGTCAAGGAAAGTGACAAACGCTACGAAGCAGAGCTCGAACCAAACGAACAAGACCAGTTCACCTAGCGCCAGTACAGGTTCATGCTCCGACGCCACCATCAGAATGGATGAAGCGACGCCAAACATCACGAAGGCGAAAAAGTGCAGCGCTGTGTATCCCAGGACCAGGGCGGTGGTAACGGCGAAACTTTCCGGCTGATGCAAGGCGTTAAAGACGATTGCTCCTAACAGCGCCGGTGTATGAAAAGGATGCCCAGTGACGACATCGTAGATGAGGAACCAGACTGCCACGATTACACCGCCAATAATTCCTGAAACTGCTCCTTCTCGTACCACACCGGTCCAGTCGCCCATGATATTCTGGGCGAGAGACGGCTGCCGCCACAGGAAGAACCCAAGCATTCCCGCCGTCGCCATCAGGTTTCCGACGATGATCTTCCACCAGGGCATCGCAGCCGATGCCGCAGGTCCTGCCAGCATCACCAGCGCAATGAAGAACACCTCAAAAGCGATCGTGAAGATCAGCAATGTGCCGAACAATTCCGGATGGCTCTCCGCCCCGTCGATCAGAAGCGCCCCGATAGCCCCCAGCACCGCGAAGACCGCAAAGTGCGCCACAGTGTATTCGGCCACAAGCGTCCAAGCTGGCGCGGTAAGCGTCACCGGTGTGCGGGCTCCATGCAGCAGAGCCGCGGCGAGGAGCGCAGGAGTTTGCAGTGGATGGCCACTGGCCGCGTCGAAGATTAAAAACCAGAGGGCAATAATCAACCCTCCGAGCAGACCTGCCATCACGCCGTCCGCAACGATTCGTCCTTTTGACTGTCTCATGAGTTTCCTCCGAAACCGGAGTTTTAAACTCTGGCCGCAGACGTTGAGGATTTATCCAGCTAGCACTAGTGGTGCAGCAACAAGATGTCTCCTACTATTTCTAGATAAGCCATTTGCGATATCTCTGGCAACTCTTGTCATAAGGTCTGATTCAAAAGATGAGTAAGCTGAGCTAATGACTTTCGCGGGCACGGGCACCTACAACCGCTGCGTTCGAGCTAACTGATCGCGCAAGCTCGGTGACGGTGGAATTGGTCGAGGTCGCCGCGCTAAAATCGACGGGAATGGAGGCTGAGGAAATCAAACGCTTAATCGAGCGGGGCTTGCCAGGTGCCTATGTCGAGGTTCGTGACACGACAGGCGGTGGCGACCATTTCGAAGCCTTGGTGGTAAGCGATTCGTTTGACGGCAAAAGCCTCGTTGAGCGCCACCAGGTGGTCTACGCCACGTTAGGGGATGCCATGAGGGAGCAAATCCATGCGCTGTCGCTCAGGACTTTGACACCCCTGCAGTATACGACTGGGAGGTAAAGGGAATGTCTGAAGTGATCGATCGAATTAAATCCGCGATCACAGAAAATCGGATATGCATCTTCATGAAAGGTAACCGCAATTTCCCGATGTGTGGTTTTTCTGCGGCCACCGTTCAGGTTTTTGACGAACTGGGGGTACCTTATGCGACGGTAGACGTGCTGAGTGATCCCGAGTTGCGCGAACAGATAAAGGTCTACAGCAATTGGCCGACGATTCCGCAAGTTTACATTGACGGCAAGTTCATAGGCGGCTGCGACATAATCCGAGAACTTTACGAGACGGGCGAGCTACAGCAGCTCGTCAAATCCGCCCCCAGCCAGTCAGCCTAGCGGCTTCTGCTGCATCGATGCCGGCCTCGAGGCGGGCAGGCCGTTGCGCCACGCCTCGAGAGCCCTTTTCCAACTATCCAGGAATCAAGCGGCACGTCTTGAAGCCGCCGCGCGATCGCCGAAGCCGCGCGAGTCGATACTGAGACTTCCCGGGCCCGTAGCTGCCAAAATCAGCAGACCGCCCATTATTGCCAGATTCTTCAAGTACATAATCTGCTGAGTCAGGGCGACCACGGCCTGATGCTGCTGAACAGCGCGGTAATATCCGGCCACGTGAAAAAGCAGGGTTACTGGAATCAGCCACAGAAAGATCACTACCGCCGCCCACCTCGTTTGCAAACCCGCCATCAAGAGCAGTCCGCATCCCAACTCCACCGCGATGCTGAGGTACAGAGCGGGGTACACCAAACTGGAAGGAATACCGGCCTGCTCCATATAGCCCGCAGTTCCACTCAGGTTCATCACCTTGCTGAAGCCCGATAGCACGAAAATGAGGGCCAACAGAATTCGCCCCACCAACGAAACTATATCGTCCAATGATTTCATCCCGAAATCCTCCAGCGCCCCGCTTCGGCAGGGGCATGACGTTTCCCCAATCGGAGCGCGATTACGGTGAGCTGACAATCTGTCAGCTTGCCCTCAGTCGATATGTCAGTTGGTACCGGGCTTGAATTGCCCACAAATACCTCAGCCTTAAGCGCTCAATTGCGCGAAGTCGATGTTATAAAAACTTGAGGGGTTGTCTCGTAGCAGCCAGGTTTCGACGTGGTCGGGGAACCGACTAAGCTTTTGCCTCAATTCATTCAAGGCCCCTGGATATAGACAGTCGAAATGGGGATAGTCCGCGCCCCAGAGAATATTGCGGCCCAGTCCGTGTTGCAGCACGTATTCCAAGGTGGTCTCGTCAGGGTCGTAAGCAATCCAGCATTGCTGGCGGAAGTAATCGGAAGGCCGCTGCTTCAGCCACGGTATCAACTGACCCATCTTTTCATAGTGGCTGTCAAGCCGGTCGAGCCAATAGAGGATCCAGCCCGAGCCGGCTTCCAGAAAAGAGATTCGTAGCTTCGGATGGCGTGCGAGCACGCCGCCACAGATGATATCCAGCGAGGCCATCTGCTGCTCGAGGGGGTGACAGATGACGTGACTGAAAAATAGTTCCCGGTTTGGGTAACGGTCGCTGGCTACGCTTGGGATCGTATCAATTGCAAAACTCCCATGAATCGAAATCGACAGGTTAAGCTCTTCGGCTGCCTTCCAGAAACCTTCATAGGCCGGGTCGTTGAGCCGACGGCCGTTGGACGGGGTTGGCCGGATGGTGGCGCCGCATAAACCCAGCTTGGCGATGTTCTCCAGCTCCACGGTTGCCAAATCGATGCTTTGAAGCGGCACAGTCCCCACTGCGTACAAACGCGTGGGCGCGACTCTGCAAAAGTCGGCAACCCATCGGTTATACGCGTTGCAGGTAACTGCCGCGACTTCGGGATCTCTGATACCGGCGTAAAGCAAACCAATGGTGGGATAGAGAATGCTGGCCGTTAGCCCTTCAGAATCAAGCACTTGCACGCGGGCGTGAGGTTCCTTCGCACCGGGCGGCACTTCATCCCACTTCGTGTTGAGGGTCTGGCTTAGTTGGCAGAGCCCGTTGGGCACGCTGGCCGCCGCGATCGGGAGCTCATCAAACACCCGACCTTCAATTTTGATGTACGCAATACCATTCTGCTCGACGACCTGCGGCACCGACTCGCGATACTTCGATGCGACGTATTGACTGGCAATTTCGTTAGGTTCGAGCAGGTGTGAATCGGAATCTACACAGATATTCATGGTCGGATAGGGAAATGTTGGCACCCCTAATTAATCAAAATCTTTAAGGCATCTCGCTTGTCCCTTGCAACAACATTTTGGCATCGGCGGATCGTCCCAAGCTCGCAGCCGTGCCAGTCATAAGCGGGCCTTCGGTTAGTTCAGGGCCGAATCAGCTTGAAGCCCAATTTTTTCAAGAAGGATGAGGCGCGGTCAGTGGAATCAATCTTCCCAAACTCACGCGAGGCTCCACACAACTGCAGAGCAGTTGCCAAAAGGCCGGCATCTCGGCTCGTCAAGTCCATGAGAAGACCCCTCGGTAGCCCAACCATGATATTCGCGGCACAGAGATTGAGGGAAGGCTGAAGTTCGAAAAGGTGGTGATTGGCGTCAGTTCGTGCGGTTGCGGCGGCAATGAGCAAAGCCAGACGCCATTGAACTAAACGTCATCTTTGGTCAGGCTTTTGCGTTGCTCCCACCGCCAAGCAACCCCATCTTGCTGCATGGTTCTTGCACCTGCAGGCTCTACTTGATGGTCTCGGCATCCTTCCGCCTATCAGGCGGCCGAGATCGCACCCTAGTCAATGATTGGGAGTTCTTCAGTAAGGAAGGAAATACACCGCTGTGGGTCGACAAATTTCAGTTCGTCGGGTCGGATTATCTCTAGATATTTCGGTTCTTTGAATGCCTGTGCGGCCGCTTCGGCACTGTCGAACCAGAGTTCGGCCACGCCATCGTAGGAGCCCGGGATACCGAAGGGAGTGGCGCCCTCGACGATATGACACTGGACGTACTTGCGCACGTGTCGCGCGAATTCAGTCACACTTTTTACCAGCGGGCCATGCCTGTCTCGCCAATAAGCGTCAAATTCCGCTCGGCTGATATCTGGTTTACGGCTAGCACAGATTATTAATTTGACCATGTAGGGTTCTCCGATTTTCTATCTGTTCGCGATCTTCAGAAATGGTGTTCCAGGTTTTGGTTCAACCCACGATACAGACGCTGGGCGACGGGAACCTCGGTCGATTTCCCGCCTCGAAGAAATTTCGTCGCTGTTTTTACCGGGCTTGTTGGCGAAGTTATAATTTGCGCCGAGGTTGGCGAGTATACAGGTGATTGGGGCAATCGTTTTGCTACAATGACCCTAAGACACTTGTTTTCGCTCATTGCGCAAACTGCGGTCTTAAGACCAGACGCTGCTTGAACTGGCACACCAAAATCAGACCAAAGTGAGAGGCTGTCTGGGCGCCCTGCAAAGCAAGTTTCAGCTGAGCTCACTGCCCGGTTCACCGGAATTAAGGTAACACGAGGTCAGTACTAGTACTAAGCGCGGCAGCGAAAGCCAAAAGGGGGGGCCAACCGCCATGTCGTCAGATGCTGCTAAGCGACGGGGCGCGTGGCTTGTCAAGATGTTTCATAGGTTGATTGAACCGCACGCCTGCCTCAAGCTATCGTGACGGACAATCCACCTCGGCAGGATCGAGCCTATGGCTCTATGGAAAACGGATCAAACTTTCTACCCATCGCCGCGGATGGCGATGCAGGCGCCACGCGAAAAGCTTGCCTATGTAGCGGTCTTCAATCCCGACGCTTCGAACGGCCGTCCTGATGCGATTTGCGTGCTGGATACCGATCCTCAGTCACCCAGTTATGGTCAAGTGGTGGGCCGGGTTGAGATGCCCTATGCGGGTGATGAGCTGCATCATTTTGGCTGGAATGCATGTAGCGCGGCGCTCTGCCCCTACGCACCCCACCCGCACGTGGAACGCCGCTATCTGATCGTGCCCGGTCTTCGCTCGTCACGCATTCACATCATTGACACCAAACCCGACCCGCGAAACCCTCAAATCGTCAAAGTTATTGAACCCGAAGAACTGGCCCGGCGCAGCGGATATAGCCGCCCCCATACGATTCACTGTGGACCTGATGCCATCTATGTCAGCGCTCTGGGGACACCTGATGGCGAGGGGCCGGGCGGGTTGTTCCTGTTGGATCATGACAGCTTCGACGTTTTGGGACGCTGGGAAGTGGACCGTGGTTCGCAGTACCTGGCATACGATTTCTGGTGGCACTTGGGGTATGACGTGGCAATTACCAGCGAATGGGGCACACCAAAGATGGTCGAGCATGGCCTTCAGCCAGACCTCCTGCTAGGCGGCAAATATGGCCACGCTCTCCATCTTTGGGATCTGCGCAAACGTCGCCATCTCCAAGCGCTCGATTTGGGTGCGGAACATCAGATGGCCTTGGAGCTGCGTCCAGCGCATGATCCCACTCGCGCCTATGGTTTTGTCGGCGTGGTTGTTTCGAACAAAGATCTGACGGGGTCGATCTGGTTGTGGCATCGCGCCAACGGCGGCTGGGGAGTGAAAAAGATCATCGAAATTCCCGCTGAACCTGCGGACCCCGAGCAGCTGCCACCTGCCCTGAAACCGTTCAAAGCGGTGCCACCGTTAATCACTGACATCAACTTAAGCCTGGACGACCGTTTTTTGTATATCGCCTGCTTTGGTACCGGCGACCTCCAGCAGTGGGACGTGAGTGATCCGTTCAATCCGAAGCTGACAGGCAAAGTGCGTCTAGGGGGCATTGTCTCCCATGCGCCGCACCCCAAGGGTGGAGCATTGAACGGAGGCTCGCAAATGCTGGAGCTAAGCCGCGACGGGCGCCGCATCTATTTGAGCAATTCACTATACGGTGCATGGGACACGCAATTCTTTCCGGAGGGGATCCGGGGCTGGGTTACCATTGTCAACGCGCGTCCCGGTGGCGGTCTCGAAGTTGACCCGGACTTCTTTGTTCCATTCACTGGTGAACGTGCTCACCAAGTACGGCTTGAAGGAGGCGATTCCTCTTCTGATTCCTACTGCTATCCATGAGTGAATCGTGGCCGTGGTTAGCCGTCGCGCTGCTCGGGGCCTATCACGGTGCAGATCCCTCGATGGGATGGCTGTTCGCGGTCGCTCTCGGTCTTCAAGAGCGGCGCAGAACGAAAGTTATCGAAGCCCTCTTTCCGATAGCGATTGGTCATCTGCTTTCGCTGGCATTGGTCGTCGGCTCGATTTTATTGGCTATGAGGCCGGCGCCGCGCCAGGTGCGGCTTCTCGGTGCGGCAGCGCTTATTGCATTTGGGGTGTTTCGGCTGTGGCGTCCGCGCATGCATCCGCGTTGGGTCGCGATGCGTGTAAACTTGATAGAGCTGGGTGCCTGGTCCTTTTTGATGGCGACCGCTCATGGCGCAGGTCTGATGCTTTTCCCCATCTTGTTGAACCTGGGTGCGGCCAGAGTGGCGCTCCACAGTCACCATGATGCGATGGTGCTGGCCGAAACCGCCCATAGCGGCCTGAGTGTTGCGCAAACTGGCGGGATCATTCTCCTCCATACTGCCGCGATGCTGATTGTCATGGGGGTAATCGCTTATGCGGTGTACGAATGGGCCGGCCTCAAAATCCTGCGCACAGCGTGGATTAACCTCGACCTGATTTGGGCTGGAGCACTGATAATAGCGGGTGTGCTGTCGCTAATCATCTAATCGATAATCCATCAGGTCCAACGACTTATTCCGCCGATTCGTTTTTGGCTAAATCATGAGTTTGAGTGAGGTCGCCGGAAATATACAGCAGGAGAGTCCAGAAGCTGCGGGACCATCGCGAGAGCGCGGCCGCCATTATTAACGCGGCAGAACTCGCACAAATGAATTGGGCGATCGGCGAAAATCCTGCCAGAACCAAAGCCGCCCAGGTGACCAGGCCGCTCGCGGTCGCAACAGAATAATCGATCACCGCGGGTCCGAGCCATTCGCCTTCGCTCTTCCAGAATACAACCCCGCACTGCCGGCAATGCGTGCGCATGCGGAAGCGAGAGTCGAAAATCGTTCCGATGCCACATCTGGGGCAGCGCAACGCCAACGCACGGCCGACTAGAGTCCATCCCGTAGGGCGGCCGTCAGACCGCGCCGTGTTGGCGCGAAGCGGGCTCTGGTCCCAAGCCATTCCGATAACCAGATATGCTCCCATCAGCGCCAGTAGCCCTATAACACCAAAGGCGGCCAGGATGGCCAGTGCGGTCTGTCCATTCACGCTCATAACTTAACGTTTTCCCGCCTTCTGCTGCGCAGAGTTAAGGGTTTCGGCAACTGCCGCCTTCACTATCGCACGGGAGTTCACGCGAATTAGAGATGATTGACCGAGGCCAAATCTTGTCCGCTGGGTTTCAGTGCATTCCTTCCATAGCTGACTGTCGCGCGTCTCGTGCCTTGCGTTGTCCGCTCGGTGTGCCGAGCGGAATAAGAATCACAAACGCTATCATTCCCGAAATGCTGGCAAGCAATGGCGGCCATATGATCTTGCCGGTTCGATCCATCAAGAAGCCGACCAACGGCGGGCCAACTAACGAACTGATTGCGGAACTGGTAAACAGAGCACCCAGCATCGTGCCAAGACCTTCCACTCCAAACAATTCGGCCATCACGGCCGGCGAGAGCGCAACGAGACCTCCGTAAGCGACGCCCATCATCGAGGCGAAAACAACGAGCAGGCCGTACGAATGAGACAAGATCCAAAGCCCATAACTCAATGCCAGGCCAATCGTGCTGAACTTGTAAAGCGGGATAATCCCCGTTCGATCGGCTATGGTGCCAAGCACAAGGCGCCCAGCGACACTGGCAGCACCGATCAAGCCAACCAGAGAGGCGGCGCGGACATCGCTGATCCCCAGGCTTTGAGCGAAATCCGGCAAATACACAAACGGTGTATATATGGCAACTGAGATCAGGACGGACGAAAAATACAGACGCCCGAAATTGGGCGTGCGAGCTGATTGCCAGAAATGGATTGGTACGCTCCTGCTGGCCACGGGTGGCGCTTCGGCCAACAAACCACACAGTGCTAAAGAAAAGGCGGATATGACTGCCAGCGTCGCGTAGGCGTCGCGCCAGCCCCATCGCTCGATCAGCCATGCCGCCGCCGGTGCGAACAGCAAGGTGCCGCAGCCGATACCCGATACTGCCACCCCCATTGCGGTATTGCGCCAACGCACAAACCATCCGCCGACTACCGCGAGCATCGGCACGTATGACAAGGCAACACCCAGTCCAATCCCGACGCCATAGGTGAGGTAAATCAACCACAGCCGGTCGATGTATGAAGTCGCCAACAATCCTGCGCCCATCGTAAGTGCGCCGGCCAGGACCACCGGTCGCGGACCAAAACGGTCGCAAAGATGGCCACCAACGACTCCGAGCAGGTTGTAAATGGCGGCGGTAATCGCAAAGACCGTTGAGGTGGTAGCGCGACTTGCGTTGAATTCGTTAGCCATCGGGTTGAAGAATGCGCCGAAGCTGTAGATGACGCCGAAAACCATCAGGCAGGTGACGAATGCAAGCCCGGCCATTAACCACGATTTGGTGGAGTCAAGTCGAGGATCAGGCAAGTCAGGTCGCATGTTCATAGAAAGCTGGAAGTCTATTAAGCTAAAACTGAATTCGCCACACCGAGCCCAATGAATTACTGCACGATTGCGCCCGACCATCCGCTCCACGGCCCTTATCACGACTGCGAATATGGCTTTCCGACAACCAACGAGGCCGAGCTATTCGAACGTCTGGTTCTGGAGATAAATCAAGCTGGCCTGTCGTGGACAACTATTCTTGCCAAGCGGAACAATTTCCGGCGAGCGTACGACAATTTCGAAGTTGATCGGGTGGCCAACTACGGAGTGAACGACCGCAACAGGTTGCTCCACGACCCAACGATAGTGCGCAATCGTCTTAAGATCGATGCGGCTATCAAGAATGCGAGACGGATATGCGAGCTACGCGTCGAATACGGTTCGTTTGCAGGATGGCTTGCGGCCCATCATCCACGGAGCAGGCCCGAATGGGTTAAGCTATTCAAAAAGACCTTCGCCTTCACGGGTGGAGAGATAACTGGTGAGTTCCTCTTGAGCATTGGCTATCTGCCCGGTGCACACCAGAAAGACTGCCCCGTGTACCGACGAATCGTGCGCCTGAGGCCGCCGTGGCTGGCTCTCCAGGTGAGCACGAGCGACAGTTGAGAGGAATATTGAGGAGAGCGGAGTGAGACTATCGCAAAAAGGTGTTCTTTGACCCGATCAGGGTAGCTGCAATTTAAGTTCGGTACGGAGGACGCAATGGCGACAGCACAGACCGGTGACCCCAGGCTCACCGAAATTGTCGAAGCGCTGCTCACAAGTTTGCGAGGAATTATCCGCAAACACCGGATCAGTCACGAGGAATACCGGCGCGCCGTCGGCTTCTTCGTTGAGACCGCTGCGAAGGGTGAGATACCTTTGCTGTTTGACGTCTTTCTCGAAGCGACGGTGGACCAAGTAGATGCTCAGGGACGAAGCGGCACAGAAACCTCGGTCGAGGGCCCCTTCTATCTCCCTAATGCTCCCCTCTTAAAGTCGCCATGTGTGTTGCCTCAGCGGCCAAAGGAGCCAGGCGACATTTTGCTGTTGTCCGGCTGCGTCCGAGCGGTCGATGGCGAACCGTTGGGCGGCGCAATGCTCGATATCTGGCAATCGGACGCTCAAGGCGCCTATTCTCATTTCAATATTCCTGAGTCCGAGGCTCCATGGAACCTTCGCGCCCGCGTGATTGCTGATGAAAGGGGTGAATTTGAGGTCCAGACACGGGTGCCCGCGCCGTATCAGGTACCAAGTGATGGTCCGACCGGAGCATTGCTGCGGGCAATCGGGCGTCACCCCTGGAGGCCGGCCCATTTGCATTTACGTATCACGCACGATCTATGCGAGACACTGACCACCCAGTTGTTTTTCACTGGCGATCCATGGATCGACTCCGATGTGGTGGGAGCTGTTAAGGAGTCCCTAATCACGACACTCGACAAGCATGAGGATCCGGCTGACTTCAAGCAGAGGGGATTTGACCGACCATACTACACCGTGCGGTATGAATTTGCCCTGCCCCGCCTACTGCGCAAGGCCGCATAGTTTGAGGAGCCGCGTCGCTTGCTGCCAACGCGCGTAATAATCTTCGCACCATCACGCTCGTTTAAGCTGGGCCTCACAGGTGTTGCGGGCATTAGCGGTTTGAGCGCTACCGGCTCAATCGTGGCTCATCGGATTTCGCGTCGGCTCATCCGATGGGCCACGCGTGCGAGCCCTCAGCATGCGGAGAGGATCGATCCGGAAGCCGGCGATGCAATCTTGATGGAGGGACGGTTCAATTGGGCAAGAAGCCGTACAGCTTGCCAGCGTTTTCACAAATTATCTTGCGTCGAACTCTTTCCGGGAGATGGCCCAATTCGCGGCGAATGTATTCCTGCGAATCCGGCCAAACCCCATCGGGATGGGGGAAGTCTGAACCCCACATGATGTTATCCTCGCCGATTTCGTCGAGCATTTTGATTCCGATTCGATCCGTTTGATAAGTCGCGTAGCATTGGCGGCGCCAGTACTCACTTGGCCGCATCTTAAGGTCGAGGTCCTTAAACTGGTCCTCCCATTCCAGATCCATGTGATCGAGAGCATAAGGAATCCAGCCGATCCCACTTTCGCCAATGACGAGACGGATTTCGGGATGGCGCTCGAGAACGCCTGCGAAAATGATCGACATGAGAGGTATCGCCATATACATCTGGAAGCTGGAAATGGCGGTAGCGAACGCAGCGCGTTGTACTTTAGGCTCAAGCTTGTTGAAATCCGGCAAATTGCCGCCGATTGTGTGCAGATGCAAGGGCAGCCGGGTCTCGGCGGCGACCTCCCACAAAGGTTCCCACCACGGATCGTAAAGGGGTTTCATACCCAGCCGGTTGGCGATTTCGAGCCCCCGCACAACGCCTCGCTTTGCCACTCGTTTGACTTCCTCAACCGCTGCATCAATATCGTGGCTTGGAATGCAGGCGAGAGGTGCGTAGCGTTCGGGGTGGGTGCGGCCGAAGTCGGCTAGCCAGTCGTTGTAAATTCGAAGCATCTCGGTAGCCGCCTCGTCGTCGTTGAGCCGCATACTGGCACCCAGAATCCCATAAAGCACTTCCGCCTGGACGCCGTCGCGGTCTTGATCCTTAAGACGCAACTCGGGATCTGTGAGTCGACGGATGCCCTTGCGCCCGTCTTCATAAAGGCCAGTCGATGCCATCCGATCGGAACGATGGATTTGGCCGGGCACGTATTCGCGGCCCGCCGAGCCCATGCCGTTTACGAGGCCGAAATTGCCCCCATTTTTTGAAACCCAGCGCGGACCCTTGGAGGTCTCGGTTACGTAGGGCATACGGTCCTTTAGCTCTTTACGCGCGTTGGAGGTGAAAAGATCCGGCGGGAGCCAGATCAAATCGATATGGCAATCGGCCGAGATAACTTCGTACTTCATCGCCCGTTCCTTCGTCGTTAGTCGCGATTCCTAAATCACAGTCGAATTTGGTCGTGTTGACCGGCAGCCGTCTTCTTCACCGCCGGTCATCATTCTTTTAGCACAACGCGGGTTTTGACGCTCAGAGCCCCGGCCGGACATGGCGTGGGGACGTTCAAAGTCTTCGCCGCCGTCTTGTTCATCGGCCGGCGGCGCCATTAACCAGCCGGCCTCGATAAAATTTTACTGTTCAGGGTACCCGGCCTCTGGCGGCTACGAAAGCCGGTCGGAGCAGTCAGCCGCATTGGGGACGATCGACAAGTTGGGTAAATGCAAGGCCGGTATGGTCGTGGCTGTCCTGGCGGTTCATGAAAGAAGCCGTTCTGCGGGCAGTTTTTCGTGGCGCTTAGTCAGTCACTCCGTGCGGATTTGTTGTCCCCGTGCTTTGCAGCATTATAGCGTGCACGCGTTCTCCTTCGCGTGCCGCACCGCCGACATTAAGCGCTATGAGGTCTCCCGGCTTGAGCCCATTCGTCACCTGAACCGTGTAGCCTGTGTCGTTGCCTAGAGTGACGGGAGCTAAATGCAGCTTCCCATTCCGTACCACTGGCACGTAAGCGTGATCGTTCCGGAAAACTAATGCATCATCCGGAACCGTAGCTACTGCGGCATGATTGACAACACGCAGATGAAGTCTGCCATACATGCCGGGATAAAGTTCGGCGCTGCGATTGGGCAAATCCATCTCGACCAGCATCGTCAGATTGTTGGCGTCGAGTGCAGTGGGGTGGCGCGTGATGCTGCCTTCGAAGATCCGGCCCGGGTATGAGGGAACAGTCAATTGAGCGGGATCGCCATTTTTAATCAAAGGAGAGATATCTTGAGGCACGAAGGCGTACACGCGCACCGGATGGATCGTTGTAATTGCTACAATCGGCGTGGCTGTCGCCGGTGTTGTGACCTGGGGAATCAACGTCCCGGGGTCGGCATAGCGTGCTGTGATGAGGCCACTGACCGGAGCCCTGATGACCTCGTAGGCTTGCATGGCGAGCAATTGCTGAAGCGTAGCCCTTGCCTGCAACATCAATGCGTGCTGATTGTCGGCGGTCTGTTGAGGTATGACCCCTTGGCTTACCAGTTGCTGGTCACGGCGGTCAGTAACCAACTGCAGCCAATAATTGGCACGTGCGTCAGCCACCTGCTTATCAGTTTCGGGAGATTCCAAAACAGCGATCGGTTCGCCTTCAGTTACGCGGTCTCCTTTGTCAACCCGGATCGACTTGAGATAACCCGGGATCTTGGCGTAAACCGGGGTTTCCACGTATCCGTGGATTGTGGCGGGCAGGTCCAACGTTTCGTTGGTCGGTGCTGCGGATGCGCGCTCGACTAACACGGGTACGCCTTGTTGCAACGATGCCTCAAGTTGGCTCGTTTGTAAGCGAAGCTCGCGCTGGCGCGCATAAACCAAGCCACCGGCAGCCACCATGACTCCCAGCACAGCCATCACCCATCGCAGAACGGTGCCGGCGCCGTAGCGATGGCCCATTACATCTCTTGAGGTAGCGTTTGTCATAGCCGGATTACTGCCGCGATAGGAAGGTGTGCGGACGGTCAGGCTCCGGGTAAAGTAGCTGCATCGATCTCAGCATCTCTCTCACGCTTAGTCTTCAATTGGCGGCCCAAGATGGAGTACACCGCCGGTACGACGAACAGCGTCATCAGCGTCGCGCCGAGCAACCCGCCGATGACAGCTCGGCCGAGAGGAGCGTTAAGCTCCGAGCCCGTTCCTAACCCCAGAGCCATCGGCAGCATGCCCAGGATCATGGCGAGCGCAGTCATCAAAATAGGCCGTAAACGGATATGGCCAGCCGTAATAGCTGCATCAACCGGGTCATAGCCTTCTTCACGCAGGTCGTTGGCGAATGTAATCAGGAGATTGCCGTTAGCCACGCCCACTCCAACGGCCATGATCGCCCCCATCAGCGATTCGACATTAATTGTTGTGCCCGTCAGCACCAGCATCCAAAGCACTCCGGCCAGAGCACCAGGCACCGCCATGATAATGATAAAAGGTTCCAGCCATGACTGAAAATTGGCCGCCATCAACAGGTAAACCAGGATCGTTGACAGGATGATACCGCGTTCGAGGATGCCGAAAGCTTGCTCCATTGCTTGGCTTTGACCTCGGATAGCGATGCGGGTTCCTGGAGGAAGCGGCCCCAAAGCGGTGATCGCACGACGCATAGCGTCCGTTGCGCTGCCCAGGTCGCGCCCTGCGACACCAGCGTTGAGGTCGATCACCCGCTGAACATTGTAATGAGCAACGACCGAGGGGTCGACGCTGTGAGTGATGGTCGCGACATTGCCCAGCAGTTGGCTGGGCGGCGTATAGGTCGTGTTAAAACCAGGCTGCGAAGTCGGCGCTCCATATATACCCGATTGCAGCCCGCTGGTAGTGGCCGTAGCTGCGGAACCCACAATGGGGATCTGCCTAAGCGCCTGCACCGAATCCACGTAATGACGCGGCATTTGCGAGATTACGTTGTAATTGACCCCGTTTCCGGGATCCAGCCAGAAGGTTGGTTGCAACAGCGAATTGCCACTCAGGGCAGTAAGTAGTGCTGAAGCCACCTGCTCCTCGGTGACGTGCAGTTGCAGCGCGCGGTCCCGGTCGACATTCACCTTCAGAGCGGGGTAGTCGAGTGGTTCAGCAATACGAAGGTCAACGATGCCGGGGATTTGCTCTGCCTGATTCTGCAGGCGCTGCGCGATCATAAAATCGCGGTTCAAATCGTTGCCGCTGATTTGGACATCAAGTGCAGCTGGCAGACCGAAATTCAGCACCTGGCTGACAATGTCGGCAGCTTGAAAATAAGCTGTCACGTTAGGATAGTCCTGCCGCAACATCTGGCGGATGCGCGATTCGTACATCGCCGTAGGATGATGCCGGGCGGCGAGTTGAATCATTACATCGGCGTCCTGCGGGCCGGTACTGTCAGTCTGGTAGAAAGCCAGATCATAAGAAATCGGTATGCCGATGTTGTCACTGATGCTCTGGAGCTCATCATGCGGAATCAACCCTCGGATTGCGCGCTCAATCTGGTCCACTATGAATTCGGTACGGCTGAGCCTGGTTCCGCTGGGCGCCCTAATGTGCAACCGCATCATGCCTGCATCAACTGCTGGAAAGAAGTCCTCTCCGGCGACCTTCACAAGCAACAACGAAAACATGACCATAAGCCCGACCGCTGGGAGAGTTAGTCCTCGTTGCTCGATGAAGCCGCTAAGCGCCGCGCGATAGCGTTCCGCGAACCGATTGAACACCGCACCGAAACCACGCGCAAACCGATCCCACCAGCCATTTCCGGCGTGTTCCTGGTGTTCGGCGGGCAGGATGTGATGCGCCATGGTCGTAACCAGCGTCCGCGATAATAGATAGGAAGTAAGCATCGCGTACACTACGGCCATCGCGAGCGGCGTGAAGAGGTACTTGGCGACACCCGACAGTAATACCACCGGAAAAAAGACGATACAGATGGATAGCGTGCCCACCAGGGTCGGCGTTGCGATTTGTCCGGCGCCGTCAAGGATTGCCGTCAGCAAAGGCTTGTGTAGTGCCTGGTTGCGATGAATGTTTTCGATTTCTACCGTAGCATCATCCACCAACATCCCTACGACCAGCGCCAGCCCGCCGAGCGTCATGATATTAAGGGTCTGCCCCGACAGCTTAAGGCCCACGATCGCGGTCAGGATGGAAAGCGGAATCGAGATAATAACGATCAGCATGCTGCGCGGCGAACCCAGGAAAAGCAGGGTCATCAGTGCGACCAGCGTGGCCGCAATAGCTGACTCCCGCACGACCTCCCATAGCGCAGCACGTACAAATTTTGACTGATCAAAGGTTAGATCCAGCTTGAGTCCTTTCAGTGCTGGAGGAAGGGCCGCCACGATCTGGGGTATTCGCGCTTTGACAGCGTCGACGACGCTCAGGGTCGACGCCGCGGCATGCTTGATAACCATCAGATAGATGCCGGCCTTGCCGTTGATGCGCACCAGGTTCGTCTGCGGCGGATGAGTATCTGACACCGGAGCCACGTCGCCGACATGAATCGGCACGCCATTAACCAGCGCGAGCGGCAGCTTGTTAAAACCGGCCATGCTGGCCGGCATCATATTCAAATCGACGTTGTACTCGTAGTTACCAATCCAGGCGTTGCCCGACGGAATGACCACGTTGGCCTGGGCCATTGCGTTACCTACGTCGGCGGGCGAAAGTCCGGCTGCGTAGAGCGCCGTGGGATTAAGGTTGACCATTACCTGGCGTTGCACGCCGCCCAGGGGCGCAGGACTGGAGAAGCCGGGAATAGTGAAGAGCTGGATGCGGACGAAGTTCAGCCCGTAATCAAACAGCTGTTGCTGCGACAGCCGGTCGCTATCGATATTCAATTGCGCCACCGGCACGTTGGAGGCGTCGTAGGAAATTATCTGGGGAGCTTGTGTCCCGCGCGGCAGAATCGTCAGCAGCGTCTCCGAGACGCTGTTGATCTGGGCAATGGCCGAACCCAGATCAGCGCCTGGATGGAAGTAAACCTTGAGGATTCCCAGGCCATCCATCGCCTCTGAGTCGATGTGGTCGATATCGTTGACCGTAGTCGAATACGCGCGTTCACTGATCCAGATCATCGTGCGCTCAGTCTGGATCGTCGATAGTCCCGGGTAGTTCCACACCACCATCACCACCGGCAGATTGATCGCCGGAAAAATGTCGACATTCATCAACTCAAATGAGAGGGTTCCCAAGACCAGCATCAAGAGCGCCATCACGGCGACTGAAATCGGCCGCCGCAATGCCAAGCGAACCAACCACATCATAGCGCGACTTCTCCTCCGATTAAGCAGCTTTCGCTGGAGCTTGCTCTAGTGGTGGAAACTTCATTTGCCGAGATTTAGCCGGCGAGAATTCGTTCGCAAAATGCTAATTGGTTAGCATTTTGCCTTAGCCGGGACTTCCGTTTTGGCTTCTTCCGGTCAGCAGACTGATAAAAGGTACTCGTGCGCTAAGCAAGTTTGCGGGCGGACGCCGCACGCGCCTCGTACTGCTGACAACGCGCGAGCCATGGTCTTCAGGATATGAAATTGGGGCCTCAATAATGCTGACGTTGAAACAGTGACCGGTTCGACTAAGGCAAATCCATCCAAGGTCAACCTCTTTCGGAGCGGAAGCTCTGCAGCCAGCCACTGACTGATCTGCTCTGAAGGTCGATTTAGTCATTCGCCGGCAGTAACTGTGAATAATAGCTTCGAGCAATTCTTGTGCTATGTGACTGGTTTCGGAGTGGCGAGGAACCAGCGGCCTTGTCCTCCGCCTTTTGTTTGATTCCCGAGACCTCGCAGAAAGCGGCGCGCCCTGGCCCAAAACGGGGCAGCCTCAGGAATAACGAATTCAGTTCCGAGTTCGAGCTGCTAGCTCGACCGCCAGGCTCGTCGGGGGTAACTGACTACCCACGCCGAGCCATGCTGGAGGATGTGAGCCTCAGGTACGGGCAACCATTGTCAAGTGCCGACGTGTTTACCGCGACGTTATGAACTGGTGCCATTATACCGATAACGTGCGGCGGGATGGTTATCGCGCAGGCGCGCGGTACCGAACAACTTTTCGCGAAGGGTGCCAGAGCTGTACTCCTGTTTGTAGACCCCGCGCCTCTGCAGTTCGGGTACTACTAACTCAACGAAATCAATGAAACTTTCGGGGGTTAGTATGTATGCGAGATTGAATCCATCAACATCGGTTTCTTCGATCCACGATTCCAGCTCATCGGCGACGTGAACTGGAGAACCCACGATTGTTGGAGAGGGACCACCGAGAGCCCCATACTCTACCAGTTCGCGCACTGTCCATTTCCTGTTTGCCTTTTGGGTCAGGGCTTCGACGATTGAGTTTACCGCGTCATTCTTGACGTAGGTGAGGGGGTCGTCCAGTGAATATCGTGAAAAGTCAATCCCAGTCCATCCGGAGAGCAGGGCCAGGGCTCCTTCCGGTTTGATGTAACGGCGATATTCCTCCAGCTTAGCCTGTGCGGCGGCTTCGGTTGGCCCCACGATTACGCTGAGGCCGGCAAACATCAGGATATCGGAGCGCCCGCGACCGTGCGCCGCGGCCCGCTGTCGGATATCGGCGACGTTTGCTTTCACGATGCGCTGGGACCCGGTAACAAAGACGCATTCAGCGTGCTTGGCTGCGAACTCGCGGCCTCGCGCCGAGGCTCCAGCCTGGTAGAGCAGGGGAGTGCGCTGTGGTGAAGGCTCACACAGGTGGATGGCGTCGAGGCGGTAATACTTTCCCTCGTGGTGAATGCGATGGACCTTTTCCGGAACGGCGAATACTCCGTTGGCGCGGTCGCGAATAACGGCATCGTCTTCCCAGCTACCTTCCCACAGTTTGTACACTACCTCCATGTACTCGTCCGCCATGTCGTAGCGTAGATCGTGGCTCACTTGAGCGCCGAGACCTGCACCACGTGCCGCGCTGTCGAGATAGCCTGTAACGATATTCCAGCCTGCACGCCCGCCGGTCAGGTGATCGAGGGTAGACATCCGCCGCGCGAACAGATAGGGAGGCTCGAAGGAAAGTGTGCAGGTAACGCCGAAGCCCAGATGCTTCGTCGCTGTCGCCATAGCCGGTATCACCAGGACAGGATCATTGACGGGTATCTGGGCACACTGGCGCAGAGCTGCATCCGGGTTTCCGCCATAAACGTCGTATGCGCCAAGCACGTCGGCGAGAAAAATGCCGTCGAACTTCCCGCGTTCGAGCAGCTTTGCCAGGTCGAGCCAGTAGGCCAGATCCTTGTAGGTGTGGCCGCGATCGCGCGGATGAGTCCATAGACCGGCCGACAAGTGGCCGACACAGTTCATGTCGAACGCGTTGAGCCGGATTTCCTTGGCCATCTGCTAAGTTGGTCACCCGACTGAGGTTGTGCTTACGCCGCTATCGGGCTCAGAATTCTACCAGGCAACGCACCTTGATATTCATTGTTGGCGAATATCACTTCTCCACCTACGATAGTCCAGATGATTCCCCGAGAACGTTCGATGAGACGTGGTGCACCTCCGGGAAGGTCGGCAACCCATTCGAGAGGCTGAGTACCAACCGTTGCCGGATCGAATACGACCAGGTCCGCGTCCATTCCGGGTTGTATGCGTCCCTTCCTGGCAAGCCCGAGAAAGTCTGCCGGCTCTGAAGTCAGCCGCTTCACTGCTGTCTCCAGGCTCATAACCGGTCGGTTATATACCCATTCGCGCAGCATGTAGGTGGGCGAACCGGCTTCGCAATGCTGGCTTACATGGGCGCCAGCATCAGACAAGCCGATCATCACTTCCGGCTGGGTGATCAACTTGGCCACCGCTTTCTCATCGGCGTTGATCAGCTGGACCGTGATACCCAGCTCCAGATTTTCCGCGATTGCGAGATCGAGAAATGCATCAACTGGGTCCTTGCCCTGGAGTTCAGCGATTTCACGAATGCTCTTATTGAGCAGAGGCCGATGTTCGGGCCTGCTTACCTTTGCAACCGAGACCGCCTCCCACTGACCGTTGAAGAAAGCACCGCGGCGTGCTCGCAGGTCATCGCGAAATTGCTCACGGAAGGAAACTGAACCGTACAGGGCGAGCTGTTCTTCGCGCGAACGATTGAAGGCCGGGCGCCAGGAAGGCATTTCACCGCACAATGAAGGAGTCCGCAGATCATAATACATTTTGACCGGACGCGGCGTGACCTGCGGGGGAATCCTCAGCCCTTGTTGCATGAAGGGACGAACTCGCTGTAGGATCTGCTCGTTGGCGTCGCCGATGCCCGGCATGTCGAGCAGCGCCAGCCAGGTGACCGGCCGCCCGCTTTCGCGAGCCAGATGCAGCAACAGATCGAGTTCATCTTCGGCCAAGGTGCCCAGCTGCTTCATCAAAGCAATCTCGATGACCCCGCGATTCATTTCGCGCATTACCTGGCAAAGGCTGGTCAGTTCGGTCTGGCTGGCGAGCCGGCTGGCCAGCGGCTTACCCTGGTAACCCATGTGCCGCTTGATCGTGCTTAGGGAGAAGCCATAAGCGCCGGCCTTCATCGCATTGCGAAACAGCTGAGCCATCTGCTCGATCTCGGTTGGTGTTGCCGCTCGCTCCGAAGCTTCCGGGCCAATGACATAGAAGCGTAAGGCTGAGAGTGGGACGAGGAAGGCGGCGTTGAGTGCGATTCCACGGCGTGCAATCATGGCAAGATAATCGCCGAAGCTTTCCCACTCCCATGACGCGCCCCGAATCAGCACCTCGTAGGGTAGCGCCTCAACATTGACCAAATCCCACGCGACCACCTCTTTGTCTGAGGGACGGCACGGAGCGACACCGACTCCGCAGTTTCCCATCAAAACGGTCGTGATCCCGTGCCAACACGACGATGTCAGCAGCGAATCCCAGCAGATTTGTGCATCATAGTGCGTATGCGGATCGATAAAGCCCGGTGCGACGACGAGGTCTTGTGCATTGATGCGGCGCTGAGCGCTGCCGCTGACCTTGCCGACCTCGGCAATTTTGCCCGATTGGATTGCAACTGACCCGGAGTAAACAGGGGCGCCGGAACCATCACAAATCTGCGCTTTTTCGATTACGATGTCGTAGGCCATGTTACATTCTCGCTTTTATGCCCTGCCGAATGGCCCGCGTTAAGTCGCCTAAGACTCTGCCATCAGCATCAAGAAAGTCGCTCGACATTATCATTCTTTTTGGAATATTTCTCAAAATGCGTTCACGACTGACTAGTGGTCGAGTTTGTCACGTGATGGCATCAGGCCACCGGAGGTGATCCAATGCAATTCAACCGGTTGCGCGCAACCCTAAAGGCCGGCGGTATCGCGATTGGCACGTTGATGTGGGAGACCCAGGGACGCGGTGTGGTCCACACCTTGGCGCAGGCCGGGATGGACTTCGTCATGATCTGCACTGAACATTCCGCCTACAATCTCGAAACGGTGGTCAATCTTGTCGCTCATGCCCATGCCGCCGGCATTACGCCCATCGTCCGCATTCCGGATCTGCAATATCAATATGTTACCCGAATGCTCGATACTGGATGTCAGAGTCTGATTGTTCCGCATATCAAGACCGGCGCACAGGTGCGGCAGTTCATCGAGTATGCAAAATATTACCCCGAAGGCCACCGCGGTATGGCGATCTATCAGGGGGCCAGCACCGCTTACGAAGACGTTGCTCCGAGTGCGGCAATCTCACACGCCAATGCCAATACGCTACTTGCGGTCCTGATTGAAACCCGCGAGGCGGTAGAGAATATCGAAGATATTCTAATCCCTGGGATCGATCTCGTCTTGGTGGGTCATCAGGATTTGGCCCAGAGTCTCGGAGTCCCGGGTGAATATAACCATCCCAAGGTACGCGAGGCCGATGCCCGTGTGAGGGAGTTATGCCAGACCCGCAAAATCGCGATCGCAGGTGCTCTCAATCGACCTGAAAACGCCAAAGCGGTTATTGAAAGCGGTGCCCAGTTCCTTCTATATGGGACGGACCTGGTACTGATAAGGCGCGAAGCTGAGCGAGCGGTTCAAGCCGTGGCACCGTTTCGGCAGATCAGACGAAGCCAATAGACTGCCGGGCGATTAATGGACTGGGTTCGTTTCATCCAAGGGAGCAGGCCAAAATTTTGGGACTTCAGGGGTCGGGGCTGGAGTCACTTGCGCTTCGGGTGTCGGGCTGGGTAAAAAGCCGCCGCTTCCCGCAAGTCGGGTCGAATCGAACAAGGACTGATTTGCCGGCTGTCGCAAAGGGCTGACAATGACTCGGATACCATTGAGCTTTTGGGTATTTGTTTCGTCTGCGGCGACTCTTCCGTGACCTCGACCTTGATAACCGGCTCTCCTGTTTCGCTGGCGGCGACGCTGACTTTAGAAACACCGGGAATTGAGGAGAGCCACTCCGCATAATAATCCTTGACCTGTCTGGCAGCTTCTAGATCCGCGTCGACTGCCAGCGGATCGGTACTTTGCGGACTCGCCGTTGCCGCCACCAGCAGCAGAAGCATGCCAGCGCTCAGACATCGGAAAACTTTGAGCTTAGCGTTCACGTCGACCGACCAGAACGAAAACTCGAACGATTGCTTATGGTGATGGCGATGGTAACGACTTTTGCTGGGTTTCACGCAAATGCCGAAACAAAGTCTCATTCGCGTTCACGAGCTGGCCTATTGCAGCGATAATTTTGCGCGACATCTCACCGGTAGCGTCTTTCCCCACTCGAAAAACCGATGAGTCCTCATAAATTTCGCCCGGGAGCTTGTCAGAATAGATGGTGAAGGCAACCGAGACAGCTGACATCCTCCCAGCCAACCCATTTTCGAGGCCACTCCAGAGGTCGACACAAGAAAAATGAAGACCAATGCCATATCCGGTACCGCCGTCAGCCAGCCGATAACCCGGCGAGGCCGCAACCTGACTCTTGAAGTCAGAGCATAGGTGCTGACCCACGCTGTCTCGGCATTCGCACTCGACAGCGAGATCGGTCTTGCCTGACTCGGCGTAACCCGGTTGACCGAACCCAATCCCGGCCAACAAAAGAAGGACAAAGATGGCGCTGCAGGTTTTCAAGACTATTCCAGCCTATTGGTCGCACACAATGATGGCAATCCCGCGCAGCAGCTACCCCATGCGGCTTCCAATAGATTGCGTAGCGATCTGGGCAGTGATTTTATAGCGAAAGAAACAGATTGGAAGAAAACTTCCAACTTAGACAACGTACCGTCTGAACGAAGCAGAGCGCGAAAGCCGGCTCACCTTCCACTCCTTGCCGGCGCAGCGGTTACTGGCATATGGCGAGTCTCTTTCGCGAATCGAACCTATGAATTTCGCTGATCGGCTGTTTGAGGCACAACGCAAGAAGGACAGTTTCGCGGTTCTTGGCGTCGATCCCCAGCTCGACGGAGCCGAACCGGGATTGCCGCCGGGGTACACACTGGAGCGTTTCTGTTGCGAAATCGTTGAGGCGTGCGCGCCCTCAATCGTTGCCGTCAAACCTCAGCTCGCGTTTTTTGAAGCGCGGGGAATCGAAGGGATGCGGGCGTTTGCATCAGTTGTAAAGCTGGCTCGCAGCCTGGAAGTCTTAACAATCGCCGACGCAAAGCGAGGAGATATTGGCACCACCTCTGCCGCTTACGCGGCCGCGTTTCTTGGTGACGGGGATTTTGCCTGCGATGCTGTAACGATAAACCCTTATCTTGGCAGCGACGCTATCATGCCTTTTTTACGGGCGGTGCCGCATGGGCGCGGAATCTTCGTTTTGGTTAAAACCTCAAATCCGACTGCCGGAGAATTCCAAGACCTGATGACCGAACACGGTCAGTTATGGGAATGTGTCGCGCGACGAATTCACGGCATCGGAAGCGACTTCATCGGCGGCTGCGGCTTTTCGGCCATCGGTGCTGTAGTTGGAGCAACATACCCTCGGGCCGCGCAGCGTGCCCGAAAGATAATGCCCAATACAGTGATTCTGGTTCCGGGTTACGGCGTTCAGGGTGCTGGCGCGTCCCAAGCAGTGGCGGCGCTCACGGGCGAAGGTACCGGCGCCATAGTTAGCGCCAGCCGCAGCATCATGTACGCGTATCGCAACGCACCACAACAGAGCCCACCATTGGCGGCAGCTGCAGCGGCCGAAGCGATGCGGGTCGAACTGAATAGCGCGGCCGCGCTACAACGAGCGCCGACCGCTACCTAACGGTGAGGTCCCTGCACTGGCGAGCTCCAGGGGCGATTTACATCGGCGCCGCCTAGGCCCGCATCAAAGCCTCTTCATCCGCCGCCAGGGTGGCGTAAACCTCGCGGTCGATCTCGCGGTAGCGCGCGAGAATTTGATCAGCCTCTGCCTCACGCCCGTTTTCACGAGCGATTTCCCGCATTTTCCTCTCGATCCAGGAAAGGTGCCAATTTTCGTCCTCAGTGACCGCTTCCAACACAGCGCGTGTTTCTGGTTCGACGTTCGGTAACGCCGCGTGAGCCTTATAGCGGCTTTGAGCTCTTTCTTCTACCACGACGGTGAGGCCGAGCAGCTCGATGATCCCCTTGGCGACTCCGAGTCGGGCACCCAACCGGCGCTGGTAACCGTCTGCCAGCATGAGAGGGGTACCACCCAAATCAGTAATGCGCCGTGTCCACAACCAAGCGTGCCGGGTCTCATCAGCCAAATGTTTCGAGAGTTTCAGCTGTGAATCAGCATCCTGAAGATGGTTGAACATATTGAACAGCAAACGCGCACCACGTAATTCCGCATCGCGGTAAAAGCTGAAAATCAGGATCTGTTTTTCACTCGGCGACAGCGCGCTCACGTCCATCGATGTACACTCTCCCCACCACTAGACGGCCGTTGCGTTTTATGGTTTCGATTCAGCGTCAACTTCCAATGACGGTCAGCGAACAACGGGGTTTTAGTCTAACTATTTGATCCAAGTGGGTCGGTCAACATCGCCTGCCCCGGCTCTAGCGATAAAAGTTAGTCCGCCGAGAGACGAGCGCTGCGGTTGTTAATGGCGGTTGCATCAGCTCGGATCTCAGAATATGGGTTTTGAACCATGTGGATGGTAGGGCGGGAGGGGATCGATGGTGCCCTGATAAAAGGCTGCCGATTTCAGAATTATGGTTCATGACTTCGACACCTGACGCATACTGGCTCGCATTACAACGTGTACGCGGGGTAGGGCCCCGAACTTGCAAGCTTTTGCTGGAGAATTTTCGATCGGCCGAGGGTATTTTCGGCGCGAGCGAAGCGCAGCTGCTTGCCGCGGGCATTTCCCGCACTGTCGCACGTAACATAAACGAGTTCACTGACTTTGCTTCGTTGGAGAGAGAGCTCTGCCAGTTGCCTCGAATTGGCGCTCGTCTGGTCAGATGGACGGATATCGACTACCCGGTAAATTTGCGCGAAATTCCCGATCCGCCCCCGTACTTGATGCTGCGGGGTACCCTCCTCAAGGACGATCGCAAGCTCATCGCGGTGGTGGGTGCCCGCGCCGCCAGCGAGGCGGGTCGAAGGATGGCCCGTCGGCTCGGCTTGGAGTTGGTCAGCAAGGGGTTCACGGTCGTCAGCGGTCTGGCTCGGGGCATCGACTCCGAAGCGCATCAAGGTGCGCTCGATGGAGGTGGAAGAACCCTCGCGGTGATGGGCTGCGGAATCGATATCGTCTATCCGCCCGAGAATAAAAAGCTGGCTGAAGCGGTCATCGCCAATGGAGGGGGTTTGATCTCAGAACTGCCTTTAGGTACCGCCCCACTTCCGGAAAATTTTCCCACGCGCAATCGACTGATTTCGGGCCTCTGCCTGGGCGTAGTGGTGGTAGAAGCTGCCGAGCGAAGTGGTTCCTTAATAACCGCCCGATTGGCGCTTGATCATAATCGGCAGGTATTCGCGGTTCCAGGGAGCCCGCTGACTGGTAAAACCCGCGGCAGCAACCGCCTGCTAAAGGAAGGTGCCCGGCTGGTTGAGTGCGTCGAGGACGTGATCGAAGAATTGATGCCGCAACTCGTGCCGAAGGCGCAAATTTTGCACGACTCGGCTACCCGGCCAGAAAGAGTGCGGAACTCCGATATTCAACGTCTTGCGGTCGGCCAAGATCCTGGTGATGCCGAATCGCCAGACGTTCAGACGATATTACAATGCCTAAAAGACGCTGATAAGCTGCACGTTAACGCTATCGTCGAGAGCTCAGGTCTCAAAGTGGCGACCGTGCTTAAATTGCTTCTAGAGCTGGAGCTGAAGGGTGTTGTGACACAATATCCTGGCAAGCTTTTCTCGCTTCGTTCGGTTTGAGGCATTGTTGGAGGACGACTGGGAGTCAAATAGTGGCGAAAAACCTCGTTATCGTCGAATCTCCGGCGAAAGCCAAAACTATCAAGCGCTACCTGGGGCGCGATTTTGAGGTCGCCCCTTCAGTCGGTCACGTGGTCGATTTGCCCAAGAGCAAACTCGGCGTCAACATAAAGAAAGGTTTTGAGCCCGAGTACGAAATTATTCCCGCTAAAGCCAAGGTGGTCGAAGGTATCAAGGCTGCGGCGAAGAATAAGGACAATATTTACCTGGCGACCGACCCTGACCGCGAGGGTGAGGCTATCGCGTGGCATATCGCCCAGCGACTCGGCAAGATCAAAGCGGGGATTCACCGAGTCCTTCTGCACGAAATAACCGAAAAAGCGGTCAAGCACGCGATCGAACACCCGGCGCAACTCGACCAAAAGCTATTTGAGGCTCAGCAAGCTCGACGGGTGCTCGATCGCTTGGTCGGTTATCAGGTCAGCCCGCTGCTCTGGGACAAAGTTAAGCGCGGTATCAGTGCCGGACGCGTGCAATCGGTCGCACTGCGCATGATTGTCGAGCGTGAGCGGGAGCGCGAAGCGTTCCGACCTGAGGAATACTGGACCCTGGACGCGAACCTGGAAGCTCAAACCCCACCGCAATTCCGGGCACGCCTTTACAGCTACAAAGGCCAGCGGATCGACAACAAAACGACGCGACTGCTGAAACCGCTGGCAGACGAGATCATTGAGGCGTGTCGGAACGCCCCCTTCATTGTTCGCAAAATCGAGCGCAAGGAGGTTCGACGAAGCCCAGCGCCTCCTTTCATTACCTCCCGTTTGCAACAGGAAGCAGCGCGCAAGCTCTATTTTTCGCCTTCGCGCACCATGAAGATTGCCCAACGACTTTATGAGGGTGTTGAACTCGGCGACCAAGGCGCGGTTGGACTTATTACCTATATGCGAACCGATTCGCCACGGGTCTCCGACGATGCGCTGCGCTCGGTGCGTGACTATATCGCCGGCCGCTACGGAGCCGATTATCTTCCTGAGAAGCCCAACACTTATCGTTCGGCCAAATCAGCGCAGGAAGCCCACGAAGCAATTCGGCCAACCGCGGTCGAGCGCGATCCCGAATCAATTGCACGTTACCTAGACAAGGACGAGCTGGCGCTTTACACGTTAATCTTCAATCGTTTTGTTTCCAGCCAGATGAGCCAGGCGGTTTACGACCGTACCTCCGTCGATATTGAGGCTAACGGGGCCATCTTTCGCGCGACCGGTCAAGTGATGAAATTCGACGGCTTTATGCGCGTTTATCTGGAAGGACAAGATGAGGTCGAGGAGGATGAAGTCGGTTCGTTGCCGGCGATGACTGAGGGGGAGCAGCTCAAGCTCGTCGGCCTTGCTGGCAATGTGGTTGCTTCGGACAACGGAACCGGGCCCGAGCGCAGGGCCGATCCCGAAGCGCTGGTAAAGGGTTTTTGGCTCGAGCAGCATTTCACGCAGCCGCCGCCCCGCTATAGCCAGGCAAGCTTAATCAAAGAGCTTGAAGAGAAGGGAATTGGTCGTCCGTCGACGTATGCCTCGATAATGGCAAGTATTCTAAACCGCGATTATGTCGACGAGGACGAGAACAAGCGTCTGCGTCCCACTTCTTTGGGCCGCGTAGTGTGCGAGCTTCTGTTGGCCGGCTTCCCGGATATCTTCGAAATCGGATTTACGGCCGCCATGGAGGAGCAGCTGGATGAAGTGGAAGAGGGTCGCGAAAACTGGGTCAAAACCCTCAAGCGATTCTATGGGCCGTTCGAAAAGCGCCTCGGCGAGGCCAAGAAGAAGATGCCCACCGTCAAGCGCAAAGGTCTGCCGACCGAACTCAAATGCGACGTCGACGGCGGGCCGATGGTGATTAAATGGGGTCGCCATGGTGAGTTCCTCGCCTGCTCGAATTATCCCAAGTGCACCAACACCAAAGAGTTCACTCGCGATGAGCAAGGCAATATAGTGCCACAGGCATCCGCCGCGCCAGCCACCACCGATGAGATTTGTGAAAAGTGTGGGCGTCCGATGATGCGTAAGCGGTCCCGTTTCGGCGAATTCCTCGGATGCTCCGGTTATCCGCAATGCGACAATATCAAGACGCTTAAAGCCGAACCTGTAAGAACCGGGGTCAACTGCCCCGAATGCAAGGAAGGCGAGATGCTGGAGCGGCGCACTCGCCGCGGCAAGCTCTTCTTTGGCTGCAGCCGTTACCCGAAGTGTAAGTTCGCGAGCTGGGATCGAGTGGTGGCGCAATCTTGTCCCGATTGTGGTTCACAATATCTGGTCGAGAAGAACACCAAACGCGAGGGCACCCGCTGGCACTGCCCGAGTAAAGAATGCGGGTATCAGATGACCCCTGAAACGTCGCTGGCCGATCATGAGCAACCTGCTCAGAGTGCTTCCTCGAGCCAGCTTAACTGACGTCGATGAAGGTCTACGAATTGTCACTTCACTAGAAATAGACGAAAACGAACGGTATAACTGGGCCGTTTCGTGAGCAACGGCGGCTCCATTGCTTCATACTCCTTGCGCTTAGCCATTGACTTTCGCAGATTAGAGCTCGCAACCAGCCGCAATTATAGTTTCCAACTCTGCTCGGTCGTTTGGAAGCGGCGAAGTTCGGCGCCGGTCGAACCAAATCCGCGCCACATGCCTTTTTTCAACCAGCGGCCCTTCTGAAGGAAATCTTCGGGCCGTCTTTCCTTAGCGGGTGTTTAGTTTCCTGCCGTTAAGCTCTATCAATCTGACTGGTTGAGACTACGGCTAGCGCTGCATCGCCTGGAACAACAGCGGCGCAGCCTCGCTCATGATTTCGCCAACGATCTCGGATAGCGGCTTTCCCGGGATCGTGAGCTTTTTGGTCAGCGACACCAGGACCTGCAGGTAATGCTCTTTGGTCTCGTCGCTGATGGTGTCAAGGCGAGCCTCCATCGCTTCGATGTACTTGCGATGGGCTTCGAAAATTTCGCGGTCTCGCGGATTGCTGAATTTGACGGCGCGTGCCATAGAGATTGCCCCTGAAAAAGACGTCACATGTGCGGCGACGCTGATGTCGGTCCTGGTCCAGTGGATGAACGATGCGCTTGTCGCGCGCTTGCCCGACATCTTTCGTGCCGAGGTTAAAATTAGAAAAGGTAGCGCCGCATATTAATGCTGATCAAAACGCCCGCCGCCGCCATCATTGCGATCAGCGAGGATCCGCCATAGCTGACTAATGGCAGGGTTATGCCTACCACCGGCAGCATCCCGGTCGCCATTCCGATGTTGATCGCGACCTGCCAGAAGATGATGCCACTGACCCCAACCGCGAGCAGCGAACCGAAGCGGTCGCGCGCATGACGGGCGATCCAGGTGCCACGCGCGATCAACACGGCGTACAAGCCGAGCAGTAGCATGGAACCAGCAAAACCGAACTCCTCAGCGTAAACCGCAAAAATAAAATCCGTCGTCTGCTCGGGCAAAAAGTTCAAGCGCGCTTGAGTCCCTTGGAAAATGCCCTTGCCCCAGGCGCCTCCCGAGCCGATGGCAATTTCCGATTGAATGATGTGGTAACCGGCGCCAAGCGGGTCCGATTGCGGATTTACGAAACTTACGAGCCGTTCGCGTTGGTAAGGCTTAAGGTAATGCCAGCCAATGGGAGCCGCCATTACTGCGCCGATAATCAGGGCAGCCATCGTTCGCCAGTTCAGTCCTCCGACGAAGACGAGGGTTGCCGTGATTATTAGCAGAATCAGTGCGGTTCCGAGGTCTGGCTGCTTAAGCACCAATCCCACTGGAATTGCCACCAACACGGCGGGAAGTAACATTTGGTGCGCGCGCCATCCGCCGCGCGGCGGTTCTTCGCGCAGACAATGAACGACCACCAGCACGACCGCGAGCTTTGCCAGCTCGGAGGGTTCCAATTTCAGAAAGCCCAGGTTGATCCAGCGCCGCGAGCCACCGGTACTTTGCCCGGCCACCGCCACCAGGATCAGCAGTCCAAGCGTAACCGCATAAAATGCGTAGGCATAGGAGTTGAGCGCACGATAATCAAACAGCGCAGCCGCCGTCATCAACACAACGCCGACTCCGATCCAGATGAGCTGCCGGACGACCAAAGGATCAATAGCGTGGTGCTCCCCAGACCAGGTGGCGCTCAAGACACTGAGTAGACCGACGCTGCCAAGCGCAATAGTGGTCGTAAAAACGGTCCAGTCGAAGTGCAGTAGCATCCGGCGATCGAGCGCCATCAGAAGCGATCTCTGTTTGTAAGTTTGACCGGCGACGCGTGCACTATAATTCTTCCACAAGCCTACAACTGTGAACGGGTCGACTCTCTAACCATTCAGACCGCTCTCACACGCCCGCCTAATGATAATGAGGTCGTGCCAATTTCATTCGGTTTGCGTGTCAAACTGCTCGTGCATGTCGTTGCGGTCAGTGTCATCGCTTAAGGCTACTGCCGGGCGTTTGTCTCGACTCTCCTGGGTTATCTGGCCGGAGCTGCCCTGAGGAGGATTTTTCATGAAGAATTCCTGCATCACAGCCTTAACCACGGGTCCGGCTGCACTACCGCCGTGGCCGCCGTGCTCGATAATGCAGGCAACCGCAATGCGGGGATGATCGACCGGGGCGAAAGCCATAAACCAGGCGTGGTCACGGTATTTCTCTGGCCCCTCGTTTTCCTTGACACGGACACCCTGCGCTTCCTTGATTACCTGAGCAGTGCCGGTCTTCCCTGCCACGATTACATTATCCAACCGCGCCGCATGTGCCGTGCCATTCGGGGCGTTTACAACGCCAACCATTGCCGAACGGACCTGATCGAGCACGGCCGGGGCAATATGGACACGGCTTCTGATTATAGGTGGAAATACCTTCACCGGCGTGCCGTCGATAGAATCCACTTCCTTGACAAACTGGGGCTGGTAGAAGATTCCGCCGTTAGCGATCTCGGCTGCGAGTTCGGCCAACTGCAGCGGTGTCACTGCAACATAGCCCTGGCCAATAGCCACCGACAAAGTTTCAGCCGGGTACCAGCGTTCTCGATAACGACGCCACTTCCACTGCGATGATGGGATAACGCCCGACCGCTCATTATCCAACTCGATGCCCGTCTTTTGACCCAGACCGAGGGCATGGGCCCAGGCCGCAAGGCGGTCCACCCCCAGACGCTGACCGACGTTGTAAAAGAAGACGTCACACGATTCGATGATGGCGCGGTGGACTGATATTGTCCCGTGGCCTTGTTTGCGCCAGCAGCGATACTCGCGGCCGCCGTAATACATTCCGCCCGGACAGTAGTATGCCGTCTGCGGAGTAAGTACCCGGTCAGACAGTGCAGCAATGGAATCGACAATTTTGAAGGTTGAACCGGGTGGATACGCTCCCTGAATTGCACGATTCTCCAGTGGATGAGTTGGATCTGTCACCAGCGCTCGCCATTGCGCGGCAGTGATCCCACCCGCAAACAGATTCGGGTCGAAAGCCGGATGACTCGCTAGTGCGAGCACGTACCCGGTGTTCGGATCGAGAGCGACCAGCGCTCCCGCACGGTTGCCGATGGCCTCCTCCGCCACTCTTTGAAGGTCCAAGTCGATCGTCATTATGATACTGTCGCCGGGTCTTTCCGGGATCTCTCGCAGCATCCTCAGGCGCCGGCCCACGGCGTCCACTTCGATCTCCTGACCGCCGCTATCACCCCGCAGCGTGCCCTCCCAGGCTCGTTCGAGGCCGAATTTGCCGATTTCATCTCCCATTCGATAATCCGGCAAACGAGCGAGATCTTTCATCGTGACTTCGCCAACATAACCCAACAAATGAGACGCTAGCGGGCCATAGATGTAATGGCGTTGCGGATTGACCTGAAGACTGACGCCGGGGAGCTCCAGTTGATGCGTTTCAAGCGTCACCACCTGCTGCCAGTTGAGCCGCTCTTCGACGGTGACAGGCTCGAATTCGGGCCTTCCTTGTTCTTGCGCGTCCTCAAGCCTTTTCGCTGCCCCGTCCTCGCCCAGCAACTGCTCCAATCGATTAACGGTTCTCCCCAAATCGGGAGCGTCCTCGGGCACCATGACGGCGTCGAACGATGGCCGCGTGTCCACCAAGGGACGATGATGCACGTCATAAACCAGTCCCCGCAATGCGGGCAGCCGTTGAATCCGGATTCGGTTGCGGTCGGCGAGCTGAGATAGCTCGTGGTGCTTGATTATTTGCAGGTAATAAAGCCGTATTGCGGTGGCGGTCAGGATCGCGCCGACCAAGAAAGTCAGCGCTATGATACGGGGCTCTAATCTGGGGACCGGACGGGTCTTTCTTGCGGGGCTTAACCTCGCCATCGTGGCGCAGTTGAAAGTTTATCGATTTCGGTTGTATTGACGCAATCCGACGATTCGGCTCCCCCAGGCAGTTATCCTGAAGACTGAAGGGGTTAATAGCGCCGTGAAAGCTGCCTGAATCAGGATGGCCGGCATAATCATGTGAAGTCGCTCCGCCGCAGCAAACCTGGAGCAAATCAGATAATTGGCGACATCGGTGAAAATGACCCCGGTAAACACGATGATTACGCCCATTGCGGTGCTGGTCGACATCAAAACTCGCGACAGCCAGTAGGCGAAGAGAAACACCAATGTGAGCAACAGCGCATTAAGCCCAAGTTCCACGCCCGAGAAGGTGTCTACCGCGTAGCCCATCCCAAACGCCAGCACCGCGGTCAGGGCGCCGGGATGGCGCATGCCGAGGTCCACAGCCAGGATTAAAACCAAGTCTGGCGCGAGGATGCCCGACGGTAACAGACGGGGCAGAATAATTTGTAGAATCAGCGCGACGAACGCGCCCAAGGCAAACAGGAGAAGTAAGCGCACGCTCCTTTAGCCGTTATTGCTGACGGGCGGAGCGGGAACGGGAACGGTAAGAATCATAACCTGTTCCAGCTGACGGAAGTTTACCGCAGGCTTCACTTCAATATTTAGAAACAAGCCCGGCCCCTCCTGGGAGACGCGGGACACCGTTCCGACCAGCAGTCCGCGGGTAAAAATTCCGTCCATCCCCGAAGTCACGATCGCGTCACCCGGTTTGATATCCTCCGACCGATCGACATACTTCATCGTCAAGCCATCTTCGATCACACCGGCGATGATTCCGCGAGCGCGACTGCGCTGATCGAACGCGTCCAATGCTGAGTTGTGGTCGTTGATCAGCAGCACCCTGGAGGAGTCCTCTGACACGGCAATGAGCTTTCCGACGACTCCATCGACCGAAACCACTGCCATCCCGCGGTGCACACCCTGGCGCTCACCTGCCGATAAAATCAGCGTGCGAGAAAGTCCGGTAGCATCGTCGCCAATCACGTTGGCGGCAACGGCGCTGGTCGCCAGAGCATCGCGTAGCTCCAGCAGGTCGGCCAGATGACGGTTTTCAGCTTCCAGCTCAGCCATCCTGCGTTGCTGATTTTCGAGCTCCGCCAGCCTTTGCTTTAGGCGCAAATTTTCCTGCCTTACTCCGACCAGGTCGAAGTAACTGTGGAGAAAGTCGCTGCCCTCGTCCGCCATTTGTGACTCCACCATCAGTAGCGGTCTGAAAGCCTCCATTAATAGCAAGGAAGGTTTATTGGCACGCGAGTCAGGCCGCACACCGGTAGACAGCAGATGAAGAGCGAACAGTAGAAGCAACGAGGTGGTTAGCACCACCCGGTTGCGCCATAAGAAAGAACCTCTAGCTTTTGCGGTAGGAACGGCAAGTGCTCCTTAGAATTGTAGCAAGCTTGTGGACGCTTTACTCGACCGTAACGTCACGCAGCAACGAGATTTCATCCAGCACTTTCCCAGCACCCATGACGACTGCGGTCAGTGGGTCATCGGCGAGGGTCACAGGGAGACCAGTCTCCTCCCGTAACAGGACGTCGAGGTTGCGCAGCAGCGAACCTCCTCCAGCCAGCACAATGCCCTTTTCGACGATGTCAGAAGCCAGCTCTGGCGGAGTGCGCTCCAGGGCGATGCGCACAGACTCCACCACCTGATGCACAGGCTCCATCAAAGCCTCGCGGATTTCTTCGTCGGTAATTTCGATTATCTTGGGGACTCCTGCGACCAGATCGCGGCCTTTGATCTCCATCGTCTGGATCTCATTGCCGGGGTAGGCCGAACCAATCGTGATTTTGATAAGTTCCGCCGTGCGTTCGCCAATCAGCAGGTTATACTTACGTTTGATGTGCTGGATGATAGCTTCATCCATTTTATCGCCGGCAACTCGTACCGACCGCGAGAAAACCACACCGGCGAGCGAGATGACTGCCACCTCGGTGGTGACACCGCCAATGTCGACAATCATGTTTCCGGTCGGCTCGGTGATGGGCAATCCGGCGCCAATAGCCGCGGCCATCGGCTCTTCGATTAGGTAAACTTCACGCGCGCCCGCTGACTCCGCCGACTCCCGTACCGCTCGCTTTTCAACCGCGGTAATGCCGAAGGGAACGCAAATGACGATCCGCGGGCGGACGAAAAGTTTGCGATTGTGGGTTTTCTCGATGAAATGGCGCAGCATGTTTTCGGTGATCTCAAAATCCGCGATCACCCCGTCCTTAAGCGGCCTAATCGCCACGATCGAGCCCGGCGTGCGACCGAGCATCTTTTTGGCTTCGGCGCCGATCGCCAGCACGCGGCGACCGCCGCGGGAATCTTTTTGCACCGCCACAACGGATGGCTCGTTGCAGACGATACCATCACCCTTAACGTAAATTAGAGTGTTGGCGGTGCCCAGATCGATCGCGAGATCATTGGAAAACCAACCGGAAATAGAATTAAGGACCACCGATTTTCGCCCCCCTGCGATGCCCGCGTCGGGTCATTCGCGCCTCACCACGTTGCTTCCGCTATCCCCAAGCGTTCCTCAATTGCCGGTTTAGCCTGGCGACTATTATCGCTTTAGCAAAACTAACAGAGATACTCGACGTCAAGCAAGCTGGAATTGCCTAGAGATTTCCACCTGACTTATTATTGAAACAAATGCTTCAGGTCTTTCGGCGCCACAGCTACTCCTGGGGAACGCGCGTGTTGCTGCTGCTGCTCGGCGGTGTGTTCGCACTGTTCTTTGGCAGCTGGGGCGCAGCCAGTTACTTCACGCGGATGCGTCCGGCCGCGCAGGTTGGTTGTTACACTTACCTTCATCTGTTTACGATGCCCGGGTGTCAAACCATCACTTCCGAACAAATCGACAGTGCCACGATTGACCTGCGGCGTGCGATTCAAAACATATATGGCGAACAGGCCCCGCGCATGCTCCAAGGCGTCGATCTTCGGCAGATGGCACTGGAGCAGCTCATTGATCAAACCTTAATCAATCGCGAAGCTGCCCGCCTGGGTCTTCACGTCAGTGACGACGAGCTCGCCCAAGCGATCACTTCGCAGTCGGCGTTTCAGATCGACGGGCGTTTCAATCTTGAAAAATACAATGAGGTTCTGCGACAGAACGATTTGGACCCTGCCGTGTTCGAAAGCCGAACGCGCGAACGCATTTTAAGCGATACGCTGCGACAGATGATCGTTCAAGCCGTGCAGGTGAGCCGCGCGGAAGCACGCGCAGAATTCAATCGCTTCGGTCAGAAGCTGGCGCTTGCTTATATCGAGTTCCCCTACAGCGATTTCACGCACCGCGTCAACCCGTCTGAAAGCGAACTCGTCAGGTATTACGACGACAACCGCGATCTGTTCCGCGAGCCGGAAAGGATCCGAGTCGAGTTCATCCGCTACGATCCTGAAGTGCTCGGCGCGAACCAGACCCCCTCTGCTGAGGACATTCAGGCCAATTACGAACGCAACCTTAACGCTCAGTTCACCCATCCGGAGGAGGTTCGCGCCCGCCACATTTTGATCGCCTTGCCGCCGCAGGCTTCAACCGCGGAAGTAGCCGCAGCCAAAGCGAAGGCTGAAGACATCTTACGCAAGCTGAGGGCTGGCGGCGATTTTGCCAAACTAGCGAAAGAATATTCCGATGATCCCGGAACCAAGGATCGAGGAGGGGAATTGGGGTATTTTTCGCGCGGTGAGATGGTCAAACCCTTCGAAGACGCTGCCTTCAAGCTAAGCCCCGGTCAACTCACGATTGTCCGCAGCCCGTACGGCTTTCATGTCCTCCAGCTGGAAGAGATCAAAAAGGCCAGCCAGGAGACCCTGGAGCAAGCGCGGCCGAAAATCGTCGCTGCCATCAAGCGCAAGATGGGTAGTGATCTCGCACGGCAGGATGTCGAGCAGGATCTGGCAGCGGCGTTAGAGGGGCGAGATCTTAAACAGTTGGCGCAAAAGCGCTCGTTGGTGGCCGTGGAAACACCATATCTTTCGGCCGAAGACTCAATACCGGGCTTGGAGTCCGAACCCAAGCTACTTACCGAAGCTTTTAAGTTGGATAGAGGTGAGATCCGGGCGATCACTGATACCTCGGTTCCTTTTTTGGTGAAATTACTCGATCGTACACCGGCGCAGCTCCCGCCATTCGCCCGCATAAAGGACAAGGTGCGAGCCGCCTACGTGCGTCAAAAAGCAGAGTTGCTGGCAAAAGAAGCAGCCGAACGCGCGCTTAAGCAGATCAGGAACGCTGCCGATTTCGATTCCGTTGCGGCGAGCAACAAACTCCAAGTGCACGATACGGGTGAGTTCCCTCGTGCAGAGCGGAGCGTTCCCGGAATCGGGCCGTTCTCCGAGGTTACCGAGGCTGCGGCGACCGCAGCTAACATCCCCTCAGCTCTTGACCGCGTGTTCGAAAATGGGGGTAATTCATATATTTTCGAGGTGATTGCGCGAAAGCCTCCGACTGATCAGGAGTGGGAGAGCGAGGGACAGAGGTTTACGGCGCAGCTACTGGAACAAAAGCGTGCTACTACATGGCTGAATTTCCTGAACGATCTCAAACTGGCAACGCCTGTTACTGTCAACAGCGAACTATTGGCCCAGAGCTCCTGACTCCTCGCAACTGCTCAGGGAACCGATGCGAATCCCGTCGCAGTCCTCGACAGCGGTGAAACATACCAGGAGCATAGGACTATGGATGCTAAATCAGAGATTCATGCCAACAAATCCACGGTGGAAGGCAGTCCAGCTAGCGTTGATGCTAGCGCACCGACTGCATAGGACCATTCACTTTTCCTTATGATCAAAAAACTCGGCGGCGACTATGAATCAGTCCGACGATGATGGTGGTCCATTACCGGTTGACACTAACGAATTTTTCCTACCTGGCTCGGGTCTGAGTGCGCTCTTAATACATGGCTTGACCGGTACGCCCTATGAGATGCGGTTGCTGGGCGAACGCCTGGCAGCTGCCGGTGTGCGAGTTCATGGTGTTCGGCTTGCGGGGCACGGGGGTGCGCCGGAAGAGCTGGGCGAAGTCACCCATGCGAATTGGTACGAAAGCGTGGTCGAGGCTTTCGAGCACTTGCGGGCATATGACGAGCCGAATGTGGTAATCGGCTTGTCAATGGGTGCAGTGCTGGCCGCGCGACTGGCAATCGACCAACGTGAGGCGGTCTCTGCGGTCGTGATGCTGTCGCCAGCATTCTACCTGCCCCTATGGATGCGCGCCGTGTTGCGGTTGCTGCGGCCCGCGATAAACCTTGCGGATCAGGTGTACATTCGCCAGCAGAACAGTTCAGACATCCACGACGCGGCTGCCCGCAGAGTCCACCCAACTACCCGCTTGATTCCTTTGCGCGCCGCGCTGAATCTGATCGAACTTTCGGATCAGGTTCGGGTCCATTTGCCTGAATTGGTCCAACCGACATTGGTGATTCATAGCCGACGGGACCATACGTGTCCGTTTGATAAGAACACTGAATTCCTGATGAAACATCTGGGGAGCCGCACTAAGCGCCTGGTGACCCTCGACGAGAGTTTTCACGTCATTACGGTGGATAGCGAACGAGAGCGCGTCGCTCAGGAAACGCTCGACTTTATCCTGCCTTTTCGCAGGCTTGAACAAGTGTGCACGATGGCGGGCACTGGATAAGCTGGACTTTTTGCCGATCGGACCGCATGCACCCTCGCGGACGATTCGGACGGGCTGCTGCGCCCAAGCGGGTCTAGCCTTGCTAACAAAACCTTTCATCGGTAATTTCACGGCGTGGCGGTCCCGCCAAGGCGGGTTTTGACCTGCTGATGGATGCGTGCATTCGTGCGGCCACCGAACAGGACGGCTCGGCAGATATAAAAAATGAGCCGCAAAGTATGGGGCCGCGAGAGCGGACAAGCCGATGACCCAGGCGGCTCAGTTCACGAACAGGATGTGTGCGGTTTGGCGGGGGTAGTCCGACGGCGAAGGCCCCGGACAGCCAGCCGATGTGTCAATCTGTGAACGCCCTTGGTGCCGATTCGCAAGCTAATGGGGCCGCGCCGAGTGGATCCGGTCGATGGATTTCTTTCGATAAATCACAACGTGTGGACGAGTCGGTCGTGACCGAGGCTGCCTTGCGCAGCGAGCGCGGAAATCGGGCGCGACCCGTGAGGATGAATCCATGGATTTGAACTTCAGTGCTGACGAGGAACGTTTCCGCCAGCGGGTACAAAAGTTCCTGCGGGAAAACTTGCCTCCCGGATGGGGCCAGGGAGGAGGCAGACCAGCAGGTATGTCGCAGATCGATTTTCTAAAGGACTGGCAGCGTCGGCTCTACGAAAACGGCTTTCTGGGGATGGCGTGGCCCAAAGAGTACGGCGGTCAAGGAGCAAGCCAGGTCGAAATGGCCATCTTCAACGAGGAGATGGCGCGCTTCAGAGCACCTAGCCCGCTCAATATCCTCGGGCTCTCGATGGCTGGTCCGACGATCATTACGCACGGTACCGAAGAGCAGAAGAAGCGCTATCTGCCAAAAATTTTGAGCTGTGAAGAGATTTGGTGTCAGGGTTTCTCCGAACCCAACGCCGGCTCCGACCTGGCCTCGCTTAAAACTCGCGCGGAACTGAAGGGTGATGAATTCATCATCAATGGCCAAAAAGTCTGGACGACCTTTGGTCATATCGCCGATATGTGCATGTTGCTGGTTCGCACTGACCCGGATGCACCCAAACATCGAGGCTTGTCATATTTGCTGGTCGAGATGCGCACGCCGGGAATTACAGTTAAGCCTTTGCGGCAGATGACCGGCGAGGCCGAATTCAACGAAATATTTTTTGACGACGTACATGTGCCGCGTGCGAACCTGCTGGGCCCACTCAACGAAGGCTGGAGGGTAGCGACCACCACCCTGATGAACGAGCGCGGAACCACGGCGCTCGCCACGGTAATGCGGTACCGAATCGTGTTCGATGAAATAGTTGAGCTGGCGCGTTCGACGCAGCGCAACGGTTTGCCGGCTACCAGTGATCCAATAATTCGGCAGCAGCTTGCGCAATTCTATGTTGATCTCGAAATGATGCGTTTTACCGCGTATCGGACCTTCTCCAAAATCCTCAAGGGTGGCGATCCAGGACCCGAAGGCTCGATTTCCAAGATCGCGTGGTCCGAGCTCAACCAGCGGATGATGGAGTTCGTCATGGCGCTCGAGGGGCCCGCCAGTCAACTTGTGCGTGGTTCTCCATATGCAGTCGAAGGGGGACGCTGGCAGCACCATTTTTTGCGCTCGAGAGCCAACACTATCGAAGCCGGGACCTCAGAGATTCAGCGCAACATTATTGCCGAGCGCGTCCTGGGATTGCCGAAGTCGCGATAGCGATTATCGCGATGCTTGTTGTCGGGAGGCGGGTCCTCGTGGAACTTCGTTCCCAATTGCCCAGCCACCCCGTGCGAGGCCGAGCTGCAGTTTAATCTACTTCGAGGATAGCCTGATGAGTGGCGTCAAAATCGGTATCGGTTTCGGGCTGTGGAGCTATGGTTTGCCTGACGCAGAGTCAATCTGCCGATATGCAGAACTGGCCGAGGCCGTAGGACTTGACTCGCTCTGGCTGTCGGATCACATCGTCACGCGCAACCCCACGCTGGACATCAATTGTCTGTTCGCGATGATCGCTGGTCGGACTAAGCGCCTCAAAATGGGACCCAGTGTCTTGACGTTGCCGGCGCGCCATCCTGTGCACGTAGCCAAGACGTACGCGACGCTCGATTTCATCTCCGAGGGAAGGATGATCATGGCGGTCGGCAGTGGCAGTGACCTTCGTGACCTGGCTGCGTCGGGGGTTCCGGCGACAGAGCGAGGCAAGCGGCTTGAGGAAGGAATTGTGATCCTGCGCCGCCTTTGGACAGAGTCGCACGTGACTCATCACGGCCAATTCTATCAGTTTGATGATGTAACCATCGAGCCCAAACCGCGCAAAGGATCATTGGATATCTGGATCGGTGGCAAGAGCGACGCCATTCTCAAGCGCGTTGCACGCCTTGGCGATGGATGGTTCCCCGCCCTTACGAGTCCCGAGGAATTCAAACGCGATATGGCCAGGTTGCTAAGCTTCGGTCAGCAATACGGTCGCACCATCAACCCGCGCGAAGCGGGGGTATTGCTCCTGACATATGTCAGCGAGGATCGCGAGAAGGCCTGGAAGACCGTCGCGCCGCTACTCAAAGGTCTGCCGATCCCTCCCGAAGAGGTGGCTGCGCGTTCTATCGTCGGCTCAGCCGCTGAGTGTATCGAGAGATTGCACGCGTTCGTGGAGGCTGGATGTGTGAAATTCGTCTTGCGTCCCGCCTGTCCGCCGGCTGAAGTGCCCTCGCAGATCGAACTCTATGGCAGCAAGATCCTTCCCGCGTTCGCGGCGTGAGGTAGGTACGGCTGGCCAGGGAGCGTCGTTAAAAGTCGAAAGAGGAACTTGCCTCATACAATTCTCTTCGATTAGGCAATGCTTGAATCTCAACGGCGGATGCCGTTAGAGGCAGAAGAAGCAGGGGAGAATGCAGCTATGATCCTGATGTACTTTACCGAGCGACCCTATCGCTACGTACCTGAAGACGAGGTCATCAAGCATGGCGGTTTTTTTGGCCTGCCTAACAAATTTTTCGATCCCGAAAAAGGGGCGCAACTGTTCGATGAATATCTCAACGAAGCCGTTTTGGCCGAAGAAGCCGGCTTTGACGCCATCATGCTCAACGAACACCACGGTACGCCGTTTTGCCTCGGCGCGGTGATGAATGTCGAAGCCTCGATTCTGGCGCGCATCACCCGCAAAGTTCGAATCGTACTACTCGGGAATCCGCTACCGACCTTCAAGAATCCGCTGCGAGTGGCCGAGGAACTCGCAATGATCGATTGTATTTCATACGGGCGGCTGGTGCCTGGCTGGGTACGTGGGGCGGGCAGCGAACAGATCTTTAACAACGCCAACCCCGCCTACAACCGCGAGTTGTTCAATGAAGCCCATGACCTCATCCTGGCCGCCTGGATGCGGCCTGGCCCATTTCGATGGGAAGGCAAACATTTCACCTATCGCTATGTAAATCCCTGGGTGCGCCCGTATCAAAAGCCTCGCCCCCCAATCTGGATTCCTGGAGTGCTGAGTCCGGAGACTGTCGAGTGGTGCGCGGAGCACAAATATCCATACCTCGGCCTCGGCACCAGCCTGAAAGAGACGGTTGAGTTATGGAATCTCTATGGCGATACCGCAGCAAAACATGGCTATTTAGCTGGCTCCGAGAACTTCGGCTACGTGCAACACGTGTTCGTGACCGACAATGAGCAAAAAGCCGAGGAGCTGGGTAGATGTCATCTGTTCGGCGGTGGCCAGGTGAATTTCTCCCGTCCCGAGCACACTCTCCCGCCCGGCTATAATTCAAAGGCAGCGACGCGCCGACTGGCCCAAGCCACCGCCGCCCGTTCTGGAACGGCTTTTCTGGGAGTTAGTGCTGAAAAGTTGGGAAGTGCGGAAGGCGCACCCCAGCGCAGGCTGAGCACGAAGCAACGGCTGCAACGCGGCGAGGCTACAATCGAAGAAGCCCGAGCTGCGATCTACAGCCGTTACCCCAAGACGGTCAAGAGTATGGCGGTAATTTCAGGTACCCCAAAGACGGTGCTGCCAAAAATCCGCCGCATCCTGGAAACCTTGCGGCCCAGCGTGTTTGGTTTCTTCGCAACACAGGGCCCGGTCAGTTTTGAAGACCGGCTCAGGAATATCCGACTTTTGGGCCAGGAAGTGCTACCAGCAGTACGCGAATATGGCAAGGAACTGGGCCTGTTGGATCCATTCGAGCGTGAACCTGGCTCTCGCCCTTATATTCCCGGCACCCGCCGAGAACCGGTCGTTTCAGTTCCCCCATCTCGCGCCACCGCGGTTGTCAGCTAACGTCAGCGCTGCCGCCCCTTTCCTCATTCTCGGGGGGACCTGTGTGTCCGGCGTCCCGGTGCGCGAAGATTTCGAAGGGGGGAGTGCCGGTGCTTACTGGTCACCGACTCGAGAGGCAACGAGTGTACGGCTGCAAAAGAATGTTTCCTGAGTGGCGTGTCTGTCGAAAGCGACTGCCACTCTAGTATGATCGATTTATGAGCAAAGATAGCTTCGGTACTCGCAGTACTCTTTCGGTAGGTGGCAAGGACTATACCATCCACTCTCTAAAGAAACTGGCCGGCGCAGGTTTCGATCTCGAGCGCATGCCATTTTCGATCAAAATAATGTTGGAAAACCTCTTACGACGCGAGGATGGGTTAGTGGTAATTCCTGCCCACATCGAAGCGCTCGCGCGTTGGACAACCACTCGGGGCCAGGATGGCGGCGAAATCTCATTTATGCCGGCCAGGGTTTTGCTGCAAGACTTCACAGGCGTTCCGGTCGTCGCTGACCTGGCGGCGATGCGCGACGCGATTCGCAGACTGGGCGGTGACCCGGCTCGAATTAATCCGCTACAGCCGGCTGACCTCGTGATCGATCATTCGGTGCAGGTCGATGCTTTCGGCACAGCGCAGGCGTTCGCGATCAACGCCGAACTGGAGTTCGAACGCAATCAAGAGCGATATCAGTTCCTCAGATGGGGGCAACAGGCGTTCCGTAACTTCCGCGTGGTTCCCCCAGATACCGGGATCGTCCATCAAGTCAATATCGAGTATTTAGCCCCGGTAGTTTTCACCTCAGCGAACGGTGAAGCCTATCCCGATACCGTCCTTGGGACCGATTCACACACCACTATGGTTAATGGACTCGGGGTCGTCGGCTGGGGGGTGGGAGGAATCGAAGCCGAAGCCGCAATGTTGGGCCGTTCAATGCCCATGCTAATTCCTGAGGTCGTCGGCTTCCATCTCAAAGGAAGGCTCAAGCCCGGGGCCACGGCAACCGACCTGGTTCTGACGGTCACTCAAATGTTGCGGCGCAAGGGGGTGGTTAACAAATTCGTCGAGTATTTCGGCCAAGGGATCGCCAGCCTCAGCGTCGCTGACCGCGCAACGCTGGGCAATATGGCGCCTGAATACGGTGCCACTATCGGATTTTTTCCGATCGACGACGAGACGCTCAATTACCTTAGGATGACAGGTCGGTCCGAGGAGCAACTCAGACTAATCGAGGCTTACTGTAAACATCAAGGGATTTTTCGCTCGCCCGATGCACCTGACCCAGTGTTTACGGACGTGATTGAGTTGGATCTGGGCGAAGTTGAACCCAGTTTAGCGGGACCGCGACGGCCGCAGGATCGGGTGGCCTTGAGGGCTGCAAAACGTCAATTCCGCGCGGAATTGGCGAAGGAGGTAGTCGATCCACGAAACGGCCCCGAGCCGAAAGTCATCGAACGCTGGATTGGAGAGGGCGGCAACAAAGACGTTGCTCCGCTCGAAGCGGTGGGCGGAGGTGATCTGGGGGCGCTGGGACGAACCGTCGACCTCCAGTTGGGTGATGCGACCTTGCAGTTGCGGCATGGTTCAGTGGTGATTGCGGCGATCACAAGCTGTACGAATACGTCCAATCCCGCGGTTATGTTGGGGGCCGGAATCCTCGCCAAAAAAGCCGTTGAGCGGGGGCTGACCATCAAACCATGGGTGAAGACCAGTCTCGCTCCGGGATCGAAGGTGGTGACCGCTTACCTTAAACGCTCTGGTTTACTGCCATATCTTGAACAGCTCCGTTTCAATCTGGTTGGCTACGGTTGCACCACATGTATCGGCAATAGCGGACCGATCCCAGAGCCCATCGCTGCTGCGATCAAGAGTGGGGATTTGGTAGTCTGCGCGATACTCAGCGGAAATCGGAACTTCGAGGGTCGTATCAATCCGGTTGTCCGTTTCAATTACCTGGCATCGCCGCCGCTGGTTGTCGCCTACGCGATAGCCGGCTCGATGGATTTTGATCCAGAAGTGGAGCCGCTTGCGCACGACCGGCAAGGCAAGCCCGTCTACCTTCGCGATCTTTGGCCCACCGCCGAGGAGCTTGACAGCGCGACCTCTCAGTACATTGATTCCTCAATGTTTCGCAATGAATACGGTCATGTGTTCGAAGGCGATGAGCGATGGCAGCGGTTGGAAGTGCCCGCAGGTGATTTGTTCCAGTGGGACCCAAAGTCTACTTATGTGAAAGCGCCACCATTCTTTGAAGGCGTCGGCCCAAAGCCAGCACCGATCACGGACATTACGGGAGCTCGCGTGCTGGTAATGCTGGGCGATAGCATCACCACCGATCATATCTCACCGGCGGGCTCAATAGCTCCCGATGGAGCCGCTGGCAGGTACCTCATCAGTCTCGGTGTACATCCGCGCGATTTCAATTCATATGGGGCGCGCCGTGGGAATCACGAGGTGATGGTGCGCGGCACGTTCGCCAATATTCGTTTACGAAACCTGCTCGTGCCGGGCATTCAAGGCGGATTCACGGTGCACCTGCCTGATGGTGAGCAAACCACTATCTTCGAAGCCGCGGAGCGGTATCGCAGGGAGAACGTGCCGTTGCTTGTTATTGCCGGCAAGGAGTATGGTTCGGGTTCCTCGCGTGATTGGGCCGCCAAAGGTACGCAGTTGCTGGGCGTGCGTGCGGTAATCGCCGAAACCTTCGAGCGGATTCATCGGAGCAATTTGATTGGAATGGGCGTCTTGGCCCTCCAGTTCATGCCGGGTCAGAATCGCGAGACCCTGGGGCTCAGCGGCCGGGAAGTTTATTCGATCTCCGGGCTCGAAGCGGGATTAAAGCCGCGCCAGGTGCTGAAAGTGCGCGCCGACGAGAATGGCAAGACCAAGGAGTTCGATGTTCTCGCCCGCATTGATACGCCCGAAGATGTCGAGTACATCCGCCATGGTGGTGTGTTGCCTTACGTACTTCGGCAATTACTGAACGCCTAGTCCTGCTGACCAGCGTCCGCTGCGGTTGGCATCACTCACGACGCTTCAACCGGCATCACGAGCAGCGACCCTACAAAAGCGGGGGGATGCTTGGTGAATTTCTGTGCAAGAAATGAGGCCAAGGCCGGTCACATGCAGTTGACAGCCAGTAAGGTTTAGGATAACTCGCTCCGAGTGTCGCTCTGATTATCATAGAGGGGGACAGTTACCGGCAGGGACGGGAGTGGTGAGTTCGGATAGAATGAGCGCTCGGTGTAGCGTGCCGTTAATTCGGCGCGGTTCTGACTCTGCCCCGCGACTCGGTTCATTGAGATCGGAAGGGTACCTTGGTCGGCTTAACGGCACAGGATTACTTCGTCCGGTTCGTCAAATAACGAGACTTAGAACGTCATAGGTTCAGACTTTATCTGCGTGGAGCGTCGGGTTGTGATATCCGGCCGCGGTGCGAAGCCAACGGTTACGCGCTGTAAAACAGGCCGGTAAATCTTTTATTGACAGGATACAAATGGACGGCGCGTAATTGGAGCATCATTCGAAATTGATTGCAGCATTGCGTTGGGGAGGTGCCATCGATCAGGCGAGTCAATTCGCTTTGGCGCTCAAAAAGGAGGAAATATGATCGGGCAAAAAAGATGGGTCACGTTGTTTGGGGTCGGCTTTATGATATTGGCATTGCCCCTTCTGGCTCTGGCGGATTGCAACGTTACTCCGGGGACGGTAATCACCAAGCAAAACTGGACGCAATACAAGGATTGTTTCTCTGAAGGCGTCCAGCATTTTTGGCAGGGTGACCTGTTCTGGAAAATGCCAGATGATGTCCAGATTAAAGTTGGCCCTCAGCACAATTTCACGCTACCCAAGCCATATGTCGAAGCCACAGAGAAATACGGGGGCCAGACTCGTCTGGTGAAGCAACCCGACGGTCGTTATCGGCTGGAGAATTATGTCGCCGGCCTTCCGTTCCCGAATCCGAGCGGGCCGGACAAGGGAACAGAGATAATGGCAAATGACACCTACAAGATGCAGGGTGTCGTAGTCGTGGTTGCCATGGAGCTGGGTAATCAGGGCGCCTTCTTTACCAAAGACCGTTTCGGAAACTACTCTCCTGAGATCGTGGATGCCACTTACCGACAACTCGCCTATAACTGGGAGACCGACCAAGGTTATCCGCGTGTTGACCCCGAGGCGGGCGGCGCCTGGTATTCCGAATGGATCATGGTGGAGCAGCCGGAGCAATCGAAATATACCGCCGTTTTAACGCTCTTCTGGCAGGACAACCTGAAAGACGAAGATGACTATGCCTTTGTCCCGGCGTTGCGGCGCTCCTTGCGACTCTCCTCGTCCGCCCGCTGCGCGCCACTGCTCGGCAGCGATATGGTCAAGGACGATCAGCGAGTCGGGTGGAACGGCGGGGTCGGTAAATTCGTTGGCAAATGGCTGCGCGACCAAAAAATACTCACCTTGGTTGAGATGAACCCGAAGGCGCCCGGCAATTTCCCCGCCGAATACGACGGAATGTTAGGCTGGCCGAAGCCTTCGTGGGGTGAATGGGAAACTCGTGATACCTATGTGGTCGATGTCCGCCGGATCCCTGAGCTGGCTCCGGGTTATTGCTATGGAAGCCGCGTTGACTACGTAGACAAGCAATACTACGGCAATGTGGCGGAAGATATCTACGACAGCAACATGAAGCTCTGGAAGGTCGTGTGGGTAGGCTCCACCCCGGGAGAGCTCGATAATTATGGGCCGCAGCTTGGTTTTTGCGGAATCGTGGAAACTTATTGGGATGTTCAGAATGACCACGTCAGCTACATCACCAGTTTCAATCCAAGCGGCGCCTGCGAAATCTGGGACAAGAAGGTTCCCGCCCAGTGGAACAACGTGACGAAGTACGCCACGCCTGCCGGCCTGAATCAACTGATGAGATAGCCATGACTCCTGGGAAATCTCAGAGCGCATTCTTGCCGAGCGAGTCTTGCGAGCTAACGGACTACGCGCATTCCATGATCTAGAAGTCAGAGGGGCGGATTTTAGCCGCCCCTCTGATTCTCGCTGCTCAAATTAAAGCGCACAGACTGCGGCCAGACTCGAGATTGCTACACCGCGGCGTCCCTGTCGGAGATTATTTCGATCAATGCCGTTAGTGCAGTATCCGAGGGAAATGCCGGTAGCTGGATCTGCCCACCCAAGCTGGCCGCCTGCACCGTTGTGACCGAAGGTCGACGGTGAGTTGGTCCTGCCAAAACCACGAAAGTTCGCAAAGCCGTCGTCGCCCGCCACTACCACGCCGAGAGCCCGATTGCATTTGTATTTGAAGACAGGATCAAAGTAGTCGCCCGAGCGAACCCGCAGCGCTTCGCGTAAAACCTCGGGCTGCCAGATTGGTGCACCCTTGGCGGCCACCGGCGGGTTGTGCAATAGAGCCTGATAGAACAAAGCCAGATCGCCAGCCGTCATAATGCCTCCGCCGCCAGGGACACCTGACTCCCGAACGATCGGGTCGTTGAACCCATTTAGGGCGGTCTCCGTTACTTCGGTTTCGGGCATCGCGGGCAAGCCCAGGTTACGCAGCTCCTCGGGAGTAAGCGCTTCGCCCACATGGACAATGTCGGCCATGCGACCGTGCTCACTGCGAGGGATGCCCAGCCTCAATTCTGGAATGCCCAGCGGAAGCGCAATTCGGTCGCGTACAAAGAGCCGAAAGTCCTGGCCCGAGCGCCGCTCAATAATCTCGGCAAGAACCCAAAAGCTGGACGTCGGATGATAGACAAAGCGTTCTCCCACCGGGAATTCCAAACGCCAGGCCTTGAACCGCTCGAGCCGCTTGTTGCGGTCGAGCCACTCGGATTGAGCGTACGGCGCGTTTGGAAAACCACCAGTGTGAAGCAGTAAATGCTCGACAGTAATTTGGTCTTTACCATTGGTACCGAATTCGGGCACGATCTCGGCTGCACGCTCGCTGAGTTCGAGTCTTTTCTCTCCTAACAGAATCCAAATCGCTGAGGACACAATGGCCTTCGTACAGCTGAACACGCAATATAGTGTGCGGTTGGTGGCAGGCTGATCGGTCCCACCTTGAATGGCATGGCCAAACGTCTTCATCGCTCCGATTTTTCCGTTGCGTGCAATTGCAAGCTGGCAAGAGGGCAGCAGCCCCTCGGCGACCTCGCGCTGAACACGTCTGAACAGTTCATCGACCTTGACTGGATCAAGGCCAACTTCGCGTGGATGCTCGGCAAATTGAGCGAGTGCGGTCATGTGCATGGTCTCCTGTCGCGCTTTCTGCATTGATAACACGAAGGTAGCTTAACCGCGAGGACTGTCGCGCGAGCCGCCTCTTTTACGATGAGCAGCCAGTTAAGAAGTTCAACGCGCAACAATTCGTCGTATCGAGCGCCTGAAGACAAGATGTTTGGTGGCTCGCCTACGCCGTATTAAAGGCGCCAGCCCTGAGGTCTCACCAGCCGAGCCCGTGCAGGTGAGGAAGCCCTCTTGCTGCTGCCTGCTCCGCTGCTGCTAACCTAAGCCTGCGAAGGGGAGAGGCCCTGCGCCGAGACCCAACCGGCACGTCCGGGCACGGTGATTCTTGCGACTCTGCAGACGGGCAGTGCGCTTAGGGACAGACCTCTTGCGACCTCGTCGAGCCTCAGGAAATGAGCGCCTCGGTCCAACAAGCGGTCGACCAGGCCGCGGAAAGTTTCGAACTGGCTCATACCCTCGGTTTCGGCGTGAATCGTGTGGACATTGAGCCAGCTTTCGGAAAAATGCGAGAGATAGAATTTGAGAATATCGCCCGGGGTCCTGAGCCCGTTAGTCCCCATTAGCTCATCCAGCGTGGGCAGCGTAGTAGGTATTTCAGGCGTCAGCATAACCTGGCCGTCCACCAAACACCTGTAAGGTTGACGGCCACGCGTGTCACTGCGATAGGCAAGACCTTTCGAGTCAAGGATCCCGAGGGCAACGCCGTTTGTGCGCCAGCCGGGGGCGGCAAAACTGTGCGCTGGCACACCAAGCAGCGTGTGATAGACCTCCAGGCCCCGCTCGATCTCATGACTGATTCCGCGCTCACCCAAGTGGTCAAGGTTGTCTTGCCAACGGACGTGATCATAACCATGGACCCCGACTTCGAACCCTGCGTTTATCAGGTCACGCAAGAGGCCGGGGAAGGCCGAGGCGATCGGCCGTGAGGGCAGCAAAGTTCCGGACAGGATGGTGCGCCAGCCGTACATTGACACCGCTTTGGTTCGCCACATTTTGGAAACGAAGCCACGATTTCGGACGATTCGCCATATGGCGCGCCCAGAGTTGTCGGGTCCCATAGCGACGAAGAAAGTTGCGCTTATACCCTTGGCTGCAAGCATCTCGGCCAACCGCGGAACTCCTTCGCGCAGTCCTTGATGCGTGTCGACATCAACCTTTAGGGCAACTTCCATAAGATCTACATACGGCAGGCTACAGCTAGCGACTTCACTCGGTGCCATTTAGCTGGAAAAGGAGGTGGCTGCAACATAAGCTTTGCTTGCAAATATATCGCATTGTGCGAAATACAGATTCGTCCTTTTTTGCATTTTGCTTCGAAAAAGTCAGGGTTCGCAAAAAATTCCTTTAAAATCAAATACTTGCAGGAGGCACAAATCATGCTTACGTTGAAGCCAGAGTCAGGAGGTTCTGGCAAATGTTGATTCCCTCGATCTGGACGATAGTAGCAGGAGTGCTCGCGTTGGGCGTGCTGGCCGCCGCGGATTGGTTCGTCTGGGGTTTAAATGTGACGACATATCCTCGCCATCCTCGTCGGCCTCAGCCGCTGACCGGCTTGGAGCTTATAGACTTAGGCCTGAGTCGTCTGATTGCTTTACAACAGGCTGCGTTGCCCAAGACGGTGCTGGAGAGGGCACGAGCGGCAAATTCTATCGCAACTGACCCTGATGACGGTGGTTTCAAAAAAGTCGCCTAAAAACCTATTTCTTATGCTCGATCACATTTTGTCTCGTGCCCGCTCTCGCGTGGCGCAACGAGAGCGGGCCTGACCATTTGAGCTCGAGCGCTTAATTGCCCGGTAGAAAGTAGAAAAACATCGCAAAGATTGCATAAACTGCCAAAAGCTGAAAACCTTCAAACCAATTGGACTCGCCATCTCCACAGATTTGCCCTGCGATCAGAACGGAAAAGGTAATCGCCAACACCTCCGCTGGCGACAGAACCAAGTTGATTGGAGCTGGCCCAACCACATAGCTTGCAAGCACCAGCAGCGGGGCAACAAACAGCGCGATTTGGATGCTCGAACCGACTGCGATGGACAGCGCCAGGTCCATTCGATTCTTGACCGCGACCATGACGGCGGTGGAGTGCTCCGCTGAATTGCCGACCATCGCCACGATGATTAGTCCAATAAAGACTTCAGTCATGCCCAAGCGCTGCGCGACGGGTTGTATACAGTCGACCAAGATCTCGCTCATCCATGTAGTGAGACCGGTAAGCACCGTGAGCGCGCCTATCAGCCATAAAGGGTGGCTGCGGGTTACATCGGATTCTTCGGCGGTTGCCGCTTCCTCCAAGTCTCCCACGAACAGTTCACGGTGGGTACGCAATGAGAAGATGAGCCCGAACCCGTAGGAGACAATCAAAACGACGGAGACCTCGAGGCTGAATCCGCTTTCGTTCCTGGCGGTCTGAGCTCCGGCCAAATAGTGAAAAGCGGCCGGGGCTATCAATGCAGTCGCGGCCAACAGTAGCATCGTCGTTCGGCTTCGCGCCGCGGTGGCATTAAAGGTTTGCTTTGGATATTGAAGACCGCCGAGGAATAAAGCGGTACCAAGCACCAACAGAAGATTGCCAATCACAGCCCCGGTAATTGATGCCTTTACCACGTCACCCAGCCCGTCCCGCAGAGCGGTGATCCCGATGATCAGTTCGGCGGCATTGCCGAAGGTTACGTTAAGTAGCCCGCCGAGCGCGGCGCCACTCCTCTCTGCCAGCCGTTCGGTGACGCTACCTAATTGCGCGGCGAGCGGCGCGATCGCCAGTGCCGCCGCGACAAAGGTCGCTCCCCGCCACTGCGGCGCCATCCAATCGAGTGCGACGACAACAGGTACGAATATAAAAAGAGTCTTAACCCCAAGAGCGCGCCGCCAGGTCGGCATCAACCGCCGCACAACTGGATCCGATCCAACAGGTCCCAGATCGCTACCTTTTGCGGCAAATGGTCAGTCCGTCAGCGATCGGCAACATCACGACATCTACCCGCTCGTCGCTGGCGAGGAAATCATTCAGCTCGCGGATCCTGCGCGTATCAGGGCTGTGATCCGTGTGGTCGGCCACTGCGCCGCCCCAGAGCACATTGTCGATTAGAATCAAGCCGTTGGGACGCAGACGTTTGAGAATCTCCTCGTAGTAGGTAAGCTGGTTATTTTTGTCGGCATCAATGAAGGCGAAATCAAAAGTTGAGGCCGCGGGTAGACCTCGCAGAGTATCCAAAGCCGGTGCCAATCTGAGCGCTATTTTGTGCGACAGTCCCGACTTCTCCCAGTAGCGCTTTGCGATAGAAGTCCATTCGGCATTTACGTCACAACACAACAGGGTACCATCTGGCGGCAATCCACGCGCAATACAGATCGAGCTGTATCCGGTGAAGGTTCCCAGTTCGATCGCATGGCGAGCCTGAGTCGCGCGCACGAGAATCGTCATAAAGGCCCCCTGTTCAGGCGAGATTTGCATCATTGCCAGTGGGCCAGCGGCCCGTTCGGTCTCAGCCGCAAGGTCGGCCAACAGAGGCTCGCGCAAGTTACCGTGTGTAAGCAGATAATCGTAGAGTTCGGGAGTGAGAGTCGTAAACTTGGCCTGGCTCATACAGAAAGGTTATCGTGCCCCGAGCTATTACTCCAATGCCCGCTGACCGTATCCGAACCATTGCCAGTCCCGCGGCCTTGACCTGCGATCAGCGATCCTTCTGGCTGTCTCTAAGTAGAAGGAGTCAAATTTCGCCTGCAAGCGGGGCTAGGAGGCGTTTTTAGCAGTTGACAAAGGAACCGACGACTTGGCAGACGCACGGCACTCGACCGTTGGGGTTAGTACGCTGTCAAAGCAATGCCTGCCGCTGTGGGCGGACAAACTTTCTGGCTATTGATCAGATTGGAATGATGTGCCGACGCGGTTCGGCCAGGCAGTAGATTCGGCTTGTCATGTCACGGTCGCGGGGCAGTGAGTGCATCAATCTCGCTGATCACGCGTTCGACGTGGCTTGCGTCCCAGTGGACACGATTGCATTGTTCGCAGATTGCAAATTCCTCATGCGCCGCATAGACAAACGGAGGTACGCTACGGACGACCGCCTCGCGAGGAACCCTTTTAAGCAACTGATTGCATGACGAGCACCTGGTGAAGGCAAACCTACGGGGATCGAACGGATAACGCTGGAGTACCTGGCGCAGCTGGTCACGAAAGAGATCAGCGTCGATATAAAGGACGTCCGGGGCATTTCGCAGGCGTTTATCGCGTGTCAGCAGCGGCCGCCCCTGCGCGCGCGCCACCTGCAGAAGTTCCGCGCCGGAAAGCTCGGGTCGGCAAAGCACGTCGGCTCCCATCAGCCGGAGCCATCGTGCGAGTCGAAACAGCATGCGGTCGGCTGCAAACTTCGGGGCTTGGTTTGAACCTGAGACCGCGTCCGCCATTTGTTATTTGTTAGTTAATTCTCGGAACCGTCGCCGGATCGGTATGGTTGTTAGGTGCGAGAAAGTACGTTCGCCCTCTTCCCTCGTCGCCCACTTACAGTTATAGCAGACAAATCCGAAGCCTGTTGGCAAATTTCATACATGAGTAGGCGGCGATGAGGGAGCAACAAATCACCTTTTCGTCGGGCGGCCTGGTGCTCGAAGGGATGATCGCTCGAGTCGGAGCCGGCGCGCAGCGGGGAGCTGTGGTGTGCCATCCGCATCCGCTATATGGCGGTTCGATGTTCAACAACGTCGTCGAAGCGACCCTGCAGGCGATGTGGCAACTGGGATGGACGACTTTGCGGTTCAACTTTCGTGGCGTCGGCCAGAGTCAAGGTGAGTATTCGGGTGGCAGTGGAGAAGCCGACGACGCGGCTGCCGCCCTGCAATTTTTATCCGCGGAATCTAGCTTGGAACTGGAGCAACTCATGTTGGCCGGGTATTCGTTCGGCGCGGTGGCGGCGCTTAAGGCAGCCGGCCGCCTATCCGCTTTAGGTGGGCTGTTATTAATCGCACTACCGCTGGGGATGACGGATGAAGACACTGTGAAACAAATTCCCACCTCGGTTCTGCTGGCGAGCGGAGATCGTGACTCCTACTGTTCGCCTGAGCGACTGCGGAACCTGGCTGGAGCCATTGGAAACCGGGCTCAGTTAAGGATTATCGAAGGCGCCGATCACTTTTTTGGTGGCTACGAGGCCGCGCTGACGAGGGCTTTGGAAGCGATGTTACGCGCTTTCCAGGTCGGATCCGATCGGTCCTGATGCTCGGTCCTTATGGCAGACCGATGTCGAGCGTGGGTTGGAGGGCGATTCCGGAAACATCCGCGGGATCCTGAGCGCCGGGTACCATTGATGTCGCCTTCCACAGCGCGTGAAATGGGTCATGTGGCTCGCTACCAGCGAGTTCAATTATGGCACGGATAGTTGCGCGCGTATCGCCCCGATGAATTCGCTCCAAGGCGGCGAACCGGTTAAGGTCATGAAAATAGATCAGATAGTTCATCAGAACCGCATTGTTGAGCTCCTGCTGGTCCAGGTCGAAGCGCTCGAGGCCTGACAGTCGCGGCTTCAATCTGACGTAATCGGCTTTGATTTCGGCAAACAAGCGCACGCGGCGCTTCAGAATTTCCTGCCGTGGTAAGCCGCTCTCATAAAGCTTAATCAGACGAATCTGTTGTTGGAGGAGAAAAGCCGCGAATTTCATGTCGCTAACGTAGATCTCCCGCGCCGCGATGGCATCTTGGGAGCCTGGGCCTTCAGTTTCGACGAAGAAGTCGATTGCCCCACGATTCCCGATCCAGTTGGCCGAGGATTCGTCAAACATCACCTCGTTTTTGAGGAAAAACGTGCGGTGGAAGAGTTCATGAATGAGCACACCGACCAACGCGGGACGACTTAGCTGAAGCAGATTCGAGAACACCGGATCGTTGAAAAAACCGAGGCTCGAAAAAGCTATAGCCGGCCGAATAAACGTGTCGTAACCTCGAGTCTGCATGGCGCGTGCCGCAGCTTCGGCTCCGGCGCGGCTGAAGTAACCCCGGTATGGTACGTAGCCGACAATTGGAAACCACCAAAGATACGGCGACAGCGCATCGCGTGGTGACGCCATCAACACCCACACCACGGCATTTTGATCAACCGCGCTAACAGTTTGATAGGCACCGCCAACACGCAGCCCGAGTCTATTGGCTGCAAACTGACGAACTTGCAGGACAGTCTCCAATCGTTGTCGCTCGTCAGCAGCGAGATCGGGCTCCCGCAAAAGCTGATTGATCGGCCGGCGATTCCACAACAGATGGGCTTCGATGTAGGCGACGCGCGCAAGATACGGCAGTTGGCACCCTGCCAGCAGGATGCTGGCGATTGATGCCAGAAGCAAGGTGAAGCGGCTTCGGCGAGAAAACTCGCTCGCCTTCTTGGTAGCCTCAAAGATACGCGAAAGGCCCCCGGCTGAACGCGACTGGCGCAATCGTTCAGTCAACGACCTCACGAGCGGTTTCAGCCGGAGCGTATTGAAGTTCGAACAGCCGCCGGTACAAGCCGCGGCGGCGCAGTAGTTCTTCGTGAGTGCCGCTTTCACGCAACACTCCTTTGCTTAGTACGAGGATGCGATCGGCGCGTTCGATAGTCGACAGCCGATGGGCGATTATCAGAGAAGTGCGGCCGGTCAGTAACTCCCGCAGCGCCAATTGGATTAAGCGTTCAGTCTCGCTGTCGACACTCGAAGTTGCTTCGTCCATGACAAGGATTCGAGGGTCGTAAGCCAGCGCCCGAGCGAAGGAAAGTAGTTGCCGCTGACCGGCGGAAAGATTAGCACCACGTTCGTGGATCTGTTCGTACAGACCTTCGGGCAACTGTTCGACAAAGGGCAGTGCTCGAGCTCGTTTGAGTGCATCGAGCACGGCGGCCTCATCCAGGTCCAGCCGCGACAGCCGGACGTTGTCGAAAATACTCTCGGCGAACAGAAACACATCCTGCAGCACCAGGCCAATGCTGCGGCGCAGACGCTTCAACTCCCATTCGCGCACGTCGACTCCGTCAACCAGAATTCGACCGGAGGTAACGTCATAGAAGCGATTCAGCAGCTTGATGATGGTGCTTTTGCCGGCGCCGGTGGGACCTACGATCGCGACGTTTTGACCGGCGGCGACTTTGAAACTGATATCCTGCAGGACGGGCTCTCCCTTTCGATATTCGAACGAGACATGCTCGAAGACGATTGAGCCGGCCCCGCGACGCGTGCGCTTGGGGTGCGGCGGACTCGTGATCGTGATCGGAGTGGCCATCAATTCCTGAAGCCGTTCAATCGCGGCTAAAGCAGACTGGAGTGTGGTGTATTTGGACGAAACTTCGCGCAGCGGATTAAAAAATAGCTGCGCATAAAAAATAAAGGCGACCAGGGTACCGAGACTCAGCGTCCTGTGGAGCACCTCTCCGCCACCAATCCACAGCACGATCGCCACGGTCATCGAACTCAGGGCTTCGACGGTCGAATAAAGGCAGGCGTCATAGATATTGGAGATCCGCTGAGCCTGTCGATTCTCGTCGTTGAGCCTCTGAAATTGATTCCGGCTCTCCCGCTCGTGAGCGAAGAGCTGGATGACCGACATGCCACTGAGCGCTTCGGAAAGGTACGCATTCAGGGCCGCGAGGCGCTCACGGATGTCGCGAAAGACGATCCGCATCCGAACGCGGAAAAAGTTGATGACGGCCAGCAGCGGCGGCACCCCGCAGAGCGCCCAGGCTGCCAGCCGTGGATTCAAGGCGAACATGATCATGATAATGCCGGCGAGAGTCAGGAGATCTATGAACAACGTAAGCGAGCCCGCGCTGAACATCTCGTTGATTGCATCAATATCGGTGGTCATCCGGCTAACCAGACGTCCAACCGGCGTTCGGTCGAAAAAGGCCATCGGCAGTCGCTCGACGTGACGGAAAGCCGCCAAACGCAGATCCGACAGGCTGTACTGGGCGACCATCATGGTCAAGTAAAACTGGCCGTAGAAGGTGGTGACCTCTCCAATCAACAAGGCCAGGTAAACCGACCCCATCAACAGCAGGCCGTGTCCATGCAGGTGAGTGACAATTGGCGACAGCCATCGCGGGCGGGGCGTTGTGCTCTTGGCGAGAAAAATGTCGATGGTCAGCTTGAAGACGTACGGCTGGGCGAGGGCGAAGACTGAGTTAAGTGGCATCAGGATGATGGAGAGGAAAAAAAGCGTGCGGTAGGGCCGCACATAACTCCAAACCCACTTCAGCAGCCGCCAGTCATAGGCACGGCCAAATTCGTCGTCGGTGACAGGCTCCATCGGTTAGTAGCGCGCCAACTCCTCTTCCAGCAATTGACGGCGGAAGAGCTGTGCGTAGATGCCGCGCTGCGCCATCAATTGCTCGTGGGTGCCGCGTTCGACGATCTCGCCTTCATCCAGCACGATTATTTCGTCGGCGTCGCGCACCGTTGAAGCGCGATGGGCGACGAATATTGAAGTCCGTCCCTTTACGCTGGCCTGCAGACTCTGCAAAACGGCACGCTCAGTTTCGGTGTCTACGCTCGATAGGGCGTCATCCAGCACGACCACTGCCGGATTGTAATTTAGCAGACGAGCGATGGTAACGCGCTGCTTTTGTCCGCCGGACAGAGACATCCCACGCTCACCCACCATTGTCTCGATGCCATTGGGCATAACCGCGATGTCGCTCTCCAGCCCGGCTACACGTGCAGCGGCCTCAATCTCATGCAGCGAAGCCTCAGGTCGGCCAAACGCAATATTGCGCGCGATTGTATCAGAAAAGAGAATCGGTTCCTGTGGTACGAGCCCGATGGTTCGGCGCAACGAGCCTAGCGGCAGTTCTCTGATATCGCGCCCATCGAGCAGCACGCGTCCACTGGTAGGTTCGATCAGGCGCACCAGCAGCTTGACCATGGTCGACTTGCCGGCGCCAGTGCGTCCGACGATGGCGAGCTTGCCCCCAGCAGGCACTCTAACATTGATATCGCGCAGCGCGAGCCGGCGGCGAGTACCGTCGAGTGGTGCCCGCTCTGCAAAATAGCTGAACGACACGTGTTCCCATTCGATAGCACCCTTGATTTCGAGCCGCGAATCGCCAACATCTATTTGGCCGGGTGGCTCAGCGGTGAAGATATCCTCGAGGCGCTTCATTGAAGCGCGGGCACGCTGATAGATCGAAATCATCCAGCCAATCGAGACTGTCGGCCACCCCAACTGCTGAAGATAAAGAATGAATGCGGTTAAATCTCCGATTGAAATCTTGTGAGCCTGGAGCAAAGCGCCGCCATAGGTCAACAAAATCATCATTGATCCCGCGACTGTCGCTCGAATCAGCGGCGTCATCGCCCCGCGCACGCGGGCGAGTGCGAGTCCCTGCTCGTTGTACCGGTCGTTGAGGCTCCGAAAGCGTTCAGCCTCGCGCTCCTCGAGCGTGTACGCTTTAACCACGTGAATACCAGAGAGACTCTCCTGAACCTTGGCTCCCAGAACGCCGAGCTCCTGCTGCACTTTAAGACTGCGTTCCATCAGTGAGCGCGTCAGGAAACGGATGACGACGAACAGCCCGAAGTAAGGCGTAATGGTCGCCAGGGTTAATCTGGGGCTGAGAGAGAACATGAAGGCTAACGAGAACAGGTAAGTCACTGGCGTGTTGGTGAAACTCAGCACCCCCATGCCGACCATCATGCGCACAGCATTCAGGTCATTGATCATCCGTGACATCAGATCGCCGGTCTTGAGCTCTTCATAGAAACCGGGACCCAGGGTTGTCAGATGGGCGAAAAGATCGTTGCGAAGGTCATACTCGATGTCGCGGCCGGTATTAAAGATGATCGAACGAGAAACCGCCCGCGCAATGCCCATTAACGCCGCTAAGCCGATCATCAAGCCGGCGTACTGAACCAATCGGTTTATGTCACTCCGCTGTATTGAGTTGACCGCGTCGCGCATCAGCACTGGCAAGATCATCTGCAGGATAGCGAAAGTCAGGGTACAAAAGATGCCAAGCGCGTACCATGTCCAATAACGCCGGATGTAAATGGAAAGGCGTTTCATGGGATCCTTGCGATCCTGCGATTTCCCTCTTAGAGGGAGAGGTCCGTGACCAACGGCGCGACAGCGGAACTGCGCAAATTTGCAGCCATGAGTTGAGTCTCACCTAGATTTAGGGCCAGGGTTGCTCTGACAGAAGACGTTATCAATTATCTAGAGCCAGAAAAACTCACGATCTTCGATTTACGATCGGGTGCGGCGACGTGCCTGTCTCGATCGTGGCCCGGCGTTGGCGAAGAAAAATCAGCGCGGGCGTATACTCGACAGGCGGCGTTCGTAAACCTTGGCGTACTTGAGAAAAACGTAAAACGCGGCGGTCATAGCCGCATAGAGTCCCGCTCCGCCGTCGAGAAACCCGCCCCGCAGCACGTAGAACTTGAAAAAGCGCCAGATTGGATGAGTGAGCATTCGAACGACCGTCAGCGGCGAGGGTGTCAGTTGAGCGGCGCTGCGCGTGCTGAAACGGTTTATCGTATCAACATGGTCAGCCACATCGCGGTAGCTGAAGTGCAGAATCGGGGCCTGTAGCCGCGCAACTCGCCCGTTTACGACAACTTTGTCATGCGGGTCGATGCCCCCGATGCGACCTTTTTCGCGTCGAAACAAACGTATTGGTCGGTCGCGGTAAATTGCTCGTGTATCGTAATGGCGCAAGTGATAGAGCATCCGCGGAATGCGATAGCCGTCCGCTGCTTCGGGTGATGAGATCACTTCTTCGATCTCCCGGCGCAATTTGTAGGTGACCTGCTCATCGGCATCGAGTAACAGGATCCAGTCGCCACTGGCATGATCAAGCGCGAACTGCTTCTGGCTAACGTAGTCGGTGAACTTGTGCGAGATGACCCTGGCGCCCATTCCCCGCGCGATTTCGACCGTACGGTCAACCGACCCCGAGTCGACTACCACCAGCTCGCGACACAACGACCTTACGCTGGCCAGGCACTGTCCGATTGCCGATTCTTCGTTGTACGTGATGACGATCAAAGAAAGCGATGGAGGTTCCACGGATTTAGGTGGGTCGCTAGCTATTTAGTCGGGTCGACTTTGTCCTGCTCAGTGCCGAGTTCTTCGAGAAACGGAAAGGAAGCTAGATAAGCTGCCTCGTAAGTTGCCCGATCAAGCTGGCCGCGCATCAACTGAACGCGGAGGAACAAAAAATATGTTTGGATAACATCGGTCCTACAATAACGGTGAATTTCTTCGAATCGTCCCGACTCGAAGCATTCCTGGACCCGCGCTCCCCTCATCGTGGGTTTACCGGGTAAGCCGAGCATCTTAACCAGAAGGTCCAGACCACCTCTAAGGTAAACCTCTCCGTAGTTGGTCAGATATTCGCACAAATCGAGGTGACGTTCGGGTCTGTGACGGCGCAGTGAGTCGTTACCTTCGAAGTAATGGGGGGCCGAAACGCCCCAGCGCATTGCCGCCAACTCGAGCACCGGCAGATCAAAACGGCGGCCATTGAAAGTCACCAGGCAGCCCTCAAAGCGCTCGAGCCGAGCCCAAATGTCGTTAACCAGGGATTGTTCCGACTCGCGGGGCGGGCCGAGGCTGTCAACGCGTCGCAGAACGTAATCGCCGCTCACCTCGCCAATCGCGATTGAGATCGGGACGTGAAGCGTGAGCGGAAAAAAATCGGAGCCGCGCCTGCCGAGCTCCTGGCGAAATCGCTCAAATGCCTCGTCATCGCTGAGCGCGCTATCGGCGAAGAACACCCGATTGAGCAAAGGCTTATCCACGCGCGTCTCAATATCGAGCACTGCAAATTCCATTTTTCAGAAGTTCGCCTGCTCGCTGGTTTGACGAGCTCAATCAGCTGGTTTCGCCCTGGCCGTGCCCTGTTCAGCTTCTGGCAGTAACGTCATAAGATTCGCGACCCGTCGCCCGTGTGGGCCAGCTGCGAAATCAGGTCAGCAGCGATCGATTTAAAGCCTGCGCTAACCGGATGACCGGGGTCGGCAACCACTATCGGATTGGCCGTATCACCACCCTCGCGGATCTGGCGCACCATGGGGATCTCGCCGAGAAAAGGGATGTTGAGCTCGCGAGCAAAACGAGCACCACCCCCATGGGCGAAGATCTCATGACGTCGCCCACACTTCCCGCACAGATAGTAGCTCATATTCTCGATTACCCCCAGAACCGGGACCTGAACCTGCTGAAACATGGCGACCCCTCGCTTCACGTCGAGTAAGGCGATTTCCTGCGGAGTGGTCACAATAACGCCGCCGGCCAGCACCACGCGCTGGGTGATGGTGAGTTGGGCGTCTCCGGTGCCGGGCGGTAGATCAATCAGGAGATAGTCAAGCTTTCCCCATTCGACGTTGAACAGAAACTCACTCTCCAGCTTGGTTACCATCGGTCCGCGCCAGATCACTGCGGTCGCGTCGCTGATGAACAGCGCCATTGAGATGTAGCGAATGCCGAATCGCTCCAGCGGTTCGATGCGCCGGTCATGGGTCACGCGCGCACGATGCGCGGCGCCAACCATCATGCCCAGGCTTGGACCATAAACGTCGGCGTCCATCAAACCCACGCGCCCACCGAGGGCAGCCATCGCCAGGGCAAGATTGACCGCGACGGTCGATTTGCCGACCCCACCTTTTCCGCTGGCGATGGCGATCACGTGTTCTACGCCAGGTATTGTCCGGCGCGCGGGCGTTGGCGCTAATCCTCGTGCAGGTGCAGCTTGCTCAACCTCGACTTTGACCGCTGGTACACCTGCCATGGCAGAAACCGTGCGCTGGATCTCGCTCGAAATCTGCGCGAGCGTTTCGGGCTTGGTGTTGGGGCTGGCAGTCATGATCACGGTCACGCCTGGTTGGGCGACTTCGATGTCTTTGATGATGCCGAACGAGACAATGTCGCGGGTGAAGCCTGGATAACGGACTTTTCTCAGCTCGGCCAGGATTTCTTGAGGCGTTGGCATACTAACCTGCATCTGATTGTTCACACCAATGTGAGGCGCCGGCTTCCAATGCAAATGTTATCATTCCCTCCCGTGCGGCAAAATTGGTTTCGCGCGGTGTGAGGCCGACAACGGTCGGCGATTGCTGATAGCGGGATGGAGACGTACGTAAAAAACGTCTTCTTGCTCGGCGCCTTTCGACGAATCGACGGATCCGCGTTATTGAATTTCTGAGAATCCAGGCGGAGGCATAGCGATGAACGATTCGAACGCGGTTGGTTATCAGCTGCCGCATGAGTTGGTTACTTTACGCGAGCAAGTTCGGCGCATTATTGAGGACGAGGTAATTCCCGCTGAGGCTCGCGTTGATCCAGATGCCGCGGAGATTCGCGAGGATGATTATTGGGCAATCGCCAGGAAGACTCAGGCAGCAGGCATGTGGTGCATGGGGTCACCTCGCGAATATGGCGGCGGTGGACTCGGGATGTTCGAGATGTGCGTGCTGCAGGAGCAGATGTGCCAGCATCGGATGGGTCTTTACAACCCCGGGGCGGGGGTGTTCGGCCGCACTCCGCCGCCCGTCATCTGGGCTGGCACCGAAGAGCAGATTCAAAAATATGCGGTGCCGACCCTGAAAAACGCGACGTATACCTTCTTTGCCATCACCGAACCCTCTGGCGGCTCGGATCCCGCCGGTGCAATCCAATGCCGTGCGGTTAGAGAAGGTGATCACTACGTGCTGAACGGCACCAAGATTTTCAGTTCGCACGCGCACGAAGCCGAGTGGGGAGTAGTGTTCGCGCGCACCGACCCGAAGGCGGGGCGTGCGGGCATCACCGCCTTTATAATCGAGAAGAATACGCCCGGATTTGTTGCTCGCCCCTTTAAAGTCATGCGGACCTCCGCGCTTCCCAATGTGGTCCATCTTGAGGACTGCCGCATACCGGTAGAGCAGCGGTTGGGACCTGAAGGTGCCGGTTTGAATTTGTGCCTCGATCTGCTGACCGGCCTGCGCTTCCCGTATTCGGCGTGCAACATTGGAGTCGGGGTCGCGGCCTTACGCATGGCGATCGCCTACGCCAAGCAGCGCAGCACCTTCGGCGAACTGCTGGCGCGTCGACAGGCGATTCAGTGGATGCTGGCGGACTCCGAAGTTGAGTTGCGGGCGGCACGCTGGTTGACCTGGGAGGGGGCGTGGAAGAGCGATCGTAAGGAAGATGCGCGGATGGAAGCCTCGATTGCCAAGCTCTACTCCAGTGAAGTGTTGGGTCGAGTGGTCGATCGGGCGGTGCAAATCCACGGCGGATACGGCGTCAGCAAGGAACTTCCGCTCGAGCGGTGGTACCGCGAGGCACGTATTCGCCGCATCGGCGAAGGACCGTCCGAAGTTCATCGCATGGTAATCGCTCGCAATTTGTTGCGCTGAGATCGGAATCGGAGGTGCCCGATGGCGCTGCCGCTTGAAGGGATTCGGGTCGTGGATTTAGGCCAGATTTTCGCCGCGCCTTATTGCACGCTTCAGTTGGCTTACATGGGCGCCGAGATCATAAAAATCGAACCACCACCTCAGGGCGAAATGCTGCGCCGTCCAAATCAGTCGCCCGGCGGTGTCAATTATGCCTTCTTAATGCTCAACCCGAACAAGAAATCAGTTACCTTGAATCTCAAACACTCGCGCGGGCGCGAAATTCTCCTGCGATTGCTCGAAGATGCTGATGTGTTGGTTGAGAACTTCGCTAGCGGGGTTATGGAGCAACTCGAACTCGATTACCAACGACTCGGCGCACGATTTCCGCGACTGATCTACGCTTCGGTTAAGGGATATGGCTCGGATGGGCGATGGGCAAAGCTGGGAGCGATGGACAGCACTATCCAGGCCGCCTCAGGATTTATCTCGGTAACGGGGTACGCAGATGGTCCAGGCGTGCGCACCCCGGCAGCCTTCATCGACATGGGGACAGGCAGCCATCTGGTGAGCGGAATTCTCGCCGCACTGATTCAGCGCAGCCGCACGGGACGTGGCCAAAAGGTCGAAGTGGCAATGATGGATGTCGCGCTGCCGCCAATGACCGGGCTGATTGCCAACGAGCTTGAAGGTAAGCCGTACACGCGGATGGGAAACCGCCATCGCTCGGCCTGTCCATCGAATGTCTATGAGACCGCTGATGGCGAGATTATGATTTTCTGTGTCAGCGAATCGCACTGGGAAGCGCTGGCGCGAATGATGCACCGATCAGAGCTTATCGGCTCTCCTCGATACCGAGATCATGCTGCTCGCTTTGCCATCGTTGATGAAGTTGACCGAATGGTCAATGAATGGACCCGGGCCCATCGACGCGAGGATCTGGTGCAAATGCTGCTCGAGAATCACGTGCCGTGCGCTCCGGTGCGGTCCATTGCCGAAGTACTGGGAGATCCTGAAATCAGAAGACGCGGGATGTTGCTCGATACTGCGTTTCCAACGCGGGGAGCAGTTTCCGTGATGGGTTGCCCGATCAAGTTCTCCGAGGATGGGTATGACAGTCGTGAGCTCAATGCGCCGCCCATGGTCGGTGAACACACGGCCCAGATCCTATCGAGGATCGGTTTCGCACCTGAACAGGTCGAGCAACTGAGGGCAGAAGGAGTCGTGTGAGAGGCTCAAATGACCGCGGCCCAAAGAGTCGTCAAGCTTGCTCGTGAGATCGCTCGGGCGCAGACTGAATTCACCGACATGCGCGTCAAACTAATCCTCGAGGTGCATAAATGCCGCTGGTAGGCGGAGTTATGGCGATGCTGGTGACGCCGTTTACCGACGATTACCAGCTCAATGAGGAGGCTCTGCGGCAGGAGGTCCGATGGAGTTTGGACCAGGGAGCGCAGGGTATAGTCGCGACACCCTCGATCGGGGAGTTCCTGCACCTGTCTGAAACCGAACGACTCCGCGCATGGGAAGTAACGCTTGAGGAAGCTCGTAAGCGGCCCGGGGTCTGCGCCATCGCCATGACATCGGGTGCAACCACCTTGGAAACCCTGAGCTACGCTCGCCAAGCGGCGCGGATGGGTTTTGATGCTCAACAGGTGATCCCGCCCTATTATTGGCGATGTGGGGAACTCGAAGTGGAGCGACACTATCGGATGGTAGCCGAATCCGCAGAGCTTCCGGTGGTCATCTATCACAACCCGGCATTGAGCAAGTTCACGATTACGCCGAGGTTCGCTGGACGGCTGGCCGCGATCCCGAACCTGATTGCCATTAAGGAGGTACTTACCGATCTCCAGCATCTAGAAGCACTGTTTGATCAGGTTAGCGGGCGAATCGCCGTGTACAACACTTTTAGGGCTTTTCTGGCCGGCCTAATGCTCGGTGCCGCCGGGGGCTTTATCAATATCTTCGCGGTTCCCGCTTCAGTGGCCCTCTTGAAGGCTTTCAGGTCGGGAGATATAGCGCGGGCGGCGGAAATTCAACGGCGTCTCAATCGCTGTTTTCCTCGAGGCGGTGAAGGGGCCCTCGGCCATCTTGGCACCACCAAGGTAACTGCCACCGTGGTGACCGGGATTGAAATGGGACCGGCTCGCCCGCCCTATATGGCACCACAAAATGCGGCCGACCTAATCAGAGCCCGTCTTCCCGAGTTGAACGCGTTGCTGTGATATGGGCGCTCGCTCCGGCAACAACTATCTCAGCGCTTTGCGCCGCCTCAAAGCTGAAGTCTGGCTTGGTGGGCAGCGAGTCGAAGACGTCACTACTCATCCCGCACTGGTGCGCTGCGCACGCTCGATCGCTTCTTTATACGATATGCAGATCGAACATCCTGAGGCGATGACCTTTCGGCTCGAGGATGGCGACCGCGCAGGCTTCTCGTTTATCCAGCCACGCAACCCCGACGAGGTACGCAAACGCGGCGTGATGTTTCGGCGCTGGGCGGAGCGCAGCGGCGGAATGCTAGGACGAACACCAGACTATCTTAACTCCAGCATCGCGGCGATGGCCGCGGCGTGGCAATTCTTCGCCGCGAGCGAGCCGCGCTTCGGCGATAATATCCAGAACTATTATCGCGAAGCGCGTAAACATGACTGGTGCGCCACGCATACCCTGGTCAATCCGAAAGCAAGTCGCGCCGCTGGTTGGGCCGGTCAGACTGACACGGATTTGGCCCTGAAGATGATCGAACGCACCAATGACGGCATCATTGTCAGCGGTGCTCGAATGCTGGCCACACTAGGGCCGCTGGCCGAAGAGTTATTGGTCTTTCCCTCGACCGTTTTGAAGGCAGAGCCCGCTGCGGCCCCGTTCGCGCTCGCATTTGCAATCAATTGTAATGCCCGGGGTCTGAAATTCCTCTGCCGAGACAGCTTCGACCTCGGTCGCTCGCATTTCGACGCGCCTCTAAGCTCGCGCTTCGAAGAAATGGACTGTGTGGTTGTCTTCGATCAGGTGTTGGTGCCGTGGGAGCGGGTCTTCCTTTGTGGCGATGTGGCGCGCTGCAACGCCCTATATGCAGATACCAATGCGGTCGTCAATATGATGCACCAGGTGGCGGTCAAGAATACCGTTAAAGCCGAGTTCCTGCTCGGCCTGGCCGCCAAGATCGCTCAGGTCAGCGACGGGCTGAGTCTTCCGCACGTTCGGGAGCGGCTGGCTGAAATGATTATCGCGACGGAGATGATGCGGTCATCTTTACGCGCTGCCGAGGCGGATGCTCACGTCGACCGCTGGGGCCAGTTTGTCCCGTCACGGCCGCCGCTCGACGCCGCGCGCAACTTCTTTCTGCGCGTATATCCCCGCCTGGTGGAGATTATCCAGCTGAATTCATCGTCGAGCCTGATAGCGACGCCGTCGGAGGCGGATTTTGCCAGTCCGTTGCGTCCCGAGATCGAGCGTTACTTCGCGAGTTCAGGGGCGCGGGCGCAGGAGCGGGTTGCGTTGTACCGTCTTGCATGGGATGTGGCGGGCAGCGCGTTCGGCGGTCGGCAGCTGCTATATGAGCGCTTCTTTTTTGGCGACCCCGTTAGGATGGCCGGTGCGCTGGTCGAGAACACCGACCTCCAACCTCTCATAAAGCGGATTGACGATTTCCTTAATCGCCGCGATTGAACTTGGCGGAGCTCGGCGAGAAGTTTCAGACATCGCCAGCTTTGTTGCGTTTCGCAGTCCAAGGTCGCTGCTTTAGCACTGCAAAATGGGGCGGCTTCGCAAGACAACCAAGATCTGGCGGAGCTCGGTTAGACTGAGCCCCTTAGTCGATCGAGAAGACTACTTCTCGATCGAGCCGAGCTCCTTATTCGGGCGTGAAGCGCCCCTTGAGGTCGAGCTCGGTGCTGGCCGGGGCGAGTTCATTCTCGCCCGCGCCGGAGCCCTGCCCGACAGGAATTTCCTGGCAGTCGAACTCTCATTGCCACTGGCGCGGCTGATCGCCCGGCGCGCGGCGGATCTAAAATTGCCGAACCTACACATTGTGAGAGCAGACGCGCGGTCTACGGTAAATCTTTTTCTGCCTTCCGCCTCCGTCAGCACTTATCATATTTATTTTCCTGACCCGTGGCCCAAGGCGCGCCATGTCAAGCGTCGGCTCTTTTCGCCATCATTTACAGCCAATTTGCGGCGGACGATGGTTCCGGGGGGCTTACTGCATGTGGCGACCGACGTACCGCAGTACGCCGAATCAATCTTCGCAATGATCGAAGCTCAGGGGTTGACCGCGTCAGGCCACTGCGGGGAGCTTTTGCCGAGTGGCTTTGCACGCAAGTTCATTGCCGCAGGTCGACCGATTTACTTCCGCAGCTTCACCAAGCCTGCCGGCTCTGAAGGAGAAGACTGAGCAGTGTTTGGGGCGGCGGCGGACCGGATGCTTGCCTTGAAAGCCAGCAAACAATAGATTTTCCAGCATCCTATGAAGCAGCCCTGGACGATTGCGCTGGGCAGCATATTGATGCTGATCGGCGTGTCCGCGTGTGCTGCTCGCAAGCAGCCCAGCGGCGAGAATTATTATGTGCAGGCCACCAAGGAATATAATTCGCATTTCTATCAGCCGGCTATCGCTGATTATCAGAAACTGATCGACGAGTACCCTTTCAGCCCCTATGCTGAAGAAGCAGAGTTGAATATCGGCCTCGCCCATTACAAACAGCACGATTACGCTGAAGCGGTCGGGGCCTTGACCGATTTCATGCGGATGCATCCAACGAGCAAGCATCTGGACATTGCTTCCTATTACCTGGCAATGGCGCATTTCGTGCAGATCGGCCGTGCAGACCAGGATCAGACCCATACTGAGCTGGCCTTGAAACAATTCCAAAGTATTGAGCAGCGTTTCCCCGAGAGCAATTTTGCGGCTCTTGCCCATGAACAAATCGAAATCTGTCGCGAGATGCTGGCTCGTCACGAATATCTGATCGGCAGTTTCTATTACGATCGGGCCAATTATAAGGCATCAGAATCGCGTATGGCGGAGTTACTGGCGCTCTACCCGGACACGCCAATCGCACCGCAAGCGCTCTACGATTTGGCACGCATTCTAGAGAGGCAGGGCAAGAAATACTCTGCCGCGCAGGCTTTCACTGCGCTGCAGAAATCATATCCAAATACCAAGTATGCATCGATCGCTGCTGAAGAGTTAAGGAAACTGCACCAGTCCGTTGACACGGAAGAAGATCCGCTGAAATTGGTGCTGGCTGAAAGCGGCTTCGGCGAAGATAGGCGTGGGGCAGACCAGGTGGCGGTACATGAGAGTTTGGAAAATCTGGCTGCCACCGACTCCGGTAAAGCATACGGTGACAACGGCCTGCCGAATTTGTCGGCCCAGACCGCTGAAGTGGCCGACGATCATCGATCAGGTGGTGCTGGCGGCGAGGGCGAGCACACAGCGGCACTGATCTCGAATCCCCAGACTGACAAAACTGCGCTCGGTCCCGCAGTTCTGCGGATGGTCAGGCTTTCGTCGGCAGACCCGCCGCTTTCGCTGGTTTTGGATCTGACGGGGCCGGTCAGTTACGAGGACGATCTCAGCAATGGTAGTGACTTTTCGACGCTGAAGGTCTTTTTGAAAGGGGTCAGCATGGACTCGAAGCTCGCCCATCATCTGGTTTTTGACCGTTCGATCTTTCATGATTGCGACATCGAGTCCGACTCAAAAGGGACGACGGTTACAGTGAACACCGTGCCAGTTTCACGCTTTGCCATAGTGCCGCTGCAACGGCCCGCACGGTTGCTGGTCACTTTCACGCCGCAGAACAGCCCGGTCCCCGCCACCGCAAATGCGGGAATCGGCGGCGACGCGACGTTTTGAATCGTGTGGCTCGGGAGTAACTGATGAATCGCTCTCGGGCGCTCAGTTCGGTGGCATTGACGCCATGCGAGAACACGCTATTGCGGTGACAGTCCGGAGGCCATCACTCCTTCTCAAGCACAAAGCTAACGCTCTTGTGGACCAGTCGAATTTGATCCCCATCGCGCGTAAAGTTAAGGCCCGCCCGGTCTTGCTCGAGGGCCTCGGCCACCATAGAGCGTAATTTGACGGCATTTTCGAGCGTCGCCCCTCCGAACCGAATCCAATCATCCAGCGTCAGACGAGCATCGCGAGCAACTCTCATTGAAATGCGGAGGCCGTGTTCGTTGAACATTCGCTCAAATTCCGATGCTGGCAAAGTGCGAAAATGCGTGGGGTCACACAAACGCTCCATCTGATTATGCAGCTCAGCTTTGATGGGGTCTTCTGACGTAACCATGTCGGTGATCACCATCCATCCGCCGCTCGCGACAACTCGTACCAGTTCGGCCAAAACGCGAGTCGGATTGGCGAAATGGTGGAAAGAAAAACGGCACACGGCGCCATTGAAAACTCCATCTGCGAGACTCAGCCGTTCAACTTCACTCACGATAAAATCGGCATTTGTGATATTTCGTGCGACGGCGGTCGCCCGTGCGCGCCTCAACGGTTCTTCTATCACATCAATCCCGATTGCCCGCGTGCATCGTTGGGCAAAGGCTAAAGTCGCATTGCCGTTGCCGCACGCGAGTTCCAAAACGCGGTCGGTTTTGGCCACCCCGGAGATGGAAATCATGAAGGCAATCAGCTTCTGGTCAAAGGAGTTGGTCGGCATCGAGTATGCCGCCGGGCGGCGCCGATATTGTTGCAAGGCGGTTGTCTGACGTCCTGTGTCAGCAACTATGCTGTCGCTCATTAGCCCCTTCGCTCAGTTGGTATCTAGCTGGTGGGGTCGGTTGATCGCCCACTCCCATAGTCGCGTTCCGAATGCGAGCGCGGCGTCACTGATTCCCGGAAACAACGCGGCCAGCTTTTCCACTGTGGCCGCACCCGGCGGCACGTCGACTTCCGTCAAACGCAAGGTCAAGGCGGCGATCACCGCCCAGGTCACCCAACGCACTGGCATCAGATAAAAGATCTCGCGGAAGCGCTGGACAGGTGCGCCGTCACCAGTGTGCAGCATCGGAGTATCGACCGGACCGGGCATTATTAAGGCAACGTGGATCCCAGAGCCAAACAGTTCGACTCGTAACGCTTCGGTCAACCCCACCAGGGCAAACTTGGTAGCCGAGTAGCCGCCGAGTGGTGGTGCGCCCCGGCGACCTGCCAACGAACCGATATTTACGATGAAGCCCGAATTCGCCTGGCGCATCGATGGCAAGACGGCCTGGATAGTGTGAAGTGTGCCGAGCACATTAACCTCAAACATCCGCTGCAATTGCCGAGGCTCCATCGTTGCAACCGGACCGGGCTGGAGAGTACCGGCCGAATTGACCACGATATCAATATGGCCCAGCTCCCTTAGGGCGTGATCGATCGCGCTGACGACCTCTTCGCGCCGGCTGATGTCCGTAGACAACACTATTGCTTTGCCCCCCGTATCGCGGATTCGCGAGGCCAATTTTTCAAGCGGCCCACGGCGCCGGGCGACAAGCGCCGTACTAGCTCCGAGGCCTCCGAGTGTTAACGCGACGTCATAACCGATCCCGCTGGAGGCACCGGTAACCAACATTGTCCGGCCGCGGAAAAAGGCCTTCAGAGGTCGCAAGAGCAACTGCTGGGAACTAAACGCCATGGGGCGAACCACCAAAGGACATGGCTAGGTTCCGCTGTTGGAGTCCTTCAGATCACAGCTCATGATAAGTAGGTCTCGAGGACGGCCGTCACGGTCCACCACCCAGTCCTGCAGTAAAGCTTCGACTTGAAAGCCCAATTTCTCGAAGGCAGCCCGGGCACCCGTCTGATCTGGGGTCATCATGGCGGCCATCTTTTTGATTCCTCGCGACTGGCCGAGCTCGAAAATCTCTGATGTGAGGCGGCGTCCCAATCCGCAGCCTCGGAACGCGGGGGCAACCTGAACGCGAATCTCGCCGACCCGACGAGTCCAACGGGCCTGTTCAAGGTGGAGCGTTCCATAACCCACCACGTGTTCTCGCGCTTGCGCCAAAACGGTAATGCTATTACCCCGCGCAACATCTGCGACCCATTGATCAACGATCACGGGGTCGGTGATATCCGTTCTCAGGAACAGGAGATCATCCTCAGGCAGTGAACGGGCGAAGCGCAGCAGACGGCCGCGGTCCGCAGCTTCCATCAGCCTGAGCAGGACGTGACGTCCATTACGCAGCGCAACCTCACATGGGATCCTACTCTTCTGATCCCGTGAAGCTGCAATCTCCGTCTTGTCCCCGGTCATTGTCGTGCTGAACGAGCGGATTCACTCGGGTCCGCCCAGCGGCGAGCATATCCGGCAGGCGAGGGTCGGCCGCACCTGACTGCACAATAGTAGGCCCAATATTTCAATATCCTGAGAATCCCATGTCTGTGGTGGCTTGCGCGTCTGGATCGGTACAAACGTTGACCAAAGACGGCTTGCCGCTGTTCATCGCGCGTTCGAGCGCAGGTCGAATGTCCGCGGGTTTTTCAACGAACTCGCCGTAACCACCGAGAGCTTCTACTAGCTTGTCATAGCGCTGGTAACCCAGGTCGCGACCAACGTTGCCACCAGTTTTGCGCGACGTGAATCCGGCATTATTTGATACGACCACCGTGATGTTGAGTTTGTGACGAATGGCCGTGTCCATTTCCATACCGTTCCATCCAAAGGCGCCGTCTCCGCTCAGCACCACCACCGGTTTGTCGGGGGCCGCCGCCTTGGCTCCGATTCCGAAGGGAATGCCAACACCCATACAGCCATGCGGACCAGCATTGAGGCTGTGGCGTGGCTGGTAGATTGGAATCGATTGGCGTGCGAAATTCAGGATCTCGTGGCCGTCGACCACCAGGATGGTATCGCGCGAGATCATATCTTTGACCTCATTGCAGAGGCGCAATGGATGAATCGGTACCTGATCTGAGTGGAGCAAAGGAGAGTTACGCTCGAGGTTCGACCGATGCTTGGCCGAAAGCTGAGATACCCAGGGTGTCTCTTCGTTGGGATTAAAGCGTCCTTTCGCTTCAGCGGTCAGTTGTTCCAGTACCATTTTGGCGTCGCCAATGATGCCGATTTCAACGTCGCGGTTATGGCCAATCTCACGGCCATCGACATTGACGTTGATAAACTTGGCAGTGGGCGAAAAGCGCGGCGGGCGCAGAAAGGACAGCATCGAATTCGCGCGAGCCCCGATCACCAACACCACATCCGCCTCCCGAAATGCCGTCGAGCGAGCACCTGGAAACGATCGTGGATGATCTTCGGCAACTACACCACGCCCCTGCGGTGTCGTAAAGAACGGGATACCTGTAGTATCGACGAAGGCCCGCAAAGCCTCTTCCGCTCGCGACCATAAAACGCCGCTGCCGGTCAAGATCAGGGGTTTGCGCGCTTCGGCCAACAAGTCAATGGCCTGGCGAATGAGCGCAGGATCGCCGGCAGGACGAGCATCGGTCCGATACTTTCCTCTGACCCAGTTAATCTTGTCCTCGTCGACTTTCGCAGCCAGGATATCGGCCGGCAAGTCCAGGTAGACCGGACCACGCTTTCCGTCAAGTGCCTCGCGAAACGCAATAGCAATGTATTCGGGTATGCGATAAGCAAGATCAACCCGGTAGGCTGACTTCACGATCGGCCGCATCATTGGTACTTGATCCATTTCCTGAAAGGTATCAAGCGTCCATCCCCGCATGGGGGCAGAGCCGCCGATTGCGATTACCGGTGACGCGTCGGCCTGTGCATTGGCCAGGCCGGTGACGAGGTTGGCGACGCCGGGTCCCATCGGTGCAATACAAATTCCGGGTTTACCTGTGACGCGCGAATATGCGTGTGCCATCATCGCGGCGGCCTGCTCGTGGCGAACGTAGATGCCCTTCATGCCCAAATCGAGGCAGGCGCCGGCAGTCCCACTGGTCGGCCCGCCCATCATGAAAAAGATGGTGTCGACGCCCTCCTGTTGGAAACAACGCGCGATTATCTCTTCACCGCGTAAAGTCCCCATGTGAAATGTCCTCCTGAGTCTCGCGCCCGGCGGCACCCAGCGCGCACTGCTTGCAGGAATAGCGCGCGCCCGCAGTTCAGCGCAACCGTTCTTGACACGTATCTCGCCAGAAGGCCTGAGAAGGCAGCGCGCCTATAGATTTCTATGCACGGCTCGATTCTGTTATGCTCAAGTGGCCACTGGGACGTGTAGCTTGCCCTGGTCAGGACTCTTGATAAACAGGAGAGATGCTTGGCGGACCTGCAATCTCTAAGTGCACCCGCTGAGCCCGTGCATGTTCTCCCGGGTCGGGTGCGTTTTCGGGTTCGCGGCCTATACCATCGTCCCGCTTTAAAGCGCGCCATAGAGCGGGAGTTGTTATTACGTCCTCACATCCATCGAGTAGTAGCTAATACCTTAACGGCTAGTGTGCTGGTCGAGTTTGATTCGGCGATCGAACCCGACCAAATTGCTCTACTGCTGGAAGAGATAATAGGAGCTTTACCTTCTTCTACTCAGCAAAGGCCACTAAACTCGGGCTCGAATGCTGCTGCGATTGCTGGCCGCACCAGTCAAAAGCCGCTGTCCCCGGACAGGCTTGATGAGTTCGTCAACCGGGTCAGCAAAAACGCCGAAAACGGTTGGCACCTGAGCGGTGCCGACCACGTAATTAAACAGTTCGACAGCTCGGAGACGGGACTGACTGAGCTGGACGCCACGGAGCGCTTCAAGACTTTTGGCCCCAATCGTCTTCCCGAGCTTCGACCACGCTCCGGCTGGACCATCCTACGTGATCAGTTCGACTCGATGCCGACGGCATTGTTGCTTGCCGCAGCAACCATCTCGTTGTTCACCGGCGGGCTCTCCGATGCAATCGCAATTGGTGGGGTGCTGGCGATCAATGCAGCACTGGGATTTTTTACGGAGAGTCGATCAGAAAGCTTAATCGGTTCGCTCAAGCGCTTCGTCGAGCCTACCGCGCTGGTGGTCCGTGACGGAAAACTGCACCAGATTGCGTCCGAACGCGTTGTGCCGGGTGACGTCATCGTGCTTCAGCCGGGGACGTACGTCTGCGCCGACGCGAGGATTATCGAAGCTGAAGAACTAACGGTGGACGAATCGGCCTTGACCGGTGAAGGCCTGCCGCTCGCCAAGAGTGCACAGACCCTCAACAATCCGTTTCTCCCCCTCGGGCAGCGAAAGAACATGGTCTATATGGGAACCCGAGTGACCGGTGGGAGCGGGCTTGCCATTGTCGTCGCAACGGGGCCGCAGACGGAGTTAGGACTGATTCATCGCTTGGCAGGTGAGACCAAAGCGCCAGAAACACCAATGGAGCGGCAGCTAGCCGCACTCGGTCGGCAATTGGTAATCATCTGCAGCGGTATCTGCACCTTGATCTTACTGATCGGGCTGTTCCAGGGCTACGGCCTGGTGCAAATGCTGGAGACCGCAATCTCGCTGGCGGTGGCGTCCGTGCCCGAAGGCTTGCCGGTAGTCGCCGCGTCCACCTTGGCCTTGGGCATCGTCAAGATGCGCCGGCACGGGGTCATAATCCGCAAGTTGGAAGCGGTCGAGACGCTCGGCTGCGTAAAGACGGTTTGTCTGGACAAAACCGGCACGCTTACGCTGAACCGAATGAAAGTGGAGATTGTTTGCTGTGGGGAGCAGCAATTACATTTTCCAGGCGAAGAATTCAACCTCGAAGAACAGCCGCCCGCGCTAAATGATGGCTTCCGGAAGCTGGCCGAAATCTGCGTCTTATGTAGCGAAAGCACCATAGAGCGATACGCCGGCAGCCACAAGGTCAGCGGCTCCGCGACTGAAAATGCGCTCATTGAGCTGGCGCTTCACCTGGGAATCGATCCGATCGCGCTCCGCACTCAGTACCCCACACTCAGAACCATCAGGCGTGCCGAACAGCGCAACTATATGTGCACACTTCACCGAGTGAAGCCCCGCTTCCGGAAGACGTTCAGGGGACCATTCCTAGTGGCGGTCAAAGGTAGCCCGAGTGAAGTCTTGGCGATGTGCAGGTGGCAAATCCGCGACAGTGGACGAGTCCCGATTAGTGAGGCCGACCGTTTGCGAATTCTCGCGGAAAACGACCGAATGGCTGGTGCAGCCCTGCGCGTGCTCGGGATCGCCTATCGCGAGTTGCCTGCCGAGGGGCGCAGCCAGATTGAGCGTGACCTGGTATGGCTGGGCATGGTCGCCATGGCGGATCCCATCCGCCAAGGCGTTCGTGAGGCTATCCAGGCATTCCATCAGGCCGGTATCGATACCATCATGATTACCGGCGACCAGCCGCTGACCGCTTCAGCGGTCGGCAGAGCATTGGAATTGAGCCGCAACGGGCAGTTGCGCGTGTATGAGATCAGCGGTCCTGCGGATTTGGAACAGATTGGGGTTGCCGATATTTCGCGCCACGCGCAGGTCTTCGCGCGCGTCAGCCCGGCCAACAAGCTGCAAATCGTGCAGGCCCTGCAACGTGGCGGTCATGTTGTGGCGATGACGGGCGATGGGATTAACGACAGCCCCGCCCTTAAGGCAGCCGATATCGGTATAGCAATGGGAAGTACGGGTACAGACGCTGCCCGCGACGTCGCTGACGTGGTGCTTGAGAATGACGATTTGCAGACGATGCTCGTCGCAATCGGGCAGGGGCGTGCGATCTACAGCAACATCCGGAAATCGTTGCATTTTCTGCTGGCGACCAACTTCAGCGAAATAATGGTGGTATTCATCGCTTTGGCTACCGGTCTTGGTCATCCACTCAACGCTATGCAGCTTCTTTGGATCAATTTGATTTCTGATATCCTGCCGGGTCTGGCGCTTGCCCTGGAACCTCCAGAACCGGACGTCATGTCCGCACCACCGCGCGATCCAAGCGAACCTGTAGTGAACAATGATGACCTTGGCCGCATCGTCGCTGAGTCGGCGGCGCTATCTGGAGGGGCTTTGGCGGTTTACGGCTACGGTCTGGCCAGGTATGGGGCGGGTGCGCGGGCCAGCACCTTGGCATTTACCGCCCTCACTTCGAGCCAGCTGTTGCATGCTGTAAGTTGTCGCTCGGCGAGCCATAGCGTGCTTGGCGGTCGTCGGCTACCATCCAATCATTATCTTACGGCTGCCTTAGTGATATCCTACGGACTTCAGGCCCTGACTCTTTTGGTTCCGCATTTGCGCGATGTACTCGGCTTGACTCCAATTGCGATTGACGACGCCGTAATAGTTGGAGCGGGGGCGATGCTGCCGTTCCTCGCGACCGAAGGCGTCAAATTATTGACCTTCAATGGTGCTTCAAGCTCCTTGCGAAAACCGCAGGAAGAGGCTGCGCTTGAACCTAAGCTCGAGACTCGCTCTGGGAGTTGGGTTGCAATATGACCGTCTGCTCACCAGCCGGTGACTGTGTAGTTCGATGAAAAGGCAGCGAGCAAGTAAAACGACTGCTCGGTTAGCCAGGAGGCAAGAGATGGCGCGCGAAGATAGTGGTTCTGGGCACAACGCAGAACATCGAACCAGCGAACATCGAGAGTCTTCGACGGGAGGGCGTCAGGCCTTCCACAGACCCGTCAGCGGACCTTTGCTGACTACCGGTGCTCTCATTGGCATCGCCGCACTGATCCAACCCGAGCTACTGGTGGGTATGGCAGTTGGGGCCGGGATCGCAATGGCCTCGAACTGGTTGCCGGATCTCGTCGGCGGGACCATTCGTCCGCTGCTTAAGACCGCGATCAAGGCCGGCTATAGCGCCGCGACGATGGCTCGCGAGATGGCGTCTGAGGCTTCCGAAACCATCTCTGATATGGTCGCAGAGGCTCGTGCCGAGAGCGGTCCGATTCAGTAGAGTATCGCCGCTCGTCCCTGGACCTGAGTGCCGGCGACCGATGGGAGGCAAAAGGTGCTGGAGTGGCTGATCACGTGCGCTGCTCTGGGCGCCAGAAAAAGGCAAATAGCTACGCGATAAAGCGGTTTGGCCTGGGGGTTGCGAATGGCACTAGATGCTTATGTACATCATCATCTTCCTGGGCGTTTGCGGCTCCGGATACCTGCTGCGAAGGGTGAAACCGATGAGCTTCGCGAAATCAGCTCAGCGATTGCTCGAGCCCCCGGAATAACTCAGGTCGAGTTCAATCCAATTACCGGTAGTATACTTATTCAATACTCGCCACAGCATTATCGAAGCCTGAAGGCGTTGGAGGCGGTCCTTGGTGGCTCAGCTGCGCCAATCGCCCTGACGGATTCGTATCAGACTCACTACCGTTCCGGTCGTCGCTCTCGAGTGCGAGGCCGTTCTCTGGCCGCCCGGCGGATTGATGCATTTTTCAGGCAGCTGGATCATGAAATTCGGGTGGCGACTGATAACGAGGTCGATCTGAAGTTTATTCTGCCCTTCGGCGTAGGCATCCTTGGACTGCTGGCGTTGCGGTATTCCTCGACTACGCCTTTGTGGCTGACCTTGTTGATCTTCGCGTTCAATTCCTTCCTGGGCCTGCACGCTCCAACGCCGACGGAGCTGGGCATTACCGCTGAATTAGCACAGCTCGAAGGTGACTAGTGTGACGCAGATGAGGCGATGGCTTTAACCGACGTGGACCGTTCGAATGCAGTTTAGTGTTCGACGACAGCATTCCGTGGAAGGCGACGAGCAAATCCGCGCCGCCGACGATGATGTCTTTGATAGGCCCGTTCCACCAGGTCGATGAGCTGCTGTTGACAGCTCTCTTCGGCTGTGCTCCTGACATAAGTACCGTCCGGCTGCATTTCCCACTGGCAGCGGTTGGGCTTGAGCTGACATTCCAAAACCGTGCGGAGCTCTTTCCGTAGCAGCGGATCCTCGACGGGAGCCAGGACTTCAACCCGACTGTCGAGATTCCGCGCCATCGCGTCGGCCGAGCCAATCAGGTACTCCTCGTTGCCGCCGTTATGAAAATAGTAGATGCGCCCGTGCTCGAGGAAGCGCCCAACGATGCTGACCACCCTGACGTTATCCGACAGGTGTGGAATACCGGGCCGCAGCCGGCAGGTATCACGTATGATTAGGTCTACTTTAACACCGGCCATTGACGCGCGATAAAGCGCGCGAGTGATATCGCCATCTTCAAGGGCATTCACTTTGAATTGCACGAGCGCTTGGTAATCGCGATTGTGGGATTTAAGGTTGATTTCGCGCTCGATTTTTTCGAGCAGCGCCTGCTTAAGCATTGCTGGCGCCGGCAACAACTTCTGATAAGCGCGCTTAGGCCGGTAGCCGGTCGTAAGAAAGTTAAATAGCTCAGTCAAATCATGGCCGATCTGGTCGTCGGCTGTGAGAAGTCCGAAGTCTGCATACTGGCGCGCCGTTTCGGCATGATAGTTACCGGTGCCGATGTGCGCATAGCGGCGCAGACCGTTGTAATCCCGCCGAACCACCAGGATGACTTTACAGTGCGTTTTCAAGCCGAGCACGCCATAAGTCACATGGATGCCGAAATCTTCCAGATAACTGGCAAAGTGGATGTTCGCCTCTTCGTCGAAACGGGCCTTGAGTTCGATGACCACTGCTACCTGCTTGCCATTGCGGGCAGCTTCGATCAGATAACTTAGCAGGCGAGCGTCGGCGGAAGTGCGATAAATTGTCATCTTGATGGCGAGCACCTTGGGGTCCTGGCTGGCTTCACGCAGAAGGCGCTCGACCGAGGTCGCGTACGAGTCATATGGATGACGCAGGAGAATCGAGCCGGCTTCGCGGATAATGTGAAAGATATTGCGATGCTCCTGAAGCCGCGGATGGTCAAGCGGGTGATGTGGTAGATAATGCAGTTTGGGAATCTGTAGCTCGGCCAATTCCATCAGATCCCGTAGCGCCAGCATTCCCTCGGTCTCGAACACCTCGGTTTGCTCATCGAGCCCCAGCTCAGCCGCTAGCATCCCGCGATGGAGCGGTTCTATTCCCTGCTCCACTTCAAGCCGGACGATCGGAGCCATTTTGCGGTCGCGCAATTCGCTCTCGATCAGCGCGAGCAGGTCATCAGCTTCTTCCTCGTTGCGTTCGGCGTTGGCGTTACGACAGACCCGGAACAGTTCCCATTTGACGATTTCGGCTTGCGGGAACAACAGGTCGAGATTGTGAGCGATCACCTGCTCGAGCAATACGAACTGGTTGCCCTCGATGCGCACGAAGCGTGGCACCCCGTTTCCGACCGGCACCTTGATCCGGGCCAGTGCCGCGTCGGATTCGGCGGCAGCCGCCTCGCCGGGCGGTTCCTCAGTTGGAGCTCGGACCGTCACCAGAAGATTAAGCGACAAGTTGGAAACGAAGGGAAAAGGATGTGCCGGGTCGATCGCCAGCGGTGTCACCAGCGGGAAAATGTTGCGCTGATAATGTTCACGTAGCGCGAGCTTCTGCGGTGCGGAGAGCTCATGGTAACTACGCAGGGCAATCCCATGCGCTTTCAATTCGGCTAAAAGTATTGCGAGGATCGTGCGTTGTTGTCGTTCCTGGTCTCGGATAACCTCAAGGCATTCGGCGATCTGGGCCTGCGGGGTGCGGCCATCGATTGTCAACATCGTGACGCCACTGCTGGCTTGTTGCTTAAGTCCGCCGATGCGCTTCATGAAGAATTCGTCGAGGTTAGAGGCCGAAATTGCCAGGAACTTCAACCTCTCCAAAAGGGGATTGCGTTCATCCTCGGCTTCAGCCAAAACGCGGCGGTTAAAGCTTAGCCAGGTCAATTCACGGTTGAGATACAGGTCGGGCGCAAGCAGCGAGGTTTCACCAGCGCAGCCGCGCAAAGCCCCGGGGTCGCCCTTTGCGGCGATGATGGCGTTTGCACTTGGCCGGCTCGACTGCGCGGATATTTTGTCAGCTTCGATTTTTCTGACCTCGAACTCTTTTTAGCCGTTTGTGTCTGCTCTCGGAACTATCTGATACAATTTATCCAAGTCCGCTATAATTTGACCACTATAAGGTTTTACTCAGCTAGTTGGAGAGCGGTAACGCAAGTTTGCGTGGTGCGAGGATTCGCGTTCTGAGGTTCAGGAATAGAACTTCAGCATCGCAGCACTGCACGGTTTAAAGAATGACAATCATGCCTTCAAGGCGGATCCGTGTAGGGTTTATCGTCGGGCCGACGGCGGCGGGCAAGAGCTCGCTCGCACTGGAAATTGCCGAGCGACTTGGCGCAGAAATCGTAAACGCCGACTCGCGCCAGATATATCGCGGCATGGATATTGGCACAGCGAAACCGAGCGCCGAGGAACGACGGCGGCTCCCGCATCATCTGATTGATATCCGCGATCCCGATCAACCTATCGACGTAGCGGAATTTGCCAAGATAGCCCAGGCGGCCATAGTCGATATAGCGCAACGCGGCCGGCCAGTCCTGGTCGTGGGCGGGAGTGGGCTTTACCTTCGCGCCATCTGCGGCGGCATTTTCAGCGCGCCACCCGCGTCACAACAAATCCGCGCCGAACTCAATAGTCTCGCACGCCGACATGGGATAAGTCATCTGTTTGGCCAGTTGGTACAGGTCGATCCGGAAGCCGGCAGCCGGATCGGTCCAAACGATCTAAAGCGGATCGTGCGAGCACTTGAAGTGTACCAACAGACCGGAGTCCCCATTAGTCATCACCAGAAGCGCCATTCGTTCGCGCAGCGACCATTTGAAACCCTAGTTATCGGGCTGACGAAGCCACGCCCAGAATTGTATGCAACAATAGACCAACGGTTCGACATGATGATCGAAAAGGGCTTGGTCGATGAAGTCCGCCAGCTGCTTGCGAAGGGCTATCAGCTGCCGCTGTCGACGATTGGTTACCGCGAAATTGCCGGATATCTAAGAGGTGAGATCGGCCTGTCAGAGGCTGTCACGCTAGCCAAGCGTGCCAGCCGCAGGTTGGCCAAACGCCAACTGACCTGGTTCCGAGCGGATCCAGAGATCGTGTGGTACGATACCTCGCACGGTCCTGATGCGGTATCGAGGCTGCTTCAAGGTTTTTTCTCGGGTCAGCCGGATGGATCGGGTTTCAGAGGAGATTCGGCCGAGGCGACAGGTTGAGACGGCCGGTCAGCATCAACAGATCTGACTATTTAGCGGTAATAGCCACTCTGGTCCTTTGTGTCCAAAGATGAAGCCTTCCAGTGAGGCCAAAGAGGTTGTGCAAGGGCTGACTCCCATCGAGCGCGTGCGCCTGGCCCGAGAGCCTGGTCGTCCGCAAACTCTCGACTACATCGAAGGCCTGGCGCGCGACTTCTTCGAGATTCATGGCGACCGCCGATATGCGGATGATGAGGCGATTGTAACCGGGCTCGGCTATCTTGGGCGCAACGCCGTCGCCATTGCTGGTCATCAACGGGGGCGCTCCACCGCCGAGCGGATACGCCGCAATTTCGGCCGCGCTCATCCCGAGGGCTACCGCAAAGCAGCGCGCTTGTTCGACCTCGCGGACCGTTTCCGCCTACCGATCGTTACATTTATCGATACCCAGGGAGCGGAGCCGGGAATTGGGGCTGAAGAGCGGGGCCAGGGCGAAGCGATCGCTACGAACCTGGTGCTGATGGCGCGCGTTACTGTTCCCATTATCGCATGCGTGATTGGCGAAGGTGGATCGGGCGGGGCGCTCGCACTCGGCGTAGCGAACCGGGTGTTGATGCAGGAGAACGCATCCTACAGTGTCATCACGCCAGAGGGATGTGCCGCGATCCTATGGCGTGATGCCAACCCTGAGAAAGTAGCGGCTGCGGCGGCAGCGCTGAAGTTGTCGGCGCAGGACCTGCTGGATCTCAAGGTGATCGACGAGGTGGTTCCTGAACCGCCCGGGGGGGCCCATCGCAACCCCGCACAGGCAGTTGCACTTCTCGGAGCCGCCATCTCGCGTCACCTGACAAAACTCTCCAAGATGAGACCGCAACAGCTGCGCCGCGAGCGTGAACGCAAGTTCGCCGAAATGGGTAATGGATTCCTGCTACGCAGCACGGCTAGGATTGGTGACTCGACCGCCTGAGGTCGCGCGGCGACGCGCTTTTCATGAGAGTTGCATTGCAATACTCCGCAGGATCGGCTACCGATTTCACGGCCGATGAGTAACGCTTCCTCAGAACGTCAAAGACCGGCCGGCGAAACGCTGGACGATTTGCGAAAAAAGATCGACCGGATCAATTTGCAACTAGTCGATCTCCTCTCCGAACGAGCGCGGTTGGCGCAGGCGATTGGTCACCTCAAGCAGAGAGCCGGTCAGCCCATCGTTCAGCCGTCACGCGAACGGCAAGTCTTCGAGACCGTGCTTGCGCACAATCGTGGACCGCTCACAGACGATCAACTTCGGCGAATCTTTGTAGAGATCATCTCGGCCTGTACGGCGGCAGAGCAGCCGCTGCGTGTCGCGTATCTCGGACCGGCGCATACCTACAGCCACGAGGCGGCACGTGCGCATTTCGGTACCAGCGCTGGTTTCGAACCTCAGCCGTCGATTGCGGCGGTGTTTCAGGCGGTCGAAAACGGCCGAGCCGATTTGGGCGTGGTCCCGGTAGAGAACACTTCCGAAGGCTCCGTCGGCCTCACGCTTGATTTACTGATCGATACCCCGTGCTCGATCGTGGCAGAAATCCTGATGCCGATCCGACACGCTATCATGTCGCGCGCTGGTGACCCGACCCGGATTCGACGGATCCTGTCACATCAGCAGTCACTAGGCCAATGTCGTAATTATCTCGCAACACGGTATCCTCATTGCGCGCTCGAGGCCGTGGCGTCGAACGCATTCGCGGCTCAGCAGGCCGCCGCGGATGAGGAGGTGGCGGCGATCTGTTCAGTCTCGGCAGCCGAGGCGTATGGACTCGTGGTAATCGAAACGAATATCCAGGACGTGGCCCAGAATACGACGCGCTTCCTGGTGCTGGGCAACCGAGGAGTCGCCACTCGGGATGGGCGGATGGAAGCGGGGCAGGGGGCAAGTTCGACAGGCGAGAAGACGAGCCTGGTTTTTGCCGTGCCAGAACGAGCTGGGGCGCTTCACGCCGCCTTGGGGGTTTTTGCTCAAGAGAAGATCAACCTGACGATGATCCAGTCGCGTCCCCAGCGTGAACGGCCCTGGGCTTATACCTTTTTTGTCGATCTCCAAGGCTCGACTGAGGACGAACGGGTTAAGAGGGCGTTGGAGGCGCTCGAACAACAGGCGCTGTTTCTGAAAGTGCTAGGATCTTATCCGGAAGGGAGATAGGCTCGAGTCCGTTTTTACTAGCGGCAGGCGTTGGGGAACGGACTCGGCGCGACATTTAATCTTGATCAAAGCCGAAGATTTGGTTCTGCCACCGGTTGCCGCTCTTCATCCATACGAGCCGGGCAAACCGATTGAAGAATTGGAGCGGGAGGAAGGCGTCAGCCAGGTTGTTAAGCTGGCGTCGAATGAAAATCCGCTGGGCCCCTCGCCCGTAGCCCTTGAAGCAGTACGCGCGGCGCTCAGTGAGGTGAACCGCTACCCGGACGGCGGTTGCTGGGCTTTGAGCCGCAAAATCGCGGCCCGTCATCGGCTTGAAGCCGAGCGGATCTTCGTGGCCTCCGGGTCCGTCGAGGTGATCAACCTGTTGGCCTTTCTATTCCTGCGGCCGGGACTCAATGCGGTCTTCTCTGAGCACGCCTTTGCTATCTATGCGCTTGCCACCGCTGCAGCAGGAGGCGAATCGCGCACGGTCCCGATGAGAGCTGACTACCGGTTCGATCTCGAGGCAATCGCCGCGGCGATTGACGGTAACACGCGCCTGGTGTTCCTGGATAATCCCAACAACCCTACAGGCACCATCTACCGAAAGCAGGAATGGGAGAACTTTCTGGCCCGAGTTCCAGACTGGGTCATTATCGTCGCTGACGAAGCGTACTTTGAATTCGTTCGCGATCCAGATTATCCAGACTCTCTCAGATATCATCAAGATGACCGAATGATAGTTACACTCAGGACATTTTCTAAGATTTTCGGTCTTGCAGGTTTGCGCGTTGGCTATGCGGTTACGCGTCCCGATATCGTGACGCTGCTGCACAAAGTGCGGCAGCCGTTCAACGTGACGTCCCTTGCCCAGGCGGCTGCCCTGGCGGGACTGGACGATGAGAAGCATGTGCGCCGAACACTGGAAGTTAATGCCGCCGGCATTCATTACCTGGAGGGTGAATTCCGCCGTCTCGGTATCTCCTTTGTGCCGACGAACGCCAATTTCATCCTGGTCGATGTAGGGGACGGTTCGAAGGTCTTCCAGGATCTGCTTCGGCAGGGGGTCATCGTGCGCCCGATGAACGGCTACGGTTTTCCGCGCCATGTTCGAATAAGCGTTGGTCTGGAGGATGAAAATCGACGCCTGATCTCAGCTCTTGAGCGGGTGCTGAGTAAAGCTTGATGTTATCGTTGGCATAGGCACGGGAGCAAACTGGCCAGGGCAAAAAAGCGTTGCGCATCCGGAAAGTTGCGACAAAAACCCCGCTTCCATCGAGGCAAACTCTGCAGTAAAGCAAAGGAGACGCATTCGCCTGTTCGCGGGAAAGTCGGCCCCGAGGTCGCCTGAGCATCCAATGTCTGTCCTTTTTCGTCAGTTGACGATTTGCGGCGTGGGCCTGATTGGCGGCTCTCTGGCACTTGACGTGCGGCGCCGCGGCCTTGTCGAGCGCATCGTTGGGTTTGGGCGCACCCAGGCCAATCTCGATATAGCTCTTAGGCGGGGGATCATCGATATCGGCACGCTCGACCCAGTCGAGGCGGCACGGGATGCTGATCTGGTGATGCTCGCCACACCCGTGATGAATTTTCCGGCTACGCTGAAAGCGATGGTGACCTACTTGCCGCCCAACGCGGTGGTGACTGATGTGGGTAGCGTTAAAGCCTGGGTTGTGGACCAGCTTGAACCCTTGCTGGGCCCGGCCATGAGCTTTGTCGGAGTGCATCCGGTGGCCGGTAGGGAGCTTGCCGGAGCCGCTGCTGCAGAGGAGCGGCTGTTTGAAAATCGTTGGGTGATCGTTACGCCGTCGAAACGCAGCGAGCCGGAGGCCCTAAATAAAGTTGAGACCATCTGGCGGGCGACCGGGGCACGCGTCGAACGAATGGCACCCGCGGTACACGATGCGATCCTCGCGCGTGCCAGCCACCTGCCGCAGATCGTAGCGAGCGCTCTGGCCACCGCCCTGGCGGATGAATCGGTCGGTGGCTATTGGGCAGCTGGGTTCGGCGCAGGCGGGTTGCGCGATACTACTCGAATTGCCGCATCTTCACCTGAGATGTGGCGAGACATTTGCCTGACTAATCGCGACGCACTTGTTCAGGCATTGGCCCTTTATCGTGACTGGTTCGCCCGCTTTGAGCGGGCAGTGACGGCTGGCGATAGCCACGCTCTTAGTGACTTGTTCGAGCGGGGTCGTCAAATGCGCAGGCGCATCGCATGAAGTCGACTTAACCAGGCGGGAATCCGGAGACGATGCGAACACGACCTGTGATCGCGATTGATGGTCCAGTGGGAGCCGGCAAATCGACGGTGGCCCGGAAACTGGCCGAAGCCCTGGGCTTTCGATATCTCAATACGGGCGCAATGTATCGTGCAGTAGCGGTGGCGGCGCGTTACAATAACATTGACGAGTGCGCGGCCGACTCTCGTCTCGAGGAACTTCTTGATTCGATCACGATTAGCTTTATAGCAGAGCGGGTTTTGCTCAACGGCAGAGATGTAACCGACGAGCTCTCACAACCAGCGATCGGCGACCTGGCTTCGCGGCTTTCGACGCGTCGCAAGGTCCGGGCTCATTTGCACCAGCTGCAGCGGGCGGCAGGCGAAGAAGGTGGCGTGGTAATGGAAGGACGAGATATCGGCACGGCAATTTTTCCAGATGCTGAGTTCAAGTTCTTCCTGACCGCCGATCTGGAAGTGCGAGCCGAACGGCGCTTCATTGAACTGACCGCTCGTGGGGTTTCCACTACGAGAGCTGAAGTGCTATCCGAATTGCGCGAGCGCGACGGACGCGATGAAGGCCGAGAGCTGGCACCTCTGCGTCGTGCTGAGGACGCCATCGTGATCGATTCGAGTAAGCTCGAGATTGAGCAGGTAGTAAGCGCTATGCTGGCGCGCATCGAGCATCGGGGCGGAGCGCAATGAAGTGCACAATCCAAGCCGCGCCGATGAGTTTGAGGGCTTGAAACGCCGCTAGCACCCTTGTATGGAAATGCAATAGCGCCCAAGCCCGCAGAAGGTCCCACTAAATGGAGAAACAGTTGTCCGAAAGAACGAACGGAGGAACGAATGATTTCGAATCGCTGATGGAACAGAGCCTGCACGCCCCCCGGCCGGGGGATGTGCTGTCCGGCACAGTTCTCCTGATCACCCGCGATAACGTAATCATCGACATCAATTATAAGTGCGAAGGCCAGGTGCCGCTCGCCGAATTCCTTGATCATGAAGGCAAAGTCACGGTCAAAGAAGGCGACGAGGTGGACGTTTATTTCGAAGGCACCGAGACCGAAAACGGCACTGTCATGCTTTCGCACGCCAAGGCCGAGAAGTTTAAGATCTGGCGCGAACTTGAACGCGCGTTTCAGCATGAGACTCCGGTCGAGGGCGTGATTCTTGGCAAGGTCAAGGGGGGGCTGCAGGTCGATATCGGGGTGCCGGCTTTCCTGCCGGGGTCGCATGTGGATTTGCGCCCGGCCCGCAACCTCGATCGCTACGTCGGTCAGCGGGGCCGCTTTGTGATCCTGAAGTTCAACCGCGCCCGCGGCAACGTTGTCGTGTCCCGTCGTGCCGTGATCGAGCGCGAGCGAGCCTCGCTCAAGGAGCAGACACTGAAGGTCCTGGAGGAGGGAGTTATCCTCGAGGGCACCGTCAAGAACATTACTGATTACGGCGCGTTCGTCGATCTCGGCGGGATCGACGGCCTGTTGCATGTTACCGACATGGCCTGGGGACGCGTTCAACGTCCTTCCGAGGTCGTCAAAGTTGGTGACAAAGTCAAGGTGGTCGTGCTCAAGTACGATCCCGCGCGCGAGCGCGTCTCATTGGGCATGAAGCAAATCATGCCCGATCCATGGACCAAGGCCGCGGAGAATTACCCGGTCGGTGGCCGTTTCCACGGCAAGGTGGTGAGCGTAACTGACTATGGGGCGTTCGTCGAACTCGAGAAGGGTGTCGAAGGACTGATCCATGTCTCCGAAATGTCCTGGAGCAAACGCGCGGTACATCCTTCGAAGGTGGTCAACGTCGGCGATAACGTCGAGGTGCAGGTGCTCGGGGTCGACGAGGCAAATCGACGAATTTCACTCGGCCTTAAACAGACGGAACCCAATCCCTGGCAGGCACTGGCAGAGCGTCATCCGGTCGGTACTCGCGTCAAGGGAAAGGTCAAGTCGCTAACCGATTTTGGCGTTTTCGTTGAGATTGAACCCGGCATCGACGGGCTGGTGCATATCTCAGATCTGTCCTGGACCAAAAAAGTGCGCCATCCCTCTGAGCTCTACCAGAAAGGTGACGAGGTTGAAGCGGTAGTGCTGGGTATCGAAGTCGAACAGGAACGCGTCAGCTTAGGCATCAAACAGGCAACGCCAGATCCCTGGGAGACCGTCGCACAGCGCTATCCGATTAACACAAAGGTTAGCGGTACCGTGACTTCGGTGGCCGATTTTGGTGTCTTCGTTGAAATCGAAGAGGGTATCGAAGGGCTCATCCATATCTCTCAGCTCTCGAACGAGCGAGTCGACAAACCATCGTCGCTTTTCAAAGTGGGCGATAAAGTTGACGCGATGATTGTGCAGGTCGACACGCGGGAACGGCGGATCGGACTTTCGATTAAGGCGTTGCGCCAGCACGAAGAACGCGAAGAGATGCAGGCCTATCTGAAACGTGAGCGGGAGAGCGCGAGGTTTTCGCTCGAGGACATCCTCAACGAAGAGCTGCGGCTCGACCGAGAAGAGGGCGGTCGCGGACGCAGTGGGCGTGGTCGTGATCGCTGAGCAAGGTACACAAACGTTAGCAGGATGACCAAGCGCGGTCTCATCCAGGAACTATTGCTTCGACAACCCGGAATCTCGTATCGAGATTCCGAAAGTCTGGTGAGCGTGATGTTCGAAGCAATGACGCGGGAGCTCGTGACGGGCAGCCGCATCGAATTGCGTGGGTTTGGCAGCTTCGGCGTCAAGCAAAGGCGCGCCCGCCTGGCGCGTAATCCGAAGACCGGCGCCACGGTTCAGGTAGCTGCCCGACGGACACCTTTTTTTCGCGCCGGCAAGGAACTTCGAGTCAAACTGAATGGGCCGTCAACAGGCGAGGGCGGATCGTCAGTTTGAATCGCTCCAGGGGCACGAGCAACGGCTGTGGGCGCCCTGGCGTTCTTCCTATCTCGCTCGAGCTCGAACCGCGCCGCAGAAATGCATTTTCTGCATAAAGCGGCTGCAGGCGGTACAATTAAATCGGCGATTAATCCTGTACGCCGGCGCCCAGGCGCTCGTGATGCTTAATCGTTATCCGTATAACAACGGCCACCTGATGGTCGCACCGCGTCGACACGTGGCTTCGCCCGAGCTCCTGAGCCGTGAGGAACGCACTACCGTGACCGAGCTGATCGCTTGTACGATTGAGCGTCTGCGAGCGGTGCTGCAGCCGGCGGGGTTTAACGTCGGCGCCAACCTGGGCAAGGTCGCCGGAGCCGGATTTGCCGAGCATCTGCACTGGCATATAGTGCCGCGCTGGGAGGGTGACACTAACTTCATGCCGGTTATCGGCTCCACCCGCGTGCTCTCGCAGCATCTCGCGGAAACTTATGGGCTGCTTGCGCCGCACTTTAAAGCGATCGAGACTGCTTTAAATTCTGCTTAATGGTAGGAATCGTTTCGGATCTCATATGAATCAGGATTTGCTCAAACTGCAAACGCTGGGAGAGCTGCGGCGCGCGGGGTATCAAACTGTGCCGGTGCGGCTCGAAATGCGGCGCAACTTGCTCGCGCGCCTGCGCGCGAGAGAGAAAGTAATCACGGGAATAATCGGTTACGACGAGACAGTTTTGCCTGAAATCGAAAACGGAATTCTCGCCGGGCACCACATGATTTTTCTCGGTGAAAGAGGCCAGGCGAAATCCCGGATCATCCGCTCGCTCGCCACTTTGCTTGATGAATTTGTTCCGGCGATTGCCGGCTGCGAGATCAATGACGATCCTTTCAACCCGATTTGCCGTCGATGTAGATCGCTGGCGGCTGAAAAGGGGGACGCTCTTGCGATCGAATGGATCGGGCGTGAGCGACGGTATGCAGAAAAGCTCGCCACCCCCGATGTCTCGGTATCCGATCTGATCGGCGAAATCGATCCTATCAAAATTGCCGAGGGCCGATACCTCGCCGATGAAGAAACCATCCATTATGGACTCATTCCGCGCGTTAATCGAGGCATTTTCGCAATTAACGAACTGCCGGATTTGACCGAGAAAGTGCAGGTCGGGTTATTCAACCTGATGGAAGAGAAAGACGTTCAGATCAAAGGTTACAAAATCCGCCTGCCCATCGATATTTTATTTTTTGCCAGCGCTAATCCCGAAGACTATACCTCGCGCGGTCGAATCATTACCCCGCTTAAGGACCGCTTTGACGTTCAAATCCGAACTCATTACCCGCGCAGCATCGAAGAAGAAATTGCGATCATGGATCAGGAGTGCAACTATCCTGCGGATCCTTCCCTCGCGCTCAGGGTGCCACAGTTCCTCAAAGACATCATCGCGCAGATCACGTTCGAAGCGCGTGCCTCCAACGAGATCAACCAGGCTTCGGGAGTTTCGGTCCGGGTTACGATTAATAATCTCGAATCGGTCATCTCGAATGCGGAAAAGCGAGCGGTGATTAACGGTGAAAACGAAATAGTGCCACGCATTTCCGACCTGCATTCAGCCTACGCCTCGACCGCCGGCAAGCTCGAGCTGGAATACGTGGGCGAGGATAAGAAGGAGGAAGATTTGATCGAACGCCTGGTCAATCGGGCAGTGCTTAAGATTTTCGACCACCATCTCAAAGTCGACGATCTCAAGCGAGTAATTGCTTATTTCGAAGAGGGTTGGGGGGTAGAAGTCTCGGACCGCGCGCCATCAACTGAGTACCTAGACGCACTGCGCGAAGTCCCTGGCCTGCGCGAGGCCGTCAACCGGTTAGGCGCATTCGAGAGTCCGGGGCTGATGGCCGCCGCCAGTGAATTTATCTTCGAAGGCTTGCACCTGCATCAGAAACTTAACAAAGAGCGGCATGGTGGTCGCTTCGCGTATCATGCGTGACTCAGCCGGAGACGTCGTCACGGTTTCCAGCAAGGTCACGGCAACCTAGCGGTGACTGAAAATGGTTACGGCGCGGTATACCCAGTGGGACGGTACCCAGAAACTCAGACTCGATGCCGACAAGGTTTTCGAAAAGCTGGCTGAATATCTCTCTTACACCGATGATATCCGCCAGGCGATGGATTGGATGATGCGGCAGGGGATGGACTTCGAGGGCGTCAGAGTGATGGGCCTCGAGGAGTTTTTGGAACAATTGCGCCAGGAGATGCGGCAGCGCTATCGCGATTTCAATTTGCGCAACGCGTTGGCCGAAATGGAGCAGCGATTGGAAGCTCTCCTCGAACGCGAGCGTCAAATGCTGCAATCTCTGCGCAACCAGAAACCCGGGATTGAGCAGAAGGAGCGCCAGCTTCAGCGGTTGCCACGGCGGCTGTCGGAGGCACTGCGCAGGCTCGAGAGCTACGAATTCGAGGATGAGAGCGCCCGATCTGATTATGAAAAATTACTGACTGAGTACGAAAATATTCGAGATCTGGAAAACTTCCGCGACCGCTACAATCACATGTTTCATGGGCCCAAAAGCCTCGGCTATCGGGAGGCGCTCGAGCTCATGCGGGAAATGGAGCGGATGCGCCGGCTCGAGCAGGATCTCATCCACGGCAATTTCGATACGATCTCGCTTGAGGACCTTAAGGATCTGCTCGGACAGCAGGCTTATCAGGATTTCCAGAACTTGCGCCAGGTAATGGTGCTGCTCCAGCGCTCGGGTTACATGATCCAGAAGGGCGAGCATATGCAACTGTCGCCCAAGGGTGTGCGCCGAATTGGTCAGCTGGCCCTGCGGGACATCTACCAGGGTTTACTCAAGGACCGTCCTGGCAGTCATCTTACCGATTTTCGCGGCATCACCGAGATGCGCCCTGACGAGGTTAAACCCTACACATTCGGCGAACCTTTAAATCTCAACCTGGTCGGTACGCTCAAGCATTCCTTGGCGCGCAAGCCCGGCGTTCCGCTCCGACTCGAGCCGAGCGATTTTGAGATTTACGAAAATGACTACGGCAGTTCCTCATCGACGGTGCTCTGCCTCGATATGTCGTGGTCAATGAGCTGGGAGGGGCGGTTCGCCGCTGCCAAGAAGGTTGCGATGGCGCTGGAGACGCTCATTCGTTCGAAGTTTCCGCGCGACTTCTTCTCCATTGTAGGGTTCTTCACCCGCGCCGTCGAACTCAAGCTGAAGGACCTGCCTGAAGCCTCTTGGAATATGGGTGATCCCTTCACCAATCTACAGGACGGCCTTCGCCTCGCTTCGGAGTTGCTCAGCCGTCATCCCTCGCGTAACCAACACATCATCGTGATCACCGATGGTCAGCCTACAGCCTACTTTCTGAATAAGCGGCTCTACTGTGAGTGGCCGCTCTCCTTCGGTGGCATCAGCATGCGTGCAGCACAAGAGACCCTGAAAGAAGTCGAGCGGGTGACGCGTAAGGGAATCACGGTCAACACGTTCATGCTGGATGATTCGCCGAGTTTGCGCGCATTCGTCGAAAAGATGACCCAGATAAATCGTGGACGTGCGCTCTATACTCGCCCAGACCACCTGGGCGAATACATGCTGGTCGATTACCTGGCAAAGAAGCGCAGAAGAATTTAGATTGCGACTGTAAAGTTTGCTTTAACAGCTGACCCGAGGAAAAGGAGCGGCATCACCCCCGAAACGTAACGTCTGGCTCCGGACCCGCTTCATTTGCAAGGGTTGCAGCTGCGGGCAACTCGGGCCGGGCTCTCCGGTAAGCTCCACACGCTACCAATCTCTCGCAAGACAACGCGGTCGGCCGCCGAGCCGGCTGCGCTCAACAGCCGCTCCATCGGCTCGTTCATCGGTTCCTTTGACAGCCGAAAAGTTCCCCAATGAATGGGGATCAGGTACTGTGCTCGGGTCTGAACAAACATAGCCCAAACCTGCTCGGGATTGGCGTGATTCCAAATCCAGGGATCGTAGGCACCTATAGAAAATGCGGCAACATCGGGAGGATTAGCTCCCAACGTTGAAAAGACATTTGTCATTGCACTGTCGCAAGCCAGTAACATTCGATGGCCGTTCTTCTCCAGCAGGTAACTGTTGTATCCGTACTGGCGTCCCCACGGCCATCGCCTGCCCCAATGATTCGCGCCCATGGCTGTGACTTTAAGGCCCTTGATCGAGGTGTACTCGCCCCAATCCAGCTCCCTCACGTCTAAATACCCAAGGGGTGTGATCAATCTCCCGCACTCCGAACACGCGACGACCACCGCTGTCTTCGGCAGCACTCGCAGCGAATTGAGGTCGAGGTGATCCATATGTGCGTGCGTTACCAGGATTACATCGAGTTCGTGGAGCTGTTGCGGCGGTAGCGCCACTGGTCTGAGTCGGCGGGGGCCAATGGTAAAGAAGGGACCCACTCTCAGCCCGACGCGAGCGAACAAGGCCGGGTCAGTGATGATTCTTACGCCGAAAAAATTTATCAACAGGGTCGAATGACCGAGATTAGCGACAGTCAGCCGGTCGTCGGACCATCGTGCGGGTCGTAACTCAGCGCTATCATCCGCTGGAAGCGCTTCGACGGAAACGTGGTTATTTGCGGCTGGTTCCGTTCCGCGTTCGGGCAGATCTTGCACAACAATTGCCGCTACGATTGCAATGGGAAGCCACTTGCGGATTTTAACCATGCTGTCGTTTTACAACTATGGGACCCGGAAAGCATGGTAGCCGATCAACCACGGTATACTCATAGTCGCGACCCTTCCACCGTAAGGTTCCCTGGCTACCGCCGAAATCAGCGGCAAGGGCGACAAGTTGGTTTTGCTCAGCCGTGCTGAGTGGCTCTGACGGTGCATAGATCACGTAATTGAGTCTGCCTTGTTTCAGCTTTTGCTGAAGGGCCGAGGTGAAGCTGCCGATTAGGAAGCTTTCCATGGGACGCCAGCCTGCATTCCCGTTGCGCCCATCTGCCATGACATACCATCGCGGAGCGTGGTTCGAATTCTCGAGGCGCAATTGACGCCAGACGCTCGGACCTCGAGCCGCCATCCTCAGCTCCACTATACCGGGGGCGCCAACCAGGAGCTCATCACAACGTTCCTGTAACTCCCATGAGTCTGGCGCATTATCAGACTTTCTTACGACAGCACTGAGCAAGTCGGAACCGACCATTTGACCCGCTTGTAGCGCCATTGGGGCAAGCGGGGCTCCGAAGCAGCCGGTGTTTGCGAGTGCGGTTAAGGCGCAGATAGTGGCTCGAAGGCGGACTATGGTAATCTCCCAAGCTTCTGCCAGGCTTCATCGGTGAGGCGGTTTTCGGGCCAGCACGAGTGAAGAAGTGAAAGGCGGACTCGGCAGAGTCTCCATTCGCAGGTCGACGAATCCCGCATCGCGTAGCCACCGGCTAATCTCGTCGAAACTGTAGTCTCGGCCGTTGGTGGTCAAAAGCAGGTAGAGCGAAAAGACTGCACCTGCGGCAGGCACGGTCAAGCTCGCATCCATAATATGATCTTTAATTACCAGCAATCCCCCATCGGCCAGCGCCCGAAAGCAGTTCGCCATCAACGATGCATTGGTCTCTTCGTTTTCACTGTGAATAATGTTGGACATGAAGATGACATCCAATGGTCCGGGAATCGCCGTGCACCTGTAGTCCAATTCGCACAGGCTCAGACGAGCCGTGGCTGGGTCGCCGCGCTGATCGAGTAGTTTGCGCGTGATTCGCAGCGTAGCGGGAAGATCAAAGAGAAGACCGCGGAGTGCAGGCCAATGGTTGAGAAATGCGAGCAAGTAAGTGCCCGGGCCACCGCCGACATCCCCTATCGTGCGCGCGTTAGAGAGATCTAAAAAACGAGCCGTCCAGGTCGCATCGCCGCGTGCCCGCACCAGGCTGTCCATGGCTCGAATAAAGCGGTCGGTTTCTGCGGGATCCGACTGATACATATCGGGCACTCGGGCGGGCCGGCCGAAACGCACTGACTCATCGAGTTTGCCCCAGGTTCCCCATAGCGATTCGTCGAAAAGAATCATGCCGCCCAAATACTCGGAAGAGTCTTGGACCAAAAATCGACGTGTCGCATCAGTCAGTCCGAAAGCTTCACCATCTTTGCGAAGTAGACCTAGAGCGGTCAGCGAGTTCGCCAAGAGCATCGTTGCCCGCTCATCACAATGCACCGCTGCGGCAAGCTCTTTGGAGTTGCGCTGAGTTGCAGCCAGCGCCTCGAAAAATCCCAGTTTCAGCGCTGCTTGAATGGCACGCGCTTCGGCATAGCCGCTTGCCAAAGCCATTAAGCGCGTAAAGTCAGGATTTGGATCATCCATATCGGCCACCCTCAGCAACGGCCTTGCCGCACGCGTGATTGTTGGGCGGATGGTTCAGCTGATTGCATGGCTCATCTTTGGCGTATAGCGGATATGACGGTTTCATGAACAACCGTTATCGGCGCTTGACGGCTCAGGTGCTGCCGGAATGGCTGTTGCGAGCGACGGTGAATGAGTGAAATCGAACATGTCCTCAAGAGTATTGGCATGTTGGTCGCGAGCGGTGAGATGGGGACGCTGTGGCGAGCTGCCACTCACGAGGAAGCGTTTCTCGATCATTGCCAGTAACGACGTATGATCGGCGACCGTATGAGACACGTAATGCGGCTTCGAGAATGGGGAGACTGCGAAGAAGGGCACGCGAAATCCATACTGATCGAAGTTCGCGCAAAAGGATGGGTAGCCTCCCGAAGCGGGATCGAACATGGGACAAAGTGCGATCGCATCCTTTTCGCTGAACCCACAAGATAACCCGCCACCGGGGGTCTCGCTGCGGGGTGGGTTTGACAGGTCTTCGCACAAACCGGGCTGAATGCCATCGGGGGAGGACGCTCCTCCCTGGCGAGCCGTGGCTGGCACGAAATGATCGTAAAATCCTCCATTTTCGTCGTAGGTCACAAAAATGATGGAGTCCTTCCAATTGGGACCATCGCGCACCGCTCTGATAACGCGCGCAACAAAGGCTTCACCAGCACGAATATCGCTCGGGGGATGCTCGTCGTTTTCCGGTGAGCATGAGGGAAAATGCTGAGAGCAAAGAATTCCGAAACTCGGATCCACGAAGGCCACCGCGGGTAAGGTGCCGCCACGGGCGTCCTCGACAAAGGAATTGAAGTGTTTGACGCTGCGCAGCACACAATTTTCGCTGACGCAGCGAAAATGCGAGTCGGTTACAAAGTTGCGAAAGGAAACGCCCTGCGGCACGTCGTCGGAATAGTCAGCCCACGCGACGCCATTTCTGTCGAGCAGGTCAAAAATTGTCCCCGTGATGGGCTGGTACGGCTGGTATACAAGCGAAAGCAGGGCCGAGGGATCAGGCACAGTCTCCAGAGTATCTAGGTGGCCGAAGGAGGTCGCGGCCAGCAGATAAGATCGGTTCGGAAAGCTTGGACCGATGACCGATGCAAAATAGCGGTCGTCCAGCGCGAAGCTTTGAGCCAACTGATAATAAAATGGCAGCTCGGCGGGAGTGTAGTAACCCATGGTTTCGGCTCTAGTTGCGGAGCTCTGTACTGAATCGCCTGACGGCTGATCGTTTTGCCGGACGAATCCGTCATCGGGGCTCGCCGTCAACATCTGGTTGGGGAATACGAAGTTGCCTTCAAGATGGCTGCCAGTCCAGCTGTGATCGAGGGTGCCAGCAGCACACAATCGGGTCTCGTGAAAAGAAGTGACCGTGTTGCCGTCATCGTCGAGATTGGCGTTCGTGCAGGTGAGCGACCCGTCACGCGCCGTAGTGCACTGCAGCCCGTCAACACAGGAATGATCATGATCGGCGCACGGGCCAGGATGGTACGGAGTACCGCTAACGTAGGGCAAGACGCCGAGATAGTTGTCGAAGGAGTGATTGTCCTGCATCACGACGATAATGTGCTTGACCCGATTCAGATCGCCATCAGCCCTAATGGCCGACGGTCGCCACAGCGTCAGCAGAACTGCAAAACCGCCCAATAGCCATCCTCTCATTGGTGCTTCCCCCAGAAAAAACTCGTGGCGAGATTCCCGCCAATCGCCCTTGCAGCCGCATGTCTTCTGGGAAAATCGACACGGCATTGGGCAGTTCTGGTCGGAAGCCCTAATTTTAGCGATAGAGCAAGGTCTTTAATAGCCGGACCCGTGGGTTGAAACTCAGCAGCTGGGGATGAAGAGGGTAGGGACTGGCTCTAACCACTCAGCGCAGGGGATGATCCCCAATATTGGGGAGGGCAACTCACTCAAAAGGTTGTGAATCGATTTGCGACGACTAGTTAGTGTTGAATGGCGAAGTTGGCGCTTCTTGATAGCCAGGATTGCCTTTGGATTATGTAAGCGCAGCGGCACCACGTGCCAGGGTGCCGCTGTGTTCAAAATGGGACGCTGGGAGAGAAGAGTCACAGCCGAGATTAAGGGAGCAACAGGAGTTTGCCCACTGATTGTCGAGATTGCATGAAGCGATGTGCCTCGGGTGCCTGTTCCAAGGGAAAGGTCTTGCCCACCACCATCTTCAGTTTCCCTTCCTTCATCAAGTTGAAGCAGGCTTCCGTTCCTTGACGCATCAAGTCGTGCTGAGAGGATGCGGTGAATAACACGAAACCACTGACCTTCAAGGCCTTCGGGAAAAGGCGGTTGAGGTCGAGCTTGTCAGGAGGGCCGCCGGCACGTCCGTACAGAATTATATGGCCAAACGACGCCGCACACTCGAGCCCTTTTTCAAAGGTTGGTTTGCCGATTGCATCGAGGTTGAGGTCAACGCCTTTCCCATCGGTCAGCCGCATCACTTCCTTGGCGAAATCCTGGGTTTCGTAGTTGATCACTTCGTCCGCGCCATATTGTTTCGCGATGGCAATCTTTGCATCGCTCGACACGGTGCCGATCACACGGGCTCCGGCGGCTTTGGCAATTTGGATTGCTACCAAACCGACGCCACCCGCGGCGGAATGGACCAACACGGTTTGGCCAGGACTTAGACGATGGCTGACGTGGATCATGAACCAGGCGGTCAGGGTTTGAATCGGAAAAGCAGCACCTTCTTCGAAGCTGACAAAGTCCGGCAACGGGATGGTCTGGTTTTCATAAAAGAGCGAGTATTCAGCGTAGGTCTTCAGGCCGATGCCGGCCACACGCATTCCAGGCTTAAGCGATTTCACCTCAGGTCCTACCTCATCGATTACACCCGCGGCCTCCATGCCGGGCGTATCGGGCAGTTTGGGCCGGACGAGGTAGGTGCCTTGGCGAAAGAAGTTATCCGCGAAATTTATCCCGATGGCATGATTCCGCACCCGCACCATTCTGGGGCGCAGTTCCGGTTTTGGAATGTCAACAATCTTCATGACATCGGGACCGCCAACTTCGTTGAACTGAATTGCCTTCACGCTCTTGTGACCTCCGGGTTTAGGTACACCTCGCAATCGCTTGCAGGACCTGAACTCTACGGGTTCTTGAACAGGTGCGGTCGCTCGACTCGTCTCAATCGGTTGCAGAGGGCGCCGCGCTGCATTTGTCGGTTAGTTGCCAACCAAGAATGGCAAAATCGTTTCGAACAGTGCAACCAGCTTGGAGTGACCGAGGGGCAGCTGCGGGACTGGCTTTGAGGTGAAAAAGATCCTGTCAACTGTTACGTTTTAGGTCGCAGCTAATACCATCCGGAACGGATAAAAATCAGAAGATGCTGGAATTAGTGATTTTTGATGCTGATGGGGTGCTGTTCGATTCCACTGAGTCGAACGTAGCCTATTATAATGCGATTTTCGCCCGAGTCGGTGAACCCCTGATGAATCCAGCAGAAGAAAGAGCGGCAATCTTTATGTCCGCGATGCAGGTATTTGAGTTGCGAGCGGCTGGCGACACTCAGCGTATCGCTCGGATGCGTGCGGCAGCTCGTGAGATGGATCCGGCTCCTTTTCTCAAAATGCTACGGCCGTTTCCCGGTCTCCATTCGTTCCTAATGGCGATTAAACGAAACTATCGGATCGGACTCGCGACCAACCGCTCGACCACCGTTCCGGCGATTATCGATTATCTCAGGCTTAACGACGTTTTTGATGTCGTCGCCAGTGTGCGGGACAAGGTCCGACCGAAACCGGCCCCCGATATCCTTGAATTGTGCCTGAGACGAGCCAGCGTGCTGCCCACGGATGCGGTTTACGTGGGTGACAGCGAAACGGATCGCATCGCATCACAGGCGGCGCGAATAAGGTTTGTTGGAGTGGGCAGTCGCGTCAACCATGAGAATCGGATCGCAGGTCTGGATGAGCTGCCAACCCTTTTGAGCCGGATGTTTTGACTCCAATTGGGCCAATCGCAACCTGCCCCGAGAACCCAAGCCGGAGTTGCGCTACAAAGACTATTTTTTGCGGCGAGCGCGGGATGGCGCGGCCTTCTGCTCGGGACGTGGCCCCACCCCCGCCAGCAGACGATCGATCTTCATGCTCAGCGTGACCAATTGCCCGTTAAGATGGTCAAGTCGAGACTTTAACTCTCGAATATCGCGCTTGGATGGTAGATTGACGAAATCCAAAACCGTCTCGACGTTGCGGTCGAAGCTCTGTTTGTTGGCCAGCAGTCGCTCCCCTGCGCGTCCCAAGCGCTGGCGCCAAGCTTCATTTGCCATCAGTTCGTTGAGGAAGCTGGCAACACCCTCCTCGCTCATCTGCCGTAGTCGGTTGAGCAAACTTTCGGCCTCGCCGCGTGCCATCGCCTTCAACTATAGCGGTCGGCCATGGCAGGAGAGAAGCGCCGAAACCCCACCTGACTGCATCACCCCCCAAGAAAAACGCGCGCGGCGCGACGACTTCACAAGCCACTTGGAGTGAGCGTCTTTACAATGGCAACTGTTGCACTCGTGCTGGCGCTCACCTCGGGTTTTGCGGTACTTCGTTACCCCGAACCGACGTACTGCCTGATCGCCACCTCGCTTGCGATCGATGCGACACTGGCGCCTCTAACCGCGACCATCGCGGCACGCCATGCGCGAGCTTGGCGGCTTTGGCTTCTCCTGGGATTTTGCTTCGGACTGTGGGCTCTTCTGGTGGTACTGATCATTTCCCGCCAGGATCGTGACAGTCGGTCCTGACGATCGCAAACAGCTTAAGAATGCTGGAGGAGCCAGCGCAATATAGGCGCGAAGACCTCATGCTCTGCGTAGGTGCCACAGATTAGGTCCAGATGGCCCCAATTGTGCAAGGTTTTAACCGTTACATCCCGGTTGCCGGTTGAGGTCGCGGTAGCTGCCACCAGCCGGGGCCACTCAGCCGAGATATTGGTACTGCTGAAAGCAAGCACTGGAATCCTCGACTTGCTCAGCGACTCTCTGATCTCGGGCGTGAAAGAATCTTCGTAATCCTGCACGTTGGGCCAATAGCGGTCATAGAGGATCAATACCCGGGCCAGCACGGATGCGTTGCTGAAACCGCCTAGTGGATTGGCCAACCCGCCATTGCCTCCAAACGCCGACGAATGATAGACGACGTGATCGAGACAGTCAGCCGCGGATTTAAACTGAGGAAGCGGGGCAGGTCCCTCCGGTTCTTCGATCACTCGGCGCATGAGCGCCTGCCGTTTATCCCACGTCAATTGTTTGCCGCTCACATCATTGGCGTACACGCCAGCCGGAGGTGACCCAGGGCGCCCGGCTCCAATGATACCATCAATAATTATCAACCCCTTGACGCTCTCAGGATGGGCTGCCGCATAAAGTAGGGCAAAGGCGGAGCCACGGCTGAAGCCAGCAACAAAAATCCGTTGCTGCCCAGTCCTAGCCAGGATAAATCGCACCGCGGCCGAAATATCCGCCTCGAACAGCTCGTTGGTCCAACTCTGCAGTTCACTCAACTGAAACGGCTTAACAGAAGCCGGGACGAAGTGAGTGCGGTAATCGAACGCCCAAAAATCCACCCGGTGAGAAGCGAGATAAAGCGGTAAAGAATACCGCGGATCATCGACGGCCACCTCGCCGTTCATATTGGTGCCCGGCAGGTACAGCACCACGGCATTAGCTCTGGCCGACAGTTGCGTTAGGTGGTGCAATCCCACCCGATCGAAGGCCGAAGGACCTCGCTGCGCCTGAAAAACGGTTTGTTCCACCGAAGGTGCTCGGGCAAACCTCGTCGGCTCGCCGACCAACTGAAAGCCCGTGGTCGCAGGCGCTCCCAGCGCGCACCGCTGGGAGAGAAAAATGAAGCTGGATAATATCAGCAGGGCAACGGCTGGCATTTTTGCAAAGTCTGGCTGCTCTCTCACGCGCGGCATTTATTAAATGAACTCTGGACTGCTATTCGAAAGCATGTACCCTTTGATGTGACACGACTACCGATCATCCTCACGACGCCGCGCGGCAAATTAACGAGCACGCTCCCGACCAGGTATTTCCATCGCCGAAGGATACGCTGTACGTTTACTCGGGAGTAGAGTATTGCGCTTTTCCAATATGGTCAGATCGAGGAACGGAGTTGATAATGGCCCAGATCGAATTTGGACTGTTTTCGCCGCTTGCAGGCTTATCGTGGAAGGCGGTGAGGGAACGTGCCGTCAAAGTTGAAGAGCTTGGCTACCATTCCATTTGGGTCACGGACCATTTTTGGAACCGTGGCGTGCCCGAAGCCGACGTGCTCGAGTGCACCTCGGCGATGACTGCCCTGAGTGTGGTGACTGAAAAACTCCGGATTGGTTCATTGGTGCTGTGTAATTCGTTTCGAAGTCCGGGACTACTCGCGAAGCTCCTGGCGACCCTTGATAACATAAGCAACGGGCGACTGGAAATCGGCCTCGGTGCCGGCTGGATGGAGGAGGAGTATCGGGCCTACGGCTATGAATTCCCTTCGACCGCGACTCGTTTGCGGCAGCTTGAAGAGGGAATACAGGTTGTAAAGCTCCTCATGACCGAAAAACGGGCCACGTTTGACGGCCGCTATTACAAGCTGAACGAAGCGTATTGTTACCCCAAGCCAGTTCAAAAGCCACATCCACCATTTACCATTGGCGGCAGCGGGGAAAAGCTGATGCTGAGGATTGTCGCCAAGTATGCCGATCGTTGGAATTGTCCCGCGGGGTACCGAAATTTCGAGCACAAGCTGGCTGTGCTTAAGGAGCATTGTGAGGCGGTCGGGCGTGACATCCGGCAGATCAACATCTCCGAGCAGCTGCTGGTTTGTCTCGGTGCAAATCAGGCTGAAGTTGAAGAAAAATGGAAGATCGCGCAGCGTCTGCCCTTTTGGCGGACCGCGATAAAGGGTACCCCACCACAAATTATCGAGCAGCTGCGCGAGCGAGTGGCCAGGGGCATCACCTTTTTTACGGTCATCTTTGGCGATATGAATTCGAGTCAGAGTATCGAACTGTTTGCGCGCGAGGTGAAGCCAGCATTTGCTTGACGCAAGCAGTAGTCGTAACCGTCAGCTTCTCTGCGCTCGCGCCCTCGCACATTAGCGATGTGCCAGCTTGTTCTGGCGTACTATCTGATTGCCTTGGAGCTTGAATTAGCGTGGACCGCTTCGCCATCCGGGCCATCGTTGCGGCGTTGTTTGCGGCGCTGCTCATCTCATGTTCGCCGGTTCGATTCAATACGGAATTGAGCAGCACGGGTAATCTTGCTCCTGGCGATCCGGTTACCAGCCTGGGCGCACGGATCGGTTCGGTTGCCAGCATCAGTTCATTGCCGGATGGTAATTCCCGGGTCGACTTCGATGTCGCTCATCCAGACGCGAGATTGGTTTTGCAGGATTCGATCATGGTCCTGCGCCCAGGCAAGAGCTCCAGTCTCGAACTACTCAATACCAACCCCATAAGCTTGCGCGCACCCGCGGGAGCCACAATAGAAGGAGCCGCCAACGAGCAGGAGGCAAATTTGCTGGTAGCCTCCAGGATGCCCGGTTTCAGCGCCGGTTTGGCTGCAATCGCAAGCGCGGCCGGGACCATGGCTGCGGTGCCGCCCGGAGCGGCGACCGGACCGGCAGCGAACGCACTTCAGCAGCAACTTAATGCAGTGCAGAACTGGTACGTCATAAATGGAACCCGCAACGCGGCAGCGCTTGCGCAACAACTGCGGCAGATAAATCAATCGGCTGCTGCGCTTGAGCGGCAACTGATCAATCAGGGGCGGACTGCTCAAGCGCAACAACTGCGGGACCAGATCGATCAGCTTCTGCGAACCCTATCCGGCGCTCCGCCACGGTCGGCTTCAAGTAGCCTGGCGTCTCCTGGGGTTCCCTAACCGGACCGGGGTTAGAGCTGGGCATGGAGATTGCGGTTGCCAAAATGGCCTCGTTTGGTTGTATAAGGAATGAGTTCGCGGTGCCTGCCGCTGAAAGTGTCAAAGGCCAGGGTAGGACGGGTCTACAAAAATTGATCTTGGGAGGCTGAAAATGCCGCTATATCTGGACGAAATTTACTTCAATGTCTCCAACAAAGAGTCGCTCAAGCAAGTGCACGAGCTTATCAGCGGGGCGATGAAGAGCGGATTTCCGCAAGGCGTGACGTTGAAAGCTGGTCCATGGTTTTCAAATGAGGAGGCCAAGGTGGTCCTAATCCTGGATATCCAGGACCATTCTCTGACTTTCACTCCGTTCAGCGGCGCGATGGCCAGAGGTATCGTCGCGCGACGCCGCCTGTCACCTATCGTCGACTGGTCGACCGTAGAAAAGACCGTCAAGGAACTTTGAGTGATACACAGTTCACCGTCTGTATTTTTGTCAGGGTTGACTGACCCTGGAACAAACTGACCGTAGGTTTTCCCATCTGAGCCAGGATGTCTCCGGCAGGCCGGCACGATCTGAGAAGTGTGATCAGTTAGGGTTTTCGAACAGGTGATTGTGTGGGACGATTGGTGGCTCTTAAGCGGTTCGCGATAGCAGGGTTTAGGATAAATGAATGGGGCTGAAAGTCTCCTCAGGACAGCGCTCGCCGCAGGCATCGAGGTTTGCTTTGCCAACCCGGGGACGACCGAGATGCCACTGGTGGCCGCTCTCGATATGGTGAGCGAAATCAGGGCAGTTCTTGGTTTGTTCGAAGGAGTCTGCACTGGCGCGGCAGACGGGTATGCTCGCATGGCGGATAAACCGGCCTTGACCTTAACGCACCTGGGGCCGGGCTTCGCTAACGGGATCGCGAATCTGCACAACGCACGCCGTGCGCGTTCGCCCGTAGTCAATGTGGTCGGCGATCAGGCGACGTGGCATTTGGCAGCTGACGCACCCCTGACTTCAGATATAGCTTCGCTGGCCCGTCCAGTTTCAGGCTGGGTGCGCGAAGTCAAGAGCGCTTCTACGGTCGCTTCCGACATCGCTGAGGCGATCGCCGCAGCCGGCCGTACGCCTGGGCGCGTGTCGACTCTGATTGTGCCGTCGGATTGTCTGTGGGGTGAGGGAGGCGGAATCGCCGCGCCACTGCAGGTGCCCTACCCGACGGTAGTTGCTGACGAGGCAGTGAAACGTTCAGCCGCAACCCTCCGCAAGAGTCGCGATAAAGCGGCGATATTTCTGGGAGCCCAGGCAATGAGGTCGTCGGGACTCGCCGCGGCCAACCGGATAGCGATGAAAACTGGCTGCTGTTTGATTTGTGAAACCTTTCCATCACGGCTTGAACGCGGCTCTATCTATCCGGCAGTCGAAAAACTTCCCTATTTCCCGGAGCAGGCGCTCGAGATGCTTTCAAAGTTTGAGGCAATCGTCCTCGCTGGAGCCTTAGCGCCGGTAGCTTTCTTCGGTTATCCGAATTTGCCCAGTTCTCTGGTCCCGCAGGGCTGCGCCAGCGAGACACTGGCGACACCGGAACAAGATGCTATCAGCGCTTTGCAAGCGTTAGCTGATGAGCTCGGCGCTCGAGACGGTCCAGTTTTACGAGCTCCGGTCCAACAGCCGCAGCGGCCGACCGGTAAGCTGGATTCCGCGACGGTTGGGCAGGCGTTGGCGGCGCTGCTGCCCGAAAATTGTATCGTGATGGATGAGGCAGCGACCACAGGGCTACCTTTCTTTGCTGCATCGAGTGGTTCGGCACCTCACACTTATCTTTCGCTGACGGGCGGTGCGATCGGGCAGGGCCTGCCTTGCGCTACCGGCGCCGCGGTCGCGTGCCCCGATCGCAGGGTGATCGCATTTCAAGCTGATGGGAGTGGTATGTATACTCTCCAGGCCCTGTGGACGCAGGCCCGCGAAGGGCTCAACGTAACGACGCTAATCTGCAATAACCGCCGCTATCGAATCTTGCAGGTCGAGCTCGCGCGAGCAGGCATAAGCGAGCCGGGACGCAAGGCGCGCTCGCTTACGAGCCTGGATAATCCAGAGATTCACTGGAGTCGCCTCGCGGCAGCCATGGGCGTTCCAGCCGTAAGGGTCGAAAGCGCAGAAGCATTGTGCCTGCAGCTCGAGCGCGCACTGGCCGAACCAGGTCCGAACCTGATCGAGATTCTACTATGAGCTGGTGCCCTCGGGGAGGCAATTGAGACCGCAGCTGACAGTCGGACACACGTATCAAACAGAGAGCTTCTTCTCATCAGCGCTCTTCCTTAGGGAGCAAACCGAATGGCTGGATGTCTCGACGGTATCAGAGTAATCGACCTCGGGCGTTACCAAGCTGGTCCTCGATGTTCGCTCATACTGGGCGATTTGGGTGCCGAGGTAATCAAAGTTGAAGCGCCACCAGACGGTGACGAATCGCGGCGGCTGGGGATGGTCTACTGGTCGCAGTACAACCGCGGCAAGAAAAGCATAACGCTCAATCTGCGCAGTGACACAGGCAAAAAGATTCTGCGGGAACTTATAGTGAAGTCGGATATGCTCCTGCAGAATTTCAGCCCAGGTGTAATGGACGAGATGGGCTTTGGCTACGAGACACTGCGAGAACTCAATCCTGGAATTATACTGATCAACGTCTCGGGCTTCGGTCAATACGGCCCGTACCGCGACCGCCGGGCGTTTGATCCAATCGGCCAGGCGATGGCTGGAGTGATGTTCGATACGGGCGGCGAAGGCGACCCGCCGATACGCTGCGGTCCCCCGATTATCGATCGCATTACCGCTCTGCACGCCACAATTGGTGCGCTCGCCGCGCTGCATCGCCGTGACATGACGGGACTTGGGCAGGCACTGGACGTGTGTCTGCTCGATTCCGCCTTTACACTGACTGAAATCCCGATTGCACAGTATTTGACCACCGGGCGTGAGCCCGTGCGTTACGGCAATCGCGCCGGCAACCTGGCGCCTGCCAATACCTATCGCGCGAGTGACGGATGGGTCTACATAATCGCGGTACAACAGAGGATGTGGGAGAGATTATGCCGCGCCGCCGGGCTGGAGGAACTCATGTCAGACCCACGTGCCGCCAGCCCGCACTCCCGTGCCTCACATGCGAATTGGGTGGACGATCAAATTGCGTCGTGGGTGAAAGAGCGCACCGTCGCCGAAGTAGTCGAAAAGCTTGCGCCTGCTGGCGTCCCTGTCGCCCCTGTGCAAACGATAGCCCAGGCGTCACGAGATCCCCATCTGTGGGAACGGCAAATGTTGGTCGAGACCGACGATCGCAATGGTGGAAGGACTTATGTTGCAGGGTTAACCGTTAAGTTTTCCGACACACCAGGAACCGTCGGTCCTATCCCCAAGCCCGGAGAACACAACCACGAGATCTACTGTGAATTACTAGGGCATAATCCGTTGGAGCTGGATGAGTGGAAGGCGGCGGGAGTAATTTAGTGCTTTCAGTTGCCAGATCGGCTCAGCCGCTGGGCCTGTGGTCCCGGGAGCGAGGCAAACCGTCACTCGCGGCGGGCCGCTCGAGACTCCCTCGCCGAATGGATCGAGAGGCTGTCAATCGGCGAGATGCGTTTTGAAGAACCGGACCATCTTCGGCCACAGCTCGAATGCAGCTTTCTCTCTGTAGCGCTCGGGGCGGACATCGGCGAAGAACGCATGGCCGGCGTTTTCGAATGTCTCCATCGTGACGAGTCCCAACGTGCCGGCGCGTTCCAGGCGCGCGCGCAACTCGCGGGTGTGCGCCGGCGACGGATTTTCATCCTCGGCTCCGAAGACCGCGTACACCGGCCGTTTTAGATTTCCGACGAGATCGACGATCGGCACTGGGTGATTGGGCGTGACTGGCGAATCCGAGCTGATGCCGCCACCCCAGCAGTCGATCGTCGCGTCAACCCTGTCGCTGCGGCATGCGAACAACAGCGCAGACCGGCCCCCCATGCAAAACCCGACCGTGCCGACCTTGCCATTACAATAGGGTAGACTGCGCAGTGCACCGGCTCCATTCTCGATATCAGCTACGGTCAGGCGGTCATCAAGACTAGCGGCGCGCGGTCGTATATCTTCGAGTGAATCGCCAAACCCAAGATCGATCCGCGCGAAACAGTCCGGGACCATTGCCAGAAAGCCCACGTTAGCGAAGCGTCGCGCTACGTCTCGGGCATGATCACTAACTCCGAAGATATCATGAAGAAGGATGACCCCAGGGTATCGCCCGCTTGCGCGCGGACGCGCTAGGTAAGCCGGAATCTTGACACCTTCACTGCGAAAGCTGACTTCCTGTGTAAGCAGAAGTTCAGGTTGCTCAACCTGGCCCGCGACCCTCATCGAGATTTCCTCCCTAGATAACGGTTAATTGAGGTTTGCGGAACGACATCCCCACGCGTGACTGTACACGCCCGCAGCTTTACTCCTGTTCTGTGGTGTTCTGGTGAGAGGGAGATAGCAGACAATCTCAGCTGCTACTCATTTTGCAACCCTCACGAAGTTGGGCTTGCGCTTTTCCCGCAGGGCCTGAAGGGCTTCCTGATGATCTTTTGCCATAAGGCTGACCGCCTCGTATGCGAGTCCGGCGTCCATGATCAGGTTGGCCTGCTGCTTTAACCATTTGTTAACTGCGAGTTTGCTCCATCGGATAGCCCAAGTAGGGCCATCAGCCAACCTCTGAGCCAGCTCCCGGGCCTTGGGTACCACCTGCGCCGCAGGCAATGCGTAGTTGACTAGGCCGATCCGGGCGGCATCGGCGCCCGTAATCGTATCGCCCAGCATCAGAAATTCCTTGGCCCGATTAGGGCCGATTAACAAGGGCCAGATCACCGCGCCACCATCTCCTGCGACTGCCCCCAAGGCGACGTGAGTATCAGCCAGCTTGGCGGTCTCCGCGGCCACCGTGATATCACACAAGAGCGCGATGTTAGCCGCGAAACCGAGCGCGTCGCCATTAATGGCCGCGACAATCGGCTGCTCGACGTCGAGGAGGTTCTCGATAACTCGACGTCCGTCGGCCATGAAGATGCGCCTGCCGCCGCGCCCTTTTGGTTTAGTGGGGCGCACTCTGCTTAGCACATCCCCGCCGATGGAAAAGGTGTCACCGGCACCGGTTAGGAGGATTGCATTAACTTCGCGATCCTCAGCCAGGTCAAGCCAGATCTGCTCGATCTCATGGTGCATCGCGGAGGTGACTGCGTTGCGCGCCTCTGGGCGGTTGAGAGTTACCGTCGCCACCCGTTGCGAGACCTCGACCGTGAGAAACTCATATGCGCTGTAATCCATCGCCGATTCCCCAAATGTTTTGGGCGCTCGAAAGAGGAGGTAGCAGGCGTAGAGGTTCAGACCAAACAGAGGCGGCTCTTTTGAGCCGCCACAACGTATGCAACTCAGGCCGTATGCTGGAGCACGTACTGACCAATCCGATCAATTGCCTGTTGCCCCTCAGGTAACAACTTGGCGAAGACGTGCCATACGTGAATCATCTCGTCCCAGACCTCAAGGTCGACCTTCACTCCCGCGGCCCTGGCTTTTTCGGCTACTCGGGTTGAATCATCCAGCAAGGTCTCTGTCGCGCCAACCTGAATTAGCAGCGGCGGCAATCCCTCATAGTTGGCGTGCAGGGGTGAGGCCAGCGGATTTTTGGGGTCGGCGTTGCCTACGTAGGCTTTGGCCATGCTGAAAAGGCCGCCGCTGCCGCTGGCGGCAACCATCGGGTCTTTGCTCGCGTTGGTCTTCATGGACGCGCCGGTGCCTTCCATGTCCGTCCACGGTGAAATTGGGATAGCACAAGCTGGCAGGGGAGTTTTGGCGTCTCTCAGCGCTACCAGAGTAGCAAGCACCAAACCGCCGCCGGCTGAATCGCCCGCAATCGCAATCTTGTTCGGTTTGTACCCTTGAGCTAGCAACCACCGATATCCTGCCGTGGCATCTTCGACTGCAGCGGGGAACGGATGCTCGGGAGCGAGACGGTAATCGAGCGCCAAGGCACGGGCCTGTGATGCCCGGGCGATGCGTGCGACCATTGCGCGATGTGTGTTGATGGAGCCCATCACGTAACCGCCGCCATGAAAATAAAGAATAACTCGGTCGGCAGCCGCGTTCGGTGGCACGATCCATTCGGCTTTGACTCCGCCAGCGTCAACCGGTTGGCAATTAATGTCGCTGGCTACACGCTCGGCGACTTTCTCCATGCCCGACCGCATTTGCTCGATCGTGGGCTTGCCGCCGCCACTGCCGCCGACTGGCTGAGATTTGATGATTTCAAGCACCTTCTTGAGTTGTTCGCTGGCCATCGTTCCTCCGAAGGATTAGTTTGGGCGCAACCGACTCCTCGGGCTTATCAAATAATTGTTATTGTGCCTCGGTCACCGGTCCGGTTTGAGATTCCATCCATCTTTTGTCGGTATCACAGTTGGGCCGTCACGTAAAAGATCGAGGGTGCAAAATTTGTCGAATCGAAAGCAGGATTCCGCAAAGGAGCCAAATCCAGCTCAGGTTGGCAGACTAGACAGGAGACGTCTTATGCGTTTTGGGTTGACAACCGATTTTCGCAATCCGCCGGATTCAGGTAAGAGCTCGGTTCAGGTATACGCAGAAATAATCGAGGCGCTGGTGTTTGCCGAGTCGCTCGGTTTTGAGGGCGCCTATATTTTCGAGCATCACTTTGCCGAGGACGACTACGTGTCATCTCCCCTCATTGCAGCAGCCGCAATCGCGGCGCGGACCCAGCGCATGCGAATTGGCCCTGATATCACAATCTTGCCGTTGTATAACCCCGTCAAAGCTGCTGAAGACGGCGCCGTACTCGATCTCATCTCCAACGGGAGGCTCGATTTCGGAGTTGGCTTGGGCTACCGGCCCGAGGAATTCGCCGGTTACGGTTTACAGATCAAAGATAAGAGCTCGCGCGCCGATGAAGCTCTGCAAATACTCAGACGCCTGTGGCAGGGCGACATTGTTACTTTTCATGGCAAGCACTTTGATGTCGAACAGGCTCGCCTATCACCCCGGCCGGTCCAAAAACCCAATCCGCCGATCTGGGTCGGCGGCTTCAGTCGGGGGGCTGCGCGGCGAGCCGCCCGCTATGGTGATGGTTACATTGGGCCAACCAGCAAGAGCATGTACGATCTGTACCGAGAGCAATTGCGTCTGGCGGGTAAGTCGGCAGCGAGCGCAAGAGTAATCGGGGGCGACTTGTGGCTCGTCGTTTCAGAGGATCCAGACCGCACCTTCGCTGCCTATGCGCCACACTTGATGTACTGGTTTAATTCTTACTGGAAATGGTTCGAGGGAACCGACACGCAGCCCTGGTCCCGCATCGACCAACCTGAAGAACTGAGGTCGCGACACTTGGTAAACGTGGTTACTCCGGAAGCCGCCACAGCCCTAATAAGGCATCGAATGAGCGAGGTCCCGCTTGAGATGTATACGATGATGTTGTCGCCGCCAGGGATCCAAATGAAGCTGGTGATGGAGAGTCTCGAGCTTTTCGCCCATAAAGTCATGCCCAACTTTCGCTAGCCTGTTGTCTTGGGGTTTTTTCGCTCAGGATTAGAGGCCGGACGCACTCTCCCGCCAGAACTTATGGTAGTGGCTGGCTAATTCTGGTGCGAGCGATTCAAGCTTGGGATGCCGACGGGCGTCGATATACGCCGCGCGGATCGCCGGGTCGCGAAAATTGATCCCTTTTGGGTCGCAACACATTATTGAGTTGGGTTCATTGATGTGCGGCAGGCCGAGAGCATGGCCAAGCTCGTGGGCGGTAACGTCAAATAACATTTGCTGGGCGGCAGTGCCCCCGCGCGGTTTGGGCGTATTAAGTTGAATCTTAACCGGCAGCCGAATCACGCCTCGCTGGTCCGCGTTGAGATCCGTCACGCCCATCTCACGGCTGCCGCCGCCTGATGCAGCCACCCGAATCACAATCTCCGCTTTGGCGCGGTTGTCAGTACGGGCGAATACGGGGGTCTTCAAGGCGCGTTCCGACACTTTATTCCATTGCGTGACCGCGTCCCAGATAGCTGAATTCGAAGCTCCTGCAGCTCGATCTTCCACATAAACCTTTAGGGGAAAGCGAGATCGGGGATGGCCCACGAGTTGATTGCGCATACCCCGGACGTCACTTGCCGACACCAGTGGCGCTAAAGTCAGCGTCAGCGCTAAAGGTAATATGGGTCGTAGGCTATGCAACCGGCGCGTGCTATTTGGGAGCGGGACTCCCACCTTGAGTTCCTGTTCAGCACTGAAACCCTAGTAGTAATAATGGTGATGGTGGTGAGGCCGCCAGATCTGCTCGTTTTGCAACTCGTTGCCGATCCCATAGCCGGCCAGTGCGCCGCCAATGCCACCGATAGCGGCGCCAGCGCCAGGCGCACCAACAGCGCTCCCGATCAGAGCCCCGGCGCCAACCCCAGCCGCTCCACCTAATAACGTGCTTTTCTCGCGAGTGCTCAATGGCTGGCCGTAACAGCCAACTACTGCCACGATCATTGGTATCGACATTAGGAGAGTAGCCAGCCGCCTGTACTGCATCGCCCGACCTCCTTTCAGTGAACAATCGCAGCGTCGAATACTCCATCGGCGCACACGCTCAAGCGAATCGGCGCGAAGCGAATCTTTCAACCACAGCGGGAAGCACGTTGCATGCCGTCATCAGAGCCGTAATACTGAGCGCTTCGGCTGCGGGTTCCTTGGGACTCGTTAAAGGTTGATACTGCAAAGCGTCGATATGGCCCACCAATCGGGGTAATGATTGGTGGGCTTAATGGCTAAGATCGAGCGAGCGTAGCTGGTTGGGTGGCGCTCTTTGGGATCAGCAGTTTAACCGGGAGCACCGTTTGTGGCTTAAAAAAATCGAAACGGTAAACTCCGATTATTAATGTTCAAAATTGCGGCACATTTCTCGACGAACGCCGGCTCATGAGCTCAAACAGTCGGTTCAGCAAAAGGGGAATTGTGAATGAGTTCCAGGGTCAGCTCGCCGTTTTCAAAAGATCTTTTAACTTATGATGCGGTCGGCGTTCACAGTGCGGATGAAGAAGCTGCACTGGGCGAACTCGGCTCATGGGTGAAGAAGACCTTCGGCTTCAGTCAGATAAAGCCGATGCTTCCACTGGGATTCTTTGCCAACGTTCTGCAGCTCTCCGACGAAATCGGTTTAGCAATATCGACCGACGGAGTTGGAACCAAGCTACTGGTGGCTCGCGCTCTACAGCGATATGACACGGTCGGGATTGATTGCGTTGCGATGAATGTTAATGACGTCCTCTGCGTTGGTGCTGTTCCCGTCGCGATGGTCGACTATATCGCGGTGTCCACGATAGAGGCTGCAATCCTGGGGGAAATCGCTAAGGGGCTTTACAAGGGAGCTGAACTCGCCGGGATAAATATTCCTGGCGGCGAGATTGCCCAGGTGCGCGAGCTCCTGCACGAAAACGGGCAGCGATTCACATTTGACCTTGTCGGCACGTGCGTGGGCACAGTCGATCCGCGACGCCTGGTAATTGGGCAGAACATCGAGCCCGGAGACCTGGTGGTAGGCATTGAGAGCAGTGGCATACATAGCAATGGCTTGACCCTGGCGAGGCGGGCGTTGGGTTTGACAGGGCAGGACGACGTCTCCAGATGGCGCCAGTACAGTAGTGAGCTCGGCCGGACTTTAGGCGACGAATTGCTAACGCCAACCAACATCTATGTGCGCGAGGTGCTGGCGATGCTCAAGGCCGAAATTCCACTGAAGGCGCTGATTCATATAACGGGCGACGGGCTGCTTAATCTGCAACGGGTGGCTTCGCAGATCGGCTACGTCATCGAGCATCCGCTGCCGCCTCAACCAATTTTTTCTTTGATTCAGAGTTGCGGTAACGTCGATATTGCCGAGATGTACCGAGTCTTCAACATGGGCATCGGGTTCTGCGTGGTTTGCCGTCCCGGGGACGCACCACGAGTTGAACAAATCGCGCGGGATCATCATCGGCGGGCCGCGGTGATTGGCTATGCCGTGCAGGATTCCCAGCGCCGCGTATGGCTGCCTTCGAGCCGACTGGTCGGTCTCAACGGGGCCTTCCGCGTGACCACCGAGAAGCCGCCGGCTTACCCCTAACCACCCACGCTGAGCGGTTCGGTTCGCGTGTTCAGGACACCGGCGCTTGTCTCCTGTGCCGTGACCAAAGCGCTAGCCGTAACATCTTGATACAGGCGAACACCCGCGGCGGCAAAGAAGGTTGTAGTCAGGTAGGTCACGGCCGTAATCACCAGGCCCAGCAAAAAGATGGTGAACCATAGATAACCGGTCAGGGCCCCGACCGGTCCCAGAATCACACTGACAAAAATAAAGGCTCCAGCGGCCCACGAATTGTAACCCGACCACACGGCAAGAAAGACCACAATGCGAGTGGCCACGCGAAAGAATCGCTTGCGCATCAAATCCCGACTGAACAGCAGGCCGTGAAAACTTCGATGCGCGTCAAACACCAGCGCATATCGCGCGAAATAAAGCCAAAGGTACGCAAGCGCGCCAAAGACCAGCACGGCTATCTCGGTCACATAGAGTATGGCCATAAGCGCAGCATCAGAAGTGTCGAAACTCACGCGCAAGGTCGCCAAGGCAATCAAGGGTGCCAGGATCTGCAGAAAAACGATCCAATAGAAGGACGGCGCCAAGAGAACGGCCTCTCGATAGACAGCTAAGACCTCACTCAGCAGTCGTTGATGCTTAAGCCCTGCGCGATCGCGTCGAATCGCGCAAAGGACCACCAGGTCTGCCGCCAGAGCCAATATGAGAAGAAGCAGGTGCGCAATCAGCGATGTCCACCACGGCAGAACAGGACCCGCCTGCAGAACCGGTAAATACCCGAGCGGCGCAACGACATTATGAACCCCCGGCGCGAATTTCTCCGCTAGTTGGTGCTGCAAAGTGAGCGCGTCCGGTAACAGGCAGAGCGCTCCCAAAAAGATCAGAGGTGATAGCACGAGCGCGAAGGTGCGCCAATTGTCACGCAAATCGTTAACAGCATTGGCCAGATAGATGAAGCTGCTCTTTAACCGCGTCTGCGATGCCACAAGAATGACCAGAATGCCATCGCTTCGGCTGTAAGACAAGGTGAAGAGACAGCGGCGACAACCATCGCCTTAATCGGCTATACTCAAAGCGCGCCGCGAGAAGGACTAACTCCCTGGTCCTGTTTTCTTGATTGAAGCGATCGGACGCCCGATCGCCGGGAGGAGAACTCTGGCCGGAGGCCGTCGGGGCGACTTCGAAAATCTCGGACCTGTTTTGCTATGAGCGACGAAGACCGAGCTGCACTCATCGCCCATGAAAACAAGATGATTCGGCGACTGCGGTTCCTGGTAGAACTTACCTTCGCGACAATTGCCCAGGATCATTCCCTGACATTGGAACAGGCGTGGGAGCATGTGAAAGCGCTGAAGGCCGCCGCGGTGGCGATGTTTCCTGGCAAGGAGCAGACGTTTGACCTGATCTATTTACCACGCTTTTCGCGATTGCTGGCGGAGCGCTTCCGCGCAAACTGAACGGTCCGAAAATCGTTGTTAAGCGCCAAGCAGTTTCGTCCTTGCCTGGAGGCGCAGAGAGTTTAGCCGGGCCGCGACCCCTGGGGTGGCGTGGGACACTGACTGAAAATGGTAGGAGCAGAAACGCCGGGCGGCTGTGTCGGCGAATTGTGATCACCCGGATTTAAAAGCATCTATGCCTCTGAATCGATCTTTGGTTGGCAAGAGCTACCCCCCGGTCATTACTGAAATTAGTGCCGATGCGCTGCAAAAATATGCTCGCGCATATGGCGATGACAACCCTCTCTACTTCGCGCCCGCCGCCAATGGAATAATTGCGCCCCCAATGTACCATGCCGTAGCGACCTGGCTCGCGCTGATAACGGCAATTGGCGATCCGGAGTTGCGTGTCGACTTGCTGCGCTTGCTGCACAAAAGCCAGGACATGGAATTTCTCGCCGCGATCCGAGCCGGTGACCGGATAGCGACACGCGCTTCGATCCTTGCGATCAAGGATGAAGCTCAGGGCGAAACGATCACCATCGGGCTTGAAGCGTCGAATCAGCACCGACGGCTGGTCAGCCGCAGCCGCTTCACAGCTTTGATTCGAGGTCGCCGCGAGCGCGACTCGGTCGTCGCGCCACGACTCACTGCGCCGGGAATGGCTTCACGCGAACCACTACTAAGAGTGTCGCAGGCGATCAGCCTTGATCAAACCTATCGCTATGCCGAGGCGTCGGGCGACCGGAACCCAATACATCTCGACGAAAACGTGGCGCGGCTGGCGGGTCTACCCGGAATTATCGTGCATGGTCTTTGTACCATGGCATTGATTTCCAAGCTCATCGTGGATCATCTATGTGGCGGGAATCCCGAGCGATTAAAACGTCTAACAGTCAGTTTTTCGCGTCCCGTTTTTCCCGGTGACACGATCACCACGGTACTCTACCCTGAGACGGACGCGGCCGGTACCAGGTCGTTTTCTTTTGAGACCTACAATGAGGCGCAAATAGCAGTGATCCGCGAGGGCCGGGCTCAGACTACCCTTTAGGTTCGGTCCGTTGCGTAACGATCATGCAATTCCGTCGCGGATGAAACAGTGCCGTGACCAGAGCTAACAAGCTCACTATTGGCTTATCGCTGTCGCTGTCAGGACCATACGCGGCAATGGGATCGCAGGCGGAATCCGCTTTGCGCCTTTTCGTCGCCGAGACCAACGCTGGCGGCGGGATCGAGATTAAGGGGCAACGCCATCGGATCGAGCTCCAATGCGTTGATGATAGAGGTGAGCAACGCCGGGCCGCGTCGATTTACCAAGAGTTATGCGCCACCCATAAGGCCGACCTGCTTTTCGGTCCGTATGGAAGCGGCCTGGTCCGGCTCACGGCGCCGATTGCCGAGAACGCAGGCTTGCTTTATGTGAATCATGGTGGCGCCGACGAGCGAATCTATCAGCGCGGTTACCGGTTGTTGGTTGGTGTTTTGACGCCCGCGAGCCGATACATGACGGAGCTGATACAGCTGGTCAGCTCCCTGAAATTCTGGCGTAAGCGCGTTGCAATCGTTGCAGCGGATTCGCCTTTCGCCACTGCCGTTGCGCAAGGTGCTGAAAGAGCCTGCGCGCAGCGTTCGATCCGGCGCCGAGGAACAAGGATTCGGGTTAAGTTCCGTGGCCGCTTCGACCAGCAGTTCGACGGTGGGCATTTCTACCGAGTGCTGCGGCGAAATCGAATCAACGTTTTGTTGAGCGTTGGTAGCTACCAGCATGATGTCGACGTCATGCGGTTCGCCAGTGCGGAACCGCTCTCCATCCCGGTCTTAGGATGTGTTGCCGCCGGCATAAACCAGTTTTCGGCGGATCTGGGGAGCAAAGCGGAAGGAATAATAGGTCCCGCGCAATGGGATCCGTCGCTGCAGGTCCGACCGTTGCTGGGACCGACGCCGACCGAGTTTGTTGCGCGGTTTCGTGCGCTCTGTGGCTGTGAACCTGACTATCCCGCCGCTCAGGCTTACGCAGCAGGACTGCTGACGATCACAGCCGTGCGGGCGGCCAACTCGCTCGAGTCGGCGCGCGTCCGAGAAGCTTTTAGCCGTCTGCGCACCTCGACATTATTCGGTGACTTTGCCATCGAACCGGTCAGCGGAGAGCAGGTCGCCCACCGAATGTTGGTTGTCCAATGGCATCAGGGGCGTAAGGTGATAATTCGTCCGGAGCCGACTCTCGACCTGGTAGAGCTGGAATTTCCGCCGGGCTGGCGGCTGTTGTTGGGTTCGCTGCGGAACGTTCTGATGCGGCGACGTGCTGCCGACCCCGCAACCACTAAAAGACGCTACGAGACCGACCGTTAGACTCCACGTCTTCGGATCTCGCGCGCGTCACGTTCGAGCGATTCCCTGAAAGCCGGGTGTGCGATTCGAATCATGCGCCGAGCACGCTCCTCAAGCGGCTGACCGCGCAATTCGGCCGCCCCGAATTCCGTGACGACTATATCGGCGTCGCTGCGTGCGGTCGTTACGACACCACTGAGCCGCGCTACGATACGGCTGGCTTTGCCGTCGAGTGCTGTCGACGGCATCGCCACAATCCCGCGGCCACGCCGGGCGAGGTTAGCCCCGCGCAGAAAGTCTCCCTGGCCGCCCACTCCGCCGACTGTCACCCCGGACGCCACTTCGGCATTGATTTGTCCGGTTAGGTCGACTTCGAGCGCTGAATTGATTGCCACGAAATTGTCTAGCTGGCTCAGAACTTCAGGTCGATGGGTATGCATAAATGTAAACAGACGAACTGCCGGGTTGCGGTGGGCGAATCGGTAAAGGCGCTGCGTACCGCGCAAAGTGCCACACACCGTAATACCGGTATCGATGGGTTTGCGCTCATTGGTAATTATGCCGCGCTCCATTAAATCGGCAACCCGATCCCCGATCAGTCCTGAGTGAACTCCCAAATCACGACGATCCCCAAGGTCGGCAAGCACAGCGTCGGGTATCGCTCCGATTCCGATTTCAATTGTCGAGCCGTCCTCGATGTAATTGCTGATGTGCTGCGCGATCTGCTTTTCGACCGTACCAAAGGTTGCCGACGGGACTTCGATCGGCGGCTCGGAGACGGGCACAATGTAATCAAGACGCGCAGTCTTTAGTTGGCCATCGAAATGAGTCCATGGCAGCTGATCGTTGACTTCCGCGATCACGACCCGGGCTCGTGCCATCGCTGCCTGTAAATAATCATTTTCAAGCGAGAAGCTGTACTGACCAGACGAGTCAGGTGCGCTGAGTTTGAGAAATACCACGTCACTTCGAAGCAAGCCGGTTTCGAAGTACCCACACAGCGCCGACAAATGGCAGGGGATGATGCGCAGAAGGCCGGCACGGCCAAGTCCGCGCAAACGAGCCATCGCGGCGAACCCAGTGAAGTTCACTACGTCAGCGTGTTCGGGCTTAAGTGTGTCGGTATAGGAGATCCCGCCCAGGAAAACGTTGGTGTGACCAATGCGATGCCGTTGTTCCAGGAACCGCTTGATCAGTTGAACTGGCTCGCCCGTGGCGCTGCCCCACACAATGTGGTCACCTTCACGAATGATAGCGGCGAGATCGAGATTCTCGAGAGCGATTTCCTTGGGCATAATTTCGCAGTGCCTTCGCGGATTTCTGCAACAGACAATGCATAGTTCTATGGGTTCGACCAGTGAAGCGCCGGGAGCGGCACTCGCCGCACCCTACTCGTGAATTAGGCCAACTGAAACAGCTGCAGGAGTTTATCTCGTGAGGTCCAAAGCGACCGCTCGCACATTGCTTGGGCGAGTGTACTTGGGTTCTCACGGGCGATGCAACTCGCGGCTACGCCAAATCAGCTTGCTAGATGGTTCGCCACCGTGAGCCGTTGTTACGCGGAAATTAATGCTGTGACGAGGGTGTCAGGCACGGATACCGCCTCAAAGGCTACCAGGCGACATAGCCCCCATCGATAGACAAGACCGTACCGGTTACGTAACTCGAAGCGGCGCTGGCTAGATAGATTACAGCGCCACGAATCTCCTGCGGCTGTCCGAGGCGACCTAGTGGCGTCGCCCTCTCCATTCGCTCGCGGTTGTGGGATTTGGCCATTCCTGCCTCCGTGGCTTCCGTTGGAATCCATCCCGGAGCAATCGCGTTGACCAGTATTCCGTATGGGGCCCATTCGACCGCGAGTTGACGGGTCAGGTTGGCCAGTCCCGCCTTGGTCGCGGTATAGGCGGAGAGTCGATAAATGGAACTGGCTACCAGTCCATAGATAGAAACCATGTTGATAATGCGACCGGGTTTGCGTGCCTCGATAAGTGAGCGTGCGACTCGCTGTGCCAGCATCATGGGAGCGGTGAGGTTGGTTGCCAGTGCTGCGTCCCAGGTCGAACGGGGGAGCATTTCCGCGCGACCAGTTGGAGAAATTCCAGCGTTATTAACCAGAATATCGGGTATCCCAAGCTTGCTTTGAACGGCATCGATCAGGCGATCGAGCTCGTCATCAGAGGTGATGTCGGTCGGCACGTGGACGGTTTTGATGCCGTAGCGGGCGGCAAGCTCCTCGGCCAGCCGCGCAAGGCGTTCGCCCCGACGAGCTGCGAGCGCAACGTCGGCTCCAGCCAACGCGAGAGCGTGCGCACATTCGACCCCGAGACCCGATGAAGCACCAGTTACCAGACCAATATGACCTGTTAGCGAGAATAGTTCGTGGAGCGTTTCCATCTGCCCAGATGAGGCCTTGGCTTTGCTCTTCAGCCAGTCAGTACTTGGGCTGCCGCCTCGGCCGCTACCGCAACGGCATGATCGACATCAGCGCGACTGATCCCGTAGTGTGTTACAGCACGGAACGCGGTGGGCCCGCGCGAACCGATCAGGATGCCACGCTGCTTGAGAGCGGCGGTGAACGCGGCGGCCGCTCTGGCATCACCCGTAATATCGAATACCACCATATTGGTGCGCCTTTTAACGGGCCGCACCTCCAGGCCGGCGATGAGTGAGAGGCCTTCGGCCAATGCCCGTGCGTTTAGATGATCCTCAGCGAGCCGCTCGACCATCGTCTTGAGCGCTACAATGCCGGCGGCGGCAATGATTCCTGCCTGTCTCATTCCCCCGCCGAGTATCTTTCGGATACGGCGGGCTCGGTCGATAAATTCCGCCGTTCCACACAATAACGAGCCGACCGGACAGGCGAGCCCCTTGGACAGACAGAACGAAACGGAGTCGGCCAGAGCGGCGATTTTGTCAACCGAGGTCTCGAGAGCGAGGGCCGCGTTAAAGATTCTGGCGCCGTCGAGGTGGACAGGCAGTGAATGCCGATGAGCAAGCTCGGCCACCGCGCTGACATGAGACAAATCGACTGCGGCTCCCGCGCAAAGGTTGTGCGTATTTTCGAGTGTGACCAGCGCCGGCGGCGCAAAGTGAGCGTCTGGCGGCCTTTCGAGCTCCGCCTGCAATTGATCAAGATCCAGCTCGCCACCCGGCCGGTTCTCAATCGGCGTCATCACGACACCGCCCAGCGCCGAGGCACCACCTCCCTCATAGACGTAGGTGTGCGCCAGTGAGCCGACGAAAGCCTTGGTGCCGCGCGGGCAATGGGTCAGCAATGCTGCAAGGTTGGCCATAGTGCCGCTGGGCACGAGCATCGCGGCCTGCTTGCCCATCATCGCGGCGGCTATTGCTTCCAGCCGGTTGACAGTGGGATCCTCGCCGTAAACATCATCGCCCAGCGCTGCCCGTGCGATCGCTTCGCGCATCTCGTCGGTGGGCAAAGTGACGGTGTCGCTGCGCAGGTCGATGATTTTTGATACGCTCACTTGCGGGTAACGAGACGGTATAGGCGCTTGCGATCTATTCCGGCATGATCGCTTTGACAACCTCGTCGATCGCGCGCTTGCTGTCGAGCTCGTCGGTCAATGACCAAGTGACCGCGACGGTGGCGGCCCGGCGCGGCGCGATACCCTGGCGAATCAGCTCGCCGGCGTAAATCAGCAGTCTGGTGGATACACCTTCCTCCAGCCCCGACGCCTTTAAATTGCGCACCTTCTCGCCCAGCAGCGCCAGCTGGTAAGCCATATCGCGATCAACACCCGATTCGTGGGAGATGATTTCGACCTCTTTTTCGGCCGGCGGGTAGTTGAACTCGATGGTGACGAAGCGCTGTCGGGTGGAGTGTTTCAGGTTTTTCTGGATGCTCTGATAACCCGGATTATATGAAATCACCAGCAGGAAGCCGACGTGCGCTTCGAGTGTTTCGCCGCGTTTTTCGATGGGCAGAATGCGCCGGTGATCCGACAGCGGGTGGATGAGGACGGTGGTGTCTTTGCGGGCTTCGACGATTTCGTCGAGATAACAAATCGCGCCGCGACGGACCGCCTGTGTCAGCGGTCCGTCGACCCATACGGTTTCATCGGCAGTAATCAGGTAACGTCCCACCAGGTCACTACCAGTCAGGTCTTCATGGCACGCTACCGTGATCAATTCCTTCGGTCCGTCAGGTAGGGCCGATAGATGATGTGCCATGTGCTCGACGAAGCGTGTCTTTCCGCATCCGGTCGGCCCTTTTAGCAGCACCGGCAGGCGCGCCTTATAAGCCGCCTCGAAGATCGCGACTTCGTCGCCAATTGGCAGGTAGTACGGAGCCTGGTGAGGATCGAGATGCCGCACTTCGGCACCTTCTCGGCTTCCCTGGCGGCGAGTATCAAAGGTTTTTAATTCAATAGGCATGTTAGTCCCGTCTTATGCACAGCGCTTTCGGCGTAACTCGATTCTAGGAAAGGCGACGCTGCATCATCAAGGAGCGACTCGTTTGGGCATCAGGACAGAGCCGGTCTTGCTGTCGCGTATTTGATAACCGCGAGCCTCGAGCTCGCGGCGCAATTGGTCGGCGCGATCGAAGTCGCGCGCTCGTCGTGCCTGTTCCCGCTCGTCGCGCAATCGCAAGATCTCGGCCGGAAAAATCGCCTCACGCGTCTGCTGCAGAAACTGTTCCAGATTCAATCCAAGCAATGTGTCGAAACGCCTCAAAGTATTCCACACCCGGAAGTCGCGACGGCGGTAGCTTTCCGCGACCATCTCGAGCGTACATGCCAGAGCTTGCGGGGTATTGAGGTCATTGTTAATCGCCTCATGAAAGCGTTCAGCGTAAGCAGATACCCATCCGCTGTCATCAACCGTATCGACAGCCTCTCCTCCGAGGTTTCTGACGAATTCAAGCAAGTAGTCCAGGTTACGCTGTGCCGCCCGGACTGCTTCGAGGCTGAACGCCAGCTCCGAGCGGTATTTGGCACCAAAGCACAGCAGACGAAAGGCAAGCGGGTTCAATCCCTCATCCGTCAGGTCGTCAAGTACAGGGAACTTGCCGGCACTCTTACTGATCTTGACGCCCTCCATCCCCACCAGGAAGGCGTTGTGCACAAAGTAGCGCACGAATGGCCGGCCAGTGGCGGCTTCGGATTGAGCTATCTCGTTTTCGTGATGTACCGGAATGTGGTCGAGGCCGCCTGAATGGATATCGAGCGTCGGGCCCAAATACTTCATCGACATTGCCGAGCACTCGATATGCCACCCTGGATATCCCCGACCCCACGGCGAATCCCATTGCATCAAATGGTTGGGTTGATTGAGCACCCATAATGCGAAGTCGTGCGGACTCTTCTTGTCAGGCGAATGCTCGAGGCGCTGCCCCGCATCCTGCTCCGCTAAGCTTTGCCGCGATAGCCGCCCCAATTGACTTGGTCCCCGCCATTTTTCGACATCGAAATAGACTCCCGAGGGCGTCACGTATGCCAAGCCACGGTCCAGAATCCGCTTGATCAAGTCAATCATGTCGCCGATATGGTCTGTTGCCCGGCATAACATCGGCGGTTGGGGCAGCTCAATGTTTAGCCTCGCGCAGTCGCGTTTGAATTGGGCGATATAAAAATCGGCGACCTCCTGGGGAGTCTTGTGCTCGGCTCGCGCGGTCTTCTCGATCTTATCTTCGCCGCCGTCCGCATCGGAGGTCATATGGCCGACATCAGTAATATTCATTACATGGTGAACCTGGAAACCGTTGAAGCGGAGCGCACGCTTGAGCGTATCGACGAAGACATAGGCGCGCATGTTGCCGAGATGTTGCGGCAGATAGACGGTCGGCCCGCAGGAGTAATAGGTTACGGTGGGCGGGTGACCAGGCCGAAACTGTTCAACGTTGCGGCTTAAGGTGTTGAAGATGTAGAAGGGTTTCACAAGCGAGCAATAGACTATCGCGCTACACAGCCTGCCACAACCGGTCACGCTCCGCGCAGAACCGCACCTTTCGCCGGCGCTTCAGCGACGCGAAAATTTGGGATTTTCGGTCTGGCGGCGGCGTCGGGCGGTCTCCTGGATTATGCGCCACTCGTAACCATCGACCAGCGACTTCCAGCCAGCCTCCACCGAATTAGTTGATTTCGCCAGGGTTGCCCAATTCAGGTGACCATCGGAAAACTTCTTGATTGACATGACTTCCGCTTCGGTCGATTCGCCGCTAGCGTGCATGTACGTTTCGGTCACCCGTACCGAATCCAGGAACGGGAAGTATTTCATCAAGGCCTTGCGTAACGCAGTATCAAGCGCATTAACCACGCCGATCCCACGCGCGGCTTCGGTCTCTTCGACGGCGCCTACGCGGATTACAACCGTGGCGTCAATGGTCATGCGACCTTCCAGCCAATCATCGATTACGCGCCGGCGGATAATCTCGAAAGGCGCAACGTAGTCGACAGACGTCCGTAGTTCAGCAAGCTCGCGCGAGGCCTGCGGCGTCTCAGTTTCATAAAATATCGACTCGGTCTCAGCCACCGTACTACCTACGAACGAGAGCGCGCACTGCGCATCTCCTGGCGCGCAGCGCGCGGTATTTTCCCGAGGCGCAATTTCGCATGATCATTGTCGAACCTTGCCTTCGCTCCCGACAGCCCAGAGGTTGTAGGGGGCGCTACCAGAGCTACCAATCATGCGGCTGTGCTGCGCTTCGGCTGGTTTGCAATACTTATGATGCCTTCCTGAGTCAGAGGTTTGTATTCTGGACGTTCGCCTGCACCGCTTCTATTTTCCCGCGCGGACGGCCAAGCCACAAGATATTTTGTTCCACAAGGGCTCAACTACATCGCCAAACCACCGTCGACCTGAATGACAGCACCGGTAACATACGAGGCTGCATCAGAAAGGAGAAAAGTGGCGATGGGCGCAACCTCCTCTACCGTGCCGAAGCGACCGAGGGGAATCAGGTTCAGTGCAGCACTGCGCTGCTCGGGTGACAAGGAGGCTGTCATATCAGTCTCGATAAAGCCGAGGGCCAAGGCGTTGACTCGGACTCCCATCCGAGCGACCTCTTTCGCCATGGCTTTGGTCATCCCAATCAGGCCGGCTTTGGCCGCCGAATAGTTGACCTGCCCCGCCATTCCTGCGATGCCGCTGACCGAGCTGACATTAACGATGGACCCTCGCCGCGCTTTCATCATCATAAAGATCGCGGCGCGGGCGAAATTAAAAGCTCCGGTAAGATTGGTACGGATCACCTCCGCCCAATCTTCCTCTTTCATTGCCATCAATAGCTTGTCACGTGTTAGTCCGGCGTTGTTGACAAGACCATCGATGGCACCGAAGTCCTTTTTGACCTGATTAACCATCTCCCGCACCCCGTCGAAGTCACCGACGTCCAGTTTGAAGGCCAAGGCACGGCGCCCGAGCGCTTCGATCTCACGGTGCAGCTGAGCGGCGTGTTGTTCGCTTTGCAGATAGTTGAAAGCTATATTGGCACCGCAACGCGCTGCTTCAAGGGCAATTGCCCGACCGATGCCGCGACTCGCGCCGCTGACAATAAGGCTTTTGCCGGTCAGGTCACATGTCGTGACCATCGACGACCTCCAGAAGGGTGCGGAGCAGCGTGCTTGAGCTCAGCCAAAGACGGCTCCTCGCCAAAAGCGCGCAAGTCCGGAGCTTTTTGTCGCTGCAAAATCGTGGAATTTGCGCAGTCGCTTTCAAACGCTGAAGGACGACCCGCAACCACAGGTACGGGTTGCCCGGGGATTGTCAAACCGAAAACCGGCATTATGCAATCCTTCAACGTAATCCAGCGTAGTTCCGGCGATATAGGGTAGTGAAATCTGATCTACAAACACCTTCACCCCGTCCAGTTCAGTAACGATGTCGTCCTCTTTCGCGAGATCGAAGTTCATCGAGTATTGAAAGCCCGAACAGCCGCCGCCGACTACTGAAATCCGCAGACCATGCGCGGAGCTGAGGCCTTCTTTCTGATGCATCCTCCGCACCGCTTCGACCGCGCGCGGGGTAAGATTCACGCTGGGTAAATTGACGGGAGCGCCTTTGTCCTGGGAAGCTGGCTCGTGAAGTTCCTCAGCCATTTAAAACCTCCGTAGCAAATTGCCTGGTTCGAGATGATTTTACGCGAAGATCTCCTGCGGAAAAATGTGTTCGTCTCGCCTGGTAGCGGGCATGGGGGCTGTTACGACGTTAAGGCAATATGGTCGAAGTCTACCGCCGACCGCGTAGTTTGGTGGTTCCTGTCCACGCTCTTCTTCATGGTAGCATAAAAGCGATGGCGCAACTGGAGCAGAATCTGACGCTTTGGGCGCAGCAACTGGGGTTCGTGCTGGTCGGATTCTGTCGAATCCAAAGACTCGACAATCGCGAGGATTTCTTCAAGCAATGGCTTGCAGAGGGTCGCGCCGGTGAGATGACATGGCTTGAGCGTGAGCCAGAGCGTCGGCTTGATCCACGCATCCTCGATGCGCGCCTTCGCAGTGTGATCAGCCTTGCCTATCCGTACCCAGCTCCAAGACCGCCGCTAATTGATTGGCCGTCCGAGTTGCGCGGTCGGATTGCGGCCTATGCACTGGGTCCCGATTATCACGACGTCGTCCTGCGAAAGGCTCGGCTAATTGCCGATACCCTAACGGCGGAAATGCCCGAGGCAGTTACCCGTGTTTACGTGGATACGGGTCCAGTGTTCGAGCGGGAATGGGCGGCAGCTGCGCGGCTTGGATGGTTTGGCCGCAATACTAATCTAATCAATCGGTACCATGGTTCTTATTTCTTTCTCGCCGAGATCCTTACCAACATCGAATTCGACGCTCCCTCAGAGCCTTATCGTGAGCACTGTGGGAGTTGCCGCAACTGCTTGCAGCGCTGTCCGACAAAAGCACTGGCGAATGATTTTAAAATCGAGCCTCGCTTGTGCATATCGTATCTAACTATCGAGCATCGCGGCCCCATCCCAATAAAGTTGCGTCCACAACTAGGTAACTGGATCTTCGGCTGCGACATCTGTCAGGAAGTCTGTCCCTGGAACAACGATGCTACGAAGGCGGCGGCGGTTAACCCCGACCTGGCTCCCTCGTTGGCTGAACTGATGAAGCTCGACGACCACCTGTTCCGCCAGCGGTTCGGCAAGACAGCCGTCACGCGGACCAAGCGGCGTGGACTACTGCGCAATGCTGCCGTCGCCCTAGGGAATAGCGGTAATCCCGCAGCGATTCCGTTGCTCAAGTATACGCTCGAGCACGAACCCGAACCTCTGGTTCGTGCGCACGCTGCGTGGGCAGTCGGTCAATTCGAGGGTCGCATTGCACGAGAGGCTCTCTTTTGGGCGAGAGCGCATGAGCCCGATCCTATGGTGAAGGCGGAGATAGAAGCGGCTATATGCTCGCAATCGGCGGCCAAAGTGCCCAGCGCGACACCAAGTTGTACTACCACGTGACCGAGGAGAGCGACCCATGTTGCCCTTGAGTAGCGGAGCGCATCTGGAATAACTGTTCTGTGAAGTGGAATCGTCGTATGCTCGATACGAGGTAGCCGTATGAACGAGAGTTTGCGGCGCGAATTTACAATGCTAGGGGCACGAGAGCCAATCCCCCTGGCGCGCGGTGCTCTGCTCATTGCCAAAGAAGAATACCCCGACCTCGATCTGGAAAAATATTTGGATAAGTTGGCTGAGCTCTCTCGCGAGGCCGAGCCCGCCGTGCGCAAGGCTAACGATACCGTCGAGAAGATCCAAAGCCTTTCCGAATTCCTGTTTGACCAAAAGGGCTTTGAAGGCAATCGCGAACAATACGGCGATCCCCGTAATTCCTTTCTCAACGACGTATTAGAGCGCCGTCTCGGGATACCAATCTCGCTCTCCGTCATTTATATCGAGGTGGGACGCCGCCTTGGCCTGAACCTTTACGGAGTCTCCTTTCCCGCGCATTTTTTGGTCAAAGCCATCGACGATCGCGGCGAATTGGTGATCGATCCGTTTAACGAAGGTGTGATCCTCGATCTCGACGAGATTCGGTCGCGCCTGGAGCAAATCTATCGGCAGCCGGTGGATCTCCATCCGGACATGTTGAAACCAGTCAGCACTCGTCACATTCTGACGCGGATGCTGCGGAATCTTAAAAACATCTATGCGCGGAGCGCTGATTGGCAGCGGACGCTGTCAGCCCTTGATCGCATTCTAATACTCGATCCGCGAGCCCTCGACGAGCTACTTGAGCGAGCGATACTTTACGAACGAATGGAGTGTTTTGCGGCGGCACGCGAAGACTTTCAGAGTTTTCTGGCCCAAGCGCCTGATCACCCCGCCGCCGATACGGTTCGCGACGCGATTATTCGGCTTACTCAGCAGGTATCGCGTTTGAACTGATGCCGGAACTGGCTCAGAGATGTGCTTAAGGCACGTTGAACGCTAGGGTCGCTGGCATTGACAATACCAGTATAAAAAATGCCAGTGTTGCGCGGGCTGTCGATTAATTAATTAAGAAAGGTGAGCACCGTGCCACCGCTGTCATTCCTTCCCGATATCGATCCCCCGAGCTTGGGAAGGTGTGGTCCCCCAGCGTGTGGCCGGTGACTCCCGATAGCATTTCCGAAGCTAACCTTGCAAGCACAGCCTTGGATAGGCTGACAGCGGTCAAAGGGGTTTTTTCTAGTCGGCGGCAATCTCGCGCATTAATCCATCCGCCCGTTTCGTTCTGAGCGCCCGAAGTTGGCTGGGCGGATAGTCGCTGGTTGGGATCGACTGAACTATCGCCGACGACTCAACAAAAAGGTCACGCCGATGGGCTCCAAGATTAGCTTGCGAGGTCTGCCCGCGCGCCTCCGAGCAGAGCAAAAGGAGTGAAGGAACGGGCTGACTGACAAGCCTGCCGCCGCGCTCGGCGAGTTACGGTATGTCAGAACACCTTCTGAAACGCGAGCATCCCGGTCACACAACCGACGCCCCATATCAAGCCGTCGAGTAAATTTGATTGGCCTCTGAACGCTTCTTTACGACGCTGCCTCAGGCCGACCTAGTGGCTTGGTCTATGATTTCCATCACGTCGAGGGTCTGGACCTTGTCTTCGAGCTGCTTGGCCTTAATGCCGTCGCTAAGCATCGTCATACAGTAGGGACAGGAGACGGCGATGACTTCGGGATCGGTTTGCAGCGCCTGCTCGGTGCGAAGCAGATTTACCCGTTTGTTCGGGTCTTCCTCGATCCACATCCGGCCGCCGCCAGCACCGCAGCACATAGCGAATTTACGATGGCGTTGCATTTCGTGAACCCGAGCTCCCGCGCGGCTGAGCAACATCCTGGGCTCATCGAATACGTCGTTGTATCGGCCATAGTAACAGGAGTCGTGATAGACGGTTCGCTTGGAGAATTCCGGTGCGATCTTGAGACGTCCCGAAGTGACCAGTTGATGAACCAGGTCGGAGGCATGAATGACCTCGTACGAGCCGCCGAATTGCGGAAACTCGTTTTTGATGGTGTTGAAGCAATGGGGACAGTTCACGATGATCTTGCGAACGCGGTAGTTGTTGAGGGTTTCAATCAGCATCTGCGCCATCGATTGATATAGGTACTCGTTACCGAGCCGGCGTGCGGTTTCGCCGTTGCAAAGTTCCTCGCGCCCGAGGCAGGCAAAATCTACCCCGGCTTTTTGGAGCACACGGACGAACGCCTGCGTCGTTTTTTTGTTGCGGTCGTCGTAGGAGCCGGCGCAGCCGACGTAGTAAAGGAATTCGGCGTCAGGCTTGTCCGCGAGAGTTGGTATATTCATCCCCGCAGCCCATTCGAAGCGTTGCTCGGAATCGATCCCCCAAGGATTAGACTGTGTTTCCATGTTTTTGAAGGTGCGGGTAAGTTCCTTGGGAAAACGTGATTCCTCTTGTACCAAATGACGGCGCATGTCAACGATCTTATCCACGTACTCGATCATCGGGGGGCATGCCTCTTCGCAGGCCCGGCAAGTGAGACACGACCAGAGCGTTTCGTCTTGGATCACCGAACCAACGATGTTTTCGCCGACCTCCGCCACATCCGTGTCATTCTCGCTACCCCGACGACTTCGCTTTTTAATCATCTCGTCCTGATGCCGGTAGAGATAGTCCCGCAAATCGAGAAGCAGTTGGCGCGGAGCCAAGGGCTTTTGGGTGGCGGTGGCGGGGCAATTCGAGGAGCAGCGACCACATTCGGTGCAACTGAACATATCGAGCACCTGTTTCCACGTGAAGTGATCAATGTGCGAGGTGCCGAAGCGTGAAGCATTTTCGAGGTCCTGCTTCGATAGCTGCCCCTTGGGCTCAAGTTTGGAGAAGAAGATGTTTGGAATTGCGGTGATAATATGGAAGTGTTTCGACGGCGGCAGCAGGTCCAGAAAGACTAGAACAATGAGATTGTGCACCCACCAGGCGACGTCGCTCGCCTGATGGGCGTAAGTTACGCCGAGAGTTTTCACTAGGCCGAGGCCAACCAAGGTGGAGAAGGGTGCCCACTGCGCCCCGCCAATCTGCTGTGCGTTTTCGGAACGAGCCGCGATTCGCCCGCCGTCGTAGATCAGGCCGGCCACCATGATTAGCCCGATGAAAATCAGAATTACGTAGGCCTCCAGGTGCGATTTGTCGCGCACACCCCTCTCGGGTGGAAGAAAGCCGTAAAGTCGAGGCGCATGTGAGATCCAGCGGACCAGCCCCACTCCCACCCAGAACAGGACTGCCACTTCCATGAAGTCGCGCAGCAGAGAATAAGGGCGGCCCAGAAGATGCGGGCCGAAGCCCGGGACCACGAATGAATCGGAATACGCGCGGCCGAACATCGTCAGAATCTGGATGCTAAGGACGAAAAAGCCCCAAAAGATAAAAAAGTGCATCCATCCGGCAGACCGCTCGGCTCCTGGATTCCTGCGCACGAACTTCCGCTGACCAAACGCGTACACCAGTACCGTGCGGATCCGTTCCGGAATGCGATCGAAACGTGAGACCGGCGCGGCACTACGCAGCAACTGGAAGCGGCGCCAGAGCTGGTAGAAGAAGACCCCCACGGCAACCGCCATGCAAAGCGTAAAGAGAATCGCCGTAATCATCGTGTTCCACTACGTCCTGCTAAGGGCAATGAGGAAATTGACAAGCCGCACCGTTCCGGAGCGGGTCAGTGCTTCAGCTTCTTCAGCTCTTCGGTCATTTCCGGGACTGCTTTGAACAGATCAGCCACCAACCCGAAATCGGCGACGCTGAAGATCGGCGCTTCTTCGTCTTTGTTGATTGCGACGATTGTCTTGGAATCTTTCATCCCGGCTAAGTGTTGGATCGCGCCGGAGATACCAACTGCGACGTACAGCTCAGGGGCCACCACCTTGCCAGTTTGACCGACCTGTAAATCATTCGGGACGAAGCCAGCGTCTACGGCAGCTCGGCTGGCTCCCATGGCAGCGCCGAGTTCGTCGACCAGCGGTTCCAGGACTGTCTTGAAGTTCTCACCAGAGCGCAACCCACGCCCTCCCGAAACGACAATCCTCGCCTCGGTCAGCTGGGGTCGATCACTCTTGGTCTGGTTGAATGCGACAAATTCCATCTTCAGGTTGGAAGGATCGAGTTCGGCCTTTAGCTTCTCAATCGGGGCAGGCTTGTCGCTCACAGCTGCGGCGTCGAAGGCGGTGCTACGAACAGTAACCACCCGCACCGGGCCCTCCAGCTCGATCGTCGCCAGCACGTTGCCGGCGTACATCGGCCGGACCAGACTTCCATCGTCGTTGATTGCGATGATTTCCGAGGCCATCGGAGCGTCGAGGCGGGCAGCAATGCGCGGCATCACATCCTTGGCCATGGCTGTCGCCGTGGCCATCACGGTTTGGATGCCGATTTTCTTAACTAACGCAGCTACGGCCTGAGCCACAGCATCCGCCATCGGATGGACGAGGCGTGCATCTTCAAGTCCGATAACCTTTGCGGTACCGTACCGAGCCAGGTCCGCAAGCAGGCCGTCGAGATTGTCACCGAGCGCGACAGCCAGACAATTGCCGCCTTGTTTACGCGCCATCTCGAGACCGGCGTTGATGCCTACCAGGGTCGTCTTCGGGAAGTGGCCATCGCGATGTTCGGCAAGAACGAGTACGTCACCCATCGATTTTCATCCTTTACAAGTACACAAGAAAGCGTCATCACCCCAGGTTCTGCAGTGGGGCCGTCGGTCCGCGAAGCTCTCCGAGTCGAAGAGATAAGAGAGCTGGTAAGGTCTCTCTGCGTGGTCGGGACGTTGCACGACGGATTAAATTACCTTGGCCTCGGTGTGGAGTGCTTGCACCAATTCCTGAACGGAGCTGAGTTTACGGCCCGCCTGCCGTTTTTGGGGAGCCTTCATCGCCTTGATCTTCACTCTCGGATGCAGGTCAAGACCTAGGGTGTCGACCGCGATCTCTTTGAGGGGCTTTTTGCGAGCCTTCATAATGCCCGGTAACGATGCATATCGGGGCTCATTCAGGCGCAAGTCAGTGGTAATTACGGCCGGCAGCGTAAAGGCGACCGTTTCCAAGCCTCCGTCCGCCTCTCGGATCACCGTGCAACGTCCGTCGGCAATCTCGATTTTCGACGCAAAGGTCGCCTGAGGCCAGCCCAGGAGCTCGGCCAAGATCTGCCCGACCTGGTTGGAGTCGTCGTCGATCGCTTGCTTGCCAATTATGACTAGTTCGGGTTTCTCATCGGCGACTATTTTGGCGAGAATACGGGCGACGGCGAAGGTATCAACGGGTTGCTCTGCTTTGACCAGGATGGCGCGATCGGCGCCCATCGCCAAACCGGTGCGCAATTGTTCCTGCCAGCTCTGCTGGCCGATAGAGACCAGGACCACGTCACCCGCACCTTGCCGTTCTTTGATCCGAAGCGCTTCTTCCAAAGCAATCTCGTCGAACGGATTGATTACCCATTTGATGTTGTCCGTCGCTATGCCGCTGCCGTCTGGTAGTACGCGAATGGTGGTTGCCGGGTCGGGCACGCGTTTTATGGGAACCAGGATTTTCATAATGATGGGACCCTAAATTATGCTGATTTGTGATTTTTGTCGTCGATGACTCAACTTTCGACCCGCATTCGCGGGGTCGGTGGATGAGCACGGTTAAATTTCTACCGGTCAAGATTCCGTTCGGGAACGGACTGCAGACGGCCGAGTCGCACGGCCGACGGCCGCTCTCCGCGGCCAGCCGCACTGCCCGCTCGATGCTAGCTATTATTCATTGTAACCGAGGCGGTAGGAAAGCTCTCGCCCGACCTCCAGTACCAATGGCGCGAGTTCCTGCTTGATCCGGTCGGTCGAGATACGGTAGCAGGGGCCGGCGAGTGCCAGAGAGCCAATGACCGCACGAGTGTAATCGCGGACCGGCACCGCCAGAGACGTCACATCCTCGAAGTATTCGCCGAAGTCGACCGAATAGCCTTGGCTGGCGATACAATTGAGCTGTTCGAGCAAAGCGCTGCGCTCGGTTATAGTGCGTGGCGTGAACCGTTCCAGCTGTTCCGGTAGTCCCATGCGAAGGTGTTCCTGGGTGTCAAAAGCGAGGCAAGCCTTGCCCATGGCTGTGCAATGAAGTGGAAGTACATGGCCGATGGGGGGAGCAATGCGAACCATGCGGTCGACTGGTTCGGCCGCTTCGATGGCGACCACGCCGTCTCCCCGCGCGATTGCAACGAAGGCGGTCTCGCGAGCTCTGCGAGCGATATCTTCGAGAAGAGGGCGTGCCTGTTTCACTAGTCCCATCCGCTCGATGTAGTGGCGGCCCAGTTGGAGGCACTTGATTCCGAGCCGGTAGTTCTCGCTCGCACGGTTTTGCTCGATGTAGCCACGTGCCTCAAGGGTCGCGAGCAGGCGAAAGACATTGTTTTTGTGAAGTTTGAGCCGTTTAGATAGCTCCGTGACGCCGAGCTCCTCGGCTTCGCCGGCGAACTGTTCGAGCACGTCGAGAGAATGCGCTACCGATTGAATAACATAGTTTGTTTTATCCCGCCGGATCATGGAAACTAAGCTTCTCAGAGGCCCGAAAGCACCAGGATCAGCTTTAGGCGATTCTGGAAAGGTGTTTTAATTTAGGCCCTGCCTGCAAACAATGTCAACGCCGGTCTTTACCCGGAACGATCCCAGGAACAAGGTATCGGCTCAGTAAGTCGGAAGAACCGAAATGGCAGATCTTTTGCCTCCAGAGCTGCGCCGCCGACTCGACGAGTCGGATGATGAGCTTTTCTACGAGCAGCCGCGCTTTGTGGTGCATATCGACCAGCAAGCGATTGCTGAAGTCGTCAGGATTTACGAGCGACTCCTTCCAAAGGAGGCCGCGATCCTCGACCTGATGAGCAGCTGGCGGTCCCATTTGCCATCGAGCCTGCGACCCAAACGGGTTGTCGGTCTCGGGCTAAATCGGGCTGAGATGGCGGACAACCCGGCCCTTACCGACATCGTAATCCATAACCTCAACCGGCAGCCGCGACTCCCCTTCGACGATGCTACCTTCGACGGCGCGGTCATGACCGTTTCCGTGCAGTATTTGGTACACCCGTTTGAGGTTTTTGCGGAAACCGGGCGGGTACTCAGGACAGGGGCGCCTTTCATCGTGACATTTTCCAACCGCATGTTCCCCACCAAGGCCATAGCGTTTTGGCTGATGGCGAGTGAGCAGCAACGGCCGGAAATCGTCAAACGATACTTTGTTCAAGCGGATGCCTTTGAGCGGATTGAACTTATCGACCGAAGCCGGCAAGCAGGGGTGGGATCGGACCCGATTTGGGCAGTGGTCGGTTACAAAACTCTCAAGGTAGCCGATTAACAAAATGATAAAACATCAGGGATTACGGCATCTCGCGCTGAATGTCAGGGATGTTGCACGGGCAGTCGACTTCTACCAACGAGTCTTTGGGATGAGGGTGGTATGGCAGCCCGATCCGGACAATGCCTACCTCAGTTCCGGCTCTGACAACCTCGCGCTCCATCGCGGCACAGTGGCTGAGCGGACGGGACAATCCCTTGACCACCTAGGCTTTGTGGTAGCGTCCATCGCGGATCTGCAGGCGAGTTATCAATGGGCTCAGGAAAACAATCTTGAGATTTTTCGACCGCTCCGGCGCCATCGTGACGGCTCAGTCTCGTATTACCTTCGCGATCCAGACGGCAACGTAATCCAAGTACTGTATGAACCTTCGATCAGTGCGATGAACATACGTTAGCACCTTTGCCGCTGATCCTGCCGCTCAGGTGCGGCAGATTGTGGCAAGTGCTGCTTGTCGCAGGCGATGCGCTCAGGCAAAGTCGTTGAAGCTCGCAAAAAGCAAGCGGAGCGTTACCAATGCTGAACGAACACGCAACAGCTGAGGGCACTGCGGCTTATGCGCGCCGTTTTGCTGTTTACCCGCAAAACTACCGCTCGGTGCTCAATTGCTCTATCTCGTCTTTAGGGATCGGAACGTACCTGGGCGAGGAGGACGCGGCCACCGATGAAGCGTACTTTGCCGCGCTCAGAGCCGCCGTCACCGGCGGGATCAACCTGATTGATACGGCGGTAAATTATCGATGCCAGCGGAGCGAACGCGTGATCGGCAGGGTGCTTAATGAGCTTATCCGCAATGGTGAGCTCAAACGCAACCACGTCATGGTCGCGACCAAAGGGGGTTACATCCCCTTCGATGAGTCAATGCCCGCCAATCCGCGAGTCTGGTTCGAGGACAATTTTATCAGACCGGGCATCATTGCGCAGGGCGATTTGGTTCAGGGCATGCATTGTATGACACCGCGCTATCTAGGCGCGATGCTCGAGCTCAGCCGCTCGAATCTGCAACTCCAAACCCTCGACATCTATTATATTCATAATCCCGAGACACAACTGGCTGAAATCACCCGTGACGAATCCATGGCTCGCACCCGCAACGCGTTTGAGTTTCTGGAGCAGGCGGTCGAGCGCGGGCAGATCGGTTGCTACGGCGTAGCAACCTGGAATGGATTTCGTCTCAGGTCGGGCGAGCGCGCCTATTTGTCGTTAACTGAATTAGTCAACGCCGCCCACGATGTTGGCGGCTCGAGTCATCACTTCAAGGTCATCCAGCTGCCTTACAATCTCGCGATGACCGAAGCGCTCAGTTTGCGCAATCAGCGACTGGCTGATGGCAGCCAGGTCAGTTTGCTTGCAGCCGCTGATGCGATGGGAATCGCAGTCTGTACCAGCGCAACCCTGCTGCAGGGCCAACTAACCAGCCGCCTGCCTGCGATGTTGCAGACAGCTTTTCCGGGACTGGAATCCGACGCGCAGCGCTCTATCCAGTTTGCTCGCTCCACGCCTGGTGTCAGTGTCGCCTTGGTGGGTATGAGCTCGGCGGCCCACGTTGCCCATAACCTTGCCACCCTGCGGTGTCCACCGGCGCCAGATTCTGTGATGAGACTTTTTACATCCGGTTAAGGTTGCCTGTTCCTCCTTCCGCGGATTAGCGGCGGAACATTCGCTCGAGCTGCGTTCGACGAAACTCGATATGCACAGGGCGACCATGCGGGCAGTTGGTTTTGAATTCGGTCCGGTCGAGCTGCTCAAGCAGGGACGAGATTTCACGCATGTCGAGCGCACGACCAATTCGCAGTGAACCATGGCAGGCGATGGTTTTCAGCCAGTTTTCCAGCTCGACCTCGTGCAAACGCAAGCCGCTTTCACCAATGCTGTCAAGAAAGTCGGAAAACAGTTGGCGTCCGTCCGTCGCGCCGAAGACCGCCGGTGTACCCTTGAGCAGTACAGTCGTTGGTCCGAACGGCTCGACCTCGAAGCCCATTACTCGTAATTCGGGCAGAGCTGCGATCGTGGGGGCGGCGCGGCTGGGATTCAGTTCGAATACGATGGGCGTCAGCAGCGGTTGAACTTGGATTGCGCCAGCGCGCAGCTCGGCGCGCAGGCGCTCGAATGTTACTCGCTCATGCGCGGCGTGCTGGTCTACCAGAATGAACTCATCGTCACCCTCGAGAGCGATGAAGCCAGCGAACAACTGACCGACTACGCGCAAGCTCGAATACTGGGGAACAGGCCGGGTCGTTGCCGGTATCGGCTCGAGGTCGTGCGGATTACTGCCATGGAGGAAACCGAGTCCCAGGGGGAATTGAGTTGCGCCGTTAACTGGGTCGGCGACAAGCCGAAGAGGTCGGCTGGAAGCCTGATCGGCGGCGTCATCAGGAATTGGGCTAGGAGGCAGAATCGGCCCGCCAGCCGTAGAGACCCCGACGTCGCAGGCGGTCGACCCCAGGGAGGGAGTAGGCAGCGATGGCGACTCGTCGGTTTCGTCAGCGTTGACTTTTAACGCGATCTCGCTGCAGGTTTGATCCTTGAGCCGTTCCCGCAAGACCGAATAAACCAGTTCAAAAATGCGGCCGCTCTGGCGAAAGCGTACCTCCGTTTTCATCGGATGAACATTGACGTCGACCTCAGCGGCGGGCAGCTCAATGAACAAGGCCACCGCCGGGTGCCGCCCTCGGGGAAGCAGCGACTCGTAAGCACGCGCGATGGCGCGCAAGAGCATCCGATCGCGCACGGGGCGGTTGTTAACGTAGGTGAAGACGAGGCGGGGCGTAGCGAATGATTCCTGGCTGATCGAGGTCAGACCACTAATTGATACCGAACCGCAGCTGAAGACAAAGCTCAGCAGGCGCTCAGCAAGCCTGGCGCCAAAAAGCTGTCGCGCTCGCTCGAGCAACGAGCTCGCTCGAGACAATTCAAAGATTACGCGCCCATCCGCGTTGAGACGAAAAGCGACGCGACGATTTGCCAGCGCCGCCCGCTGGATCACTTCGCCCACCACGGTTTGCTCGGTCACCGCGGTCTTCAGGAACTTTAGCCGCGCGGGCGTATTGAAGAAAAGGTTGCGCACCTCAACCCGAGTCCCGGGAGCGAGCGGGCAATCACGAATCTGCTCGACGTGTCCGCCGTTGATCAACATCTCAACGCCACAATCCTCGCCCCGGCGACGAGTTTGAAGGCGCATCTCGGCCACGCTGGCGATTGACGCCAGCGCCTCGCCGCGAAAGCCAAAGGTGCGGATGGCCATTAGATCCGCGGCCTCCCGAATTTTGGACGTCGCGTGGCGTCGGACTGACAGCAGCGCATCTTCACGGCTCATTCCGCAGCCGTCGTCGACGACGCTGATCAGGCTCGTCCCGCCACGTTCGATTTCGACCGTAACGGAGCCGGCACCGGCGTCGAGCGAATTTTCGACGAGCTCCTTGACAGCCGATGCCGGTCGTTCGACCACTTCGCCGGCCGCGATTTGGCTGGCGACCTGTTCGGGCAGAATATGGATCGTTCGTGATGGCACCAGCTTCTAACTTTGCGATTTCACCCAGATTTACTCAAGCTGACGAACCATGCATGCTCACAGCGGTGAAGACTGCGATTGGAGAATGAGCCTCGAGTGGCCGCTGCTGAGGTTGAGGATTGAAGATCAGAGATTCGCACCCGCAGTCTGACAGTTGCTAGACTTAGCACTATGCCGATCGAATATGAGATGCGCGACGGCGCGCTGCTTTGGATCAAGAGCCCGATCACGGGAGTTATTTCGTACGTGGTCGACGTCCGGGGCAAAAGCTTCGCCTTTACCCTAGGTGGTCGCGAGGAATTGAATCCCGAAGCCCCGCTCCCTGACCCCAAAGCGCTCGACCACGCGATGCGCACCTGTCCGTTTTGTCCCGGCAACGAGAGCCTGGCGCCGCCGGAGCTGATGCGCGTCACGCCCGCCGAATTTCCACGCTGGCACGGGCGCGGACTCTGCGAAGGGGCAGGCTGGGTTATCCGCGTCTTCAACAATCGCTTCCCGCGCATTCCGGAGAGTCTAACGGGTGGCCGCAACGAGTCGTATATCGTTGTGGAGGATCCACGACACTTTAGTGACCATCCGCGCTCGATTAACGATCTGATGTGCACGGCTGCATTAGGGGAGGAGCATTTCTATCAGTTGTTGTTGACGGATGTACGGCTGATTCGCCGAGTACTGGAAAATCCTGCGGTCCGGTCCGTGGTCATCCGCAAAAATCAGGGGCGTGAATCGGGTGCGTCGCAGCCACATCCACATCAACAAGTGATAGGCGCGCCACAATTGTTGCCGGCGATCGAAGCTGAGCGGCGGGCAGAACGCGAAAACCCGGGATTATGGGAACAATTGCTCGAGATTGTCGATCGCGCCGGATTGATGATCGAGCAGCGCGACGGGGTGATTAGCTATGCGAGTCCGATCGGAGCCTTCCCGCGGAGCTACGATGTCATCATGCCCGCGTTTCGTGGAAGTTTGACGGAATTGGACGGCGATGAGCTGCGTAGGTTTGCGCGCGCAATTTTTCGCCTGGTGCACATCCTCGGGCCGCTGCCGCTCGATTATGAGATCCATCAGGGTCCGGGGGTGCCGCTCCACGCGCACGTCAATGGGCGCTTGTATCCATATTCCAACGTGGCCGGTACGCTGAATTTGCCGAGCCAGCTCGTACATAACGTTGCGGCCTTGCGCAAAGCGTTGGCGCGCAATTGAGATTTGCGGCTGGTGGGTGATGTTGAATGGCGCATGGTCAGAGTTGCTTTAATCGTAAATGCCATCTGCGAACCATCTGCCACTGGATAAGTCCAGATAGATTCGATAGACAGCGCCATCGGCCAGTGCGAGTTCATAATAATCGCGCTGATAGGCGAGCGATGCACTATTGGTCATCGCAGGATCGGCGGTTGATTGCGTTGCTGCCCACCATTCACCTTGGCGGCGCCAGGGTCCTGCCGACGAGACCACACGAGCGCAGATACCGGCACCCCGCACGAATTCCGGCGAATTCCGAATACATATCACTTCAACCTCTACCGCTGGACGAATCGCCCGCAGCACGATCGGCGTACAGTCATGACTATTGGCGAGACCGGCGGCCCTCTTGTTAATGCCCTCTTGATCCGGGGTCGCAGTTGAAGAAGCTGCCGCGTTATGATGCTGTGGGTTATCGCTCTTTTTATTAGTTACCGGGGCTGACCCGGCAGAAGAAAAGCCTTGCTGCCCAATAATTCCGGTAGGAAACGATGATTGCCGTTCTGCGGATTCATCTGCAGACAATTCGGTTGGCGGTGAAGGAGGTGGCGGCACGAACTTGGTAAGGCGTACCGCCTCGGGCCGATAGGAATCAGCGGGGACGAGAGTCCCGACACAGTCAGGCCCGCATAAGGCGGCAATGCGCGCAATTGCCGTCTCCAGTCGATCTGGCGCTGGCGCAGGTGGCAGGAACAGATCATTTTGCATCGGGCGGCGAGTGCGCGCTTCAATTGTTAAGCGAATTCCCTCAACTGCGGCGGCAGGCGGTGATTTTTCCAGGTGTAATTTAAGTAGCGTCAGTAATGAACGTGTTTCGAGGGTGGCAGCGCTAACCGCCACCCGACGAGTATCATGTCGGTGGTCGGCCAGCTCCAGCGTAAGTATCAGATCACCGGCAGCCAGACCGCGCATCTGGAGTCTTGCGGTGAGTTGCTTGAGCATTCCATGCAGGACAAATCCCAACGGTTCCAGCTGATCGATGCCGTAGTCGAGTTCGGCTACTTCGACGAAATTCTCCGTACGAGGTCGGGTAATGATGGTGGCTGAACCCTCACCACGGGCCAGCCGAGCCAGTTGCACTCCATAACGCCCGAGGCGGCTGCCGAGCTGACGGCTATCGATCCGGGCAATATCGCCGAGGCGACGGATTCCAAGCCGCTGCAGCATTAATTCAACCTCTTCTCCGCGTCCGTTCGAATCCAGTTCGAGCAAGTCGAGCGGCATCCAATTGAGGAATTCTCGTTCCATTCCAGCGGCGATTACTCTCGCCCCTCCGCATCGTGCTGCCAGATGAGCAATCTCTTTGTTGGCAGCAATCCCGGCTGCCGCTTCCAGTCCAATTCGGCGTGCTCGCCGGATTAGCTCCTGAGCGATCGTAGCCTCCAAATTTTCGGCTGGCTTTTCGGTGTCCCTGGGAAATCCATAAAGCTGCTCCACGCCGGTCAGGTCGAGCCAGATACACCCAGGTTTGCCTTCTTCAACCACCGGCGAGATAGATTCAGCCATGTCAAGCAGAGCATCAGCGGCCGCGCGTTCAGCCGCCGGCGATGGACACCGCACGATCAAATCAGGAATCAGCGCACGAGCTTGCGCCACGGTCATTGCCGGCCGCACTCCTGCGGCGCGTGCGGCAGGTGAGACCTGACTGAGCTCACTGTGGGGCTGATAGGCTGCCCGCCTGCCTGTCGTCGGCATCCGGATGAGTGCAAACGCACGATCGCGCAAATCGGGGTTGGCTCGTGTAAGTGCCGCAATGGCAAAGTCCGCCACCAACAGACATGCGATTCTCTTGGTGTGAGAAAAGTTTGCGGAAGTGGTCAGAGGAGGGCGGTTGCGAAGCAAGGGAGGAGAATTAACTCGACCGCCAGGATCTTTGTCAGGAATGAGTCTGCCACGATACATCGAACGCGTCAGTGCAACTGATTAGGATTAGCCTTCAATAGCTAACGGCTTCGGCGGGTTGAGCCGGTCGCATTTGCCCGATTTGGTGCCGACCCCGGTCCCGTTGCCTTCCGCTTGACCCTTCAATTATCGCTCGCCATTCGGCGCTCCGACCCGACCCACCCAATTTGTTGCGCAACACCAAAGCTTCCAAATGAAGAGCTTCGAATAAGCTTGGCCCGCCTGCCCACAAACGACTGAAACGAGCGCGTTTGCATCGTAGTGCGATCGTTAGTACAGCGAACGTCCCACATATTCGGTGCGGTGCGAGGACCAGGACTCCTGCCCCGCATCGTTCGGCGGCTCGCGCCAGCCTGAGCATGGCGCTGTGTGACAATTGAGGTGGATTAGAGCCGAAATCGAGTATTATCAGGCCAAATTCCCCAGCCGCGAGAATCCATTCGGCGACCTTGAGACTGGCAGTTCGAACTCGTAAGCCATATGCAAAGTTTTCTGACGCTGCCCGTGTTACTTCGGCCTGTCGGCATGACACCCATAATAGCCGGGATAACTCAACTCCGGCGGCAGCAATACTGAGAGGATCAAAGTTGTTCGAAGTATCGATCCATGCAACTGCTTGATTCTGCGTAACATGAGCGGCGAAGGCTGCGGCCAGAGAGGTTTTACCTGTACCGTGGGCGCCAATAATTTCGCTAATTCTTCCCTTTACAATGCCACCTCCAATGAGATTATCGACCGGAGGAATACCGGATGAGATTCTATAGCCCTTGCGAGTTAGTTCGTGCCCCCGAAAAACTGCTTTAAATTCAAGGATTTTGGTTCGATTATCGGCAACGCTGGTAGATGGTGAAGAATGGGCAGAGACAAGCGCCTGAGCTTCGGCCTCGGGCTTCCAGGCGATAGTTCCCATGACGGCCATGGCATGTATTTTCGCCATTTCTTCGCATCTGTCAACGGCCAACCAAAAATCCCTCTCCTCCGGCGCACCAATATGTGCTTCGACGCCAGCATTCCAAGCCGGCGCCCTCCTCCTCGAAAGCCGCTCAAGAAAGCTGCCTTCTCACTCTGGGCTTGGATACGATACTGCAATATCCAAGCTTCTGGCTCACTGGTGGTGTAGCTGCGGAGATAATCGGAAGAGTGCAGGGCGTGTCACGACTTCGCATAGTGGTAACCGGCTTGGCGGCTACCTTCCCGCTCGGCGGACCATTTTGGGACTATCTTCAGTATGTTCTCGGGTTTATGCGCTTGGGCCACGACGTCATGTACATCGAAGATACCGGACGGTGGTGCTACGAGCCGCGTCTTCAAACCTTCATTGAATCTGGAGCACAGAATGCCGTCTATTTGGCGCGTGAACTGGCGCGGCTCAGCCCGCGAATGACCGAGAGATGGTTTTTCCGAGATGCAACAGGCGCCAGTTGGGGTCAGGACTGGCAACGAGTTGTTGAGTTTTGTCGTTCAGCTGACCTGTTCGTGCATATTTCCGGATCTTGCAATATGCGCGAAGAATATTTCGCCGCCAGGCGCGTGGTTTTCATCGACAGTGACCCGATGTACACGCAGGCCATCATTCCGGAGTACGTCGCAGGCCGGATTAGCGATCCCGACCTCCTCTATCGGATGGGGATGCTGTTTAAGCACGACGTCTTTCTGACCTTCGCCGAAAACATCTTACAGCCGGATTGCAAAGTGCCCCGCGAGTTGTTCAACTGGGCTCCTACCCGTCAGCCCATCGTAATGGATCAGTTCAAGGACCAGGTGCCGCTCTCGGCTCGTCGGCGCGTCTTTACAACGGTGATGTCCTGGGACCCGCGCGAGCAGGGGCCAACGGTTAATGGAGTCACATATTCCGGCAAGAGTGGCGAATTCTTGCAATTTATCGACCTGCCACGAAGGACGCCAGCCGCGTTCGAGATCGCTATGAGTGGGCGACCGCCGCATGAACAGTTAGTCCAAGCTGGTTGGAAGCTGATCGATGGCTATCAGGCGTCAGCCGACCCATGGCGCTATCGCCAATATCTGGCGAATTCTTACGGCGAATGGAGTGTTGCCAAGAACGCCTACGTCCGCAGTCGTAGCGGATGGTTCTCATGCCGAACGGCATGTTATCTGGCGCTCGGAGTTCCCGCGGTGGTTCAGGACACCGGTTTCGGATGCGCGGTGCCAACCGGCGACGGAGTCTTAAAATTCTCGACGCTCGATGAGGCATGTGAGGCAATCGAAGCGGTGCTCGCGAATCCACAGCATCACGCTCAAGCGGCCTATGAGATTGCCCGCGAGTATTTCGACTCGGACAAGGTGTTGAGCCGACTAGTCGCACAGTGCGGTTAACGCGCGCAATGAGCGGTCCTGAAGACGCCTCTCCGCGAAATTTCGCATCCTTCTTCCGCGCGACCAGAATTGACGCCGATGCCAGCTGGCGCGAGATCGTGCTGGTGGGTGCGGCGATCCTCGCATGGTACGGCGTAGTTTACTGCGTTGTTTGGCCGTTGAGCGCGGCACCGGTGGGGGATTCGTGGGTTTATGAGCACGCTGTGGCGCATTTCAACCGAACCGGCGAAATTCAGTTTGCAGGTTTCACGCAGGCGTTGCCAGTGGCACAAGTGCTTTATGGTGCGCTCTGGAGCAGGGTTTTCGGCGAAAGCTCGCGCGCACTTGACCTTTCAACTGCTGGACTCGGCATCATCGGGGGCATCCTGCTCTATTACCTGGGGCGCAGATGTGGGGGGAATAGCGGCTCTTCTTTTGTCGCGGCAGCGCTGCTTGTGTGCAATCCATGCTACCTCTTTCTGAGTTTCTCGTTCATGACCGAGGTCCCGTTCATCACGACACTGCTCGCTTCGTATGCAGCGTTTGCCTATTCACTAGCGGGGTCACGAAAGTGGCTGTGGCTCTCGGGTTGTGCCGCGGTGGTCGGGTTTGCGATACGGCCCTTTGCCGTTATCGCGATCGCCGGTCAGGGAGCGGTGCTGCTGATGCGGGGGTATAAGGATGGGGAGAAGGGACTTTCGAGATTCGTCAGCATAACTCCTCTAATCCTCGCCATAATCGCGTCCGCTGGCTTTTGGCTATGGATTACCATGCTCACTCCGGAACCCTGGATGCTCAAATATCAGATGGATCGATTACGGAGTGGCTTTTGGCTGGTACCTCTGCGCACTTACCTGGTTCGCGGTGTTCTGGCCCCAGCGATCTATCTTGGTCTCGTCTTGAGTCCCCTGGCAGCAGTGCACGCAATCGGGCGATGGCGCTCAAGCCTGGTCAGAAGTGTGATAGCGATCATCGCTGTGACAGTGCGGCTTAGCCGAAGATCAGTGGCGGATCTGACGGCGATAAGCTGTTTCGGCGGCTCCTATTCTGCCTTGGTGCTGAGCGGAAAGCCGTGTACCGAGCTCCCGAAAGGGCTCGAATGGCCAATGCTGGGACTTGGGGTAATTGGCTTCGCTGGGATCTGCAGCGCCGCTTGGGAGGCTGCGCGTGGTGGTAATCGGATCGTGCTTGCCCTGCTATTTGGAAGTGCACTTTATTGGCTGATGATGCCGTGTTTGTGGTTCTTTTCAGATCGCTATGACCTGGTCATAGTTCCGGCGGCCAGCCTCGTACTGGCGTTGACCCGGCCACCGCAGTGGCGCGCGAGCATAGCGACCGCAGCCATGATTCTCGCACTGGCATTGGTGTCAGCTGGCGGCACCGCGTCGTATCATTGCTCGATGCAGGCCGTGGTGAACCAGACCGAAAGCCTGCTGAGGCAAGGCGTTCCACGGCGACAGTTAGATGCCGGGTATTCGTTGAATGGACGCGACCTTTATGTTTATCCGGCCAACCATGAACCGGAACAGGAGCCTCCGATACCGCTGGTAATCGGATCAAGCCGCTCACCTTATCTCATCGCGCTTTCACGAATGCCCAACACAGCGATTTGGCGTCAGTTCTCCGGTTGCGGTCCGCTCGGGGTCGGAGTTCGGCCACTGTTTGTCTTGAAATCGGAAAAGCGGTGATAACGCATAGACATGAGGTCCAAACGCCGATCCGAACTTCACGACTGCGGGACCTGGCCAGCCGCGAGACTTGCGCGAAGTCCCTTTCATCGCGACCGTTCGAGTTCACCGCATTCGCGATAGTTGGCGGTCTGGGTCTGTGGCGCGTGGTGCGGGCGCGCAGCGTCGCCTTCAATCCTGACGAATTCTGGCATCTTCACGCCGCGTGGTCCGTTTGGCATGGGCTCATACCCTATCGGGACTTCTTCGAGCATCATACGCCTTGGTTTTATTTTCTGCTGGCACCGCTTTTCCATTTTTACCAAGTTGAAATCAATCCTGACTATGCAGCCGCGTTGATCTTTTTGGCGCGGCGACTCATGGTCTCATTCAGCGCCATCACAGTCTTCCTGACCTTCGTTCTTGGACGCATGTGGCGTGGGCAGCAAGTTGCCTGGTTGTCTGCGGTGTTGCTCAGCACATCGGTGATTCTCACCCATAAGACGCTCGAGGTTCGCCCAGATGGACTCGCACTGGTGCTCTGGCTTGGTTGCCTCGCTGCTACCGTGCGAGCGGTGGACGGTAAGGAGCGGGGGTATAGCAGCCTTGAGCCGTTCATGTTGAGCGGCTTTTTACTCGGCGGCGCACTAATGTGCTTGCTGAAGATAGTGGCGGTCCTTCCCGGGTTCGCATCGGCAATGCTCTGGTATTTGCTTGCCGGTGCTGAGTCCGTGCGCAAACGCTCGCTGCGTTGCCTGCTGCAGCTCGTGGCATTCTTTGCGCCGATTTTGATTACAGGCCTGTACTTTGCTCTCCATAATTCATTGGGCGCCTTTTTGGCTCACATGCTGCTGAACCTGCGATGGAAAATTCATCCTGTACCTGACCCTATACTTCACCAATGCATCGCACATGACGCAGTTCTTGCGGTGCTCGGCTCGATAGGCCTGTTCCGTGCGATTCCTCGCGACCGGCGATTCTCGGCCGATTGGCTGCTGTTCTTGAGCACGATTGGGACAATCGGCGGCGTCTTTGCGCTACCGACGCCATGGCCACAGAATTACCTGCTTTTTCTGCCTCTGTTAGCCCTTTACGCAGGCGACCTGCTCAGCACCTTTGCTGACCGGATCTATACGAAGCGTTTTGCTGCCGCGAAGAGCGTCGCCAAGGCTGCCGCGGCGGCGGGCTTGATATCGCTGCTCTACGGAGCCATTGCCCTGTTATCGGCACGACGGCCCCCGACGATGCATATTTTGTTCGCGATTCTGCTGATCAGTGGTACCGCGTTATTGATCAAGTTCCGCGATGTTGGAGTGGCGGTTTTGTTAATCGCTCTGAGCCTCCATCAAATTGATCACATGTATAAGGAATTGGGCTCGACGAACGAGCCGCAGTTGAAGAGACTACGCTACCTGCTGACAAACACGTCGCCCACCGATAGCGTAATGGATGGCTGGTCCGGTCTGGGAGTGTTTCGTCGCTCTGCATGGCACTACCCGTTCATACATGGTGACATCCCGTTGATGCTTAAGCAGGAGGAGCGCAATCAGCTTCTGGAGGGACTACAATCAGGGCAGATTGCGCCCGAGATTATCGTGCCGAATCAGGCGATGTTGTCCATCTCGTGTCGGTCACAGCATTCTTGCTAGCGCACTATGAGCCGATACCCGAGGCCCCGTACCTGATGCGACGCAAGCGATAGCATGTCACCCAACCTTTGACCAGCAGTGACTGTTCGACAGCGGGCGCCACAGGGTCGAATGGTTCGCCTTTCATACCCTGACCAGAATGGCAACTGCGGCGCGCAACGGAAATCGGGCCAGCCTAAGGGACCAGGCTGCGCTCGAGCTTGCTGGTACAGTGATCATGGTTGACGCTTTTTTCAGTTTGATCAGGATTCGGCCGACGAGGCGGTTTTTCGTTACGGTCTCGAGAGCCAGCCTCTTTGCCGTGGTTCTTCACATTGGCTAGTCTAAATCGGCGACGTCTTCGCGATGGGAGAGAGCATCTGCAATGGTTGTAGGTGTGCTGCGGCTTACCCTTTTCCTGCCCGAGAATCATTCACTTAAAGGCAAACGACAAGTCCTCCGCGCGATCAAGGACCGCGTTCGTAACAAGTTCAACGTTTCGATTGCCGAATCCGATGGCCATGACATGTGGCAGCGCGCCGAACTGGGTATCTGTCAGGTCGGCAGTGATCGGGCGTTCGTTGATTCAGCCTTGCGCGAGGTCGTCAATTTTATCGATTCGCTGGGGCTGGCCCCGCTTGGTGGTGAGCAGTTGGAGATTCTGAATTATTAAGCGGGGTCGACGCGGACAGCGGGTGGCCACGGCGCGAGTGACGTAGAGGAATATTCGGTCAGTTCGTTGCTGGCGGTTTGGCCGACGCCTGATGGGGTTGGGACAAATTCTCTATGTCCGCTGCAACCAAACGCGGCGATAATTTCATGCCTGGGTACACGTGGGCAAGGCTGCCGTCCGGCGCAATCAGAAATAGCTTCATTACGTGCATCATCGCGTCGTCGCTATCTTCATGCTTCACTCCGTAGAGGCGCATCACTCGGCTGATGCTGGAAGCGGGGCCGGTCAGAATCACCCATTGCTTACCCATTAGCGCCTGAGCCTTGGCATAGTGCAGGAGTTCCGCTGGATGGTCGTCGGCGGGATCGGTCGTTATCAGCAGCATCGTCACGTTAGCCACTCTACGCGGCGGGAGCATCGAGGTGACGGACCGCATATTGGCCGTCATCATCTGGCAGACGCCTTTGCACGTTGTATGAATAAATCCGACTAGTACCGGTTTACCGCGCAGCGCAGCCAAAGAGATGGTATGAGAATTCTGGTCGGTGAGCGGAATGTCTGGCAAATAGTCGCCCTTACTCGCATGACCAGTATTGACACTTGCCATCGCGAGTAAAAGCGCGAAGAGACCGACAACTGCCTGATGTGTCCGCATGGCTCTGATTATAAACTTTTTTAACAGTTTCCCGCCATGCGGCAGTAAAAGGCGGCGATCAAATATTGTGGCGAGAACACTCGGCCGCAATATAGTCTGCCTGTCGTATCGCCAAGGCCACGATAGTCAAAGTGGGATTTTCCGCGCCACTGGTGGTGAACTGGCTTCCGTCCGAAATAAAGAGATTTTTGATATCGTGGGTCTGTCCCCACTTGTTACACACACCGTCGCGCGGGTTAGCGCTCATGCGGCAGGTCCCCAGGTTGTGGGTGGAAGGATACGGGGGGACTTCGATGGTTTCAACCGCGCCGACCGCCTCGTAAACTGCGGCTCCACGCCGATACGCGTATTGTCGCATAGCCACATCGTTGGGATGGTCATCGTAGTGAACGTTGGGGATAGGCAAGCCGAACTGGTCCTTCTCGGTTGGATGCAGTGTAACGGCGTTGGTTGACTGCGGCATGTCTTCGCCGACAATCCACATGCCAGCCATGTTATCGTACTGTTCGAGGAGCCGTGTGTAATCACGTCCCCAGGCGCCGGGTCTGAGAAAAGTAGCCGCAAAGGGCAACCCCAGGGAGATCGTTTCAAACTCAAAGCCCCCGGTGAAACCCCGCTTCGTGTTCAATCCGGCTTCGTCTTGAATGATGCCAGCCATTACTGTCCCGCGATACATGTGGACCGGCTTTCTAAAGATACCGAAGACCGAGCCTGTGGTATGGCGCATGTAGTTTTTGCCAACTTCCCCAGAGGAGTTCGCCAGGCCATGCGGAAACATCGATGAATGAGAGTTGAGGAGCAATCTGGCGGTTTCGATCGAGTTGCACGCGAGGCAAATCAGCCGAGCCTTTTGACGCACCTGCTTGCCATCTTTGTCGGCGTAGACCACGCTGGTTGCTTTGCCACTTTTGTCATGTTCAACCGCGAGGACCTGCGAGCGAGTACGTAAATCGAGCCGGCCAGTTTCCTGAGCTTTCGGTATCTCGGTATATAGCGTCGACCATTTCGCTCCTGATTTGCAGCCCTGAAAGCAGAAGCCCAATTGCCAACAGGCCGATCGGTCGTCACGAGGACGACTATTAATCGCCATTCGGCCCGTGTGAACGGTGCGGTAGCCGACCCGCGTGGCGCCGTTGTACATGACTTTGAAGTTGTTGTTGCCAGGGAGACCGGGGATGTCGTTGGTACGCGTTACTCCGAGCTTATCCTCGGCCTTGGCGTAATAGGGCTTTAATTCTTCAAGTGTGAGCGGCCAGTCGAGTAGATTGGCTCCCGCGATATTCGAGTATACTGTCCGCGCTCTGAATTCGTGTTCCTGGAAGCGCAGAGCTGCGCCGGCCCAATGAACTGTAGTACCGCCGAGGGTCTTGCAAGTCCAGGCGGGGAGATTGGGGAAATCCCGTGCGATCCGCCAGGAGCCTGACGTGGTTCGTTTGTCCAGCCAAGCGAGCTGGTTAAAGGCAAACCACTCATCATTGCGGAAAGTGGCTGGCGACTGAGCGGCTCCGGCCTCGAGCAGCACGACCTTTAGTCCCTTGCGACACAGCTCGTTGGCGAGTGTGCCGCCACCGGCACCAGAGCCGACAATTACGACCACCGAATCGTCATTGTAATCATATCGTGCCACGATCGTCCTCGTTTGCGAAAAGCGCCCAGGGCTGATTCAGCCGGAATTGCTTTAATGTGCTCCCGGTTTTTAGCGGCGCTCACAGTTAGGGAGATGCTTCAAGCTGGTTTCGGACTGGCAGACTCGGGCGGGTCCGGCAGCCAGTGCAAATCATTGAATCCGTGATGCAAGTAGCCGCCGATGGGGTAGGAGGCTCCAGGATAGCCGAGTTTTTTCCACACCCGATGATTATTATAAAGCGAGACCAGCTCGCTATTGCGGACTTTGACAAAGAAGTCGCTGTTCTCCACTTGCTTGAGCACCGAGATTTGCTCGGCAGGGGTGAGGGCGACAAATTTAGCGCCCCTGAGCGAATCCAGCCGTGCCACGCCTTCCTCTAGGAGTCTCGCCGTGTCGCGCCGATTGACGGCTTCGGCATCGAGATCCTGAACCACTGGGATGTAATAGCTGTCATCAAGCTGCGGATGAGGGAAGAGTTGGCGTGACATGGCTAGCAGCGTCTGACCCTGGTGCGCGTTGAGCGCTTTTAGCCGGGCGGTCCACGATTCGGCCCCCGCGACAACTGTAACTCCGGAGGCGAATGCTGCAGCACCGGCAACCACCAGTGCACCTTTCTGCAAAAACTCGCGCCGTTTCAATTTCTTCACGTTGTCCACCGTTATCTATTTGAAGTTGGCAACAGGCGCAGCTTCAAACTGCGCCGGCATAGCCATCTCAATCAGCGCCGAAGCATACGGCTCTCATCGGGCCCATTTGCGAATTTTTTCGACCAGCGCCGCAACAATCGCCGGCTCGTCTTCGAGGTCAGGATTAGGTGCCATTTGACCGCTTTTGCCAACGGCGCGCCCCCCAAAGATTATCGCTTTGGCCATGGTGTCGTCGGTCACCGATTTCTGCCAACTCTGATTATGGAAATCAATCGGCCTGGGCTTCAGATTCGCGGCGGCAGGTCCGTTGCCGCGTCCGTCAGCACCGTGGCAGGTAGCGCAGCGTTCGCTGAAAATCTCGCCAGCCTTGGTGCGGTCTTCCTCCGTGATGGTCGGCTTGGCGGAATTATCAGCAGCCCGGGCCGGGAGGGGTCTTGCAGGGCCAAGGTTCGCACCGATCATGAAAATCGCCGCCATGAGGCGGGTGAGCGATCCGCCGCGGTTGCGTATTGGCCGATTTTCCTCTGCCAGCAAACGCATGCCGCGTCAGGGGATCAGTACGGCCCTTCCCTTGATTCGCCCGTTTTTCAGGTCGTGAAGGGCGAGGTTAGCGTCGGCCAGGCGGTATTCCTGGGTCGCTAGTTTGACCAGCCCTCGGTTGGCAAGTGCCATCAACTCCACCAAATCGGGATAGGTTCCCACCAGGTTGCCGACGATCGATTTCTCTGAGACGATCATGTCCATCGTCGAAATCTCCACCTTGCCGCCATAACCCACAATATAGTAGCAACCTGCATTTCGGGTCATTTGTAACCCGTTTTTCACCGAGTCACCTTCACCGACAAAATCGATGACCGCTTGAGCTCCGAGTCCGTCGGTCAAGGCGAGGACCTGGTCAACTTCGCCGCCGTCGGCCTTTACGACGCGGTCTGCGCCGCTCTCGCTGGCCAGGTTGAGCGCGACTTCGGATCGGTCCACCGCGATTATGGTAGCGGCACTGAGCGCCTTGAGAACCTGCACTCCGATGTGCCCCAGTCCGCCAACTCCGATCACTACCACACAGTCAGCGGGGGTCAGGATCGCGGCCGCCTTCTTCGCGGCATGATACGCTGTGAGACCCGCGTCCGCGTAGGGAGCGACATCCTTGGGCGCGAGTGTTTGAGGCAATTTGACGAGCGCCCGCTCTGAGGTCTTCAGAAACTCAGCGTAGCCACCGTTTGAATCGATTCCCGGGAAGGCACCACCCGCGTGCATATCGTTACCGCGGCGCGCAGCCAAAGTGTCAGCGCGGCTGAGCAAAGGATGGCAGATCACGGGATCGCCCACCTTGACGCTTTGGACCGATTCACCGACCGCCTCGACCCAGCCGGCATTCTCGTGACCCATGATGTAAGGCAACTTTATCCTAACGCGGTCCCGCCACAGCCCTTCAACTATGTGCAAGTCGGTGCGGCAGACACCTGCTCCGCCAATCCGCACGATGACATCGGAACCACCAGTTATTTTCGGATCTGGCACATCTTGATACGAGACGAATTGGGGACGTGAGAGGGTGCTGTCGTACTCAGCAAGAATCGCTGCTTTCATTTTTCAATCTTCACGGCTCCCGCCCTATGTAGCGTATCCTTATACTAAGTGCTGGCAGGTAGGGTTCGACTTCGGCCTTTTATGGCAGGTATTGCGCTTGGAACTCTGTCGGCACGAGAACGGACTTGACGGTCACCCTCTCTTCTCGACCCACGTTGTCGCGCACTGCGAGCAGGCCAGCAATCAGTTGTTGTGGATCGTGCAGCGGAATCAGCCGCTCCTCGTCAAAAATGGGACTTGCCATTTTAAGCACGACGCGGCGAGTTTGCCCCGCCGGGATTGGATCAGGCGGTTCCACCTGCAGAGAGCCAACAAAGTCATGCGGCCCCGCCTCCGCTAGTTCCTGCTGGCTGCCGTTGACGAAGGTTGCCATCGCCATGGAGTATTGCTTGAGCATGATTGGCTGCGTGCCGGTGTTTTTTACGTCAAGGCTAATCGTCAGCGTGTTGGTTTTCTCGTCGAAAGTTGCGTTGTTTGGTGACCCTACCGGTCTTACTTCAGCAAGGTGATAAGAGGAGGTGTCCAAGGTTGGCGCGAAGCGGTCGGTCTGTTGCGGCAGTCGCACTGGATATTTTGCCGCCATCCAGGCCCATCCCCCCACCAGCATCAGGATCGTGATCGCGGCCAGCACGTTCATCCACTTATGATCTTCGCGGGTGATTAAACCAATATCGGGGGCGTCGTCATTCGCGCCGAGCTGCGAGGTTACTGCAAGCCGTGTCACCGTGCGCTTCGGGACAGTCCAATAGATCATCCAAACCAATCCTACGATAAAGCCCGCGAACGACCACCACCACACGAAACCCCCACCAAAATGTTCCAGGTCGACGGTGGTCCCATTCAACAGCATCACGTTAAGTTTAAACGGTGTGTCACTGGGAGAAACCGTGACCCACTCACCCGGACCGATGAGAGTTCCCGTTCCTTGGATCGCGATTCCGGGGTGAACGTGCCAGCGGCCGGGGTTACGACCTCTCATCACCATCTTGAAATCGTAGGTTCCGCCGCGCTCGACAGTGATCGAGCCAAATGCCGGTTGACCGTTCACCTCACGATCAACCAAGGCGAATACCGGTCCGGGCACGACCGGCGTTATGTAGGCAGTTACGGGAGGGTCAAGCGTGTAGGGCCAGGTTTCGAGAATCTTCAGAGAGCCTGTAATCGTGACGGGTTGGCCAACGGTTATCGACGTTGGACTGACATGGACATTATAGAAGGCGACGGTCAGATCCTTTAGGAACGGTTCGTCAGCCGCCTCGCCGTGGGCGAATGCTTGCGCCACCGAAAAACAGGTGACAAGCAGCGTCAGAATACCGCTTAGCAACCATCTTCGCATTGCTGCCACACCTCATCTGCTTGAGTGCTCGCAGAGTCGCTATCTTCACTTCGCCCTTGGCGAAATCAGGCTCGGCGACGCCGTCAATTTGCTTCAATAAGTTCTGATTCGACGATTCAGTCTGGTATTGACAGGTTTGGAGTGGTTGCTGCCGCCCCGCAACTTCTTGCGCGTTGGCCACAGCATTACAGACCAGTAACCGACAATGCCCAAGGCTGCCGCAGTGATAACCGGAGGGCCAAGTTCGTCCGGTCCGGCAATCCCGCCATGCGCGTAACCGCTGGAAGAGAACAGCCCTAGCCAAAGTAGCGCGATGGTCAGGCAGCGAATGACTTTGATCACGGTCGTCATAGACTTTTGCTCACTCGGTTATGGCGGACATGCGCTCTAAAGGGTTTTGATATAGCGACGAATCGGCCAGACTGCGAGATATCGCCCAATAAATTGGCCAACCCAATACCCCACTGCCGCCAGAGTGCCACCGAAGAGCAGGGAAACGTACTGGGTTTCACCCAGGAAGCTGCGCAAGGCTCCGCGTTCAATATGGCGCAGATACTCGGGAGTTTGCGAACGAATGTACGCAATACCCTGAACGTCGGAAACCGTCAGGACATGGTGCATGAACTGCGCCGGCTGCAGATAGGGGGCCAGTGGGATGTAATTGAATGCCCACACCAGAATGGCCCATGCTCCCCCACCGATCAACGAAGTCAGGATGAAGCTGCGGGTCTTCATCAGGATCCAGTCGAGGATGATTCCAGCAGGCACAGTCGAGATTGGCCAGACGAAGTTCATCGGATAGCTCTCGGCCACGTGCCATTGAAAAAATCGGCCTATCCAAGTCGCCAGAAACAGACAACAACAGGTATAGGTCGCCCCGGTTGGAAAGCGCCAGGCTACCCACTGAATGTATTGGAGTGCAGAAGGGATGATGATGGTGGCGAAGGCAGTCACTACTGGCCACCATTGCGGATCTTTCCAATCAGTCCAGAAATCCCAGTCCCCCGCAAACAACAGTTTCGTGATATCAGCCGCCCCGGCAACGATGAAAATCGCTGTGATCCAGAAAACGGCGTCCCAGGTACGATCGATGAAAACGTACTTCGCATTGAGCAGTTCGCGCAGTTCGAGGCGGCGCTGTCTCTCGGCACCGGAAAGAGCAACCGGCGTGCTCGCCATGGCTTTTTACCTCCGCTTTTAGCTGCCGGCAGCGGCCGTCTGACGAGGAAGTTCGACCACTCGGATCGCTTTCTCAATGTCGAAGAGGCGAAGGATAGTCTCCCCCCAAACTGCAAACATTCCGCCAGCGAGCCATCCGTAGGTCACAAACGGCCAATGAAACGGAACCGCAAAGAATTCTTCCGAGAGCCACAGGCTATGTCCCCATTCGTTAAACGCGACCTGAACGAACTCAAGGACCGCAGCCGCAATGAGTAGGAAGAACGACCAGGGGAAGACTTTATCAGCGCCATAAACCGCTGGAATCCGAAAGCGACCGTAAAGGTAGGCGCCCAATGCCAGCACCACGGAAAGCGGAAAGAAGAAATAGAACATCGGAATATGAGTAGGCGTCAGTGCTGTATCACGCACCATAGTCTGGTGCCAGGCTCCGTCCCAATTCGGCCAGAAGCTTGCCTCGATGTACAAAGAGAGGCTCGTGGCTCCAATTATTCCCCACAGCACTGCGATTCTGCGCACTTCCTCGGCGGGAGTGATCTCGGTATTGAGCAGGGCCCGGCCGGTTCGAACCAGCCATCCGTACCAAATGCCGGCGAAGGCGCCGACAGTCAGCAATTCTCCCCAGAACAGAGTGCGGTAACGAAGAGTGAACTCGTGACTGTTCGAATTCAAGCCGGCAGTGAATGCGTACTTATAATCCCAGACCCACAGAAATACGTTCGCCAGGAGTAACAATCCGCATGACCAGAACAACGTTTTCCAGCCGCCGAGCCAGTCGGTGGGACGATAACGCCCTTCCTCCAGGCCCATGGCTTCCAAAGTTGAGTCCATCAGAGGCCTCCATGCCCACAGCGTCTATTGCAAGACGGGTTATAGCGCTTTCAGACAAATGGTCAACAGCCGCCGTGACCGCTACAGCAATGGCTAAGAGACACCTCGGCACCGTTTCGCGGTGTCCTATGGGTGGGGCGGGGTTGCTTGTAGGACTTTGGCGAGGCTCTATCCTTCTTGTATCAACCAATAATGATCGGAGCCTGATTCTCCTGAAATTATGCGATGCGGCAGTCTCCTACTTGGGAGGCAACGTGTTCGACCTCTAAAGGCCCATCGCTTCTGATCGTTACCTGCTTCATCTGCTAAGATTTAACGGCCACGGTCGCGCCTTGGTGGTCACAAGGAAAGGAGGAGGCCGTGGAAACTAAATCGCGGTCAACGTACACGTCGCAATCGTGCGACGGTGTGCGTGATTGTGTGTTCGCTACGGGATAAATGGAACGAAGTCTAAAAGAGGCGGCAGCCGAGCTCAAGGCGCGAATTGAGGCCGCGAACCACCGAAGATTTCCGGTGATGGGATTAAAGGGTGCGGCTAATGCTTTGCTGGTACGCGAGACCGCAGCTATGATGCCGCGCCCGCTGCTGGTTATTACTCCGCTCGCGACCGAGGCCGAAGCATTGGCCGGCGAACTTGCACTTTTCCTTGACCAGGCACCAGACTGTGATGCGGCCAAAGCTCGAGTCTACCTATTGCCAGCTTGGGAGTTACGGCCTTTCGCCCATCTGTCGCCGCCTCCGGACCTTCAGGCTGCCCAACTTGCGTCGCTCTTCGCCATGCGCCGAGTCTCGGCGCCCGTGGTGGTGAGTTCGGTCGAAGCCTTAATGATGCGGACCATTCCGGTGCGAGCGTTCGATGAGAGCGTGTTGCGAATCGGCTTGGCCGATAGCCTCGATTTGGAAGCGTTGGTCGAGACTTTGACCTCGATAGGTTATCAGCGCGTGCCACAAGCTGAAGAGCCGGGCGATTTCAGCGTACGCGGCGGCATTGTTGATATCTTTTCCCCCTTATATCACCTGCCAGTGAGGTTCGAGTTAGAAGGGGACCTGGTAACCTCGGTGCGCCATTACGACCCCTCCACCCAACGCTCGCTCGGCGAGGTCGACGAAGCAATCGTGATTCGGACACGTCAGGTGCCCGCCCCGATGCTGCGTCAGAAGCGAGTGATCGACCGGGTGGCCGTGCGATGCGCCGAAATTGGGATGGTGCGCAAGGAGACGGCCGAACTCACCGAGACCATGGAAAATGGCTTGCTGTTCCCGGGGGTCGAGCTCCTAGCCCCCTATATGTTCGAGGCCGGCCTCCAGAGTTTCTTCGATTATTTGCCGACTAACACGCTGGCGTGGATGACCGAGCCCGGTCGCATATTGGGTGAGGCCCAACGGTTTGCGGAACGAATTGCGGCCGAGGCCGCCGCCGCTCAAGCAAAGCCTGCCTTTTATCCGGCCCCCGCTGAACTGTTTTTGGACGTCGAGGAATTTGAACACCACCTGAATGCACTGGTGGCAGTGGAGGTCGGCTCGCTAATTACTGTGGCTACACCTCGCGAGGGTTGGGCTACACCAATCGAAGTAAAATCAAAGCCGAGCCTGCGCCTGGCTGCGACCGATTTAAGTGGCGGACGGTCGGTACCCTCGTTTGAGCCTCTGGTGACCGAGCTCAACGAGGTCCGTCGGAGTCATGGCCACGCCGTATTGATCGTTGAAGGGCCTAATCAGGCGGCGCGACTACGGCGTCATTTGGAAGCGTACAACCTCGAAGTCAATAGCGACTGTAACAGCTTCAGTGAACTAATCACCTCGAATGATTTCCGGCCGGCAATAATGCAGGGCGAAATCGCAGCCGGGACCGTTCTGGAGAAGGACGGGATTTACATCTATAGCGAGGAGGAGCTGTTTGGTGAGCCTCGCGCGCGCCGGCGCGTGCGCCGCAGCTCGAAGGGCGCGCTGCTGAATCTGGAGGAAATCCAGCCTAACGACTTCGTGGTCCATATCGAGCACGGCATCGGCAGGTACCGCGGCCTGAAGCATATGAGAGTTGCGGACGTCGAGGGCGACTTTCTTAACCTCGAGTATGCTGGCAACGACACAATGTACGTGCCGGTCGAACGAATCAATCTGGTCCAGCGCTATATCGGCGGTGATGGCAGCGAGCCCAAATTGGACCGCCTGGGAGGCGGCTCGTGGGATCGGGTCAAGAAGCGCACGCGCGAAGCAGTGATGGCAATGGCAGCGGAGCTGATCGACATCTACGCGGCGCGCGAAGCGCTCGACGGCCACGCGTTCTCGCCTCCCGGGCGAGACTATGACGAATTTGTCGAGCGTTTCGAATTCGAAGAAACGCCCGATCAGCAGGCCGCTATCGACGATGTGATTCGGGACATGACGCGACCCAAGCCAATGGACCGGCTGATTTGCGGCGATGCTGGATTCGGCAAGACCGAGGTTGCGCTGCGCGCGGCGTTTATCGCGGTGATGGACGGGCGGCAGGTGGCGGTGCTGGTGCCGACGACGATTCTGGCGGAGCAGCACTGGAACAACTTTCGCAATCGCTTCAAGGATTATCCGGTACGGATCGAGATGGTATCGCGATTTCGCACCGCCCGGGAAAATCGAAAAACCATCGAAGACGTTCGCAAGGGGTTGGTGGACATCGTGATCGGGACTCATCGTCTGCTGCAGGACGATGTCGAATTTCCCAAGCTTGGTCTCCTGATCATCGATGAGGAGCACCGTTTCGGTGTGGCGGACAAGGAGCGGATCAAGCGCCTGCGCAAATTGGTCGAGGTATTAACTCTGACTGCAACGCCGATTCCCCGCACCTTGCACATGGCTATGCTTGGAATTCGGGATCTCTCGGTAATCCAGACTCCTCCCCCCGATCGCCAGACGGTGCGCACCTTTGTAGCGCATTTTGACGACGGATTGATTCGTGACGCGATCCTGCGCGAACTCAACCGCGGTGGACAGGTCTTCTTTGTCCACAACCGCGTGGAAAATATTGAAATCATCGCGCGCCATCTGCGCGGCCTGGTGCCGGAAGCCCGGATTGCAATCGCCCATGGACAGATGAAGGAGCAGGAACTCGAGCACGTGATGCGCGACTTTATTGAGAACCGGGTCAATGTCCTGGTCTGTTCAGCGATCATCGAATCAGGGCTCGATATTCCGAATGCGAACACGATGTTGATTAATCGCGCGGACCACTTCGGCCTCGCCCAGCTCTACCAGCTGCGGGGTCGCGTCGGGCGCTCGCGCCGCAAGGCTTACGCTTATCTGCTGATTCCGGGCGAGCACATTATTACCCGGGACGCCAAGAGGCGCATAGAGGCCCTGCGTGAGCTAGTTGAGGCGGAGACCGGCACCGGGTTTAAGCTGGCGATTCGCGACCTCGAACATCGCGGCGCCGGGAACCTGCTCGGACGCGAACAATCCGGCCAGATCGCGGCCGTGGGCTTCGAGCTGTACACCGAAATGATGGAACAGGCGATACGCGAATTGCGAGGTCAACCGCAGCGGCCGGATTTCGAACCGGAGCTGCGCCTGGGCGTCCCTGCATACATTCCTGACAGCTTTGTGGCCGATGAGAATGAGCGATTGGTCCTCTATCGCCGGATGGCGCGCGCGACTTCACCGGAGGACCTCGACGAAATTCGCGACGAGATGCGTGACCGCTATGGGCCAGTCCCCACCCTGGTCGAGAACCTGCTCGCCGCAATGAATCTACGCCGGCAAATGCGGCAGATGATGATCGTCAGCGCCTTACTCAAAAAGAATCAACTCGAACTCAAATTTCATCCCGAGGCACCCGTCGACACGAGCCGGTTGGAAGCGACCGCGCAGGCCAATCGCCAGGTGATGCGTCTCACGCCTGCTTATCAAGTGATTGTTACCCTCAACGTCAGCGAGGACTATGCACAGCTTTTTTCGCAAATAGAGAGCGTATTGCAGCTTCTGGCAGCCTGTGAAAAGTTGGAAGACAATTCTGACCGCACGGCAGGATCGTTGGTCAATTAGAGGGCGACAGAATCGGGATGATGAGCGCTCGCAAACTTTTCAGCTCGCACGGGGGCTCGAATCGAGTTCTGGTTGAAAGCCTGCTCGGGGTGGCTGTGGCAATCGGCCTTGCTGGGTGCAGCTCCAACACCCTTCACGTGCCCAAGATGTCATGGGGAAAAGCAAAACCCGCCGCAACTCGACCGTCGCCCTATGCGCCGGTACCGGTTGGTCCGGTTAGCTCGCCCCCACTGCCGGAGAATACCGCGCAATATGGCGACACCATCGATCGCGTAGTGGCCAGCGTGGACGGTAATCCGATAACGGACTTTGATCTCCAAAATCCTGGCCCGGGGGGTAACGCTTCCGGCACCAATCCCGCCGGGACGGATCCAGCGAGCATGCTCAAGCAGTTAATCGCCCAACAGCTCATCGATGAGGAGGCGCAAAAGTACGCCGACCGCGTGGATGAGGCCGAAGTCGATCGTTTTATTGCCCAGATCGAGGAACAAAATCATCTTACTGACGCCCAGCTGCGCGCCCAGTTACAGGCTGAAGGAATCAGCTACGAAGCGTTCCGCAAAAAAGCTTTGCAACAAGTCGAAACGATGGAAATGGTGCAGCATGAGGTGCGGACCAAGGTCCAAGTTCCAGACTCTGCAATTGAAGCTTATTACAAGAGTCATCCTGAAGAATTTACGGTCACTCAGGAAAAATATCGACTGGCGCAGATACTGATCGCTGTTCCCGATGGCGCTTCGGCCGACAAGGTCGCCGCGGCCCAGAAGAAGGCGACCGAGGTTCGCAACCTCGCGCTCAAAGGTAAGGATTTCGCCCAGCTGGCCCGCCAATACTCCGAAGATGATTCGAAGGACAAAGGCGGAGAGTTGGGTGAATTCAACCCCTCCGATTTGAACGACCAAATCGCCGCGGCGGTCAAGCAGACCAAGCCCGGTGATATCACACCGCTGGTGCGCACGCGCTACGGCTTTCACATCCTAAAGGTCGAGGAGCATCAACAGCCGGGTGTCCGGCCGCTGGCTGAAGTTCGAGATCAGATCCGCGAAAAGCTCGTTGACGAGCAGGCCAAGGACAAGTTTGAGCAATGGGTCGAGCAGGACTTGGCCGGACGCCACGATATCGAAACCCTCAATTGACCAAGCCACAAGCCACTCAGCCCGCCGATCGAACCAGACGTTCCAGCAGCGCGAGGTCCCGCTCTGCTTCGAGCACACGGCCCATCGCGATCAGCATGGGTGATCCGGCCGGCATCGGACCGGAGGTTATTTTAAAGGCGGTTGGCACGATAGCTCGACGGCCCAAACCCCCTGCGATTGTGGTGCTCGGCGATCTCGGCACGCTCCGAGCGACCGCCGACAGGCTGCGAGGCTATACGCCGCGGCTATGCGAGTGGCGTCCCGGAATGCCCATTAGCTGGTCTCGTGGGTGCCTGGCGGTTCTCAGCATCGGCAGCTTGCCGACAAAGGCTACCATGCCGGGGAAACCGACTGTCGAAGGTGCCGAAGCTGCCTATCGCTATGTGCTGGAAGGAGCGCGACTGACGATGCGCGGTGAAACCAGCGCGCTGGTCACCGGGCCGATTAACAAAGAATGGCTAAATCGAGCTGGGCATCACTTCCCCGGCCACTCCGAACTGCTGGCCCGGCTCGCGGCAGTGCGAGATTGGCGGATGATGTTCGCCGGTGGGATGCTGCGCGTGGCACTGGTAACGGTTCACGTTGGTCTCGCCGAGGTCCCGCGGTTGCTAACGCGCAAGCGGGTGTTGGAAACGATCACTCTCCTTGATCAGCACTTGCGGGTCCAGCTGCGGCTCGAGCGGCCTCGAATCGTGGTCCTAGGGCTGAATCCCCACGCGGGCGAGAACGGGCTGTTCGGTGATGAAGAGCGCAGAATTATAACCCCGGCGATTCGCTTAGCGCAGTCGCAAGGAATCGCAGTTCACGGTCCGGTGGCTCCGGACACGGCTTTCGTCCGCATCAACCGCACCGGCCGCTTTGATTTCGACGGGGCTGTTGCAATGTATCACGATCAAGGTTTGATAGCGCTCAAGACCTTGGAGTTCGATCGCGCCGTAAATATCACGTTGGGACTGCCCTTTATCCGTACCTCGCCCGACCACGGCACTGCCTACGATATCGCGGGACGAGGTGTTGCCAACCCAGCCAGCATGATTGCGGCAATCGATTACGCGGCCAAAGCCATAGGCGGCGCTGCCAGGCCCGTCACCGGTCGGGTCTCGCATCTGGCGAGTGGGCGTGGCCCGACGACCATACAACGCACCAGCCGCGGTAAGTGACGATCTTATATAATCATTCCATCATGGTTGGGAGTTCCTTCCGAGGTCGCGAGGGATGCGGCGGTTTCGGCGGGTGTAGTCTGAAGATGGCGAGGCTGTGAGCTGAGGCCCGGCGTGGTGGTCATGGGACCAAGATGGATCGAATAGTCATCAAAGGGGCGCGCGAACACAACCTAAAAAACCTGGATATCGAGATCCCGCGCGACCGGCTGGTGGTGATTAACGGCCTGAGCGGCTCGGGCAAATCTTCACTGGCGTTCGACACGATTTATGCCGAGGGACAGCGCCGCTACGTAGAGTCACTGTCGGCCTACGCGCGGCAATTTCTCGAGCAGATGGAAAAGCCGGACATTGATTCGATCGAGGG
>JAJPKA010000012.1 GCA_021323945.1 Pseudomonadota bacterium | reverse complement strand
CGCCGCCAGATCGCGCGGCGATGCATCTACGGCGTCGATCTGAATCGGATGGCAGTCGACCTGGCGCGGCTCAGCATCTGGATTCACACCTTCGTTCCCGGCCTTCCGCTTTCGTTTCTCGATCACAACCTCATCGAGGGGAATTCACTGGTTGGCATTGCGACGGTTGAGGAAGCAACCAATGAGGTTCGCAAACACTCTCTGCCGCTGTTTGCGCTCTCGGCGGAGAAATTGCTGGGCAGATCCCGTGACGCGCTGATCAAGCTCGCCCGTGTGTCCGAGGCCAATGCCGAACAGATCGCCGCCGCGCGTAGCGCGGCCAAGCAGGCACGTGAAGCAATAGCTCCGGCTGAGGCTTTGTTTGACGTTTTGGCCGCGGCGCGGCTTGACGAAAGTCTGGCCGCGCAAGTCGGCGAATGGGCCCAGGCCCATGCCCAAGAAGAGAAATTTGAAGCGGCGCTGGCGAAGCTGCCGGGCTCAAAGATGCATGTTGAAAGCCAGCGGATTCTAAAGGCGATTCCGCCGCTGCATTTTCCGATCGCTTTCCCGGAGGTCTTCCTGCGCGAGCGCGCCGGCTTTGACGTGATCCTGGGCAATCCGCCTTGGGAAGAAGCGACGGTTGAAGAGGATCGCTTCTGGACCCGATACGATCCCGGTTTCCATTCGCTGCCTCAAGGGCAGCAGGAGTCGGCGAAGAAACGGTACCGCCGCGAGCGACCCGACCTGGTCCGCCTGTACGAGAGGGAGCGGGAAAAAGCGGAACTCCTGCGCCACGTGCTTACCAGCGGTCCGTTCCCAGGAATGGGCACCGGCGATCCTGACGTTTACAAGGCGTTTGCCTGGCGATTCTGGAATCTAGTCACGGAGCGCGGTGGAAGAATCGGCGTGGTGCTGCCGCGTTCGGCGCTCGCCGCGCGAGGCAGCGAAAGGCTCCGTCAAGAGCTTTTCGCAAACGGGACCGTCGCTGACCTTACCTTTCTTCTAAATCGCGGGGGATGGGTCTTCGACGACGCCGAGCATCGCTACACGATCGCTCTCGCGGGCTTGCGGAGAGGTCCAAATGGGAAACGTGAGGTTCCACTTCGCGGGCCTTTCGCGAACTACGGCAGATATGCCGACGGGATGAAGCGTGAACCGCTGCGGTTCGCAATGGATGAGGCCCTTTCATGGACAGACACCGCGGCGCTGCCGCTGCTCCCCGATGATGACTCGGGCGAGATCTTTGCCCAGCTTCGCAAGGCGCCGCGACTCGATTTAGACCATCCGAACTCCTGGCGGGCGCGTCCATATCGGGAGCTTGACGCTACCAATGACAAGAAGCTGATGAAGCTCGGCGAAAAGCCGCCCGATGGCTTCTGGCCCGTCTTCAAGGACGAATCGTTCGACGTTTGGACTAACGATACTGGTTCGTATTACGGATGGGCCGATCCGGACAAGGTCATTCCCGTTCTCCAGAACAAGCGCCAGCGCAGTGCGAAACAGGCGCGCTCGCCATTTGCCGGCTTCCCTTCAACTTGGTTCCGCGATTCCAAGACGCTGCCCTGCTGGTCGGCGCGCATCGCCTTCCGCGATGTGACAAATCGAACCAACCGCCGCACGGTCATCGCCGCGCTGCTGCCGCCGAAGGTCTTCGTCACGAACAAGGCACCGTATTTTCTCTGGCCAAGCGGCGACGAAAAGGACCAGGCGTTTTTGCTCGCCGTTCTCTGCTCGATTCCGCTCGATTGGTACGCGCGCCGTTTCGTCGAAGTGAGCCTGAATTATCACGTTCTGAATCCGCTGCCCATTCCGCGTCCGGGCCGCGATAGCGCGCTGTGGCAGCGGGTGGTAGCGCTTGGCGCCCGCCTGGCGTGCCCCGATAAGCGGTTCCGCAAATGGGCCGAAGCGGTCGGCGTGGAATGCGGTCCGCTCCCGGACGACGAAAAGCAGGACATGATCCACGAACTCGACGCCGTCATCGCGCATCTCTACGGCCTCTCCCAATCGCAACTCACGCACATCTTTGAAACTTTCCACGAAGGCTGGGACTACGCCGACCGCCTGAAGGAGACCATGAAGCATTATCAACGCTGGCGTAGTCGTCGGTAGCTTTGTGCAGCGCCAGCGCATGGAGAGGTCCGGACGGTGAGTGCCAATCAACGTGACGTGGAAGCGGCCTTCGAGCTCTTGATCGAGCAAGTCGATAGGGAAATCGAGCTCGTCAATGCCAGAGTAAATGACGCTTTACAAGCTCGCGACTATGGCAAGGCGCACCAGGCAACGGACGAAGCAGAGTCGCTGAAATCCCTGCGTGACAAACTGGAAGAGCTCAGGCGCAAGTGGCATACGCTGCGATCGGGTCAGCGTCGGCGGCCCCAAAAGGCCGCTCGGCGGTCGCTGGGAAAGGCGCGCCGCGGGGCGCGAACGCCCGAAGAGGCGTATTATGTACCAATTCTTTCGGCGCTGGTGGAGCTCGGAGGCGGCGGTAAAGTCCACGAAGTCCTGCAGCGAGTGGAAGCAAAGATGAAGCCGATCCTGAAGCCCATTGACTATCAATCCCTTCCCTCCTCCTCCGGCACCGCGCGCTGGAGCAACGCAGCGCAATGGGCGCGCATGAACCTTATGCGGCGCGGTTTAATGAAGAACACCGGGAGAAGAGGCTTTTGGGAGATCAGCAGCGAGGGAAGGGTCTGGCTGGCTAAGGAGGCTCAGAACGAGAGGGGGCAGGATCGAGGTAATAGCGATGGCTCTTCTGAGAATTCGTGAAGCGCAACCGCTGGAAGGTTTCAAGCTGAGGCTTACGCTGACCGACTGCTCGACAATCGAGCGCGAAGTGTCGCGCCTGCTTGTGGGGCCGGTGTTTGAAGAAATTCGGAGGGATCCAGCGCTGTTTCGCTCAGGTCCGCGTCGAAGGCGGCACAGTGGTATGGCCGAATGGCGCGAATCTTTGTTCTGACGTTCTCATCTGGGGTGGTCCGCCGCCCGACGAAGGGCGACAGCCGGCTCATCCTCCGCAGGCGTGACGCGAGGGCGCGATGGCAAAGAGCGAGCACCAGATTCCGCTGACCGAGCCGGAGATGCCGCTGTTCGACGGCAAGCGTGGCGATTCGGAAGGGGCCGCGGCGCAAGAAATTCCAGACAAGCCTGAGTTCGTCGACAACCGGGAACTGCGGCTGGTCGATGCGCTCAGGAGCCATCTTGATTGGCTGCGTAAAACCTATGCGAAGCCGGTCGAGCTTTCGATAGCGACGGGCTACTTCAATCCGCAGGGTTTTGGAATGCTTGCCGATCGACTCCGGAATCTGGAGAAGGTTCGCCTGCTGCTCGGTGCTGAGCCATTGCCGCCGCCGGCGATTCCGCTGCGCATGCCCGGTGAGCCGCGAGGTGAGAAACTCGAGGCCAAGCTCGTCCGCGAAGAGCTGCGAAAGAATGAAGAGGGGCTGGCGCGCGACCGCAACCTGGTTCCGTTTGCCCCGGATGATGATCGCGCGCTTGCAGAGCTGCTTGAGTTCCTGAAGAGCGGCAAGGTCGAGGTGCGGCGTTTCGAGAAGGCCTTTCTCCATGGCAAGGCTTTCATCTTTGCAAGCGACGAAGGGGTAATTTCGGGCTCGTCGAATTTCACCGCCGCCGGGTTGACCAGCAACCTGGAATTGAACCTCGGCCGCTACGACCCAACGCCGGTCAAGAAGGTCCGGGATTGGTTCGATCGATTATGGTCGGAAGCCGTTCCTTATGATCTGGCCGCGCTATACGCCGCTCGGTTCGAGGCTTATGACCCATATCTGATTTTCCTGCGCGTGCTCTGGGAGCGTTATGGATCGGAGCTTGAGGCTGAGGCGGCAGACAGCGGGCGGATTCGGCTAACGACCTTCCAAACGGATGGGATCATTCGCGCGCGGCGCATCTGCGATCGCTACAACGGCGTCCTTATCGCCGATGGCGTGGGCCTCGGCAAAACCTTTGTGGCTGG
>JAJPKA010000014.1 GCA_021323945.1 Pseudomonadota bacterium | reverse complement strand
GCGCCGAGGCCGCCCTCGTCGATGCCCTTACTATCGTCGGCCATCCCCGACGCGCGCGCATCCTTGAGCACGCGCTCGCGCGCCTCGCCCACCAGATCGCTGAACGTCGTCAACGCCACCAGCTGCCGGGGTGTGAACAGGTCGCGAAATGTTTTAAGGCCATAGCCCGGCGGAGAAAACCAGCGGGCGTTATCCGGCAAGTCTTGCTTTAACCACGAGGCGTCGGAAACTCTGATCTCTGTGGCCGAATCGAATTCTGGTGGATCTAGGTAAACACGCGCCCTGGGGCCCTCCGCCACGACCGCGAGGGGCTGCTCGGCGATACCGTAGTTGGAAGCCTGCTCTCGGAGCATCGCGTCTGTCACATTGTCGAGCCCACATAACGGGCAACGACTCTTACCCCTAAGCTTCGTGCCAGAAGGAACGCTTGCCTTGCCCTTACGAACACGAAAGCGCACTGTCCTCGCGCGCTGATCGATAATCGGTTCGACCCAGGCCTCCTTGCCCTTCTTGGTCGAGAGCCAGAACGAGCGCACCAGCGGCATCATCGCGCCGCACGCCGGATTCGGACATTTCACCGTCCGCGCCCAGAGCCACGCGATAACCGTAAGCTCCTTGCCGACCAGGCCCGTCAGGTCATCGCGACCCTTCGCCATCTCGGGCGTGACCTTGACCTTGGGATAGAGATGGCCGATGCGCCGTTCGGCCTCATCGCGCATCCACTTGCCGTAGTAGCGGACATCCTCGGCCAGCCCCTGCGCGCCATAGTAGGAGCCCGCGATCATCTTCTTGCGCGCTTCCGGATTGACGGGCGGCTTGTTCGCGAATTTGGGCGGAATCTCGATCAGCGCCTTCGTGATCAGGACGGCGACCGGATTCAGGTCGCTGGCGTAGGCTTTGAGCCCGAGCCGCTGCGCCTCGAGCGGAATCGAGCCGCCGCCGCAGAACGGATCGAGCACCGCGGGCGGACTTCCGTCGCACGACTTCAGAATCTCCGCGCGCGCCGCCGCGAGCACCGCCTCATTATTAGAGTTCTCCCACTTGACGAGGTTCTCGATAATTCCGAAGAGCCGCTTGCGCTCCCGCTCCTGCGCCTCCTCGGTCGGGAACTTCTCGGGATGGCTCGAAGGATCGTCAACGAGTTGCGCGAAGAGCACGGCCCGGCAGGCGGCCAGCGGCCGGCGCGCCCACCATAGATGGAGCGTGCTCGGATGCCCATGCCGGATGGACTTCTCGCGCGCCGCCGCCTTATTAATCTCCTCCAGTGGCAACGCCACCTCAATCAGTTTCTTGCGAATCACTCTTCTTCTTATTCCGCACAGCCAGTCGGCATCCTCACCTCTCGGTTTAGGCCATGCCAAGAATCCTGGGAACGTCTTCAGCCGCGATCGGCCCCTGAACATCGCGGAGCATTTCGTTGTCAGGTTTTCCCAAAATGAAACAAGGCAAGTAGTCGGGACGGCCTTCGAGCGCGGCGAAAAGATGGATGTAATCGTCGGAGATGGCAAACCATTTTCGACGCGGATACACGATCAGCCTGTGGAAGTTGTTCTGCCGAGACGCCCGCCTGGATGCTTCTATGGCTTTTCTGCCGATTGGATGAAGATCGGGCCGATAGTCCAGATCGAATGGCACGCAAAGAATCAGGGGAACCGCAGCAAAGTAGACCGGCAGTCGCGCCTTCATCGCCGCCTCTGCCAAACGCATTCTTCGTCAGTTTTCGGGGAGAGAGTCGGATCGACGCTGATTTCGCTTGCTCTGATCTTCTTTGGTCGTGAGAAAAATCCCATTGCGCAATTACCTTCCTCGTCCTGGTACCTGCCGGACGTGCAGATGGGGGCGCGTCGAGAGCCGTACGCGGGTGACCTACCGTCTCGACTGCTCTCTGGCCGCCGCCTTGTTGATCTCCTCCAGCGCCAACGCCACCTCGATGAGTTTCTTGGTCAAATTCTGACGCCTCCAGCGGCTTGTGACTGATACCTGGTTAACGATCGCAGGCGCAAGCTTCGGCAAGAAGCCAGCGCTTGACGTCCAATGCGAGCCGCCGGTCCTTCACGCACGGAGCGCTTCCTCAAGGAACCTGGCGATGCGATCGCGGTTCGTCGCGAGGCTGGAGAACTGCTTTTCACAGACGTCGCGTCCGCAATCCTTACGCGGGCTGCTCGGCTTTGACCAGCAGCTCGGCTAACCTGTAATTCACGCTGGCCGCGCCGAAGTCGGGCTCCTTCTGAAATGGCCGCCGCACGTAGCGCGGCGTGGCGGAGTCGCCGTTGACTTCGACGATCGCCAGGATGAAATCGTCTGGTTTGTTCAGGGCCGTCAGGATCTCGTTGCGCGTAACCGTCACAGTCTCGGCGCCGGCGGCGCGTCCTTTGACCTCGATGAATCTAAGTTTGCCGGTCCCTGGCACGCGGGACTCGATGTCATAACCGCAGTTGTCCTGGCTCACGTCGTGCGGCTCGTGGCCCAGGCGCCGCTCGGCTTCAATCACGGCAGCCATCGCCAATTGCTCCACCGCCGCATTATTGCCCGCGGTTATGTCAACGGTTGTCGAAGCTTCCGGCCGGAGTGACTTGACCAGGGCTTCCGGGACGACCAATGCACCGCCGATCACCACTGGCGGCATAGCTGATAACTGCCGTTCCTGATTGAGTTCAGCAAGCCGCTTTTCGAGCCGCGCTTGGAGATCATCGGCACGCTGGCGAGCGCGGCCAGAGTTAAGGCGAGGCGTCTTGCCCGCGAGCTCCTGGAGCTTGAGCTCCTCGGCGCGCAGGTCCCAGTAATTGATTTCCTTGGTCAGCCGATCACGGACTGCCGCCTCAGTTTTAACAATCAAAGCTTCCTTGCGCTCGCGGACCTCGCGGAGGTGCTGAGGGGCCAGTTTCTCCACAGCGAAGCTGGTCGCTATCGCTTCGAGATTCCTGGATAGCCATGCGGCTTCGAGGACTGCTTTCAGCTGTTCGCGCTCCTCGTCGGTCGCCGGACGATAATCCAGGTAGGGAGCATAACCGGCATGATGCGCGGCGCCGCTCTCGTCGAGCTCGACGAACTCCATCCGGCGCGACACGAGCCGGCGATTCCCGAATCGATCGGTGCGCGCGTCCTGGACGCCGTGCTCAAGGTAGAAGAGCGCTCGGACGGAATTGACGCGCGTTTCGTCGGGCGCGACGAGCACCGCGCCCCGTTTCAGAAGCTCGCGGTAGCGCTCAAGAATCAGGTCGATGGTTGCGTCGAGCAGCGGATGACCTGGGCAGACGAACTCGGCCAAAGGCTTGCCCGCAAGCGTGATCAAATCCTTCTCAAACGTGACGCGCTCATAGCGGGGCAGCATCGGGAGCCCCCGGCCGATAACGCGGTCGCGGTTGCGAATCGCGGCTGGGACATGGGTAATCTCGAATCGCCTGGGTTCACGCTCGCGGATTGTTCCGCCGAGAAGCCGGAAGGCTTCGAGGAAGAAGGTCTGGATGAAGTGGGGCTGGAGGCGACGCGCCTCCGCGCGTTCCATCTCCGCGCGAATCTCACGGACACGCGTGGCGTCCATCGAGTCGTGCGACAGCGCGCGTTCCTCGATAAGTTCCTTGATGTGGCCGCGGTCGAGCGCTTCGTCAACGCTTTGCTTCAGGCGCGCACGGACCTCAGGACGTTCGCCGTATCGGATTGCCTCAATCATGAGATCGCGCAGCGGGCGATCGCCAAACTTCAGCTTGCCGAGTACGTCGAACACCTGACCGCCGAGTGCCTCGCGTTCGCGGTTTAGCTTTTCAAGGATGTGGGTGAAGACCTCGCCCTCGCGCGTCTCCTCGGCAACCAGATTCCACAGGTGGCAGACCTCGGTCTGCCCGATGCGATGAATCCGGCCGAAGCGCTGCTCAAGCCGGTTGGGGTTCCAAGGTAAATCGTAATTTACGGCCAGGTGGGCCCGCTGGAGGTTGATGCCTTCGCCGGCCGCATCAGTGGCGACGAGAATCTGAACGTCCTTGTCCTGGGTGAAGCGTTCCTGCGCCTTGCGTCGATCCTCGCGACCCATCGCGCCGTGAATTTGTACCAGAGCTTCGGGGCGGCCGAGGAGGGCACGAATCTTTTCGGCGAGGTAATTCAGCGTGTCGCGATGCTCGGTGAAGATCACGATCTTGCGGCAGTTACCGTCGGCGTCGACGATCTCAGGATTGTTCTGGAGCAGGTTGCGCAGCTCGTCCCATTTGCGATCGCTGTCGGAGCGCCGCACCTTGAGGGCGACCGCTTCCAGTCGTTTCAGGGTAGCGATTTCGGCTTCGAGTTCGGCGATCGTGCGGGCGGCGGTCGCCAGATCGAGGACCTTCTCCTCGGCGGCTTCAATTTCAGCGTCGGGCGCGTCCTCGAGCTCCTCAATGTCCTCGTCGGTCATCGGCTCAGTATCGCCCGAAAGCTCAAGCTGCGCCTCGGCACCGCGCTTCAGCAAGCGCTCCTCGCGCAGCCGGTTTTCCAAACGCTCGCGGCGGCGGCGCAGCGATTGATAAATCGCCTCGGGAGAGGAGGCCAGGCGGCGCTGCAAAGTGGTAAGGGCGAATCCGACCGTGCCCTTGCGGCCCTCAACTTCGAGTTTGTCGGCGCGATCGAATTCCTCCCGCACGTAGTCGGTGACCTGCTTGTAGAGGTCGGCTTCGGCTGACGACAGCTTGTAGGGGACGGTATAGGCCAGCCGCTCGGGAAACAGCCGAGTGCCGTCGAACTTGAGCAGGTTTTCCTTGACCATCCGGCGCATCAGATCCGACACATCGGTCACATGGACACCGTCGCGGAAGCGGCCTTCGAAGCGGTCGCCGTCGAGCAGCGCCATGAAGAGCTGGAAATCCTCGTCCTTGCCGTTGTGCGGGGTCGCCGTCATCAGGAGAAAATGCCGGGTTACGCGCGAGAGCAGCTTGCCCAGCTTGTAGCGCTTGGTCTCTTTGATCTCGCCGCCGAAGAACGACGCCGACATCTTGTGCGCTTCATCGACCACCACGAGATCCCAGTCGGTTTGTTCCAGCTTCGCCTGTAGCTCTTCGTTGCGGGAAAGCTTGTCGAGCCGGCAGATGGCAAGAGGATTCTCGGAGAACCAGTTGCCAGTGCGTGCCGCCTCAAGCTTGTCGTTGGTCATGATCTCGAACGGCAGATGGAAGCGGCGATCGAGTTCGTCCTGCCACTGCTCCACGAGCATTCCAGGGCAGACGATAAGACAGCGCTGGAGGTCGCCGCGAACGATGAGCTCTTTGATAAGCAGACCCGCCATGATGGTCTTGCCGGCACCGGCATCGTCGGCAAGCAGAAACCGCAGCGGCTGGCGGTTGAGCATCTCGCCGTACACGCCGGTGATCTGATGAGGAAGCGGCTCGACCAGCGAGGAATGGACGGCAAGAACGGGGTCAAACAGATAGGCCAGGCGGATTCGGTAGGCCTCGGAGACCAGACGGAACAGCGCGCCGTCGCTCTCGAAGCTCCATACCCGGCCGGCATCGACGACTTCCAACGTCGGCTCGCGGTCGCGATAGAGCAACTCGCTGCCAAGCCGCCCCGACTGATCCTTGTATGTCAGCTCAACGACGTTGGATCCGTGCCACGCAACGTCGACGACCGTCACTTTCTCATTCGGCAGGATTCCTCTAACTGACGCGCTACGCTTGAGCTCTTCTAAACGCGCCACAGCTCCCCTCGGGATAAAACTCGACGCAACGATAGCATAAAGCGATGTTTTGCCCAATTTGATACAGCTAAGGATCGTTCGCTCATCACGCCCCGAGCAGTTGGTCAATGAGTGCTATGATGAAAGGCGGTTCTGACCAAGAGGTTCCCCCTCTTTCGCCGGACTTAGCGATTGTCGAGGGTGAAAAGCCTCACACGTTGACTGAAGCGAGCGGCTCCTGAGTCATGTTGCGCCTGACTTGCGGTTTTGGTCAGCGATGCTGATTAGAGTTCGCCGAAGGCCCAGGTCTTGATCAAATGATGCGCGATCGCGATAGGGGGCGGCAGCCTGACGCCCTCAACCGTTTGCCCCTCAATCGCCGCCCGCGCGGCCCCGCGTTCGAGCCAGCGCACCTCTGCGAGCTCATTTTCATCGACCTTGAATTCGCGGCTTTGGGCTTTCGCGAAACAACCAATCATCAATGATGATGGAAAGGGCCAGGGCTGGGTGGCGTAGTAGCTGACCTCGCCGACCCTGACTGAGGCCTCCTCCATCAGTTCGCGCCGGACCGCTTCCTCAATCGTCTCGCCAGGCTCCATGAAGCCGGCCAGCGCAGAGAACATCCCTGGCGGAAATTGCTTGCCGCGCCCAACGAGACAGGCATCCCCTTCAGTCGCAAGCATGATGACAACGGGGTCGACGCGCGGGAAATGCTCGGCGTTGCACTTGCCACATAGTCGCCGGTAACCGGCATCCATGATCATCGTCGGGGAGCCGCATCGCGGGCAGAATCCGTGCCGCTGATGCCAATCGATCAGGGCCTTTGCTTGCGCGATTATGGCGGCTTCTCTGAGGGAGACGATTTGTGCCGCGGTTCGCGCGTCGCAGAAATAACCGAGGCCTGCCAACGGACCGTCAATGGCGGGATTCGGCGATGACGAAAGATCGAGCGTAAAGATCGCGGTCTCATCATCGAGGCCCAGAAAGATGCACGGGGCTTCTGCGATCGCCAGCGCTTCGAGATTTTTCGGGGGCAGCAGCCCTAACCTGGCAGGCTGCGGATCGTTGGCCGAGCCCAGCAGGAAGGGCTCGAGTCGCCACAGCGGCAAAATCAACGAGGAGGAATCCCGCAATTTGCGCGCGATCCATTCAGGATTGGTCCGTTTCTCACTGGCGCGATTAAGCGGGTTGCCGGCAAAAGGAATCATCGTGTCTCTCCCCTGCCCTACATTAGAGGCGTGCTTACACGAGTCAAACTATCCTGCTACCGCGAAATTTACACGGGTAGGCCGAAAAAATGCATTCCGGCAGGCCCGGGGCGCGATACCGTGTGATAGGGCGCAGTTTACTTTTAGTGCACCACGGATATCAGTAGCCGTCTATCCTGATCAACCAAACCTGTTCCTCACCGCGTGTGCGCCGCTGGACATCGCCGCGTCTGGCGCATGAGGCCTTTAATCGCGACTCAGCGCGCGCTATCGGTTAATAAATGTAGCAGCAGCGTCGTTCCGCATTTGGCTGAGATGAAATCAAAGGCGCGGCTGCACGTATATTTGCATTGTGGTACGCTTTGAACGCGCCGCTGCAACAACCCTAACTCTGCAGAAGCTAAATGGGCGGCGGGAGGGAGAAATCTATGCGTAGGCCATGGTCAGCCACGGCAGCACTGGCGCTCGTGGCAGCTCTGCTGGTTGCAGGATGTTCCGGGCAACCCCTGACCGAGCGTGAGAAAGGTACCGGCGTGGGAGCACTGCTCGGCGCAGGAACAGGTGCGATAATCGGCGCCGCTGTTGGGCATCCCGCCGCGGGCGCCGCAATCGGAGGCGCACTCGGTGCCGGTGGCGGATACATGGTTGGTAATTCTTTGCAGAACCAGCAGGTACAAAATCAGCAGACTCAGATGCAGCTGGAGCAGCAACAACAGGAGATCGAACGGCAGCGCCGCGAACTGGAGCAGATGCGACAGGAACAGGAGACCGAATAGCTCTGGCTGGCGCGCCGCGCCTCAAATCGCGGCGCGGCGCCGAGGTTTAGCCGGTCAAGCCGGATGACACAATCGACAAGCTCGCATTCCAAAGCGGGCAGCTCTTTGCGCGTCAGCAAAGATCAGCCACGTACGCCGCTCTGCTCGCCGCACGGCATTGCATGTAGGTCGGCAGAAAATCCGTGAACCCAAATGGCCATACACGGCATCTCTCGGAAGACGACGAGTTCGATCAACCAGGAAGCCTTCCGCACGCAGCAATTGAAGTTTACGCTCGGGCCCACCCCCGTAATTGCCGAGAGAGCCGTCCGAGCGGATTACCCGATGGCACGGCACATAGATCGGTACCGGATTTGATGCCACCGTGTTGCCGATTGCACGTTGTGCTGTGGGCTTTCCGAGCGCAGCCGCCAACGCCTGGTAGGAAATAACCGAGCCCGCTGGCACCCGGCGCAGACGCATCAACGCACGGCGCTGAAACGCGCTCTCAACCAGACTTAAGTCGACTGCGCGGGCCTCAACTGCCGCTGGATCACCGCGCATCAGAGACTCGATGTCGCCCGTGATCTCATCCGCGAGTTGCTCATCCTCGATCACATCGAAACGTTGCCGGAGCGTCTGCATCGTGTTTTCGACCGGGTCAGATTCCATAAACCTAAGAGCAACGAGGCCCTGGGCGCTCTTCGCGGCAAACAGTTGACCGAGCGGGGAATCACAGATGGCAACCTGGATCAGGGGACGGCGCAGACGGTCAAGCGCGGAGGTGAGCATTGGACGAGCCTCGCGCAGCAATCGCTCGATCACCTCATCGGGTATATCGGGTCGGTCTTGCAAATAAGTCTCGAGTTTTCGTTCCACGACTTACTCCGCCTTTAATTTCTTCATTGCCAGATAAACGCCGGCCCGGGCGGCCTCTTCAGAGCAGCCGAGCGCCGTCGCAATCTCTCGGTACTCGAGTCCGCCCAGCTTGCGCATAATGAGCGCTTGCTGCTGTTTATGTGGCAACCGTCGCAACATCGCCTTCAGATCAAGTGCCTGCTCGTGAAGCGGGATGACTGCAGCTACCTCGCCATTCGCCTCTATATCGGCAACCCTCCGCGCCCGTCGCGCCCGATCACGCTTTCGATTGAGGCAAAGATTGCTGGCGATGCGAAAGAGCCAGGGCCGCAGGCCCTCGGCCGAATCCAGCTCCCCATAGGCTCGATAGGCCCGCAGCCAAGTTTCCTGGAACACTTCCAGCGCATCTTCACGGTCGCCGGTGGCACGCAGTATAAACCGCATGATCTCGCGCTCATGACAACGCAGTGCCTCGTCGAAGGGCGGCGGCAAGTTGAACTTCGCTTTGGGGTCCATCACGCTATATAACCCCGCTGCAACGCCCTGGGTGAAGTCTGAAACGAGCTTTCCTGGACTGGAAGCGAGAATCAGCCGAATCCCGGGACATCGCGGCCTGCCTCGAAATGCCTCAAAAGCGTGCGGAGTTTGAAGAGCACTCCGTGCCGACTGCGCTCTGCTGTAAGCGAAGATCGGACGCCATCCGGGGTTGTCGGGTTGTCGGTTGCTGTGGATAGTCGGCTATCCGGGCGCAATGGTTGCGAAGCCAAAATAATAAATCATGAAGTAGGCAATGCCGATAGTAACAAGAGCGATGAGCGCAACTATATCCGTGGCTACCAGGCGATATTCGATGAAGCTGGTCGGAGCTATATCGAGGCCGAAACCGCGCGCCTCCAGCGCCATCGCCATATTATTGGCGCGGCGCAGTGCGCCCATGAACACTGGAATCACGGCGGGCACGTAACGCTTCATGCGCTCCAGCAGATTGCCCCGGTTGAAGTTGTAACCACGTAACGTCTGCGCCTGCACCACAGTCAGCGCGGAATCCATGAAAAGCGGCACCAGCCGGAACGCCAGGCTCATCGCGAAGGCGACCCGATGCGGCATCCGAAACGTCACCAGGCTCGCGGTGAATTCTTCGATAGTGGTTGTCGACAGAAAGAGAATCGACGAAGACAACAATAACGCCAGTTTGAGGCCGCGGCCGAAGCCGAATAGCAGCGCCGGGCGGCTGAGTTGAATAAACCATAAATTGACCACTGGCACCCCGGCTCGATACACCGCCATCCACTCCAGCATGGTCGGCGGAATCATCAGTATCAGAAACCAGCGAAATGCATAGAAGTTAGGCCATGAGTGGCTCTCGTGCGCCAGCAGTACCATCAGCAGAGCCACTGGCAGCAACGCCAGCGGATGGTCGACCCAGAACACCGACCAGAACATAATGAACAGCCCAAACAGCTTCACCGCCGGATGAAGCCGATGGACCCAGGTGCCGCGGTCGAGGTAGAGCGAGGTCTGCATCGGTCAGGACTTGAGGCGTGCGCGTATTACGCTGACGAATTGTTCGGGAGTCAGGGCGTGAAAGCCGAAGCGCCGCGCCAGCAGGGTCACTTCGGGCGGGCGAAACGACGATTCGCGCAGCAACTCGTCCTGCTGAAAAAAGGCGTCCACCGGCCCATCAAACAGAATGCGCCCGCGCCGCATCAAAACGACCCGCCGCGCATATTCTGCCACCAGCCAAGGCGCATGGGTGATAATGACAATGGCGACGCCGAGGCGATTCAGATCGTTGATGAGTCCCATCATGCCTCGCTGCTCGCGGTAGTCGAGACCGGTGGTCGGTTCGTCGAGAATCAACAGACGCGGCCTTAGTACGAGCACACTGGCTACGGCCAATCGCTGCCGTTCTCCCTTGCTCAGCAGGAAGGGATCGCGCGTGCGGACATTCTCCAGGTTTACCGCCCGCAACACTTCAGCGACTCGACGGTCTATGTCTTCATCACTCAAGCCAAAATTACGCGGACCGAACGCAACTTCCTCTTCTACGGTGGACGCAAAGATTTGATGATCCGGGTTCTGGAAGACATAGCCCACCTTGCGGGCGATTTCTTCGGGCGACAGCGATGTGCGGTTCCGTCCTTCCAGCAGAACCTCTCCGCCGGTCGGCGTCAGCAATCCGACCAGATGCTTCGCGAGCGTGGTTTTGCCGGAACCATTCTGGCCGACAATCGCGACAAATTCGCCGGCTGCTATTCGAAAGTTAACCGCCTCGAGGACGGGCGGTCCGAGCGGATATGCAAAGCTCAGTTGCTGAGCCTCCGCCAAAGGCACGTCGGAGCCGGCCAGGTCGCCATAGGAGAGTGACACCCCGGACGTTTTTGCCCAGCCGAGCTCTGCGGCGGCAGCTGAGTTCTCAACGGCCTCCTGCTTATCGAGTTCACTTGCCATGCTGATGAGCGGATCCGCGGCCTGGCTGTGCGTGCCGTCGCCACTTGGATGGGCGCCGAAACACGCTGTCCTCAATGGCAGCGCACCCCGAATCAGGGTTTCGGCTTCCTCGACGCTGGCGGCATGGGCTCGAATCCCGAGCATTGCGAGCACGCGGTTCAGGTCGGGTGGGTGCACGCCGCAGGATTCAAGCAGCTCGAGCCGAGTCATGACGGATGGTGGCGCACCTTCCGCCACCACTTGACCGTCGCGCAATACTAACAAGCGATCGCAGGCACGCAGCTCTTCGGCTTCGTGCTCAATCACGATGAGAGTAAGCCCCTGTCCCCGCAATCTGCGTATCAAAGTGAATACTTCAGCCTTGCCTTCGGGGTCGAGGTCAGTCGTCGGTTCGTCGAGCACGATCACCGCGGGACGTAGGGCTAGAACCGCCGCAATCGCCATCCGTTGTTTTTCGCCGCCAGATAACGTGGTTGGATCGCGCTTGGCAAACCCGGCTAGTCCTACCGCCTCCAGAGCCGGTTCGACGCGTGCCGCAATTTCCTCACGCGGCATCCCGATCTGCTGCATGGCGAAGGCGACTTCGAGTGCGACGTTAGTGGAAAACAGCTGTGCTTCGAAATCCTGAAACACCATCCCGACCAGATGGGAGAGATCGGAGACGCGCATGCCGTCCAGTGCCCTACCGTGAATCCGCACCACGCCGCTGAATTGGCCCCGCTCAAAGGCTGGGACCAAACGATTGAGACATTTCGCGAGAGTCGACTTGCCAGCGCCGGAGGCGCCCAAGATCCCAATCATCTCGCCGCGCCTGAGACAAATTTCAATGTGCCGTAGAGCCGGAGCGCTTGTGTCCTGGTAGGTGAAGGACACGTCGTGTAGTTCGACCGCGAACTCTTCCCGGAGATTATCGCTGGTGGTAGCGACCGCGCTTTCGACCAACGTGGCTGGCGGATTCATCTGCCGGCGGACGCCGAATGATCGGGATAAGATGGCAAAAACCTGTGGAGACAAGCAGCCGCAATGACCGTCACAGAAGCACCGTCCCGACCGCCGCCAATATAATGAAGGGTGTCACGACGATTGCAACGGCCTTGTCGTAAGGACTGGCCAGTAACGTTGCCGGCAGCAGCTGAGGTCTCCAGTGGCCGGTGGAGAGCAAGTTGCCACTAAGCCAGGCACCGGTTTCTCCCACGAGCAACATGACGGCCGCCGCCACGCGCACCGGTTTCGGACGTTCACGAAGTTCCGGCATCACGTCACGATACAGTAGATGACCCGCGCGCACCCGTGGATAGACAGCAGCCAGAATCAGCGGACCCAACACGAGAGCCGCGACCATGTTGTTGAAGATGATGATGTTGCCGAGGATCCAGAAGGGCCGAAGCGACAGCATATTATCGCCCCATCCAACCAGATCGGCGCACAAGACGCTGGCTGCCAGGCAGCAGACCACGTACTTGGCGACCGTTGCTGGGGTAAAATTAGTCGGACTTTGATCGTCATCCGCAAGCAGACTCCATAGCTTGTAAGGGATGTAGCCGTAAACCAGGTTGGCAAAAAATCCAAAAAGGTCGCCGGGTCCGACCCCTCCGAAGAAGTCACCGATCATGTTGCCAATAGCCGCGCCCCATGCGGCCGCCGGGCCAAACAGAAAGGAACAGACCACCGGGATCGCATTGCCCGGTCTTACTTCAGTAACGCCTGGGATCAGAGGCAACACCTTGAACGGTATTAATACCGCGGCATAAAGTGCAGCCGAGAGCACACACAGCACCACCATGCGCGTGTTCGCCCACATCGCCCGCAGCTCGTGGGCTGAACCGAGAACTGCGCCCGTAGGCAGATACTGACCCACTCGCAAAGGCGCACTCGACAAGCCCTCACCAGTTGAAACGGTCATACGGCTTTATTAGGTGACCCGCAATACTGCCGCGTAGCTTGGATCAAGAATGTGCTGCCGACGCGCAACAACGGGGCCAACGCTCTCTTAAACCACCGGTGAGCGCCCGCCATCCACGTTGATCGCTGTACCGCTCACATAAGAGGCGGCATCAGAGGCGAGGAAGCACGCCACGTTCGCAAATTCTTCGGCAGTTCCAAACCGACCCATCGGCAATCGCTGAGCCTTCGCTTGATCGGCCAGAAATTCTTCGAACGGCTGGTGAGGGGCTACGCTACGATGACGCCGCACCCATTGATCGCTGATGATAAGTCCGGTCATCAGGCAATTGACCAGAACGTTATAAGGTGCCCCCTCGCCCGCAAGCACCTTGGTCAGAGCCATTCCGGCTGCTCGCATAACGGTGGTTGGTGCAGTCCCTGGACCGGGTGCTTTTGCGCCAATGTTCAGGACGTTGATAATCCTGCCCCACCTTCGGCTTTTCATCCCTGGCAGCGCAAGCCGCGCGAACCTGACCGCCGCGAGCACTTTCAAATCGAAATCGTCCTGCCAGATCTCATCAGTCAGTTCCTCGAATTTGCCCGCCTGAGAGCGCCCCGCGTTGTTCACAAGAATGTCCACGCGACCGAAATCCGCCGTAACAGCGGCGAAGAGTCGGCTGACTTCATCGGCTTTGCTGACATCGCCGGCATAGGGGCGACACCTCCCTCCGGCGGCCAGGATCTGGTCGGCCGTTTCCGCTAAGGGGCCGGGTCGGCGCGCCACAATCGCAACCTCAGCACCCGAGGCCGCGAACTTTTGGGCCATCGCCTTACCCATTCCCATGCTGCCGCCAGTAATGAGTGCCACCTTTCCGTCTAAACGGACTTCCATCTATCTCAGCGATCTGACGATGCGGTGCTCCTTAGCTGCGCTGCATCGTAGAATCGTCCTCCATTCTCCGACTGAACCACGCCCGCAGGCGCCACCCTGCGGCGGGGTACCAAATGTGACGCCTGCCAGGCTGATGATGCCTTGAGGGTGACGGCTTAAATGAGCACGGTAGCGAATTCATGTTGACTGAATGAGCCCGCCGGTCTCGAGCCGCCTCAAGACTCTATACCAAGGCTCTAAGTCAATCTCCATTACCCGAGTGAGCGCTTGGGTACCATTGCTTCGGGAAAATTCGTCCTGCCCTCGTAGGCGCAGCCTCGTAATTGGCAAGCTTTATTGGTTGACATCGAGCGAAAATTAGGCGAAATAATTGCCGATGAATCCCGGACCGGCATTGCCTTTCAACGCTTCGGCCGCGCAATCGACCTCGCGTCTACGCCAGGTGGAATTTGTCGAGATGCCGGTCAAGCAGATTCTGAATCGCTACACCAGCCCCGGAATGCCTTTTCGATGGACGATCAATCCATACCGTGGGTGTGAGTTCGGCTGCGTCTATTGTTATGCGCGGTACACCCATGAGTTCCTTGAACTTCGCGATCCGCTCGACTTTGAACAGCGCATTTTCGTCAAGCGGAGAGCTGGCGCGGTTTTGCAGCGCACCCTTTCACGTACTCCGGTCGGGTCTGACCAAATCGCACTTGGTACCGCTACTGACCCTTATCAACCGGCGGAGCGGAAATTTCAGCTGACTCGGTCGATCCTCGAGGTGTTCGCTCAAGTCAGTGGCCTCAATCTTTCGATTACTACCAAATCAGCGTTGATCATCCGCGACCTCGACCTATTGCAACAAATCAATCACCGCTCGCGCCTGAGCGTCAACTTCTCGCTGATCACCCTGAACCGGCGACTGCAGCGAATGCTGGAGCCCCGAGCCCCGCGCCCGTCGTTACGGCTCAAGGCGATCGCGACGCTGGCTGACGCAGGCATACGCTGTAACGTGTTGATGATGCCGATGCTTCCGATGATCAACGATAGTCCCAGCGCGATAGAAGCTGTGATCAGCGCCGCTCGGCGCGCCGGGGCTTCCGAGCTGTGGTGGAGAGCATTGTTTTTGAAGCCCGCGGCTGCACGTCGTTTTTTGCCATTCATCCGCGAAAACTTTCCACTCGAGCACAAGCTCTTCTCTGAGTGGTATGCAAACGCGGTGTACCCGCCGAGCAGCTACGAAGATAGCCTGCGGCCCATTTTTGAGCGACTGAAGCGGAAATATGGCTTCACCAATCCCGACCAGCGCGAGGGCCGCCACGAATACTCAACGTTGGGGCGAAGCTTCACTGCAACCTCCAAAGGTGTCCAGTTGCAATTGGGGGGTGTTCGCTGAACGGTGGTGAGGCGACGCATCAGTCTCTCGCGCCCGGGCCCGATCGTAGCCGCATTTTGGGTTATTTTGGTGTTGCATCTCGGTCTTTTGGCTCTATCGATCCCGGAATATCGTGTCACCATAGATTCCGCCTATCACGTCTCGATGGGGCGCCAGTACGGCGAGCACGGTCTGGTGTCGTGGGATAGCATCAATTTCGGACCTCAAGGTCGTCCCAATCTTCAGGGACCGTTCCTGCACGCAGCGATCGGCGGGCTGGGACGCCTGCTCGGCGGACGGGGCGACGATTACGTACTCGCAAACGCGATTCTGGCTGTCAGTCAGTGGATCGCGGCAATGGGCACGGCTGCGTATTTCGCATTCAGGCTGAACGGCAGCGTCGCGATGCTTCTCGGGGTAGCGTTGCTGAGCGGTGCTGCTTTTGCGGGGACCTCTTTTGCTGTCGGAATTCCATCGGGATGGCTTTTCATTTTTTCACCCTGGGCGATCTGGCTATTCCTGGCGAACCGAATCCTGCTTGCTTCCGTTTTAGCCGCATTAGCGATCTACTCGCATATCGGCGGCTATTTGACCGCGCCCCTCGGGATTGTTTTAGCGCGATTGCTTAGCCGAAAATGGCGCGAGCTGTTCAAATGCGGAATTCTCACCGCAGTCCTGACACTTCCCTATTCGATGCATGTGCTGCGTTACGCGGGATGGCTTAGTGGAGTAAAGAGTCATTCGGCGCTGTTGTTTGATCCGATGCTTGATGTATTGGCGTTGGTCGCAACGGCCAGCTTGTGCTTTTCCCCTCAAGCTCATCCTTTTCTCTTCTCATGGTTGATGACCCCGATCGCTTGGTTATTTCAGGACCCCGGCCGCTTCATCTTGCAATGGCCATTGGCCGGGAGTGTGGCCGCAGGAGACTGGCTGGCAAGCAGACTATCTCATCTCAAAGAGCCGGTTCGAACGCGATGTGTGATCGGTATCGCTGCGATGGCAACCATCTTACCGTGTGGCCTGCCAAGTCTTGCTGGCGAAGTAGCCTGGGTCGCGGGCTACCATTACCCGCGCGCTGTTGATTGGCAAACCGCGCGCGCACTTGCGGCGGTCATCGATCACGCCCGCCTGACCAAGAGCTTGATCTCAGACTATAGTCCGCTGCTCTGTCCAGCCATCGCCGTCTATGTAGCCAATATTAGCTGTGAGAAAGGTCAATGGGTTGAAGTGCAACCGCGTCCGGATCCCGCAGCTTTGCTTCCAGCCGCCAGGAAAACCTACATCGTTCCACTCGCCCCAAGGGACCCATTGTTGCTCCTGCTTGTATCGCTCCACTGGGCCGAAATCCATTCGAATACAACCGGAAGACGCACTTTGGAAAATTCGGTTGTGCGGCTGTTGAGTCAACCGACGGTTGGGGAAGCGGCCTCGATTGCCTCCCGAACGATTGTGGCCGAGGCTGGCTGGCTGGGGCACAACGCGGTCAATAATTCCATCTCATTTGCAAACCTCCTATCTGGGTGGTCACATGCGACTCGCGAGCAATTCCGGAGCAGGCTGGCGGAACAACGCGTGCGAGCAGGCCGGATCGAACTGGCCTGCCTGATTTATGCGTGGGCGTTGGAGCCAACCAACCCCGAGCAAGCGTTCGAACTGCGACGGGCAGCGTTCGATCTTGGGGTAATAGCCAGTTACCTGGGCGACGACTATGCTCTCGACTTTCTTGGTGACGGACAATTGACTCGAATGCGCGACCGATTTCTGGAGCTTGCGTCAAGCTCGGACCGGTCCGCTCTGTATCCCTCCCCAAAAGCCGCCTTCATTTCGGCGCTAAGGTCCTTGACTTATGCAGCGCTGAAGCATGGCAGCGGAAGCTCCTCTGGCCGTCCCCCTGGCAACTGGTTTGCGTGGCTTTCGTGATAGCGCTGACCACGTGCTCGCGGCGAACTTCACCGCCGAAACAATATGCGCGAAGCTATGCGCGCGCCCTCGCTGAGAGATTGAAACTTCGCCCAGGCGATCTTTGGATCAACCGCGGAGTAACCCGCAACCGTGGCGAAGCCGCAATCGGTGCCCGCGATGACGTTTTCAGCTCCTACTACCCGCGCAAGGTTGGTGATCCGCTGCGCAACCAGTTCAGGATGCTCGATAAAGTTGGTCACTGAATCGATAACGCCAGGGATTAGAATCTTGCCTTCAGGTAACTTTACTTCTTCGAAGACCGCCCATTCGTGCTCATGGCGCGGATTGGAAGCTTCGTAGGAAATGCCATTGGCGTTAGCCCTGAAAACAATATCAATAATGTCACGCAGCGGGACATCACGATGGTGAGGCCCCTCGTAGTTTCCCCAGCATAGATGGATCCGCGTGCGTTCTGCCGGGATTCCCTGCAGAGCATGATTTAGCGCTTCGACGTGGGCGGTAATGTTTTTGCGAAACTCTGCGAGGCTTGCGTTAGGAAACTGAATATGGCGCCCCATTGCCAGGTCTGGACAGTCGATCTGCAAAACAAGGCCCGCGTCGACAATCGCCTTGTACTCAGGTCTCATCGCTTCGGCCAATGCTGCCAGATACTCTTCGTGCGTTTTGTAGTAATGGTTCGCCAGAAAAATTGAGATTACGCCCGGCGAGGCGGCGCTCAAGAACCCTTCAACCGCCCCACTGTTGGTGAGGGCCGCTTTAAGATTGGCGATATCGGCTTCGACTGCGCTCGTATCTTTGCACGTCACTGGCCCCGTGCAGGCGGGACGCGCCAACTTTTGCATCGCTCCCTGGCTGAGAAAGCGTTCTCCATATTCGGGGTAATCTGCGAAATCGCCGATGGCGAACGGTTCTGCCTCGCCGTCAAAACCAGTGAGACGATCCTTGACGTACGTCGCATAGGAAGGCTTACTCATTTCGCCGTCGTTGACGATGTCCACTCCGACTTCCACCTGCTTGCGAACGATGTCTGCGACGGCTCGTCTGACCAGCGCGCTAAAGTCTGCACGCGCTCCCGAACTACTTGCTTCCAATGCCTCCAGCAGCTCCTGCGGGCGCGGCAGGCTGCCGGTGTGGGTGGTCAAAATACGCTCGGTACTGCGCTTCATTGTCTAACTCCGTAAGCTGGCGCGGGTTCATCCCGTGCTACCAGCATTGCGATATATGCGGCCAGCTATAGCGGTAACCAATGAACGAGGAAACAGGCGGGCGGCCAGGGCCCCGGCGGCATTCATTAGGCCGTTGATTTGAACACGCCGTCCTCGCGCCACTGCCGCCAACGCCTGACGTACGACCGTGTCGGGGTCCAGATAAGCGAATGATGGCATCAACGCGTTCTCGTGTCTGGCAACGGCCTGAAATTCCGTGCGCACCGGACCGGGGCACAGTGCCAGGATACGAACTCCGGTGCCAGCACACTCCGAAGCGATAGCCTCGGTAAAACTCAGAACGAATGCCTTGGTTGCCGCGTAGGTCGCCATATATGGGATCGGCTGAAACGCAGCGGTCGACGCGACGTTGATGATGGTGCCGCGACCGCGCGCAAGCATGGCTGGCAAAAAAAGCCTCGTCATGACCATCAAGGCCGTTACGTTCAATTCAACTTGCTCAATCTCACGCTCGAGCGGCAATCGATCAAAGCGGCCAGTGGTGCCGAACCCGGCGTTGTTTATCAAATGATCGACCTCGATGGAGGCTTGCGCCAGACGGGCCTCAATCTCCAGAGCGGCGCCCGGCCGGGCCAGGTCAGCGGCAATAATCTCAACCTGCTCAGTGCCGAGCTGTCTGGCACGAGCTGCAACAGCCCGGAGCCGGTCCTCTCGCCGCGCGATCAATACCAGATTACGCTTCTGCCCTGCGAGCGCGTAAGCGAATCTTTCGCCAAGTCCGCTTGAAGCACCCGTGATGATCGCGTGAGCCATCTCAAGTGCGGATCAGGCCAAGCTCCCGCCGAAAATGTTCAAGGGTGATCTCAAGCCCCTGGCGCAGGCTCACTCTTGGCTCCCATCCGAGACGTGCTCTCGCCAGAGAAATATCAGGTTGGCGGCGCACCGGGTCATCCGGGGGTGCAGGCCGATAGCTTAGCTTGGAAGTGCTGTGCGCAAGCTCCAATGTTAATGCGGCCAGCTCCAGAATAGTGAATTCGTTGGGATTGCCGAGGTTGACCGGTCCGATAAAGTCCTCGGCATTCATCATGCGCACGATTCCCTCGATCAGGTCGTCGACGTAAGCAAAGGAGCGGGTTTGCTGGCCGTTGCCGTAAATCGGTATTTCGGCGCCGGTCAATGCCGCGACACAGAAGTTGGACACAACGCGACCGTCATCGGGGGCCATCCGGGGACCATAGGTATTGAAGATGCGGACGATTCGCACATCAACGTTGTTCTGGCGATGGTAATCCATCATCAGGCATTCGGCTACGCGTTTGCCCTCGTCGTAACAGGACCGCACGCCGATGGGATTTACGTTGCCCCAGTAGTCTTCGGTCTGTGGATGTTGCTTGGGATCGCCGTAGACCTCGCTGGTTGAAGCGAGCAAGATTCGAGCGCGAACGCGCTTTGCCAGCCCAAGCATGTTGATCGTACCCATCACACTCGTCTTGATGGTCTTGACCGGGTTGTACTGGTAGTGAACAGGGGAAGCCGGGCAGGCAAGATGATAAATGCGGTCGACCTCCAGCAGGATCGGCTCAACGATATCGTGGCGGATAAGTTCGAAGCGGGGGTCTCCGACCAAATGCGCCACGTTGGCCCGCTTGCCACTGAAAAAGTTGTCGAGGCAGATGACCTCGTGACCGTCGCGCAGCAACCGCTCACATAGATGGGATCCTAAAAATCCCGCACCGCCAGTTACCAGCGTTCGCACTTGTCCCTCCGGCCCAGATTCTAGGCCATCGGGCCGATCGCGGAAAGCTCATCTGGTGATGCTCCGCGGGCGCGGCCTGTCGAAATGCTAATTTCGGGCCTCCCGCCTCGGGCGTCTCGATCCCGCCACGAGGTTCCATATGCCCGATCGACAAGGGCTGTGTCGTATCCTTAAGTCAAGGTAGAATTAGTGGGCATGGCTGAAATGAACGGGCTAGACTACCTGCTTCTTGCAATCATTGGCTTTAGCATCCTCAACGGCCTTGCCCGTGGTGCGTTACGAATGGTCAGCTCGTTGTTGGCTTTTATACTAGGAATCTATGCTGCATCGACCTGGCATGAGCAGGTCGCCGCTGTAGCCCGCAGTTTGCTTGGGATTTCGGCGACGGTCAGCATTGCCGTTGGCTATGTTTTAGCCTTCCTTGTCCTTTTTGTGGCCGTCGAACTGACGGGTCAGCGTTTACTAGAGCTGCTGGCTTGGGTCCACCTGGCGCTGATCGATAGGCTGGCGGGTGCTGCCGTGGGAGCGGTTTTTGGTTTAATCCTTGCCGGTCTGAACATCATGCTACTTACCGCCGTGCTGCCGGCAAACTATCCGTTGCTCCAGCGGTCGACCTTCGCGCCCAAGATCCTGGCTTACGACCGAGAGTTAATTGACTACGTCCCGCCCTATTTCAAGCAGGTTTATCAGGACAAGCGCGACCAGCTGGCTCGTTATTGGAATTCCGGGCACGCTGATACGCCGGCTGCCCAGGCATCAGCGCGATAGCTCGTTAGGCCTCCCGAAGTTATGATTCAGACTCAGGAGAGCTACGCTATCGCGGTATCGACGGCGCGTACCAGATGCTGTTTGGGCACAGCGCCGACAATCTGTTCGGCAACCTGTCCGTTTTTCACTATGATGAGGTTAGGAATGCCTCGAACACCGAAGCGCGCCGGCGTCAGTGGGTTGTCATCGACGTTGACCTTCACAACCTTCAACCGTCCAGCGTACTCATCTGCCAATTCGTCCACGATCGGGGCGATCGCGCGGCATGGTCCGCACCAGGGCGCCCAAAAATCAACCAGGACCGGCGTCGGTGATTTCATGACTTCGAGTTCAAAATTGGAGTCTGTGACGTGAGCGACTTTATCACTTGCCATGCGTCCTATTGCCCTCTTTGATGCGGTACTAAAGCAAACATAGGTACGGCCGTCCAAATAGTCAAGATTGCTTATTTGACGGCTACTTAGCGATATGAGTTAAATCCCGATGCACCAATTGGAATCAAAGCGAGTGCGGCAATGGTTACTCGGGTCGCTGTTTGGTATAGGGTTAGGGGTTTTGCTGGTCACTCCCGCCAACTCCGATATACTGGCGCAGCGTGTTCCTGCACCGGATTTGCAAAGCCGCATATGGTTTAACTCGCCACCACTCCATCTAAGACAGCTGCGCGGCAAGGTCGTGCTGGTCGATTTTTGGGAGTACACCTGCATCAATTGCATTCGAACCTTCCCATACCTGCGCCGTTGGAATGAACTCTATGCACCGGAGGGCCTGACCATTATCGCGGTTCACACCCCGGAGTTCGCTTTCGCTAAAAACCCAGCGAATGTGGCGAACGCTGTTCGACGCTTCGGCTTCACCTTTCCAGTCGCGCTCGATAATGACGATGCTATCTGGAACGCCTTTCACAATGCAGCTTGGCCTGCGGATTATCTAATTGATAAAGACGGGCGAATTGCCTACATGCACATCGGCGAAGGGGATTATGGCGATACTGAATCAGTCATCCGAAAACTGCTCAAGGAGGCCAATCCAGCCCTGGATTTCTCGAGCCCTCGCTATGCAATTCCTGCTGACGCAAATGCGGATATGTATGCGTCGGCGTGTCGTCGCGCTACGCCAGAAACCTATCTGGGCTATGCGCGAGCGGTGAGTATCGCCAACCCTGGCGGCGAGGATGAAACGCGGGAGGTGCATTATGTTGCTCCCGCTGTGGTTCCGTTGGACAGTTTTGCCTTGGAGGGGAATTGGCAAGCGGGCGCCGAGTTTGTGCGCCATCTGCGGCAGTCAAACGACCCGAGTGACGCTGCCGTTAGACTCCATTATCAAGCCAAATCAGTGTACCTGGTTGCAGGCTCAGATGATGGTTCGGCCAAAGTATTGGACGTAACCCAGGACGGCAGGCCGGTGTCCCCGCAGAGCAGAGGGATTGACGTTCAAACCGACCGCAGAGGAGCATCCTACATCCTCCTGCGTGGCAAGCGGATGTATTACGTGATTAACAACCCTGATTTCGGCGAGCACACCCTGGCACTCTCGACCGCCGCTCCGGGCGTGTCGTTGTATTCCTTTACATTCGGCAATAATTGCGAGAATCAGTTCGCTCACAAATGAGAAACCTGGGCAGTGAGGCGACCGACGAAATGGCGAGTCATTTTCGGGCCCACCCCGAAGATCCCCGAGCCGCCATCCTCCTCACCTCCTTGTTCGGCGTTGCTAGCCGGGTAACGTGCCCGCCGCTCTGGATACTGCGAAGATTCAGGCGGGCTGATATAGTCCGACTCGCGCGGGGGCGAGCGACCAGGTTATCTTCGGCTGACCCACCGCAATGGCTCTGAGACCGGTGGCGGAAAAGTGGCTCGAGGCGCGGGTCAACGAGACAGACCTCGCGGGTTTAGAAATTGAACGTTCCGATTCGAACCAGCTGGTCATTCGATTGTCAGGGGTGTGGCGACTCCATCACGGAATGCCGACTGCCAATCGGCTCAAGCCACAATTGATTTCATCTCCGCGCCCAAGTCACGTTACCGTCGAAGCCAGCCGGTTGCGGGCATGGGACAGCAGCTTGGTTAACTTTTTGGCTGGGCTTACTCGGATTTGCAACGCCCACCAAATTCTGCTCGACCGAGCGAGCCTACCGGAAGGGCTTAACCGGCTGGTGGAACTCGCCACCAGCGCACCCGAGCTGAAGGAGCCGAGAGCCACAACCACCGAGACGCTACTTACGCGAGCTGGAAGGACGGTCCTGGCGCGGCTTGAGGGTTTCGCCACTTACGTCGATTTCGTAGGACTCGTCGCGCTGGCGCTAGGCAACGCGCTACGCGGCCGGGCGCGTTTCCGCAAAATTGATCTGCTCGAGGTTCTCCAGGCCTCGGGTGCCGACGCGCTCGGCATCGTTACGCTCATCAGTTATCTGGTTGGCATCATTATGGCGTTCATGGGCGCCGTACAGCTCCAGCAGTTCGGGGCAGCGATTTATGTTGCCGACCTGGTGGCCATCGCGACCGTCCGCGAGATGGGAGCCATGATGACCGGGGTGATCATGTCGGGGCGTACGGGTGCGGCATTCGCTGCTCAGCTTGGATCAATGAAGGTGACGCAGGAGATCGATGCGCTCGCAACGATGGGTATCTCGCCCATTGAATTTCTGGTGGTTCCTCGAGTTCTCGGGCTCGTTCTTATGATGCCTCTGTTATGCCTCTATGCCGATTTCGTGGGAATTTTAGGAGGTGCCACGGTTGGCGTCACGATGCTGGGATTGACTCTTAATAGCTACATGCAGCAGACCATTGGAGCGATCTGGGTCAGCTCCCTGGTGGGCGGATTGGTCAAAAGCGTCGCCTACGGAGTGCTGATTGCGATTGCGGGTTGTTATCAGGGATTCGAATGCGGACAGAGCTCCTCCGCGGTCGGTGAGGCGGCAACTGCGGCCGTGGTGAATGGAATAGTAATGATCGTTGTCGCCTGTGGCCTATTCGCTGTCATCTTCAACCTTCTGGGGTTCTGACGGCAGGAACGGCGGTGAGGCCAAGCCCCGGGTCGACCGAAAGCATTGCGCCGGAGATTGAGGTACGAGGCCTCACGATGGCTTTTGGCCCGCGGATAATCATGCGCGACCTGAACTTCACGGTCGCCCGGCATGAGATCTTTATCGTGATGGGCAGTTCGGGATGCGGCAAGAGCACCCTACTGCGCCATCTGGTTGGCCTCGAGGAACCGGTCGCCGGCGAAATATTGTTTCGCGGTGAGGGTTTTACGCGTGCCGACAGCGCCACGCGCGAAAATATTATTCGTCGCTTCGGCGTGCTCTATCAGAGCAGCGCGCTTTGGAGTTCAATGACCCTGGCAGAAAACGTCGGCTTGCCGTTGGCGCAGTTCACGGATTTGAGCCCGGCAGAGATTCGGGAAATCGCCAGCCTCAAGTTGGCATTGGTCGGCCTCGGCGGTTTCGAAGACTATTATCCGAGCGAGATCAGCGGCGGGATGCAGAAACGCGCCGGCGTCGCGCGGGCGATCGCGCTCGACCCCGAGATATTGTTTTTCGACGAACCGACTGCGGGGCTTGATCCGACGGCTTCGCGCTTGCTCGATGACTTGATCCTGGAATTGCGTGACAGCCTGGGCGCAACGATCGTCGTGGTCACTCATGAGCTAGCCAGTATCTTCGCCATTGGCGACAATTGCATTTTTCTTGATCGTGAAACTCGTTCGATCGGCGCGCGAGGTCACCCCAAAGAGCTGCTAGGGCAAACAGACAATCCACGCGTGCGCGAATTCTTGACCCGTGGCAGCACACGAGCCGCAGCGGACGGAGGATTATGAGGACACAGCCCAATGCTCGCTTGGTCGGCGCCTTCGTCCTGGGCGCCGTGGTGCTGGCGATGACAGCCATCGTGGTTCTCGGCTCGGGACGGCTGTTCCGCAAAAGCGTACCGTTCATCCTGGTGTTCAGAGGCAACGTCAATGGTCTGCGCGTCGGCGCTCCAGTTAAAATAAAGGGCGTCACTATCGGCTCCGTTACCGACATAGAATTGAGACTCAATCTGGTCGACAACAGCCAATACGGCTCAGACGGGATTCGTATCCCGGTACTGATTGCCATCGACGAAGACCGGGTGCACGGTTTTGCTATCAGCCACGATGTGCAGCGTGCGGTGAAAGAAGGACTCCGCGCCCAGTTAGCAATGGAGAGTTTCGTGACGGGCATTTTATATATTGACCTCGACATGCATCCGGGTGCTCCCGAAAATTATGAGATGCCACCGGGCTCAAAGCCCCAGGAGATCCCAACTCTGAAAACCACCTTTGAGCAGGCACAATCCGCAGCCGCCAAGATCATCTCTCAATTGGACAAAATTCAGCTCGATCGCCTGGTAAACACGGCGAACCAGACGATTGCAGCCTTTGGTGACCTCGCCCGTTCGCCCGAGATCCGGTCGGCGGTCGTGTCGCTGAATCAAACTGCTACCAGTCTGGGCAATACCGCCCAGAGCATCCGCGAATTGACCTTGCACGTCGATCGCCAGGTTGCACCAATGGCCGCCAACATCGAAAAGGCCGCTCGCGATATCGACGTCGCTGTTCAGCAGGCACAATTGGCCCTCGATCGAATCCAGACAGGATTACAACCCGATGCCCCGCTGATTTACCGGGCCAACCAGGCACTGGAGAATCTCAGCGCGGCAGCTCGGTCATTGAGAGAGCTAACTGACTATTTGCAGCGCAATCCGAGCGCGATCGTCCGCGGCCGCTACTACGGCAATCGCTGACCTGGTTGTCGCTCGGCAGCAGCAAGCAGAGGAGCCGGTCACGAGGAGACAGCTAATCAAGACAACTGGTCAGTTGCTTGCAAGCAGCATGGCGATCGTTTGGTGCATCTCGGTGGCAGCCGGTGCTCTTGCCAGTGCTGTCGTCTTTGTGTCGGCGGGTTGCAGCCTGGCGCCACATCAGGATCGCACGCATTTTATAATCCTGGCTTCCGCCGTGCCGCCAGGTAAGATGCGAGACGAGCAGAGGTCGGGGCCAGAAGCGATAGGCCTCGGTCCGGTCCAAATGCCCGAATATCTTGACCGGCCGGAGCTGATTCTCCGCACATCTCCCAACGGCTTCGAGCTCTCGGAAATCGATCGTTGGGCTGAACCCCTGGCTGATAATTTCCGCCACGTGCTGACAAACGATTTGACCGCCCTGCTGCCCGGTAGCAACATCGTACAATACCCGTGGTATCCAGGGACTCGACTCGACTACACGATAGGTATTCAAGTTCAGCGGTTCGAGGCCGACACAGCCAGTCGGAAGGCGGTACTTGCGGCCCGATGGGAGCTGAAGGGCTCACAGGGTGGCCAACCATTACTTATTCGTGATGTTCAGTTGAGCCAGCCACTCTCATCCCTTGTGGGCGATACGGTTGCGGCTGCGCTTAGCCAAAACGTGGCTTCGCTCGCGCTGCAAATCGTTGGTGGATTGGATGACCTGGAGCAACAAAGGCTTGCACGAAGCCAGCACTAAACGATTCTCCGCCTCGCGAATCGTTGGTTGGGTTGAAATTGGGTCGCCGCCTCTCGGGCAGTTCGCTGGTCTCGCCAAAATTATGGAACCGGCCTGTCGCAAGGGTTTCGGAGTTGTACAGTTCGGAAGCTCCTGACCGACGGCGCTCGGCGCTCTCGTTTCCGGAGAATAAGGCAGGGAAGCGCACTAACCGAATCTCGTAGATGCGCTCATCTCCCTGATAGGGTCGGGCTAAAGACATCGCCATATTGTCAGCGTGTCGCGCCCCCCAGGACGGTATCGATGTCACAGAGGCGGCACTGACAGTTGCGCGGTCTATCTCGGCTCGACTAGCTTGGTGTCCGGCTCATTGGAATCAGGCTGCAGGCTCTTTCGCCATCGGTAACGGATGCAAGAGTAAGAGAGCCGATCCCGGGGTTGCGGTTTCAGAGCCTGCATCGAAGCTCGCGAGCAGGGAGCGATTGAGTCGACTAAACATGCTCAGAGTTGCGGTTTGTATCAAGCAAATTCCACTCGTTGACGATGCCAATTTCGATCCCGTCACCAAAACCATCAGAAGAGACGGGGTCAATATTATTGGCGCTTACGATCTGACCGCGATTGCCGAAGCGGTCGCGCTCAAGCATCGCTTCGGCGCCGCCACCACCGTTATCACGATGGGACCGCCGCAGGCACGCACGGCGCTGATGGATGCCCTGGCAATGGGCATCGATCGGGCAGTTCATCTCGAGGATCGAGCTTTCGCCGGCTCAGACACCCTGGCAACTGCGCGCGCACTTGCGATGTGGCTGGCGCGTGAGTTTTTCGACCTGATTTTACTCGGCAAATACTCGCTGGATGCGGAGACCGGGCAGGTCGGCCCCGAGGTCGCCGAGCTCTTGGGAGTGCCTCAAGTAACGGGCGCATGCAAGCTTGAGCTTGACGGGAAAATGCTGCGGGCGGAACGCGAGAGCGACGAAGGCATCGAGGAGGTTGAATGCCAACTTCCCGCACTGATCACCTGTGCAGAAAGATTGGCCAAACCGATCGGTGTTCGGGCCAAGACCCGCGAAGAGGCCAAATCAAAACCACTTCACATCGTAAGAGCGGCGGAACTCAGCACAGATGTGGGACAGTTTGGCTTCGCCGGTTCGCCCACCTGGGTTCAGGAAGTGCGCACCCAGGAAGGCCCCAAAGTCACCTGTCAGTTCATAGAAGCAAATGACCCGCTCAAAGCCGCCGAAGAACTGATGCGGGCGCTGGAACGCCGGGACGCTCTGAAGCCGCGGGCGCTCGAACGCGCATCGGTTAATGGCGTGGTCCGCACCTCGGTGCCGGGTCGAGATGTCTGGGTGGCATGTGAAACGAATCTGGCCGGTGAGATAACTCGCGGTAGCCTCGAGCTGCTGTCCAGTGCGGACAGGCTTGCTGGCAGTTTAGGCGGCAGCGTTGGTGCCCTGGCTTTCGGCTCTGCGATCGCAGAGCATGCATCCTTGCTGGCCAGTTACGGGGCCGACAACATCCTGGTTCTCGAGCATCCTGATTTGAAGCAGTATGCGCCGGAAACGGCGGCCGAAGCCGTTGCGGCTCTGATTCGGGAACGCTCGCCATTTGCCCTGTTGCTCCCCGCCAGTGAACGCGGCCGAGATTGGGGTCCTCGCCTGGCTGCAAGACTTAAGCTTGGACTGACTGGCGACGCCATCGGACTCGAGATAGATGTTGAGGGTCGGCTGGTAGCCCTCAAACCGGCATTCGGCGGCAACATCGTCGCTCCGATTCTGTCTAAAACCTATCCCCAGATGGCCACGGTGCGCCCGGGTGTGATGGAACTGGCGCAACCGGTTACCTCTCGCGTGGCAAAACTTGAAATCGTTCGTCCGTTGCTTAACCCTCCTCGGAGCCGAATCGTGAGTTCGCGCTCCATTCTTGATCCTACGATTAAGCCTCTGGAGGGTGCCGAGATTGTAGTCGGGATTGGAATGGGGGTAGATGGTCCGGCAGCGATAGAGCGAGCTAAGGAATTCGCTCGCGCACTCGACGCGGCGGTGTGCGCCACCAGGCGCGTGACCGATGAGGGTTGGCTGCCGCGACAGCTGCAGGTTGGGTTGACAGGCAAAAGTATCGAGCCACGGCTTTACTTTGCACTCGGCATCAGCGGAGCGCCCAACCATCTCATTGGAATCAAGCGTGCCGGCACCGTGGTTGCGATTAACACTGATCCCGACGCTTCGATTTTCGAACGCGCTGATATAGGATTGGTTGGAGATTGGGCAGTTCTAACGCCGGCCATCGCGCAACTCTTTCGTCAACTTCGGACCATTTGAAGGTTGGCGCCGGGTGCGATTAAACATATTGCGATTACTGACGGAGTTTCTTTCGAAAGGGGAGCGAGACCAAGGTGCCGGATTTTGATGTTTTGGTCATCGGCGGGGGCGTCGCAGGGCTGCGCGCCGCAATCGCCGCCCGGCAGGCGGGAGCCTCAGTCGCCTTGATCAGCAAGGTCCATCCGCTTCGCACCAATTCGGCGGTGGCGGCCGGAGGGCTCAACGCACCATTAGGAATCGATGATTCGCTGGCTGATTACGTCCGCGATATTGTGGAGGTCGCGGACGGGCTGGCCGATGTGCAAATCGCTCAGACCTTCGCCGCCGAGGCACGCGACGAAATAATCTGGCTTGACCGGATGGGCGTGCCGTTTAATCGCGATTCCAAGGGCAAACTGGCGTTGCGTGCCTTTGGAGCGAATAGCCGCAAACGCAGTTGCTACGTGGATGACCGCACAGGACACGCGATTTTGCAGGTTGTTTACGAGCAATTTCAGCGCGCCCGCATTCCCGCCTTCTTTGATTGCTTCGTGACTTCGTTGACCGCCGGCAACGGCACCTCACCCGCGGTCACGGTCTTGGCTCTTCGCAAAGGAGAACTCGAACTGTTCGGCGCGCGTGCCATGATTCTTGCGACGGGCGGCTTTACCCAATTGTATGCGCCCTCGACAGCCTCTCTTGGCACGACCGGCGACGGTCATACTTGGGCCTATCTCGCCGGGGCGCGGCTGATGGATATGGAAATGGTCCAATTCCATCCAACGGTGTTTCCCGGCGGCCCCGGTCTGTTAATTACAGAGGCCGCGCTTACGGGGGGAGCGGAGATCGTCGATCAGGACGGAAACCTCTTGATTCAGCAAAAGGTCCTGCCACGGGAAAAGCTGGCGTCAGCGGTCTTTCAGGCCGCACAAAAATCAGGGCGCGTATTACTCGATCTGCGCCGGCTCGCCGAAGGCCAGCTTAACGCCACCTTGCCGCAGACGTGCGAATTGGTGCAAGCCGTCGCGGCAATTGATCCGAGCAAAGAGCCAATTCCGATTCATCCCGCCGCTCACCGTGCCATTGGAGGAATTGAAACTGACATAAACGGACGTACCTCGGTCAGTGGGCTATTTGCCGCCGGTGAGTGCGCCTGCAATGGACTGAACGGTGCCGGGCGCCTGGCAGGGAATGCTCTCACCGAAGCGCTGATTTCTGGGAGGAGAGCCGGCGAGGCTGCGGCACTTTATGCTCGTAGCGAGCACCGAAGGGAGCCGGCGAGGGCTCAGCTGGCGGATGAAGAACGTCGCCTTAAGTCATTAGTCGCCACCGAAAAGGTCCGCGGCGACAGCGATACAACCTTAAAGCTTCATACTGAGTTAGCACAGTTGATGGACCGCAATGTTGGACTTGCCCGGGACGCTTCATCGTTACAAAGCGCCCTTGACCACATAAGTCGGCTGAAGGAGCGATATGGTCGCATCCGGCTACATAACGCCTCGCTCATTTACAACTCCGAACTGACTAGCTATCTGGAGCTTGGCTCACTGTTGAACATTGCCGAGCTGGTGACCAAAGCTGCCCAGGCACGAACTGAAAGCCGCGGCGCGCATTGCCGTACGGACTTTCCGCAACGTAACGACAGTCAATGGAATCGCCATACGATAGTGAGTCGAGTTGATGGTGCACCTTATGTGGGAACGAGATCGGTCCAGGCATGAAGCCTGCGCTCACGCGCGAACTCTCTGTCTCAGCGTGAAAGGCGGTGAGCGACCGCGAAGCGAGCCAATAAACGCCCTCGTCTAACGCGCTTAACTGAAAAACTCGGATGCGACGACAGCGCAAGGAAAGCGGAAAACGCTACATCGGAAAATGGAAGTAACATTCAAGGTTTATCGCAAAGAACCGGGCACCCAAACCCAGCCGGGCCGTTCCGACTACAAGATCGAGCTGGGCAAAGATGCCACCGTACTGGATGGCCTGTTAAAAATCCGTGATGAATTGGACGGTACCCTAGCCTTTCGTGCCTCGTGCATGCGTGGATACTGCGGCGATTGCACGATAAGGGCAAATGGCAAATCCTGCTTTGCCTGTACTACCCGGGTCTCCTCCCTTACCCAAAAGAGCCCAGAGATCACGGTTGACCCGGTTCGCAACATGCCAGTCATCAAGGACCTGGTCTCTGACTGGGATACTTTCTTGTGGAATAAGATCGACCGCATCCACCCCTGGCTGGAACCCCCAGGTACCGCCGCAAACGGCGAGACCATCATCCCCGATTCCGTAATGGCCGACATCCGCAAGGCAATGAGCTGCTATTACTGCGGACTTTGCGACGAAGGTTGCACCGTCCTACCGGTCGATTTTGGGTTCATGGGGCCCGCGGCGCTGACCAAGGCCTACCGGTTTGTCTTCGACCCGCGCGACACCGCTACTAGAGAGCGGTTCAAGTATATTGAGGAGTCCAAGGGTTTGTGGGACTGCGTGCACTGCTTTGAGGCAAGCGAGCACTGTCCCCGTGGGATTGCACCCACCGAGCGGATTATGGCTCTGCGGGACAAAGCTTTCGAGCTTGGCATTCAAAATCCCCGCGCGGCACGTCATCACTACAGCTTTGCTGATTCGATTAAGAAAAGTGGAGTGTTGGACGAGGGAAAACTGGCCGTCGAATCTGAAGGTTTGACCAATATCAGGGGCTTAGTGCGTCTGCTGCCCACGGCGGCGCGCGCATTGCGTCGAGGCAAGGCCCCGATCCCCTACATTCATCACAAGTCACCTGGCGCGCCGCAGATTCGGCGCATCATCGAGAAGGCCGAGGAGAAGCACCGATGAAATACGCATTTTATCCCGGGTGCGTGTCACGTGGAGGCTGTCCGGAACTTTACACGGCGGCTACCAAGGTCGCTGCTCGTCTTGGTATCGAGTTGGACGAGTTGAGGGACGTGGCCTGCAATGGCGCCGGCGTGCTCCCGAAGTACATCTCCGATCCAATCAACGCGCGAACCCTGGCCAAAGCCGAAAGGCTTGGTGAGACGCTAATGACTATCTGCAGCACCTGTACCGGCGTGTTGAGGGCGGCGAATTTGCGTCTCAAAGAGGATCCCGAGTATCGAGAGCAGATCAACCGCGACTACTTGGCTGAGGAAGGGCTGCAATATCGGGGCACGATTGAAGTCAAACATTTGCTATGGGTGCTGTTCGAAGACTACGGAATAGATAGGCTCAAAGCTCAGATAAGGCGCCCGCTGACCGGCCTTAAAGTCTCTCCCTTTTATGGCTGCTTCATGCGCCGGCCACCAGAGGTAGTAACGCCAGCGAAGGAGGACGCTGGCCGCAAAAACTATCTCGAAAATCTGATTGACGCGGTCGGAGCCGAGCTTACTGATTTCAGCGGAAAGGGGAAATGTTGCGGTTTCCCAATCCTGACTTCCAATCCCGACAACTCGCACGCGATGACTGCCAAGCATACCGGCGAAGCCAAACAGAAAGGGGCTGATTGCATGGTGACCCCTTGCCCGCTCTGCCATCTGAGCCTCGACGGCCAACAGGCGGAAGCTGCCAAAGCGCGGGGTACGAACATCGATTTGCCGATCCTGCATCTGCCACAGTTCGTAGGGCTGGCACTAGGCTTCAGCCCGGCGGAGCTTGATTTCAAACGCCACATGGTGTCGACCAAGGAAGTCGAGAATCAAGTGAGCATGCTGGCATGACTGCTTTGACTGCGAGCTCGGTTTCTGATGCTGGTCGCAGGGACCGGGTGCCTTAACTGCTATGGAGCCTGCGTCTAAAAAGGCAAATCCAGTGTCGCTAGCAAGGGAGATCTTTGAGTTCCGCAGGACGAGGCATCCTTACGGCTACAATTACGCGGTACGCGTGCGAATGGGTCATGCAGAAATCCAGGATCTGACCGCTTTGGCTGATGTCGTGCTGGCGATCGAGGAACTGGGCTACGAGATTGTTAAAAAATCGTGAGCTGGTCAGATGGCGGCCAACGCACGTCACACGTGGGGCTCGCTGCGCTTATCGCTGGGCTGATTACGGTTTGCACAGCCGGTTGCGGCTCTCGCCCTCCAGCAGATTCGATTCGTGCTCCACGCCTGATCGCGCTCGTACCCTCAGTCACAGAGAGCCTTTTTGCGCTTGGGGCGGGTAACGAGGTAGTGGGGGTTTCGCAATATTGCGACTATCCTCCTCAAGCTCGGCGGTTGCCTAAAATTGGCGGTTTTATCACGCCGAATCTCGAAGCCATTCTCGCCCTTAAGCCGACTTTGGTAATTGGCCTGCCGACCTCGGCCGACCTGCCAGAGATTCGCGTTCTCCAAGCGATGGGTATCAATACCCTCATGGTTGATGACGGGTCGGTGGCAGCCATCCTGGCCAGCATTCGGAAAATCGGAGAAGTCATCGACAGGCGCAGTGCAGCTCAGAAGCTGGTCACGCAGATCCGTGCCCGAGTCGAGGCTATCGAAGGGCGGCTGGCAAGCGTTCAGCCGCGAACCGTTTTGATGGTCGTTGGGCACGAACCGCTGGTCGCGGTAGGACCCGGAACGTATCTGGATGAATTGATACGGCTCGCGCATGGGCGCAATATTGCAGAAGCTTCAAATCAAGCCTGGCCGCGCCTGAGTATCGAATATATTGTTGCTGTCCGTCCTGAGGTTATTCTTGACGGGCAAATGGGAACCGATTCCCCTGCACCCGCGCGGTTCTGGTCCAGATTTCCCTCAATTCCCGCAGTCAGAGAAAGGCGGATATTTGGTTACCCAGACGATCCCACACTGCATCCGGGGCCGCGGATAGCACAAACTTTAGAGTTGCTGGCTCGGCGGATTCACCCGGAAGTGTTTGCTCCTGAACGGGCTGCACAATGAGGGGCAAAATTTCCGAACATGCTGCGGCAGCCCGGCGACCAGAACCGGTGCCGGTCTCGCTCGAAAGCCTTGATGCCGCTCATCTGACTCGCACCAGGATGCTGTTGACCCTTGGAATTCTGGGCATCGGCAGCACGATGGTTGGAGTGATCGCCACTGCATTCGGGAGTGTCCATATAAACCTGCTTCGCGCTCTTCGCGACCCTTTGAGCCCTGACCATGCAATCCTGATCGGTGCGAGACTGCCCAGGGTGTTCATGGGGGCGATTGTAGGCGCCTTGTTAGCCACGGTTGGTGCTGCGCTGCAAGCCTTGGTGCGGAATCCGCTGGCGGAAGGGGGCATTCTCGGAATCTCCGGCGGGGGTGCGCTCGGCGCCATTCTAGCCATGGCTCTTTTGACGCAAGCGCCGGCGGCCGACGTCCTGGTTCCACTGTGCGCGTTCGTTGCATCGCTATTGTCGATGTTGGCCGTCTACCGCCTGGCCCGGCTCGAGGGAAGGCTCGAACCGTTCACTTTGTTGTTGGTCGGCGTGATTTTTAACGCGTTCTGGGGCGCCGCGATCATGCTGGTCAACAGCGTCGTCAACTTCTATTTCAGTCGGAGCATATTGTTCTGGTTGATGGGGAGTTTCGAGGCTCCCACTTGGCGAGAAGTTGCGATTGTATCAGTGGCTGCTATTGGCGGTTTGGTAATCCTGCTCGGCTACGCGCGAGACATGAACCTGCTCAGTCTGGGAGACGACGATGCGGCTCAACTAGGTGTCGACATAGCTCGAGTGCGACGAATTATCTTCGTGGCCACCTCGGTCATGATTGGTGCGGCGGTCTCAGTGAGCGGAATCATCTCCTTTGTCGGTCTGATCGTTCCCCACCTGCTGCGGTTGGCACTGGGCGCCGATCATCGCCTGCTGCTGCCCGCTTCCTTTTTGGCAGGAGCGGGCTTTACGGTGGCGGCGGATCTCATCGCCCGGACTGTGGTAGCACCTACAGAACTTCCGGTCGGAGCAATAACCGCGCTGTGCGGTGGTCCCTTTTTCATTTACGTCCTGCGCCGTGAAGGCAGGAAATCACTTTTGCTGTGACCCGCAGGCCTGACAACGTCGCCCTGGCCTTGACGCAAGTCAGTGCGGCCTATGGTCAGCGAGGCGTGCTGCACGACATTTCCTTCACGCTGCAACGCGGTGAAATGCTCGCAATTGTGGGGCCGAATGGTGCGGGGAAATCAACGTTGTTAAGGGTAGCTGGTGGCTCGCTACGGCCATCCCGAGGGGAGATTGAGCTGCTGCAGCGGCCCCTGGCTGCCTACAATCGACGTGAGCTCGCGCGTGTTCTGGCTACCGTAGCGCAGGAAAATCCCGTCGCGTTTCGCTTCACGGTTCTCGAGATTGTGCTTATGGGTCGCGCACCGCATCTCGGCGCCTTTCGTTTGGAAACCCGTCATGATCTAGCGGCGGCGCTAAGTGCGATGGAGCTGTTCGATCTGGTTCCCTTGGCTGATCGCCCGATCGATGAACTCTCCGGCGGGGAGCGTAAGCGTGTGTTCCTGGCACGAGCACTGGCCCAGCAGCCTCGCGTGATGCTTCTTGATGAACCCACTGCATTCCTCGACATGCGCCACGTGGTCGAAATTCTTCGCCAATTCCGGGAGCTCTGCGCGCGTTCAGGGATAGCTGTTGTGGCGACGATGCACGATCTTAACGCTGCAGCCTCGTATGCCGATCGTCTGCTGCTGTTGAGCGGTGGAGCCAGGCTTGCCCTCGGTCCCCCCGACGAGGTTCTAACGGTGCGAAATCTGGAGCAGCTTTACGGCGTCTCAGTGCAAATAGGTCGCAATCCCGTCACCGGTGCACCAGCCATTTTTCCGGGCGGCGCGATGAAAACGTAAACAAGAATCGCTCGACACTGCTCCTTTACTATTGTGGCAGTTCGCGATAGAAGTTTGTTCCGTTGCGGCTGGTCGCACACAGAAGGTAAGGTCAAGCTGCCGAGGAATTGCTTCGGCCGAGGCGTGTTGGCTTGGGCTCGCGCCCGGATCCGCTCTGGAGGACCGGGACCCCGAACGAGACTAGGCTTTTTGGGTTTATACCCAATGGAATGCGGGGTTGCCGGTCAGGCAGCCCCGTTTTTTATATAGTCGACCGGACTGGCGGAGTTATGGCACACGACAAGGTTCGCATCACCGACTTGCCCCTGATGAAAGCCTCAGGAACGCCGATTACGATGCTTACGGCTTATGATTATCCGTTTGCAAAGATTTTCGACCAGGCTGGAATCGACATCCTTCTTATCGGTGACAGCCTGGGAATGGTCGTGCAGGGAGCCGACAGCACCCTGCCGGTCACGCTTGCGGACGTAATGTATCATTTGAGAATGGTAGTGAGAGCCCGCCGTCGCGCCCTGGTAGTTGCAGACCTGCCTTTTCTCTCGTATCAGGTTAGTCCCGAGCAAGCGCTACGCAGCGCGGGACGCCTAATTAAAGAAGGGGCTGAAGCCGTTAAGCTCGAAGGCGGTACTACCATGGCCGCAACGATTCGCCGCCTGGTCGACGTCGACATACCGGTAATGGGCCATATCGGACTCACGCCCCAGTCGATTCATCGTATGGGCGGACACCGCGTGCAGGGGCGTCAACCTGGACGTGCGGCCGGGTGTCGAGAGCGTCTACTTGAAGACGCGACGGCGGTTGAGGAGGCTGGCGCTTTCTCGATAGTCTTGGAGGGGATGCCGGCAGATTTGGCGGCCGAAATCACCAACAAGCTCACTATTCCCACGATCGGCATCGGTGCGGGCCCCTCCTGCGATGGTCAGGTTCTGGTGATGCATGACATGCTGGGATTGACTCAGGACTCCGTACCTCGCTTCGTAAAACCCTACGCCAGTTTGTGGCAGGAGGTCGCTGCTGCCACTTCCAGCTACATTCGGGAAGTTCGCGAGCGAACTTTCCCCGCGCCACAACATTGTTACAGCAGTAAGAAGGCCTAGGGCGATGCCCTGACCCAGCATCAGGTGGTCAATCGCGCAAAGAGCGGAACGAGAATCAGCTGAGCAATCACCATGGAGATAATCGCTTTACCGCATGAAATGCAACGTTGGGCCGAGGCCGCGCGCCAACGCGGCGAAACGATCGCGTTTGTACCAACGATGGGCTTTCTCCATGAAGGTCATCTCACCTTGATGCGGGAGGGGCGCAAAAGGGCTACCCTGCTGGCCAGTTCACTTTTTGTTAACCCAACTCAGTTCGGACCGAACGAGGATTTCTCGCGCTACCCGCGAGATTTCGAGCGTGATTGCGCGCTGATGCGCGAGGTGCCGGTCGATGTTTTGTTCGCGCCCGAGCCCGATGTTATCTACCCGAAGGGTTTTCAGACCTGGGTCGAGGTCACCGAAATGACCAAAGGTCTCTGTGGGGCGCATCGGCCCGGACACTTCCGCGGTGTCACTACCGTCGTGGCGAAGCTGTTCAATATTGTCAAGCCTCACATCGCGCTGTTCGGCGAGAAGGATTACCAGCAGTTGCGCACCATCGAACGGATGGTTCAGGATCTCAACTTTCCCATCGAGATCGTGCCAGTAGCGACTGTTCGCGAACCCGATGGTCTGGCGATGAGTTCACGTAACGCATACCTCACCCCGGATCAACGCCAGCAAGCGCTGGCGTTGCATGGTTCGCTGCGTGCCGCGGAGGCCGCTTTCAAATCCGGCGTGCGCGATCCGCAACAGTTGGTGAGCGTGGCGAGCGCCTGGCTGCAGAAAACTCCAGAAGTGCAGCTCGAATACATCGAGACTGCCGACGCCAAGACGCTCGAGCAGGTCACGCACATCGACCGGCCAGTAGTGTTGGCAATTGCTGCGCGTGTCGGTTCTACTCGCCTGATCGACAATCTGGTCTTGGTTCCCTGAGGCAACACAGTCGGTATTCACAATCGTCGCGCGGCGTGACAATCAGCTCTCAAGAATTTAGCCTTGTCGCGGCGATCCCAAAGCGGGGCGAGATTCGCCGCTGTCGCTCTGCTGAACACCAGCATTGAGATGGGAGTTCCCATCGACCACAATAAAGGAAGAGAGGCGCTTTTCTCACCTGTACGCCCTGAACTCCCTATTAAATTATGCAACTCATTAGACGGAGCGAGTGGTTGTGGGAAATTCCGCAGACCGGCGCGATGCGTGTTCCCGGTCGTATCTACGCCAATGAGCAAATCATAGATGAGATTAGGGACGATCCATGTCTCTCCCAAGTCGCGAATGTAGCCTGTTTGCCCGGCATCGTAGGTTATTCGCTGGCGATGCCCGACATTCACTGGGGTTATGGCTTTCCTATCGGTGGTGTCGCAGCTGTCGATGCTGAGCAGGGGGTAATCTCGCCGGGAGGGGTCGGCTACGATATTAATTGCGGCGTCCGTTTGGCGCGAACCGGATTGGAAGCGAATTTCGTACAAGCCCGCATCGAGCGGCTAGCTGACGCCCTCTTCCAGAAGATCCCGGCTGGGGTAGGCTCACAAGGTGCGATCCCCGGACTTTCCAGTCAGCAGTTAAAGCTGATCGTGTATGAAGGTGCCGAATGGGCGGTGCGCAATGGTTATGCCTCGCAGCATGATATCGAACACACCGAAGAAGGGGGCCGTTTGACCGGTGCTGACCCGGATCGCATCAGTGAACGTGCGTACAAACGCGGAGCTCCACAGTTGGGGACCCTCGGCTCAGGCAATCATTTTCTTGAGGTTAGTCGAGTCGATCAGATCTACGACGCTCAGGTCGCCAATGCTTTAGGACTTCATCAAAACCAGGTCACCGTTCTCATCCATTCAGGCTCGCGGGGCCTTGGTCACCAGACCTGCGATGATTACCTGAAGCTCATCGTCAAAGCGATGGACCGCTACGGGATAAAGCTGCCGGACCGGCAGCTTGCCGCCGTCCCCATCAATTCTCCTGAGGGGCAAGCATATCTCGGTGCGATGGCAGCCGCAGCCAACTTCGCGTGGTGCAACCGGCAGCTGATGATGCACCTTGCTGAGCAGGCCTTCATGGAAGCGCTGGGCGTGACACCGCGGGAATTAGCGTTCGCGTTGATCTACGACGTTTGTCACAACATCGCCAAATTCGAGCAACACGTAATCGACGGCAAGCCAGTTCGCGTCTGTGTGCATCGCAAAGGCGCTACCCGGGCTTACGGCCCTGGCAATCCCGCCGTGCCTTCGAGTTTACGTCCATTCGGACAACCGGTGTTGATACCGGGTGACATGGGAAGATATTCGTTTGTGTTGGTCGGGCTTGAGGCCGCAACCGAGAAGACGTTCGGCTCTTCGTGCCACGGTGCAGGACGATTGATGAGTCGAAACGCCGCCAAGAAAGATGCTCGCGGCCGTGATTTGGTAGCCGAACTCAAAGAACGGGGCGTTACGATTCGAGCGCAAAGCCGAAGCGGCATTGCAGAGGAGATGCCCGCTGCCTACAAGGACGTGGCGGAAGTGGTTGAAGTGATGGAGGCAGCTGGCGTCACTAAACGCGTCGCACGATTACGGCCACTTGCGGTGATAAAGGGTTGAATAGCGCACTAAGTGAGATTGCGCGCTCGGGACTGATGCCTGCTGCATGAGTAAACGTCCACCGGATGATGGACTTCCGTACCGCGAACTGGCACATACCGCTGATGTCGGCGTCGAGATAATCGCCCCCACACGTGCCGAGCTGTTCCGTCGCGCCGCGCTCGCATTAGCTGATCTCCTGGTCGAGGTATCGGCCGTGGCAACAAATGAAAGTCGCACTGTGCAGATCAACGCGGACGACGATGTGACCCTCATGCATGATTTCCTTAGCGAGTTGCTGCAGCTCTTCAGCGCCGAGGGTTTTATTTGGCGAGAAGTTCAGGTGAGCGAAAGTGACCATGCCCTGGGCGCGATTATTCGGGGCGAACCATTCCGGCTCAATCACCATGAATTACGACGAGAGATTAAGGGTGTCACATATCATCAGTTGAGTGTCGAGCGTGTGAACCATGAATGGCGCTCACTGATCATCTTCGACGTTTAAACTCCCCGAAGCAGGAAGCCAAAATCGGGCCTGACAACCCCAAACAGGGGTCGACCTCCGTTTTGCTACTCGCGCCTTAAATCAAACCCGGAAAAGCGAACAACCATCGAGTTTGATTTTCGTAAAAATCGTGAGACCAGGTGTGTGCCGAAAAGCCGGGCATAAATCCGCAACCCCGCAGCCCTCGTATCAATGAGCGGTCTCCGTTCCGGCGGGAAATTCGTCATCCGCCTTGGCCAGTTCAACTTTGTATTTGTTCCAGTGCTCCAGAATGCTTATGGCCTTTTCCAGTTGCACATCAGTCTGAGGTTTCGCTGCTTTGGCCTTTAGATTCGAATTCGACGACGGGGTCTGGGACGCTCCATTCTGATTCACTGGTGGGGTGCCGCTCGAAGGCGGCAGCTGATTGTTGCGAAAATGGTGAAGGAGATCTCGTTCACGAATTTCCTGGTCATCGCCCACTTCCGTTTCGGGCAGGTCCAAAGACGCCAAGGTCGGCTTGGGCGGCTCAACTACTATGTCGGGTGTGATTCCCACAGCTTGGATCGAGCGACCATTGGGTGTGAAATATCGTGCCGTGGTTAGCCGCAATGCCGATTCGTCATCAAGCGGCAGAATGGTCTGCACCGAACCTTTCCCGAAGGTTTGGGTACCTTCAATGATCGCGCGCCGTTGATCTTGCAGCGCGCCGGCCACGATCTCGCTAGCGCTGGCGCTCCCGCCGTTCACCAGCACCACCATCGGATAATTCTCAAAGTTACTCTTCTTATGGGCGAAGTACTTTTGCTGCTGACTCTCGAGACGACCCTGCGTGTAGACGACCAAGCCACCGTCGAGAAAGGCGTCGGCGACAGACACCGCCTGATTCAAAAGCCCTCCGGGATTGTCACGAAGGTCCAAAACCAAGCCCTTAATTTGACCATGGTCCTCTCGGTTGAACCGCTCGAGGGCTCGGTTTACATCCTCGCTGGTGCCGTCTTGAAAGGTTGTAATGCGCAAATAGTCATAACCGTCGCGCAATCGCTTCGATTTGACCGACTGGATCTTAATCACGTCGCGAGTCACCGCCACCGTGAAGAGCTGCGGTACCCCTTCACGATGGAGCGTGAGGTGAATGGAGCTGCCCTTTGGTCCGCGCATCATCTTAACCGCGTCGGTCAAGGTCATGCCTTTTGTGAAATCGTCATTGATCTTGATGATTTGGTCACCCGCTTTAATACCCGCGTTGTAGGCTGGGGTTCCCTCGATGGGGGAAACCACGGTAAGAACGTCGTTTTTAATCGTAATCTCGATACCGAGACCGCCGAAACTCCCGTGGGTCTCGACCTCGAGGTCGCGGTAGAGGTCAGGCGTCAGGTAAGCGCTGTGTGGATCGAGCGACGAAAGCATTCCGGTAATGGCACCGTTGATCAGCTCCTTGGTCGAGACAGGTTCGACATAGTTCTTCTGCACGATGGCAAGAACATTGGCAAACGTTTGCAATTGCTTGTACGTGTCGTCGGGCAACGCCTGGGCGCGCCGCACAGCGAGGTCGGCGATCACCACAACGCACACACTCATCGCAATTACGATAACTCCGATCAGCCGATTACGTTTCTTAGCTGACATCCAAGTCCGCCTGTATTCCCAACGAAATTCGTCTTGATTCAAAATCTCACTGTCATTGCAAGAGAGTCAACAGAAATGGGGCCGCCTATCCCTTCGACGTGATCAGCTCCTGCAAGGCATCACGAATGTCCGCATTGGCCCAGTCATACGGCCCGACGTGATGAGCCACGATTCGGCCGTCGCGGCCAATGATGAAGGTCTCAGGAATTCCGCTGACGTCGTAACGCTCGCCAACTTCGTTGCGCGGGTCAAGTAAAACCTTAAATTTCAAATGATTCTGCTCTACAAATGGCCGCACAGCGCTGCCGTCGGTATCCTGACTAACAGCCAGCACCACAAAGTCCCTGTTTCCTTTAAAAGCTTCGTATAGCGACTCGATGGATGGCATCTCTTCACGGCATGGTGCACACCACGTTGCCCAGATGTTGAGGAAGACGACCTTACCGCGTAACCCAGCCAACGAGACGGTGGCTCCGTTGAGATCTTTGAGAGTAAAGTTGGCCGCGAGCTTGCCCGCCGCTACCGGAGATTCCTGCGAAGCACGCTGTTTCAGATCAAACGGGGTCGAACTCAGCATTCGATGAGACGAAATACTGACGAAGGTTACCAGACCGAGTCCGATCAGCAGCGCGCCGAGAGCCACTGCCGAGAGGATTTTGGGGTTCCCGTTCATTCGATTAGGCCCTTAACATTTCGCGGCTGGCCCTGATGTTCTCAGCTCTGCGCCGCAAAGACCAATACCACCCAATCGTTCCCGCCGCGACCATAACCAATGAGATGAGCTGCGCTTCGCTGAGTCCCCAGAGCACCCGCGGGTTAATCCGCAGAAACTCAACTGCGAAGCGCGCCGCACCTGCTATAATCAGGTACAGATAAAGGAGCTCGCCTTCGAGCGTGACTTTTTTCCGAATCGACCATAAAAAACAGAAGAGCCCAAAGTAAAGAACTGCTTCATAAATGGGAGTAGGATGGACGCGAACACCCGGGAAATAACCTGATACGAGGTTTCCTTGACCGTCGAGTTTCAACACGGTCTCGGGCCCCCATCCCACAATAGCTTTTGGATAAGCCATCGCCCAGGGCAGTTTCGAGGGCAAGCCCCAGTCCCCGTCGCCCGACAGTTGACATCCCATGCGCCCAAATGCCATCCCAAGTGCCAGCGGAGCCGCACAGAGGTCCGCGATTGTTAGAAAAGAAACGCGGAAGTGGCGGGCCACCAACCAGCTCGAAACAATCCCGCCGATCAGTCCCCCGTACCAGACAAAGCCTGCGCCCGAAAAAATAATCGACGCCGGATGGCTCATATACGCTGTCCAATTGTCGAAGACATCGTACAGTCGCGCGCCGGCAAGCCCCCCGACAGCACCCCAAACGATAAGCGCTGTCGCCATTTCGAGCTTGAAGCCACGTCGCCGGCATTCATGGCTGAGTAACAGGTCGGCGGCGATAAATCCCAGCGCCATCATCAGCCCGTAGCTGTAAATCGTGACTGGTCCAAGGCGTAGAATGATTGGAATCATCAGTTAAGTTAAGTATAGCAAGGGGACTACCTTCAGGAAGAACCTAGGCAGGGATGGTGGATAGTGCGTGCAGTCGTTCAGCGGGTGAGCCGGGCCGAGGTACGGGTCGGTCCAGAAACGGTCGGGCGCATCGGGAAGGGTTTTGTCGTTTTGCTCGGGATTGCTCGAGGCGATACCGCCGATGATGCCGAATTTATCGAAGATCGCGTCGCCGGGCTGCGAGTATTTGCTGATGCTGCCGGTAAGATGAACCTCGCACTCTCCGCAGTTAATGGCGAATTGCTGGTGATTTCGCAGTTCACGCTCCATGCCGACACTAGCCAACGGCGGCCCTCCTTTTCCGACGCGGCACCGCCAGACCAGGCGCGGGAATTATACGAACTCTTTCTATCGCTCGCTCGCCGACGTGGTGTTAAAGTCCAGACCGGGCGTTTTGGCGTCCACATGGACGTAGAATTGGTGAATGATGGCCCGGTGACAATCATCCTCGACAGTCGCAATAGATAAATCCCTGAGGCCTAACGCCCAGAGCAACTGCAAGTTTATGGCACGCGCAGGGTTCTACGCAGTCGAGTCCGGCAAGATTTCCTTTCGTCGCGATGGCAACTGGTACACGGACGATGAACGAATCGACAACCCTCGGATCGCCCTACTGTTCAGCCGTAGCATCAAGCGCGATCAGGATGGCAACTATTATCTTCAAATCGCCGAAGAGCGAGCGCCAGTTACCGTCGAAGATACCCCTTACGTGGTCAAAACTGTCTATGAGAAAGACGGGCATTTCCTGATCGTGACTAATGACGAAGAACACGAGCCGCTCGACCCCTCCACGTTGGAAGTCGGTCCTGACAACGTGCTGTACTGCCTGGTCAAAGGCGGTACATTTCGCGCCCGCTTTTTACGAAACGCATATTACCACCTGAGCAACAATTTTGTCGCGGAGGCAAACGGCCAGTTTTCGTTTTCGGTGGGCGGCCGACGTTATCCGATAAAACTAACGGGCACCAGTGGCATCCTGATAGAAAAATAGATTTTCCCTACGAAGTGTGACCGATCCGCAATTTCACATCGTCCTGGTTCGCCCTGAGATACCCCAAAACACGGGGTCGATCGCGCGGCTGGCAGCCGCCACTCTAAGCCGCCTGCACCTCGTTGGACCCCTGGGTTTTTCGCTGGAAGATCGATACCTGAAGCGCGCCGGGCTCGATTATTGGCCGCTAGTCGATCTCCGCGTTTATGACGATTGGAGCGACTTCGCGACAGCTCATCAGGAGGTGCCTGGCCTGCCGAACTTCAAGTATTTCTCAAGCCACGCAGAGAAAAACTATCTGTCGGCCCGCTTCAGACCCGGTGACTTTCTGCTATTTGGCAGCGAAACAAGCGGCCTCGGACGCGAGTTCCTGGCGCCTCGCCAGCACTCTGCTTTTAGGATCCCCATTTTTCAGCGCGGGGTTCGCAGCCTTAATCTTGCAAATGCGGTTTCAATCGTCATATACGAGGCGCTGCGCCAAACTGGAGCTCTGAACAACGCTTGACTGTCCGCTCGCGGACAGGGCTGGCAACGACCGAGCACGACGGCTTGGATTTGTGAGACTACTCCCCTCCCCGTCCTGACGAGATCACAGAGCGGGTGTATGATGCGGTCGGCCGCCACAGTCGCCAATTGTTCGCAACGGTGCTTTGAAATGCGCGACGGAGGCGCCCGAGGTGAGGGAAGCTGCCCGTCAACTCGCTGCCAGAATTTCCTTGGCGCGCTGCAGATCCGCGGCTATCTGGGTTGCAAGTGCCTGTGCGGATTCGAATTTGCGTTCGGGACGAATTCGAGCGATGATTTCCAACTTTACTTCGCGCCCATAAATATCCGAATCGAAGTTGAAGATGTGCGCTTCAATCGTGCGTTCAGGTTCTGCGAATGTTGGTCGCATCCCGATATTAGTAATGGACGGGTAGGTACCTTCGTCCAACACCATTCTCGTCGCGTAAACACCGTCGGGCGGCCAACATTCCGTACGGCTTTGAATGTTTGCTGTCGGGAACCCAATCGTTCGACCCCGCTCTCGACCGTGTACCACTGTTCCCCGCAGAAAGTGTGGACGCCCGAGCAACCTAGCCGCACGCGTCATGTCACCCGCCTTTATCATCGCGCGCACCTGGGTCGAACTGACTGCGACACCTTCGCACTCGATGGGCCCTACAACAACGGTCTCGAATCCGAGCCGTTCACCCAGCCGCTGCATCACATTGGCGTTACCGGCACGCCCATGGCCGAAGCTCACATTATGACCAACCACAACGACGCGCGAGCGGATGCGGCGAGACAAATACTCGCTGGCGAACTCCTCGGGCGATAGCATGCTTAGCTCTCGCGAGAAAGTCAGCACGATTACCCCACTGAGCCCGAAGCTTCGGAGCAATTCATGCTTATCCTCCGGCGTCATTATAAGCTCCGGCGCACGAGTGGGATTGAGCACTTTGGCAGGTAGAGGGTCGAATGTCAGAGCCAGGGCGCTGCCGCCCAGCGAGCGGGCGCGTTCGATCGCAGTTCTGAGGATCACCTGGTGACCGACGTGCACCCCGTCAAAGTTGCCCAGGGCGACGACCGGCATTGGATAATGCGGAAGTGAGTTAAGGTCGCGAATTATCTCCATCGCAACCCATAATCGCACGCCCCAGAATCGTGCGCCATCCGCTCGCGGTTCGGTGCCGCTGCCAGGAAATTTGAACGCCTCATCACGGTCAATTCCATCAGGATCGGTTTAGGATGCGAGCGTCTGCATCATCGACTTCGCCAGCGGTGCTTCGGGTGAATCAGGGAGGTCGTTCAGCAGTTTCTGCAACGTCAGCCGCGCATCGATACGGTCGTTGATTTTGATAAAGGCCTGTGCCTCCCGTAGCAGTGCGGCACTGGCGAAACGACCTTTGGGAAAGCGCATCGTCTGATCATTGAATTGCAGGATGGCTTGATCGTATTTGCCCATTTCGTATAAGGCGTTCGCGGCAAAGAACTCGGCAGGTTCGCTCAGTTCGGACTTGGGATAACGATGCTGTAATGCCTGGAACTGGCCGTACGCCGCCTGATATCTATCGGCCTTCAAATGAAGCAATCCCTGCCGATACAATCTTTCTGCCGGATCGTCGTACGAGGCAGCCAATTCCTGGTCCAACATGTTCCGCCATGACGGCGCGTTGGAGGAGCTTGAAGGCACGCCACCGTTCTCCAATCCAGCCGATGCTTCGGCTGCCGCCCCGCCTCCAACTGAGCCAGAGCCCAACACGCCATTGCCAGGTGGGGCAGTGTTGGCCGCGGCGGGTGGCGCCGAGCTGGTCATCGCAGGATTGGCACCAGCGGACTGTGAGGCCGCGACCTGTGACTCGAGTTTGCTGAGCCGTTGCTCAATCGAAGCCAGCTGGTTGGAACCCTGAGTGTTGTGCTCGAGCTCCGAGATCCGGTCGCTGAGCCTTTGAATCTTTTCCTCAAGTGCATCGATCTGCTGCTGATTGTTGGCGACCATTCCGCGCAGCGCTTGCTCATCGGCCTGGATTTGGGTGTCACCGGCAGGTGCGCAGCCTAGAAGGCCAAGAGCAACTAGGACGACCGATGGCAGGGCCAACCGCCGAAGGAGAAGTGGACCTCGTTTCATTCGGTAATAGCAAAATGGTCGCGCCGATTTTGCGCCCAGCAGTCTTCGGTATGTTCGGTGCACAGGGGCAGCTCCTTGCCATAGCTGATGGTCGACATGCGATCAGGCGAGATTCCGAGGGTCTGCAAATATTCCTTGGCCGCCTGTGCTCGCTTGGCGCCAAGGGCGATATTGTATTCCTCGGAGCCGCGCTCGTCACAATGACCCTCGATCTGAATGCGCCGGCCTGGATTTTTCTGCAGCCAGTCGGCATTACTGTGCAGGATTTCACCGTCTTCGGGGCGGACCGTGTAGTCATTGTAGTCGAAATGAATATCGGCTAGCGGCCCCTGCTCACCGCTGCCAAGCTTGCCTTTTTGGAACTGACTGAGCGAACTTCCGCCCGCGCCACCCATCCCTTCCTGGCCGAGACCACCCGGGTTCGCCCCGGAGCCCCCTTGGCCTGTCGCTGTCGGGTTCTTCGACGAACAGCCAGCCAGGGCAAGGGCCAGGACTGCTACCGTCAGGCCAATTTTCGCAGCCATCGTGCTTAAATCACCCGCCAATCCACCACGACCATGATGGGTTTGTAGCATTCCCTTCTCCTTCCGTTAACGGAGCAATTATTCGTCCATCCGACGCCAGCATCAGATAGATTTGAGCGCCGCCTCCGCGTGTTGAGCTGAAGGCTATGTACCGTCCATCTGGTGACCACGTAGGCCATTCATTGGAACCCTCATTGGTAAGCTGGCGAACACCGCCACTATCGAGGTCAATCACAAAAATGTTGATTATTCCCCCTGAACGGCTTTCGTAGGCGATCTTCTTGCAGTCCGGCGAGAATGCTGGAGCGGTATTGTAGTCTCCTTGGTAGGTAATGCGCCGAGCTGGTCCACCAGAGAGGCTTGAAACGTAGATCTGCGGATTCCCTGACCGATCAGAAGTGAATGCCAGCCGGTTTCCATCGCTGCACACAGACGGACTGACGTTAATCGCACCGTTTTCAGTCAAGGTGCTGAGCAGATTACCGGACTGATCCAACAGATAGAGGTTGGTCCGGCCGCCGCGGGCGAAGGCTGCAACTATCCTACCGTCGGGTGTTAAAGTGCCGCCGACAGCCATCCCTAGTGGGGGCGCGATACGAGTTTCAAGTCCTCGGTTCAAATCAACCAGATAGAGCTCCGGACTTAGGCTCTTGTACGACAGGTAGAGCAGGTGCTGTGCCGATTTGTCGAAGCTCGGAAACAGGTTGATGGTGGGATTGTCAGTTACGCGGTAAAGCATCCCGCCATCCAGCCAAGAGACATAGACTTCTTTAAAGCGGCCACCTCTGGTGGAGACGAACGCCAGCTTGGTAGCAAAGGGGCCCCGCTTGCCAGTTACCGCTTCCATTATGGCGTCTGCAAAGCGGCGGGCCATCTCGCCGACCTCGTTGGCTTGTCCGGTAAAGCGCTTGCCCATCATTCGCCGTTGCTGCCCCACGTCAAACAGGAAGGCCTCGACAACGACTTTGCCCGGCTGGCGAGTAACGGCCCCTTTAACCAGGAATTCTGCATTGATCGAGCGCCAATCCGCAAAATTGAACTGCCCGATGTCGTAGCCGGAGGTTTGGGGATCTTCAATATAAGCCTGCGGATCGATGATACGAAAAAAGCTTGACAGTTTGAGATCTCGAGTCAGGGTTGCGTCAAAAACGCGGGACACGTTGTGATTGCTGTCACCTCCGAGATCCTTGAGTCCGGAGATGGCGATTGGGTAGAGCTGCCCCGCACCAGTAATCTGGATCGGGGGCAGGCTGCTCGGGAGGCTTGTTTGCGCCAGGGACGAGCCAACTCCGGCCAGCAACGCCACCACCACTAGGCCCATCTTCGTCTTCATACCTTCAATGCTCGTCCGCCATGTTAATTAGCCGCACTCTCGTCGGAACTCTCGAGCGCACCGAGGTTGAAAATAACGGGAACGCCCTCGGCAAACTGGGCGCGATACTTTTCCGGAGGGGGAGGAAACGGAGCCGCTAATCGTATAGCACGCACCACGGAGTCGTCAAATGCGGGGTCTCGCGACGTCTCGCTGACCGTGACGGCGTTGAGAGAGCCGTCCGGATTAATGCCAACCGTAACCGTCGCAGTCAGTTTCGGATTCTTACCGGCAAAGTTCCAAGCGTCCTGGATTTTTTTCTTGATGGTTTGACAGTACAGAAGAAAATCAGCGCTTTCTAGAAGGCCGCTACTTCCTGCGCCGGGTCCTACCCCGTAACCCTTACCTTCGGTCTCTCTACTTGCCAACACCGGGCCCCCAGTGTCGTGATCCCGTGCCGCTTCGTCTTTAAGTTGCTTGAGGTGCTCCGCCATCAGCTTTTCATGCAGTTTACGGATCTCCTGATTAATGTCGGGAGTCGGTTTCGCAGTAGCTCGAGCTATAGCGGTCGGAGTCGCTCTAGGCTTGTGCTGTCGTGTCCGCGGAACGGGGGTCATTCTTGACAGCGGTTGCTCATGATGACGCGGACGCGGAGACGGGACTATTCTCGGACTTGGCCGCGGCCGCAACGGAGTTGGCCTCGGCGTTGGCATTGGGGTAGGCGTTGCAGATGGCGAGTGTCCGGTATTAAGCGCCACTGCTTCTTCGTCCTGATCAGGTGAAGGAGTGGGCGGGCTGGTGATCGATGTAGGAGCCTCTTCACGCGCGGCAGTCGGCGCCGCGGATTTGGAAACGCTCGCATGCTCCTGATTGAGCGCTGGCAAATGGGTCCCTAGGTTTCCAGCCGGTAAGGAGTCCACTATTCTGACCGTGTACGAGGGCGGTGGTGGCTTGGCCGAGAACAACCCTGGAAGCACCACAAAAATTACAAAAATTAGCAGGGCGTGACCAAGCGCTGACACAATGATCGCCGCCACATAACCCCATCGCGACAACCGGTCATCATGGCTACTCACTGGCGCTGGCACGCTTTGAATGTCCTCCGCTGGTCAGCGGCGCCGGCATCTCCGTGACCATGCCAACATTCTCGATGCCCGCCGCCTTGATTGCGGCCATGGTGCGAACGACGACCCCGTAGGGTACTTGATCATCGGCCCGCACAAAGACTTCGCGGTCTGGCCGCTCGCGCCCTATTGCGGCCAGCTTGGCCGACAAGGCGCTCTCGGACATCCGAGTATCATTCAGGTAAATTTGGCTGTCGCGGGTGATCGAAACTACGAACTGCTCTTCTTTTCCCGGCAGTGCCGCTGCCTTGACTTTTGGTAGGCTGACCTGCACACCCTGCTGGATAATTGGTGCCGTAACCATAAAAATAATCAGCAGCACCAACATCACGTCAACGAGGGGGGTGACGTTGATCTGGGAGACGAGGGAACCTCGTTGTGGCTGCTCGAAGGCCATCTTTTGCTAATCGAGCGCTCCCACACCGACGACGCGGTTAGTCAACGCAGTGTCCAGCAGATACGCCAACGTATGAACACTTTCGCGCGTCTGGTAGGTTTTGCTGCACGTTTCTGACGCCGTACAGTGCTGCCGCGAGAACTGCCGGCAATGCTTACCGTGGGCAGGCCCGGTCTGTTCCAGTCCGCTTGCTGGCCGGCGCGCATCAGCTCGCTGCGCTTTAACCGAACCAAGAAGCTTTACCGGTTCGCCGCTATGAGAGGAAATGACGTTCAGCAATATTGAGGAATTCAGCGATGAAATTATCAATTTCGGTTGCGAGCAAACGCACCCGGGTCGTCAAAAAATTGTAGAACATTTGGGCTGGAATGGCAGCGACGAGGCCCACCGCCGTCGTGATAAGCGCCTCGGCGATACCGGGAGCAACCGCCTGGATATTGGAAGTATGGGCTGCCGAAAGGCCGAGAAAGGCGGTCATGATTCCCCACACCGTGCCAAACAAGCCGATGAAGGGACAGGTCGAGCCGGTCGTTGCCAAAAAGGTGATTCCCGTTTCAAGTTTGGTCAGCTCGACATTCTCCTGGCGTTTCATCGCCCGAGTAACGTTATCTACCCCACCCAAATCGGTCGAAAAACCGCCTTCGGCGCCCACTGCCTGGCGCTTGGCGCGCGTTAACTGCAACAACTCCTGATAACCGGCGCGAAACACTTGCGCGATCGGGCTGCGTTTCAGGCCGAGACCGGCGGAATGAATGGCCGCGAGATTTTTGGACTCCCAAAAGATTGAAATGAAGCGCTCGGATTCGCTTCGTGCCCGGGAAATTTGCACAAACTTGTACAAAATGATGCCCCAGCTGCCAATTGAAAAGCCAATGAGCAAGACGAGGACGGCCTGGACCACCGGTCCAGTGTTGAGCAGCATTTCCGCCACTCCGAGCCCTCCTACGTCACTCACCTGCTCACTCCATAAAGGAAAATCGCCTATAAAAAACGCTGGAAATGCTGCTTATTATTGGCGTCACATGGGGATGAGTCAATTTGACGGTTACAAAGTCGCGAAAAGATGCGCACAAGCAACCAGACAGAATGTATCACTTTTAACCGCAGGGCAGTTATACGGGTCCACGGTTCGTCGCGAGCCTATTTTGTGCAAATCCAGCAACACAGCGCAATTTCTACTTTCGCCCTCGCTCTCGGTCTTGCCCTGAAAGCCTGCGGTTTTGGGATGTCTGGTAAAGGATTTGAATTTTCCCAATGACTTTGTAGCAGCTTGGATATTCCTGACTAGGGTAAACTTGCGTTCGATTTCGAAAGAACACTCGTAGCGTCAAGGGGTAATTGTGGTAGCCTGAAAGCAGATTCATTCGATGCGTGGGCTCGGATATTCTGACGCTTGAGCCCGAGCCTGGCCATGGCTTGTCGGGTAGTGTGATTGGCTGGAAGGCTTGTGACTTAGCTGATCGTACAATTAGTGAGACCGGTTACGAGGACACGAGGAGGATTCACCGTGGGGACCAGGATAGCGATTAACGGGTTTGGCCGCATCGGCCGCATGTTTTTTCGGGCGGCGTTGCACCAAAGGAATTTGGAGGTCGTTGCTGTCAACGATATCACCGACGCCCAGACTCTCGCTCACCTGCTCAAATACGATTCCGTGCACGGCAAACTCCCGCAGACCGTCAAGGCAGAAGGCGATCAAATCATGCTCGATGGACGTGCCTTCAGGGTGCTCGCCGAGCGCGATCCGTCGAAACTGCCCTGGAGACAACTCGGCGTTCAGGTGGTGATTGAGTCGACCGGGCTATTCACTGCGCGTGAGAAAGCGGCAATGCACCTTGGCGCGGGGGCCCGCAAAGTTATCATCAGCGCTCCAGCCGAGAATGCCGATATCACACTTTGCCTGGGTGTTAATCAGGATGCCTACGACCCAAAGAAGCACGATATTATCTCCAATGCTTCCTGCACCACGAATTGTCTCGCTCCTATCGCCAAGGTTTTGCATGAAAACTTCACCATCGTGCACGGCCTCATGACCACAGTTCACGCCTACACCCAGGATCAAATGCTTCAGGACGGCCCGCACAAGGATTTGCGCCGGGCACGAGCCGCAGCAGTCTCGATGGTGCCGACCTCGACGGGGGCCGCAAAGGCAATCGGGTTGGTTTTGCCAGAGCTTAACGGCAAACTGGACGGAATCGCTATCCGCGTCCCCACCAGCAACGTTTCGCTGGTCGATCTCACCGCCAGTGTCGAGCGGCATTGTGACGAAAAGTCAGTGAATGCGGCTATGAAAAGAGCTGCCGAGGGTGAGCTCAAGGGTATCCTTGAGTACAGCGACGGACCGCTTGTCTCAGTGGATTTCAACGACAATCCCCACTCATCGATCTTCGACGCGCCACTGACCAAAGTCATCGACGGCCGGCTCGTCAAAGTGTTCTCATGGTATGACAATGAGTGGGGTTATTCGAATCGCCTTGCCGACGTAACCGCCTACGTCGCCGCTCGGCTCTAGAGCAGATCCGGTATAAGCCCAAGGTCAAGATGGTGAGCGGCGATGCCTGCAAGAGCGATTAACGAGCTCTCATTGGAGGGCAAGAAGGTTCTGGTTCGATGCGATTTCAACGTGCCGCTGGACAACGGCGTCATCACTGATTCATCGCGCATCGATGCAAGCCTCGAGTCGATTCGGTACATCCTTGGACGTGGCGCTTCAGCGGTCTTGTGCTCTCATCTAGGCCGTCCCAAAGAACGAACCCCAGAGCTGAGCCTCAAACCGGTTGCGGATTACCTTAGCCAGCAGCTCGCAAAGAAAGTCGCGCTCGCACCGGACTGCATTGGTGAGTTCTGCGAGCGCATGGTGAAGGACTTATCTCCTGGCGAAGCCTTGCTACTGGAAAACCTGCGCTTCCATCCCGAAGAAGAGGCAAATGATCCTGATTTCTCTCATGAATTGGCGCGCGGAAAGCAGGTCTATATCAATGACGCTTTCGGCAGCGCTCATCGGGCACATGCCTCGACCGTGGGAGTGACGCGTTTTTTGCGCGAGCGCGGAGCTGGATTCCTGATGTTGCGGGAATTGCGGGCTCTCCGCGCCGTTACCGAAGACCCAGCCCATCCCTACGTCCTGATCCTGGGCGGCGCGAAAGTGTCGGACAAAATCGGTGTGATTAAGGCACTGCTGCCTAAGGTCAACCTGATGCTGATTGGTGGTGCTATGGCTTACACGTTCATGAAAGCGCATGGCATGCCAGTGGGCAAGTCGCGCATCGAAGAGGATAAGGTTGAGCTGGCGCGTGAGCTGTTCGCCCTGGCCGCGCAACGCCGGGTGTCGCTGGTCTTACCAACAGATCACGTAGTTGCGAGCGCGCCGACTGCGGACGCTCAAGTCGAAGTCGTAAGCACCATACCCGGCGATAAAATGGGCTTGGACATCGGGCCTCGCACGGTGGACCAATTCATGCAACATTTGTCCACCGCTCGTACCATCGTCTGGAATGGTCCCTTGGGTTATTTTGAGATACCGCAGTTCGCGCAGGGTACACTCAAGGTGGGAGAGGCTGTCGCCAACCTCAAAGAAGCAACCAGTCTCATTGGCGGCGGGGATACGGCAGCTGCATTGGCACATCAGGCATGGTCAGGTAATTTCACGCATATTTCGACCGGTGGTGGTGCCACGTTGGAGTATCTCGAAGGAACCGAGCTGCCCGGGGTCAAAGCTTTGGAAGACTAGGTAGGCAGCCCTTCGAACAAATGACGCCAAGTGGTTTTCGCAGTAGCAGAGCGACGACCACAGCCGCGTCAGCTGACTGAGGATCGCCAAATAATGCGCAAGAAGCTCTTCGCCGGAAACTGGAAGATGAATCTTACTCCGCTCGAAGGTAGGACATTGATTGCAGCACTGAGGGCGCAGCTTGATCGCGACAGCGCAGCTCTTGCGGCTGACCGCGAGGTTCTGGTCGCACCGCCATTCGTCACGATCCCTGCGGTCTCGCAAGCATTGGCAGGTTCATCTATTCTGCTCGGCGCACAGAACGTCCACTTCGAAAGCAAAGGCGCGTTCACGGGAGAAGTCTCGGCACCCATGCTGAAATGTTTCGGTGTAACCCACGTGATTATCGGACATTCTGAACGCCGCCACATCTTCAAGGAGGACGACGATTTGATTGCCAAGCGCCTGGCGGGCGCGATAGCCCATCAGATGACGCCGATCCTGTGCGTTGGCGAGACTCTTGAGCAGCGTCAGCAGGGTGAGACAATGCGGGTTGTTCTTGCGCAGCTGCAAGCCGGGCTCGCCGCAGCGCCGACCGAAAGGTCGGCTCATTTAGTCGTCGCCTATGAGCCGGTATGGGCTATCGGCACCGGGCACACTGCTACGCCCCAACAGGCTCAAGAAGTTCATGCGGCGATTCGGGTCGCCCTTCGCGACCATTTTGGCAAGGAACAAGGTGACAGGGTCCGTATCCTCTATGGTGGCAGCGTCACCCCCGACAATATTGATTCGTTGATCGCTCAACCAGATATTGACGGGGCTTTGGTCGGGGGAGCAAGCTTGAAAGCCGAGTCATTCGCGCGCATAGTTCGCGCAGGGATGGCCTGAGCGATGATCGCAGCAGTTGTCGCGATTCATATTGTCGTATGTGTCACGATGGTAATCGTGATTCTGTTGCAGCAGGGAAAAGGGGCTGATGTAGGAGCGGTGTTTGGCGGCTCGAGCTCTACGGTCTTCGGTGCCAGTGGAGCGGGAAATTTTTTGACCAAGGTGACCTGGGTATGTGCGTTGCTCTTCTTCTCCACTTCGATTTTCCTGGCTTATTCTTCGACCCGACGTGCAACCGGCAGCATCTTCGAGAGCCGCAGTATTCCCGCACAAACCACTCAGCCGATCAAAGGTTCGCCAGCTCCTGAAAAAAGGAGCCGATGATCCGGCCTCGGGAAATAACGGAGTTGGAAGCATTCGCGTTCAGGGCGCGGGTGGTGGAACAGGCAGACACGCGAGTTTGAGGGGCTCGTGGTAGAAATACCGTGCGGGTTCAAGTCCCGCCCCGCGCACCAAGTCCGGGCACCCTTCGATGCACTCGGCAAAGCAGAGGCTGTGTGAGATCCTTAGCCAAACTTCTTTAAGGTGCCACAACGAAGCAGTTTTTCGGCTCGCCTCGGGCAAGATGAGCCGATATTACGTTGACTGCAAACAGGCACTTTCTGACCCCGAGGCTCGCGCGCTTGTGGGCGAGCTCATCGCTTCCCGGCTGGCGGGTACTTCTGTCGACGCGGTAGGCGGAATGGAACTTGGGGCCTATCCGATAGCGATCGCGGTTTCTGACGCTGTCTTCCGAGCCGGCGGAGCAAAACTCAAGGCTTTCGTCGTACGGAAAGAGGCCAAGCAGCATGGAGTGCTCGGGCAGATCGCGGGCCACGTCAGGCCCGGCGACAAGGCGCTAATCGTCGAGGACGTGGTAACGGCCGGCACTTCGACCATTAGGGCAATTAGCGCGGCCCGCGACGCTGGTTTGATTGTCGATCGGGTTATCGCACTGCTTGATCGCGAAGAAGAAAACGGCCGGGCCAATATAGAAGCTCAGGGCGTGAGTTTCGAGGCGTTGGCCACTCTTTCCGACCTGTTGAGTCAATCGCAGTGATACTGCTCGTCTGAAACAGCGCGTAAAGTGACTCTGACGAAGCGGCGCGGCCTGATGAGCGACAGCTCAGAGTCGGGCCAGCGCCGTTTTCCAGTCACTCTTAAAGTTTGACGCAAACCGCCTTCGTCTCGGTATAAAGTTCAAGGACTTCGTGGCCCATCTCGCGACCCCATCCGGACTCTTTATACCCGCCGAAAGGAAGCGCCGCATCAAAAACGTTGTAACAATTGATCCAAACCGTGCCTGCTCTAAGCTGAGCAGCAAGACTGTGTGCCTTGGCTATATCATTCGTCCAGATTCCTGCTGCCAAGCCATAGCTAGTATCGTTGGCTGCGGTTTGAACCTCGTTCATATCGCTGACCGGCATCGCCACAACCACCGGGCCAAAGATCTCTTCCCTTACGACTTTCATGTCAGGCTTAACGTCCACCAGCACGGTGGGCTCGACGAAATAGCCCTTTGAGCCGACTCGTTTACCTCCGACCACGGGCTTCGCCCCCTGTGACAGACCGGATTCGAGATAGCCCGTGACGCGCTCCAGCTGTTCAGAGGAAACCAGCGGACCCATTTCCGTACTCGGATCCAAACCGCTGCCAAGTTTGATACGCTTGGCATGTTCGGAGACACCTTCCACCACCTTGTCGAACACCTGTTTTTCCACGTAGAGGCGCGAACCTGCGCAACAGCATTGACCGTGATTGAAGAAAACCGCGTTTGCGGCTCCGGGTATGGCCACTTCAAGGTCGGCGTCAGCGCAGACGATATTGGGCGATTTGCCACCGAGCTCGAGTGATACTTTCTTTAGGTTACCCGCTGCGGCTTTGAGGATGAGCTTGCCGACTTCAGTGGAGCCCGTAAAGGCGACCTTGTCGACTTGTGAATGTGCCGCCAAAGCCGCGCCCGCAGTCTCGCCATAACCTGTTACGATATTGACCACCCCGTCGGGGAAGCCCGCCTCACAAATCAATTCACCGAGGCGCAATGCAGAGAGTGGCGTCTGTTCGGCGGGCTTAAGCACGACGGTGCATCCACACGCTAACGCTGGGCCCAGTTTCCAGGCCGCCATCAGAAGGGGGAAATTCCATGGAATAATTTGGCCAACCACACCAACGGGCTCACGCAGTGTATAGGCAAAGTAACGGGACCCCGGAGCATAAGGAACTGAAATCGGGATGGTATTGCCTTCAATTTTGGTGGCCCAACCCGCCATATAACGGAACAAATCCACTGCGAGCGGCACATCGGCGACCGCGGCAATCAAGCGTGGCTTGCCGTTATCCAGCGATTCAAGCGTTGCAAACTCATCGAGATTCTTTTCGACCAGATCGGCGAGTTTCCAAATTAGTTTGCCCCGCTCCGAGGGTGTTAGTCGACGCCACGGGCCATCTTCAAAGGCCATGCGTGCCGATTTGACTGCCTTATCAATATCGGCTGCGTCGCCTTCGGCAACCTCAGCAAGAGTTTCCTCGGTTGCAGGATTAAGAGTAGCGAAGGTTTTTCCCGAGACCGCCTCGACCCATTTACCACCGATCAAAAGTTTCTTGGGCCTGTTGAGGAATTGGCTCACCTGCGCTGTAGGACTGACTTGCGTCGCCGCTGCTGCCATATGCGCTCTCCTCTTTCGAAGAATCAACGCCGCTACCTTCAAGCTTTGGCTGGCTCTGAGCCAGTCGCGGGAAGGTAGCGTGATAAAGAGATTGTTTCGACCATGATTCTACATCATGATTCGGCGTCGACCACAGCTGGAATGCCCTAGCGGTCAGTCTAGTGCGGAGCGGCATGAGGTGGAAGTCGGAGCCTCTTTGGGAGGGCTCTTTTTCGCGAATTTTACAGTGTTCTAAGTTCAAACCGGTCTCAAATTTGGGGACTACGTGGCGCTAACAGGAGAATTGCAATTCCGCTTCTGTCAGCCGCTATCGCAGTCAAAAAAACGAGCGGTCGAGCCGCTCGTTTTTTACCGCCAGGACTTCGATCAGACCCGAGCAGAGACTGCCCGCGGCCAGGACTCAGCACTCAGGCATGGCCATGCCGCAACAATTTGCCTGGCGTAGCTCCTGTGCACTTGCCCTCGCTAAAGGTCTCTACCCCGTTGACGATGATTGAGCGGTAGCCTTTCGCCCGTTGGATCCGCCGCCATTCACCGCCGGGGAAGTCGTAGGCTATCTCGCCGGTCCATTCGGGCTCGACATCGAGCCCGTTGAGGTCATACACGACTATATCGGCCCACGCTCCCTCGCGCAGGATCCCTCGGTCGCGGAAGCCGGCGGCGTGAGCAGGTAATGCCGACATGCGGTAATGAGCTTCCTCGAGCGTCACCTTCTGTTCATCGCGCACCAACCAGCGGAGAAAGTCAGTTGTGAAGGAGCCCGCCGTCAGGAACTTGGTATGAGCGCCGCCATCGGAAACACCGGGGAAGGTATACGGTGAGTTGTTAATTATTTCTGCATTGTAGTCAGCATTGAACTGCTGCATCGGGGTGAGGAACTCGGCCTTAAGGTCTGTGGCCAGCGAGAGATCCAACATCACATCGACGGGATGCTTACCCTCTTCCTCGGCGATCTGACCAAGAGACTTGCCGACGTACTTCTCCAATTCGGGTACGTTGTTGACCCATTGCACGATGAGCTTAGGCAGGCGCCCGCCGATACCGGCTGCGTTCTTATCAAGAGCATACATGGCGCGGGGGCTTTTAGCCGCTTCGCGCATCGCGGGATTGCGCATCTTCGCGGCCCGTTCCTCTTTGGTGCCCGTAAGCATATCGCGCCACGCGGAAGAAACGTCATACAGGTTCCAGTGCTCCAGCGTAAAGGCGAAGCCGACCCGTACAGTCGCAGCTTGTCCAAAAATTGGAAGTCCTTTGGCGCGCATTTTGGCGATCCACGCCAGAGTTTTGCGATGCACATCGGGATCATGGCGACTTGCAGCGACCGCCTGGAACAAAATCGGTCGGCGGGCTTCCTCGGCCAGCTTTTCCACGAAGGCGAGATCTTCTTTGATGTGGCCGGTTGCCTGGGTGATCTCGATGAAACCTTCGTCGCGCTTTCGGAGGACGCGGGCAAGATTAAGTATGTCCTCGTCGACCATCGTGTCGGTCACCATCGGTGAACCGTCGTAATCCGCCTGACCGGAATGCCGGCCGAGTCGCTGAATTGAAAAACCACAGAGGCCCGCATCAAGTCCTTCATTCAGCAGCCAGCGCATCGCCGCCCGCTCGCCCTCATTGGCTGGCCGCGTCTTGGCTGCCTCCAACCCCATGACGTAGGTCATCAATGACGCGGTCGGCATGTATTGGATACAATTCACGCCCTTGGGCGCGCGATCGAGCGAGTCCAGATACTCAGGGATGGTTTCCCAGTCCCAGTTCATCCCAGCCTTCATCGCACTGTAAGGGATGGCCTCGGTGCGCGTCATCGTGAGCATCGAGCGTTCCCGAAAGTCAGGCGCGCACGGTGCGAAGCCGAATCCGCAATTGCCGAGGACAACCGAGGTGACGCCATGCCAGCCCGAGATGGTGCACCAGGGATCCCAGCGAATCTGTGCGTCGTAGTGGGTGTGTAGATCGATGAAACCTGGCGCCACGATTAGGCCATCCGCATCGATTACTTTCTTGGCGAATCCGGGCGCCCGGCCACCGATCTGCACGATTCTGCCGTCTTTGATCCACACATCCGCTTGAAAGCGCGGCACACGCGTACCGTCGACCACCGTTCCGCCCTTGATTTGAATGTCGAGGTCAGCCACCGTCTGGTTCCCTCCGTCTAAGGTAAGGACAACTTGGAGCGGCAAAAGATGCCCGCCCGAATCTCAATCAGCGTAAAGGAATTCTTATACGAATCGTAAGCATTTGCCAAACCCGCGAGCAGCAACCAGGCTGCGGCTCCAACAGTGTCGCGCGGCTTCACTTTTATTCACTTTCAGTAAGACCTTGGTAGTTTGAGAACGTGCTCGCTAATCGTATTGAGCACCATTTCCTGCGAGACCGGTGCGATTTTCACCATGCGGCATTCACGAAAATATCGCTCGACGTCGTATTCCTGCATATAACCGTATCCACCCAAGGTCTGCACCGCCCGATCACAGGCTTCGAAACCGGCTTCCGCTGCTCGCAACTTGGCGATGTTGGCCTCGGCTCCGCAAGGTTTCTGGTGATCGAATAACCACGCCGCCTTGAACACCATCAGCTCAGCCACCTCCAGTTTTGCATAGACGTCGGCAAGAGGGTGGGCAATTGCCTGGTTTTGACCGATGGGACGGCCGAAGACGACTCGCTCTTTCGCATAACGTACCGCGCGATCGAGCGCTGAACGACCCATTCCGATGGCCTCGGCGGCGACCAGGATTCGCTCGGGATTAAGGCCATCCAGCAGCATGTGAAAGCCACGCCCCTCCTGCCCAACCAGGTCGGCCGCCGACACTCTAAGGCCATCGATGAACAACATATTGGTGTCCACCGCATGTCGCCCCAGCTTCTTTAGCTCGCGCACTTCGACGGCGCTGCGGTCCAAATCGGCCAGGAACAAAGACATGCCGTCGGTCTTTTTGGTTACCTTTTCTATAGGCGTGGTACGGGTGAGCAGGAGCATCTTATCGGCCTCCTGCGCTTTGGTCGTAAACACTTTACGTCCATTGATGACGTAGTAGTCGCCTTCGCGTCTAGCGAACGTTTTGATGTGTGTTATGTCGTTGCCGGCGTCGGGCTCGGTAACTGCGAATGAAAAATGAAGCTCCCCACTTACCGCACGTGGCAACACTCTCTGCTTAAGCTCCTCACTGCCATAACGTATGACCGGCGCGAGGCCGAAAATCCCGAGGTGAACCGCGCTAGCCGCATTCATCGCCCCGGCATAAGCGAGCTCACGCATCACGAGCGCCGCTTCAGTAATGCCTAGCCCGCTGCCGCCATACTGTTCGGGAATGGCAATGCCGAGGAAACCGGCGTCAGCGACAGCCTTATAGAAGTCGTGGGGGAATTCGTGTCGCGCGTCCTGGCCGCGCCAGTATTCGTCGGGAAACCGCTGACAGAGGGCTCTGACGCTGTTGACAATTTCCTGTTGGGCATCGGTTAAATCGAAATCCATCGTAAGATCTCCTGCAGGACCGGCCAATTCCGGGCGATCCCTACCCGCATCCTCCAACTAGCACTGCGGCTTCAAACTAGTACGCTAGTTGCGATTGATCCACCGCCGGTTCCAGCCAATGAACAGGGTCGCGATGTTCGTTATTCTCGGTGCCCTTCTTGCCGGGCCGCTGATTCTTGCCCCTTTGGAAGAAAATCTAGACCTTTTCTGTCTGGTCTTGGGAGCTATTGCCTTAACAGTCGCTCGCTGTTGGGAGTGGAAACTGGTTAGCCATGCCCTGATTGCTGCCACGCCTATCACTTTGGTTGTGATCGCGGCCGGCTTGCTATTTGGCAGATTCCGCCATCAGTTGGATGACCTCTTTGCTACAATGCGCCGCCTTTTGCCGAGACCGGCCATGGTCGCATCTTCGCTGATAATACTCGCGCTACTTTCGAGCGTGATTACGGCGGTTGTGGCAGCACTCATGCTAGCTGAGGCGGTGGGTTTGATGGGCTTGGCGCCACCGGAACGAACCAAGGTGGCGGTTCTGGGAAGCTTTGCCATCGGGTTAGGCGCTGCTTTGACTCCGCTTGGTGAACCGTTGGCAACCATTGCCAGCGCAGGATTGCGGCTCGACTTCTTGGGGCTTTTTGGCCTGCTCGCTTGGTGGGTCTTGCCGGCGATTGCAGGCCTATGCGCGCTGGCAGGCTACCAAGCACGCGGCCCCTATAGCTTGGGCGCCAGCTTCGTGCGAAGCCGCGAGGGACCAGCCGAATCCATTCGCCAAGGACTGAGGGTACTGGCTTTTGTTGCGGGGCTCATCTTTATTGGCAAAGCGCTTGCGCCGCTGTCGTCGCACTATGTCGGGAAGCTCTCGAATGAGGCGCTCTTTTGGGTCAATCTAGCTTCAGCCGCGCTCGACAACGCAACTTTGGTCGCAATTGAATTCCATGGCATCGATCTGGCCAGGGCACGAAGCGCCTTGTTGTCACTGCTCATTTCGGGGGGGATGTTGATTCCTGGAAACGTCCCTAATTTGGTTTGCGCCTACCAACTCGGCATCAGGAGCCGGGAATGGGCTCAAGTGGGTGTACCGGTGGGTTTCGCACTGTTGGGTATCTACTTTGCTGCGTTGTTTTTTATTGTCTAAACCTGGCCGCGAGCTGTTGGCGCTGGTTCGGGCTAAAGGCGCGCAAGTAAGTGCGCGCTGTGCGCTGTTTTATTTCGTGAGCGCAGCAGTTTGGAATTGAGCCGCTGCTCAAACGGGCATCAACTGCCGCTCAAATGAGCGAATGGTCGCCAAGACAGGGCTGTGGCGGTCCCGAGCGGATATGCCGCCTTAGGGGCAAATTGCGCAGCGACCACATTCGCGGTAAATGAATTCGATGCACGGGTTTGCCGCCCCTGAATGCGGCAAGGAGGAAGCCGGGTCAGATGACTCCGAAAGAAGTTCTGCAAATGATCAAAGACAAAGGCGTCGTGATGGTCGACCTAAAATTCATTGACCTTCTCGGCACCTGGCAACATTTCGCTGTTCCGATTAGCGAATTCCGCGACGATGCTCCGTTCCAAGAAGGACTTGGCTTCGATGGTTCATCGATTAGGGGATGGCAGTCGATCGAGAGCAGCGACATGCTGGTGATTCCCGATCCGGACACCGCGGTGCTCGACCCGTTCACCAAAGAGCCCACGCTTTCCCTGATCTGTAATATCCAGGACCCGATTACTCGTGCTGCCTATACCCGCGATCCTCGCAACGTGGCGCGGAAGGCCGAGGCTTATCTCAAATCGACTGGTATCGGAGACATCGCTTACTTCGGGCCTGAGCCCGAATTTTTCATCTTCAACGGTATCCGCTACGACACCAACCAGCATTCGAGTTACTACTACATCGAATCAAATGAGGGCGTGTGGAATAGCGGAAAAGAAGGCGTCAACCTCGGCTACAAGCCGCGTTACAAAGAGGGCTACTTCCCGGTTCCGCCGAATGACACCCTGCAGGACATCCGCTCTGAGATGGTGCTTGAAATGGAGCGGGTCGGAATCCGGGTTGAGAAGCATCATCACGAGGTTGCGACGGCCGGTCAGGCCGAGATCGATATGCGCTTTAACTCGCTGACAAAAATGGCGGACTGGCTTACCTGGCACAAATATATTTGCAAGAATGTGGCTCTCCGCCACGGCATGACCGTGACGTTCATGCCCAAACCGATTTTCGGCGACAACGGCTCGGGGATGCACACCCATCAAAGCCTCTGGAAAGGCGAAACGCCGTTATTCGCCGGCTCCGGTTATGCCGGAATGTCGGAACTCGGGCTTCATTACATTGCCGGAATCCTGCAGCACGCACCGGCGTTGGCCGCTTTCACCAACCCGGGGACCAATTCCTACCGGCGTTTGGTACCGGGCTTTGAAGCCCCAATTAATCTGGCCTACTCGAGTCGGAATCGTTCGGCCGCGGTCCGCATCCCGATGTACTCGCCGTCGCCGAAGGCCAAGCGTATTGAAGTGCGTTTCCCTGATCCAACTTGCAATCCCTACCTGGCGTTCTCGGCGATGTTAATGGCGGGTCTCGATGGCATCCAGCGTCGCCTTGATCCCGGTCAGCCACTCGACAAAGACATCTACGCATTGACGCCGGCCGAGCTGGCTGACGTGCCGACGATGCCGGCATCGCTCGAGGAAGCACTGGAGAACCTCAAGAAGGACCACGAATTCCTGCTCAAGGGTGATGTTTTCACCGAGGATCTCATCGAGACCTGGATAGACTACAAGTACAATCGCGAGGTGAGCCAGACGCGCTTGCGTCCCCATCCTTACGAATTCGCATTGTACTTTGATGCTTGAGCGAGTCGAAAGCTAAGCGTTCGAAGCTGGTCGTCTACGACCGATGAAAATGGGCGGCAACGCAATGCCGCCCATTTTCGTGTGCCCCCTGTCCGTTTCAGGCTGTCCACTCTTCTTGCGCACCTGTGACCCAACCAAGGGTTTCCGCTCACCGCCTTTAGAATTACGCGATCGGCTCCAAATCACCATAATCAATTTGTTAAGTATTGCATACTCTGTGTTGACAGAAATCACGAAGTGCGTTAGCTTTCGGTCCGGCGGTCGAGGGTCTGAACCAAGCTTGCTTGATCAGGACGGGATCGAGATCGTCGTGGGGGCTTTTGAAATTCGCCCTCGAGAGCCGCGATCAAGGTGGGGAGATCCCGTCCTATTTGAGCTCAGGAGGGTCTGCCAATCAGCTATCTCGGTGACACCCACCATTTAATGTGTCGTGAAAAGCACCGACGTTACCTTAGCCGGATGAATTTGCGGTGCCCAACGTGACGTCAGACAAAGGAGGGGGAATGTTATGTTCAAAGGCAGAGCAGGCGGCGTAATCGTCGTCACCATCGTCAGCGGTCTGATGATTCTATTTGCGCGACCGGCAGGCGCGGCCAGCGCCAACGCGCGCGCGCTGCGAGGAGTCTACGCTTTCGCCGTCAGTGGTTGTGGCGAGGCTTTTGGCACTGGAGGGTGCGAGCCGAGTAGCGCAACGACTTGGACGGTCGAAAACGGCTTGTTCGACCTTGAACCCACCAGCAACTCGGGAGGTAACGTCAGCGGCAACATTTACGCCAATGAAAACGGCAATGTTTGTTATGGCTCGGTGAGCGGCAGCTTCAACCTGGGATATGACGGCCAGGGAACAATGTCGCTCTCCTTTATCTCCGCGACGCCCACCAACTGTCCCAACGCCGCACTGGACTACAACTTTGTCCTCGTATACCCGAGTCTGATCGAAATATTCCAGAGCGCTCCTGCGGCGCCACTGAGCGGCACGCTAAGGCGCCAGCGCAGCTCAGATCCGTTTTAGTTAGGATGCGGCGGTAATCGCAAAAGGTTGATTGCGCGCGGGTGAGGCCAGTGGAGATCTTTCAAGGCCGCCCCGCGCGCTTTTTTGACAAGGCAATTCTTGTCCGCCAAGTTGCCCGAATAACGGGTTTTTCCGTTTTCCAACGGCTGAATGCGCGCCCCGCATGATCCAAGGCGTTGCCTGTTGGAAGTCAACTTGCGTTCGTCGCCTCATGCGGCCTTAAGTAGCAGCAAGCGCGACTGCAGCCTTCCTGCGCGGGCGTGCGTTACTCACCTGACCGCGGAAGCTTTGAATCGGCTTCGTCACGTCGATCCTTCTTAACATGTGCCGGAGCAGTCTTGCTCCCTCGAACATAGTTGTGACGCCAGTGGTTTTCCGTCCACTCAGAGGGCAAGCTCGAGCGGCTCAGAGCCTGACGGTACCTCGTTTCTCAAAGACGCTTGGTCTTTGCGTGGCGGGCCTCTAAAATGCCAGTGCATCCCATATGCTCATTCTCGGCATTTCGGCCTATTACCACGATAGTGCTGCGGCGCTCATCGAAGATGGAAGGATCGTAGCAGCGGTCCAGGAGGAACGGTTTTCACGCAAAAAGCACGACGCTCGATTTCCGCGCCAGGCGATAGGCTGGTGTCTGTCGCACGCGGGCGTCTCAATGAGAGATGTCGCCTACGTGGTCTTTTACGACAAGCCGTGGATAAAGTTCGAGCGGATACTTGAGACCTACCTGGCCTTTGCACCCAGGGGCTTGCAGTCCTTCTTGAGTGCAATGCCGCTTTGGCTGCGGGATAAGCTCAATCTCAAATCATTACTGCAACGCGAACTCGCTGCAGTTGGGGGTATCCGTCAGGCGCAACTGCCGCGATTACTCTTCACTGAACATCACGAAGCACATGCGGCATCGGCTTTTTTTCCGAGCCCGTTTGAACGCGCTGCAGTGCTCTGTCTGGATGGCGTAGGTGAATGGGCCACCACTTCGCTTTGGATGGGTGAGGGGCGCCGTCTGGCACCGCAATGGCAGATCGAATTTCCACACTCACTCGGACTGCTCTACTCGGCCTTCACTTACTACACTGGCTTCAAGGTCAATTCAGGTGAATACAAACTAATGGGATTGGCTCCATACGGGGAGCCACGCTACGTCGAGACGATCCTTAAACATCTCATCGATATCAAGCCTGATGGAACGTTTCGCCTGAATCTCGACTATTTCGATTATGCCACCGGTCTCACCATGACAGGGCGGAAGTTCGCCGATTTGTTCGGTGGTCCGCCTCGTCAACCCGACGCGCCGCTGACTCAGCGCGAGATGGATTTGGCCCGTTCGATCCAAGCGGTAACTGAAGAAGTGGTTCTTAGGCTGGCGCGGACCGCGCGAGTTGAACTCGACACCGAATACTTGTGCATGGCAGGCGGTGTGGCGCTCAATTGCGTAGCCAATGGAAAAATTCTGCAGGCAAAGCTTTTCCGCGATATTTGGATACAACCCGCTGCGGGTGATGCAGGCGGAGCGATAGGCGCTGCGCTCGCGGCGTGGCATGGCTACTGCCAACAGCCACGCAACCGCCGCGAGGGCGATTCGATGAACGGCAGCTTCCTCGGCCCCTCCTTCAGCTCCGACTATATCCGTTCGTACCTCGAGCGGATCGGCGCGCCGTTCGAGCTGCTGAATGACGACCGCTTGCTTACAGCTGTTGCGAAACTGATCGAACGAGGAGCAGTGGTTGGCTGGTTCCAAGGGCGGATGGAATTTGGACCGCGAGCGTTAGGTAACCGCTCAATTATCGGCGACCCACGCAGCTCGCAAATGCAGTCGGTAATGAATCAGAAGATAAAGTTTCGCGAATCATTTCGCCCGTTTGCGCCCGCCGTGACATATGAACGGGTCGGTGATTATTTCGTTCTGGATCGGCCCAGTCCTTACATGGCGCTGGTCGCGCCCGTCAAAAACGAGCTGCGCCTCCCGTTGTCGCCAGAGCAGGAGCGGCTGTTCGGAATCGACAAATTGAAAGTGCCGCGCTCAACTATTCCGGCGGTGACGCACGTGGACTATTCCGCTCGGGTTCAAACGGTGCACAAAGAGACAAATCCTCGCTTCTACGAGCTGCTCCGGCGTTTGGAAGAATTGACCGGATGCGCTTTGGTAGTTAACACCTCTTTCAATGTCCGGGGCGAACCCATCGTCTGTTCACCCGAAGAAGCTTATCGCTGTTTCATGGGGACGGGCATGGATTACCTGGTGTTGGAGAATTTTCTGCTAGACAAAAAGGCTCAGCCTCCGTACGCCGAGGTGGATAACTGGCGGCGCCAGGTCGAACCCGATTAGGGAATCTCCCAAGGCCGACCCACATTTCATTCGTCAGGCAAGTACCGAAGGAACCGGAGAAGGGCAGGGAAATCTGTGGGCCTGCTGCAGGATCTTGCGAAAAAGCACAAAGAAACCGAAATACGCCAAGCGAGGCATTTCGGTCTCTTGTTGGGCATTTTGTGGCTGTTCTTCTTCGCTCTAATTCCGCTGCTCCGGCGCCACGTCTTCGTGCTCTGGCCGTGGTCGGTTGCCGCATGCTTATGGATTACCGCGCTCGCGGCTCCTCAAGCGCTACGTGTCGTTCATCGCGGATGGGTGTGGCTTGGTGGAGCGCTCGGCTGGTTGAATACGCGGCTGATTTTGTCTCTGCTCTATTTTATTGTGATTTTGCCAACCGGCTTGGTTATGCGGCTTGTGGGACGCGACCCGATGCGGCGGAGGCTCGACCCCACCGCTGACAGCTATAGAGTGTTGGCAAAACCACGGGAGCGAAACCACCTGGAGCGGCCATACTGATGTTGGAAATGCTCAAAGACATGTGGGGATTTGCACGAGAACGCAAGAAATTTTGGCTTATCCCGTTAATCGGCACGCTAGTCGTGCTCGGCGGACTTGTAGCTTTGGCTCAGTTTTCGACGGTTGCCCCATTCATTTATACGCTGTTCTAAGTTAGCCGACGATTCTGCTTGATGCCCGGCTTCTGGTCATTCGCGAGGAATCGCAGCCAGTAGGAAATCGACGACGATTCGGTTAAATTCCTCGGGTTGCTCAAAATAGACGGAGTGGCCGGCACCCCGAACGGTGACGAATCGCGAGTGTGGGATCGCTTGTGCCATTAGCTCCATCGTTCTGGCCGGAGTCAGGAGGTCATCTTCCCCCACCAATAACAGCGTTGGAAGACGCCATTCGATAAGGGACTCGACCCCGTGTCGCATGGCCATTAACTTTCCAAGAAGGTCTTGCGGCACACTCACGTTCAGTCCGGAGATCTCCCGATACAGGAAGCAACGCGCAGGATCACGCCGGACAAATTCGTTTGAATATGCCCGCTCCAGTACGTCGTTTAGATTCCGGGGCAAATCCGATTGCAGTTGCCTCATCTCGCGTGTTACCTGCGGATTGTCAATTCCCGCGGTCGTGTCGCAGAGCGCAAGTGCGGTAACGCGTTGGGGATATTTGGTGGCAAAACCCAGGCAGGTCCATCCGCCCATCGACTGCGCCACCAACGCCGTCCGTTCGATTCCAAGATGATCAAGCAAGCACCTTAGATCGTCAATGAAGGCCTCGGCACCCGGTCCATGAGGAAGATCGCGCGAAAGACCAAAGCCGCGATGGTCAAATGTTACGCACTTGAAATGACGCGACAGCACCGGCACCTGTTGCCACCAGCTAAGGTGGTTTCCGCCGGCGCCATGGGCCAGCACAAGCGCCGGCCCTTGGCCATGGACTTCATAGTAGAGTTCGATTCCATTGACTCGCGCCGTTGGCATAGCACATTTCCTTTATCTACTTCAGTGACCGCTCCTCGATATCAAGGGCTACTGCTCACGTCCAAATGCTCAGCAGGCCAGCAGCACAAAGGACGGCCGGGCCTATGCCGAACTGCCCTCGGTGAGATCTCGCCCGTCCTCCGACCTGGTTTGCCTCAGACGCAGTGTCGATGATGAAGCGACAAATCAGGGACGTACCTCGTAGTAGGCGTTAATAGGATTATCAAAATCGTGACTCTTAAAGCGTGTGAATCCTGCTTCACTGACCATCCGGCGTGCGACCGGCTCCGGAAATCCCAAGGTCCCCAGCCCGGCACCGTCCGGCTCTGACATGGCGGATGACATGCAGCAAAGCACGGAAAACCCATACATTAGCGAGGCGAGGGGGTTATCGCGAAGATTTTCTTCGAACGAAGGTTGTCCGTGAATGTCTGCAATGATCCAGGTCCCGTCCCGCTTAAGCGCCTTCCGAATTGCTGCAATTACAGTCTCTGGATGGGCCATGTCATGCAAACAGTCGAAGGTCGAAATGAAATCGAAGCTCGCGTCGGCGTCAATCGGCTCTTGGCGGGCATCGTGAAACGTGACGTTGCTAACGCCCGCCGCCGCCTTGTTTTGCTCGGCGCGCGCTAGCGCGTGATGTGAGATGTCGTAGCCATGAAAGTCCGAGCGGGGAAATGCCTTGGCCATCTCGAGCAAAGCAATGCCGCCGCCACATCCGATATCTGCAACTTTCGCACCCGCTTTGAGCTTCGGTACCACGTCCTCGAGCTTGGGCAGAGCCACTGGAACGAGTTGGGTGCGATACCAGGGTGCTAAGAGGCGCTCCACACCGCGGGCACCTTCGGGTCCGAAGGCATCATAGGGCAGACCCAAACCTGTTCTGAACGACTCGGGCAATTTTTCCAACACGGCCATTTGAGCTGGCAGCGCACAGAAACCGCCAGCCAGAAACAGCGGACTGTTCTCATCGGCCAGGACCAAGGCACTCTCAGGGGACAACGAAAAGCGGCCCTCGCCCTTGTAATCAATCAGGCCCGCGGCTGCCTGGCCTTGGAGCCACTCACGAACCCACCGTTCATGTAAACCCATTCTTTGGGCCAGTTCAGAACTCGTCAGCGCCTCACCGGATTGCATCTCGCGGTAAAAGCCCAAACGGTCGCCAAGATAAATCATCGCAGAGACGAGCCCGCCGCCAAGGATGCCGAAAACCTGTTCCGCTTTCTTCTGGGCCTTGGCCATATCGACTGACGGGCCGCTTGAAGCCATAAGAGATTCTCCTTAGAGACTTTTCTGGTGCTTTAACTGCCACGGGATAGCATGTCAATCGGCGATTTAACGGGGTGCTGACCGAACCCAAAATAACCCGCATGAGAGCAGCGTTTCCATGATAGCGTAGATTCCGAGACCTCCTGCACGGTGGAGGCGTTGATCTCAGAACCGCGGATGAAAAGGCATAATGAAAAGCTCAGTTGCAGTTAGCTCACCGGAAGTTGTGGTTGTAACAGGCGCGTCAGCTGGTTTGGGGCGCGCTATTGTACGCGAATTCGCGCGGCATAACGCGCGTATTGGATTGATTGCGAGGGATCCCATGCGCCTGGAAGCCACTGTCCGAGAAGTCACGGAGCTCGGCGGCGAGGGACTGCCTGTAAGCGCAGATGTTGCTGACTCGGATGCTCTCGAACATGCCGCAGAAGAGGTGGAACGCACGTTCGGACCAATCGACATCTGGGTGAACAACGCGATGACGACCGTGTTTTCTCCTTTCGACGAGGTCACACCCGAAGAATACAAGAGGACGACTGAAGTAACCTATTTGGGCCAGGTCTGGGGCACGATGACCGCGCTTAAGCGCATGAAATCGCGCAACCATGGCCATATCGTTCAGGTGGGTTCTGCGCTGGCCTACCGCTCGATTCCTTTGCAGTCGGCTTATTGCGGGGCGAAACACGGCATCAAAGGTTTCACAGATAGTCTCCGCTGCGAACTCATTCACGACCGAAGTAAGGTTCAAATCACGATGGTGCAGATGCCGGCGATGAACACGCCTCAGTTCGAATGGTGCCGAACCCACATCAGCCATCATCCGCAGCCGGTTGCACCTATCTATAATCCGGAAGTCGGGGCGAGAGCAGTCTATTGGGCTGCTCACCACAATTGCCGCGAGTTGTACGTCGGAGTCAGCACGATCGCGGCAATAATCGGGCAAAAGCTCTTCCCAGGCCTGTTGGATCGCTACCTGGGCCGGACCGGCTATAGCTCACAGCAGACCGACGAGACAATCGGTCCACAACGAGTCGACAATTTGTTTACCTCAGTGGCAGGCGATTATGGGGCTCACGGCTCGTTCGACAAACGAGCTGCAAATCGTTCACCGGCGCTATGGTTCGAGACTCATCGGGCGGCGTCGCTCGCGATATCACTCGGTTTGCTAGCGATGGGCCTGGCAGGAATGCGAAGATTCGTTCGCTAAACGACCTTACCGGGCGACTGTGTTATTTCCCCTGTGGCAACTCTGTGGCCCATGTATCGAACCACAGAGTTGCCGTCACGGGGTGAAGAGCGGATGGCCGAACGGTCGCTGATGTCGGCCAATTAGCCTCGAGCCCTACGCACCGCCGCCCCCGCCGGTCGCTGCAGCCTGAAATCTCTGTTGCTGCTGGGCTTCAACGAAACGTCGAATAAAGCGCGGCTTAAAGGCTGCGACAAAACTGGGCAAAATCATCACCCCAGTAATCGCATTAGTGATCATAAGGAAGATCAGCAGTTGCGCCATGCGGGTATGGAAGTCGACCGGCGAGAACATCCACACCGCCAGACCGCCTACCATCACGAACAAGGTATTGAGGACCGCAGCCCCGGTCGTTCTCATCGCAGTTTGGATAGCATCCTCGAGATCTTTGCCGCGGATCACCTCATCCCGGATAGCTGCCATTGTGTAGATGCCATAGTCGATGCCGAGACCGATACCGAGTGAGACGACCGGAATGGTGTCGATCGTCAAGGTCAGGTCGCGGAGATTCATGTAGATAAAAGCCCCGAAATTTGCCAGAACACTGGCGGCTATGAACAGGACTCCTGCTACGATCGAGCCAAATTCAAAGGCACAACAGATACCCACGGCGATGAGGGTCAACGTCAAGTTGAAAAAGTCAGTGTATTTAAGTACCTGGTTGGCCGCTGCATAGAGTCCACCGATTCCACCCAATAGATCGACCTTGACCTGGCTGAGCGAAGGATCCGGGGCAATGGTCGGGCCAGTCAAGAGACCTTCACGGAGAGTGGCCTCCGCGCCCGGTGCAATGCGCACTCCGGCCTGGGAACGGCTAAAAGACGCAACCTCCTGGAGCAAACGATTCAAGGTGTCGTAGGTGTGATCGCGCAGAAGGACGCGGATACACGCGGCATCGGCCTGACGATCGGCCAAATAGCGCTCCATCTCGCCCGGAGCTGTGCCCGACAAATAGAGGAACCATAGGTTGCCCGCCAGTTCAGTACTTTCCGGCACTCGCAGGAATTTCGGGTGCCCATAATGGAACATCTGATTGAAGGGTTTCTCGATATCCGATCCGAACGACACTACCTGAATTACATTCGGGTCGCGTTCACGCAGGTAGTAACGAAGATCGTCAGCCAACCGCAACGGGCTGGAGCCGAGCGTCGATTGATCGCTGGGAAACGGCGGTGTCTCGAGCACGACCCAGGCTTCGTCCTCCGGAAAGTTCTTGGCAATCTCTTGAATGTCTCGGTTGACCTTGGCGTTGGGCTTGTAGAGCGGGGTACCAATAGTGCGGTAGCCGATCGCGGCGCGTTGACCTGACAACAGCCCGAAGATGATGAACGCTGCGGCAGCCAATAGGATCGCTGTGCGCACTTTCCCCGGGCGAACCGGGATCTCGGTCAGATGTTCGAGGAAGGCCTCGAGCTTTCCTTCGAGACCACCTGCCAGTTCCTCTTCGATTTTGAGCTTCTCGAGTTGCGGCGAGGGTAGGTAGCTCATCACGATCGGCTGAAAGACAAATACCATGGTGAGACTCGCCGCCACCCATACGGCACCGGTTAGCGCGATGTGATGTAGAGTTGGAATTCCGCTGAAAGACACGAAAATGATGCCAAAGATGTCCGCCAGAATTGAAACCAAACCAGGCGGCAACATCAGGTTGGTGGTCAAAATGACGGAGTCGTTGACGTTTCCGCCTGAGCGCTCGATTTCGTTATAAAACCGACGCTGCCACTGAATACCGTGGCTGACGTCGCGAGCGGTCAAAATAAACGGAATGACCAACATCACCGGGTCCAGCTGGTAGCCAATTAGTCCGGTGAATCCCATACCCCAAAGCGCCGAACAACTACCGGTCATCAGCGGCGCCCACCATCGTGCGACACCGCGAATGCCGTAGTAGTGAATCAGGACAATCACCGCCAGCGAAATCAGAATAATCGCGACGATTTGCCAGATATAGTGATAGCCCCAGCCCCGCGTCATCGGTTCGCCGGCTACGTAGATCTCGTGGTTTTCGTCCTGGTTTTTCTGAATAATCCGCTGCACGTCCTGAAAGAATTCGCGATATTTGATCGCTTCGTCATTAAAGGACGCGGTGACCATGGCGCTCTTGTAGTCGGCGCTAACGAGCTGTCGTAAAGCATCCCAGTGAGCCACGACATTCTTCTTCAGCGCCGCTATACCCTGCTCGGTCTTGGGGACGTCAGGGAACATGTAGGGTTCGGTCACGAGAGCGCCAGAGACGGCCTGAACGTAGGACACGCGGAACGAGGCAAGCGAGAAGACCTCTTCGTGATTCACTCCCGGCAGTGAGTCCATCTCGCGATTCAACTCCTGGATTTTCAGGAGTGTTTTGCGATTGAAAATGTCTCCGTGTTTGACCCGCAACATAATTTGGAGGCTTTCGGCGCCCCCGAAGCTCCGGGCGTATTTGTTATTCAACAACACGTAGTGGTGATAGCTCGGGAAAAAGTCGACAAAGCGCGTTCCGATCTGCACCTTGGAGGCCCAGTAGCCCATGAAAATGGTAATCGCTACCAGGATGCTGCCGATCGGTGCCCGAAAACGAAGTATGGTTTTGCCGATATTGAATGAGTTCTTCATGGGTCCGCTCATTGAGCCTGGGTCAGCAGAGGTTTATTAACCAATGAATGCCAATGCCGACCGCCGTCATCGCTACGCAAAAGTGTGCCCGATAAGCCTGTCGCCATTGCAAACCGCGACGAAAACGCCGAGGCGGCGATGGCATCGGCGACTCCGGTGACGACAGGCGTGACTGCGCCATCCTCGATAAGAGCGGCCAACCCTTGCTCACCGCCAGCGTAGAACTCACCAGCCTGGGAGGGTACGGAAGTAACCGTATAGAGCGAGCGATGACCGTTGGCGAGTTCGTGTTCCTGCCAGGTCTTGCCTCCGTCGTTAGTTTGCAGTGACGTGCCGATGAGGCCCACGGCTAGACCCTGATTGCCGCTAAAGGCGATCGAGAACAGGGGGTCGCCCTTTCCGATCTCACCGCCGTTGCGCACTTGCCAGGTTTGGCCGTCGTCACCTGAATGAAGCACAGTGGCAAATTCGCCAACAGCCCAAATGTTCTTTGGGTCCGAGTAGACTATGTCAAAGAGCGCAAAATCGTGGAATCTTTGCAGCTTCCAGCTGGCGCCTGCATCGGTGGTACACAGCAATACTCCGTGCTCGCCACTGGCGCAGAATCTTCGTGAATCTGCCACTGCGATTTTGAGCAATGCGCTGTTCAAGCCCGCAGGCCCCGGTTGCTCTACCCAGGTGAGGCCCTGATCGTCGGACCGGAAAATCACGGCAGCATCCCCGACCGCCCATCCATGTGAGCCGTCGGGCGCAAAAGCGACGCTATAGAGGTCGTAGTACTTCCAGCCCTTCTTTAGCGTCTGACGAGCCCAGGTTTTGCCACCATCGTCACTTGTCATGACGACGCCCTTGTCGCCCACGACCACAGCGCGGCCCGAGGGCAGAATTGTCACGCCATAATAGCTCTCCCACGACCGGTCAGGTTGCGGCATTGCTCTCAACCCGATGGAAGCAAGGCCGACGCCGGTTATCGCGACGAGCGAGACCGACGCCAGCAGCAATGCTTGACTTAGCCGCTTGAGTTTTCTGACTCCCCAATGTTGTCCCCGATTCATACTTCCTTCCAGAACCTAAAATCGCGCTCACAGCAGAGCTGCGTCGATTCGGCGCGCCTCCCTGGTCTGCGCCGCATCCATGCGGTCGAGCAATCACATCGTTACTCACTCATCGCATCGCTTTTCCCCCGTTACCTGCTGGTGAACGTTTAGCGCAGGTGAGTTTAGATCGCCATGGCCGACCTCCCAGTCAGAAATACTGACTCCGTGCAGAAGCATTCTGCTCAAAGTTCCGCATCTTGGATTGTCTTGGCCTTGGTCGTCAAGAACATGAGCGGGTCGCGGGCTGCCCAGCAGGCCCCGATAGCGCACCGTACCCGTTGCGAACAATTCCTGTCCGCCCTATCACGTTCCACAGGCTGGATTCAACGGATCGCCAGAGCGCCTAGCGCTTGGCAATAGCGAAGGCATTTGTAGTATGACTCACTCGCAGGGCCGTGAACCAAGCTGGTCGTCGCACGTGTGACGGTCCAATCAAGAGGAGTGCTGAGTATGAAGTTATATTTCGCTCCAGGCGCATGCTCCCTGTCGCCGCATATCGTGTTACGGGAAGCAGGAATCGATGCCGAGTTGGAACAAGTCGATCTGAGGACCAAGAAAACCAAGAACGGGACCGACTACACGCTGATCAATCCGAAAGGCCAGGTACCGACACTGGTGCTCGACAACGGGCAGGTGTTGACCGAGGGTCCGGCCATCGTCCAATACCTCGCAGATCAAAAGCCCGATTCGGGCCTGGCACCGCATAGCGGCACCTTCGAACGCTACCGACTTCAGGAGTGGCTTAATTTTATTTGCTCTGAGGTGCACAAGACTTTCGGCGCACTCTTTCAACCGACTACTCCTGAGGACTACAAACCCATTGCAAAGGACACCCTGGCAAGGCGATTTGCTTACGTTGACCAGCAGCTCTCACGTGGCGGACCCTATCTAATGGGTAGTCAGTTCACCGTTGCTGACGCCTATATGTGTGTAATGTGCACTTGGGCCGGGTTCATGAAAATTGACCTGGTCCAGTGGCCAAATGTTAAAACCTATGCCGAAAGGCTTAGCCAGCGCCCCAAGATTCAAGAAGCTTTGCGCGAAGAAGGACTCGCCAAGTAAAAGATCTGAGCGGCTCACTGGCGCATTGGCCCCGCGCTATCTTGCCGCTCAGTCAATCTGACGAATATCGAGCCCTCGGTAGCGCGGGTGTGGAGGCACGAGACTGCTGGTTCGAATTTCGACCGAAGAGGCAAAAGCCAGCGAGCGCTGGATGCTCCTTTTATCCTACGACGCCTTGCCGGCGCAGGCTGGCAATTTCATCCATCTCGAGCCCGGACTCACGTAACACGTCATCGGTATGCTGTCCTAATTCTGGGGCAAAACTCCGAAGCTCAGGTGGAGTTGCTGAGAATCGGGCAGCCGGGCGCGGCTGCCTCATCCGACCGGCTGTCGGATGGTTGCTCTCGACAATCATACCATTGGCTAGCACCTGCGGGTCGCTCAGTAGATCCTCCCGCGTGAGGATGGGAGCGCATGGCACCTGATGTGCTTCGAGTCTCTCGAGCCATTGCGCGGAGGTTTGCGTTTTGAGCACTTTTGCCGTCAATTCCAGCCGTGCGTCAGCATAACGCGTGCGGCCGAGCGGAGTTTTGAAGCGCTCATCCTCGAGCCATTCCGGATGCTCAAGCGCACGGCATAGACCCTCCCATTCAGCGTCAGAGACAGCGCCGCAAGTTATGTAGCCGTCAGCGGTTTGAAAAACCAGGTCGCGCGTATTGGGCGGGCGCGTGATTGCACGGTCAGGACCCACCCACGTATATGCTGCCATCGATTCTGGCCAAATGAACGCAATTACCGCATCGAGCATGGCCAACCTTACGTGTTGCCCTACTCCGGTTCGCTCACGCGCCAACAGCGCCGCAGTCATCGCCTGAGCGGCAGTTAGCGCAGTCACCTTATCGGGCACGATGACCCGTAGCATTCGTGGGCGCCCACTTTCAGGGTCGGCCTGGATCGATGCCAGCCCCGATAAGGCCTGGATGACCGGATCATAAGTACGTTTATGCGCGTATGGACCGGTCTCCCCGAATCCGCTGATGGAGACGTAAACTAGGTTCGGACGCACCTCACGCAATGCGGTCTCGTCGATGCCCAGGCGCTCAACGATCCCCGGTCGGAAGTTTTGAACGAACAGATCCGCTTTCGCAACGATTCTCTTCAGCACTTCTCGGCCAGAGGGGTGCTTAAGGTCGATTACCACCGAGCGCTTGTTCCGGTTGGCAACCGCGAAAGTTGGCGACATTGAGCGGCGGCCGGCGAATGCGCGGGTGAGGTCCCCGATTCCGGGTGGCTCGATCTTGATGACGTCGGCCCCTTGGTCAACCAGGACCATGGTGGCCATCGGCCCTGAAATCATCTGCGTTGCATCGACGATGCGAAAGCCGCTGAGCGGTCCGGGCATACGATTGCCTCCGAAGGGATGTGCAGACCAGATTTACATGAAACCAGACTCTGCAAAACCGCGGTTGAGCTTCGGTCAGATGGATACCTTGAAAATATTTCCTATAGCAACCATTTCTCTTGCGAACTGAATCATCCGGCTAGTAGGTCTTGGAGAGTGGGCGAGGTAGGAGCTTGATCGCACGACGGCGCGAAACCGGGAAATTGGAGAACCGCACAATGAGTACTATCGAAGGCGAGTACATTTCAGCGGATGGACACTTTGTTGAGCCGGCCGATTTATGGGTGCAGCGGATGGATCGGCGCTTTCGTGATCGCGCACCACGAGTAGAGTCGCGCGACGATGCCGATTGGTATGTGATCGATGGCGTCACGGCCTTCCCGGTCGGGTTGGAAGGAGCATCGATGGAAGACAAAATAGCCGGCGAGATCAAAATGATGGGCGGCAGGCGCCATGCCAGCACTCGCCCGGGCGCGTGGGACCCTCACGCACGTATTGCTGATTTGAAGCTCGATCACATCCGGGCCGAGGTGATGTATCCAGGGGCTCTCGGTCTGCAATTCTGGGCCGCGCCTGACCCCGAATATCAGGCAGAATGTTGCCGTGTGTACAACGACTGGGTAAGCGAGTTCTGTTCAACCGATCCAAACCGCTTTCTAGGCGCGGCACTGGTTCCGATGCGAGGACCACTGGAGCTGGCCGTCAGAGAAGTCAAGCGCGCGGCCAAGCTCAAGGGCATCCGGACACTCTCTATCCCGACGACGATGAATGACCGACACTACTCGGATCCAGCTTATGAGCCACTATGGGCTGCGCTTGAGGACGCCGGCCTTCCGGTGTCCATTCACATCGGCACGACTGGTGAGCCGATTTACGACTTGTTCCTGCGTCTGGGCGTCGGTACGGGAGTTGTAGAGGGAAAGATTCTGAGCGGCCAACGCGGTATGGCGGAGCTGATCTGGGCTGGTGTACCGCAACGTTACCCGAAGCTGCGCTTCATAATCGCCGAGGGCGGTATCGGCTGGATTCCGACGCTAATCGGCTTTATGGATCATTGGTGGACTGATCATCGCCGTTGGATGGAACCCCGGCTCGCGGAGAAGCCCAGCGTTTACTTCAATCGCCAGTTTTGGGCTACCTTCGAGGAAGATCGCGCCGGCGTGATTTTGGCACGCGAAGGGCTGCTCAATCCTGACCGGCTTATGTGGGGATCCGACTATCCGCACACGGAGGGGACTTTTCCTTACTCTCGGGAAGCGATAGCACGGGACTTTGCCGGCGTACCAGAGGCACTGGTACGCAAGCTGGTCGTCAGTAACGCGGCTTCACTCTACGGGCTCGAGTAGGCGAGCCGGTCAGGGAGCGGCGGCTCAGCCGCTGCTCCCTGACCAACCCAGGCGACCCGCGCGCCGATGTCCTACATCGGGGCTGCCGCGAGGCGGCTGCCCGATATCCGTCGCGCGACAGGTGAAAGTCGCGTAAGGAGAGACCAGGATGGCCGGGAGCGCAGGTCACCGGGCTGACCGGCGAATTCTTCAGGAGCAAATATCTTACCGGCGATTCGCAGAAGATTTGACAATCACCCGTCAGTCCAGCCGGGTCAGGGTAAGCACCGGAATCTGGCGCTTCGTTTTTTTCTGATAATCGTTGAAGAACGGCATCAATCGAGCCTGCGCGTCGAACAATCGCTGTCTCTCTGCACCGGTTGCTTCACTGGCTCGTGCCTTGAATTTTTCGCTGCCCACTTCAACGGTGACGACGGGATTGGCCAGCAGATTGTAATACCACGGCGGATTGTGAGGACTACCGCCGTAAGAAGCGATAATAACGATACGATCACCGTCCCGCGAATAGCACAACGGCCGAGTCAATGTGCGGCCGCTCCTCGCACCGGTCATCGTTAGCAGCAAAATCGGCATTCCCTCCATCGGCCCGCCGACTCGGCCCTGATTGGCGCGGAACTCGCTGATGACATGCTGATTAAGCTCTTCCATGGCGCGGGGATCGCTAATCAAGCGATCGACATCGACTTGCTCAATAGTGGTAGCCATCAATGCCTCCCGATGGGTTGCGCCGACGGCTTCTCTGTCAAGACCGGAGGCCGAAAGAACATCTTGATTCGCTCCTCCAAAGTCGCTCGAAGCCGGCGACCATCAATAATGCTGCGGACAGTTCGTTGCGACCAACTTCAGCACCGCATCCGCTCAGCTGGCGGCTTGAGCCGCGGTATAACTTCATCGGCAATCAATTGGATCGAACGCATGATCTTTTCATGAGGCGTGGTGTACATCTGCATGAACAGAAGGGCTTCGTCCACACCTGCGTCGGCGAGGTATTGCAGAACTCTGAGGCAGGTCTCGGGACTTCCGATACAAGCACCACCGGCCTTGACAATTTCCGACACAGGGACGGATTGGGCAGCCTTGTACATGGTCTCCTGCCAGAACTTCATGAACCACTCGTACGAACGTGGCGGCTTGCCTTCGATCCACGGGGCGAACAAATTCCGCACTGCATCGCTGTACATTCTAAAGTTCGGTCCTTGGATCTCCAGCGCCTCCTCATCCGTTTCGCAGCAAAGAGTGAAAGTTAATAGGGCGAACTTGTTGTTAACGAAGGAGCCGATCGGTTTGCAATTTTTGATGCGGTCCTTATAAAGCCGGACGTAATCGTTAGATTGACCCTGCCCAATCCCAAAACCTAATGCACCGAGACCATTATCCGCGGCAAACTCCAATGTGGCAGGTTGGGTACAAGCGACCCACATCGGAGGATGAGGTTTTTGTACTGGTTTTGGCAGGACCTGGCGTGCGGGAATTTTCAGCGTAGGACTTTCGTATTGGAAGGTTTCCTGGGTCCACATTTTGGGCAGGATCTTGAGCGATTCCTCCCACTGGGGACGCGTATCATCTGGGTCGACTTCAAAGGCGGAAAGCTCGGATTCGGAGATAGCCCGCCCGCCACCGAACTCAACTCGACCGTTTGACAACAGGTCCAAAGTGGCAATCCGTTCCGCCACCCGCAGCGGATGATTGATCCGGAATGGTAGAAGCACAATGCCGTGTCCGAGACGGATATTCCTGGTCTTGGCGGCGAGGTGTGCGAGGACGAGTTCTGGCGCGGAACTGTACGAAAACCCCGTCAGAAAATGGTGCTCGGTAAACCATACAGCGCGGTAGCCGAGACGGTCAGCCAGCATGGTCTGCTCGATGCACTGTTCAAAAGCACGCTTGACGCCTGCTTCGGATAAATCCGAGGTTTCCAATTCGTAAAACAAGCTTACGTCCACGGCACGCCTCCAGTCTGAATCCTGCCCGATTAGGTTCAGTTACCTTTTTACCTTTGCCAACAGCGGGCCTGTCGACTCCGTCGACCTACCCGTCGATCTGCTTGTTTTGGCAGCGCTGCGGGGTTCCATGCACAGAAAGTCTCCTTGACCGTATACCCTCAGACCCACCTTCTCATCGACCTCTTAAATCGGCGGTCGACACTACCAATAGCGAACGCGGCCGCAATCGATGTGAACGAATTGAGAACGTGGATAAAAACCCACCCCTCCGCCACGCATCGCGAGCGCCACCGCGCGCAATGACTCGAGTGAACGACCTGGCACATTAACGTCCGAGGCCATGCCGTAGGTGTGAAGGCTGTGAAGCGAGACCCCTTCCGTATGATTTGCCAGCCACTCATTGGTTGCTGGTGAACGATATCCGGAGATAAGGTTAAAGGGCTGCGTGGTGTCAAGGGCGGAATAGATACGCCATAAAAGATCGAGCAGCCGTCGATCAATCGCCTTTACCTCATTGGTTCGGAAATCGCGAAAGAAGCGATCTATTTCGCGGAGGGCATCGGGCAGGTATCTGCCGTTTTCGAAATAAAGAGTTTTGAGCGTTTCCCCAGTATGAGGGTTATAAAGGAACAGCGCGCGGGAAGGCACCGAACGGGCACTGCAGTCCGGATCGCTGAACACCCAGCGCGTGGCTGGCCAGCCGCCTGGTATTGAGACTGCCACGGCGCCAAGCAGGCCGGCTTTGAGTAATCGACGTCGGCTGAGTCTGTGTCTCATTACGGCCCTCCCCTTCTCCTGCCCGCGGTTAAGTCGCATGGAATCTGGTGCGTTGCCGGAACCTGTCGTTAGGATAAACTGAATCCGCGTCGCATCGCCAGCGTATTTCAGCTAGAGAGTTAGCCAAGCGTCCGTTCAAAAAGGGATTAAATTCCAAGGGTTACATCGAGCTCCATGGCCAGCATGGGTCAGCCAAAGACCGTTCCGTCAGAAGGGCTGCGCTCTAGCCTGCAGAGGGCAGCCTCGCTCGAAGGAATCAGTTTGACGAAACGCTATGGCGGCCGGGCGGTGGTCAACAACGTTCGGGTCCGCGTGGGTCAGGGTGAGGTGGTTGGTTTGCTTGGACCAAATGGAGCGGGCAAAACCACAACCTTTTACATGCTGGTCGGACTGCTTAGGCCGGACAGCGGGCGGATCGAATTGAGCGGCTCAGAGATCACGATGTTGCCTCTCTATCAGCGGGCGCGCCGGGGAATCAGTTATTTACCTCAAGAGCCATCGGTTTTCCGCAAACTTACGGTTGAGCAAAATCTACTGGCCGTTTTGGAAACATTGCCCTTGACGGAGGAGGAGCGCAAGGCGCGCCTGCAATCGCTGCTCGACGAACTTGACATTGCACGCCTGGCACGGAGCAAAGCTGGGGTACTTTCGGGTGGCGAACGTCGCAAGGTTGAGATCACCCGCGCGCTGGTGCTCGACCCTTTATTCCTCTGCCTCGACGAGCCCTTCGCAGGTATCGACCCCATCACTGTGGTTGAAATTCAGCGTATCATTAGTTACCTCAAACAGCGGGGCATCGGCATCTTGATGTCGGATCATAACGTCCGCGAGACCCTGTCGATTATTGATCGCGCATACGTGATCCACGGCGGACAGATTCTGGTTGAAGGCACTCCGCAAGAGATCGTTCGTAACGAGCGGGTTCGTGAAGTTTTCCTGGGTGAACGTTTCTCTCTACGCTAAGATGCACTGGCCGGGTCATTAGGCCGGGGAGAGCGCAGGCTGATATTGGAGCAAGCGACTGCCCGAAGCAGTTGGGGCTGTGAGCATTTTGCATGATTGGTCAAAGGCGGCCGAAAAGAAGGCGCACTGATCGTCGCTTTCGCCCCTTTTAGTGCTGCGGTATCCTGAGTAATTGGCGAGGTTATATGAGCATCCTGGTACCATTTGTAATTGAGCAAACCGGGCGTGGCGAACGGTCCTATGATATCTATTCGCGCTTATTGAAGGACCGTATTGTCTTTCTCGGCGGTCAGGTAACAGACGATCAGGCTAACCTGGTCACGGCCCAGCTGCTGTTCCTCGAATCCGAGGATCCCGAAAAAGAAATCAACATGTATATCAACTCGCCGGGTGGTTCGGTAACGGCCGGGCTCGCCATCTACGATACGATGCAGTTCGTCAAGCCGCCGGTCTCAACATTGTGCGTCGGACAGGCAGCCAGTATGGGCGCCGTATTGCTAGCGGCAGGAGCCAAGGGTAAACGCTATTCGCTGCCTCATTCACGCATCATGATTCACCAACTTTCGGGCGGATTCGAGGGTCAGGCCGCGGACATAGATATTCAGGCGCGCGAGGCACTGCGTTTGCGCGAGGTCATCAATCAAATCCTCGCTCACCATACCGGTCAAAACATCAAAAAAATCGAAAAGGACACCGACCGCGATAACTTTTTGACCGCGCAACAAGCCGTTGAATACGGGCTGATTGATGAGGTAATCGCCGGACGCAATGTCACTAAGGCTGATGTCTGAGCACCCGGTGCGCGTCATGAGTCGGCTAAGAACTCTCTTGTGCAGGCAGGCTGCGGGCGTCTGGCCGGGGCCACATGCGGGGTTCGTTGGCCAAAAGTGAAGGACCCCTGATTTCAGTTTTTGAGCAGTCTCGCGTGCGCTTTCGACAAACGTGAATGAACTCAACAGGCTCGGCTGCTGTCTTAGTAGGATCAGGGCCAGCGCCGCTGTCGTCGAAAAAATACTGTCTTAATCGAGAACCTTGGCGGAGAGCGGGTCGACTCAACGCGGTCGAGCCATGGTCAATCTATCACCCGACAGTAACGGCGCCCTGACATTTGCTAAACGAGTCGCAAGATTCGGTTGCTTTCTACGGAAGCAGGTTAAAGGGAATGGGTTTCCTCCTTGCGGTATGCAACCTGATGGTTAGGTTAGTTGCTAGAGGATTAAGCTAACCAATGAATGTGAATCGTTTTACCGAAAAGCTCCAGGAAGGCCTTGGTCGCGCTCAAAGCCTCGCTGTCAGCGCTCATCATCAAGCGGTAGACGTTGAACATCTGGCTTCGGCGCTACTCGAGGATGACCAGGGCTTGACGGCCTCGATCGTCAAAATCGCGGGTGCAGATCTCGCCGCCCTCCGTAGAAAGCTTTCGGATGAATTGCGCAAAATCCCCAGTGTAACGGGATCGGGCGCCGATGCCGGTCAGGCCTACATCACCCAGCGTTTGAATCGTGTGCTAACCCGTGCCGAGCAGGAAGCCGGCAAGCTCAAGGACGAATACGTGTCGGTTGAGCACGTATTGATCGCGATGCTCGATGAACCTGGCGCCACCGCGCGAATCCTGCGCGAAGCGGGCATCACGCACGACAAGCTGATGGCCGTACTCAAAAAGGTGCGAGGCAGCCAGCGGGTAACTTCGCCCAATCCCGAAGCGACCTACCAGGCATTGGAGCGTTATGGTCGTGACCTGACACAACTCGCCTCGGCCGGAAAGCTCGATCCGGTGATCGGAAGAGACGATGAGATTCGCCGCGTGATCCAGGTCTTGTCACGGCGCACCAAGAACAATCCCGTTTTGATTGGCGAACCAGGTGTGGGCAAAACCGCGATCGTCGAGGGTTTGGCTCAGCGGATCGTGGCGGGCGATGTACCTGAAGGACTTAAGAATCGGCGACTGGTTGCGCTGGACATGGGCGCACTCGTAGCGGGTGCAAAGTACCGAGGCGAGTTCGAAGAGCGTCTCAAAGCTGTCTTGAAGGAGGTTCAAGAGGCTGAGGGCGAGATAATCCTGTTTATCGACGAGCTCCATACCGTGGTGGGTGCCGGCGCCGCTGAAGGAGCGATGGATGCCTCGAACCTGCTCAAACCCATGCTGGCTCGCGGTGAACTCCACTGCATTGGGGCGACCACTCTTGATGAGTATCGCAAGCATATCGAGAAAGATGCGGCCTTGGAACGGCGTTTTCAGCCGGTCATGGTCGATGAGCCTAGCGTCGAAGATACTATTTCGATTCTGCGGGGCCTAAAGGAACGTTACGAGGTCCATCACGGGATCCGAATCAAAGATTCGGCGCTGGTGACCGCCGCGATGCTCTCAAAGCGCTATATCACCGATCGCTTCATGCCTGACAAGGCCATCGACTTAGTGGACGAGGCCGCCGCCAAGCTTCGCACTGAAAAAGAATCGATGCCAGCGGAGCTCGACGAAGCGAACCGCAGGGTGATGCAGCTCGAAATCGAGCGCGAGGCGCTGAAACGCGAAACCGATCCCGCCTCACGCGATCGGCTGGAAAAACTCGAAAAGGAGCTCGCCGAAGCCGAAGAGCGGCGTCAAATGTTGCGGGCCCAATGGCAGACCGAAAAAGACGCCATCGAGAAGCTTTCCAAGATCAAGAGTGAAATCGAACAGACACGGCACGAAATCGAGAAGGCCAAGCGCGAATACGACCTCAACAAGGTCGCCGAACTACAGTACGGTAAACTGGTCAGTCTGGAGAGGGACCTGGCCGCGGCTGAAACCGCAGCTTCGAGTTCGACCGGTTCGCGCCTTATCAAGGAAGAGGTGGACGAAGAGGACATTGCCGAGGTCGTTGCTCGATGGACGGGGATTCCCGTCTCTCGATTGCTTGAAGGCGAGGTGCAGAAACTTGCTCACCTCGAGGAGCACTTGCACAAGCGCGTCATCGGTCAGGATGAAGCAGTTTCGGCTGTCGCGGATGCGGTGATTCGGGCCCGCGCGGGACTGAAAGACCCCAACCGGCCGATCGGTTCTTTCATTTTCCTGGGCCCCACGGGTGTCGGTAAAACGGAGCTGGCGCGAGCGCTGGCCGAGTTCTTGTTCGACGACGAGAACGCAATGGTGCGTATCGACATGTCTGAGTACATGGAAAAGCACACGGTTTCGCGTTTGGTCGGTGCGCCGCCAGGCTACGTTGGTTATGACGAAGGAGGGCAACTGACAGAGGCAGTTCGTCGGCGACCTTACTCCGTGCTGCTGTTTGACGAGATCGAAAAAGCACATGCTGACGTCTTCAACATCCTGTTACAGTTGCTTGATGATGGCCGGCTCACCGATGGGCATGGACGGACAGTTGATTTCAAAAACTGCATCGTGATCATGACCTCGAATATCGCGAGCCAAGTGATTCTGTCCTACAAGGGACAGAACTACGAGCGGATGAAGGAACAGGCCCTGGAGATTTTGCGCCAAAGCTTCAGGCCCGAATTCCTCAATCGGGTAGACGAAATCGTGGTATTCCATCCGTTGACTCGAGAACAATTGCGCCAGATTGTTGAAATCCAGTTGACCCGGCTGCGTAACCGGCTGGCAGAGCGCAAGATTGATATCCAGTTGACGGACCAGGCGCGCGACTACTTCGCCGAGCACGGTTATGATCCGGTTTACGGTGCGCGGCCTCTGCGCCGTATGATCCAACGGGAGCTGGAAACGGCATTGGGTCGCAAACTGCTGTCCGGCGAGATTCGCGACGGCAATCATGTGGTGGTCGATGCCGGGCCTCGCGGTCTTGAGTTCACCACACGCGAAGGCCAACGAGCTGCCGCATAGGCGAGCCGCAGCAGGACCGGGCCGAGGTGTCATGATTCCGGCCCTTTTAGCTTCAGCTTCTCTTCGACAAATGCAGCTTGAAAAGCGCTTGCGCGAACAAATTGACCACAAAGATGGTCACTTCATCTAAAAGCGCGTCGGCAATCGCTATTGGGCTAGACCCATCGACAAGGGACTTGCGGCGGAAATAGAAGGGAGCGGCAAATTCAATCGGATGAAGCTTGTTCTATCCTAGGAATCGATTAGCGCAGGCAAAACATGGTTTATGCACTCTGAGGCTCGAGAGATGGGTGGACCTTTATCCGTTGCGCGGTCTAACGCCCGATCGCAAGTCCCGATACAGCAAAAACAGCTCTTTAAACGCCCTTAGGATCACCTTTGGACGATTGCCACTTTGCTGCCCGGCGAGTCGCGGCAGGTGATTCACGTCGACTTCGCATATTCGCGCGCCGCGGGCTGCAAGACGCGCGATTAATTCGGTTGAGATCATCGCACCCCTTGCGTGCAGGGGCACGTCTTTCAGAGTCTCACTGCGAAACAGCTTGAATCCGCAATCGACATCGGAGACTTGCACTCCGAACAGAAGCCGTACCAGTGTGGTCCAAGCCTGTCCGTTCAAACGCCGGATCAGATTGTCTGCGCGGCGTTTTCGGCGCCCAACCACGACGTCAAAATCCGAAATGCGTGCCACCAGATGCCGGATATCGGCCGCCTCGAATTGGCCATCGCCGTCGCACAACAAAATATACGGCTGCGATGCAGCTCGGATGCCCGAGACCACAGCAGCACCGTATCCACGGTTGGTCTTATGGTGAACCACCCGGACGTGCGGATCCGCGAGTGCAATCTGGTCTGCGATCTCGCCGGTGCTGTCGGTGCTGCCATCATCGACAATAACGATCTCCCAATTGTCAGCAGTCTTGGGCAGCTCAACCTTGAAGGCCTGCACAATGCGGGCAAGATTGCCTTCTTCGTTGTGAGCGGGCAGAAATACGGTCAGCCCGGCTAACTTTCCACGGTTCGTATCATGATTTTCGACTTGCGCTAGGTCGAGCCGGTCAAGGGCATCCATCGTAGTTACGGGTCACTTAGAACAAGAATCAGTTGACCGCCGCACACCTTTCCAAAGACTCCTCTTCCGCCCAGCAAATTTCAGTAGGAGAACGCACCGTTTTGCCGATCTCTTACGCGACGCGAGCCAAAGCGGCGCGCCTTCAGGAAATCTTGCACCCAGCATCAACAACGAGGCACTGTCCTGTCATGAGTGCACTGTCGTCAGAGGCCAAGAACACTGCGGCACCGGCCAGATCTCTAGGCTCAAGCGCGCGGCCGAGCGCGGACTGACCGATGAGTGCTTCGATAAACCGTCCGGCCACCACTTTGCGAGTAGCTTCCGACATGGTAACGCCCGGCGCGATAGCATTTACCCGTATATTGGACTTGCCAAAGTTCAGTGCCATCGACTGTGTAATGTAAATGACGGCGGCCTTGGATATACCATAAAGGTCGCCACCCGTGATTCCGCCGGCACGCGCGCTTCGCATGGGCGGCGGCGAAATTGCGCCGGGCCACGCTGCAATTGACGCAATGTTGATGATCGAACCGCTATGCTGGCGCTCCATGTAAGGAAATACTGCCCAGCTCGCCAGCATCACACCAAACACGTTGACGTCCATCACCTTACGGCCGTACTCGAGAGAAGCGCGACCGAGCTCGAGATCGTAGTAAATGGCCGCATTGTTTATCAGGGCATCGATCCGCCCGAAGCAGTCGGCGACTTGCTTAGCCATTGCTGCCAACTGCGCCTCATTTGTAACGTCGGCCCCAATTGCGATGGCTCTACCCTTCCTGGCGGTGATCTCCTGCTCGAGGTCTCTAGCTTGTTGGAGGCGGGTATCGACAATGGCAACCGCGGCACCCTCTTCGACAAATCGGAGCGCATACTCACGCCCGATTCCTTGTGCCGCGCCGGTGATGATCGCAACCTTACCCTGAAGTTTCATTTATTTATGACGACTCCTGGTCCGAGCTATGAAGCGCGAATGACGAGCGTTTCATGAACACACCGTTTCCCCTCTTCTCGCGCTTGGCCAGAGTATCGCTTTATCGCCCAAAAGCCTACCCACATTCCGATTTCCGATAGCATCCTCATCAGCCAAGAGGGCAAATGGCCGGTGCCCTCGACATTGATCAGGCTCAGTTATCGAACGCAGGTCATAATTTTTGCCCCATCCGTAGAAGAGCCTGCACGACTAAATTGGTCCCCCGACTACTCGGGATTGCTGCCACAGGAAATTGAGAGAGTTTAGCCGTCTATCAATGCGGCAGACCACCCTTGCAACCCACCAAAGACCCCAGACCCGAGCGCCGCACCAGAACAGGCCCCCGGAGCGGCGTGACAGGTTAACCACCGCGGCGAAGCGCATCCAGCCACAGGACGAATAAGATTTGCAAGGTCCCCGTCACCCCATTGCCCGGTAGAAGAACCGAAACCCGATGCCAAGAAAGACAAACCCATGGAACGAAGACCCGAGCTGTTGTTTTAAGCCCGCCAGGAGAACGCCGAGGTTGCGGGCCGATAGGCCCGGGGCAGCCAAAGAGGTCGGCGCAAGCCACCTGGGCCTGGCGCTGGCCGGGCGATTGCCAGCCATTGTTTGTATACTTGGTGAGCCTTGTTGGTATCGACCAAGATATCGCCGTATTGATCCTCCGGGCCCGCCCGTTCCACCCTGACTTTCTGATGCCAGCAATGGGCCCCACTGACCGGATCTGGCTGGACAGGAAAAGCCAGATTTTGGTGCACTCCCGCGTCCTCCCACCAAACTCGCTTTGAATCGTGGTCCGGGCTCACGAATTGCCGAATCCCGTGAATTTGTCGCATGCGCCACCTCCCCGGGGCAATTTGCTGCAAGTCAACAAGCGCTGTCGACCATTTTTCCCCGCCCAGGTCCTCCTGCAGGCGCCATCGGCCTAAATGATGCGAGCAGGCTATAATTCCAGGGCGGATTGCTTCAGTAACCCAGACCTTGTCAACAAAGTAACCAATCTCGGTGTTAACTTTGAGGAGGTCATCTGTTGTGACACCGAGGCGAGCGGCATCTTCAGGATGGAGCCACAGGGGATTGCGATGCGATATCTCGCAAAGCCACTTCGCGTTGCCGGAGCGCGTATGAACCAGTGTCGGTAAGCGAAAAGTCGGCAGCAACACCATCTCACCCTTGCGCCGATCGATGAAATCAGGATGAACGTGGCTGCGGATGTAACCCGGAATCGCATATTCCGGCCATCCCCAGTCCTTCAGGGTCTGCGAAAAGAATTCGAGCCGACGTGAGGGCGTGGGGAAACCGACGCATGGGACACCGTCCACGTCGACACCGACCGCGGCCCCATCCTTTACGATGATCCCGGTTTGTGGATCGGTGGATGCACCTTCAAGCTGGACGCTGCTCAGGCGCTGCTCGTGCGAATGGTAGGTACCTTCCTCAATCAAAAACGCTCCGTACTTGCGCATGTAAGCAAGCGGATCCAGGCCCTCGCGAGCGGCGGCCTCAGGCAATCCCGGCACGCTGTGTTCGAAGATCCAACGATAAAATTCAGCGACCGTAAGCTTTTGACCGGCGCGATAGGGCGATTCAAAGTATCGGCGGATGCCAAGATCGCCGCTTGGATCGATGCGCCACGAGAGCTCAATCCAAAACTCGTCTTCCTCCCAAACTTCCCCTAGCCCGGCCGCACGGTGAGCCTCGTAGGTGAAGTTAAACTGTTTTCCCTCCTTTTCCTGAGCCACGCGTAGAACTGGTTGACGAAAGCCAATCCAGCGCGCGGCATGGGTTTCCTGGCTCATCAAATCGTGTCGTTCTGACGCCAACCCCATCGGTAAGACGTAATCCGCGAACCAGGCTGTCTCGCTCCAAACGGGAGTCAAACAAGCGTGACGTTCGATCTTGGTCTCGTCTAGGAGAACTTCGATCCAACTCATCCCGTCGGGATTAGTCCAGACTGGATTGTAAACACGAGTGAAGTAGGCGGCGAGCTTGCCACGCCCTGCTTTGAGGAAATGCGGCAGCAGAAAACTCATCTCGAAGAATGCCAGCGGATATTCACGGGGCCAGATTATTTCGTTCCATACTTCCGGTGCCGGAGGCATGCCGGGTGGCGTGGGAATAAATTTGCTGGCCACCGCCGGTGCGGTTCCACCAGGTGTCGCGATCGCGCCGACGAGCACCGACAAAAATTCCAGCGTTCTTGCAACCTGCCACCCACCAAGGTTTCCTGCCGCCGCGTTGCGCCAGATGTGGGCTGCGAATGCTTTGCCGGCACGACCTATTTCGCGCGCAACCTGCACGATTACGCCGCTGTCGGCGCCGGATTCCTGCGCCGCGAACTCAGGCGTAAATCGTGAGTAGAGCTCTCGCAGAACTTCGACGAAGGTTGGAAAGCTGCTCGGACGGTCGGGATGCTCGCTAGCCAGATATTGCTGCCAGTTCACCCATCGTCGCAGAAACTCGCTATCGTATAGCCGCTCCTCGAGTATTACATGACACATCGCGAGCAACACCGCGGCCTCGCTCCCGGGCCAGGTCGACAACCAATAGTCAGCGCGCGCCGCGGTGTTGGAGAGACGAGTATCAATTACGCACAGCTTGGCTCCCCTGGTTTTGGCCTCGATAATGCGCTGAGCATGGGGGTTGAAGTAATGTCCCGCCTCAAGATGGGAGCTCAGCAGCAGGATGAAACGTGCGTTTGCGTAATCAGGTGATGGCCGGTCAATCCCCTGCCAGAAGGCGTAACCGGTTCTGGCTCCAGCCGAGCAGATATTGGTGTGGCTGTTGTGGCCGTCGATTCCCCAGGAATGCAGAACACGCTGGTTGTAGATGAGCTCGTGGCCAGGACGGCCCACATGATAGATGATTTCGTTTCGGCGACCATCAATCAGTGCGGCGCGGATTCTGGTCGCCAGATCGTCCAGCACCTCCTCCCAACTCACTCGCTCCCACCTGCCCTCGCCTCGCTTACCAGCGCGTCTCAACGGATAGAGGATGCGCTCGGGGTCGTTCACCTGGTTGAGGGTAGCCGGCCCCTTGGCGCAGTTCCGTCCTCGGCTGCCCGGATGCGCGGGATTGCCTTCGAATTTTCGAATCCGGCCGCTGTCCAAATCGACATAGGCCAGCAACCCGCAAGCGGCTTCGCAGTTGAAGCAGATGGTGGGAATCAACCGATATCGTTTTTTTACCTGGCGCGGCCATTCAGCGGGATCGAATTCGGTCCAGTTGTCCCAACGCTCGGGCGGTGGAAAACTGGCGAGCCCTCTGGCAGGCGCTTCGAGGCCCAGGGCCGCTGGATTCAGTGGTGTTAAGCTTTCGTTCACTGAGCTCTGGCCTCCTGCTTTCGGACCGATGCGCTCTTTTCGCACGAACGGCTAGGCCTCGCAGAGGTGGTCAGCTAAGGGGCGGAGCCTGGCCGGCGTCAATCCAAACCTTTTCAAAAAGCAACAGACCGATGAGAGGCGCTACTGCATCCGATATCTCAAGTAGACGAGAAGTCGCAGCGGTCGCAATCGTATAAAAAAGCAGCCCTACAGGTAGGATGGTGCCGAGACCAACAACACCTAGCCAAAATAGTGCGCGCAAGCGGCCTCGCCATATGACGTCGACTGCATATTGCACGTCAACGCTAAAGGGTGTTATCGAGAGCTCACCGAGGATCATAAGGGTGCTCAACGCAATCGCCGTCACCAGGACAAAATTGCTCAAACGCACGATCTCGAGTCCGCCATCCCCGATTGCGCGAATGTGGGGATAGCCGTCTAACACAGCTGCGATTATCATCGTCGCCGCCCCCGCCAGCATCGCCTGGATAAACAGGTGCCACAGAAAAAGAGGACTTTGCCAGAGGTCGCGCCCTTTTGCCTGAGCGAAGAGAAAGGCTGAATAGCCGGCGGAACATCCCGCCGCGATCGCCGCCATCACAACGAGCAGCGAGGGCATGTAATCGTCGCGACCGAAACCATAGATCAACCAGATCGCGGCAAGGATAGAATAGATAATTAGTATCCAGGTTCCGACGACAAGCCAGGAGCGCGGGTTGGGCTTCAACAATATATAGTAGAAACGGTCCGGTCGATGCAGATCAGCGATCAGCAGTAATGCCGTAATGCCTGTGAATAGTAGCGCAGTAGCAGGCACGATTAACCTGAGACCGGAGTCGAACGGTGCCGCAAGAGCCAGGAGCAGCGCCGCCACCATGAGGATGCCGGCGCCGATGGACTTGGTCCACAAGTAGAACGCTGGTATCCACGCCCAAGGTTGCGGATGCGCCACGTCATAGACGACGCGCCCCGCACCAACATTTGGGCGATCACCGTCGGTTGGGACCGATTGTGAACCATGATCGGCCGGCCGAGCCCACCGCGGAAAGTCCTCGTGGCGCGACCCCGAATGACGCTCCGCGAACATATAGTTCGACGCCGCCTCTGTCATCGACGGCTGAAGCAGATCGCCTTCAATCCCGACATAAAACAGTTTCGGACGAGTACCCTTATGAGGTTTGCGAGCGGTGACCTTGGCCGAAGCTATAACCTCACTGATACGACTTTCCGGGTCATCAATGTCACCGGCGATAATAGCCTGCACCGGACAGACCACCACGCAGGCAGGTTCCAGATTCATCTCAATCCGATGGGCGCAAAAATTACATTTCGCCGCTGTATGGGTACCCGGGTCAAGGTAGAGAGCGTCATAAGGGCATGCTTGCATGCAAGACTTGCAGCCAATACAGCGGCTGCTGTCGAAATCGACTATGCCGTCTTGACGACGAAAGAGCGCGCTGGTTGGACAGATCGCGACGCATGGTGCGTCATCGCAGTGATTGCAGCGCATCACGCCAAAATGGCGGCTGGCATGCGGAAAGGCACCTTTTTCAATGTATTTGACCCAGGTGCGAAAGACACCCAGCGGGACGCTGTGCTCTTCCTTGCACGCCAGAGTACACGCGTGGCATCCGATACATCGGTTATGATCGATGACAAAGCCGTAACGCAATTCCGTTCACCCAAGATGTCTTTTTTGCCGGCGCTGATTACGCCAATGTTAATAGCCCCAGCCGACCGGCGTGGGAATGAGCGACACCATAACTCTGGCCGACGGCTCGCAGATCTATAGGTTCTGACCGGCAGAAGCCTTTATGATTAGCTTCCCTCGGTTTCTCACCGGCGGTTGCAAAACCGCATCCGATCAAACTGCACAGAACTTAGCACGAACTGAGGCGAGAGGCTCGTGTTGCTTGCTTTGGCAAAGAAACATCGGTGGACTTGTACCAGCGCCTATTGCGCAGGATTCTGTAAGCCATGGCCTCAGAACGTCGTCCCGTGCTGAAGATGGGCGTAGTCGATGTGGGCGTAGAGAGGGCTCTATTGCCTAACGGGCTCGAAGTCGAGCTGGCACTGGTGCGTCATCCCGGCGCCAGCGCGATCGTTGCGCTGGATGAGTTCGGTTTCGTCGTAATGCTGAGTCAATACCGTTACGCAGTGGGCGATTGGTTGCATGAGGTGCCAGCGGGCTGTCGCCTAGAAGGCGAGTCTCCCCTGCAGTGCGCGAAGCGAGAGTTGCGTGAAGAGGCAGGTATCTGCGCGGCGCGATGGGATCATCTCGGCTCGATAGTCACGATCCCCAGTTTCTGTGACGAGCGAATTGAATTGTTTCTGGCGCGCCAACTGTCAACCGCGCTGACTCAGCGGGATCTTGACGAGGTTATCAAGGTAGAGCGCTTTGGCCTCGCCGATGCTTTGGCGCTGATCCGCTCGGGGCAAATTATCGACGCTAAGACTATCGCCGCCCTCCATCATGCAAATGCTTTCCTCGAGGAAGAGCGCAAGCGCGAACGACTGGTTCCCAAGGCTTCCTAATACGCCTTGGCGAAGAAAGCGCGCTCGGCTGCCGGTTCTCGGCACACGATGCAGCGACCATTTTGGTCGGGCGACTGGTTCAGCGGAATAGCGCGGCAGGTTGCGCGGGTCTCTTCACGGATCCTGGTTTCGCATCGCGCGTTTCCACACCAGTAAAGCTCGGCGAAACCGCCTCCCCCCTCGTCCTCCATTTGAGCACGTAGCTGGGCGTAATCGTCGAACTGACGGGTATTGGAGTCGACTTGCGCCTTAGCCTGGCGATAAAGATTGGCCTGGATTTGGCCCAGCATCGCTCTTACGCTGGTGACTATCTCCGCTAATTGCACTTTCGACTTACCCGGGGGTCCCGGGATGTCGCGCCGAGCGGCCACGACCTCACCCGCGGCCACATCCCGTGGTCCAATCTCGAGTCGAAGCGGCACACCCCGCATTTCCCAATCGTTGAATTTGAAGCCAGGAGTGACTCCTTCACGTTCGTCGTTTTTCACCCGGAGTCCCGCATCGGTCAGCTTCCCGGCGAGATCGCGGGCGACGGAGAGCACCTTTGCAGTCTCACCCGCCTTACGCCAGATAGGCACAATGACCACCTGAGTCGAAGCTACCGATGGTGGCAGGCGCAAACCCTGGTCGTCGCCGTGGCTCATGACTATGGCGCCGAGCAACCTGGTAGAGACTCCCCAGCTGGTCTGATGTGGATGCTGGAGCTCATTGTTTTCGTCCAGGAAGCGGATATCGAAAGCTTTGGCGAAGTTCTGGCCCAGGTAATGAGACGTGCCACATTGAAGCGCCCGGCCGTCAGGCATCAGGGACTCGATGGTGTAAGTTTGCTCGGCACCGGGAAAGCGCTCGGCCGCGCTCTTGCGCCCTGCGATCAGTGGAATGGCGAGAAAATCCTCGACGAAGGAGCGATACACCTCGAGCATCAGCAGCGTTTCGTGTTCAGCCTCTTGGCGTGTTGCGTGAGCGGTATGACCTTCCTGCCACAGGAATTCCGCCGTGCGCAGAAACGGGCGAGTGCGCATTTCCCACCGTACGACGTTGCACCACTGATTGATCATCAAGGGCAGGTCGCGGTACGAATGAATCCATTGGGCAAACATGTGATTGATGATGGTCTCCGAAGTTGGCCGAACGATCAGAGGTTCCTCCAATTGTTTGCCGCCGCCATGCGTCACGACGGCCACTTCCGGTGCGAAACCCTCCACATGTTCCGCTTCTTTTTTTAGAAAGCTTTGTGGAATGAAGAGCGGAAAGTAGGCGTTACGGGCACCGGTCTGCCTGATGCGCCGATCGAGCTCATCGCGCAAGTTCTCCCAAATGGCGAAGCCGTCCGGCCGGAAAACAATACACCCACGAACCGGCGAATAGTCGGCGAGCTCGGCGCGGATGATCAAATCATTATACCATGCGGCGAAATCCTGGCTGCGCGGTGTAACTTTCTTCTCGTCCATCTTATCGGCCATAGAAAAAATTGTATCAGGTGACGCCAATAACTGAGTCAGCGGCTCACGGAGGTACACGACACAGGTTCGTACGTCAAAGACGCTCAGCGCTCTGGGCTCTACTCGCAGTCCTGGGTTCGATTATTGATACTCTCTCTGCACGCTTGGCTCTTTCACCGGTCTGCGTCGTTGGTCGCTTCGTCGCACCAGTCAATTCTTTGCCCACCGCCTTGGACCTTTACCATACGCGCTCGGGAACATCGACGGTCCCATAAACGTTCACATTCCGCTCCAAACCCGCATGGGCGCTGATGTTGCGACGTTTGATCAGAACAAGATAAAACACTGACAGCTATCAATCGAAGACAAAGAGTTAGCGCGATTGATCTGACGGATAAAAGGCCCGCGCCCTAGCCTTAGGCTAGGTAGTCAGCAGCCAAATCGTCGGCCAGGATCAGATTGTGGACAAAACGAAACGAGATCTCATTGAATCTCGGAAATTTGTCTAGCTGGGGGCTTGATCGCAGTAACGTCAGACGGTAAAAACTGGCGCATGCCGCCAACTCACATCACCACGCTCTGATTCGGAGTTCGGGTCGGCAGTACCATCACGGGGGGTGTGGGGGGAGTCATGTCGGTAGAAAAACAACGCTACCAGCAGATTCAATCCGCGCACATCAGGTTCCGGACCAATCAGCCGGGCGTCATTCATACGTTCGGTGGTCGCGGCTCACCACTCTCATCACTTCCAGCGACGCTAGACAACTAAAGCGTACAAGTGGATTCGGATCGAGCTTTGCCGATTTGGTCGACTTGGATCGAATGAAACGAAGGTAAATGGCCTTCGCTTCTAGCGAACCAGTATTGGCCTAGCGGCGAGATCTGGGCTGGCGCGCCTGTCTTTCAAGACTCGGCGTGCCGCCTCGCCAGTTACCTGCAGTCCTTCAGTCACCGCGCCTTAAGCATTCCAGATCTGCGCTCGGTTTCCACACTGACTCGGCGGGCGCCATCGCGCTCGGAGATTCAAATTCGGGGGAAAAATGAAAGCGCGTTTTTTCCGACGGTATTCGTGTGCCTACGTAATTTATTTAACTCTCACAATGCTCTTTTTCAAGCCGGACTCTTCGTACAGTTCGACCGCAGTCAATCTGACTTCGCCAGCAAACGGTGCGACAGTTTCCGGCAATGTGACAGTCGCCGCGGCGATTAGCTCGGGCGTGGTATGGGTAGATTTCTATATCGATGGTATTTATCTAACCTGCTCGCCTCCATACATCATCGACTGGAATTCCCAAAACGTGAAGAACGGTACTCATACGATTTCGGTAACTGCTTTTGCTGCTAATCATGCCGTTCTTGGCTCCTCTTCAGTGACCGTCTACGTCAGTAACAACTCCAATAGCTCTTCATCCAGCTCTTCGTCCTGGCAAGTCACGCCGGGCGCGACAATCTCGGGTCTAACTGGTTCGGGCTCTACGATTCCCGGTGCAGACACTAACCCAGCCGACTACGGACACTACTGGGCATCGGGCGGCAGCGCAGATGGCTATTCGCTGATCGGAGGACCGCTACTGAGTGATTGGCAGGCAGCCTCCTTTGTAAAAAAGACGCAAAAGTCCAACATCGAATTGAATAGCGCTGGTACAGGCTACGCTAATGCGGTGGCTAACAACTATTTTAACTATATTGCATCGACCAATCCGAGTAACTACTTGTACCAACTCCAGGCATTTCACAGTGCCTATAACTATGGTTGGGGGGCGAGCTGGAAGGCCGAGGTTTATCGGGTAGACGGTGCCTGCCCAATTGCCAATCCCACCACTGCAGAGGTACTCCAGTGGGCCGCAAACAAATGGGGGATCAATCCGTTGTTGCTGTATGCCGACGCGACGATTGAGAGTCACTGGGATCAGACCGGCGTTGGTGACTATGGGGGCTCGGCCGGTTTATTTCAGATTGCTGATCGCGATACTTCGGTTTCCCCGAACCACGCATACCCCGGGTTTTCTGGAGGGGGTTCAATGTTGGCGCGCGAAAGTTCGTGTTTCAACGCGGATTTCTACGCCGCTTTCATCTATTCCGCTTTCCATGGGCTCATCGGCGGAGGAGCGGGCCAAAATAACATTCTCGGCTCAGTTCAGCTTTGGGATCCGGGTGTCTCTATTTACGTGCCGGCCTTCAATAGCGCCTTGCTGAACCAGTCCTGGGAAACACGGGCGTTTGGCGGTGCATTCGTCCCCTATTAAGACAGAGTCGGAAGCTGCCACACGCACGGCTGCAAACCGTGCGTGTGGCAATACTTAAGGCAGCTGGTTAGTTTCATCTCGTGCAGGAGAATTTTCGAAAACCCTCAGCTATGATGACTGCGGCGTCCAAAGGGGTTGCCAAACCCGTCTGAGCCCAACCCTGAGTCGCTGATCGCCTGTAGGGATTCTCGAAGGGTTCCAGCGCGCCGGCGAAGCGAGTTCTCGGACAGCGTCCTTGAATGAAACATCCCTAATCTAGGGTCGCAACATTTCGCGACGTCCGCCAGGTTTTAATTCACAACGCGAACAATCTTTTCTCGCATTAGTTCGCATATACCCCCATCTTCCTCGCCACGATCGCTGGCGCAGTTCTTGCGCTCGGTTCCGACAGGCTAGGGGGACCGCGCTGCATTTCTGATTCTTTCCTGCTTAGTACCTCACCGTACCTGCCTCTCCCGATTCCTGACACTCGAACCTACGGGTCCTGGGTCTTTCTCTGCCTGTGGGAGACGGATTTGCGCTCTTGCGATATCACACGAGTTGAGGGGGGAAGGTGCATGAACAATGGAGTACTTCGCTGGCAACGATCGGTCTTATGCTTGGGCAGCGCGTTAGTACTAATAACTTGTACTGCGACTCGAGCGCCGGCTTCGATTGCCGTCAACCTGACTTCACCGGTCAATGGCAGCACGGTTTCGGGCCCCACACCAATAGCGTGCGCTGTCGGGCCAGGAGTGGTGTGGGTTGACTTTTATATTGACGGAGTATTTCTCGCTTCGTCCCCGCCATACATTATCGACTGGAATTCAAGCAGTGTGAAAAACGGTAGCCATACGATCTCAGTTACCGCATTCGGCCGAAACAAGACTGTACTTGGCTCTTCCGCTCTAACGGTTAACGTTGACAATGGCCCCGAGATAACCCTGGTTACGCCCCAGAATGGCACCGCAGTATCGGGAGTTGTCAATGTTGCGATTGCTACGCAAACTAATGTGTCCTGGTCGGACTTCTACGTTGACGGCATTTTTAAGGCTGCAACGCCACCATCGACATGGCAGTGGGACACGACTCAGTACCCCAACGGCAGTCATGTAGTTTCGGCCAGCGCCTTCTCACCGTCACATGTGCTGCTCGGCAGCGCGTCAGCCACGGTTACGGTTGCCAACGCAGCCACGAGCTCGTCTGTCACGCCAGGCGCAACAATCCCCGGTTTAACGGGTTCAGCAGCAAGTATTCCGGGCGCCGATACTAATCCGGCTCATTATGGCCAATATGACGCAACCGGCGGTGCCGTAAATGGATATGCATTAATTGGTGGGCCACTTCTCGACGACTCTGAGGCGGCATCCTTTGTGGTGCCAACGCAGCAATCGCAGATCGAGACTGGAATCAATGGTGCGGCCAATCAAGCCGCAAATAACTATTTCAATTACATCGCATCGCATGATCCGACTAACTATCTGTATCAGCTTCAATCTAGCGACGGCTTTTATGCGGCCTATACCTGGACAAGGTGGAAATCCATAATCGATCGAGTCGATGGCGCCTGTCCGATGGCGAGTCCAACTACGGCCGAAGTTCTCCAGTGGGCAGCGAATAAATGGGGTATTAATCCACTGTTACTCTATGCTACTGCCACAATCGAAAGCCATTGGGATCAAACCGCCCTCGGGGATAACGGCGGTTCGAGCGGCGTGCTGCAGGTTGCTGACCGGAATACGCGTCCGTATCATGCTTTCCCTGGCTTCTCTGGCGCTGGTTCGATGCTGGCGCGCGAGAATACCTGCTTCAATGCGGACTTCTATGCTGCCTGGATATACTTAGTCTTCCATGGACTGGGCAAAACCAGCTGGGGAGATGGAAATATTCTCGCGGCGGTTGGGTCTTGGGATGACAATTCACCCCTATATGTCAGCGCATGGACTTACGCCCTCAGCAACCAAACTTGGAAGACCCGCGCCTTCGGCGGTGCTTTCGTCCCGTATTAACATTAAGGTAATAGGTGGCGTGAGCGAAGAGTGCGCGCTCAGGCCGTCGCCAGGTTCGTGGGATGGTTCGTGCCTTCTTCCCAGGCTAGACTAACTTGCAACACGAAGGAGTGGCATGCGCTCGAATCTCTCGGTTCTGTATGCTTTATGCGATGGATAATAATCTCTGTATTGGCTTTTGCTCTTATCGCTTTCGGGCTTCTTAAATTCCGCGATAATGAATCAGTAGTCAGACTCAGACACCGTTTGCTCTCACAGCTGACCAGTTTAAATGCGGCCATCGGTTGGGCTCGAGTGGACCCAGAAGCGGTTCGATTGGTCGCGGTCCAGCGAGGGGCAACGATACCCGAGCTGACAGGTTCAGCTGCGGGCATTCCTTGGGCGGATACCAATCCGGCTCATTTCGGCCATTACGACGCACCTGGTGGAAGCTTGGCAGGTTACCCACTAATTGGCGGACCGTTGCTCGATGATCTTCAAGCCGTCTCCTTCATAAAACCGACTCAGAAATCCAAACCCGAGCTAGGCCCAAGCGGCCCGGCGATAGCCGCTGCCAACAACTACTTCAATTATATCGCCTCTACCAACCCGGAAGACTATCTCCGTCAGTTACGGAGCTTCTATGCCGATTATGTGAGCGGCTGGGGGCGGAGTTGGCAGCCAGTAGCCGACCGCATCGATGGTGCCTGTCCCTTGGCGCACCCGACTACTGCAGAGGTTCTGCAGTGGGCGGCAAACAAATGGGGCATCAATCCTCTACTCATGTACGCCGAAGCTGAAAATGAAAGCCATTGGGATCAGACGGGTATCGGCGACAACGGCCGGTCGAGCGGATTAATGCAAGTTCCCGACCGTGACCGCCCACATCACGGGTACCCTGGCTTCGGTGGATTGGGCGCGATGCTGGCCCGCGAGAACAGCTGCTTTAATGCCGATTTTTTTGCGGGGCGTATCTACTCTATCTTTCACGGACTATCCTCGGACATGGCGCCAGGCGGTGATATCGGAATTGCGCTTCAGTCGTGGTATTCGGGCCATACAAATTCGGCCGGCCCCTACACGGCTGCGTTTATTGACACCTTGACGAACCGTCTGTGGGTCAGTCGTGAATTCGACGGAATAGCGGTGCCCTACTGAGCGATCCAACCAGGTCAACTGCAACGCTACTCTAGGAGACCAGGGCCGCGACCGCAGGTGGTGAGTTCTTGAGGGCTCGCTGGCGGGCCAATCGATCATTGGCAATCACTACCAGCCGGTACTGTTCCGCCAAAGCCCAAAGCATCATAAACAGAAACCCGGCGGCACCGGCGCAATCGGTAATCATCGATTCATCCAAGTTGATAATGAGCATTGGAACCGCCAGGAAGAAAAAACTGCGCTTGAGAGCCCACGGATCTTCTGCTTGGCGAAACAGAGCCACCCAGGGTCGCAAAATGATGAAGAGCCAAAAAAGAGTCGCCGGCACGCCGACGCCAACCATGCAAGTCAAATAACCGCTGTGAATGGAGCTGTGGGGTCCCAGATCCCAGGGTCCGAACCAAATCGGAAAATACTTGCTGCTAAAGATTGCGCCCCCTACCGCCCAGCCATAGCCTGTCAGTGGTCGGCCCGCAATTTCTCGAAGCGCGAACTGCCAGATATCAGTTCTGCCGGTCAGACTCCATACATCGCCACGCCAGATATAGGAGGCCGCACTCTCACCCAATAGTTTGAGTGACAAAAGGCCAACTGTACCTAAAGCTCCTATAAGGACAATGCCGCGAAGGCCGTATCTCCAGCAGAGGTAGAGCGTTGAGCCGATCGCCAGACCGATCAAGTCGGAGCGGGAATCGGCAATAACAGCCAGTGCTACCGCGATGAGGGCTATCAGGATTAGAGCAATTCGCTGCTTTTTGTCCGCAAATGCCAAATAGGAGAGAATTAAGCCAGCAGTCAGACCAGCGAGCTCGCCAACTTCATTGGGATTGCCGAATAAACCGCGAAATCTGGGCAAAGCATCGCCATTGTCGACCGTTGCCATGTTTTGGATGGTCGCATCGTCGTCACCGGTCGACCACGTCAGGCTGTGCGGCAGGAGCATCGAGGCGCACGTGATTGCGGTAACCGCGATTGCAGCCGCCATCAACGCACGCATGATAGGCTTGGGCCCGCCGAGCTTGCGCGCCGCGATTGAGCATGCGGTTATCGCCGCAAACAGGAAAACATTTCGCACCAGTCGACTAAGCGAAAACTCGGGAGCGATCGAATAGAAGACTGAAATCAGGCACCAGAGGCAGAACAGCAAGTACAGACGAAAAGTCGAGCTGTGCGCTTTCCATGCCGCCCACAGGGTGGGAAGCGCCGGTAGACAGAAGAGGAATGTAAGTCCATAGGTGATTATCGGCCGCACCTGCTCGGTCAGAAAAAACAATCCATCAAGGAGCTGAATCAAAATCAGGGCGAATGCCAGCCAGGGGAGATCACGCTTCGCTAAGGACCACAACTTCCATATGGGAATAATGGCCGTAGCCCCCAGGATCGCGAGAGTCACCGGGCCGGTTGGGCGATTGATGACGCACAAAATAACTAGGGCGACAAGCGCGGCAACGGCGAAGAGCAGGACTCGCGGCAAGTGTGGTACCGTTCCGTCCTCATCGACCGATTCGATAGCGCCTAAAAGATTGCCTGGTCGACCGTACACGTTCTTACGACGGACCAATATTTGTGCCAGCTTGGACTTAACGCCTTAAAGTGGAGCTCGTTTTGTTTGTCAAACTTTTTCGGAAGCTTAGGCCTGTAGGCACGAGCGAAAATAATTCTTTAAAATAACCCTAAAGAAGTCATCTGTCTTGCTACATTAAGCCCTCAATTTGCTTGCATCACTAACTGGGTGCTTGAAATGCGGGAATCGAGACTTAATTCCGAACTCTCACTCAAGCAACGCTTCCGACCGCTGGTTGCAACATTTACAATTTACAGGACGTATTGCAACCGACAGCGTCAATTTCTATCTGTCTCGAGCACCAAGCGGGCGTGCCATGCGGCTACGGAGCGCCTGATACCCCAACAGCGGGAGACAGTGCAGCAATCTGTGAAGATTTTCGCCCAAAGAACGATTAACAGGACTTATTGAATCAGCAGTACGGCTCATTTCGTGCTTGCAAGAGTGTTACCGAGGAGGTCGGGTCAAAAGTAGCCCGGACGGGAAAATTGAAATGATTATTATCCGCAACAAGCTCAAGGGTATCATTCCCTACCAGCTCGTCTACTGGCCCACCGAGACGACCTTAAAAGAACTGGCTGAAAACCTCCCTTTCAGCCATTACGCGCGTGTCGCATTCGCCAGCACAGACCTTGAACACGGCCGATGTATCATTACCCACACTCTCAGCCTAACGCTTTTGATAGACCTCAGGCGCCCTCTAGGCGCGATCTATAAAGACCTGATTGAAAACGCCAGGATTCGCATTCACAAGGCCGAAAAACTCGGCGGCCGGCTGATGATCCGCCGCTACAGCGGAGGCCCGGATGTTGACGGATTGGTTCCCCAATTCGTGAAGCTCTACAACGATTTCGCGCGGGGCAAACCGTTACAGACAAGCCCCGTGTCGGAGGCCCGCGAATACAGCTACTTTCCCAACGCTGATTTGATGATGGCCTATCTCGACGGCCAGCCTATCTGTGGCCATCTCAACCTAGTTGACCGAGATGTGGGAATCGTGCGCCTTCACGATTCGGCTAATCGGCGCTTTGATGACCCGGCGACGGCCCGGCTGGCAGGAATTGTTAACGTTTATTTGCACTGGTACGAACTCGAGAAATATCGCGACGAAGGACTGACTACTTACGATTTTGGCAGTCTCGGTCAAGTCGAGGATAGTATCGGGGTCAATAGATTCAAAATGCAGTTCGGCGGAACTATAATTCGGGAGCATAATTATTTATTAGCTGGAGCTCCCACCGTATGGCGCCTTGCATTTACTCTGATGTCACACACAAAGCGCTGGCAACGCAGGATTCAAATGGAACGAGCGGGAGAACGGTGGCGCAACATGTCGCTCGAAGAGATACGGCAAACCATAAAGGATTCGATCGCAGCGTACGAGCGCCAGCTCCAAGCGAGACGGCAAGCGAACACTTCGGACTTAAGACCCGCGGCGAGGGTTTCATCTGAGACTGTATCCCGCGGAGCAATTGATCTTAAACATGGCAAAGCATCCCAGCACGTCTGAGCTTAAAAAAATACGCCGCACTCAGAGGTTACTGGCCGCAGTCGCCTTGGTTGCGATGGTTGTGATCGGTGTTCTTGCCGCGCGGGGAAATTTCCAGCGGCCGCCGGATTCACCATCGACTGCTCAACATCAGTATCGGTAAACCGATTAAAGGGCGGCGACCACCAATCTAACGTTTCGTTAGCGGATCTGCGAAGCGGGGTCTTTGAGACCTTTTACTTTGCGCTCCGAGTAACACGATAAGCCAATAGTACTAACCGTAGTTTTGAGATATTCAACGAACAGCGGCAATTCTACAGGATCTTGTTTGACAGACGTTTTAGAGCCCCCAACAGCGATTATTCACTTGGTTTCTCGTCCCCCAATTTGGTAATTTACGATGACTACAGGTGCCGGTGGTGATGTGATGAAGTTGGGTCGCGGTGGGGGGGCGCCTGCATTATTGTCCCGTGGATTTCCCTCGGCCGGGCGTTTAGCCGAGCATTTCGGCTGGCGGGTCCGTTGCAACTTATTTGCATACGCGAGGGTTGATTCAGCATCACCTCCAGTCGGACGGCAAACGCCGGCGGCACGGAGATCCTGCGTTCTTGCTCCAGGCCACCTCATAAAGCCCTACGGTCGGGCTCGAGCACGCAGGTTCCACCGGCTGGTTTTCTCCACGACTCGCGCCAGCGCACAATGACAAGAGGTTCAGCCCGATGAGGTTCTACTCGATTGTTGGGACGCGGCCTAATTTCGTCAAAGAATTTCTGATCCACATGGAGTCGAGCCGACGCGGTTTTCAGGAAATCATAGTTCATACAAGACAGCACTACGACCGCGACATGTCGGATGTGTTTTTTGAGGATTTTGCCCTGCCCGCTCCGCACTATTTGCTGACGGTCGAAAACAACGATAACGTCTCGTTCACCGCTGGCGCTATGCAACAACTCGGACGGCTCCTGAGCGAAGACAGGCCCGACTTCGTCCTCGCTTACGGAGACGTCAATACGACTTTATCGGCGGCGGTTGCCGCTTCCAAGCTCAGGATTCCGTTTGCGCACGTGGAAGCCGGAATCCGAACGGCCGATCGTTACAATCCCGAGGAGATTAACCGGCGAGTCGCAGATACGCTGGCGGAAGTGAATTATTGTTGCACTGAGACACACGTTCGCAACCTCAAAGCCGAAGGCCATGACGCAAGCCGCATAGTTCTCTCCGGAGATCTGATGAAGGACGCGCTACTCTATACTCTGAGTAGACTGGAGTTACCAGTTGTCAGGGGGGACTATATGGTACTGACGCTTCACCGCCAGGAAAATATAATGGTGCGCGACCGGCTGGCGGCGATTGTGGAAGGTCTGCTTCGCTCTGATCAACGGATCGTCTTCCCGGCTCATCCGCGGACCCGTAAACAGCTGGAACAATTTGACCTGATGCCCAGACTGGCGAGGTCCAAGATCGAGATCATCCCGCCTTTAGGATATGTGGACTTTATCCGATTGGCAGCCGGGGCCAACAAGGTGTTGACAGATTCGGGAGGTGTACGGCGAGAAGCTTATCTGTTGAAGAAACCCTGTATCGTGCTCATCGAGTTGTCGTGGTTTCCTGAAATATCTCAAGTGGGATGGAAGGTTTTGACGGGTCCTGATCCGGAACGAATCGCGTTTCTAATCAACACCTTCGAGCCGACTGGTCCTTATCGCGAACTTTTCGGCGACGGCCGCGCACACGTCAAGATCCTCGATGACCTTGAACAACGGTTCGGGAGCTCTTCGAATGCGAGATAGGAGGGTGGGAATGCTATTTCACGGCTACTATCCCACCGATGTACGGGTGCGCCGTGAAGCCGAAGCGCTGGTTAATGCTGGCTACGAGGTCCACGTCATTTGTCTGCGCCGCACTGAAGCCGGAAAGAAAAGCAGGCAGCCACGAAAGGAAACCATCAACGGAGTTTTCGTTCACCGGCTTCCACTCGAGCGCCGCCGAGGCAGCCAGTTGCGTTACGTGTTCGAATACGCGCTGTTAACGGGATTAGGGGCGGTTAAACTCGCCCAACTACACTTTTCCCGACCCTTCCAGATCGTTCATATCCATAATATGCCTGATCTGCTGGTTCTCGCTGGACTGTTGCCGAAATGGACCGGCGCAAAGTTGGTTCTTGATGTTCACGATCCGATGGCTGAGCTTTACGAAGCAAACGGATATCGCCACGCGGGATTAGTCACTCGAATTTTGAATTGGCAGCAAAGAATTAGCTGCCAGCTCGCCAACAAAGTTATATCCGTCAGCGAGTCCATGCGGGAAAACCTTCAAAGCAAGGGTGTACCGTCTGATAAACTGTTTATAGTTCATAACTTCCCGGAGCAGCGCTTCTTTTCCAGTAATGGGAACCTCTTGGTCTGGCCCAGGCATCCCGACCAACCCACTTTGCTCTACTGCGGCACGATCACCGACCATTACAGACTGGATATAGCCGTACGTGCGTTGGCGATCGCTTCAAAAAGTATTCCAGGCCTGCGGCTAAGAATCGTCGGCGAAGGCAACAGGGTAGACGATGTTCGGCGTCTCGCCGCAGAGTTAGGAGTAGCGGGCCGAGTCGAATTCCTCGACACAGTCAATGTCGAGGAAATACCTGCCATAATGGCCGATGCCGATATTGGAATCTCCACTCACGCCGGCGGCATCTTCGGCGCGCTGTACTTCTCAAACAAGATTCTCGAATATATGTCCCAAGGTCTACCTGTTATCGCGAGCCGTACTGAAACCCTGGTACGCTATATACCCGAGGATGCTATCTTTTACTTTGAGCCTGGCAGCAGTGAGGATATGGCCGCAAAGATACTGCACGTCTGGAATGATCGCGGCGCAGCAATTCGCCGAATCGCAGCGGGCAGAACCCTTATCTCGAGCTATACCTGGGAGCTGGAAAAAAGCAAGTTAACCGCCTTTTACGCGGACCTGCTAAGTGGCAGCCCAACGGGAACTTTGGCCCCCGAATCCGGCTAACAGTGTGCCGACAAGAGGCGACCAGCCGACACTCCTTAGCACGCTCACTCCGTTAGGTACATCCAACTTTCGCTTGCCAACATTTTAAGACCGCCGCAACTAAGCTGCGTTCTTCGCCCCGTTCCACCGGGCGGAGCCCTGCGGCCTTTGTTGGGAGACGGTCCTTTCCGCTGTTAGGCCCTCAACCGCGGGTATTACCAGCCCTCAACATTTTCATTGCTTTTGGTTAGCAACGGCCTGCTGCACTTACGCTCTTATTTGTGCTCAGGATCGCAGGAGTTCAGATCCCGCCGTACGATTATTGAAAATTTTTTCAGAGCACCATCTCTCGAGATCCATCCCTGCGGCCTAATGAAACTACTCACTACCCTCTGCAACTCATAATTCAGCAACGCGACTACCGTGCTCTAGAGGTATTTGTGATAACCATGTAAAGCGTCTGGCCAGTCATCTCGATATACTGAGCTTTCAAATTTCATCGCTTCCTCTCGACTCACTAATCGACCCAGGAAGGGGATGACAATGTCACCTCTTCAGCTGCTATGCCTACCAGTTCTAACTGGAATGTATCCGCGCGGATAAATGGCTATTCACAAGGAACGGAGGTACCTACAGGCGCGATGAGCAGGCCAAATCCTTGGTTTCGATCTCGGCTGGCCGTCACCGCCACAGAATATATTTTCTCTGCTACGAAGGAGATTTATCCCACTGAGGACAGTGTAGCGAAAAGTAATGTCGATTATCCGTGAGTGTCCTGATGCTGGAAACTGTCAAAGGGAACAGCGCGGCTAGACACCAGTTCAAGACGGCTTGGGTGATACAAGGGGTCAAACAATGAGAGGAACCGATCTTAGGCTGTTGGGCGCCCTAGTCCTCGTCCTTTTTGCTTTAGGACTGAGTTCGGCGTACGCAGCCGGCAAGACGTCGACCAACCAGCTCGGACAGGTGGTTACGTCCGACCCGACGCCTGGAATCGATGGAGCGAGGCGACTTCGGGCTCCCTTACCCGTTACTGTAGGCGATGGGGGCAGGCTCGCCCGCTCAGAGTTCCAAGTGTCCGGATGTCCAACAGGTCAAACTTGTTACTATTTCTCGGCGTCTACGGGCAACGACCTAACGGGAGCTGGCACCCAGTCCTCTCCGTGGCGAAGTATCAGTAAAGCCATGAGTGTTCTGTCTACGCTCAAGCCGGGAGATCGCGAGTTGTTCAAGGGCGGTGACATCTGGGTGGCGAGCTCGAGCAATCCCCCATTTACTTTCGGCGATTCCCCGCTGCACGCGGTAAACGGCTCTGCCGACAATCCGATCATCATCAGCACTTATGGCGCTGGCAGAGCGACGATCGATGCGGCAAATATGAATCCATATTGCTTCGTGGCTCACCAACCGGCGTACAGCGTCAAATACCTGACGATCGACAATTTTGAATGCGAGCATGCCTACGCTCAGGCGGTTTCATTCACGACCGCCGGCGGCAAAATGCCGGGAATTACTGTTCAGAACTTTTACATTCACAATAATGGGACAAATTGCTCAAATACCACGGGTCCCTGCAGGCCGACCGCCGAAGTTCCGGCTGACTGGTCGAGCAACCATAGCTACGCAGCAAATAGTAATACGGTCTACGGAATCATCTATCCAACCATCGGTAATCCGGGCGGTTATTGGTACATGGAAACTGTGCCATCTTGCACTTCGGGGAGCCGACAACCGATTTGGCCTCAGGTGGTCGGCGCAAGCGTCAAAGATAACAACTGCAATTGGCAGAACACTGGCGTCTGGGGTGCCTATAAGAACCAGCTCGAGCTGTTGGATACCGCTGTTGGATCGGATGGCGTTCAATTTCTTTACAACACGGTCATCTGGAGTGGAGGCCACAACGCGGTCCAGGTACACTACGACACCGGCGGCGTCCTCGTTGAGGGAAATGTAGTTGGCCCTGGCTGCGTGCACGGGTGCATCGATGTCAAAGGAGTAGGCAGCCCCGCCACACCCGCCCAGATTGTTGGCAACGTGGCTGGCTGCGGCTACTCGCAAAATCTCTGTGGCTGTCAGAATAGCGGCGGAGTGAACAACTGCGCGACCAATCAGACGCCCGCCTTCTATACCCATAACGAATCTACGAAGGATAGCGAAACCTTAATCTACCAGAGGAACGTTGCTTACGATGATGGAATCGGATTCCAGGATTGCCCCAGCGTCACACCCTGCCCCGGAAACTGCCCAACCAATGTAAAATATTATAATAATACCGCGTACCTGCCACGAGGTTTGTCCAATTCATTTGGGCTGTACGCAGGATGTGGTGGCAACAATAGCTCGAGTACCATCGACGTTCGTAACAATATCTTCGATGGCGCTGGGACCGCGAGTGTTAGTGTCGCAAGCGGATTTGGTCTCGCCATCGAAGACTACAACGATATCGGCGGCGCGCAGGGAAGCCCGGGGTTCTCGTTCAACGGTTCCAACCAAAAGGGTCCCCATGACTTCACCAACGTCAATCCGATGTACATCAACAGCAGTTCGGCCGCTCCCGATTTTGGTCTTCAGGTAAGCCCGTGCTTTAATGCGGGACTGCCTGGACTCACCACCGGGAACAGTAACATGGGCGCGTACTGACACCAGGCTGACAACGGTTTGCATCAGCGTTAGCACGGTCCACGCTGAAAAGGCCCGACATCCGTCCCCACGGATTCGGGCCTTTTGTTTACAGCGTCCATCAGATGCTCCGGGGCACTAAAAAAGCAGTCGAACCATGTTTTCAGGCGATACAGATTCGCTGCTCAGAGCATGTAAAAGTGATAGACTTGCTTCCGTTGGATCTTTCCTGATGTTAGCGATCTTCATATGTTGCATAGTGTGTACGACGTCAAACGAACCCGGTTTGGTTACGCAGGTCAAAGGCACTGCGATTGCTTTCCCAGCTAACAGCCCTATAGGCGATACGCACAAGCTCTAGAGTCTAAGTTGAGGCACGAGCTGCCTATGTTTGAGACAGATAAATACGACCGAGCGCTTCACTCAGAGCCTCCAGTGTCGCCGCAAATCGGCTACGAGCCGGTAGATAACATTGACGGGATATCGTTTTTGTTGTGGGCGGAGCATTGCGTGGAGTGCGCAGCCCCCAGTTGCTACCAATCTTGCGATTTGTACCAGCCGCGTAGCGATTGGCGCTGCCGACGATTTGCTTTCGGAGCCTATAAAAACCCTGCCTTTCGTTCTCTGCGTGGCTATGGGGTGGAGGTTCGGTTTAAAAAATGGGCGAAGCTGGAAACGCTCGCGAACACGGCAATTCAGCCGGTCGAGAAAGTACTTCGGCTCGAACGCGCGCTCGAGCGAGCGGCACGATTAACAAACGTGATTGGCACCGCCAGCCATTACCTGAGGCCAGGCTCCAATCTGGAGCAGTTAACCTATATTGCCCTGGGAAAAATCAGTCGCCGATTCAATGAGCGTCGCCATCTTTGGCCTCGGCCCGAGGCTTTTTTGCTTGAGGTGTACAATCCGACAGAGCAAGAGATCCGGTTGCAGGTGATCTTCAGCCCGCTCACCGATAGTAGGCGAAATCACCACTGTAACCCGGCCGACGCCGCTCCGTATATTAAGACACTTGCTATAGATCCGGGGTATTCGCGCTATACGTTCCAAGCTACCGTGTTTCAGCCATTCATCGAGCGCGAACTGCCATTCAGGATTGCGCTTTTGCCGGAAGCGGAGAGCAATGCTCACCTGGTCTTCCTTACTGCTGATTTCGTCACGTTCCGGCCGAAGACCAGCCAGGAGCGGAACGCTGACGGCGCGGCCCCGATCAAGTGCGTAGTGTGGGATTTGGACAACACGCTCTGGAACGGAATTTTGGTCGAAGGGGATGAATTGACCCTTCGCCCAGGCATCAGTGAATTACTGAAATATCTTGATGAGCGTGGCGTCTTGATGAGCATAGCGAGCAAGAATGACGCCGAATTCGCCCTAACCAAGCTCAAAGAATTTGGTATAGCGGATTACTTTCTTTACCCGCAGATAGACTGGTCGCCCAAGAGTCAGAAGATCAAAAAGATTGCTCAGCAGTTAAATATCGGCCTTGACGCTCTAGCTTTCATTGACGACAACCCGTTCGAATTGGCTGAAGTGGCGACAGCGCTACCTCAACTTACCTGTATCAACGCCAACGAGCTGAGCAGCCTAACAACCAATCCGCGGCTACAGGGCAATGTAACGGACGAGTCTCGGCAACGCCGCCGCTACTACCAACAACAGATCACGCGGGAACTCGAGCAAGCCTCTTTTGCCGGAGATTACCGAGCCTTTCTGAAATCGTGTAAGATCGTCCTTGATATCTCACCATACCGGCCGGCTGACGAAGAGCGAGTTGCAGAGCTGGTGCAGCGCACCAATCAGCTCAATTTCTCGGGGCGCAAGTATTCGCGTGCTCAGCTCCAGCAGATAATCAACGATCCTGGCCTGGAAAAATATGTGTTGCGATGCTCGGACCGTTTCGGCGACTACGGCGCGGTGGGCTTTTGCATCGTTCAACAGACGGAACGCGAGCTGCGCATAAATGATTTTATGCTGTCCTGTCGGGTGCAGGGCAAATTCATCGAGCAGGCGCTGTTCTCGCACTTGCTCAGATTTCACAACCGTTACGCTTCACAGACGCTCTGGATAAACTTTCGGTCGACCGACCGTAACACCCCGGCTCGTCAAGTGCTCGACTCCCTCGGCTTCCAGCCATGCCGATCGGAGAGCGGTGGTCTCATGTTACATGAATTGGGCAATTTGAACTGCGATCTCATCAGCGTTATCTGCGCATTCGAAGCTAGCGGAGTTCAAGTCGCAAATCTGGCATGAAAAATGGCGCAGCGGAAGCACAGCCTGGTTCAGCGAGCCAACCAAGGAGCACGAGAGGGGCGAGCCTGACCGTCCGAAAACAGTCGTTACGAGTTGTTAAGCTGGTCCTGAGTCTTGGCTTCTGGAGTGTTTTCGAAACGGTGAGGTTTCTGCTGAGGCTGGCGCGAATCGGCCGCGCTGGCACGGCCACCGTCATCTATTACCATCGAGTTGACCCGCACGAACGGGAGCGATTCGCGCGCCAACTCGATCACCTGCGCAAATGGGCCCATCCCATTCGGGCCGATCGTCAGGAACCCCTTCCCCGCAACGCTCACAGTGTCGCGGTAACCTTTGATGATGGGTGGCAAAGTTTTGCTGAAATTGCCTTCCCCGAGCTCGAGCGGCGGCGGATCCCGGTCACGCTATTCGCGGTCGCCGGGCGCTTGGGTCAGAAACTCGAAGATGATTCAGCAGAATCACTGATTTCTGAACAGCAGCTCCGATCTCTCGTCGCTCGAGGTGTCACTGTTGGCTCGCACAGTCTAACACACTGCGCGCTGACAAGGCTTAGCGAAGCAGAGGCACTTTACGAGTTGCGGGAATCCCGTCGGCTGCTGTCGGATCTGCTCAAGCAGGAGGTGGTGCTCTTCGCCTTTCCTCTGAGCCAATCCAACGACCGGCTGATTCGACTATGCTACGAAACCGGCTATCAGCGGGTTTTCACCGGATTGCCATACGTCACCCATTCGCAGTTCGACGCGTTCGCCATCGGCCGCGTCCGCGTCGACCCATCCGACTGGCTGCTCGAATTCCATCTCAAAATAATGGGTGCTTACCGATGGTTGCCAGCGGCATTTGCAGCCAAAAGAGGATTGCGCTCCGCCGTGCGTTGGTTGCTTGGAGCAAGCTCGTCAGGCCGAGATCAAGGTCCTTCTCGTTCACAGCCAGCTAAACCAATCTGATGAAGGGTGGAGAAGGCAGCGTTTCAGTAGTTATCGGAATGCTGGCCCGGAGTGAGGTGATGGGAACATGAAGCAAAAAGTGGATTCCGAAAGCGAACAACCATTCATCATCCATCCACGCAGCTGGAGCGCTCGTTTGGCGGAGCGCCTTACGGAACCCCTTCATTTGAATATTCTGGCGGCTTTCGTCAAGCTGTTCGGCTCCTACACGATGAAAATAGATTTCGATCTGATTCGACCCCGTCATTACGCATTCGCGATTCTGGAAGCCGCCCGATTTGCTCAACGGCAGGGAGTATCAACTATCACGATTATTGAATTCGGAGTTGCGATGGGCAAAGGCTTGCTCGCGATGTGCGATATCGCAAAGCAGGTCAGCCGTGAAACCGGCGTTCAGTTTTCTGTGGCCGGTTTTGATACCGGTTGTGGCATGCCGCCCCCGGTGGATTACCGCGATCATCCTGACCTGTACCAGGCGGGGGACTTTCCGATGAATCAGGAGGAGCTGGCACGCGAGTTGCCGCCGAATGCTCGGTTAGTCATAGGCGACATCAAGCACACTGTGCCGGGCTTCCTTGCCGAACTCTCGCCGGAGCAGCCCATCGGTTTTGCCGCGATCGACGTCGACTACTATAGCTCTGCCGTGGAGGCACTGAAGATTTTTTCAGGACCCGACCCGACCAAGTATCTCCCGCTTACGCTGGTCTATCTGGATGACATTGTGCTGCCTAGTCACAGCCGTTTTACCGGAGAATTACTGGCGGTAGAAGAGTTCAATCAAGCTAACGCCATGCGAAAGATAGATAAGTATCGATTCTTGCGCTCTCAGCGCATTTTTAAACAGCCTCGGTGGATCAGCCAGGTCTTTCTCCTTCATGTCTTCGATCACCCGATTATGAACACAACCAAAGCTCGCCAGCCCAAGATCTATGCTGACCACCCGCAACGGCGCCGATCCAGGCCATATCTTATCTCTTCTATTGACCAGCTGCTCAACGATGGATGGCGAAGTCGCCGGAATCACGCTTCCCGGCAGAGCCGGCTTGTCTCTCAGGGAGCGGGGCAATATAAAGGTTCGGCGTAGCTTATACCACCTGGCGTATCTCTAGTTTCTCAGCTTTCTTCGCATCCACCAGCTCAGAGGTGTGACGGGTTCGTTGCGATACGAGCGAAACGCCGCCCGTAGTAAGTCGGGATGGTTGATATGCATGTAGTTTCCCGCCCACAGGACTTCAAATTCGCTATTGTACGTCAAGAATGCCTGCAGCAGATATTGCTCGTTTAGGAAGACTCTGTGTCTTTTAAAGAAAGCCACGTCATATTCGCGTGGCAGATAGATATCATGAACGTGAATCACTACTCCTGGCTTCACTCGCGGTAAGATCTCGAGGAACTCGTAGTTCACATCGCTGTTGATCATGCAAATGTGACTGGAATCGATAAAGAGGATGTCACCCGGGTCTAACATCTCAAACACTGACAAGGGCACCTGCTGGACCTCCGTGCGATAGAGCTGGACGAATCCCGGCAAGCCCTTTGTCAGCCTTTCGTCGGGGTAAGGCTCGATCGAGATTAACTTCCCATCGGCGCCTTCCGTTCGATTGCGTTCCAAGGCCTGTGCCGAAAGCAGCGTGGACATGCCTCCACCAATCTCGATCATAAGGCGCGGCCGGAAGTGGCGAATCATACAATAGAGTATTTCCGCATCGACGGTTCCGAACCTGTTATTCCGGATGTAAAAGCCATGCCCGTCATTGGATGGTTCGATGGGTATACGGTCGTACTCGACTTGGTAAGAGGATTTTAATTGTCCGAGAAGTTCCAATTGACTGCCGGGCCGAAGGTCAATACCGACCATTTCCGACATACGTTGTGACAGATCAGCAGTTAAGGTCCGGCTGTCTGGGATGGGCTGATAATAATGGATCGGCACTATATGGAAGCCGAGTCTTTCACACACCGGAAAAGCGTAACGCGCAAATCTTCGAACCGCTTTTCGATAAAGCGTGTCAGGCCGCGGCTGGCGCGCTGAAAAGGACGCGACTTTTTCCGGGACCAAAGAACGCACTCGGCGTAGCATCAGTCGAATTAGCGCGAGCGCCTATCGAGTGTTGGATTGCCGAACCGAAAGCTGTGAGGGCTTGTTTGCACCCGCGACGTGGCAGCTAGCTCCAGTCGATAGCCAGCAAGACCGAAGAACGTCAACTTTGCGCCACCGCTTTGGTTCCAGCAGTCCGCTTTCCAGTGCCGCTATTGGCCTCCAGATCGATCTTTTCGCCTGCCAACTCTGCCGCACGCCGATCATTCGACTCAAGTACCGCATCGAGCAAATCTGAATGCATCACCTGTTTCAGCAGATGAATATTCGGAATGACGCAGTGACCCCCGATAAACCCCGGGTAATAATGCACACGAGGTAGAAAATCGATCTCATCGAAGAACTCTATAGCTTCCGAATAATCTGCCTGAACTTGCTGGCAGAAACGATTCAGCTCCTGGGCAAACGCGATCTGAATGCCAAAATAGGTGGTCTCGGCAAGTTTTGCGAGTTCCAGCGTCTCCAGACGAACGATGCGCCGAGTCTTCATCCCGATCGAGTGAAAGTGCTCTTCGGCCTCCGCAACAATCTCGTCGTTTGGCGCGGCGACGAACTTGCAGTAGCGAAGTAGATCCTCGGTCATGCGCGCATGTTTCCCTCGGACCGGACTGTAGGCGAGCCGAGCGCCGCTCCGCTCAGCGATCCGGCGAGTCGTACCGGGAACGACGGTGCTATTGATCACGGTAAGATGGGGACGAAACCGTTCGATGTATTCGATTGCAGCAGTCTCGAATTGCTGGCGCGACTGATATGGGATGCAAATATGCATCACGCCGATTTCGTCCCGGATATCGCGCCGTTCTATATCATGGCGAAGCACGTCAGGTTGGGTCCTCGCAAGCACCTCTGCCAAAGCGCCCCCAACTTCACCTATACCGACAACCAAGGTTTTGCCGTGTCGCAACGGTTGCTCCTTCAAACTGTGATTATCAAGCGTATATAGAAATTTCCTCACTTGCCTCTACAAGAAGATCATGCATTAACAATAGCGCATTATTAGCTCTGCAGAGAATCGTGCTACTAGTGAGCTGTCAAGCGCAAAGTGGGTGATTGCGGAGGCGGGCAGCAACCGCGCCGCTGGTGTTATCGCCTTTGATAACGACCTGCCCACCACTGATACAGAGCTGCATTCGTGACCGGCGCCGCCACCAATCCGCCACCTCGGATGGCAGCGCATGCCACGCATCCGGAAGGTCGCGCAAGCGTTTGAGGAATTCCTCATAGCGGGCTAGATGCTCTCCTGCGCCCATATAATCAGGGTGGGTAAGAGCCAGGATCATGCCTCCGGCAGCCGCGATCCACTGCGCTTTGAGGTGCCACAAGGGCACTGGATCGCGGTGAATGAGATGCATCAGGGTATGATCCTGGGGTAATGTATAGGGCAATTCGATCAGAGAGCCCAACCGGAATGGAAATATGCTGCAGGTTCCACCGGGCTGAGGCTCATACGGGTCGGTATCCGCAAAGCTCGAATCGTATTCAAAAGCCATCGTTCCGATCCATTCGGCACGTCTAAGCGTCGAAGGGGAACGAAATCCGACCATGGAATGTTCGCGTGCAAGCCGTTGGAGTTCACGGCCGAGCTCGGCAAAATCGGCTTCACTGCGAAACAGTTTTCCGTCATGGGCCAGGCCATGGGCGCCGATCTCGAATCCTCGTGCGCGCAATCGCTCGACCGTGGACCAGTCGATGGGATATTCCAGCAGCGGCAGATTCCAGCTGGAGAGGAAGCCATATTTCTGCTCGATATCCGCCATCTTCTCCATCCGTCTGACACCCAAGGGGCTTTCCACGTCGTGGGTCAAGACGATACAGCAGCGGGCATTGTGTGGCCAGAATCCGATATGCCATCCGTCCTCAACGTCGAGCGACCTGAGTGCGCGGTCCAGCCAGTCTCGCCAAAAATCCAGCAAGACGCTCTCGCACGGCCAATTGGGAAATCCACCATGACCGCGCGCACGAATCGCTGCCGAATTCAGCCAGTGGCGAAGTGGGCGCGGTATGAAGTTGCGGAAGCGATAATAGCTGCCAAGCGCGGCGGGCGGGCGTCGCTGCTTTTCACTCAAATAGAGTTCGAACAGATATCGTTCAGCAGTGGCTTGCGACTCATCAATGGCGGCACCCAACCGACTACGCCATTCTTCCTGCAGCTTCCAGAAACTGAACGCGTCATTACCGGAAGGGCCGACCTTCGCATCGGCGCTCAGTTTCTGGGAGTCGCGCCACGCGGACGTGCTCGGGCCTAGCGCCATACCGTCTCCAACATGAGCAGGCGTCGGAGCTGCTGCCGACGGACAAATCGGACAAGCTCCGGCGAGGCCGCCCGTGGTGCTCGTTTCACAAAGCCTTCGAAGTAGCCTATCAGCATGGCGACAGTGCCCAGCACCCTGGGCGGCGTAAAGAGATGGCTCATGGCGCGGGCGAACAAGAATAAGGGAGAGTACCCCGCGTAGTAGGCTGCCCGCCCCGCCGCCAGGCGCGCTCGCCATAAGCTGTTGGCGCTGCCCTGTGGTCGATGATGATACGCATAGATATGGGGAAAATGACGGCTGTGAAACCCGAACATCATCGCCTGTAGTTCATCGATAGTGTCCCAGCCGAGCCCCGGCTGTAAACCACCGATCGCACTGAAACACTGACGGGAGTACATCTTGGCCGCACCGCGAACGTGAAAGGTTGGAACTTTAATTGGACGCCAACTTGGTCCATCTCGCTCCAGAAGAATTGGGCCTGCTACCCCCAGTTTCGGGTCGAGCTGAAACTCGATTAACAACTTTTCTATAAAATCCGGCGCGAACGACAAGTCCGCGTCTAGGCGGAGCAAGAAATCCCACGTTTGCCATTCGCTAGCCGGCAGAAACTGCATGATCACTGACTCACCGCCAGCCGCCCGAGGCCGATTTCGCGGAAGATGATGAGGCTCAATCCAAGGGTAGGCTTTAGCCGCGCTATCTATAATTTCGGCCGTCCTGTCCGCGGAGCCATCATCGATCACGATCCAGCGCTCAGGGCGGTGAGACTGGGAAATCATTGAGGAAATCAGGCCAGGCAATAACGCCGCCTCATCACGGGCAGGAGTTATAGCGACTATACGTGTCATACTCGCTCACGTCTCTGCCACATCCATGACGCCACTCCAGCGGCTCTTAAAAGCTCGTCTCACCATCCCGAGCACCTCGTCGGCCTCAAGCCAACAGAAAACGACCGCCGGAGGCGCAACTACAAAGAGCAGAATGATCGGCGCCCTCACATTGAGTGCCGTACCCGCCAATTTACCAACGAGGGTCGCCATGATGCAGGCTACCGTTATCCGGAAAGCAGAGTTTAGTGCTGTTGCAAGCTCACGCAGGCGCATACCTAAAAGCAGTGAGACGAAATGCTGCCCAAAGATGCTTATCGTTGCTTCCACAAGAGAAACGGCAGCGCACACTGCCCATAGCCCCATCGGCGCGGTCAAGCCTACAGCGGCAACGATCAACAAAAGGTGGGTGCCATTGAGATAAATGTCGAATGAAGGATAACCTTTCGAATAATAGAGCGGACCGATAGCACTGCATAGTCCAATTAGTGCCAGTCCGAAGACCAGCAATCGCATTGGCGTTGCGGCCGGTAGCCACTTTGATCCGTAGATACTTGCAAGGAGTTCCGGCGCTGCGATCGCGATACATCCTAAAACGGGTAGAACTACCCGCCCAATATAGTTTACAAAGTTACGATAAGCTAGTGCAAGCTCTCGGTCATTATCTTGTAATCGACAGAACGCTGGAAAAGCAACTATACCAGCAATACGATGCAGTAAGGATGGAAAAAACCGGAACAAGTCCCAAGCGATCGAATAATAACCCAACGCAGCACTACCGAGCAGTCGCCCGACCAGCAGATAGTCAACATTGCCTGAACCAGTAGTGATGAGACCGCCTGCCAGCACCGTCCCCGCAAACCCTAGCAAATCCTGGGCGGCCCGGAGGCGCGGAAACCCGAGCGGCAGTCGCGCGTCAGCACCCAGCGTTATTAGAGCATGAACCCCCAGTCTTGCGCCCAATGCTGCAGGCAAGCTCCATTGGGGAAGTCCCTCGAATAGAAGGACCACGGCGATTACCAGAAAAGCAACTTCGGCGCCGACATTAGCTAAGGCGACTGCGCCGAATCTAAGCTCTCGCTGGAGTCTTGCGCGGGCACAAACAGCCAGACCCTGTAGCAAAATCGGGACACACAACAAGCGGGCACCGAAAACTAGTCGCTTCATCCCCATCGCATTGGCGAGCCACGGCGCCCCAAAGTACAGCCCAACCATCAGGCTTAGAGAGATGGCGACAGTTGACCACCAGGCGGTTATCTCATGTTCCCGTCGCAAGTCATCGCGCTGAATCAGCGCCTCGGGAATCCCGGCCTCAACCAACAGGATTCCAAACATGCTAACCACGGTCAGCACTTTCAGCAGACCAAAATCCTGGGGCTGCAAAGCGCGCGCGAGGTAAATCAGGCCACCAATTCGAACCCCCTGCACGCCGATTTCACCGAGCATGTTGTCGCGCACACCGCGGGCGAAAGCATCCCACAGTGCGCTCCAGGCTGATGTGCGACCACTGACATGTTCGCTACTTTGCTCCGACGGAGAAGGCTCAGCATCCAGTTGTTCGCTACCTACCAAGTCGCTTTGCTGCAGTTCGCTCATACTCCCTCTCCGCGCAGCAAAGCCGGTAGCGTCCTGACGAGAATCTTCAAATCACCGAACAACGACCAATCCTCTAGATATTGGACGTCGAGCTGTACCATCTCGTCGAATGACAGCCGGTTGCGACCGCTGACTTGCCAGAGACCGGTGATTCCAGGCGCGGCGTCCAGGCGGCGCCGATGCCAATCGTCGTAATACTCTAGCTCGTAAGGCAGAGCTGGTCGTGGGCCGATAAGACTCATTTCGCCCCGCAGAACGTTGATGAGTTGAGGTAATTCATCAATCGAAAAGCGACGCAGGAAGCGCCCGACTCGGGTTACGCGTTGATCATTCGTCAGTTTGAAAATGGGAACTCCGCTAGAACTGCCATTGCTGGCCGCCGCCCCATTAAGAATCCAATTGCGTACGTACTCGCGATGGACCTGATCGCCTGCTGCGCGCCGCATCGTACGCAGTTTAAGCAGCTCGAAGCGCCGGCCATGTGCGCCAACGCGGGTCTGCCGGAACAGTACCGGGCGTCCATCTGTAACCAGGATTAAGAATGCGCCGACAGCCAATGCTGGAGCGGCTAACACCAGCAACAGCGCGGCGGCAACGACGTCAAACCCGCGCTTGAGCGCATAGTTGAGACCCTCAATATTCGTGCAGCGCGGCCCAATAAGAGGTATCGTCCCCAACACGTCAACCTTTACTCCAGTGGAAAATGCCTTGAACATCCAAGGCACCATCCACCAGCGTAAGCGGCTTTGTTCGCAGGACCTGATAATACCTTCGAGCTCTTCCCGCGATGCGTCCGGTAACGCAATGGCCACTTCGAGGCATGGATAGTCTGCGCTGAGCTGTGACAAGCGCTGAATATTGCTGATTACCGGGTAACCACGATACTGTCGGCCGGCCCGCGCGCCGTCGAGAAAGCCCACCGGTTCGTATGGCGTCATATTGTCAAGCAGCTGATCGAGGACGTACTGGGCGATAGGATTAAACCCGGCTATCACAAGCGGGATTGCAATCCGCGGGTTCGAGTACAACCGTCTGATACAAGTCCGCGTGACGGCACGGCCGGTCAGGACCGCCGGGATGCTGAGGAGGTAACCGATTGCCATGGTCAGCCGTGACAACTCGATATGAGCCACGAATGCCAGCAGCAGCCCGACTGTTGCAGCGATCGAACAAGCGCGAATAACAGCCCAGGCCTCTTTCAATCCGCCGGCTCGCATTCGATAAAGATCACAAGCACGAAAGACCACTAGCCATACCGAGGCCATCAACATTACGCCGGTGCACAATACCCAGGGATTGGCATCCAGCAGTCGATGAGCCATGGCGCCCGCCGGGTCGTGGAGCGCGAGGGCACCGAAGAATGAAGCGGCCAGCGCTAGACCGTCAGACGCCGCAAACAAAGCCTTTTGCTTTTGCAGTTCGCCGGCAAACATACTTCACTCGCCGCGTGTGGGGGGGAGGCACGCAGTTTTGTGTTCGTCACGTTCGCCGGCGAACAGTTCGTGGTTCTCGGCCAAGGCACGAATGGTGACGCTAGCGATTCGTTCCAGCTCATTCTCTTTGAGATGCGGATGCATCGGTAGAGAGAGCACGGTGTCGGCTATACGCTCGCTTTCAGGGAAGTCGCCGACCCGATAACCCAGCGTTCGACAGGCGGGTTGAAGATGAAGCGGAACCGGATAATGAATGCCACATTCAATCTCATTGGCCAGCAGGGCCGATCGTAGGGCGTCGCGCCGTGGACTGCGCACCACGAACAGATGGTAAACCGACTCCACATCCTCGGGCTCGCTTGGCAACCACAGCGGCAGCGGGGTCGTCCCTAACAGTTCCCGGTACCGATCGGCCAGCTCGCGCCGGCGTCGATTCCAGCGGTCGAGGCGTTTAAGCTTGGCACTGAGTACAGCCGCCTGAAGCGCGTCAAGCCGCGCGTTGTATCCGTAACTCTGGTGCGCGTAATGAGAAATTCGGCCGTGATCGCGCAGGAGCGAAACCCGCTCTGCCAGTTGATCATCATTCGTTGCAACCGCCCCTGCCTCACCCCAGGCACCCAGATTTTTTCCTGGATAGAAACTGAAACAGCCGGCTTTGCCGATCGAGCCCGCACGGACCCATTGCTGATCAAGTAGGACGCGCGCACCATGTGCCTGGCAGGCGTCTTCGACTATTTGCAGGCCAAATTGATCCGCCAACGCGCGCATCGGGGCCATCGCCACCGGCATTCCATACAGGTGCACCGGCATTATCGCCTTGGGCCCCCTTTTGGTACGAAAACGACCGGCTTCCAGATAGTGGCGAACCGCGGCGACACTTAGGTTGCAGGTCTGTGGCTCGACGTCGACGAAGACTGGCTGCGCGCCAGTTTGTACAATGGCTTCAACCGTGCCAATAAATGTCATCGGACTGGTGATCACTTCGTCGCCGGTCCCAACGCCGAGTGCGAGCAGCGCAAGCCGTAGTGCGTCAGTACCGCTGCTCACGCCGATGACGTGACGCACACCGAGAAATGCGGCGAATTCCTGTTCGAATTGTTTGACCGCCGCCCCGCCAACATACGCTGTCTCCGCGTGGATGCGTTCGAAACCACGGTCGACGTCCTCGCGGATTTCAGCGTTTTGTGCCACCAGATCAACGAACTTGACTCGCTGCATTTCCGCTACTGATTCCTCGAATGGTACTGACCTCTCGACATCACGTTGAGAAGTTCTTGCTTGGTTCGCTCCTTGGGTTTTGACGCTGCTTGGTCCCGTTCTCCCCTTTTCAGCGTCTCAGTGGTCATGGTCATCGGAGCGCTGAGCCTTTGGAGCCGTTAGCTGCGACTCTAAATCACTGCCCGCAGACCTGGCCGGACTCGCGGTGTCAGGACGAATGAGCCGCAGCAAGCGCGCCGGAACCCCGGCAACCACCGAATATGGTGGAACATCGTGCGTGACGAGGGCACCCGCCCCCACCATTGCGCCCTCGCCGATCTTCACCCCGCACATGATGATGGCTCCGCTCCCCAGCGAAGCACGCCGATGAACGATCGTTTCCTCCAGCAGCCAGTCGCTTTCCGACTGCGGTTGGCCGTCTTCATTCGTCGCGCGGGGCGTTCGGTCGTTGATGAAGACAACCCCATGACCGACAAACACTTCATCCTCGATCGTAACCCCGTCGCAGATGAAGCTGTGGCTCGAGATTTTGCACCTGGCGCCGACCCGAGCGCCGCGTTGGATCTCCACGAATGCTCCGATCCGGCTGTCGTCCCCGACCTCGCATCCGTAAAGGTTTACGAACGGGCTTATGCGCACGCGTTCTCCCAGCCGCACATCGCTGCCGACATTGGCCAAGGGCGAGATTTGAGCTGAAGAGTTCATGCACTTCACACCGTTCCGTACTTGATTGGCATCATCCGACCGGAATCACGCATCGACAGGTTGGCGGCTTCGAGCACACTGACTACCTGGAGGCCGTTGACGCCGTCGGTCCGGGGCTGGGAACCCGTGCGGATACAGTCGACGAAATGAGCACACTCCTGCTGCAACGGTTCCGATTCATCGAGGCGGGGAATCAAAATATCGCCATAGCGATAGGAGAACTGAAACTCGCCGAAGGTGTCGTAATATCGCTGCATGCTGACACCTCGGTCGTAAATCCGGAGCTTTTCCTGCGATGCCGTGTCGTCATAAACCAACATTTTTCGAGACCCGACGATGGTCGTGCGGCGAATCTTGTTAGGATCCAGCCAACTGACGTGGATAAAGGCGATCACTTTCCCCGAGAAATGCAGCGTAAGTAGTGCCACGTCCTCAACATCGCTGCGATAGTGACTTTGACCTTGGCAGGTGACCGAGTGCGGCAACCGATCGAGTAGCCACAGGATAATCGAGATATCATGAGTCGCCAGGTCCCACGCCACGTTTACGTCATGCTGAAACAGACCGAGGTTAGCCCGCACCGAGCTGATATAGAAAATCTCGCCCAGCTCGCCCGACTGGATTATCTCGCGAGTCTTGAGAACGGGTGCGCTGTAGAGAAAGGTATGACCCACCATCAATGTGCGTTTGCGGACTTGGGCAAGCCGAACCAGTTCAGCAGCTTCCTGACGTGACGTCGCTAGCGGCTTCTCGACCAGCACTGACTTACCGCTTTCGAGCGCCATCCGCGCCAGCCTGTAATGCGTACTGACAGGGGTCGCGATGACAACACCCTCTACTTCTGAATCACGCAAAACATCATCAAAGCTCGCGGTTGTTTCGACCGACGGATGGAGTTGCTTGACGTGATTGCGCCGCCTGGCGTCCAAGTCGCAGGCGATGACCCGATGAGCGCATTGAAGTTGCTGAAAATTACGAACCCAGTTCGGTCCCCAATAGCCCAACCCCACGACCGCGACACCGGGCAAGCGCGTGTCGGGCGCTGAGCGGACGACTCCATTGCTCGACACCATCGGCCCCTCGCCGTAGGTCAGGGATTTCTCGCAGAGGTGGCGCTGATCGATGTGGTCGGAATCGTTCATCGTTTAAACTTCCTCAAGAGATTAGCAACCGGACTCGCGGCCCCGTTGAAGATGACGCCGGCGACCGCCCGGTTTGCGGCACGAAGCGCGGCTGCGGTGGTGGCTAACTCCTGACGTCGTGTATGGCCATAACGAGCCACAAGCAAGACAGGATCAGTGGGCCGCGCCAGTGTTAGCATTCGCGTATCCAGCCGGATCACGCCGAGATCGACTACAACGGCGCTATAATGACCGAGCACGGCGTCCAAGCGCTGGATGAGCGACTGCCGCTCCTCATCGAAGTTGTCGGCTCCGCAGCTTGCTACTTCCAACCTGGGCCAACCGCTCGCGCGAATCTGCAGCGCCCCGTCCAAAAGCAGTTCCGGCTGTTTATGGTCCAACGAGCTAAAAATGCGGTGAACCGACGGGTGACGAAGATGCGCATCAACCAGCAAGGTTCTGACCGACAACCGCTGACTGAGATCGAGAGCGAACGCCGAGGCCACCGTGGATACGCCGTCGGCCGGCCGGCAGCCGGTCAAAAACAGCCGCATCGAGCGCTCCACTGTCGCTATAGGTGCCAGCCGCTCTGCCAACCTCTGCAATGCCTCCGCGCGCGCAACCATCACCGGAACGGCTTCGGCGGTGGGAAGAGGCACGATGGCATTTCCCGGGCGGGCCCGTGCAACTGAGCGTTTCTCCTCTCGCCTATCTGCTGATGAGCTTGGCGCGTCGATCTGCGACCCCTCGTCGGCGGTCGAGTCGGGCGATATCCGATGGATTGCTTCGTAGTAACTGCTCACGCCTGAACTACTCCTGTGAGGTCGAAGCCGGCAGATATACCATCTGCCCTGGGTAGATCAGATTGAAATTACGTAATTGAGGGTTGGCCTGAATCAGGCTCGCCAAACGCTGCTGGGAGCCGAGATAACGGATAGCAAGGCGCTGCAGGCTATCGCCACGCCGGACCCGAATCCAGCGACCAGGCTGTGCCGGAGGAGAGCTGGCCGACGCCACTTTTGGCGAAGCAAGCGGCCGCGCCAGGCCTCCCTCGGAGCCGCCCTTTCCACCTGTGCCAACGCTCGGCAGCGACGCTGCCGCTTCACTGGATGTGGAATCGAAGCGGCTCAGCCGCAGTACATGCGGCTTCAGTGCCAGGTCCCCAGAATAGCTGGTAACAGTTCGCCCCGGTCCGTCAACGATGCCCACCTGAAAAAGGATCAGCGTCACGAGCCCAGCCAAACCAACCGCTGCCACCCCCAGGCGCCGCCAATGCAGCAATCCAGGAACTCGTTTCTTTTCGGAACCGGTCCTTCCGAGCAGATTTTCGTATTCATTAGCAGCTTCGCGCGCCGCTTGGAGATCGACTTTTCGTTTGCCCCCCGAATACGCGAGCAGCATCGAATTGTGACCGAGCACGTTGATCCGCCGGGGAATCCCCCCACTATGCGCGACAATGTAGTCGACAGCCGCGGGCTCAAAGATCCGGTCACAACTGCCACCATGTGCTCGCAGGCGGAAATCCAAATACGAACGCGCTTCGGAGGCTGACAGGGGATTCAGCACAGCGCGCGCGCCAATCCGGTCGTTGAATTGTCGCAACTCAGGCCGCAGCAGACGGTGCATCAGTTCGGGCTGGCCGACCAGTACAAAATTCAGTTGTTTTTCGTCTGAGTTTCCGACGTTGGAGAAAAGCCTCAGTTCCTCCAGGCTCTCATCATCGAGCGCCTGTGCTTCATCGATCAGAACCACGACGCGTTCGCCCGCTTTAAGCTGCTCGATGAAACGCTCAAATGTGGCTGACATGTCGAGCTTCGTCGCCGGGCCAGCCAGTCCGAACTGGCGCAGCAGTTCCCGCAGCATGCCTTCGAAGCCGCGTTTTGGATTACTGATACAAGCCGCGCGAACCCGCTCGTAATTACGCGCCAGAATTGACTTGACCAGCGTGGTTTTGCCCGTTCCGGCTTCGCCTATCAGCAACGTGAAGCCACTGGGTTCGTACAGCACACCCCATTCCAAGGCCGCCAGTGCCTCGCGATGAGCTCGGCTCATGAATAGATCGCGGCCCGACGGCACGAACCGGAAGGGAGCACCGTCCAGACCAAAGTGACGGTAATACATCGTCGCTTAGCCCTCGTCGCGAAGGACCGCCACAGTGTTGAGGCCACTGACCTCTGCGATGGTCGCCGCAGAGTAGATGCGGTCGTCCTGCCACTCCTCCCACCACGCTGCGAGAAAGCCGAGGATCGCTGCCGCTACTAACCCTCCAACCAAGTTAAGCCAAACCACGGGAAATTCCGGCTCGAGCGGCATCGTTGGCGGTTCGGCGATACTGACGTTGAGGATCTTATTGAGGTTAAGGCCGCCAGCAGTGCGCGCCTCTTCGCTCTTACGCACATATGACATGTACGCTTCCCGATCAGCCATCACCTGGCGTTCAAGTTGCGCCAGCGCAACAGCGTTATTGGTGATCTGATTTATTTGCGCCTGGACGTCCTGAATTTGACTTTCAAGAGCCTTGACCGCGGCCTGCTGCGAAGCTTCGGTTGTCTTGGCCTGCTCGAGATTGGTGTCAAGAGTGACCCAAACGGGGTTGAGTTCGGTACTTTTTTCCTTCACCTCAAGCCGGTTCTCCTGATCGAGAATGCGCTGCGCGGCCGCGATCTTTGCATCGATCTGCTGAATTCGCTGGCTGGTTGGCTGATAGCGGGCCAGCAATTCCGCGCGCTCCGCCTTGAGTTGCATCAGTTCCGGCTTGAGCTGGGCCAGGGCAATATTCTGTTCAGAACGCGTTTCTTTGGCGATCTCGAGTGGCGTGACTTTCAGTTCATTTTGCAGTTCCGTCACCTGCTCGTGCGCAGCCATGGCGGCGGTACTGGCCCGCGCGGCGTCGCTTTGAAGCGCAGATAAACGGTTGACCAGTGCCTGCTTCTGAGCGCGGACATCGGTGATGCCGGTCTTTACCTCGAACTGACGCAGCTTGTCTTCTGAAGCTTGCAGTCGAGCACGCAAAATGCCCGCTTGTTGCGTGAAGAATCTCTCGGCTTCGGGATCGTTGGAAATACGCGCGTGATAGGCGAGGTATTCGTTAAGCAGGCGCTGCAAGAAAGCGTGGGACCATTGCGCGTCATGCGACTTGAAACTCACTTCTAGAATATTTGAAAGTTTGACTGGCTCGGCTGAAACGTGGCGGCTAAGCTTGAGCGCCCAAGCATCGAGTGGCGGCACCGGTGGGGCATGATGCAAGCTGTCATAACCCACGGCGGGCAGGTTTAACGCCAGGTTCATCAGGCTCAGCATCATCGAACCAACCCCTTCGCGGGGTGGTTCGGCTAATCCTGAAAGCGCTTGTTTAACCATGTAAACGCTGGTCAGCAGTTCGGCCTCGGAATTGAGGTCCGCCTGGCTAACCGGCTGAACGCCCATAATCTGAGTCTCGCCCGCACTAGTCTGCAGTTGGGGCGAGACCAGATACTCGGCTCGGTTGCTCTGCACCAGGATCTTGGCGGTCGAGCGATAAGTCGGCGGACACAAAAGAGTAACCAACGCAATCAAGCCGAAAACCGCAGTCCCCACCTCCAGAGCGATGGTTCGACGGCGGATGAGCAAATCTAGCCAATATGCCAAGTTACGTTCCTGCATCGCTACGCTGCTACATCGCGGGGATTGACAGGTAAGGCGGTATAGGCAGGAGGTCTTGCATATATTGCTTCACAAAGAGATCGATATTCGCAATCCTGCTCCGTGGGACGACCAGAATGTCGCGCGGCATCAACGCTACGTCTTCGCCCTTCCCTGGTTTGCCCTCCGCGTTCGAAATATCGACCTTGATCCCGTGGGGCTGACCGCAGACATCGCGACGAATCAGGACCGCATCGCGAGCAGCTTCGGGTGTCACTCCGCCAGCGTCGGCCACTGCCTGCAAGGCTGTCATACCAGGCTCTAGCGCGAAGGAACCCGGCTTTGCTACTTGACCCTGCACAAACACCAATCGATTTGGCGAGTTTTTCACGTGGACGGCGGCGTCGGGTGAGCGCAACTCGCTCAGATAAGCCTGGTCCAATTTCGAGGCGAACTGGCTGGGAGTCAGACCGGCTGCCTGAATATCTCCGATAAGGCGCAGCGTCGCTTTGCCGTCCGGCCGTACCGTGACCTCGTCGTTGAATTCAGGATTCAGGTAAAAATCGACCGAGAGCACGTCGCCCGGTTGAATCACGTAATTCTGGTCATCAGGACGCAACGCCGCCTGCTGAATCTGGCCACCGGCAGCGCATTGTTCGGGACTCAATTTGCGGGATCCGAGCCGGGCCGGAGCCACGTCGCCACGCGCCGCGTCCGTACCCCCCGCCGAACAAGCCGACAAACCCATCGCTAGACACAGAAGGGCGAGCAATCCACCAATTCTGACCGGCAACAACTGGGAGTGAATGAAGATTGGCCTCTCATCTCCACTACTAAACTTCATCTCCCCTCCCTCGGGCCTCGCAAACGCAGACTACGGCCCACTTCTCGCTAGCTCAACGCAGTGCTGCCGCTTTCAACCAAGCAACAGAGTCTGTTGGCAAGCGTTGTGCCACGAAGCGTAGAATAGAAAACAAGGGTTTTAATAGCTGAATTAAATCCTGACATATCGTTATACAGTCTGCCACCTGAGAAGAATTACAAATTACAGGCAGCAAAGTCTTCCCCTGACGACGAAGGACAGGAATAAAAAAGCATACATCCGTCACATAAGGAACAGCTCGCAAAAGAGGGGACCAATCTGAGCAATAACCTTTGCGATGCAATTCGCTGCTGTATGTGTCTTTTTCTCGCCAAAACACTCGAGAATCGGGTGTCACTCATTGAAGATCAGCCCGTTAGCTATTAGGAAATGACCCCGTCAATACACGTGTGACAAGACTGTCGATTTTCAGTCCGAACCAGAACGAGTGAGTAAGATTTACCGGTCGTGTCGACGACGGCGCTTGGGCAGCCGGCATCGGCCATCGACGAGGCTTCACCGCGGCCGACGATTAGCCTTAGCGGTTACGGACCGAGCAGTTAATGGTTTGCGACTTCGCCAATAGAATCCCAGCTGTCACCGCAGATGGATGAATGAAGAATCGTAACGACAATGCCACTAGTGCATGATATTGTCCGATAACGCAGCTTTGAAGGGCGACTACAAAGGCGCGATTCATGAAAACCACGTTTCACTTGTAGGGACAACTGAATGAATCGTTCGATAAAATTGTTGGGCTTGGGATTTTTCCGCTCCGCCGTTTGGCCGACCATGATTGCGTTAACGGTAGGATTGGCTGTGTCACAGCTGGGCGCGTACGCTGGCGGACGGTCAACCTCGGACATATCTGCCGCATGCGGCGCTCAGGATTCAAAAAAAATTGTGGCGAAAGTGGGCGATCATGTCGTAACTCAGGCCGAGGTTGACAATAGGATAGCGACCCAGCTGTACGATTTGCGTAAACAGGCGCTCGACCAAATCATCGACGATTACCTTCTGGATGAGGCGGCCCAAAAAGCCGGCCTCAAGCCCGACGACTATCTCAAACAAGAAGTAAGAATGACCAGCCATCCAGTGACGGCCAACGAGGCAGCGGCATTTTATGGCGAGCACAAGGCGCAGCTTGATGCGCAGACCGGGGGCAAGCCTCTCAGCCAGATCGAACCCCGCCTGATCGCCGCTATGCAACGCGAACGTGACCGCCAGGCCGAGCAGGAACTGCTCGCCCGGTTGCGCGCGCAGAACCATGTAACCGTCCTGCTCGAGGCGCCTCGAGTTAAGGTCGCCAGCGCGGGGCACCCGAGCAAAGGCCCGTCATCCGCACCGGTTACGATTGTCGAATTTTCAGATTTCCAATGCCCGTTTTGCCGCGCCGCGGAACCCTCACTAAAAGAGGTGCGCAGGAAATATGGCGATCAGGTCAGATTGGTTTATATGGATTACCCGCTCAGCTTCCATGCTCACGCAATGGACGCAGCTCGCGCCGCCCGCTGTGCCGCCGAACAGAACAAGTTCTGGCAGTTTCATGACGCTTTGTTTGCTGACCAAAAAAAACTCGACGTCGACAGTCTGAAGCAAACGGCGGCCAGGCTCGGGCTCGACACTCATCAGTTCAACGTCTGTCTTGCGAGCGATAAGCACACTGGCGGCATTCAGCGAGACGTCGCAGAGGGAAACGCACTCGGCGTGACCGGTACCCCGACGTTTTTTGTCAATGGAAGGGAACTTGCCGGCGTGCAGCCGCTGCCGAAGTTCAACGAAGTGATTGACGAAGAACTCGCCCGCGCCAAGGCGCAGGGTTCGCAGCAAGCGATGAAATAGGGCCAGTCACGGCCCTTCCTGCCCAACTTCCCAACGAGCCGAACAGCGATGCCTAAAGCGTACGATTTTGATCTGTTTACCATTGGTGCCGGTTCAGGTGGCGTTCGCGCCAGCCGTATCGCCGCCGCCTACGGCGCCAAAGTCGCGGTGGCTGAAGAACGCTACCTCGGCGGAACTTGCGTAAATGTTGGCTGCATTCCCAAAAAATTGCTGGTCTACGCCTCTGAGTTCAGCGCAGCCCTCGAGGATGCCGCAGGCTTCGGCTGGGCACAGACGCAGTCCCAGTTTGACTGGCAAAAGTTGATCGCCAACAAAGATCGCGAAATCGAACGCCTCAACAACGTTTACGAACGTCTCCTGGTTGATGCTGGCGCACAGATCATTCGCCACCGCGCGCAGTTGCTTGACGCACACACCATAGCCGTTAACGGCCGCCGCTTAACCGCGCGCTATATCCTGATTGCCACCGGGAGCTGGCCGACAATACCCCGCATCCCAGGCGCCGAGCTAGCGATCACGTCCAATGAAGCGTTTCATTTGCCCGATCTGCCCCGGCGCATCCTAATTATAGGCGGCGGCTATGTAGGGGTGGAATTTGCCGGAATTTTTCATGGCCTGCGAGCGCAGGTAACTCAGGTGCACCGCGGAGCACTGTTCCTTCGCGGATTCGATGATGATCTACGCGCGGCTTTGGCTGAGGAAATGCGCACTCGCGGTATAGACCTGAGGTTCAATACGCAGTTGTCGAAACTTGCCAGAAGCGACGGTGGAATTACAGCGAGCCTCTCTGACGGCACACGGCTCGAGGTCGATATGGTTATGTTTTGCACCGGTCGTCATCCAAACTCGAGCGGGCTTGGGCTGGAAGCCGCTGGGGTTAAATGTGACGCGAATGGCGCCATCCTGGTTAATGAATACTCCCAAACCTCGGCCGAAAACATTTATGCAGTCGGTGATGTGACTAACCGGCGGAACCTAACTCCGGTTGCGATTGCTGAGGGGCATGCTGTTGCCGAGCTGCTCTTCGGCGGCCAGCGCCGCGTAATCGATTATGATAATGTGCCATCTGCAGTCTTCAGTCAGCCACCTCTCGCGACGGTCGGGTTGACCGAAACCGCAGCGCGGGCTCGTTATTCCGCGATCGAAGTCTATAAGTCGGTTTTCAGGCCGCTTAAGCATACGCTTAGTGGTCGCAATGAGCGTACTTTGATGAAACTGGTGGTCGAACCCAGGAGCGGACGTGTTGTTGGCGCACACATGCTGGGACCTGACGCCGCGGAAATCATCCAGGGGCTGGCAATCGCGCTTAAGGCGGGGGCGACGAAGGCACAGTTCGACGCAACCATTGGAATTCATCCCACTGCGGCTGAAGAGTTCGTAACAATGCGTGAAAAATCTGCGTAGAGAGTGAGGGTGGTCCCTTTGTTTGGTCCCCGGCTTAGTGTCTAAAAAGCCGTACCAAGCCGAGCTCCGGGTTTCAATCGTGAACGCGCGTTCTAACTCCTTGGCTTGAGATTGGTCCTTATCTGTTGCTGACCGATCTTGGCCCTGGCGAAGGCCTGTAACCGCTCGCACGAGTTCTCGTACTCTCGGGTGGTGCGGTTGCGGCCATGAGAGGTTGTCGCGAGATCGTTCCACGCACTGCAAAGCCCTTTGATTAATGCCTGGCCAGCGAGTCTTGCCTCGCGAACCATCTGACCCACTTAGGCTGCGAACGGGATGAGCGGAGCGACCAGGCTTTTGACGGTATCTTTAAGGTCAGAAATGCGCGCTGCGGCGTAGATGACGACCTTGTGTGATCAAAAGCTGTCGCCAGAACCGCGGCTAATTTTGCGATGTTGCGCATCCCATGTGTCAGATATCGTGCAGGAACAGTGACGTTTTCGGTCAGTTCCTGCCAGATGCCAGAAGCGGTTTGGACTGGGGCGTGAGCCTTAGGGGGCGTTGATAATGAGTTTGCGTGGTCCGGATACTTCTGCGGCGAGAGGGCTCAATTGATCAATTTTTGCACGGACCCTAGTATCGATTTGCTGGAATTGTTCCTTGAACGACTGTTTGTCGAGCGAACAGACACGCGGAAAGCGGCAGCTCCAGGCCCAAGAACCGTCACAAAAACTGCACTGACCGATAAAGCAATGCGACGCGTATCGAAACTGGAGGTCGAGCCACTTCCTGCTCCCGGCAGGTCGCCAGATCTTAGCTCCATCGTATTCGAATTGGTGAGCATCAGACAAATCGATTGAGATCGCATTTAGGCCAGATGTTCACGTCAGTGCAGTCTTCAACGGCCAGGGAGTCCCCAAGCTGAGGCCGGGCCCTTACCGACTGGCCGATCCAAGCGCCACGGTTTTTCTGAGTCGGCAAATGGGGTCCTTTTGGCTGGACGAAAGAATCATCTCGCTTGCGCCCAACTCTTGCTTTCAGGATTCCGGCAGTATCGAGTGCCTTGGACACCATGGCTGGCTTCATCCATTGCTCGACATGGGAGAATACTCATTGACCAAACTATCACCGGCTCACGTTCTTTCGCCCCTCGCCATCGTATTGGTGCTCGCGCTTGGAACAGCAGTACTTGCCAAGGGTATCAACGAGGCGCCGCTGATCGATTGGGACGAGGCGACGTACGCCGAAGTCGCCCATGAAGCGCTAACGAATCATTCGTATCTGGATTTCACCTGGAACGGCGAGCGATATCTCAAGAAGCCACCCCTCCTCTTTTGGATTTTGGCAGCATCGTTCAAGCTTTTCGGGGAGAGCGAATTTTCAGCTCGTCTGCCCTCGGTGGTAATGGGGGTGGGAACGCTTTTGTTGATGTACTGGATGGTTGCAGCGGAATTTGGGCCACTTGCCGGCTTGCTCGCTGCAGTTTTTCCACTCGGCTTTTATTTTTTTGTTGCGCGGGGTGGACGCGAATGCGCCACGGACGCGCCGCTGATTTTCTTCAGCTCGCTGGCGATCTGTAGCCTGACGCGACTGCAACGTGGCGGACCCTTCCTGATTGGAGCGGCTTGTGGGCTTGCTCTGCTCAGCAAGGGCGCCGCGGGCCTAGTTCCCCTGGCTGTAGTAATCCTTGCGCTGATTACGATCCCGTCAGCAGCTGAACTGGTAACCTTGCGCCTGATTGGAATAATCGCGGTCACGACCGTCATCGCAGCTCCTTGGTTCATGTATCAGCTTTGGCACAACGGTCCGGCCTTTTGGAGCACGTATATCAAAGACGAGACGTTGTTACGGATAGTCAAGCATCTGGAGGACCAACCCGCCACTGCAGGCTTCACCACTTATTCGTTTATCAACGAGGTCGGTTACCTTTGGCCGTTATTGTTACCAGCCGCCGGCCTCGCCTACGCGGCCTTTCGAACTCCTAACCGGGACCTGTTCCGCGTGGTACCGGCACCGGTTAAGGTTTGGGTCCTATGGTTTGTAATCGCTTTCGCTTCAGCCTGTATCGTCCAAACGAAACTGGGATGGTACATTTTGCCCGCACTGATTCCCGCTGCCCTGATAGCTGCTTCGGTTTTGGCCGCTGCCCTAAGGCAACACGGCCCGGCCCAAAGTTATTGTCGTCCTTTAGCGATCGTCGCGGTCCTGTTGCTGCCATTCACTGCGGCGCGGCGCCCTTCAATGATCGAATCCAGTTTTACCCGCCAACGTGAACGCAGCCGACCGAGCTATGAAATGGCCATGCGAGCGGTCGCCTTTGCCGCTGTACGAGGTGGCGGCGAACTCTATTTCGCGGGGCGTCCCTTACCAACCACCGTCTATTACAGCGGAATGCGATGTCATTTTGTCTCGCCGTCCGAGCCTGATTTCGAACTGGCCGATCTCGGTGGTAACCCGATCAGCGTTAGCTATAACGAGTTGGTCCTACGTGACTCGAGTGGGGCGGTGGTCGCGGTGGATAATCTCGTTGACGAATGGAATGCAAGTGGCCCCCGATCCGAACGAGCTCATTCGCTCAATGCGCAGGATTGGGGTGCGCCGCCGCAGGAGGTGCGTCCCTCCCCGGAATAGCTGTTTGGTCAGCGCTCAGTTCCGCAGCGAGGCGGCAGCCCGAGATGCTCCCACAGCCGCATTTGCTCCCAATAGGCACCGCGCTACCGCCTGACCTCGCGCAACGAACCAAACTCGGGAAATCCTGCCGACTCCTCTTGAAGTTCGGCCGGACTTTTTTGGTACGCCGAAATGCTCTGAGGTGCTTGCTTTTCAACCTAACGTCCGGCTAATCCCTTCGATATGCCCGGTCGATTTTGTGCCCAACCGGATGGTCAAGGCGCACCCGCTGTGCTGTACGAAAAGCGAGATAATATCGCGTGGGTCACGCTCAATCGCCCGGAGCGGCTCAACGCTTACAACGTTGAAATGCGCGACGAGCTATTTGAAATTCTGAGTGCTATCTACGACGATCCAGAGGTCCGCGCGATGGTTCTGGCTGGCGCCGGGAGCTCTTTTTCAACGGGCGGTGACGTGACGGAATTCGGCCAGGCCCCTTCGCCGACTGCTGCGCGATGGATCCGTTTTCGCCGTGACGTGTGGGGGCGGTTGCGTAATTTGCCAGTGCCCACGATCGCCGCTGCCCATGGGTTCACCGTGGGAGGCGGAATGGAAATGGTACTGTTGTGTGATGTCGCCGTAGCCGCCACCGACACGCGGTTTTGCTTGCCGGAGACCGGCCTCGGGATGATCCCGGGCGTTGCTGGCACGCAGACGGCCGCACGCCGCCTGCCCTTTGGCTGGGCGCTGGATCTATGTATCACCGGTCGTTGGCTGGATGCTCGCCAGGCGCTGGCTTTGGGGTTGGTTGCCCAGGTGGTCACTCCCGATGCGCTGAACCGAACTGCCCACAGATGGGCTGTGCGTCTAAGCCGCCTACCGCGTGAGCACGTCGCGATAGCGAAGCTGGCAGTATGGGAGGGCCTGAACGGAACGCTCGCGGCAGGGCTTGAACTCGAACGGCGGCTGGCGAACAGAATCGCGCTGATGCGCATTTCGCAACCAGGAGGTAGCTAATCGCGTGAATACGGTTAACTTCGTCACGATACCGGGGTCGATTGTGCCGAATCAGGAAATCCTGGTCTTCGGCCAAGAACGGCTGACTTATCAGGCCTTAAACGAACTGATTGCGAAGCTTTCATTCACGTTTAAGCAATTGGGGCTGCGTCAGCGTGACGTGATCGCGATCCTCGATACCAATTCCCACCTGTATGTCGCCAGTTACTACGCGGCGGCCAAGGCCGGGTTGACATTTTTGCCGCTGAATTATCGGGCCAAAGATGCTGAACTGGAATATATGGTCAACACGGCCAACGCCCGGATCCTGCTTACCGGTGACCGTTATGTCGAGCTCATTAACCGTATCGCCAGCAAGCTGCCCGGCACTCAACTAGTCGCAATGGGACAGGGCGATGGCCGCATGCCTCGCTTGGCTACCTTGCTCGAAAAGGCTGAAGTCGATGAGACCGAGGCCGAGGTTGAGGACGAAGATGTTTCAGTGTTGATGTATACCAGCGGCACCACCTCGCTTCCCAAGGGCGTAATGCTGAGTTTTCGTGACTTTACGGCCTATGTGACAGCAAACGTGGAAATGGCCGACGGCACTGATCGCGGCGTCTTCCTGGTCTGCGCGCCCTTCTACCACATCGCGGGGACGACCGCGATGATGACCAATCTATGGACCGGCCGGAAAATGGTGGTAATGCCCCAATTCGAGCCTAAATTGTGGCTCGAGCTTGTCGAGCGAGAACGGGTTACGCATGCTTTCGTCGTGCCGACGATGATGAAGCAGTTGCTCGACGACCCGACCTTCACCAGCACTGACCTCTCGTCACTGACCAACCTGGCTTACGGCGGTGCGCCGATGCCTCTGGCAGTCATCCGCCGCGCCATCGACATGTTCCCTAAAAGCGTCGGGTTCGTGAACGCGTACGGCCAGACCGAAACCACGTCTTCATTGACGGTGCTGGGCCCTGACGACCACCGCATCGAGGGCTCTCCCGCTGAGGTCGAGTTGAAGCTCAAGCGTCTCAATTCCATCGGCAAGCCTCTTCCCGATGTCGAAATCCGAGTAAGGGACGAAGCCAATAACTTCTTACCCCCGGGGCAAGTCGGGGAAATCATCATCCGTACCCCCCGAATAATGAAAGGCTACGCCGGTCGTGAAGACGACGCCGCACTAGCCGAAGGATGGCGCGCCACCGGCGACCTGGGCTGGATAGACGAGGATGGCTACGTATTTTTCGCGGGCCGAAAGGACGACATGATAATCCGTGGCGGTGAAAACATCGCACCCGCCGAAATCGAAGCGGTTCTGATGAGTCATCCCGCAGTGGATGAAGCAGCGGTAATTGGCGTCCCATCCGTGGAATGGGGCCAGACGGTGAAGGCCTTTGTCGTTCTGCGTCCCGGGCAACAGGTTAGCGCCGATAGCTTGCGGGAGTTCTGCCGCACCCGACTGGCAAGCTTTAAGCGACCAGAAGAGATTGTTTTTATCGAGGCGCTGCCCAAAAACCCGCTGGGCAAGATCCTGCGCAAGGAGTTGCATGCCCGCGAACAAGAGCAGGCGCAAACGCAACATTAGCCTCGTGCAGTGAAGCGAAATTCACACGAACTTTCCTCCTTCTCCGACGGCTCACGCGGCCATTTGCGATCACGCCGGCAGCCCAAAAACGTTGAAGCAGGTACAATAGAGGTCCGCCGAATCGGTGGCTCGCTGCTAGTCACCCTCAATCGGCCGCGGCAGAACCGACTAAGCGCGATAATGGCGCGTGAACTGATGGAGTTGGCGGAAGAAGCCGAAGATGATGAAACGGTCCGAGTTTTGGCGATCACCGGCGCAGGCGACACTTTCAGCTCAGGATTCGACGCCGACGTGGATGCGCGCACCGTGGAATCTCTCTATGCCTTATCCAAGCCGACAATCGCAATCCTGAACGGCGACGCCTTGGACGAGGGCCTCGAATTAGCCCTCGCGCTGGATCTGCGAATAGCTACCAAAAGAGCGCGGTTTGCGATGACCCAGCTCGAACGCGGAATGCTGCCGCGTTTCGGTGGTACCCAACGTCTACCCCGGCTGGTTGGCGCAACCCAGGCTTTGACGATGTTGCTGACTGGCCACGAGATTGGGGGGGTCGAGGCGATGCGCCGTGGGTTGGTGACCTATCTGGCCGATGACCGGCGGAACCTGGAGCGGACCGCTCGCGATCTCTGTGAACGAATCGAAAGTCGAGGGCCTCTCGGCGTCCGCCTGGTCAAGGAAGCCGTCCACAAGGGCATTGATATGACACTCGAGCAGGGGATCAGGCTTGAAGAAGACCTCTACGCATTGCTACAAACTACGGCCGATCGCGCTGAGGGAATTAGAGCCTTTCTGGAAAAGCGAAAACCCATCTTCAAGGGCAGCTAACCGTTCAGCGCGGCAATTGGGGGTTGGAGCTCTGGAGTAGGTTGAAATGGCTAATCAGCTTGGAAAAGTCTACATCTGTGGCAAGTGTGGCTCGCAAGTGATTGTCACCAAGGGCGGAAGCGGAACAATTAAGTGCTGTGGGAGCGCAATGGAGCAGAAGAAGTAGAGCTATTCGCTAAGCTGCCATTTGCAGGCTTCCCTCGATCCTAACCAGGAATAACTGGAAGGCAGCCGCGCGCGCCATGTGTGTTCTGACGTAACTGACTCAAAACCGGCAAAGACCGGTCAGCGCGTCGAATGATCCAACACGTAGCGGCCGGCTCCTATCAAGAGCCGCCGTTTCAACGCCTGCGTGACATAACGCTTGGCCCGCGCGATTGCCGTCTCGAGGTCAGCACCACGCGCGAGCCAGGCTGCAACCGCGGCCGACAGGGCGCACCCGGTGCCGTGTGCCCCGCCACCGGGGATACGGTCAGCCGCGAATTCGACAAAGCGACGCCCATCGAAAAAGAGATCAATTACCTTGGATGAGACGCCGTCGGCAGCACTCGCTGCCGGCCAATGGCCGCCCTTGATCAATACCGAGCGTGGTCCCAGTTTGTGCAGGGCCCGCGCCGCCTGACGCATCGCGCTGATGCCATTAATTTTTATTCCACTCAATACTTCGGCTTCCGGAATATTGGGAGTGACAAGAAGTGCACGGGGTATGAGTTGTGAACTGAGGATCCGCTCAGCCCCACGATCGAGCAAGCGCGCACCACTACTTGCCACCAGTATCGGGTCGACAACCGGGGCGGGAAGGCCAAATCGGTCAATGGCCTTGGCTATTGACTTGACGATTGGCGCAGCGACCAGCGCACCGATCTTGACGGCATCGGGCTTGCGCTCTTCAATGATCGTCCCAAGCTGAGCCGTAACCATTTCGGCTGACACCGAACACACACGCTGAACGCGAGCGCTATTCTGCGCGATCACTGCCGTCAGCACCGATAGACCGTAAACGCCAAGCGCCGCGAATGTCTTTAGATCGGCCTGAAGACCCGCGCCACCGCTCGGATCGCTGCCGGCAATTGTCATTGCAACTGGAAAGTGCCTGATGCGCCGTTGGCTCACGATGCGGTTCGAGGTCACCCGTGCTAAGCTAGCATACCGCGATGGTCGCTCGTATTGGCGCCCCACGCCCAAAGATGGGAAGGTGCCCCTGACGACCGAGATGTTCCGACTTTCAGGATGCGATTAATCAGGATGACAGGTTCGAGCCTGTCGGATGCGGTTGGTGTATGGGCACAGTCCGGCAAGAAGAATTCCTCAACCTCCCTTTTCAGGAGAAGCTCGAATTCCTGTACGGCCTGCCTGCGCGTCAAAAGCGCGATCTCATCCTATCGTCGCCGGATGCGGAGCGGTTGGTTCGCTCTTTCGCTCCCGAGACGCTTTTCTACACGCTCAAGGAAATCGGCATCGCAGATGCTGGCGATCTATTGAGTCTCGCCGTTCCTGAGCAGGTGCGGTGGCTGTTCGACCTCGATTGCTGGCAGAAGGATCAGCCGAACAAGGACCGGATGCGCGAATGGATCGAGGCGCTGGCTGAAGGCGGCCGCAAGCGGCTGGCCGACGGTTTGATGGGAATCGATCTGGAGCTGGTGTCACTGCTACTGCGCGAGTACTTCAAGGTGCATCGTTTGGACGCGCCGCAGGATACTCCCGACCTGCCTTCGGAGCGCTTCGTGCAATTCGATGAACATTACCTGATCGAGTCAATTCGCTACGACACGATACATCAGTTTCTGCTCGAATTTTTAGAGGAAGCTTTTGAGCGCGATTACAATTACTTTACCGCCTTAATGGAAGAGATTTACTGGGGAGTTGAGGCCGAACTGGAGGAGCAAGCATACCAGTTCCGTAGTGCTCGTCTTGCCGATCATGGCTTCCCGGATTATTACGATGCCCAGGCCGTGTTCAGCTATATAAATCCGCAAAGGTTTCTCGAACTCCGCTCGGAATACGCACCGCCGATCCGTGATGCCTTGGAGGGCGACGACGTAATGCCCCCTGAGATGTCCCCGGTTTTGAGTATCGGTGAAAATTCGCTCTTCAATATGGCGCTGACCGCCGGCTTTGCCGCGCAAGGACAGCGCCAGTTGCGCAGCGAGATGGCGTTGGTTTCGAACCAGGTGCTGGTGGCTCTGTCGGTAGACTTTGGTGACCTGGAGGCGGTGCGCGTTGCGGTCGAAATGACCCACAATTATCTCAATCTTGCACTAGAGAATCTGGCCGCCGGCGACCTGACCTCGGCAATCGAGCACCTCCGTGCCACCCATCTGCAACTGTTGTTTCGGCTCGGGGTCAGCCTGACCATTGATCTGCGCACACGCGCCCAGGCGCTGGTGACCAAGCTTGGGCTCTCGGCCCAGCGGACCCGCGAAATCCCTTACCTGGATTCGCCCTATCGGGAAGCGCTAGCGGGTTTCCTGCAGCGCCGCCCGCAGTTCTATGGCGGGCTCGACCGCGACGGCTCTACCACAATGCGTGATTTTCGCTCGATGCGCGATCTCCATTTGGGTTATGCGATGCTCGAGCAACTTGATGCCGTTCCGGACCTCTTCAAATCGCTGGTAGGGCTCGATATCGCTTCGGCCCAGTTTCGCGCGAATGTTGCTGGCCACGAAGTCCGACTCAGTCAGATTCTGCTCACCCTCATGGCACGACAGTGCCTCGATAGACGACTGGCGATCGAGCCGTTCGAAGCAAACCGGCTTCGCGACGTCCGCGCTGCTTTAATGACGGCCGATCGGCCGGCGCGGCTATCTGAAAGATTCCAGCAAGTCGTCCGGGACATTCTGGAAAGTCGCCTGGAGCCCGAGCTGCGAGAGCGCTGTGAAGGTTTTGTCAATTCCTGTCTCAACATGCTCGAGGAAGAATTCGCCGAGCTTGACCCCTCGCGGGAGATCGATCCGAGATTCATCCGCAGTCTGCTGCTGCGGCGGTAATGCTCAATTTCGCCGAGCAGATGGTTTCTTACCGATGGTCAAAATTTGAAGGGTGTCTCCACGTTTGATAGTCAGGGTGACTTCAGGCTCACTTTGGCTCATCGCCGCCGCGGCTACTTGGGAAAAATCCTCAATAGTCGTCACCGGCCTGCGGTCGATCTCCGTGAGGATATCGCCCCGCCGCAGTCCCGCACGCTGTGCCTCCTTGCCGATATCCGCAACCAGGACTCCGCCGTGGGTGTCCACACCAAAGTATTCAGCAAGTTCGGGGGTCAATTCCTGGATGGTTATACCGAGGGCCTTGGCCAGCTTGATATTTGGTGGATGGTTCTCCCCGGCGGCCACTTGCAGCAGCTTGTCGGCAACGAAAATTGGCGCCTTGGCGCCAATCGCCAGCGCGACCGCGTCGCTCGGCCGACTATCCAATGCATAGCGACCCCCGTCGAGATATACGGTCGCGTAATATACTTCATCACGCACGTCGCCAATCACTACTCGGTCGATCCTGTTTCCGGTTAGTTGGATCAGCTGAAGCAGCAATTCATACGTGAGCGGCCGTTGCGGCCGGACGCCGCGTAATTCGAACATAATGGCCTGAGCTTCGTCGTCCCCGACAACTATCGGCAGAACGCGTCGTCCAGCCTTTTCCTCGAGCACCAGGTAATGGACACCCGCCGAGTGATCATATGCGACGTCGGCGACATCGACTCGGACCTGATCAGACAACGCAGGCACGCTCGCGGACTCATGCGCACATGCCGACAGGCACAGCAGCATCGCCGCGTAGAATGGCAACACTGTGCGAACAGATGTCATAGGCTTAGTTGGGTGACGTCCTGCACGCCACAATCGCGCTTCAACGCCTTCTCGCCGTGAACCGACCCCCTGACCCAGGCCGATGAGCGCGCCCGGCTCGAGACCTGGCCGGAAGAATGGCACAGGTACCGGAAAAGGAGTCAATGAATCTTTTGCAATTCCCGAGCGACGAAGTATAGCTCCGACGATCCAGGGCGGCTCGCTCGCGTTCGCACCACCGAAACTTTGACAAAATCATGGGTAAAAAGCCGCCTTGCTTCCTCGAACTCTGAGCCCATAAAGACCTTGGCTACCATCGCGCCCCCAGGTTTGAGCACCGAACGCCCAAAAGCAAGCGCCGCCTCGATTAACTCAAGGGATTTAGCCTGATCGCGCTCGGCTATTCCACTTAGCTTGGGCGCCAGGTCGCTGGTCAACAGATCGGCGGGGCTTCCCAGTGCTTGGGCGGTTCGCCGATGTAGTGCTTGATCGCGGACGTCGCCAACGAGCGTGATGGTATTGGCTGTCGACGCCACACAGGGGACGAGGTCTATGCCGACCACCCGGCCCTCTTGGCCAACTTTGCGTGAGAGGATTGCCAGCCAGCCACCAGGTGCGGAACCAAGATCCACGACTCGAGCTCCTTGACCGATCAGCTTGAACCGTTCAAGTAATTCTTCGAGCTTGAAGGCTGCCCGCGAGGGCCAACCTCGCTCTGCCGCCTGGCGATAAAAGCGATCGCGATACTGATAGCGAGCCATCGAATTGATCAGTTCCCTTCAGCCATCTTGCGCTTTTCCTTGCGGGTGCAAGCTTTCGGGCCTGTGGAAATTCCTCGAGCCTCTACTTTGCGATGAGTCGGGGCACGGTTATGCTAGAAACGCTTCATTCGATGCGCGCTGTTGTCCTGCGCTTGATTCTAGCAAATGCCCTCGATTACGCTCGCTGATCTCAATCCGGAGCAACGCGAAGCGGTGCTCGCTCATGACGGTCCGATTCTCATCCTTGCAGGAGCAGGCTCCGGCAAGACTCGAGTTTTGACCTATCGGATTGCGCATTTGCTGGCCGATCGTGGAGCTCCGCCTGAGGGAACACTGGCGGTCACATTTACTAACAAGGCGGCTGCTGAAATGCGCGAGCGGGTGTCTGCGTTGGTGGGTGATCGCAAGCACCTTCCCTGGGTAGGCACCTTTCACGCCTTCTGCGCACGAGTATTGCGTCGGGAAGCTCATCTGTTGGGCTATACACCGAGTTTTTCAATCCTTGACGAGGCCGACGCCCTTGCAATCGTCCGTCAGGTGTTGAATGAGGCGAATCTGCCCGATCCGCCCCCGGCCGAGGTCTTACGCTCACGGATCGAGCAGGCCAAAAACGAAGGCACCTTGCCCGAGGAGATGGCCGAAGCCGCCACGTCGACTCGCGAACGTACCATCGCCGAGCTTTATCGACTTTACCAGCAGCGTCTGCGCGAGATGAACTCGATGGACTTCGGCGATCTGATCCTGCTGGTCTATCGATTGTTCGAAACCGATCGCTCGGTCTTGAGCAGATGGCAACAGCGGGCGCAACACCTTTTGGTCGATGAATATCAGGATACGAATCACGCCCAGTATCTGTTGGTACGAGCACTCTCGGCGGCCACCAGCAACCTCTTCGTGGTTGGCGACGAGGATCAGTCAATCTATCGCTGGCGAGGAGCCGATATTCGCAACATCCTCGATTTTGAACGCGACTATCCCAACGCCCTGATTTTAAAACTCGAGCAGAACTACCGCTCTACCAAGACCATCCTGGCTGCTGCGGGCGCGGTGATTCAGAACAATCGCGAGCGAAAACCAAAACAGCTGTGGACCGAGAATGCAACCGGCGAGCCAGTAACCTATTACACTGCGCGTCACGAACGCGACGAGGCTGAATACATCGCACGCGAGATCGTGCGGCTGCTCGAGCAGGGGATGCGACCCGCGGACATCGTGATCTTCTATCGCGTCAACGCCCAGTCGCGCGTCCTCGAAGAGGCGCTGATGCGGCATCGATTGCCCTATTACATTGTCGGCGGGCTGCGCTTTTACGATCAGCGCGAGATTAAGGACTTGGTCGCCTACTTGCGTGTCATTGCAAACCCGGCTGACGGACTGAGCCTCGCCCGCGCAATTGGTGCTCCCCCGCGGGGAATTGGCGCCAAGACCCTTGAAGTCATTGCCGAGCTTTCGGCGCGTGAGCAGATCTCGATGTTCGAGGCGCTGGGCAGACTGGAAAGCGAGTCCCGCGTAGCTCTACGCATCGCCAAGCAGGCCAGCAATCTCTACTCCTGGCTGCGGGAGTTGATGGGACGCGTCAGCGCCATGTCCGTGCGGGCAATCCTCGATCAGATCATTGCACGAAGTGGCTTTGAGAATTATCTCGCGAGCATGCCTGACGCTAAGGTTCGCCTCACCAACCTTTCGGAGCTGCTGGCAGCCGCTGACGCTTTCGATGCTGAGCACGCCGAAGGTGGCTTGGGTGAGTTTCTCGAACAGGTCGCGTTGGTTAACGATGCCGATCAGGTCGATGCTGGTGGTGGCAGGATCACCCTCATGACGCTGCACACGTCCAAGGGTCTGGAGTATCCGGTGGTCTTCATCACCGGGATGGAAGAAGGACTCTGCCCGCATCTGCGCCCCCAGGACAATGACCACGAAATTGAAGAAGAGCGCAGGTTGGTTTACGTCGGTATGACGCGAGCCCGCCGCCTGCTTTATTTAACCAACGCGCTCTCGCGGGAGCTCTATGGAAATCGCCAGGACACGATCCCGTCGCGCTTTCTGAGTGAAATCGAACATAATTTGATGCGCCGAATTGCTCCCGAATATATTTCCTCGAGCTTCGTGCGTCCACCGCCGCGTGAGCCCTATGTGGATTATAGCGACAGTCAGCTGCCAGAAGCCGAACAAGGAACCGAAGCCGACTTCAATATCGGCGCAAAAGTTTACCATCCAACTTTTGGTCTCGGTGTGGTTAAGCGGCGTGAAGGTCGTGGCGACGGGGCCAAGGCTTGGATCGCTTTCGAACGAGGCGGTCTTAAATTACTGATGCTTAAATTCGCTAATCTACGCCCGATTGCCGACTAATTGCACGCAACTTAGAATTTAGTATCAGAACACCAGCTCGGCTAAACGAGCGGGGGTAAACCGATTATGGACCATGGAGGTCTCGCGGCCCGATTTGAAGGGGCTTCATTTACGCTTGTATCCATTCGATGGCTAACACCGTTGTTCCTGCTTGCAAGTTTACTCATTACTTTTATCCTTTCGCCCTCGATCGCTCGTGGCTGGAGCGAAGATGATTTTGCCAACCGGCCGCTATACGCCTATCCGATGCCCGGCCCGCGCAGTGACATCATCGGTTCGCTCACCACTTACAAGATACGAAAGGGCGATACGCTACTTGACGTCGGGCGTTGGTACGGTTTGTCGGCCAAAGAGGTGTCTGACGCAAACAACCATCTGGACTGGTGGGCGCCGCCGGTGGGCAAGGAGATTATACTGCCGACCGAACATATACTGCCGGAAGGACCACGTGTCGGAATCGTTCTCAACATCCCTGAAATGAGGCTTTACTATTTTTATCCCCCGCCTACTCCAGTGCATCGCCACGGAAAGCTAAAGGCCGTGTCGTTCAGCCGACGACCGGCCTCGGTGGTGTACACCTTCCCAGTCGGATTAGGCCGTTTCGACTGGAAGACGCCGGTCGGCGCTTGGACAGTGGTAGCCAAAACCAAGGACCCAACCTGGGTGGTGCCGGATGATATTTACCAGGAGCATCTGGAACGAGATGGTGAGGCTGACCACGTAATTCCAGGCGGCGACCCTGACAACCCCCTCGGTCATTACCGACTTTCGCTCAGCCTACCGGAATATGCGCTGCACGGCACCAACGTTCCCTGGGGCGTGGGAATGAATGTCAGCCACGGATGTGTGCGACTTTATCCGGAGGATATTGAGCGTCTATACTCAAAAGTTAAGATCGGTACTCCCGGCAGATTCGTCTACCAACCCATTAAGTTCGGCTGGCGCGATGAGAACCTCTATGTCGAAGTTCATGACGACTTGTACGCCCGTTACCCGGGCTTGTGGAACTACGCCCAGCATGAAGTGCAGCGCCTCGGTCTCGAGGACCAGGTCGATATGGGAAAGCTGGAGCGGGCCGTTGAACTCCGTGCAGGGATTCCGACATACGTGATGCCGGGGCCCGAGCCGGGGGGCGGCCTTGCAACAGCCAGCCTTGCGACTCCTGCACCCGTACAGGTCGCCGGGTCGTCTGCCAGCGCAACCGGTGCGGGTTCCGCACTCACCGATCGCGACTCCGCGTCCCCGGTCAACAGCGATAATTCAGGGGCAGCGTTACCAGCACGCGTCGTCAGCCACGATGACGGCGCAGACTGATTTCGTTTACTCGCACCCCGCTCCGGCGGACAAATAGCAAGATCCCTAAACGCCCCTGGTGTCAGGTGGCCAGATGTGCTTGTGCAGTTGCAATTGCATGCGCACGGGCAGGCGTTCCCGCAGGATCCAATTGGCCAGCTCCGCAGGAGCAAGGTAACCGAAAGCCGGGCTCATGAGGATGGCGTGCACTCGATCAGCGAGTCGATGCTGCCTAACGATCTCACAGGCCCATTCGAAGTCGCAGCGGTCGGCAATCACAAACTTCAATTCATCGCGATTGGAGAGGTAACGAAGATTACTCATGCGGTTGCGAGCACATTCACCGCTAGAAGGACACTTCAGGTCCATTATCTTGATGACCCGCGGGTCGACCGAACTTAAGTCTCGCTCCCCCGAAGTCTCCACCAGCACCGTGAATCGGTTTTCGAGGAGCAACTCGAACAGTCGGTAGACACCTTTTTGCAACAGCGGTTCCCCTCCGGTCACTTCGACCAGGTTACAGCCATAACCCCGCACCTGCTCGACGATCTCGTCAATTTCTAAGTGACGTCCTTCGTGGAATGCGTACTCAGTATCGCACCAATGACAACGTAGATTGCAGCCGGTCAGCCGCACGAAGACACAAGGGCAGCCCGCCCAGGTCGATTCACCCTGGATGCTAAAGAAGATTTCGGTAATGCGCAGGCGTTCACTCACGTCATCGTGACCTGGAGCGCTGCGGTCCGCGCTTCGTCCATCACAACCTTCAGGGCAACATTGTGGGCGAGTGCGGCTCGCTGGCAGTCGTCATATTCCGGGGCGATCGTCCAAGGTGAAGCGCCAATGCCTGACACTTTGACACGAATCGATCCGAACCGAGTATTCACCGACACAATCCGCCGTGGCAGCTTCAGGCGTGAGACCGGGTGAAAGCGAAGGCCAATAGTTGAGGTTTCCGCAAATATGATCCTGGCGATTGGTTCTCGGAGCGCACGATCCGCCAGCGCCGAAAGGATCACTCCGGGGCGCCCCTTTTTCATAATTGCCGGGATAATTGTCACATCACGAGCACCCGCGGCAAATAACCGCTGGCATACATGATCGTATATTTGAGGATTCGAATCGTCGATATTCGCAACGATTTCAACCAGCTCATCCGCATCGAATCCCCCGCCGCGGCGCCCGACCACTAGGCGCAAAACGTTCGGGCGGTCGGCGAAGTTTTTGCTGCCCGCTCCGTATCCAATTCGTTCCACCTCGAAATCCAGCACACCCCGGACCGGCTGCATAAAGGCTTTAACAATCGCGGCACCCGTGGGCGTCACCATTTCCGAAGGCCCGTCATTCAGGCGCACGGGGAAGCCTGCCAGCAAGGCAACAGTGGCCGGCGCCGGCACGGGGATTACGCCGTGGCGCGACTGCACAAACCCATTTCCCAGCGGCAGCTCCGACACGAGCAGGTCGTCGAGTCCCAGCGTCTCGATTCCCCAAACCGCGCCGACGACATCGACGATCGAATCAACCGCCCCCACTTCGTGGAAGTGAACCCGTTCGGGCGTTGTATGGTGAATGGCTGCTTCCGCCTCAGCGAGCAGTTCGAATACTCGGATCGCGTCGCGCGCTATCCTGGGTGCGAGGCCGGCTTGGTCAATAATTTCGCGGATCTCCCCAAGGTGGCGTTCCGGCTGCGGTTCCAATACCTTCACGTCGAACTTGACGGCTTCAATTCCGCTTACCGACTTGCGGCGCATTGAGAGCTCGCAGCCGGTCAGGCGCAACCCTGCCACAAGGCTCCTGAGCTCATCCAGCTCGGCGCCCGCATCGAGCATCGCGCCGACAATCATGTCGCCGCTGAGCCCCGAGAACGCGTCGAAATAGGCAGACTTCATTGGTTCAACTTTACATCATCAATATGGGTTAATAGAATTCTGAAATGCGTTCGATAGTCATAGCAATCGAGACGCACCTTGGCATTCGAGCAATCTCAGAACTGGTGACTGCTCGCGCAGCAGGAACGGTCCGTATTGTGGCACTTGCGGCTAATCCCGCAGCCTCGAGGTTGACCGGTGCACCGACAATTCGCTCCAACACACGATCAAACCCGAGCAGTTGGTAGAGATCAGTGAAAATTCGTAAGGCTGTAATTGTTGCGGCCGGCCTTGGCACCAGGATGCTGCCGGCTTCAAAAGTAATACCTAAGGAACTGCTACCAGTTGTCGATAAACCAGCCTTGCAGCTAGTGGTTGAAGAAGCGGTGGCTTCGGGGATCGAACAAATAATCCTGGTGCTCAATCCGAACCGCACTCTTGGATTGGCGCACTTCCAGCCCGCGTCGGCCTTGGAAAGTTATCTGCAGCAGCGAGGTAAGAACGACATGCTCGAGGCGGTTCGCCAACCCACTCGACTCGCCCAGTTTGTTGCGGTTTGGCAGAGTGAACCCCTAGGTCTCGGTCATGCCGTCTTGCAGGCACGAGAAGCAGTCGGCGACGAGCCATTCGCCGTTATCCTGCCCGACGATATCTTCGATTGTGAGCGACCTTGTCTGCAGCAATTGCTCGATATCAGCGGAGCCGCTACGCCATCAGTCGCGTTGATGCGAGTCGCCGAACGGGATATCCCCAAGTACGGCATTGTCGCGGTTCGCGCCGTCCGGCCGCGCCTGTACGAATTGCAGGGAATGGTTGAGAAGCCGCGAATTGAGCTGGCACCGAGTGATCTTGCAATCGTGGGCCGATACGTCCTGACGCCTGATATCTTTGACTTGCTGGCGCAGGCCCAGCCAGGTGCTGGCGGTGAGATTCAGCTCACCGACGGATTGTTGGCACTGAGCAAAAAGCGCACGATGCTAGGCTACGAATTCGAGGGTATCCGTTACGATCTGGGAGACCGTCTCGGCTACCTGACAGCGCAAATCGGCTTTGGTCTCAAGCGGCCTGAACTCGCCGATAATTTGCGCGTATGGCTGGAAATGACTCTGCGAGCGGATGGGCCGCGAGGAAGAGGCTAGCAGCACTGGCGATGCTGATGAGGTCGCGGTATCTTAGTCAGGCGTTTGCGTCTTCGAGTGTGGGGCAGTAGCTCAGCTGGGAGAGCACTACGTTCGCAACGTAGGGGTCGAGGGTTCAAATCCCTTCTGCTCCACCAAATCTGCCCGCAAGTCATCGCTGGATTACGGCTTTGTGGCTGAATTAACGCTTTTTCGACCGACCACCCTTAGCAGAGTAGCCGCTGCTCACTCACACCGCGAAAGAGAGAGCACCGCGTCGAATCCCTTCTTTGCAGACCATTGAGTGGACCGGCTGGGGAATCCCAGCTTTCACTGTTCGAACATTTGCGGTCCGACGCCTAAACCGAAGACTCTGCGGGTTCAGGCTTGTAGCGCTCAAGGGCAAGAAGACGCCGTGGTCTGTAGATGGTCTGGACGAACAACACTATATCAGCAAATATAGCAGTCCCCGTAGCCCCCGTTCGTTTTATGATTTGCCGAACTGCACCGTGGCCGTGCCAATCACCAGCCGTTCGGCTTCCTCGTTTTCGATCCAAATATCCATATCAGCGGTTCGGTCGGCGTCATTGGTATGTGTCACGAAGCCCTGCAGGATTATCGTGTGATCAGGCAAGACCGGCTGGCGGTAAGTGGTACCGACTCGGACTAACCGAGCGTCGCTGGAACCGAGCCAATCAGTCACCAGCTTGCTTAGCAGAGCCAGGCTCATGTTGCCCGGAGTAATCATTCCCGGCAGCCCCTCTTTGCGGGCCCCCTCGTCGTCGGTGAAGCGCGGGACCCACATTCCAGTGGTGCGAGCATAGGCGCGAACCTGCTCCTTGCTTAAAAACAGCTCCTGGGGACCCAGGGCGTCTCCGACTTTGACGTCCTCGTACTTCCTTTGCGATTGCGGCATGCTTTCCAACCGTGCACGCGGCGATTAGGGCCGATTCATAAACCGATGGTCGACGTGGGCCACGATTTCGTCATTCTGATTTTTCAGCGTTGAACGAACGACAACGAAGACCATTGACCCTGTACGCCCGGTTTTTTCGTAAATCTCTTTAACGTGAGAGCTGAGCGTTATCTTATCACCCGGACGGATTGGCGCGACAAACTCAACATCTTTACCGGCATCGAAACCTTGACGGCCGAAACGCGGAATATGCTCAAAGAATTGGCGCCCGTTGCGAAACGTAACCGCAAATGATGGCGGGGCGACAATTGAGCCATAGGGTCCGCGTTTCGCGGCTTCTTCGTCGACAAACAGCGGACTGGTTTCACCGGTAGCTCGGCAAAAATCCCGGATCATCTCTGCGGTGACGGGCACTGGATCGGTGACCTCGAAAACACGCCCAATCAGCGCGGGATCGTAGTCGACCATACTTATTTCACCTCAACTGCCACAGCCGGCTGAACTGGTTTGCGGCGAGGGCGGAAATCGACTGGTTCGTACGCACCACGTTTCAATTCATTTACGAGATCTTCGATACTGCGCACCTCGGCCTCGAAACGTGTCGCGCACAGCCCAATCAAGCTCACCAAATGGCTATCGGAACCGCCAATTTGTCGGTACCCGAAGCGCCGGGCAAGCTCCAGACTGCGCTCATCCTCTCCCTTCCGCGAGCCGCCGTTGTAGACCTCAACGGCCACCACGTTTTCCAAAGGTGGCCGGTTTGCGTAATGCTCGAACAGCCCAACATGAGGCCTTCCGGGATGACAGGGAACGACGATCCCGCCCATTCGTGCGATCTCGTCGATGAATAGCTGCGCGGGCAGATGGACGTCGGCGAAGTCAAAGCGGCGCGTCATTTCATCGGTAACGCCGAAGACAAGCATGTGGCCGTAGTCAGTCTCGACCTCAGAAGCCTTGAGCACCAGAATCCCGAACCTGTCTTCGAGCGCGCGATAATCGGCGTTCTTGTTGAATTGGCGATGCTCGGTTAGCACGATGCCGTCGACGGGCCGCTCGGATCTGCGCAATTTAAGCCAGTTGAGATAGGCTTCGAGCGGCGCACGGCTGTCTTCGGAGGCCTCGCTGTGACTGTGCAGATCAAGAACTGTACTCACCTCGGGCTCCGAGCTCCTATTGCCGATATGTGGCACATTAGACCGCTTTTGGCGCTTCCCATAGCCTGCGACTACCGTGCGGGCCGGAACTTCAGCAGCGTCACCTCGGGGGTGACGTCGTCGAATACCGCCTCGACAGGCATATTAATTCTAACCTGTTCTGGGGAGCAGTCGACAATATTAGTCAGCAGCTTGAGGCCCTCGTCCAATTCGACCCAGGCCAAGGTGTATGGCAGGGAATCGCGAAACCCCGAAGCTTGATTCTGGTAGGTTGTGGTAAACGTGTAGATTTTGCCAGTACCTTTTGCCCGCAGCCATTCGGTTCGCGGCGACAAACAGCTCGGACACAAGGCCCGTGGATGAAATCGGAGGTCGCCACAATCGCGGCACTTCTGCACATACAGTTCATGACGTTGAAGCGCTTCCCACCAGGGCCGCATCTCTTCGTCAATGTGGGGCAATGGTTTGCGATAAGTCCTGGCCTCTTTTTCTTGCGGCATCTTTGTTCGGACCTCCAACCTTATTGGTTGGTCATGATCAAGGTGGCGCCTGAGTGCCGGGTGCCAAGTGCACCGCCGGTGCCGTGAGCCAGCGCAATTTTGCAGTCCTTAACCTGGCGTGGACCGCATTCGCCCCGCAATTGCTTCACTGCCTCGATCACCAAAAAAATTCCACGCATTCCTGGATGATTCGACGAGAGGCCGCCACCGTCGGTGTTCAGCGGGAGCTCGCCATCATAACGTAGACGGCCGCCGGTAACGAAGTCGCCGCCCTCACCCCGCTGACAGAAACCGAGATTTTCCAGGGTGGTCAACACAGTAATGGTAAAGGAGTCGTATATCATCGCCATGTCGATATCTTTGTGCGTGACTCCGGCACGTTCGAAAGCCAGGCGACCCGATTGCGCGGCCGCGATCTCCAGGAAGTCGCGCTGGCCACGCGCCGCGTGGCGGACTGTTTCACCAACGCCCAGGATATATACTGGTTTCTTTTTCAGATCGCGCGCTCTTTCGGCCGAGGTCACGACCACGGCGCCACCGCCATCACTAATGATGCAGCAGTCGAGCAGATGAAGGGGCGATGAGATTATGCGCGACGCCAGCACGTCGTCCACCGTGATCGGCTCGCGGTACTTGGCTACAGGATTGAGAGAGGCATGATAGCGCATGGTCACTGCTATCTCAGCTAACTGTTCAGGTCGCGTCCCGTATTCGTGCATGTGGCGCTGAGCGATCATCGCATATGCGCCGACGGTGGTGGGGCCGTAAGGCAACTCGTACTGGTCGCAGGGGTCGCCACCAGCCCCCCCTCCGCCGGTGCCAATGGCAACGCGGGCGGACGCGGCGGTCGAGCCGTATGCAACAACCGCCACATTGCACAGCCCGGCGTGAATTGCTGCCGCCGCGTGCGCAGTATGAGCGACAAACGAAGCGCCGCCGATATTAGTGCTGTCCATGAAATTGGGGGTCAGATTCATGTAGTCACAGAATCCGACAATCCCCATCGCGCTCATTCCCATCCCCGCGGCGCAGATGCCGTCGACGTCCTTGATCGTCAAACCGGCGTCATCGAGTGCACCGCGGATACTTTCGGCCATAATCTGATACATGCTCTTGTCAGGAGCGAACCGTGTCGGATGCTCATAGACACCGACCACGGCGGTCTTGCGACTGAGGCTCATGTTGCACTCCGTTAAAGCATCAGCTTAGCGAGCAATCAGGACCAGACCCGAACGCCGCGTTTCCCGCCAGCATCAGCAGGCGCAGAATTCGTCGCAGGCAATCATCGCAAACCGTCGAGGAATTGCTCGATGGCGCTATTGACTACGTCGGGACGTTCAGTCGTGAGGCGATGACCCGCCTCGGGAACGACTTCGAGACTTGCTCCGGGGATCAGGCTTCTGAGCGACTGGGCTTCAGTCACCGGTGTAATGGTGTCGTCCGCGCCGGCCAGGATTAGAGTAGGCTTGTCAAGCCTGCCGAGTTGATCGCGCAAATCAAATCGCGAACACGCCACCAGGTCGCCCCACCGTACTCTCGGATCGGTCCGCACCTGCTCCGCCCATCCTTCACGAATTATTTCAGGTTTGCTCGCGATAGTCTTGGGAGAATAGCCCAGGTTGTCAAACGGTTGCGGCATTCGTCCCATCGCGACGGACCGCCAGGTCTCGATGCGTTCCTTGGGGATTTCAAATTTGGCCGCTGTGGCGACCAGCACCAAGGCTGATACGCGACGCGGGTCCTGCAGCGCTAGTTGCATAGCTATTGCGCCACCCATGGAATGGCCCGCGACCACCACTGAATCCAGCTTGAGGGCATCGATCAACGCTGCAGTGAATGCGGCGTAATCTTCAATGGTCGGCAGTCCTTCGACGCCTGAGGAGCGACCATGTCCCGGCAGATCGGGCGCAATCGGACTGTGATGCTGGCCAAGATGCTCGTATTGGTAATGCCAGGCATGACCATTGGATCCTGCGCCGTGCAGTAGCAAAACAGCCCGGCCTCGCGAGAAATCGGGGACGATGTCGGGCAAGGTGGTTTTGCCAATGTAGTAAAAATAAGTTGCGTAGCCGTTTACCTCGACATACTTGGTTGGCATCGGCACCCCTCGGAACGTCTGCTATGCGGTTCTGCCTGCTCGTGGTTGAGTGCGCTATTGTCGCGCCTCGGCGCCGGGCGGCCAGAGCGCTCCAGCACCAACAGCCGTTTAGCTATGTGTTTAAGGGTGTTTTGTCAAATGGCGGAGCCGCGGATATCCATGCTCAATCCCCCTTTTTCGGGCCCTTCGAGCGGCCACGAGTACTGGCCGCTCGAGTCAGCGACGATTGCAGCTTCTCCCACTCCTTGATCGTAGCCCGATTGAACCGCCAATTGCTGCCAATGCGAAAGCCAGGGAGTTTACCTTGCCGGAGAAGCCTGTAAATGGTGGTCGGGTGAACTCGCAGATGCTCCGATAACTCTTTGATCGTGAGAATCTCGTCTTCCTCGGAAGCCATGGAGCTCGGCGCACATCGAGATGCAACCCTCGACAATGCTCAGAGTGCTCCAAACTACCATTTCGCTCCGCGCGAGTAAAAGCTCAATAAGGTAGACCGAGGAAGTTAATTCACATCTTGGGCAGCTTTGCTCCGCAACGGCAGGCGTGCCGGTTCACGATCGTGCGCCTTGACGACGAAGGCTTTGAACCGGCACGACACGCTCCCAACGCTGCCTCAGATGCGATCGCTCACTGCGTCTTCGCGCATCAACGGTTCCGGCCGTTCGTCAATGGGAATCCAGTGGCGCAGGTTTTCGCCCGTGTACACCTGGCGTGGACGCGCGATTTTTTGTTCGGGATCCCGCACCATTTCCGCCCACTGTGCCATCCATCCGGAAGTGCGTGGAATCGCGAACAACACTGGAAACATGGTCATCGGGAACCCCATCGCTTGATAGGTTACGCCCGTGTAGAAATCCACATTGGGGTAAAGCTTGCGGGTGACAAAATAATCGTCTTCCAGGGCGATCCGCTCCAGCTCCAGGGCAATATCAATCAACGGATTGCGACCTGTTACATCAAAGACCTCGTAAGCTATCCGTTTGACGATCTTGGCCCGCGGGTCGTAGCTCTTGTAGATCCGATGGCCGAATCCCATCAGCCGCCGTTCGCCATTTTTTACCGCTTTGATGAAAGCCGGCACGTTCTTGGGTGAACCGATCTCCATCAGCATCCGAATCACGGCTTCGTTGGCGCCACCATGCAGCGGCCCGTACAGCGCCGCGGTCGCGGCCGCGACCGCCGAATATGGATCAACTTGTGAACTCCCCACCGCGCGCATCGCGTTGGCCGAACAATTCTGCTCGTGATCGGCGTGCAATATGAACAGGACGTCCAGTGCCCGCTCAAGTGTGGGGTTCGGTTTGTACTTGAGCTCGGTCATCTTGAACAACATCGACAGGAAGTTACCGGTGTAACTCAGATCGTTGTCCGGATAAACATAGGGGAAGCCAAGCGCATGCCGGTAGGCAAACGCCGCGATGGTCGGCAGCTTGCCGATTAAGCGACGGGTCTGCAAGCGCCGCGATTCCAGATCATGGATATTGTTGGCGTCGGGATAAAATGTGGAGAGCGCGCCAATTGTCCCGACCAACATTCCCATCGGATGAGCATCATAACGAAAGCCTTGCATGAAATTCTTGATGTTCTCATGCACCATCGTATGGATCTTGATGTTGTGCTCCCAGGCCAAATAGTGCTTGCGATCGGGTAGCTCCCCCTTAACGATGAGATAGGCGACTTCAAGATAGTTGCTTCGCTCGGCCAACTCCTCGATGGGGTAGCCGCGGTAGCGAAGAATGCCTTTTTCGCCATCGATGAAGGTGATTTTGCTGCGGCAAGAGGCGGTGTTGGTAAAAGCTGGATCGTATGACATCAAACCAAAGTCGTCCGGACCGGTCTTGATATTACGCAGATAACTGGCACGGATCACACCGCCCTCTTCGATCGGAATCTCGTACTGCTTGCCGGTGCGGTTGTCGATAATCGACAATGAGTTTTTGGCCATTGGTTTCCTTGCTCCTTGCGCCGTTGTGACTGAGACGGGATGGCGGGCGGTATGACCGGCTTCCCTGGCGAGGCTGGGTTTTGTAGTTGCTGAGCTCGCGCTCAGCCATGAACAATCCTGCCTTCAGTCTCTAAAAGTGGAACACCCGCCGGCCGAATCCTCCGAATCAACATATATACAGTTACAGGTTTTCACAACTTCCATAGCAAACGCAACCCGCAAACGGAAAACACCACGCCAGTGCGGAGCCCGACCGAGAGGTTTGATAATGGCGGTACGGGCGAGAAATATTGTATGGTTTAAGGTGAGCTATCAGGACGGTACTTTCTATGGGCGACCGAATTACCAAAACCGATGAAGAATGGCGCCAGCTGCTCACGCCAGAGCAGTTTGCCGTAACCCGGCGCAAGGGCACCGAACGCGCCTTTACCGGCAAATATTGGGCGTTCAACGAACCTGGAGTTTATCTCTGCGTCTGCTGCGGCAACGAGCTCTTCAGCTCCGAGACCAAATTTGATTCCGAATGCGGCTGGCCCAGCTTCTATGCACCGTTGAAGAGCGAACATATCGAGGAAGCGCCCGACTACAGCTGGGGAATGAACCGAACTGAGGTGATGTGCAGCCGCTGCGGCGCTCATCTCGGCCACGTTTTCGATGATGGTCCGGCACCGACCGGCTTGCGCTATTGCATCAATTCAGCGTCGCTCAACTTCGTCAAGAAGTCGGAATAATCAGTCCGGTGGGACGCATCAAGGCGGGTTATCGCCGCGATGGAGAGCGAAAATACAATCAGGCGCGAGTTCAGGATCGCTGCGGATCCCGCCACGGTGTTCGCCTTTTTCACCGACCCTCAGCGCCTAGTGCGTTGGATGGGTTTGTCGGCAGAACTCGATCCACGTCCGGGTGGAATTTTTCTGGTTGACGCCGGCCACGGCCGAGTTGCCCGAGGCGAGTTCAGGGAAGTGGTCCCAGTCTCGCGACTTGCCTACACCTGGGGCTGGGAAAGCGATAAGGCGTCGGTTGCGCCGGGTTCTTCGCTCATCGAAATCGAGCTGGTGCCCATTGAGGGTCACACCCTGGTGCGCTTCACACATAGCGGCTTACCACCCGAGGCAGTACCGGAACACAGCGATGGATGGTCTCACTATTTGGGGCGTCTGGTAATTGCTGCCAGTGGCGGCGAGCCCGGGCCTGACCCTCGCCTCAATCAGCCCCGGCGCAGCGTTTCGACCTGACTCGTGTTTCACGTAACCGGCGGAGCGATGCCTCCAAGGATCGCCGCCAGACACATAAGACCTCCATTCAAAAAACTTTAACCCTGTGCTGTCGTCAACCACCGCCATTGACTGGCTGTTGCGCCAAGGTGCCCGGGTGGCGACACCCGGTGTTTTGCTCAGCGAGCTCTGCAATCGGCTCGCGGCCGAAGGATTGCCACTAAGTCGCGCGCTATTGACTATCGCCCGGCTCGATCCACTGCTCGCAGCAAGCCGATGGCGATGGCAGATCACCGATAAACGCGCCAGTGAAGAGGTACTCTTCCATGGAATGACGGCGATAGGAGACGCAGCCGACAACGGTCGAACGCTTCGTTTCAGGTTAAACGGAAGCAGCCACGAGATTGCGTGGGTAGCCTCGGATTCATCGGGCTTTAATCGCAAGCAGCGAGTCTATCTGGAGCAGATCGCTGTGGTAATGGCCGCTCCGCTTCAGGTGGTAATCGAACGCGAGACCACACGAAGTCTGCTTCGCGCTTACCTCGGACGTCGAAGCGCCGAAAAGGTACTCGGCGGCATGGTCCAGCGCGGTGTGGGCGAAACTATCGAAGCGGTCATCTGGATTTCTGATTTGCGCGACTTCACCGCACTGTCGCTAACGCTACGGCCCGAGCAGCTCATTAGTGCTCTTAACGATTATTGTGGGCGCTTGGTCGGTGCAATTCACCCGTTTGGCGGTGAGGTCTTGAAGTTCATCGGCGACGGGTTGCTGGCTATCTTCCCGTTGGCATCACATGGCACGATAGCCGCCTGCAGCGCCGCGCTGTCAGCTGTGCGTGCCGCGCGCCACGGCATGCGGGCATTGAATGAGCAGCGCGCTCATGCGGGTTTGCCTTCCCTTCCATTCGGAGTGGCACTTCATCTCGGAGCGGTGGTGTACGGCAATATCGGTGCGCCCGACCGGCTGGACTTCACAGCCATTGGTCCCGCGGTCAACCTGACAAGTCGTCTCGAAAGATTGTGCCGTCGGCTTCAGTGTCCAGTGCTGATCTCCGATGCGGTCGCTGAGCATTGCAGCGAGAAGCTCGCGCCCAGGGGCCGCCATTCCATAACCGGACTCGAGCAACCCTTAAGCCTTTTCACTTTGCCGGAACTGGCCGACGCGGCTTAGGCGTGAGCTATTATCAGGATGTGGAGCGATAGTTTGCCGCGGATCTGCATTCCTATCGCCGCGAATCATGAATCTCCCGCAAAGTGAGCTTGTCGTGGAGCGGTAATCTGATCATCGTGTGTCGGATTCTCGGCCAGCATGTCGCATAGCTTGTCGGCGATCGCACGTCCCGCCTGTTCGTGCCCGGTCTCGTTCCAATGTCCGAAACCCATCGGCGTATTTTTGAAACCGTGGAGAAAGACGTGATGCGTCTCCGCGTAAACTTGCAGGATGGGTGCGAGGTTCAGCACTTGGAAACCGTCTCGACGCCCCAGCGCCGCGATCCTCCGATCCGGGTAGAACAGATCTGACACCCCGAGCTTTTCCTCGAACTGCTTGCGAGTTTGCGACTGCGGCCACACTTGAATGCTAGTGTCTTCCGTGACCGCCAGGAACATCGCGTGATGACGCAACACCTCATCATGGATTTGGCTGATAAGTGCCTCCGTCACCTGCCACGCATCCTGCCATGCACGGCTGGTGGGCGGCTTATAGATATCGTAATTGATGGCTTTCTCGATCGGATGTTGCGCTGTTGGCAGACTGGGGCCGTGCTTTAGTGTCTCCCACGTGTTGCGGAAGAGTTCCACGAAGCGCAGATCGCGGTAATCGAATCGCGCCGCACACCACATTCGATACGCCGCTGAATCGACTAGCGGCCCGGCCAACCTGAGATGCCCGTCTTGGTAGGTGTAAAACGGTCGGCATTGATCCGTTTCGAGTGCAATTGAATTGTTGCGGAGATCGTTGCCTAGAAAGATCGCCAGGACCACAACGTCCGGTGAGTACTGCCAGACTTTGCGGCGCAACGTTATCAGTTCCTGGGCAGTGCCGTATCCGTCCACGCCGAAGTTCATAGATTCGACATGCTTGCCTTTGAGCGACGGGCAATGGGAGAGGCGACGGCCGATAACCGCCGTGAAAGTTTTATCTTCGGGTACTTGGATCGCTTCAACATATGAGTCTCCCAATACGGCTACCCGAAAAACTCCCGGAGGCTTTGTTCTGGCGTAGTCTGGCCCCCGAAAACCGTCATGATTGATCCTGACGTAGGCTACACCCTCGCGCCGATACCATCCGTGAGATCCCGCATTCAAGCCCCATCCACGGTGAGGGTCGTAGCAATAGAAATACGGAAACCACCAGTTGGCCACTCGCACGCCAACGTCGGCCAGACCCAAGGCGAGGGCAAAGCCAGCGATGATGAGCGCGAGTGTACCGCACCACTTCTTAATCATGCGACTTGCGTATTATGCGTTGGCAGCGATATGTAGCCAAACATCTCGGCTGACGCCAACGACGAGGTCTGCGCTGATGCAACAGGCGATACTTCCACTGGACGGCATTCGCGTGCTCGATCTGACTCATTTCGTCAATGGCCCGTATGCCACTATGTTGCTCGGATATATGGGTGCCGAAATCATCAAAGTTGAATCGCCTAAATGGGGCGATGGCATGCGCCCCGCGTATCGCCGCGACTCGACGCAGTCCATCGGGCTGGCCTTCGCCTTGATGAATGCCAACAAGCGCTCGATCACGCTCAATCTCAAGACCGACGAGGGGCGGGAAATTTTCAAGCGTCTGGTCCGAAAAGCCGACGTCGTCGTAGAGAACTTCGAAGCTGGCACCATGGAACGGATGGGTCTGAACTACGAGGCGCTACGTCAACTCAACCCCCGCCTTGTCTACGCCAGCAGTACGGGATACGGACAGTCTGGACCCAACCGCAACCTTCCCGCCTTTGATCCCATAGTCCAGGCGATGAGCGGCGTAATGGCGGTAACTGGCTGGCCGGACGATCCCCCACTGAAATGCGGAGCAATCATCGCCGATGTGCTCGGCGCAACCCATCTGTGCGCTGGCATCCTCGCCGCTCTCCGCCAGCGTGACCGCACCGGCGAAGGCGTCATGGTCGAGATCTCAATGCAGGAAGCAGTGCTGCCCTCGATGGTCTCACACATCAGTGCCTACTATGGAATGGGCTTGCGGCAGTTGCGCGAAGGCAACCGCGGCTCCGCCGGTGTAATTACCCCAGCTAACGCATATCCGGCCAGCGACGGCTGGGTCATGATCCTGGCGGCAGATAATGCCCGCTGGCGTCGGCTGTGCCAAATCATCGGACGCCCGGAGCTGGGTGAGGATCCTCGCTTTGCCAAATTATCGGCCCGCTCGCAGCATCGCGACGAAATTGACGCGCTGATTGGGCAATGGACCAGCATGAAGACGAGAGCCGAGATCATGGAGTTGCTGCATGCCAATGACATTATTTGCGGAGTTATCAAAGACCTGCCGGAAGTTATGACGGACCCGCATTTAGTCGAGCGTGGCGCGCTACAAAAGATTGATCATCCTCAACTCGGCCCGATCACTATATTCACTTCGCCAGTACGCTTTAACGGCAAACCGACCCCGCCGCACTCACCCAGTCCCCAATTGGGTGCTGACAATGAAAGTGTCTATTGTGGCGAACTAGGCTTAACCGCCCAGGAGATAACTTCGTTACGCGAACGTAAAATCATCTAAAATGGGTATAACGGTGCAGCCGCGGATGATGACGGCGACTGGAGCTGCGGGGCCGCGGAGGCTCCTGCACGACGTCGTCGTCGAACGAGCTAAGGCGAAAGCGCGAGATCTCGGGTCGACAATTGATCCGGATCCGCAGCCAAAAGGTACCGAGCCCGCGATTGGTGTAAATGTAGAACTCGCCGTAACGGTTAAGTCCTGCGTAGTACTGTTTTCCGATCCTTAAGATCGAATTGATCACCGACCCGTAAAACGGGATGCGCACCACACCCCCATGGGTATGACCGCATAGCATCACCCCTGGCCCCAGGTGGCGGGTGTAGAGCGCGGTATCGGGATTGTGTGCCAGCACGATCGTGCAGTCATCCGGCCCAAGGCCCTGAAACGCCCGAGCTGGCTCGGCGCGTCGCGACCAAAGATCGTCAATGCCGACGATCACGAGGTCTCGACCGCGCGTCACTACGCGTTGGTGCTCGTTGGCGAGGACACGCACACCCGCAGCATTCAGCGCCTGGGCGATGACACTTATGGATGACCAGTGGTCGTGATTACCAGGAATCGCAAAGACCCCGACAGAGGGCTGCAGTTCCGCCAAAGCGTGGCGGAAGGGGTCGATGTAACGACGCATGGTCGTCGGGCCCGAAAAATAGTCACCCGTCAAAAACACGAACTCCGGATGTTGTCGATTGATGGCTTTGACGGCCTGCTCGAGCCGAACCACATCTTCATCGCGATCCAGATGAAAATCACTTATCTGACAGGCAATGATCCCATTAAGTTCTGGATGTAACCGACGAACCGGGAGCTCAACCCGCACGATCTCGATTTCGTCAATCGTGCGCCGCCACATCCGATGCAACGGCCTTAGGGGTATCGGCGGGTTGCGCTGGTAAAGTTTCCGGCGTAGAGGATGCTCAACGGAGCCGTCCAGTAGCTGAAGACCTGCAGTAGTACCCATTGGCTAGTCAATTCTAGAACAGTTCAAGCAGACCAGAAAAGCTTGTGAGCGTGGTCACGCGGCTATCTCGCACTTCCAGATCTTCCTGCTCCAGCTCCCACGTGTGCGGATGCGGGATGAAAACTGCCCCTCTCAAGCCGGCACGTAGCGCTGGATTGATGTCAGAGCGGGGGCTGTTGCCAATCATAAACGTTCGTCCAGGATCCAGTTCGGCCTGTGCCAAAAGCAATCGATAGGCCGCTTCATCCTTCTCCAACGGAATACCGACGCGGGCGAACAAAGAACGCAGCCCGGCTCGCTCAAGCTTGGCCATTTGTTCCTCCGGCTGCCCCTTGGTAAACAACAGCAGCCGATGGCGGCCTGCGAGTTCCCGAAGCGTCGGTTCAACTCCAGGCAAGAGTGGGCAAGGACGATCCATCAGACGTCCGCCAATGCGTTCGACCTCCAACGCCACCGCTTCGTAACCGTCGAGCGGCAACAATTCCCGAATAGTACGCTGGACAGCCAAGACATAGGGGCGCCGTCCATAGCCCATTTCAGTAATAATATCCAATTCGTGGCGGCGAATCGCTGCACGAATTTGTGCCCCAGTGAGCCCGCGGATACTCAACAGCTCGACGATTTCAGCTTCGGCTTCGAGAAAATGAACATTTGAATCCCAAAGCGTATCGTCGGCGTCGAAGATCAAATTCAGCCTGGCCCCTCCTAGCTCCTCGACCATCGTTTCGCACGCATCAAAGCCGAGGCATCACTCAGTTCTTAACGAACCAAGGCATCACCTTGGCGGCGAACAGTTCCATGCTCTGCATCACTCGCTCGTGGGGAACCCGCCCACCCGGGTTAAACCAGCAAATCGTGCGTTCCATTTTGAACTCTTCCTGCAGGCGTCCCAAGCGCTCAATACAGCGCTCCGGCGTATCAAAGATCGCCATGGTTTCGCTCATACGCTCGTACGTCAGCCGGCGCGAGCGTTCAGCTACTTCGCGCAAGTGTGCGGCAGCCTTTGCCGGCACCGCAGCCGATTCCAGGAGCGAAGTTGCGGTTTGCAACAAATGGCGCACACTCGGTGCCATCTCGCGATGAATTCGGGCCGTATCTTCAGCCACGAAAAGTGGCGTCAGCAGGGTGAAATCATCTTCAGTCCGTCCCTGATGTCCTGCCACCGCTCGACCCTGATCGTAGATCGCCAGGTATTCCTTGATTCGATGGTAGGGGTTGACTTGGGAAGCGGCAAAGATCTTGTACCCGAGTTGCCCCATCAGTTCAAAAGTGTCGGCACTATTGCAGGCTACTCGCAGCGGTGGATGCGGTCTTTGCACCGGCTTGGGTACTACGTTCAGGTTGTCGAATTCGAAGAATCGTCCGTGATAAGAAAGAGTGCCTTCTTGCCACGCCCGCAACACAACGTCCAGGCTCTCCAGAAAGCGATCGCGGCTCTCGTTCTGAGGCACTCCAAAACCACTGAAATGCGCCGGGATCGCCCCTCTGCCAATACCGAATTCCACCCGACCATTGCTCAACACGTCAAGTGTCGCAACCTCTTCGGCAATGCGGACCGGATGAGAGAGCGGCAACAATATGACCGCAATGCCGAGCCGCAAAGTTTTAGTGCGTTCCGCCGCCGCCGCCAGAAATAGAAGCGGAGCTGATAGAATCGATAGGTCGGCTATGAAGTGCTGTTCCACCGGCCAGATCGACTCAAACCCAAGAGCTTCGGCGTGAACGGCCTCCTCCAGCGTCTCGCGATACCATCGCACCGGCTCAGTACCGGAATAGGACTGATAGTGAACTCCAAACTTCATGACGGTCTCCGCCACAACCGAGAGCGGCAGTTTGCTTCGCGAACGGCTTGCGCGAGAGCTCCAGCCGCCGCTCAAACGATGCCACCTGCCTGTTGGAGACCAGGCAACCTGGCGTCAGGCCCGCGTGCTGAACCAACGTATCTCGGGCCGATGAGCTCAACTCACCCTTGCCTTGCTATTCCATCAAGCCGCTCAACGCCTCGGCCAGGCTACGCTCCTCGGCAGCGAAATCCAGTTTGTCCATGCCCGCATAACTATTGGCCTTCATGCGGGCGACATATTCCGGCGGATTATCGCAGTACACTTCAAACAGCAGCCCGTCGGGATCCCGAAAGTAAATGCTCTTCGTGACTCCGTGATCGACCGTGAACTCGATGGGAACGCGCTTTTCCTTGAGCTGTCGGTAGGCGGCGCGCAGATGGGCCTCATCCTTGAGGCGGAAAGCGATATGCTGCAGGCCGATTTGTTTGCGGTGCTGGCCCTCCGCCTCGTCGCCGACTTCGGCGCATGCGATCTCATGGTGGTCGCGACCGTTACTGGCAAAGAATGCAATTTTGAGTTTCGGCAGCTCCATCATCAGCTGAAGTCCGAGCACCTCAGTGAAAAACTGCTTGGAACGCTCGAGATTGCGGACCTTGATTACGACATGTCCAATTCTGTCTGGCAGGATCATCGCTAGCGGGCTCCCTCGGTTGGTGTGAGCAACTTCATGGCAACAAGCTGCCTGCAATGGCTGGCAATCAGCTTAGTAGAGTCGCGGACCGGCGAACACCCCGTCAATCACGTGCTTCGTTGCAGTCGCGGACTTGGCTGGCAACTTTAACAAACGCTCGGCCAGTTCGCGCGCAGCGGGCATCAGTTGGTCGTTTCTAACCACTTTGTTAATCATACCCAGCGCGAACAATTCTTGCGCACTGTAGTGTCGGCAGACGATCATGGCTTCCTTGGCAAGCCAGGGGCCGAGCCGTCTAGCCATTACCTCCGCCGGTAACCCGGCAAAAGGCACTCCCAATTCGACCTCCGGCACCCAGAACTGTGCGTTCTCGGCCGCGACAATGAAATCAAATGCCGCCGCCAGCGCCCATCCGCCGCCCACGGCGAAGCCATTCACCGCACCAATTGTCATACAATCCAGGCGCAGGATCGTGTCGAATACCCGCCCGATGATGCGCGGCAACCCGCGGTTGCGCTCGGCGAAAATGCGCTGCCGCGCGACCGGATCCTCGATTCCCTTAGTGCCTGAAATGTCGGCACCGGCCGAAAACGCAGGTCCATTCCCAGTGACAATCAGCACGCGCGTGGCACGATCGTCGCGCACTCGTAGGATAAGTTGCTCGAATTCGAGCATGACCTCGCGACTCATACAGTTACGCCGCTCGGGCCGATTGAATGTGATCGTGCTGATCGCGCCCCCGGATTCGAATTCAAAGTTCTCAGGCATCTTTTCTCCCCATCATCGGCTTATAGGCAAATTCAGCGCGATGCGCTACTCGATAAACAGCCGAATGAACTGACCGCCGCCGTGTCGCCACAAAAGCGGGGGGGACTGGATCTCGCCAGGCCCGCAGATGTGCGTGGCACCGCAACGGGCAGCTATTGCGCGAATCGCCGCGGCCGTCGCTGCACTCGTATTAGAGCGAGAGCCCGCATGGACGCGTTCGCAGGGTGGACCGTCGGCAATAATGAAGCCCTCAATCTTGTCCCTTATCGGTTCCAGCCGACGTTCGAGTTCGGATGGATCACGAAAGCCTGAGACATACACCGTTCGGAATCCGGGCGAAACCGTGAACGCTGCCGCCTCGTCAAGAACGACCGTCCAGCCGAAATTGGCATCCTGCCAAAGTTCAACGCCATGGCCTCCCAGCTGGCGCCATCGGGCAGTTTCTCGCACCCTACGGAGAGCCGCCTTTTGTTGCAGGGCCAGGCTCTGCAATCCGTCGTTACAAAAAGCAATTGGAGCCAGTCGAGAGAGGGCAGCCGCCAATTCTGCGGCAAACTCCCGCGGCCGCCCCTCGACAAAGATATGGTGCGGCGAAAGGCATCCCCGCTGGTCGAACATCGCACAATCCAGCGCCAAACGGTCAGCCGTGGATACGATCGCGTCCCCTTCCATGGCGTCGGCCAACACCGCTGCCGCACTGGCACGGCTGCCGAAGCCAATGATTTGTCCGCCCGGCGCTAGCTGCTCCAGTTGCGCAATCGTGAGGTCATCCCCGAGAGCCACCACGTGCTGACAGTTTCTCACCAGCGTCTCGGTGAGATCTTTGCGCTCGCGAGACCAATTGAACACCCGCAACCGACTGCCCAGGTCGGTACCGAACCGGCCATCCAACTGGCGAAGCGTCGCGGCAAATTGGGAGAAAAAAACCGGCTCGGCTGTGGAGGTTTTCACAAGAGCGGCGCCTCCGGCGACCAGGACCGCGAGCAGCTCGTGAACCCCAGCACCGGGAACATTGCCGGGCATGATAAAGCCGAACAGGGTGCGTCGTTGCTTGATCTTGTCGGCAAACTCAACGCCATCGGCAAGCGGCTTCATCAGCGCGCCCAGGGAGAGTTTGAGCAACGTCTCCGAGCATCCCGAATTGACTGCGATCCGGTGGACAGCTTCTCGCCAGCCATTGGAACCACTCGTCACGGTCTGTGTCAGTTCTCGCAGGATCGTAGACAGCACAGCCGCACTGTGCCCGACTGACGGCACAGTCAGTCTGGAGCTCAATTGCCGAGCCGCAATTTCAATGTCGATCGGTTCCAGTCGCCTGCTGGATTCCACCGGCTGATGGTCGAATGACTGACCATGTACAACCGCCGTCGCTGAAGACCACGAGGGATTTTCAATATTCTGCACGAATTGGCGGATGGCGAGCGCGCAGCCACGGATATCCGCCCCGCTTGCCCGTCCCAGGACCACGACCCGGTACCCGTCGACGATTCCTAGATCCTCGGTCATCAATGCCGAAATCGAGCCGACATTAGCGAGGTCGAAAAAAGCGAGGATGCCGGGCTGTCCCTGGCGGGCAGGAATCAAGGTAATTGGGTCGAGCGCAGCGGGCCTCAACCATGGGGGCGCGATCTTTACCTTCATGCCCGGTGTAGCAGCTGATGGCCAATTGAAACTGGTGGCATCGTAGAGCTGCGAACACATCTCGGTCATGCCGTACTCATTGATCACCAACTCTGGGTCGAGACCCAGCAGCTGATAGGCCTCGGCGACCACCTGATCAGGAGGGAGCGGATTGGACTGACCCTTCGGTCCCCCGGTGTCCATCAAGCGCGAACCTTTGGGCAGTGAAATTCGAACACCTCGATCTTGAATAGCAGCGAACAGAGCGGCGCAGGAAGCGGTGGTGCCGAGGATGCAAACCGGGCGGTTGCTTCGTTCCGCCGCCAGGAGGAACTCGATCGCGGACGCTGTATCAATTGATTCAGGAGTTGCCGCACAAACCGTAGTGCCATCGCCGAATTCTTCAATGCACCAACTGATCATTTGCGCCAACGACGATCCGGGCATTCGCTCCGCGATAGGATGGAGGGCAAGCATCGAAAGGCGCTTACCGTCGGGAAACACCATGGCGCGCAGATGCCCTATCGCGGACGCCCGGTAGATCTCGGGTGCGGGTACATGATGGCGTCCGCGTTGCTCCTGACCGCGTGTGGTACCGCTGGTGAGGAACACTCGAGAGGCGGCGGATTCCGGATGTAACTCGTTTTCGATGCGCGCGTATTTATAAGCGAGGGTGCTCATCGGTGGAATCTCTTCGAGCGAACCGACCAGCGCTGGGTCGACGTTCAAGCTGGCGAGATATTTACGGTAAACCGGTACGTGCGCCGCTTGATAGCGAAACACCTCTAAAGCGAGCGAAGAAAATTCCTGAGGGTTAGGCGCGTTTATATAGGCGAGCACTCGCTGAAAAAGGGTCATGGAAGCACGACGGAACGGTTCCAGGTTATGTCGATTGACGTTCATTCTATAATCGCTCCGTCAACCAAGGGGTTCAACGCACATCAGGTGTCAGGCGGGTAATCAAGCTCTATTACGAGCATGTTTCACCTTGGGCCTCGATTTGCTAACAAGTTCAGATGCCGCCTCGGAGGAGGGCGCGCTGATGAAAAAGTTTGTCGCGGGGGTGGTGGTCGGTTGTGGGCTGAGCTGCGGAGTCGGATTGGCATCGCCTACCTTTGAGCATAACGGTTCTTTCTGGCAGCAGCTCACGAGGGGGGCCAAGACCGGCTATATCAACGGCTACCGGGACGCCATGGAAGTGAGCGTCCAACAAGTCAACACGCTTTCAATTGCGGCGAAATACCTGCATTGGAGAGGTGCCGATAAAATCATCGGTCAGCTCACCCAGGAGCTGTCGATGAACAACATCGAGCCTGAAGAAGCGGTCCGCAAGCTTGATGCTCTCTACTCCGACCCTAAATACAGTCAGCTAGAGCTCGGCCAAGCACTGCAATTGTTGTTCGCCCAAACCACCCAAAACCGGGCTGAGGGCTCCGATTCTCTCTCGCCATCGTTCACTAAATAAGTTGGCGAGGGTTTGAATTATTCTGCGGGCACCGTCCGGATGGGTTTTGCGATGTGCCCTTACTGAAGGCAGTTAGCGCGCGGCTCGTCCCCAAGCTTCGACCAGACGCTCAAAGGCTTCCCGAAGTTGGGAGTCGGCAAAATCTGGCAATTGAGGTTTGCGCCGCATGCGTGGCACGGAGCGCAAGCGTTTGGGAGGGCGCCGTGTAATTCTGCCTTGTACGAAGCGGATCTCACGAACAGCGTCATTACGCATTGCCTCGTTTACGCGTGACAAGATATGCGTTCGCATCAGGTTCAGCTCTTGAATCCACATCGCGTTTGATACTCGCACGACCGCAGTGTGGAACTTCAAGGCGCTTACCTCAGTTCGGCGTGCTATCGTGTCGCCGACTATCCCAGGCCACAACCGGATGAGCCTGGCCAATTCGAAATGGCTTCCTGAGTCGAGACTGGAAAGCAAATCTTGGATAGTGCCGCCAACGTGCTGAAAAAACTTCCGCTGTCTCAAGGCCCGGTAACTCCTGCTGAAGGGCGCTTACGCCTTTAGACTAAGAACAGGGCTTACGCTTTTAAACAGTCCCGGCTGCCTTCTATCCACATTTCCCTCAATGCACAGCCACTCTTGGGAAACGTCGACAACGGCGCGGTTGGTGAGCGGCCCGTCAGCACGCTGATTTAAGAATATTTTGAGGGGCATCTGCCACTTTTAAGCGTAACTGCATAAGCTTTGTTGTAGCTTCGGCGAAGATTAATGAAAGATCTATAAACAACCGAATATATAGGTTATCAACAGGGTTGTATACACAATATGTTGAGCTTCGGCCGTTGACTCTTTCTGCCTTAGCGCCTATTCATAAGGAGCAAAGGTGAATAGCTCACCCCTCGTAAAAGTCGCCGAGTTGTATTTGCGGCCGGTAGAGTTCAACGGGGTCGAACTAATGGCAGGCGAACAAAGAGCGCAACAATTTGACTCGCAATGGCCAGATGCCGGTCAGGCCGACGGGCACCACGGCCTCGCGGTGGAGCGCTTGTTCACACGTCCGGGTGTGGACCCTTTTTCGGAGGTCGAGTGGGAACTGCGCTCCGCAATCATCGCCGGAGAAGATGGCCGGGTGGTTTTTGAGCAGCGTGATATCGAGGCGCCCCGCGAATGGTCTCAGACCGCGACCAACGTTGTTGTTTCGAAATATTTTCGCGGTGGAAACCCGGGCAATCCGCGTCGGGAAACCTCTGTGCGCCAACTGATTTCGCGCGTGGTCGATACCATTTCAGGCTGGGGCGCCAAGCAGCATTATTTCGCCACTGAAAGCGACCGCGAAGCATTCAGGGCAGAGCTTACTTATTTGCTGGTCCATCAGATGGCCGCGTTTAACAGCCCGGTCTATTTCAATGTCGGGATCGAGCCACGACCTCAATGTTCGGCCTGTTTCATACTGAAAGTCGAAGATAACATGGAGTCAATCCTGAACTGGTACCGCAATGAGGGAATGATCTTCAAAGGCGGTTCTGGTTCCGGGGTCAACCTCTCCAATCTGCGCTCGTGTCGCGAGCCGCTTTCCTCGGGTGGCACCGCATCCGGTCCCTTGTCTTTCATGAAAGCCGCAGATGCCTCTGCCGGGGTGATCAAGTCCGGAGGCAAGACACGCCGTGCGGCTAAAATGGTGGTACTCAACATTGATCACCCTGATATCGTCGACTTCATCAAATGCAAACAGGAAGAGGAGAAGAAGGCCTGGGCCTTAATTGCCGCCGGCTATGATTCATCGCTTGATGGGCCAGCTTATGGTTCGGTGTTCTTTCAGAACGCTAACAATTCGGTTCGGGTCACCGATGAATTCATGCAGGCGGTGCTCGACGACGGCCCCTGGCAAACGCGTTTTGTCAAAACCCGCGAAGTCGCCGCTGAGTACAAGGCGCGTGAGTTGTTGCGGATGATCGCGGAGGCGGCTTGGGCGTGCGGTGACCCCGGCATGCAATTCGACACCACGATTAATTCGTGGCATACGTGCCCGAACTCGGGCCCAATCACGGCTTCCAATCCGTGCAGCGAGTACATGCATCTGGATAATTCCGCCTGCAACCTTGCTTCACTCAATCTGCTCAAATTCCTCGATGAGCGCGGGGAGTTCGATGTCAAGGGTTTCCGCCACGCTGTCGACATAATGATCACGGCGCAGGATATTATCGTCGACAATTCGTCGTACCCGAACGAAGAAATCGCGCGCAATGCCCATGTCTTTCGTCAGCTTGGCCTCGGCTACGCCAATCTCGGCGCGACTCTGATGGCCTTGGGTCTAGCTTACGATTCTGACCCTGGTCGCGGTTATGCCGCCGCAATTACAGCCTTAATGACCGGCGAAGCTTATTTGCAGTCGGCGCGTCTGGCACGTGCGACCGCGCCGTTTGAAGCTTACGCACTGAACCGCGAACCGATGCGCAAAGTCATCGAGCGGCATCGCAGTTACGCGCGCGAGCTGAACCCGGCCTACGTGCCGCTGGAGTTGCTCCGCGCCGCGCGCGATTCGTGGGACGAGGCCGTGCGCCTGGGTCAAAGTGTGGGCTTCCGCAATTCGCAGGCGACCGTGCTCGCCCCCACCGGCACCATCGCATTTATGATGGACTGCGACACAACCGGCATCGAGCCTGATATCGCCCTTATCAAGTACAAAAAACTGGTTGGCGGGGGCGTGTTCAAAATTGTCAACCAAACAGTGCCGCGAGCGTTGAAGCGTTTGGGCTACGACTCACGCGAGATCCAGGAAATCGTCGAGTATCTCGACGAGCACGAGACGATCGAGGGAGCGCCGCACCTGGCGGACGCGCATCTGCCCGTCTTTGACTGCGCGTTCAAGCCACGCGCCGGCTCACGCGCGATTCACTACATGGGCCATCTCAAGATGATGGCGGCGGTGCAGCCTTTTCTGTCGGGCGCGATTTCGAAAACCATCAACATGCCCGCAGAAAGCACCGTTGAGGAGGTCGCGGAAGCATACATAACCGGATGGAAACTGGGTCTCAAGGCAGTCGCAATTTACCGAGACGGGTCGAAACGCACCCAGCCACTTAATCTTGGTAACAAGCAGTCGACCGCAGCGGCTTCCCAGCGGTCCGCTGGCAGTGAGGACAAAGCTGCGACCTCCGCCATCTTGGCGGACGAGTTCCGCCCCCATCGCCGCAAACTGCCCGATGAACGCCGCTCTATCACCCATAAATTCGATATTGCCGGTCACGAAGGCTATATCACAGTCGGAATGTACGAGGACGGCAATCCGGGTGAGATCTTTGTCTCCATGTCCAAGCAGGGCTCAACGATCTCGGGCCTGATGGACTCGTTTGCGACGGCGATCTCTTATGCCTTGCAGTATGGAGTTCCCCTGCAGTTCCTGGTCGACAAGTTTGCTCACATGCGGTTTGAGCCCTCAGGTTTCACGAAGAATCCCGAAATCCCCTATGCGAAGTCGATAGTCGATTATCTGTTTCGATGGCTCGCCTCCAAATTTCTCGATGAGCGGGCCCGCCAGGAAGTCGGCGTTATAACTCCATCGTCCAGCACCCCCCTGGCGCGAGCCTCTTCCGCCACCAATCCAGCCGCGACGAGTGACGGCGAAGAGTGGCGCATGGGTCAGCATCCTGCATTCACCGGCAGCGAGCGCAGGTTGGTAACCGCCTTTTCCGACACCAGCAATTTCGAGACGGCGGTAACACGTCAAAGCTTCATTAACCAAGCGGACGCGCCACCGTGTCCCGACTGTGGCTGCATCATGGTACGCAACGGCACTTGTTATAAGTGTCTCAACTGCGGTGCGACGAGCGGGTGCTCGTAAGTTGCCAGGAAACTCCCTTTTGGCAAATCGCTGGCAGCGGCAACCAACCTAACTGCGATGCTTTTTGCCTAGCCGCACGAGAATCCGCCGAGCCAGGCGTCTCAAGGAGACGGGCAAATGGGCAACGGCATATGGGAACAGCAGTTCGGAGAGGCGCGACTGCGATTGCTGGAATCTAACGATGTTCGGGCACTTCGCAGCGGCGGTCACGACCTGATCGATGGCGTCATACTTACCTCGGTAAGTAATTTGCCTTTTGAGGTGAGTCTAAGATGCGCACATTGCGGAGTGGTGTTCTGGTTTAGAAATGCCGAATGGTCACGTGGTGGCATTAGTAAATGGCGTATCACCAGTGCCGCTGCGTCAAAGGCAAACCTGGTCTGCCGGGCCGCCCCGGCGGTCGACCACAATCACGGTGTCGAGCGTCGTTTGAAATTTCACAGTTGATCCAAGTTCACTGTTAGTCAGCGATTTGGCGATCCGGTCTTGAAGCTGGTGATCCAGGCTCCGGAGAGACAATGGTGGTGGTCAGCGTCCTCGGGTAAGTGAGTATGAGGCTGTGGCGCGGAGGCTGCAGAGGCTGGCGCTAAGCGAGGTGGAGTTTTGGTGTTGATGCGGCGGTGGAACGAAGCTTGCGCGGCGGGCAGGGGATTGGAGTTTCTCCGGAGCCGGTCCCTTCATGCCTGTCGAGACAGGTTCGGGCGGTGAGGCGGTGGCGGTGAGGGCGCCGGGGGCCGGGCAGAAATGCCCGGCCCTCGCTGTTTTGTGACTCCGCTTCTGTTAAGAAGATCCGCAAATGAAAGCCTCTATGCTAGCTCTGCTCGGTTGTGCACTTGTGGCTTCGGCAGCAAGTGGCACGCCTAGCTACTACGCGAAAACCTGGCGCCAAGCCATTGAATCGCTTCCGTGCACTGCGTTCAAAAAAAACGCAGATGGCTCTTGGATTACTAGCGGTACGATCATCCTCGGTGATGGCTCGATCGGATGGAAACAAATTAGCGTTAGTAATCAACTGCACGCATTTACGCCAGACGAGACCGATAAGACGATTTCAGATTTGACCATGAAGAATACCGACGAGACTCGAGTTTTGGATAAGCGTTGCGGCCATTAGCCTGTTTGCCTTCCAAGGCTCGCATGAGGACACGCTGACAGCCGGCGGACACAAACCGGTATCCTGCCGGCAGTTGAGCAATTCACGAAGTCGGTTTTGCCCCATAACCACGATTGCTCGTATAACTGCTTGCAATGATGACTAATGGGTCGGAGAACGGTTCGGATCAGTCAGACGGATAGCGCTGTGCGTCGAATTCAGTTTGTAAAAAGTAATGGCATTACCAGCTATGGCACCGGATAAAATTGTCTTATTGTTCGACGTCGACAATACCCTTCTGGATAACGACCATGTGGTGCGGGATCTGATGGCGTACCTCGAACGTGAGGTTGGCCACGAACGTCAGCAGCGATACTGGATGCATTTCGAACAGCTTAGAAGCGAACTAGGGTATGCAGATTATCTCGGCGCGCTGCAGCGCTATCGCCTGGAATATCCGCGCGACTCGCACATCCTCGCGGTTTCGCATTACCTGATTGATTATTCTTTCGCCGACCGGCTGTTTCCCAAGGCCCTGGAGGTCGTTGCGCATGTTCGCCGATGGGCTGAGGCGGTGATCGTCACGGACGGCGATGTGGTATTTCAGCCGCTCAAAATCCGCCGGTCCGGGCTGATGGACGCCTTTGATTCACGGGTCTTGATCTATATCCACAAAGAACACGAGCTGGACGATATCATCGCCCGCTATCCGGCTGACCATTATGTGTTGATTGACGACAAAGTGCGCATCCTGGCCGCTGTCAAGAACGCCTGGGGTTCGCGCGTAACGACTGTCTTCCCACGCCAAGGCCACTACGCGCTGGACGAGAAGGAGGTGGCCAAGTACCGCCCGGCCGACCTAACGATTGACCGTATCGCGTGGTTGCTGGATTACGACTTATCAACCCTTGTTGCGGCTGGGCAAGCCGCCAGCTGAACAGACCCGTTCATAACAATTCGCTAACAGCGACATAGCAATTATTGCCTAAGAGTTGCTAATCTGTGCCCAAACTCCGCTAATCGGCTCTTCCTGCAAGATGTGGGTTCATGCCACGTCTGGCGAAAAACGATAAAATGGTTGACCGGCGAGTGTGATCTGAAGTGACACACGCGCATTTGTCTTTGTGTGCCTGGGAAATAATGGCGCGCCGTAGCTCTGCTGGGAACAAAGTTAAAAGGCTTAACGCGCCGACAGGTGCGTTTCAGATCTACGAGGGAAGCTGATGGCTGACGAGCTGGTGACACCGGAGAAATTCTTTTTGTCGCGCTTTGGCATGAACGAAAATGCCCTGGAACGAACCTTGGGCAGCGCCCTTCAGCGTAAAGCCGATTACGCCGATCTGTACTTTGAGTACCGCGCCGCCGAAGGACTGAGTCTGGAAGAATCGATTGTTAATCATACGTCCAAAAGTGTTTCTCAGGGAGTTGGAGTGCGGGTCTGCGCAGAAGATCGCACGGGTTATGCTTATTCCGATGAAGTGACGGTCGATCGTATGCGCCTGGCTGCCGAAACTGCTTGCGCGATCGCGGACTCAAGGAGCGATTATCGGCCCGCTGTGCAAGTTGGGCAGCCGGTTCGGCGCCACACCCTCTACGAGCTCGACAGTACCCCGCTGGATGTCCCTCTTGAGGAGCGCGCGCAACTGCTTAAGCGAATCGACGAGGTCGCCCGCTCGTTCGACCCCCGAATTCGAAACGTGATGGCCTCATTCGCCGCCGAGCTCAAGCTGGTGATGATTGTCAACAGTGAGGGGCAACTTGCCGCCGATGTTCAACCACTGTCCCGGCTCAATGTCTCGGTGATTGCCGAAGAGGGCAAAAACCGACAAATCGGTGTCTACGGCGGGGGTGGTCGGGTTGACTGGCGCTACTTTTTTGAACAGGAACGGTGGAAAGAATTCACCCTCCGTGCAGCACGGCAAGCAATTGTTAACCTCGATGCGGTCGAGGCTCCGGCGGGCGAGATGGTCGTGGTACTTGGGCCCGGGTGGCCAGGCATCCTTCTGCATGAAGCAGTCGGTCACGGCCTGGAAGGAGATTTCAACCGCAAGGGCGTGTCGGCCTTCGCGAATCGGATCGGCCAGCAGGTCGCCAGCACGCTCTGCACGGTGGTCGACGACGGAACTTTGCCCAACCGTCGCGGCAGTCTCAATGTTGACGACGAGGGAACCCCCACGTCACGCACGGTGCTGATCGAGAAAGGTATCCTGCGAGGATATCTCCAGGATCGGCTGAATGCACGCCTTATGAAAATGGCTCCCACCGGTAATGGGCGGCGTGAAAGCTTCGCGCACGCGCCGATGCCGCGAATGACGAACACGTTTATGCTGCCCGGCGACTCGACTCCCGAGGAAATTATCCGCTCCGTAAAACGCGGCTTGTATGCAGTTAGCTTCGGCGGTGGCCAAGTCGATATCACCAACGGCAAGTTTGTCTTTTCGGCCAGTGAAGCCTATCTGATCGAAGACGGCGCAGTCACCCGACCGGTGAAGGGTGCTACTCTGATCGGCAACGGACCCGATGTGTTAACCCGCGTCTCCATGGTTGGCAACGATTTGGCTCTGGATTCTGGAATCGGCACCTGCGGCAAGGATGGTCAGTCCGTTCCAGTCGGAGTCGGCTTGCCGACCATTCGAATCGACGGCATTACGGTCGGCGGAACCCGCGCTTAACTATTCGTTGAGGAGGACGGGGGATGGATCAATTCGATCAGGCACTCGCTCCCTGGGTCGTGGATCAGGCCCGACGCCATGGCGCAAGCGCCGTGGAGGTAATGCTGGTCAGCGCCGAGTCGATAACCGTCGGCGTTCGGCTCGGCGAGGTCGAAAAACTCAAAAGTTCCCGTGAGCGGCGCCTGGGCTTGCGGGTGTTTGTTGATCACGCCTCGGCCAACGCCTCGACCGCAGAGTTCGAGCGAGCTTCACTCGATCAATTTATCCAAAACACCGTCACGATGGCTCGCCTGACTGCTCCCGATCCTTTTTCCGGCTTGCCTGAGCCCGACCGCCAGGCACGCGATCTGTGCGATCTGGAGCTGACCGATAGTCGCGGCATAATCGCAGCCGATGAAGCGCTCAAGCTTGCACGAGCGGCGGAGAAAGCGGCACTGGGAGCTGATCCTAGAATTCGCAATTCGGAGGGCGGCGATTTTCATTCTGGATTCTATTCGGTGCTGTTCGCCAACAGCAACGGTTTTGTCGGCGAATATTCGGCCAGCTCCTACAATCTCGCCGTCGCGCCAATCGCTCAGAGTGACGATGGACGAATGCAGCAGGGCTATTGGTATAGCGCCGGACGTCACTTTCACACGCTCGATGACCCTGAATCCATCGGCAAGACGGCCGCTCACCGCGCGTTACGCCGCCTGGGAGCGCGCAAGATCAAGACCACCCGGGCTCCCGTGGTGTTTGATCCTGATATGGCCGCGTCCCTTCTGCGCGCATTCGCGGGCGCGGCATCAGGACCCTCAGTTTACAAGGGCGCATCCTTCCTGATTGGCCAACTCGGTCACCAGGTTATGTCAGCAAACGTAACGATTCATGACGACGGCCGCATGCTCGGCGGACTCGGTTCCAGACCATTTGACGGCGAGGGCCTGCCGACGAATCGAAAGATCGTGGTGGAAAAAGGGGTGCTCAAGACCTATCTGCTGGATTGCTATTCGGCGCGCAAACTCAAGCTCGAGCCGACCGGTAACGCGTCGCGGGGAGTTGGTGAAGCGCCGGGTGTCAGTCCAACCAACTTTTACCTTGAACCTGGCCCCTACACCCCGGAGCAGGTAATCGGATCCGTCAAACGAGGATTGTACGTCACCGAACTAATCGGCTTCGGCGTCAACAGCGTCACAGGCGACTACTCGCGCGGCGCTGGCGGACTATGGATCGAAGATGGACAACTTGTCTTCCCCGTGCAGGAGATAACTATCGCCGGCAATCTAAAGGAAATGTTCATGTCGATAGAAATGATTGCCAACGATTTGAGATGGCGTTCGGCGATCGTGGCGCCGACGATTAAAATCAGCGAGATGATGATCGCAGGCGAGTAGCCCGCGTCGCCAGGTTACTGCCTGTAGGCTGGGGAACCGACTTGTTTTATTCCCTCTCTTTATCTTGTCGAGCCAGACCGCCCGTGATTAGATGGCGCTACAAAATTCAAGGGCGAGGTGAACGGCATGCAATACAACGTCATCGACGCCGACGGCCACGTGACTGAGCCGCCGAATCTCTGGGAAGAATATATGGACCCGAAGTTTCGGGAAGGCTGCCCGAAACTGATTACGACCGAGAACGGGAGCGAAATTCTCCGCGTGGAGTATGACGATGCAATCGACCTCAGCCGCGGAAAACAGCGAATTACCTTTGGCGCCGTAGGTGCGTTCGGCGCACGTGACGGTTCGGTAAAACCTAACGGACCCTATCTGCAGGGGCGAAAAGGGGGATTCGACCCGCATGCCCGGATTCCTGACATGGATGCTGAAGGAATCGACGCCGCCTTCCTCTATCCCAGTCTGGGACTGTTCTTTGGCTCAATAAAGAATCCCGAATTCGCCGCCGCTGCGGCCCGGGCCTATAATCGCTGGCTCGCCGATTATTGCAAACCGTACCCGCAACGACTCTTCGGGGCGGCAATGCTGCCGATGCAGTCGGTGGAACTGGCTGTCGAAGAAATGCGTTTTGCCGCCAAAGAGCTGGGCTTCCGCGCCGGCTTTATCCGGCCGAACCCCTATAACGGCCGCGCCCTGCACGATCCCGCGTTTGACCCGCTCTGGCGTGAAGCGCAGGAAATCAACTTTTCCATCGGTATCCATGGAGGCTCCGAAAGCGGCCAGCCGACCCTGGGCATGGATCGTTTCACCCGAGGGCGGGCGGTACGTCACGTCGTGGCACATACGTTCGAGATGATGGCGGCGGCGACGAGCCTCATCATGTGCGGCGTGTGCGACAGGTTCCCGCGACTCAAGATCGCCTTTCTCGAGGCAGGCGGTGGCTGGATGGCCGGTTGGCTCGACCGCATGGACCGCCATTTTGACGACGTGGGTATGAACGATACGGGACTGAAGACGCGCCCCAGCGAAATCTTCAGACGGCAATGCTTTATTTCGTTCGAGCCGGTGGAAGGTACGTTACCGCTGCTGGCCGACTATATCGGTTCTGAGAATATCCTGTGGGCAACAGACTATCCACACCTGGACGGTTTTCCCAATGCCCCTCAAATGATCAAGGCAATGGGAATGCCTGAAAAAACCTTGTGGAATGTGATGGCCGGCGGTGCAATGCGATACTACAACATGCAGTGAGCGCCTGCTGATCCCGTGATTGCCAATTCGCCCGGAACGAAAGCCCGTCGTTCCGGGCGAATTTTTTTCTGTCTTAGGATTGACATTGGCGGCGACCGGCGCGAATCAGTGTCTCAGGAGACGACTTCAATGGAATTTGCAATCGCTTATCCGGCACGTCCTGACGCGTGGCAAGATGTAGTAATTGCCGAAGATCACGGCTTCACCCATGCCTGGTTCTATGATTCACAGATGATCTACAGCGATGTGTACGTCTGCCTCGCACTGGCGGCTGAGCACACGCGGCGGATTAAGCTCGGGACCGGCGTCGCAATTCCAAGCAATCGCATAGAGCCCGTCACCGCTCATTCGATCGCAACGATAAATTTGCTCGCGCCAGGTCGCACCATTCTTGGCATCGGCACCGGTTTCACCGGCCGCAATACCATGGGGCTGCCACCCATCCCCCTTGGGCGGCTCCGGTCGTACGTCCAGATGGTGCGCTCGCTGTTAAATGGAGAAGAGGTCATCTACCGCGAAGGTGAGCGCGAGCGTGCGATACGCTTTCTCCACCCTCATCATGGCTACATCAATCTCCAGGACCGGATCCCGATCCATATTGCGGCCGATGGTCCTAAAGCGCTCGAGCTGGCTGGCGAAATCGGCGATGGTTGGCTAACGGTTTTATCGGGTCCCGAAAGGTTTCGTGAAAAGCTCGAGGCCGTAAAACGTGGTGCTCAGCGGGCTGGACGGTCACTCGAAAATTTCCCCAACACGGTCTTGACCTCCGGATGCATCTTGCGTGACGGCGAGTCGGCCACTTCGCCTCGGGTGATAGAACGCATGGGACCGTTTGCGATCGTCTTCCTGCATGCGCTGTGGGAACAATCAACCGTTGCCGCCGGTTTGCCGACCCCGCTCCTGAAGCTTTGGGAACGCTACCGCGACGATTACGTCGCCCATATGAAGACGCCGACCAACAAGCGTTACCTCGAAGTTCATGAAGGTCACCTGATCTACATGAAACCAGGCGAGGAGAAATATGTGGATGAGACACTCGTCCGCACCATGACGCTTACAGGTCGCGGCGAGGAGGTGATCGCCCGCTTGAAGGCCCTCGAGGCAGCGGGTCTCAGACAGGTCGCGATTCAGGTGGTCTGGCCCCACGGGCGGGAGATGATCGAGGAGTTCAGCCGTGAAGTGATCGCCAAGTACTAGTGTCCCGTTCGGAAAACGCGCAGCACGCTTGGCCGTCCGGCTGCGAGAGTCAAAACATGCAATCTATGTCGGCGTATCAAGTAAAACCTTTGCTGAACTGAAGACCATTGTCGACGAGATCAAAACAGGTCGTGGAAAGATGGGATTACCGCTCGAAGGTATTCGGGTGATCGAACTCGCCCAGATTTACGCCGGGCCTTATTGCGGCCTTCAGCTCGCTCATTTCGGGGCGGAGGTTATCAAAGTGGAACCACCGCGAGAGGGCGAGTTTCTAAGAATGCGCCCACCCATCTCGCGTGGCGCTAACAGTAATTTCCTGATGCTCAATCCTGGTAAAAAGTCACTGGCTCTCAATCTGAAAGACCCACGGGGCCGCCAGCTCTTGATGCGCCTGTTGGAAGACTCCGATGTACTCGTGGAAAACTACGCGGCCGGCGCGCTTGAACGACTCGGGCTCGGCTACGACGAACTCGCCAGTCGCTTGCCGCGTTTGATCTATGCTTCATGTAAAGGCTACGGCACCGATAGCCGCTGGGCTCGGCTCGGGGCAATGGATTTCACGGTACAGGCGGCCGCTGGAATCATCGACATGACCGGCTATAGCGATCGCCCCGGCGTCCGTGCAACTGCTGCGCTCGTCGATACCAGCGCGGGAATGCATCTGGTCGCCGGGATTATGGCCAAACTGATCGAGCGTGCTCGCACGGGGCGGGGCGGTAAAGTTGAAGTGGCGATGCTCGACGTCTGCATCCCAGCCGTCAACGGCATGATCGCCGCGGCGATGGAAGGACGCAGCCTGCCGCGCCTCGGCAATCGCCATCCGTCAGCATGCCCGAGCAACACTTACAAGACTAGCGATGGGGAAATTCTGATCTATTGTCTCACCGAGGAGCATTGGCGCTGCCTGGCACAATTGATGGGTCGTGTCGACTTGCTGAGCGACCCGCGTTATCGCGATCACTTGAGTCGGTATGCGATTATCGATGAGGTAGATGCCCTCGTGGGCGATTGGACAGCGCATCGCACGCGCGACGAATTGGTCGAAATTCTACTGGCAAACGGCGTTCCGTGTGCGCCTGTGCGCACCATTGCTGAGGTTGCCGCCGATCCGGAACTTGCGCAGCGCGGCCTTATTCGGGACGCCGAATTCAACAGTCAAACTGTAAAGGTTCTCGGCTCGGCGATTAGGCTATCGGGCGCCGACCCTGATCGTGCTCCAACCAGGGTGCCACAATTGGGTCAGGATACGGTGGACGTGTTGGGCCGGATAGGAGTCGGTCAAGACGAACTTGAAACGCTGCGTCGCGAAGGCGTAATCCAATAGCTCAATCGCACCCCCAACTGCTGCCGTTGACGGCCATCGCAGCGCAACACCTGGCGGCCCGGTTGCTCTCGATGCGAAATTGAGGCTGAAAAATATGCAATCGAGTAATAACGAGACCACCGAACAATTCATTGCTCTTTCGCACACGGTGTAAAGGCGATTTATTGTCGACGAGGAATCATGATGTCCAATTATTTCAATCTCAAGAAAGAAGGTGGTGTGGCTCTCCTAACCTTCGACCGCTATGAAAAACGCAACCCCCTAAACGAAGACAGTGTGTCCGAGCTTGAGGCCAACCTGATTCGCATCCGCGATGACGAGGAGGTGCGGGCTCTACTGCTGACTGGCTCCGGCAACACGTTTTCCGCCGGGGCCGACCTGTCGCGGCTCAAGGGAATCACTGATCAGGCCGAACGCCAGCGTATTTTCACGTCAGGCGCCTCAGGTCGTCGGCGCGCTTTGCGGCGCACCCTGGCCTTGCTCACCGACTTGGAGATTCCGACCGTGGCCGCGGTCAATGGATACGCGGTCGGCGGTGGGTGGTTTATCGCGCTGGCCTGCGACCTCCGCATTGCCGCTGACACTGCCGAATTCTGGATGCCGGAGGTTGATCTCGGCTCGCCGGGGCCTCGTGGCCCCGAGCAATGGTTGGCTGCCCATGTCGGAGCCGCGCGGGCCAAAGAGATCATCTTCACCTGCCGGCATTTCAAGGCCGATGAATTGTACAACTGGGGTCTCCTGAACCGCGTCGTGAAAAAAGAGGAGCTAATGCCGGTCGCGATGGAACTAGCTCAATCTCTGGCGGCAAAAAATCCCAAAGCGATCGCACAAGCCAAGGCCAATATCAACGGCTTTTTCCTCGAGTGACACCAACGGAGAATCTGAGCCAGGCCCGCCAGGCCTTCCACGCTCACCTCGCCCAGACCTCTGACTCACCTATTGGTCTGGAAATTCACCATGCGGAGGGCTCGTGGCTGTACACCTGCGATAACCGCCCCTATCTCGATCTCATCGCCGGGATCGGCGTGACCGCCCTCGGTCATCGCCATCCTGCCGTTGTCGCCGCGATAAAGCGTCAACTTGAACGCCATTTGCATGTGATGGTGTACGGCGAATATGTGTTGGAAAGTCAGGCCGCCCTGGCAGCCGAGCTGGCGCGGGTATTGCCTCGCGGACTGGAGCGAATCTACTTCACCAACAGCGGCGCCGAAGCGATAGAAGGTGCACTCAAGGCGGCACGCAAATATACCGGGCGCAATGCTCTCGTCGCATTTGATGGAGCCTATCACGGAGATACGATGGGAGCTTTGGCCCTGGCCGGCAACGTCACATTCCGCGCGCCCTTTGGCAACTTGCCTGGGCCCGTCTTTCATCTTGTTTACGATGACGAGACCGCGCTCGCTGCGCTCGACGAGCGAGTGGCTGCGGTCGTAATTGAGCCAATCCAGGCCGAGGGCGGAGTCAGGATACCTCACGCGGCGTTTATTCAGGCGCTGCGCCGGCGCTGCACCGAGCTCGGAACCTTGCTGATTTTCGATGAGGTTTTAACCGGTCTCGGCCGCACAGGACAACTCTTTGCGCTCGAGCATTTCAACGTCACTCCCGACATACTGGTTTTGGCCAAAGCACTTGGTGGCGGCCTTCCCTTGGGAGCCTTTTGCGCGTCCGACGCAGTTATGAGCGTATTATCGCGAGATCCCCCACTCGGCCACATCACAACGTTTGGCGGACACCCACTCTCATGCGCCGCCGGGCGCGCCACGCTCGAGACCATTATGGAGCAGCGGCTGTGGGAGCGAGCGCGGAGGGCCGGCAACTTCATGCAGCAGCAGCTGAACAGACTCTTCGCGCACGAGGGTATTCATATTCGCGGAGCCGGCCTTTTAATCGGAATCGAATTCCCCGAGGTGAGAATCGTACGGCAGTTCGTCGCCCAGACCCTGTCTCGAGGCGTGGTGGTGAACTGGACGCTCAACGCCGACCGGGTCGTTCGCCTGGCGCCACCGTTGACGATCTCCGAAGATGAAATAGATTTTGCGATTGGTACAATGCGTGACGCCTGGGTAGCGACCAAAAAAAGCGCCTGATTCGGCACGTGCCACGAGCCGACTTGCTCCACTTGTCGCGCCTCTGGTAGCCTCGACAAATCAATCAGTCCGCGCTGCTACGGCAAGCATGCCCACCCAATCGTCCCCGTCGTCTAGCTCGGCCTAGGACACCGGCCTTTCACGTCGGTAACACGGGTTCAAATCCCGTCGGGGACGCCAATAAAATCAAGGGTTTAGCGGGCTGGTGATAACGGTGTTTCCGGTGCTGGTGCCAAATAGGTGCCAACTTTGAGCACAGGTTGGGGGTACGGGAACGGTAGCGAGCCTGGGCAGCGCAGCGCTCAGGCTTGCCTGGCGGTCTGCCCTGCTACAAGAGGCTGCTATTCAGCCTCTGGCGTTTGGTGAGGGAATCACAGCGGCTGATGTGTGTGTACGTTACCGGATTCTAAAAGTGTTTCCGGAAATTCGTCACTTCTGTCACCTCTGTCACTACGTGCCAGGGTTTTCTGCTAGCGGAGGGTGCCAAGTGGGGAGCCGTGCGAAGCGCTGATGTGTGTGCGTATCGAATCCGAAAACTTTCCTCCGATCTTCGTCACTTCTGTCACCTCTGTCACTTTCGCGGCTCGGCGGCCCGGCACTCTAGGGGATGTTAGGGGATATTAGGGGATATTTTTGCGGTCGGTAGCGAAAGCCTGATATCAGGTTTCTCGGCCCGCCCGGGCCTCGGCCCGCCCAAGGCTTGGGCCTTGGGTGGAGCAAAGGGCTGTAGCTCGCCTCACGAGGGACGGCCCGCCCAGGCCTCGGCACAAGCCCGGGCTTTAAGTAGAAGCTTTCCGGGCTAGCAAAGCTCGTGCCAGACCCCTCCCCTAGTGGTTTTCGGCTCGCGCGCGCGATGGGGCGGGTGGCACTGGCTGAGCACGTAGGCCGGTATTCCGGCCTAATCCTCGCCCGGATTGAAAGGAACCGCTGCGCCGGCCTGTTCGCGGCGCTCCCGAATTGTGCGGGCCATTGTGAGCACGAGGTTGCTAGGCGGCTCGACGACGCTGACGGCGCAGCGGAGGTTTTTTTCGAGCAATGAGCAGGTCTGGGCGCACCGGCGAAAGCTTTCGACCGCCAGGATGAACGCTTGCGGATCATCCCCGGTTTCGGCCCGCTTCGCGCGCTCGTACAGGCGCTCGCTGAGCAGGGACAATTGCGCCAGCCGGCGGACCCCCAAGGTGGCGGACGGCACGTCCAGGGCGGGATCGGCGCGCCTGATGCGGCGGGCCAGCCGGCGGACCTGTTCATCGCGCTTGCGCACACGGCGGGAGGGGCGCGGCATAGGGGTTAATTGGGTAGACTCGGCCATGAGCGCTCCTCGTTGTATCGTTCAACGCGCGATAGGTCGGCCTCCAAAAGCCGCGCGTGGACCTCGACGGTCGCCACCAGAACCCGCAGGGCATGGGCCGTACGCCAGTTGATGTAGTGCACCGCGACGATTGCGCCGACGACGGCTCCGCCCGCGAAGGCGAGCCAGGCATTCATAGAATTTCCGTCGGCTGGCTGAGGAATGCGACGATCTCGGCTCTGAGAGCGCGGATGCGATGGCGCTGGCTCTCGGATAGCACGCCGTGGACCTCAATCTGTCCGCTGGCGTTGAGGGAAAGTCCGATGCCCGCGCCACGGAGCCGCTGGATTAGGGCGGCGGCCTCCGCGACTGGCGGTTCGGGCGCTTGCAGCACCAGCCCGGGTGGGAGCATTTGGCTGGCGGCTTCGGCGGCCTCGAGCAGCAACGCCTTTTCGCGATCGTCGCCGGCGGCCTGATACCGCGCGATGACTTCGCGGACCCGGCCCGGGTCGCGGACGCTGAGGTTTCTGATTCTGCTGTCCGCTGTACGCACCACCTCGCGCGCCTGAAGCAGGCTGATATACGGTGGACGGCGCTGCCCCGGATCGGCGCAAGCGCTCTGGAAGCGGGCGCGCCAGTAGTCGAGCACTTGGGGCAACAGCGCCATATCTACACGCTGGGTTTCTGTGCACTCGTCGAAGTAGACCTGCAGGTCGCCGCTTGCCCAGTCGCAGCCGGCTTCGGCGGCTTGGCGGGCGAGCCGTTGCACTTCGGCCCGCAGACTACTCAGCTCGGCGGATTTCTCGCTTGGTGTTGTCATTTACTTGCCCTCCCTTTCACGTTGATGGCGGCGGCGCTCCAGCACGTCGCCGATCGTTGGCACAATCCGGCGGCCAAAGCGCAGCTTGCCGCGAATGTCCCGCAGCGCGTCGCGGAATTCGGCCTCGCTCAGCTCGAACGCGAAGGCCAGCGCGTCGAGGTTGATCGTGGGTTGAGGTTTGCTCTCCATTGGTTATCTCCTTTCCACCCTGTCGGGTGGTTAATCGATGTGAAAGCGAGCCGCTCGGTCCACGCTTCGACCGTGCGGCGAATCTGCGCCGGGGGGACGCCGGCGTGAAGGTCAGCGCGTATGCCGCTCGCCAGGGCGTTCCAGTACTGGGGCGGTTTCCCGCTGCGCGCGAAGGCGGCTCGCGCGTGGCGAATGGCGATCAGCAGGTTCGCGAATTGTCCGAGGCGCTGTGGGTCGATGTTCATGATTTGACTTGAACGAGACGGGCACCGGGGAACACCCGCTCGACCAGCTCGACCGCCGCGGCAAGCTCGGGGTCGGGCCGACCGCCCAGGGCGATGAGATCGCGTTCGAGTTGCTGGAGCGCAGTCAGTGCCCGTGCGGGGTCTAGCTTGGGTGCGCGCAGCAAAGGTTCGAGCCCGCGCGCCAGGAGTCGCGCGGCGGCCATTCGGCCGGCCGGCAGGGTGTAACACTTGAGGCGCCGAAGCACCTCGAGCGCTTCCGTCACCGGATCGGCGGGCGAAATATCGCCTGGTTCGGGCCGCGTCGGCGCCGACAGTTGGAGCAATGTCTCAAGCAGGGTCATGATGCGCCACCTCCTCGTTATCGTGTGCCGAATTCACGCTGTTGGCCTGCGGCGTAATGGTAATCAGTCGGCGGCCGCCGCCAGCTTCACACTCCGAGATGCGACATCGCAATTGAAGTTCGATCATCCGGCGCGCCGCGTTGAAGCGTCGCCCGAAACCTTGCGCCGTGCGCGGGAACGCTAGGCGCATGTCGTCTGCCACCTTGGCGCACTCGCGATAGAGCGCGCCCGCATCGAGCGGGCCGATCGTGCCATCCCGCTGGAAGATGCTGCGAAGCGCTTCGATCAGGCCGTCGCCGTCGGCGCAGAAGCCGGCCTGCGCCCGTTCCAGGCGAGCGAGCAGTTTCACCCACTCATCTGCCTGTCCACGGAGGGCGAAAACGCGCCAGCCGAAACTCGCGAAATCCGCCATTCGAAAAGGCAGCGGAGGCGCCTCGACCTCCGCGATTTGATCCGCGATTGTGGCAGCGTTTTTTAAGAGCTCGCCCCAAATCAGGTTGCGGCGCCGCGCAAGCTGCGCATAAAGCGCGTCCTCCGCGACGTAGTTTTCGGGCCTCTCGCAAAACAGCGTCAGCAAGCGCTCGGCCACATCGGGCCGACGAAAGTGGGGGTCGCGTGAAGTAAGCACCAGCGACGCACGCGGCGCGTAGGCGATCTCGGAGTTTGTCGTATACAGTTTACGGAGTCGGAACCGCAACCCGGTAGCGTAAACCGCCAGCATATTCTCCAACCAGGGCACGTGCGAGTCGGCATTATCCAATGCTAAAAAGGTCCGGTTGCAAACGGCTGCGATGAATCCGTCCTCGGCGTCCCGTCGCAACGGGGTCACGTCAAAGTCCTTGCCCACCTTCAAGCGGCCGAGCAGACGCGCCGCCGACGACTTGCCGCTGCCTTGCGGGCCAAGCAATGTCGGAATAATCCGGGTCCGCCGGAAAGGCGGGAACAACTCGGTCAGTAAATACACAAGCAGTAAGGTTTTTTGATCCGAAACAGAAAGATCGCCATGCGGCGCGAACAAAAATTTGTCCAAAAACCACGCCAGATTGGAGCCGTCGCCGGTGAAGTCGGGGCAAAAAGGCTCCGCATCGGGTTCCGAAAAAAATAGCAAATTGTCTTGACCATTATCGGCGCGTGTCCACTGGCCGCCGCGCTCGCGTATCCATATGCCCGTACCGCCGTCGGAAACCGCGAGCCGGCCCGTCGGCGCGTCGAAATATGCGCCCGTATGGATCGGAATTGGTGTCAGCTCGGCCGCGCGCGCTCTCAGCGTGTGGAGCACAAATGTGAAGACGGCCTCGCCTCTACCGAGTGAGGTTTCGCGGGTCAATAGGTATTCGAATTGCTCATTATCCAACTCGTACAAAAAGCGCTCGGCCCGCCGAAAGTAGAAAGCTCGACCGTCGCTTGCGCGGCAAAAAAACCCGCCGCGATCCAAATGCGCGAGTACGGCTTCCGCGATGGCGCGCCGTTTAGAAAACTCCCGGCGCTCGCGATCGAGCATGATTGTCGCGACGGCGCTGCGCAGATCATCGGGGAGGGGCGCAGCCACGCCGCGCAGGTCTTCGACCGCCAGCGCAAACAAGGCGTCGCAGATTTGCTGATCACTTTTGCCGGCAGCCTTTTGGGTCGCGATGAAGTCGTCAAGGCCGGTTTTCTTGCCATGCGCGCCGGCCGGCAAGTAGACGATCAAAACCCGGGCCCTGCGCGATTCGAGAAATGCCTTGAGTCGTTTCAGCGCCATGCCGACTTCGGGCTTTTGCATGACGTCCGAGTCGAAAACGATAAAAACGGATCGGCCATTCAGCGGGATTGACTCCCAGTCCGCAAGTGCGGTTGTGCCGCCCGCGTCGTTCGATCCGCGCCAGTTCCAAACGCCGAGGAGCGCCAAGCAGCACAAGCCGACGGAAACGGCCGCATCGGCTTTCGGGATGCCTTCGGTTAAAAACAGGGGGACGCCGACATCGGCAAGTGGCGCTGCGTGGCCATCGCGCTTCATCAGTCGAGGATGCACGTCCAGCAGCGTTCGGCCGCCCGATTTGATTTCGTACTTGCGGGCTTTGCCTTTTTCGTTCAAGCGCGGCGCGTCGGGCCGGACCTGATACGACTCGATCTCACCGCGAACCGAGTGGATCGGGATGATCAACGACGGCACAAGCTGCTGCCCCCGGCCAAAGCCGAGCGCCTGTAGTTCCGATTTTCGGGTCGCGCTTCGATAGCCGCGTTGTCGCGCAACGTCGTCGGCAATGGCGCGGTCGCGCAAAAACCTCAGGTGCTGGCTGAGCAGCATAGTTTCGCCCGCGGTCATCGGCCCGCCTCCGCGCCGCGCCGCAGGTAGTTTTCCAGAGCATCTTTTAAGATGAGGACCCGCCGTCCCGCCCGCACGATTGGGAGGTTTTTGCGGCCTATTTCCAGCCTCACGAATCCAGCGCTGACGCCGAGCGCGGCGGCGACTTCGTTCACACTATAGGCCCGCCGCTCGGTGAGAGTTTTTTCACGCCTCATGATTGACAAGTTGATGCAATCCAGCTATATGGTCAAGCACCAAGCGTACAACTTGTTTATGTACATTCCGATAAAAAAATCTCACCAAGACTTGGTGCGGCTGACGGCGCTGGCGAATTTCGTCCGGCCGGACGCGGGCCTGGCTGACCCCGTTTACGTCCGCAGGCTGCGCGCGCTGGCGCGCCAGGCGTTCACGGGGATCGCGGCGCCCGCGCAGTCGATTCCGAGCGCGGAAGTGACGGCGCTCACGTCGGGCGATCCGCCGGATTGGGTTGCGGAGCGCGCCGCGCTGGTCGCGCGCGACATTCTAAACAGCTTCGCCGATGGTGCTGACCGCGTGGAATTCCCCGCCGCGTTCGCGCCGATGCTCACGCTTGATGCCGCCGGCCTGATCCGCCCGGTCAGTGACATTGCCGACATGGTTACCTCGATTCTGGCCGGCAAAAGCGCCGCCCGCATTCGGCGCTGCCCGGTGTGTTCACAGGTGTTTATTGCGCTGCGTCGCGATCAATCGGCGTGCGCGGGCAAGTGCACGGGCGCCTATAACACGCGCCGCTGGCGTGAACGCCAACGGCAATATGAACAAAATCGTCGCCGAAACCGCGTCGCCAAGGCCGCGCGCGCTGCACGACGCGCGAAGGAGGAGGGAAAATGAGCCGCGTCTTTCGCCGAAATGATAGCTGGTGGATCGACTTTCGCGATGCCCAGGGCGTCCGCCGCCGCAAGAAAATCGGTCCGAATAAGCGGATCGCGCGCGAAGTTCTAGACAACTATCTGGGGAAGGTCGCGCGACAAGAACACCTCGGGCTGATCGACGATTCACCAATAAGCTTTGCCGACTTCGCCGCCGAATGGCTGAAGCGCATCGAACCGACGATCCGTCCGCGCACCCGCGAGCGTTGGACGGGGATCGTCGAGCAACATTTAAAGCCGCATTTCGCCGGCGCGCTGCGCGGCGTCACGGCCGCCGATGCGCAACGCTATGTCGCCAGCCGTATCGAGCAAGGCGCGCAGCCATCGACGATTAACCGCGAAATGACGGTCCTGAAACATATGCTGCGCCGCGCCGTCGCCTGGAAGTTCCTGTCGCGCAATCCATTTTTAGACGGGCAAGGGAACCTGGTGGACGGCCTGCGCGATCTGAAGGAGCCGCCGGGCCGGACCCGCTTCTTAAACCTCGATGAAGTCGATCGCCTGCTCCAGGCGTGCGAGTCGATCCCGTACCTCAAGGCGTTCACGATCCTGGCGTTGAATACGGGGATGCGGCGCAACGAAATCCTAAGTTTGACGCGCAAATCGATCGACTGGCAGAACCGCATAGCGCGGCTGACCGATACCAAGAACGGCGAGGCGCGCCACGTCTATCTCAATAGCGCGGCGATCGAAGCGTTACGCTCGCTCCCGCCGCGGATCGGCGATGCCCGGTTGTTCCCCTTCAATCCAAATCAGGTGAGCATCGCCTTCATGCGCGCCGTCCGCCGCGCGGGAATCGAAGACTTCAGATTGCACGATTGCCGGCACTGCTTTGCCAGCGCTCACGCGATGGCCGGCTTGCAGGGCCGTGCATTGCAAGCATTACTCGGGCACAAAGACGGCCGCATGACCGCGAGATACAGCCATTTAAGCGACAGCTACCTGCGGGCCGCCGTCGATGCCGTCCAGCTCGGAGCCTCGCCCAACTCCGCCGCTTCACTAGCTCAGGCGAAGTAAGCCCGCTGCCCGCCCGCGCGAAGGGGCGAGATTAGGCAAGGTTGGGTCAGGTTTTTCGGTCGTCCGCCGCCCGTCCACGCGAAGGGCGAGCGTACCCGTCAGGGGCGCAAGTGACAGAAGTGACAGAAGTGATGAATTTTGGAAAACAGTTTTCAGATCCAGCGTCGACACACACAATTATTCAGGGGAACCAATCCCCGACGTTAGAGAAAGAAGTCTGTCACTATCATCACCTCTGTCACCTTCCGTGGTGCCAACCCGGTGCCAACCTGGTGCCATTTTCGCGCCCAAACCCCGTCTTGCTCCGTTGCACTCCGTGATACTCAGTAAGCGAACAAAACCCTTGTGGCCGTAGGCGATTCGGACAATATGCCGCATGGATACTAACTCATTTCAAATCCTACTTTTCGTTCTTTCACGTCGGTAACACGGGTTCAAATCCCGTCGGGGACGCCAATAAAATCAAGGGTTTAGCGGCTGGCGATGGCTCCAGTACAGCCACGGATTTAGCCACGGGCTTCGCGTTGGGGATCGAAAACAGCAGGTAGCTCGCGGACGCGGGGCGGTGAACGGCTCACTACGTAAGCTTCAGCCTCGCCCGAGCAGGGGGGATTAAGCAAGGTTCGTACCAAAGGTCCTTCCCCCCAAGAAGTTTCGGCTCGCGCGCGGCGCGGCGGAGCGCTCTGGCTGAGCACGTAGGATTGGGCGAGGTTTGGTTGGACCTGCCGCGGGCGGCGGGTTATATCTGGAACGGGTCAGCGGTGAGATTGTGACGCTCAGGAGACAAAATTCGTCTTTCGTGATTGGCGTGCTTGTCGTCGCGGCCGTCGGTGCGGCCGCGCATGCCGCGTCGCCCTATCCCGACTGTAACGTTTATCTGAGACATGTTCCGCCCGCGCTCAAGGGAACCAAAGCCATCGAGCGTCGCTTTATCACGCCGAGCGGTGCGACTTTCGCGTTGGTTCATCGTGGACCACATATCTTCTGCGAGCTGGATGACGACGGTCGAATAACCGCCAAGGATCGCGCGGAAGCGGTGCGACAGATCAAGACCGGCAAATATGTTGAGCCCAGGCCGAGCGATTTCAGCGTGGTTTACGATTCCTCAAGCTGCGATGATCTGTATTACGACTGTTACGATCCGAGTTCGCCGAATTACACCAACGCCGCGGTATGCGCGGAGTTCGCGGCGAAATGCACGGGCGGCGGACGACGCAGCGATCTGGTCAATCCGTTCACGCAGCAACGACGATGAGCGAGAGAGGAAGGAAGGGTTTGAAACCCGCCAATTCTGCCCCTCGCGGCCGTTGTGGGATGCGCTCGGGCTGAACACAACCTCCGTGCCGGCGGCGGCGCGTTGATCCCGGATTCGGCGTGCCAGCTCGACTGCGAGGTTGCTCGGCGGATCGACGACGCTGACGGCGAGGCGGAGATTTTTTTCGAGCAAGCTGGCGGTTTGCGCGCACCGCCTTAAGCTTTCGACCGCCAGGATGAACGCCTGCGGATCGTCGTCCGTTTCGGCCGCCTTGCAACGTGCGTACAGCTTTTCGCTGAGCAACGTCAATTGCGCCAAACGTCTGACCGCCAAGCTGGCGGCCGGCGAGTCCAGGGCGGGATTGCAGAGCCTGATGCGGCGGACCGCTTCGTCGCGTTTGCGCGCGCAGCGGGAAGGGCGCACCGCGGGGGTCAGTTCAGAGTCGGCCATCGCTCGTGATCCTTATGCGCCATCTCGCGTTCGAGGCGTGCGATCTCGCGTTCGATGAGGGCTTCCAGCACCAGCCCGCGAAGCGAGGGTCATGCTGGCACAGGACCGAGACCGCGAGCGCGCTCTCGACGCCCTCGGCGACACACAGTGTTTTCGTCCGACGCGAAAGGAAAATGAGGTTTCCCTTCACGGCGCCCAGAGCGGCCTTGCGCGGCTCGATGGCGGCCTTGCGGCTGTCGGGCGTGATATAGACGCGGTGCACGGCGCGAAGCCGAAGCCTCCCTTCACGATCGCGGCAGACGGCGGCCAGGAGCGCCGGCAGGCGCTTGCCGGACTGATGCGAGCAGAGCGGATGAAAGCGCAGCGTTGGCGGCCAGCTCGGAAGTGCAATTTCTCGTCCTTCGAGATAGGCCTGGGCGGGCGTGCCGGCCAGCGGCTTCGCCTCGCGCCAGAGACGGCGTGCATGCTCGATGCGAGCGCCGTCGCTGACCGGGTGAAGCGGCGGCAGTTCGGCCCGCTGCGGCTCCAGCTCCAGCGCGCGAAGGATGGAAAGGTAATCGCAACCCGCATAACAGTGAAGCAGGATGCGGCGGCCTTCCCCTTCGCGGACAGACAAGCTCGGGTTTTGGTCATCATGAGCGGGGCAACGGGCGACATACCCGTTCCCGCTCCAGCGGACGGCGCGAAGCCGGGACAGGATGGCGGGCAGATTGCTCATTGCAGCGACCACGACGCAAATTCGTCGGGCAAGCTTTGAAGCATGCGCGCGATTTCGTAGACGCTCTGATAGCGGTTCGCCTCGATCGCTTCGACGATTTGATTCTCGACTTGACGGCAACGCGCCAGCGCCTCGGGGCGCGCGGCGTCCGTCAGGACGGCGACAGTTACTACTCGAACGTCGGTAACACGGGTTCAAATCCCGTCTGGGACGTCCATTGGCATACGTCTACAAGAAGAGCACCGCGCGCGCCGTCCAGCTCCGCAAGCGAAATTTAAAGCACCGATATGCTGATGTGGTAAGAATTTTGGGAACGTTTCGGCGGCGGCAATATCGATTCATGACGTAGGCGACGGGCCAACATGCTATGCCGGTCCCAGACGTCCCCAACGCTCGAAGTGCTCATTTATGGTTCGATGACGTTGAATCCGATGATCGATCGAATCGTCGAAGGGCATTACTGAGAAACTCGGACATCTCCCGATCGACGACTTGCCGTGCCTGCTTGGCGAGCTCGGCGATGTACCCGCTTGCGCTCTCCGCAACTCGTTTCTCGGCGCGAACTACCATCTCCTGCCAGGCTGCTTCGCTCCGCGACTGGAAGCTCTGAAACGCTTCTTCGGTACGCCTGGTGAGTTCGCCGGAGAAATTTGCAGCCAGCTGCTCGATATTTTCTCGGATCTGCGTGGCTTTCTTGGAGAGCTCGCTGATTTGCCGTTCAGACTCACGTTGCAAGTCGCCCAGCAGGCGTTTGGCTTGTTGGCGCAATCCTTCGGCGGCGCCGGTCGATATTTGGTCTAACTGCTTGCGGTTTTCCGCAACCGCAACCGCCAGATCGTGCTCGATGCTGTGCTGTCTCTGCTTGGCCGCAGCCAATCCCTGGTCGAGCCGGGCGGCAATCCGAGCACCGGCTTCGACATCAAAATTCTGCAGGATCGTCGCTGCCATGCTGCGCATACGATCTTCGACGTCTTTTTCGAACTGTGCCAGGCACTCTTCCATAGTTTGGGCAGCCTTCAGTTGCGAATCCTCGAGAAGGCTATGAATGACTCGCCAGCTTTGTTCATGGATACTCTGAGTTTCGGAAAGGAGTCTGCCCAGTTCCTGGCGAGATTTCTCGAGTACCATGCTCAGCCTGTTAAGCGGCTTTTCGCCATCGGACTTCGATACTGGTGCGCTGTTGCCGGGGACCGGTACCGAGGCCGGCTCGGCGCGCTCCCTGGGTGAAGGCGCGTCGACTACTTGGGGCGTTGGTTCGGATTTTGGCGATGCTGGCGTGTTTGAAGCGCGGGATACTGGCGTTAAGCGTCTGTGGTCCATAGCCCATCCTTCACAATTGCAGTTTCGGTACGCTGTGCTTCGAGCGAGTTCGACAGGTGCCCGCTTCTACCGCAACACGCTCTCCTCCGCTGCCTGGGCACTATCAGCCCGTTTAATCCGGTCGAAAGCCTCTTTGCTCGGTACCAGGTTTAGTGCGGTCGAGTAGCTCGAACGCGCTCTGTCGTAGTCACCCAGGTTCATGTAAGCGTCGCCCAATCGGATCTGGTATGCTGCCATCTCCTGCGCCGCTTCCAGGTCGGTATCTTTTGCCCTAAGCGATGATGTCCTGGTAGCGACTATTGCCTGAGATGACTCGTAGGGAACGCCCCGGTTCGAATCAGCAGCGGGTGCTTGAGTCTCTGACGAGTTCGCGATTCTACGGCTTGCGTCGGCAGCCTCCATCGGTGATCCGGAGTGATGGTTCGCCGCTACTCCATCCCTTACTGGCACGCCAACGTCTGAGTGACCGACCTCGACTTTGTCGAGACGAAAGCTGCTTTGACTTGATGCTAACCCGCTGGGCGAGGCCGCGGACAACTTAACCGGCAAAGGCATGCCGGCTTTTGTGCGTCGCCCAGTCACCAGGTCATTCGCACCGACCCCGTTCGCTTCCGCGGTCCTGAGCTGTGCTGGCAGCTGCACATAATTGCCGCCTCGAAATGTACCGTGTGGCAGACGACCAACGGGCGCCACATGCTTCTGAACGTGCTTTTTCGTAACGCTTTGGTAATAGATGCCAACAATTGCGATTAGCAATATCAGGACTATCGAGGCAAGCAGAGCGGTATGCGGGTCGAGTGACCATCCTGATGGTGCAAGTCGAGCAACGTAACGCGCCCCGCTGTCCACGAATTTTCTGTCGGAGAGCAAAGCTTCGATGCAAGACTCATCCGGGGCTTCCTGCTCAATGCTGCCCGAATCAATGTCGCTGGTCGAATTTGCCAGCTTCTGGAACAATTTCGAGCAAATCTCATCTATGGCCGAGGGTCTTCCTGAAGTTTTCTCAGCAATCAGCCGACAGGCTCGGTCCGCCAGCCGCGGACCCTTCCATCCGTTCAGCCGCAGCTTATGTTCGATATAGCCACTAACTTCTTCGGCGGTAAGTGGCGGCAACGCGATGATTTCGTCTGCCAGACCTGAAACACGCAACGGCTCAACCAATTCCGGCCCGGTTGTAATCACGATCCTCAGCACGCCCTTCTCGACTGCTTCGAGCGAGGCAAAATGGCGCAGCACTTCAAGGGTCGAGCGATTGCCGTCCTGGTCATAATCGAGCAGCAGGATTAGAGTTTTTTCCCGGCCTGCGCGCTGTCCCAGCGTCTCGTCGATTTGTTCGCGCAGCATCACCGGATCATCGCTTTTCGGTTTGCTACCGATCTCAGACAGCAGCCTGCGAAGCACCTCACCATCATTTTCATTTTGCACGGAAAGCAACAGAGTCGAGGTGCGGTGTTGAAGCCGACGCTTTAGGTAATGGAGTAACGTCGTCTTACCTAATCCCGGCCCGGCATGGATTATAAAAATGCGACTGCCATACTCTAGTCCATAGTAAACTGCGCGTAAAGCTTGCTGGAATGAATCACTCAAGTATGGCTCACACACATAGTTCGAACCATCGAATAAATTACAACCGAAATTAAAAAGATTGAATGATAGTTGAGTAGCCAATCGCTCGCCCTCCAGACCTCGACGCCCGAACCAAACTGACTAGCCTAGTGGGCACCGCAAACTCAAAAATCATTACGCTAGAAATGCGAGTGGTCGCCGAGGGTATGCAGTCAGGAATTTCCAGGCAGTTTTTGAATCTGGGCCGACCAGCATCCGAAGCCGCATGATTTTGGTGACCTCATCTCCTATCAAATTGACGACCTGCCCTACTTCGTGGCCTGAACGAACCCGGAAGAATGGGAAAGATCGGCAATATGGCTATTTTGGGCGCGACGCACGGGCACCGCCGCTGCGTTTGAACTTGTGATCTCCGGTCCGTTCGGATTGGGCGGTTGCGAGACCCTTGTCCCTGGCGACGACCGAGTTGCGTTGAAATGATGCTGCGCCTGAGCCTCAGACTGGTTTACTGCCGGTAATCTCCGCGACGCAGCACTCACCTCATGGAGAAGCTGCTGATCCGCACCCGCTCTCTTCAGCAACTCCAGGTCATGGGCAGTCGGAGCGAAGTTAATTCCCCGGTAACGGACTAACGACGCAATGCGAGCGTTGTAGACTCCGCCGGCGAGTAATTTAAGCAAGTCGTTTTCCGATAAACTTTTGGTCTGTGCCATCGCACTCATTGCTGGGGAAAGAAACGTAACGACTGCGGCAGTCACACCCAGAAGAAACCGGCGTCTCATTCAACCCCCGTAAGATCCGTACCTCCCGACGCTCGTCTTCAAGACAGATGTGACATCTAGGCCGACGAGCCTCTGTCAGTCAATAGTGCGCACCACTATCCTTAATTTGGCTTATCTCTAGAATATTGCTCAAAATTGCACGCAAGCCGCCTAAGCCCGCCGCAAATAGCGACAAGGAGGGCTAAAAGACTGTGCTACAAGCAACTGAGGAAAACCACAAGTGAGCACCATTGAGTGTGTCGGCGCGTCCGCATTCTTTTGCAACCGGGGTAACACCAATCGATTTAGGCTTTAATTACCATTAGTTATCATAATGAACGACGCGAGTTCACGGCAACGACGAAGCCATGAGGACAGCGCAACCTTCATTCAGCCAGCGCTGGCAAGTCATCTTTCATCGCTAGTGCCACGCTTAACTCGCGCGATTTTGTCCGAAATGATCCCGCCGGTGGTTGATGTGGCGTGTACTTTGGCATGTCGAATTCTGACGTCCGCAGTGAGAGAACGATTCCGCGTTGGCGTCCCGACGACCGTCCAGGAGAGAGAAGAGAGATGAGCGGCCGCCCTGTCAAACCATTAACCAGTGCTGGACAACTGACCTGTCCGTTGCCTGGGAGAAGCGGTCGAAAAGTTGGTGGAAACTCGCGAACTTCGGTTTCGTTCGACACCTATGGGGCACTCCGTGGCAAATCGGAGGTGTGAGCTTTTAATCAAACTTCGAGCGTACTTGCGCCAACCCATCGGCTGTTGCTTGCTGCGCTGCCGTAAAGCGTGGTTGCGTTAGGCTGGTAGAAGGCATCATAGGCATCACGACCAGTACAAAGCATCATAGGTATCACCAATAGAAATTGGCCGAGCTCGCGTAAGCGCGGGCCGTCCAGAATTAAAGACTCTCCAATTTGGAAAGCATGACCTGATTGGCGCGAACTTTCAGCGCAAGGGCGATAAATGATGGCTAAGGCGCATTTGGAACGGCTAACTTCGGGAATCGACGGACTGGATAGAGTCCTCCAAGGTGGCTTTATCAGGGGCGGCCTCTACATCGTTGAAGGCGCTCCGGGTACGGGTAAGACCATTTTTGGCAACCAACTATCCTTTTGTCATGCACGAGCAGGCAGCAGCGTCTTGTACGTCACACTTATGGCCGAAACTGTTGGGCGTATGCTCCGTAATCTGAGCGGCTTGGATTTTTTTGATGAAAGGATGGTCGGAACTGGTATTTTCTATATCAGTGGATTTAAAACTTTGAAAAGCGATGGGCTGACAGGATTATTACATCTGCTTCGACGCGAAGTGGCGATGCGCCAGGCGACGATCCTGGTGCTCGACGGCTTCGCCTCGGCGTCTGATTCGGCCCACTCCTCTGAAGAGCTGAAAGTCTTTGTGCAGCAGCTTCAGACTCACGCGGATGCAGCGGATTGCAGCGTGTTTCTACTGGTTAATCCTGTTGAGGTCAAACCGTCGTCCGAAGAAACCATGGTCGACGGTGTCATTAATCTTGCGGGCGCCTTGTGCAATTGTGGGATGATGCGCGAACTCCAGATTCGAAAGTTTCGCGGCAGTTCCTATCTCGAGGGGGTTCACAATTATCAGATAGGTGTGGGCGGTATCACGGTATATCCAAGGCTAGAGGCGCAAATGCGCAATTTGCCAGCCGACGATGTCCGCCTCAAGCGCGTCTCGTCCGGAATTGAGCGCTTGGATTCAATGATGGGAGGAGGCATTCCGGAGCGCACTTTGACGATGGTAGTGGGGCCATCGGGCACCGGCAAAACTACGATGGGACTCCACTTCCTGGCCCAAGCAAATAGCAACGAACCTGGTTTGTTATTCGGATTCTACGAGACTCCGGCGCGGATCCGTACCAGAGCTCAAATGTTCCCCCATTTCGTCGAGGCACTTGATGCGGGTATCATTGAGATTCTTTGGCAAGCACCCTCCGAATGGGTACTCGATGAGCTGGCGGCTCGGCTGCTAGAGGCAGTTAGTCGTAGAAAGGTGCGCCGTCTGGTGCTCGACGGCTTGGGCGGCTTCAAGAAAGCGCTTCGTTCTCGCCCCATGGAGCCATTTTTGGCCGCCTTGGCGGAGGCCTTGGCTCGAATGGGGACCACGACGATCTGCACGGCCGAGCCTGTAGAAATTATAGGACCGACAATGACCGCTCCGTTGGTCGGCCTCTCAGACACCACGGACAATCACATCATACTGCGTTTTGTTGAGCTCGGGGCAAAGTTATCCAGGGTGCTATCGATCCTAAAGGTCCGTGACAGCGCCTTCGATTCTAATCTTCGCGAGTTGTCGATTACTAGCCAGGGAATCGAGATCGCTCCGGATTCGGCCAGTGCCGAAGTGCTGCTCTCGGGTCTGTATCGCGCGACCCCATCACCTGTGGAGTTGCGCGAGAAGTGATGGTGGTGAGGAATGGCGAAGCCCCTCGATTCCAATCCGGCCGGCAGGACGATACTCATCGTCGATGACGAAGCCGGGGTTCTCGAGGTGCTCGAATTCATCCTGACGGATCTTGGCTATTCAGTAGTAACCGCACTTAATGGGCGGGATGCACTGATGCGTGTCCAGGAAAATAAACCCGAACTGATTGTGCTCGACCTGATGATGCCCGTAATGGACGGTGCCGCGGTGCTCAAAGTACTGGCTGCCAGCCCCGAATACTCCTCGATTCCCGTGATCGTTACCAGCGCATTGCCTGAGGAAAGCGTCAAAGAACGGTGCCTCGGCTACGATTCATTCCTCCGGAAGCCCTATAAGATTGACCCGCTCGTCAATGCGATCGCGACTTTGCTCGACAAGCGCAAACCAAAAAATCGCTAGCCACCTGCCATCCTGTGGTCTGGCGAACCGGGCTGGAAAAACGCGGTTGCCCCAAGATTCAATTCAATATTAATTGTTGATGGTGTAATTACGTCGTTCGAAACCGGCGGATCCCACCGATTTGCTTCAAGAGGGGCGAGTTCCTGACTCAGCGGGCGCCCTTCGGCTTGGGCAGGCGTTCGCTTGCCATGACATTGGCGAGCGCATCGGTAGCCGCGCGTCTCACCCAGATTCGCGCGATTAGCAGCAGGGTCGCGGCACCCGTGCGCGAGGCTGCGCCACCGCCAACGACAAAGCCGATGAGGCTGGCCACGCCAAGCGAAAACAATGGCCGTTCGCGGATACGTTCCGTCAGCGGTGGCCGCGTCCGGTCTAGTTCCCGGCCTGGGACCTGGTCGCGCAACCTATCAACTGCCGGCTGGCTCATCACGCGCCCCTTCTTGAGTGTTGGGACCACACATTAGCGACCGCCAGTCGAGCAGAAGTCGCACTGGTCTGCGAACCTCACGAACTGCATCGATGCAGCTAGACTGAAAGGCGACGCAATATGCGTGCAGTGACGTAACCAATCGCGAACGCCGCCGCAACAGCAATCCACGGTTCCTTGCGTACGAATTCGGACAAATTATCGCTAACCCTTCCCGCGACCTCGATCCCGGTATTGGCATACTCGCGGGCGGCCTCGTAGCCTTGGCTCGCGTATTCGCGCGCTGCATCATAGCCTTTGGTAGCATACTCGCGTGCCGTATCAGCGTACTGGCGCGCGGTTTCATATCCTTTGCTGGCATAATCGCGAGCCGCGTCTGCACTTTTGCCAACATACTCCTGCGCGCCGGCTGCCGCCTGACGAGCCGATGCCGCAGCGCTCTGGGTCGCTTCCGAGAGGTTTTTATCTGCCATTTTTGGATTCTCCTTAAAACTGGTCGGTTAAGTGAACGATTACCCAAATGGATGACTCGCCAGCCGCAAATCCTTAAGGAGCCGACGATTTCTCAGCGGGCTCCGTGCCGCTGGGCGACGGCTGAGCCACTTGCACAGAATCCGCCGCAGACCGCGTCACGGTGACCTCATCATTGGGTGCCGTAAGCGCATTCTTCACACCCTTAACACCATAGACGTTTGATACGATGCACTGGACTTGGCGCGCCTTTTGGGGCGAGGCCATGTGACCGCTGACCGTCACAATACCATTGTTAGCATGCACATGAATATCGGAATCACGCGTAATCTTGTTTTCGCGCAGCATGGCCATTATTTTTGCTTCAAGTGAGAAGTCCTCTAAATCCTCCACGACTTCGCTGTATGCCATATGCCTTCCCAGTTGCGATTTCCGCTTTTTGCAGAGCTTGATCGGCAGCCTGCTGCCATGATTCGGGATTACTTGCCGTGTCAGCGACGGCCGTAGATGAAAAAGCCCGGGACGCAGCGGCTTCGGAGCGAGTGCCGCCAACTGCGATCGCCAAAATCACACTTGGAACAACACCAAAAAGTGTATTGATGGTTGATTTCGTCAACGTCTCCAGACGGTGGAGCATTTTCTATTCCAGTTTGGTTAGGACCCACACAATCAAGTAAGCGTCGCCTTTAATCACTCGTCTTTTCCGCTCAGATGCTGTTCATTTGGCGGCAAAGCACCTCTGGCTGAGTTTTTGCCTAAAGACTTGTGAAGAAAAATTAACCTCACAGAGCTGTCCAGTTGGGAGCAAACGGTAAAATTGAAGATTAAACTCTTTACTCGTTACACAGGGCACGATGGCCGCAACTAGTCACTTAACCTGGTGACGTAGCCAGCTGAAAATCGAAAACTCCTTCAACCAGCCTCAGGAGCACGCTGTGGATACGATCGGTCAGAATGAAAATGGACGTGGAGGTATCTGCCGGCCGCTGCGCATTGCACAGGTGGCAACGCTGTATGAGCGAATCCCGCCGCTGTTGTACGGCGGCACGGAACGAGTAGTCTCCTATCTTACTGAAGAATTAGTGCGCCGCGGGCACGATGTTACCCTGTTCGCTTCGGGAGACTCAAAGACTCGAGCCAAGCTTTGGCCTGGATGTCCAAAAGCCTTGCGCCTGGCAGGAAAACCGGAACTTGGTGCGTCGCTCCAGTTCGCTATGCTCAGCGACGTCTACGAGCGTGGGTTGGGCCGCTACGATGTTGTTCACACGCATGTCGACTACTGGAGCTTTGCTTTCGCCAACCTGACAGGGATACCCACCGTCGCCACCATGCACGGCCGACTAAACATTCCCGAACTGCATCCAGTCTACCAACGGTATCGATCCGTTCCGCTGGTTTCGATCAGCGAATCTCAGCGAAAACCCCTTCCGTTCATGAATTGGGTAGCGACCATTCATCACGGTCTGCCGAGAGATCTGCTGCGCTTCAATCCTCGTCCGGGCAAGTACCTGGCATTTTTGGGGAGAATCTCCCCGGAAAAAAGGCCGGACATGGCGATCGAAGTCGCGCGAAAAGTCGGAATTCCACTCAAGATCGCCGCCAAGGTTGACAAATTCGATCGTGAGTACTTCGAGGCCGTGATCAAACCGCGCCTCGCCCCCCCTGACATCGAATACATCGGGGAGATCAGTGATGCGGAAAAAAGCGAATTCCTGGGTGGAGCATACGGCCTCGTCTTCTCCATCGATTGGCCTGAGCCTTTCGGTCTCGCCATGATAGAAGCGTTAGCCTGTGGGACTCCGGTACTCGCCCGCCCGTGTGGCTCGGTCCCTGAAGTGCTGCGCCACGGTGTGACCGGTTATATCGCCGAAACGGTCGACGAACTAGCTCAGGCGGTAAACAAAATTGACAAGCTGTCACGTCTAACCTGCCGTGACGAATTTGAGCGGCGCTTCACCGTGGAACAGATGGCGGACCGATACGAGAAGGTTTATCTAGCTATCATTGAAAGTCAGCGCGCATCCACTGCCAAACGCGACGCTCTTGACAATGGGCCATTGTCTTCAATACGTAGCTAAAGCCTGCAGGCTCAAACCGAGCGGCCCATCGGACCATTAGCGGCGGCAATTAGTCGAGCACGGTAGTAAGTATGATGACACTCTCAGCCAGCGCTTCCAGGCTGTGGCTAATGTTACGGTCCAGAGCAATCAACTCGCCGGCGCAAACAACGCGCTCGGCGCCTGCGACAAAACGAATCGAACCTGAGACGACTTGCAGCGCAATCGGACCGTAGGTGCGATGTTCGGGAAGGCGCGCCCCTTGTTTGAGAACCATAAGCATAAGATTGAGGGGAGGATTCCTCACCAGACCGACAGAGTGACGGTCGCGGGAGCCCCATTCAGGCGAGTTTTTGAGCCGGCTAACTTGGTCAGCAATGCTAATCGTGGTCATTCCAACTAGGGGTGGGCACGGAGTTCGACCCTTTCGCTGCTCACTGATGCTCACCCTATCCTCCGGTCCACGGTCTGAAGTCGTCTCTCTTATTACACTTATCGCGCCTTTACAACCATGCAGCTTGCGCGACATACCTTGAGGCCCGTTGAACCTGGTCAGCCTGGAAGTCGGCGCTACCCACGTGGGTAAACGTTGAGGCTTACATTTTTGATCTGCTAAGTTTGACTCTTGTGGTGTCTTATTCTGTACAAGATCCTCGCCGACAGCGTTTCGAATGAATCAGCTAGACCGGCAGCTGGAGTACGAAGCGATACATTGCGGAGCAGGCCTGCGAAAGATTGACAACCGTGTTGTCGTGCGGGTCAGCGGCGACGACCGGATCACGTTTTTGCACGGCATGTCTAGCGCTGACGTGAAGAAGCTGGCACCGGGAGGCCTTGCGCCCGCGCTTTTTCTCACCGAACACGCCCACGTCGTTGCCTACGTCTTTATTTATGCACTCGATGAGGTTTTTCTGCTCGAGCTTGACAGGAATCGTTGGCCAATCTTGCGCCAGCACCTCGAACGCTTCCTGGTCGCCGATGACGTCGAGTTTGAGGAACTTGACGACCTTGCCCTGCTCGACGTCGAGGGTCCTGCTTCGGGAGAAATCGTTGCGAGTTGCTTCGACGACGACGTGCACACCCTGAAACCATGGCGCCATTTGGTACAGAACGATGTTCGAGTCGCAAATCTGCCGCGCTACGGCGGGCATGCGTTCACCATTTTGGGAGACGACGCTGCCGTGACAAGAATCGCCGAGCGCCTGCGCGAATTGAATCCACGACTGCGTGGCTTGCATCCCGAGACTCTGGAAGTCCTCCGCATCGAAAATGGTCTGGCTTCGGTCGGCACAGATACCAATGAACGCACCTTGGCGCTCGAAGCTCGGTTCGAGGCAGCTATCGCGTTTAACAAGGGCTGCTACGTCGGACAGGAAACTGTCGAACGCGCAACCTCGCATGGCTCGCTAAAGCGACGCCTATGCGGTCTTTATATAGAAGGTACCGAAAACCCAGAGCCGGGTGCGGTGGTTAAGCTCGGCGACAAAGAGGTAGGGCATTTGGGCAGCGTCGCCCGGTTACCAACAAACGGAGCGATTGGACTGGCGATTCTGCACCACAGCGCATGGCCCGCGGGGACGAAGGTATCGGTCAGCGACCGCCGCGGTATATTCGCAGCCACGGTGTGCGAACTGCCGTTCCCACCGCAGTCCCATGTTCTTTCAACTCGTATAGCCAGAACCTGAAAATTTACATGACCTCGCTCATAATATCGGTCGAAGATCCTAATTAAGGGACCAGGAGAATAACAGCGATGGCGAATGCATTGGGTAAGCGGTATATGTGTGAGAAGTGCGGGACCGAGGTCTTGTGCAATAAGGCAGGTTCCGGATCTCTCGAATGTTGTGACAGCGAGATGAAGCTCAAGGAAGCCAAGCCCTTGCCATCGTCCGATTGATTGTCAGGACGCTGAATTGGGCTTGGAATTTTAAGAGCACAAGGGCGAGGCAATTATCCTCGTCAGCGAGGTTTTGGGGCGGCGGATGAGGGCTGAGCAGGCGGACGTCCTCCTCCACGGGGGGGTCGTTGTGGGTTATCCGGGCAGCGATGCTATAGCTGTGTCCAAAGGCCGGATCATAGCGTACGGGCCTTATGATTCGGTCAAAGCGCACATCGGCCCGCGCACCCACATGCTACCGCTCGGCGGCCGAGTGCTGATTCCGGGCTTTATTGATTGCCATCAGCACTTTATGGAAGGCGCCGCCGTTGCTAGTGGACTTTCGGTCGTTCGCTGCCGGAGCATCGCTGATCTACTCGCAGAGTTGCGGATCGCAGCCGCAAAAACCCCGCCAGGAAACTGGCTGAGAGCCTTCGGCTGCGACGAGGCTCTGGTCCGCGAACGCCGCGGCCCGACCCGTGAAGAACTTGATCAGGCCGTCCCCAAAAACCCGTTGCGGTTGCGGCACCAAACGCTTCACGCGTCTTGGCTTAATTCGCGTGCGATAGCTGCTTTGGGCCTGGAGTCAGCGAACAGGACCCTGCCGCAAAGCGCCCGGCTGTGGCGCGACCCGACCGGCAGACTCACCGGCTTGGTGGTAGGGATGGAGCAGTGGTTAACGGATCGCCTACCTAAGGTCACAGCCGCAGAACTCGAAGCACGTGCGCGTTTTTACAGTCAGGAACTCGCCGCGAACGGCATCACGGCATTCACTGACGCCACTGCTCGCAATGGCGAGCAGGAGATTGCTACGTTCGCCGGCTTGGTAGCCAATCGTGCGATTAAGCAGCGCGTTTCGTTGATGGTCGGAGCCGAGCATCTGCGCCAGTTTGGCGAGCTGCAGAAGCTGGCGGCCGCTGGAAACCTCCATCTGTTAGGCATCAAGTTTGTGGATGTAACGCAGTGGGAGCCTGGCAGGTTGGCGCGCGCAATCGTTGAAGCACTGACGCTGGGTGCTGACTGCGCCTTCCATGTTACTGAGATCGAGGAGCTTGATGCGGTGCTCCGCGCCTGCCAGGCAGCGTGGCCACACCTTTCGCATCCCGTCAGGAGCGCGATAAGAATCGAACATGGCGGGCTGATTCCGCCGGATTATCTGCGGCAGATCGCGCCTCTCGGTGCCTGGGTTGTGACGAATCCCGGCTTCATCTACTACCGCGGCGCCAAATATGCCGGGGAACCCGGCCTGGTGCCGTACCTTTATCGGGGACGAAGCCTGCTGCAGGCTGGGATTAAACTTGCCGCCGCCACAGACGCTCCAGTGACTCCGGCCAAGCCGCTCCACGCTATTGCGGCGGCTGCGGCGCGAGTTTCGCTGGAAGGCTACGAACTTGCTCCGGACGAAAGGCTGTCAGTAGACACCGCCTTCACCCTATTTACAAGTCGCGCCGCCGAGCTCAGCCGTCTAAACGCCGGCGAGACCATGATCGGACGGCTGGCCGATTTTGCCGTGTTGCCTGCCGATCCGTTGCGAATGACACCCAACGAATTGATGAATTTACCGGTCGAAGCGACAATCGTTGGCGGCCAATTAATCTATGAGCGGGGGCGTCCGCCGATTGCCCAGTCGGCCGGCCTTCCCCTCTTCCAGTCGTAAGTCGGAGCGGATAACGCGCCGACTCCAGGTGCGGTCTATTTGGTCTCCTTCATTGCCCGCACCAAAACCGCGGCAATTTCCGGGCGGGTAAACTCCGGCGGGGGCGATTCTCCACGCCGCAGCATCTCCCGAACCTTTGTGCCTGACAGTAGCAAACGGTCCTCATCGCTATGGGGGCAGGTCTTGTATGAGGCCATCGCTCCACATCGACGGCAGTAGAAGGTATTTTCGAATGTCAGTGGCGTGATTCCGATCTCAGCAGGGTCGAAACGGTCGAAAATTTTCTGAGCGTCGTAGCTTCCGTAGTACTTGCCGACCCCGGCATGGTCGCGCCCTACGATGAAATGTGTGCAGCCATAGTTCCGGCGCACTATCGCGTGCAAAATGGCTTCACGCGGTCCTCCGTAGCGCATATGTGCCGGCATCACCGCCAGCATCGCACGTCCCCGCGGATAGTAAAGTTTAAGCAGCAGTTCATACGTCTCCATCCTTACAGCCGCGGGGACGTCATCATCCTTGGTTTCACCTACAAGCGGATGGAGCAGAAGACCGTCGCAAATCTCCAAAGCCGCCTTCTGAATATATTCGTGCGCACGATGAGTAGGATTGCGGGTCTGAAAGGCGACGATTTTCCGCCAACCATTGGTGCGGAATTGCGCGCGGCATTGCCGCGGCTCCCGGGGATACTGCAGGAAGGTGCGCCCGGGCACCTCCTCGAACAGCATTACACGCCCCCCCAAGCACCAGGGCATCATCGCGAGAACGTTCCTTACTCCCGGATGGGCCTCATCGGCGGTACCAAACACAGCTTCGGCCTCGCGGCGACGGTCGACCTGGTAGATCTCCGTAACTCTAAGAATTGCGATGCGGTCACCGTTTTCGGCCGCGAGAGCGACGTCCTGGCCGCGAGCGAGTCCTCGTGCGGTGGCTTCATCAACCCCAAGGGTGATCGGGATTGGCCATGGAGTACCCGAAGCCAAACGCATTTCATCTCGACTTCGCAGATAGTCGGCTTCTCCCATGTAGCCGGTCAACGGTGAAAAAGCACCCGTAGCCAGCATTTCAAGGTCAGCCAGGTCCCGCGCGTTTAGTGTCGCCACCGGGAGCTTCTCCGCGTAGACGCGCATCTGCGCGCGTTCCGAATCAGGCACTCTGAGGTCAACTAATTCCTGACCGCCGTGTGGCGAAATCGGGTCATTGTTGAACGTACTCATCGGCCCGCTCCTTGAGCGAAGATCAACCCGGCCTGCTCAAGGCTTTGCAGCAAGCGCTCGAGGCTTTGTTGGGGTGTTTCTCGATTGCTTTCGATCACGAGCTCAGGACTGAATGGTTCTTCGTAGGGATCCGAGACACCGGTGAAATTGGCGATTTCGCCCTTCAATGCCTTACGATAAAGCCCTTTGACGTCGCGTTCGACCAATGTATCAAGCGGACATTTGACGTAGACCTCAAAAAACCTCTCGTGCTGCCTGCGGATCTCATCGCGGACTTCACGATATGGTGAGATTGCAGCTGAAATCGCGATGACCCCGTTACGAGCCAGCAGCTTACAGACGTAACCGATCCGACGAATATTAGTGTCGCGATCTTCTTTGGAGAAGCCCAAGCCTTTCGACAGATTGGTTCGTACCTCGTCGCCGTCAAGCACTTCGACGCGATGGCCGCGACGTCGTAATTCGCCCGCGACCAGATTCGCCAAAGTGGACTTGCCGGCACCGGAAAGACCCGTGAACCAGAGAGTAAAACCTTCGGACATTTTGCCCCAACCACCAGTAGATGAATCGCCAGGTTCCTTTTACACCGTCCAAAAAACTCTATCTGTAGGTAATGGTTAAGGCAAGCAACAATGAGTACGTACAGAATTAAACTTATTGAATTAATCAAAGCACAAGATCAATCAGCTTAGACAGCCAGTCGTAATGATAATAACTATCAGCTAGCACGACACTGGAGATAGCGGGCAAAGTATTGCGCCTCCGGTTGCGACCTTGGGTTTGGCAGGCCTTGACGCTTTTCCCAAAACCTGCGAGACAGCAGCTCAGTGACTCAAGCTTGGTTCAGCGCTGAGGGGCTCAAACGTAAAGCCGAACGGGGAGAGGTTTATGGCAACATATTCACTCGATCAGGTCGAGATTTTCGGGCGTGGCGTCCTCAAGGCCGAAGGAGTTGTGATCGATAAACAGAACTACGTGTACGGGGGTGGCCGCAACGGCATCATTTATCGGGTGTCCCCCGACGGACAAGTTAGTGAACTTTGCTCGCTGCCCGCCGGTTCCATTCCTAACGGCATCACAATGGACCGCCAGGGCAATCTCGTCTATTGCGATCTGGGCAAAAAGGCGATGATGAAGGTGAGTCCAAGTGGCCAGGTTTCAATGATTGCTGACCGGGTCAGGGATTTGCCTTTGACCTTGCCCAATTTTGCTACTTATGATGCCGACGGCAACCTCTACGTTTCTAATTCGAGCACCCGCGACATCAATAGTGTCCTCTCCGAGATGGCCCACCCTGAGCCCAATGGCGCGGTTGTCTGCATTCGTAGGAACGGCACGAGTGAGATTGTGGCAACCGGCATCTATCTCGCCAATGGCACGGCTATCGACCCAAAAGAGGAAGCGGTTTACGTTTTGGAGTCGACCCGCCACGATTGCCTGCGCATTCCTATCAGGAAGGACGGTTCCTGGGGAAAACCCGAGGTATATTCTCGAGATTTTCCCGCCTTGCCCGACGGCATGGCTTTTGCTGCCGACGGCACGCTCTTTGTCACCCTACCTGCGTTCATCCGTGACGGCAAAATGGCACCGGCACATCAGATTATCCAAGTGGATACCAACGGGAAATGGAGCACGCTTATCGATGATCCCAAAGGCGAGAAGCTCTTTTTCCCAACCAATTGCGCTTTCGGCGGACCCGGCTTGCAGGATTTGTATTTCGCGAATCTCGAAGGTGATCACTTCAGCCGTGTCCATACCAATTTCCACGGTCACCCGCTGTACCATCAGCGATAACTGATTTCCGTGGGCCGCTTCGCCGTTGAGGGGCAATCATGCCAACCGGTTCCGATTCAGGTAAGCTGAGCGAGTGTGAGAAAACCCTCAGGTCTGTTCAGGCGCGACTTAATTACGCCAGCCCCGAGGGCCACCGTCTAGTCTCGATCCATGACGCGCGGCCCTTGGCTGATTCCTTGTCGCTCGATGTTCAGGGATTCCAACTCGAACGATGCGGTACCGCCGTCTCTAATTTCTACGATCAGTCACAGGTGCGCACGCTCTACTACCGGGAAGTCGAGCAGCTGGTCAGAGGAGTTACCGGCGCAACCAAGGTCGTGGCGTTCGAGCACGACTTGCGTTCTAGTGCAAGCGCGCGTCAGCGATTGAGTTGGGTGCGGGAGCCGGTCAAGGTTGTTCACGACGATTATACGCAGAAGTCCTCGCCCGAGCGAATCCGCCTGTACCTGGGTACGGAAGCTAACACATTACTCAAGTCGCACTATGGACTGATTAACGTTTGGCGACCCATTGATGGTCCGGTAGAGGAATCTCCCCTGGCTATATGTGACGCGCGGAGCATCCGCGAAGAGGACCTGGTGCCCACCGAGGAGGGCGTCAAACATGAGGTTTACCTTTTCAATTTCAGTCCGCGTCATAGGTGGTTTTATTTTGCTGATATGAAGACGACCGAGGTGCTATTGTTCAAGTGTTTCGATTCAAGGTGTGATGGGCGAGCACGCTTCACCGCTCATACTTCGTTCGACGACCCGCAGAGCCCGCCTGATGCGCGTCCCCGCCAGAGCATAGAGGTACGAACCATCGCCTTTTTCATCTCTGAAGGGCAATGAAGCAGTTCGCAGACTGCGAGAAAGAATTGACGACGATAGACGATAATTAAAGATGACTCACTTAATCTGGAAGGGTATGAGTCGGGTATGTGATTCATACCGAATCGTCAAATAACACACTTTCGATGTAAATGTCTCATCTGCGCGCATCTTCAGCAATGTTTAAGCAAGCGGCAGTCGGACTGTATCTTTGTTCACTTATAGTTATCAAAGTCATGTCGTTTCAGTCGAAAAGCGGCCGAAACCAACGTAGTGTGGCACAATGAATCAGCGCCGCGCGCTGCAGGAGAGCTTGGCGAGAAATAGGCATATGTGTTGCTGCGTGGTGGTCTGGAACAACATATGGCCAGCGAAAACACGCAGGCAGTCAAGGCACAGTTCAAGCCCTCAAATCACCATTCCGAACCGTCGGTGACGCGAACGACACGGGAGTTATTTGCCTTTTTGAATCGTCCGTGGCGGCCGCTGGGACGTTCAATCTTCCAAAACCGTCGACGGCCCCACATCGAACCGGCTAAGTCCACCTCTCCCGTCGAGGAGATCGTCGAGCACGTGACAGACGGCGATCTGACGCTGGACAGGATACTGGCTAACTGCAAAGTAACTCTCGAAAGTCGCTATGGGACGATCAATATTGCTGGCCGCATCGGGGAAGGTGTTCAGGCGACGCTTAAGGCCGCAAAGGGAGTGAGGATCCAAGAGGGCATCGGCCCGCACTCGATCGTCCAGATTCAATCGGGTGGTGACGTGTTAATTTGCCACGCGATAGCCGAGCGCGCGCGTGTTACGATTACCTCGGCAGCGCCCGAAATCGACCCTATTACGCAAACTTACCGCAGCGAAAGTGAGTTGACTCCGGGAAGCGTCGTGCAGATCGACGGTGACGTCGGGCAGAATTCAAGCGCCAAAATCACCGCCCAGTGGGACGTTACGATCGCGGGTACGATTAGCGAGGAGGCCAACCTGGATGTCATCTCGCTCAGAGGCACAGTCAGTATCGGCACGATGAACCAAAATCGGGTCGTGGCGGTGGTTACCGCCGGCAAGAGCATCCACCTTCTTGACAATTTGGGCCCGCGTTCAAAACTGACGGCGATGGCCCATGACGATGTTACGATCGGTGGGAAAATCGAACAGGCCGGCGAAGCCAAAATCACCTCAATCGCCGGCTCAATCACTATCGGACAGGGCTTAGCCAATGAAGCCAACGCAAGACTGGCGGCTTCAAACGGTAGAATCACCATCGGTGGAGCCGTCGAACGGGGAGCGGCAGTCGCGTGGAAGGCCCTGGAGTTCAGTTGCTCACGTCAGGAAGGTACAATTCGGCGGGTTCCGTGACGAAAGCGGCGCCTTTCTCTCTGGTCCAAGTTGCCAGGTCAGTTCACTCATCGGATGGGGATGTCTTTTCGATAGCTGGGACTACTGTTTCATTATCTGAAGCGGTGAGCTCGCCTGGGGATTCGCGGGCGTCGGCGCGTGCTTGCGGGCTGGGAGTCTGCTCATCGGTCTGAGTCGCGCGAAAATTCTCGATTTCGCGAAACTCTTCCAGATTTGGCAATTCCTCGAGGTCCTTCAAACTGAACAGTTCGAGGAATTCCGACGTGGTCACGTACATAAGCGGGCGTCCGGGAGCTTCCTTGCGTCCGGCGACCTTGATCAGGTTGCGTTCGAGTAGCGTATCGAGCACGGCCCCGCTATCCACCCCCCGCAGCTGTTCAATCTCAGGACGCGTGACCGGCTGCCGATAAGCAACCACAGCGAGTGTCTCGAGAATCGGCCGACTCAGTCGGGGCGGTTTGGCTGACAACAGCCGTCGCACATAGACCGCATGTTCACTACGAGTACGCAGTTGATAGCCACCCGCAATTTCCTCGAGCATTATCCCGCGTCCGGCGTCAGCGTAGCGCGTCGCCAGCGCATTCAACGATTTGCGAATGCGCTCTCGCGGTACTTCGTCAAGCGCGTTGGCAAGCTGCGACAGGGTCACCGGTTCGCCGGCGGCAAACAGCAGGCTTTCAAGCACGGACATCAGCCGTTCTTCAGCCCAGACCGACTCGCCAGCCTGGCCGGGTTGCGACTCTGAAGCATTGTCCGCCGCCGGTTTGGCGCCGGTTTCGGTGTCAAATGCTGTCGGGTTGCTTTCGCGGGGCGGCATGTACGTTCTCACCAACATATGTCAGCGATTGTTAATTGTGTCTTGGCCGGCGATCGGCTCGGCCGCATTGTCTCGGTCGAGGACAGCTGGCCTGCCAAACCGCGGGCCACGGCACAGATAAATAGGTCCCCACGGCTGATCCTGTGATGCACTCACTTCACCGCGACGAATCAGCTCCAGCAAGGCAAGAAAGGTTGCGATCATCAAGGCGCGATCGTTGAGGTCGTCGAACAGGCAAATGAACTCGATTCTCGCACCATCCTCCAATGCGGCCAGCACGCGGGGAATGCAGCGGGCAACGGGTATATCGCGCAGGGTGAGTGTCTGCGGGATTCGGTCTGCCAGCCGCCTCAACACAGACGCCATCGCGTGGACCAGGTCGAAGATCGAGGCTGTACGGGGTAGACGGGGAGTGCTGTCCTCGGGCAGGGCTTGACGTGGTGCGGCAAAGACGTCGCGTCCCAGGAGTGGACGCTCCGCCAGTTTGGCAGCTGCTTCGCGATAGCGCTGATACTCGAGCAGGCGTTCCACCAGGTCCTGCTTCAGCTCTTCAGCTTCCTCATTGTCGTCGCTCTGCGGATGAGGCAAAAGCGTAAACGACTTAATCAGCAGCAGAGTTGCGGCCATCACCAGGTATTCGCCAGCAATATCCAGGTTAAGCTCCTGCATCAAATTCAGATATTCGAGGTATTGTTCGGTTATAATGCTGGCCGTCACATCCTGCGGGTCGAGCTCGGCACGCTTAATCAAATGCAGCAACAGATCCAGAGGCCCCTCATAGATCGGTAACCGGAAACGCAGTTGCATATCCGGCTCGGAGTTAGGCGCGCCGACTTCCCCGCTTATTGCAGTCACTTCCATAATCACTCTACAGGCGTAGTAAGACCCGCGTCATAGTCCCGATAATCGGCGAGATTAGCTGTTCAAACCAATCTGTGTAGAGCAACAAAAACAGCAGGACAAAGCCGTAGCGCTCCAGCCGCGCGTATATGTGCGCCCACATTGGAGGCATCACCCCAACCAACACTCGCCCACCGTCCAGTGGTAATAACGGCAATAGATTGAAAAACGCCAACATCACGTTGACACCAACTGACACTGACAACAGCCGGGACACGAAGTAGGCAGTCAGAGTGGTCGAAGACAGGTTAGCCAGAAAATGGAAAAGGATCGCGCTAACAACGGCCAGAGTCAGGTTGGTGAGCGGCCCGGCTGCTGCCACCGCCACCATTCCCAGTCGTTTCGGATAGAGGCGGCGAAAGTCGACCGGTACGGGCTTGGCATAACCGAACACGGGCAGGTTTAGGAAAATCAGCAGCGCTGGCAAGCCAATGGTGCCGAACGGGTCGATGTGCTTGAGCGGATTAAAGCTGAGCCGCCCCGCGTCGGCTGCGGTATTATCGCCGAAAGCCAGTGCCACTCTGCCATGCATCACCTCATGAAAGACAATGGCTATAACCGTGGGTATTCCCCATATAAGGATCGTTGCGCAAAGTTTCAGGCTATCGGTTCTCGTCATCGACGGTTGCTCACCGCGGGTCAGTCATCACTCGCGCCCACCGCCGGTCGGACAACTGTGCCCCGGGACGGGCTTTAACCCGCTGCTGCGACTTCGCGGATGATACGTACGGTGGACCTTGCGCAATTGTGCCCGAGATAAATGAGTATAGAGCTGCGTAGTGGATATATCACTATGGCCCAGCATCTCCTGTACCGCGCGCAAATCCGCACCTCCTTCCAACAGGTGAGTAGCGAAGCAATGCCGCAGCGTATGGGGTGTTATCCAGGACAGTCGTTCGTCAGATGCGGCCCATCCTTTGAGAGCCTTGAAGAAGCCCTGACGTGTCATCGGGCGCCCTAATCGGGTGATGAACAGCGCCGAAGTGGGGCGCAGCACCGGATCCGTTTTACGGCCTCGGTCGGCTGGCGCGCGCGCTTGCACCATTTTCCGACGCGCGGCCAGATAGGTCGTTATCGCTCTGACGGCCGCTGCCCCGAGCGGTACGACTCGTTCTTTGCCGCCTTTGCCGAAAACAATCAGAACTTTGGCGGCGAGATCTACCTGGTCCAATCGCAGGCCGACCAATTCTGAAACACGGAGCCCGCAGCCGTACGCCACTTCGAGCATCGCACGGTCTCGCAACCCGCGTAGCGTACGTCCATCAATCGCCTCCAGAAGCAACTCAATATCTTTGGGACTCAGAGTGCGAGGCAGAGCGCGCTCGTGTGGACGAAGCTTAAGGCTGCGGCAGGGATCGTGGTCCAGAACACCTTGTTCGATTAAGTCACGAACGAACCCGCGAACGGCAGCCAGGCGGCGGCGCTGGCTCGCTGCCGCGAACATGCGCGCCGCCAGGTCTTCCAGATAAGCCGTGATCACCCGGCGGTCGAGGTCCTTTACCGCTATGTGGTGCCTACCGCAAAAGTTCTGGAAATCCTTCAGGTCGCGAGCATAGGCCTCGAGCGAATTGCGACTCAAGCCGCGCTCGACCGTCTGCCGAATCAGATATTGATCAATGAGCCGATCCCATTCGCCGGCCGGTCCTTTTTCATCCGCCACCAAATCCACGCTCCACCGTCCCAGAACTATGACCGCCTCTCGCGTCCAACAATTAGCCGGCTTCGGAGTTCCCCGCGATCGAGCGGTCGCTATAGCTTTGCGAGTTAAGCGGTTCTTCTTCGAGCCGCTCAAGCAGGGCTGACCGCAGGGCTTTCATCCGCTCGATCTCGACGATCTTCTGACCAGCGCGGTCGCTGATATAGAACACGTCCAACGCCTGGTCCGCGTTGGTCGAGATCCGGGCTAGATGAATGATGTAACCCAGCTGAAAAAGTGCGTAGGTGACGGCGAACAGCAGCCCAACGCGGTCCTGCGTGAACACGTCGACGACCGTGAATTTTTCCGATGAGCGATTGTCAATCGTTATCTCGGTCGGTACCCGGCGGACGAATTTTCGCCCGCCAAGGCGCGAGCGTTGAGTGCTGGCGACCAAGTCGGCTATCTCCTGCTCGCCCTTAAGAACGCGTTCGAGGTCGTGCTCCACTCGAAGCCATCTGTCTTCTTCCATCGCCAAGGTTTGCGCCCCTTGCAAATGAGAGACGTGGAAGACATCGAGCGCGACAGCGTCAGCACGCGTTGTGATGCGGGCGGAGAGGATATTGAGGTAGTTAGCGGTGAGGACGCCGGCGATCTTACAAAAAAGCCCGGGTTCATCGGTGGTCACCACGATAAACTCGCTGAACTCGCGATCCGGGAAATGTCGATGGCGGCAGACTAGGCGCTTCTCGTTAAATGCCCGCATTACCTCAAAATGCGTGGCAATGTCAGTTTCGGGCACCGTCAAGAAGTAGCGTTCTGGCATCAGGTTAAGAAAGTTCGAAATTTCCTGCGAGCGCGCGCCGCTGGCGCAGAGCCGTGCCCGAACCCCCATCTTGACCAAAGCCAGTCGCCGCTCGGGATCAACCGCCTCTCGATCACCGTGCTCCAGCACCCTGAGGGTTTTCATGTAAAGGTCGCTCAGAAGCATGTCGCGCCAATTGTTGTAAACACTGGGCGCCACCGCGCGCATGTCGGCGAAAGTGAGCAGATACAAGGCCTTGAGCCGATCGATCGAGCCGACCAAACGGGCAAAGTCCGCCACCGTGCGATCGTCATTGACATCGCCCTTTTGCGCCACCTGCGACATCGTCAGATGCTCGTGCACCAGGAACCGCACCAAGTCGGTTTCCTCGCTGTTGCGCCCCAGTCGCCGGCAGACGTCGGTGGCAAGCAGAGCGCCGCGCTCATGATGGTCGTGACCATGCCCCTTGCCGATATCGTGTAGAAGCAGGGCAAGAAAAACGAGCGGCAGAGCATCGTATTCGCGGGCGACCTCAGTGAGCAGCGGATTGCTGTCTTTAAACTCACCGGCCCGCAGCTTTTCCAATTCGCGCACTGCTGCCAGCGAATGCCGGTCGACGGTGTAGATATGATAGAGGTCATGGAGGACGCGAGCGTAGAGGTTGCCGAATTCGGGAATTAAGGCGCCTAACACGCCCGCCCTGTGCATTGCTTCCAACGTGTCAGCAACCCGGTTACGCGTCGCTAGAATATTCATCAGAGCGGCGCCCACCTCGGGCATTTGGCGCATCTGGTCGTCAATCAGCCCGAGATTGTCGCGGATCAGCTGGTAAGTATTGCCGGAAAGCTCGACGCCGTGAGCCTGGCAATCGGCGAAAATCGTAATAAGATTGATGGGCTCGCGTCTGAATAGCTGGGAGTCGGCAATTCCCAGAACGCGTCCCTGAATCAGGACGCCGGGCCGAATTTGTCTGCCGGGCACCCGACGAAAGAAACGCGACGCTGCTAAATCATCGGTCACCCGCGCAATCAGTCCCTCCGAGAAGCGCAAAATCGCGCTTGCCTGCTGATAATATGCTCGCATCAAGTGGGCACTGGCGGGCAGCCCGTCGATCTCCCTGAAGCCGAGGCTCGGGGCGATCTGTTCCTGGAACTCGAACGTGAGCTGATCGGTGTGACGTTGGCTGAGGAAATGCAGTGCATTGCGCAGCCTGAGCAGGAAATCCTGCGCCTCCGTTACCTCCTGCAGTTCGGGTTGAGTGATGATCGCGCGCTGTACCAGCTCACCCAATGACTGAACCTTGTACTTGACCTTGGCCAGCCACAGGGCGGTGTGTAGGTCGCGCAGACCGCCTTCGCCCTCTTTCAATTGAGGTTCAAGCAAATAAACCGAATCGCCGTAGTGTTTGTGGCGCTCGCGGCTCTCTTCCAGCTTGGCTCGGAAGAAGCTCTGCTGGTCCCGATTGAGTACTTCGCTGATTAGTGAATGCTCAAATCGCCGATAGAGCTCCTCATCGCCAGCGAGGAAACGTGCGTCCAGAATGGCGGTTTTTTCCTTAAGATCCGCGGCCGCCATCTTGATGCTCTCGGCAACGTTGCGAACCGAATAACCAATGACCAAACCGGCATCCCACAGCGCATGCAGCATGGTCTCGGTTACCACTTCGAGATAGGGACCCGGTTTGTAGTCGTGGAGGAACAGAAGGTCGATATCAGAGTATGGATTCAGTTCAGCACGTCCGTACCCACCGCGTGCAATAACCGTTAGGCGCTGATGGAGGCGCGGAAAGCGCTTTGCCTGGCTTTTGTCCGCATAAGTGAACAGCGCTCCCAGCAGACGGTCCATCGCCGCCGCAAAATCGTGAACAATTTCGAGCCCCCCCGCTCCGGCCTGGTGCCGCTCAAACAGCTCCGCGCGTTTGCTCTTGACATATTCGCGCGCCAGATCTCCTGGACGAGTGCCGGCAAGCAAGGCCTGCACGATTGCCGATTCGATCTCAGCTGCTTCCGCCTGTGGGGGTGCGTTCACAGATTTCCCACCGCCGCGTCGGCGCTAAAGTAGCGCAGTATGGCAGCAGCGATTCCATCAGCTAGGGCTTGTTGATAATCCGGGTTAACCAGGAATTGTACTTCTCGGGGATTGGAGAGAAAACCGCACTCGATTAACACCGACGGCATCTCCGCACCGACCAGTACGTAGAAAGGGCCTCTTTTGGCCCCCAAAGATCTTAGTTTTGTGCCCATAATAGCATTGACGCTGGCCGGAACCTCGGACTCGATCATGCGCGCGAGCGACGCGGATTCGTGCGCCTTATAATCCTGCTGCAGATTCGCCAGGATGTAGTCTAGGTTGGGCTGACTACCGGCGCCATAGTCCGTGCCGTTTTCAATCTGCGCCAGCCGAATGGTCGCGCGGTCGGTCGTGTTGTTCAAGTAATAGGTCTCAATGCCGCTGGTCTCGCGATCCGGACCCGAATTGAGGTGGATTGAAACAAATAAATCCGCATGAGCGTGGTTGGCCAGACGTGTGCGTTGGCCGAGGCTGACAAAGGTATCATCGTTTCGCGTCAGTTCCGCGTTGACCCCTCGTGCGCTTAGCGCAGCAGCCAGCCGCCGCGCGATAACCAGCGCAATAGTTTTCTCGCTGACGCCATCGACCGATCGCGCGCCCGGGTCGAAACCGCCATGCCCCGGGTCAATCATAACCGTGGGCCTTTCATGAGAGCCAAACCCCGCAAGGGCGCTGGTGTCACTGGTGGGCTGCTGTACAGTTGCCAGCATCTCGGGGCGAGAGGAAGTTGCATCCGCAGGGCGGTTCGGGGGAATTGGTGGGGAATTCAAACTGAGCGTGGCACGGGTCCATTGCGTCGTTGCCGGCCGATTCAGTAACGGCGTCGCCGTTGGCATTTCGAGACTCTGCTCAGTTGCGCCGGCCCTCCCAGGGACCGCATGGTCAGTTCTGGATCTTGACCCGGGCTGGGTCGCGGACAATCGACGCGTGCGCTCGAGCTCGCGCAACAACGGCTCAGCTAAATTCGGTTCCCGACCAGATATCGCCAACCTCACTACTAACACCTGTGGCATTTCCGCTAAGGCGTAATCGACCTCTCCCCGGACTCGGATGGCGAGCCGGACCCGACCACGCTCGAGTTCACGAATGGTGACGTGGCTAAGGACGGACGAACCCGTTGCTGCCAGGGGAACCATCGTGGGACTTACGCGTGAGTGCCGAAGGTCCACCCAGAGCTCCTGACCGTGCGTCTCTATGTGCCACTTAGGAGGGTTTCCTTGCATGTGACATTCGAGTTCACACACGTCGCCAATCGACTGGAGGGAACACCTGTCTATGGTTGCAGCATCGGCGGGGTCAACCCGCACAAGAGCAGCGGCAATACTCAGGAGACGTAATACGCCAAGAGCGTGAGCACAAAACCCGTTAACAAATGTCCGAGCCTTGGTCTGGATCGCTTCGCTCACGGCGTGGCCTACCGTTTCTCTCGCCGCAGGCGCTCAATCAGCGTGGCAAGTGTGTTTAGCGCCGCGACCGGCGTCATCCTTTCAACGTCAAGCGCCAGCAGTTCGCTAACGAGACGAGACTCGATCGGAGCAAACAGATTCAGTTGCGTTGCGTCCCCGCGGCTGCGCGGTCGGGCCAGGCGCGCCCTGCCACTCTCGTCCAACTGTTCCCGTTCAAGGTTGTTAAGAATTTCCCGGGCGCGCGCGATTACCGTGGCGGGTAGTCCCGCCAGGCGCGCGACCTCGATTCCATAACTGCGGCTGGCGGCACCCTCGACGACACGCCGCAAAAAGATTACCTCGTCACCCCACTCCCGCACCGCCATGCTGAGATTCTTGACGCGGGGACGAGTCCGCGCAAGCTCTGTCAGTTCATGAAAATGAGTGGCAAAAACCACTTTAGCTTGCGTCGAATCATGCAAGTACTCTGCAATCGCCCAAGCTATTGCCAGCCCATCGAAAGTGCTCGTGCCGCGTCCCACCTCATCGAGCAGCAGCAGGCTGTGCTCGGTTAACCCTTCTAACAGCCGCGCCGTCTCTCGCATTTCGACCATAAAGGTGGACTCTCCGCGGCGCAGCTCGTCGCGAGCTCCGATACGTGTTAGGACCCGGTCCGTCAGGCCAAGCCGGGCCTCCGTCGCAGGAACAAAACTTCCCATCTGAGCCATGATCACAATCAGGGCGAGCTGGCGCAGGTAAGTGGACTTGCCTGCCATGTTGGGGCCGGTGATCAGCAGCAGCTGACGCTCTGTGGGATCTGCCGCGAAGTCATTAGGAACGAATGCCCCAGGGTTCATGCCGGCTTCGAGTACCGCATGGCGGCCATCGCGGATGGTAAGTGCCAGGCCGGCGTCAACTTGTGGACGTACATACCCACGCCGGCGCGCGACTAACGCGAGCGAGCGGAGCGCATCGAATTCGCCCACCGCGGTCGCGCTATCGGCGATTGCGACACAATAGGTAGCCAGTTCACGCAGCAACTTGTTAAACAGCCGTGCCTCGAGCTCTTTCAGCCCGGCTTCGGCGCTGAGGATCTTGTGCTCCAGCTCTTTCAAACTCGGGGTCGTAAAGCGCTCAGCTCCGACCAGCGTCTGTTTGCGCTCGTAGTCAGCGGGAACGCGCTCGCGATATGCTCGGGTGATCTCGATGTAGTAACCGAAGACCTGGTTATATCTGATTTTAAGTGATGGGATGCGAGTGCGTTCACGTTCAGATGCTTCCAACTGAGCGATTACGCTGCGAGCATCGCGCGCCAGAGTACGCAGTTCGTCTACTTCTGGGTTGAAACCAGGCCGTATGGTATCTCCATCCCGTACGTTGACGGGTGGCTCGTCGCTGAGCATCGCGTCTATCTGGTGAATCAGGCCAGGTTGAGGCCGAAGTCGGTCTGCGATTTCCTGAAGCAATTTACTACGACTGGTACTGACCACTGCTTTCAGAGTTATGGTGGCTTCGAGCGCGCGCGCAAGTTTCAGCACATCCCGAGGTGAGGCGCGGAGGCTGCCGATCCGACCGGCGAGGCGTTCGAGGTCACCAATACGCTTCAGCGCATCCGCCATCGCGCCGCTCAAGTCGCTCTCGAATAGCTCTTCAACGGCGTCGTGACGCGCACGGATAGCCTCCAGATTCATTAATGGGTAGACGATCCAGTTAGCCAATGTGCGAGCACCGACAGGGGTCAAGGTCTCGTCGAGAATCGAAAGCAAGGAACCGGCGCGGGTGCCATCGCTGGACGAAATTAGTTCGAGATGCTGGCGAGTAGTCTCGTCGACCAGCATATATTCGGCCGCCCGGTACAACCTCGGTAGCCGAAGATGCGCCAGATCGGAGCCGAAGTTGTCTTCCAGGTAAATAACCGCTGCACCGGCCGCACAAACTGATGGCGGCTCCAAGTCGTAGGTGGCGCCGAAATGCCGACTAAGAGCCTCGCGTGCGCGATCGACCTGATAAGTAGCGCTGGATAGTTCGCTGGTCGGCAACTTCAGCTTCAGGCAAATAGAACGAATCGGCGGAGAATCCTGTGGGATTATGATTTCGCGAGGACTTAGACGAGCCAGCTCTTCAGCCACAAACGGCAACCCGAGCTTGGTGATGAGAAATTCCCCGGTGGAAACATCCACTGCTGCCAGTGCACAATCCCTATCGTCCGGGGCAAGCGCAACCAGAAAATTCTTCTGGTCTGCGACCAGGACCATTTCTTCGCCGACGGTACCGGGCGTAATTATTCGCACCACTTTTCGTGGCATCAGACCGCGCAGAGCGGTTCTTTTGTTGTCAAGCGCAGCCCGTCGGTCAGCTGGCAAACGCTTCGTGTCCATTGCGGCTGCCTCTGCGCTATGGGCACGAGCGGTCTGTAGCTTGGTCTCAGCCGCCGTCGCCTCCAGGCCGGTTTGCTCGCAAATTGCAACCTTATAGCCGGCTCTCAGCAGCTTGGCGATGTACGGTTCGGCGGAATGGTACGGGACGCCACACAGTGGGGCGCCGTCCTTTGACCGCGAGGTCAGCTGAAGATCGAGAACGCGAGCCCCGATTTCGGCATCCTCGAAAAACATTTCATAGAAGTCGCCCAACCGGAAAAACAGGATAGCGTCTGGTACTTTCTCCTTAATGCTAAGATACTGCGCAATAAGCGGTGTTCGCTTAACCGTCACTTTCGAGCCCAGCATACCGGCCTCATGCGAATCGCCACAAAGTCGAGAGGTCGCATGGCTCCCAATATTCCTTGAAGAGCGGAAACATGCGAGATGTTTCTTAGGCTTACAAAGATAGCCGGCTGAGCCACATTAGGGACGGTTGAGCTCGTGAGTCCTGCGTCATCCGTCAAACAGCCTTTGATCCGGGCTAGCGCGATTGTTTTGGCCGGAGGTCGAAGCCGCCGAATGGGCAAGCCCAAGGCGACCTTGAGGTTTGGCACAGCCACCATTCTGGAGAACATCGTCGGTGAACTCGCCACTGCTTTTGATGAAATCCTCCTGATTGGGGCACCGGCTCGGTCTGAAAATTTTGCAATCGAGTCGCTCGTGCGAAACATGCCCTTGGTCCGATTGTTGCGCGACGAACGACCTCACGAGGGAGCCGCAGTGGCAATCGTGCGTGGCCTTGCTGCGATACAAAGCGACGCGGCTTTCGTGTGCTCCTGCGACGTGCCGTTACTTCAGATGGAACTTGTGCGGGGTCTATACGAGATGTTGAAAGACTTCGATGCCGTTATCCCGACTGTCGGCGGCTTGCCTCAGCCTCTTTTGGCCTTCTATCGGACGGCTGCTGGCCCACTAATCCAAGCGAAGCTGGCATCAGGTGAACGTCGTCTCACTCTGATAACCGCGGCACTAACGGCTTACAGGCCTGAAGAAGCCGAATTGCGGCGATTTGATTCCGACCTTCGGAGCTTTCTAAACGTCAACACGCCCGAAGATTATCGACGGGCGTGCGTTTTAAATTCTGGCTCAAACGTCCGTTGATCGTAATCAGAGCAGCCATTTATGGTATCGAGTTTGCACTTTCTCTATTAGAGTCGCTCCACCAGGAGCAGTTCATCACTGCGTCCGGTGCCTAAAAAATCGTTGATCCGGACAAGGAGCAAACAAATGCCCGAGCGAGAGACGTTACGCCGCGCCCGCAAGGATGCGACCAAAGGTAAAGCGCCGACAACCCAGGCTGGTGAGTTCGTTCGTGAAGAAATTGAGCACCTTCGTAAAGGTAAACATGGGGCGCGTTCCGCCAAGCAAGCGATAGCGATTGGGTTGTCAAAGGCGCGTCGCGCGGGCATAAAGTTGCCGCCGCCAGATCCTGCTCGGACCTCGGCTGCGACTAGCCGAAAGGCCGAGCGCGACAGCGAAGCCGCCAAACACCCCCACCCGCCATCGTCAAAGAGATCAACTGCGATCAAAAAGGCGCTTAAGCGTGAAAGCCGCCAAGCTGGCTCGCATCAGGCCCTTTCTCGTCAAGCGCGAACCGCTGCTGCACACCGACGTACGGCGCTTGCATCAGCCAAGGGTCGCAAGTCAAAGCGTAAGTAGCTTAATGGCGTAGGCCGGGGTTGGCGGGCTAGGCGTCGATTCACCCGACTGAGTCGGCACACTCCAAGACAGCGATCAACAAGCTAGTCAGCAGCGGTCGCCTTCTCATTCCGCGCTAAACCCCAGCCGGCGGCTCGTTCCAGGTCATCTGCGATCCTTTCCGAATTGACCTGCGAGGCGAGATATTGATAGCGGAGTCGACCATCGGGTCCGACGAGAAAGAATTCTAGGACATGGTCGACCGAGCCGTCAGGTTCGTGCCGACGGATGAGCCTGAAACACCTCATGAGCCGGTCGATCTCGCCCGGTGCTCCAGTCAAGAATATCCACCCCTTACGCTCAGCTCGTTGTTCACGTGCGTAGGCGAGCAAGCGCTGTGGGGTGTCAACTTCAGGGTCAACCGTAACCGACACGAAAGCGATTTTAGCGCCCAGGCTTCCGTCCAGCCTCTCCGCTATCGAACGCATCCTCGCGGTCAGTACCAGGCATGGTCCGGGACACGTCGTATAGAAGAAGTCGAAGAGCACCGCGCGTCCGCGAAGCGAGGCCAGGGAGAAGGGCCGACCATGCTGGTCGGTCAGCTTGACATTAAGAAAACAGTCGCCATCGCCAGTCGCCGGAGCTCTCGCCGTGCTAGTGTTACTGTTACACGCGTTTGCCGCGACAGCTAAGGCGATTATGACCCCGGCTGTCAGCCGCGGCCAGCTCCAGATAGTTTGAATGAATCCAGACGGCTTTCCCATTTCTGCTCTAACCCACTCTACGATCTTTAACACTTCCGGCTAACATTGTGAGAGAGTACCTGATGTCGGCGCAGTCTCGCGCTGAGCCATTTCATCGGCGTTGACATGCGTAACGAACAAATCGCACGAATTTTCGATGATGTCGCTGATATGCTCGAGCTCGCGGGCGAAAATTTCTTCCGGGTTCGAGCCTATCGCAACGCAGCTCGTACGGTGAACGATTTTCCCGTGCCCTTATCGGAGTTGCCGCGCGAGCGTCTCAGGGAAATACCCGGTTTCGGCAGCGATCTGGCCGATAAGTTGGCAACTATCATCGAGACTGGCGATCTCCCGCTCCGGATCGAGCTGATGCGCAACTTTCCGAGAGGCCTGTTGGAACTAAAGAACTTGCCGGCACTGGGGCCTCGACGAATAAAGCTGCTCGCCGACCGCCTTAAGGTGCGCGATCGGGATGACTTGAGACGGGCGATCGAAGCAGGACAACTCCGTACTATCCGTGGCTTCGGTCCGAAAATCGAGCAGCGCCTGCTCGAAGCACTTTTGCACGAGCCGGGCTCAGGCCAGCGCAACCGCATTACCTATGCCGAAGCGTCGACGATCGCCGAAGCTGTGGTCGATCATATGCGCGCTTGCCCTGCCGTCGTGCGACTCGAAATAGCTGGCAGTTTCCGGCGACGTCGCGAAACGGTCGGTGACTTGGATGTTCTCGCAGCCTCCGACAATCCACAGGCTGTCATTGAACGCTTTTTTTGCTGTCCTGCGGTGATCAAGGCTTTAGGCTCCGGCGATACTCGCGCAAGCGCCGTTTTGAATAGCGGGTTCCAAGTCGACCTTAGAGTGGTACCTGAGTCAAGTTGGGGTGCCGCGTTAGTGTATTTCACCGGTTCCCAGGCCCATTGTATTCATTTGCGACGGATCGCCCAGAGCCAAGGGTTGTTGCTTAACGAATATGGACTCTATCGGGGCGGCGAAGCGATTGCGGGGCGCGAAGAAGAGGAAGTTTACAATCGCCTGGGCTTATCATGGGTTCCACCGGAATTACGCGAGGATCGTGGTGAGATAGATGCCGCCCGCGCCGGCAATTTGCCGGAACTGGTTGAGGTCGCAGACTTGCGTGGCGACCTCCACACCCATTCCGATTGGACTGACGGGCGGGCTTCGATTGAAGAAATGGCAAAAGCCGCTGAGGCTGCTGGCCTCGAGTACTTCGCCGTGACTGACCATTCTCAACGTCTCGCCATGGTTCACGGTTTGGATCCGGCTCGCCTGCGCGAGCAATGGCGCGAGATCGAAGCGGTGACAGCTCGTCTAAACGGCCTCAGGATCCTGCGTGGGATCGAGGTTGACATTCTCGAAGATGGCTCGCTGGATTTGCCCGATGAAGTCCTGCGAGAGCTGGATTGGGTAGTGGCATCTGTCCATTCGAAGCTCGATATGGAGACAGGCGAGATGACGCGTCGAATGGTGCGCGCGATCCGCAATCGGAATGTCGACGTGATCGGCCATCCGACCGGCCGAATCCTCGGCCATCGCGTACCGAGCAGTTTCGAGGCGAGCGAGATCATGCACGTGGCTCGGGAAGAAGGCTGCGCGTTAGAGGTTAACTCGCAGCCCGAGCGCCTCGACCTAAACGACACGGCATGCCTGGCGGCGAAGCACGCAGGAGTCCGGCTTGTCGTGTCGAGTGACGCGCATTCGACACGCGGCTTCAGCCTGCTGCACTACGGCATCAGCCAGGCCCGCCGTGGATGGCTCGCAGCTGCAGACATCCTCAATACGCGTCCGCTCGAAGAACTACGCCTGCGACGCCGATAAACGGCGCGACGGTCAGGTTTCCTTCGGCGAGGGCCTGCCTGACCGAATCAGTCCTGGCGCTGGCCATTTTCCGCAGCCATCAATTCGTGCAGAGTTGTCAAACGGCGAACGAGGTAAGAACGCTTGCCGCGGGGGGTCTGCACTTCAATGTCATCGTCACGCGACTTTCCAATCAAGGCACGGCCCAACGGCGAGGAGAGAGAGATTTTGTTTTGACTGCCATCCACTTCTTCGGGCACTACAATCTCGTACTCAACCACGCCACCTTCGTCGAGGTCCTCGAGTTCGACCTTGCTGCCCAGACCTACCGTGTCGCGCGGAATCGATTCCAGATTAATCATCGAAAGCTCCGCGATGCGTGCCTCGAGGTTCGACAGTCGTACGCGCAGGAACTCCTGGCGCTGCTTTGCCATTGCCCATTCTGCATTTTCCGAGAGGTCACCGTGGGCACGAGCCCGTTCCAGCTCTTTTGGCAAGTCCACCGTCAGTTCACGCTTTAGCGTGTCCATCTCTTTGCGCAGCCGTGTAACTACAGGTAACTCAGCCATGAATATCACTTCCTAAAGAACACGAACTTGCTTAAAAAGAATTTGGGGCGCTGACGCGGCCTTTCTGAGCGCCTTTTGAAGCTGCGTCCAATGTTTGGCCTCACCTCCTGCGCCCCATCCAGGTGGGGGCACGCTCCGCTCTGAGCGCGCATCGTTCCCCGAGCACCCGACCAGACAGTCGGGAGAGGTTGTACCTCTCAATGTTGAACAACTTCTGTGCCATTACGGCTCGGTCACTCGGCATCGGCGAATCCCTTCTGTCAATCCGCAACGATTGATGTGAGGCTGCGGCTTACACCCACAATACTTTGAATCTTTTGCACGACCAGTGCACCCAGGGAAGAAACGTCGCTCGCTTCTGCTATGGCGATTATATCGTGCGGACCGGTTACCGCGTGAGCGGCGGAGACGCCTGGCACCTGCCGAAGCTTTTGCGCAACTTCGCGTGCTTTCCCGGGCGAAGTATCAATCAGGATGAAAGCCTTTACGGGCATCGTGCAAATCTCCCTGTTCAGCCTTACGCGTTCATCAATCGCGCCGGACGACCCGACATGCCCCTCGACGACTCGCGATTTCCTTTCTATCTCGCCGCGGCCGCTGGCGGGATTGGATTCCCTTGAGAGTCGTACTTATAAAAGCCCCGCCCTACTTTACGCCCGAGGTAGCCCGCGTCGACATATTTTTTAAGCAAGGGACATGGTCGATACTTGTCATCACCGAAGACCCGGTGCATCACCTCCATGATTGCCAGACAGGTGTCGAGTCCAATCAGGTCAGCCAATTCGAGCGGTCCCATGGGTTGATTGGTACCAAGCCTCATCGCCATGTCGATATCGCGCACGCCACCGACACCTTCATAAAGCGTGTAAATCGCTTCGTTCAGCATTGGGAGCAAGATGCGATTGACGATAAACCCTGGGAAATCCTCGGCGGTCATCGTCTCTTTCCCCAGCCGCTGAGCAAGCTGGCGAGTGATATCGTAGGTTTCGGGAGAGGTCGCCAGACCGCGGATAATTTCGACCAGTCGCATAGCCGGCACCGGGTTCATGAAGTGCATCCCGATGAAGCGGTCGGCGCGACTGGTGCGCGCTCCCATACGAGTTATCGAAATCGAGGAGGTATTGGAGGCGAAGATCACCTCCTGGGGACAAATACGGTCGAGCTTTTGAAACAGTGCGATTTTAGCGTCTTCGTCTTCGACCACCGCCTCGATAATAAAGTCAGTGACGGCCAAATCGCTCAGATTGGTGGTAACCTCGATTCGGCGCAGGATTTGGTTGCGTTCGTCGGGCTCGATGCGCCCGCGCTGGATCATACGATCGAGGCTACGTTCGATAGTTCGCCGCCCGCGACTAATCATCTCCTCGGAAATGTCGTTGAGGAGGACTTTGAGTCCCGCTTGCGCGGCGACTTGGGCAATACCTGACCCCATTTGCCCCGCACCGATAATCCCCAGCGTCTCCAGGCTCATCCAACACTCCCCAATCTATTGACGGTTTTCAACCCGCTTCGTCCGGAACCTGCAGCCATTCGGCAATTTGGCTGAACGCTACCCCGTCTCCGCACACTTCAATTGCCTCTAGGGGGCTTGTCAGCCGAGGTCCAGGTTCCTTGTGCGCTGGAAGCCAAACCAAGGCGGACGCGGCGCACATCTTCCGGTGACTGGCGTCCAGGCATTCCAAGGCTCCTCATCAACTCGTTGGCCATATGCGACGTAAGCCAATCGCGCAGAGTTGGAGCAGCTTCAATTTCAGCATCCAAAACGCGATCAACTTCGGTTTTACTCAGACCGGCGGCGGCAAACGTATCGATCAATTCCGTCCAACCCATTCGACCCGCCGATTGCTTAACGATCTCAACGACCGTAGCACATCGGGAACAGACTTTGCGTAGAAGCCCTGCCCGGCTCTGGCAATAGCTACAACGCATAACTACGGCACTGATCCCCAAGCCGTATATGGCTGCGCCCTAATCGTCCGTGCATTTTTGAGCGTACACATGAGCTTTCGCAGCGACAAGGCGGTTGAGACAGCTCCAGCTGGAAATTTCAGTTGACAAGATTCGATGCCGTTGGCTAGTGTCGAATTGAGAATAATTCTCAATTTCGTCTCGGCGAGCCGCGCTGATGTTTTCAACTAGCACAGCTATTCCCTATCTGCTCTATTCGTCTGGAATTCTTCTCCGCGAAGGTCTCGAAGCGCTCCTGGTCATAGTTACCTTACTTGCCGCCGTTCGCCAGGCTGGGCATGAGAAGCGTACCCGTGACATCTATGTCGGCGCTTTCATAGCACTGTTATGCAGCACGGCACTGGCTTGGGCGGTTCAGCACGTACTTGGCGATAATACCAGCGACACACTCGAAGGGATTTTTCAGCTACTCGCGGTCGCGACGCTTTTTTACGTCAGCTCCTGGATGACGTCGAAGAGCCAGGCGCGACAATGGAAGAACTTTATCGGCACGCAAGTCGAGGCCATTCGCCACAGCGACGGCCCGTCACTGGCGCTTGGCCTTACCGCATTCGTCGCAGTGATGCGCGAGGGCGCCGAGACCATCGTGTTTTTTCAAGCGCTGATGGCTGGCGCAACCGAAACTGCAGAGCGGCACGCGATTGTTGTCGGCTTGATAGCTGGAGGTGCGGCTCTAGTCGTTATTTTTCTAGGGCTGCGCAAGGTCACCTTCCTGGTTCCGATCGGACCTGTGTTCACTGTTACCTCGGTTTTACTCTATGCCTTGGCTGTCGTCTTCGTCGGTCAGGGAATTGCCAGCTTCCAGGAGTCTGGCGTCATCAGCACGACCTTCGTCAGCCATGTTCCGGCCTTACCTATGCTGGGATTTTATCCCACGGTCGAGACCCTTGCCGCCCAAGGGATTTTGGTGCTGCTCGCACTGGCGTCGCTGGCCGTTCCGATGATGAAACGAATCAAGATCGCTGGCTCGGAGGGTTCCGCTTATAAAATCGAACAGGCGGGATAGATCATACGATTTCGCCCAATTAGCCTTCCCAATACGACTGATTGCGCAATTATGGGGTCAAGGGAGGTAGATCGGCCAGATTCGCGCGCGCCTTCCTTACTCGAGCGCTTATGGGGAATCGTTGCCACCCTGCTTTCCCTGCTTTACACAGCGCTTCTGCTCGGCCCGACCGCTCTCGCTAGCTTATTTGCAAATGGGCACCTGTGCAGCCCCATCTTCAGATTGTGGGCGTGGTGTATCTTCAAGACTTTTGCTCTGTCGGTAGAGGTCGTTGGCCTCGAGCATCTCAAAGATCTCGAATCCTTCATCCTCGTCTCCAACCATCAGAGCCTGTTCGATATCCTTGCGGTTTTTTTGTTGATCCCGCGCGAGATGCGGTTTTTAGCCAAGCGGGAGATCAAGAAGGTGCCGCTCATCGGTTTTACGATGGAGCGGTCACAAAACATTGTGATTGACAGAGCGAGCGGCGGAAAGGCGATTCGTCGTGCAATTGCTGTCGTGAAGCAGGGCTATAGCATCTGCGTGTTCGCTGAAGGACACCGGTTCAACGATAACCGAATACACGACTTCAACCACGGCGCCGCATGGCTGGCGATTGCAACCAAGCTTCCGTGCGTGCCCATGGCGATCAGTGGCACCGGCGACGTAATGCCGCGGGGTGCTAAATTTGCACTTCCCAGACGGCGAATCCGCCTGGTGCTGGGTCAACCGATTGCGACTTCAGGTTTTGGGACAAACGCGCGCCGAGAGTTGACTAAACGGTTGCAGGCCGAGGTCAGCGCCGCTTTCGAGTTAGCCTGCCGAGCTGTGGCATCACAGCCGCTGAAAGATATAAAGCGGCACCATGTTAGCCGACGCGGGATCCACCGTGAGGATTCGCCGATTACCTTGCACGCGAATCTCGCTCACTTTAAGCTTCGCCGCCTTCATCTTATTCGCCAAGGAGTCTAGATCGTCCGTTTCGAGCCAGATTGCCGCCAGTCCTTCGCCAGCATTCATCTCCGAATCGGCCCCTGTGACAACCGACCTTAGTCGGATCCGCGCGTCCCCGACCTCGATCGTCGCCTCATCGCCGTGCTTTTGAACATGGAAGTCAAAATTGCCTTGGTAAATCGCCGCCGCGTCGTCGAGGTCCGTCGTCGTTACCTCAAGGGTGTCGAAACGCTTGATCATTTTAGAGCCCCGGCGTTTAGAGATTTATGAACCCCGATTCGTGACAGGTTTGAAAGCGAAATCAAGGGTAGTTGATTGTCCCGGTTTGACAACGATCGGTTCTGAATGCGAGCCAAGCCGCTCGTGCCAGAATTTCACCGTGTAGCGACCCGGTGGAAGATCTCGAAGCACGTAATGGCCGGTACGATCGGTCAGCGTATAGTAGGGCGTGTTGGTCACATACCACCAACCTTCCATCCAGTTATGAGCGTCGCAAGTAACTTTGATTGTCTCCGGCTTTGCGATTGTCACCCGTATCTCCTTCTTGAATCCCGGCTGAGCGATGTCCAGCGGAGGATTGATGGTCGACAGCGTGTGGATGTTGTGCAGAATCCCATCAGAATTGAGTATCATGACGGTGCTACCTGCCGGAAAGACGGCTACGTGCGGTATATACTGACAGCCCTTTTGGTCAAATCGCACCGTGATAGGTTTCGCCGCAGCAGAGTTTACGGGTCCGGAAGCCGCGACCACGGTATTGGCCAAACCGTGCTCGGCTCCAACAATCAAGGACTGGTCATAAACGGGCTTCGTGCCGCAGATCTCGGGATCTTTGGTGACTGTTAATAGCTTTGGACGAGGTACGATACCTTCGTAGATGACCGACCCAGTGATTGCCCCAAGGGATTGTGCAGGATCTGGCGAACCACCATAAGCAATCTTAACCTGGGCAACAATCAGCAATGCTGCCAGGAAAGTCGCTTCGAACCCGCTCCTAAACGCACGGCACATTGCCCGACTAACTATTTTTGCGGGCAACTATCGCGTAATGGACCGAAAGGCGATTGAGCGGCTCGTGGCGCTCCACCGTAATGCTTTGCCCATCGAGGACATCAGAGGCCCGCAGCCGGGTGGTCCAGCCTAACAATTTGGTTATCGGATTGATAATGCTGCCCATCAAATAGAGAAAAGGGTTGCGGCTGGCAAAATGGCTGACGAGCACGATCCGGCCACCTGGCTTACAGACCCGCACCATCTCATCCATCATTTTGCGGGGATCGGGAACCACTGTCATCACGTGAAACGAGGTCACCCAATCAAAGCTGTTTTCGGGAAATTCAAGCTGCTGGGCGTCACCTTTGCGCAGTTCGATATGACCCGCACCATTGCTCTGAACCTTGGCGATTGCATGGGCCAGCATGTCCTCGGAAGGATCGATCCCGATGACTCGAACGTAGGGAGGATAGGCGCCTAGAGATATCCCGGTCCCGACACCAACCTCTAGCACCTGTTGGCCGGGCCGGAAACTCAGCGATTCGATTATCTGCTGTTCGTGATCGACAAAAGCCCGTCCAAAGATAGAATCGTAGAGGTAAGATAGATCAGAGTAGACACGGCTCTGGTGCGGCTCTGCCATTCGTTCGACCTCGGCAACAGTCTCGGATTGATGCGCGTATCGGCTTGCTCGGGCGGAGAACCGGTTTCAGGCTGCAGCGCTGACACCCCGAAGATGCCGTTTGAACGAAGCGATGTCACGCTTGCGAAAACGCCACTGCCGGCCCTTTTTGAATCCTGGCAGGATGTTGCGGCGCGCGAGTTCGTTGACCGTGTCAGGGCTGAGGTCGAGCAAGAATGCGACCTCCCGAGAATTGAGCAGGATATCGTCCTTATCGGCCATCTTGATCCGCCCCACCTAGCCCGGCATCGCGCTCGAGGTTCTGAGCGATCCGGTCAATCAATCATGGTAAGCAACGACGATCCGTTCTGCACATAGCTTAACGGCATCGATTGCCCGATCAACATCGTGAATGTCTCTTCCCGAACAAATTTTTTGACTTTTCGTGTAAACCTACTAATTTAGACTCAAATATGCCATTACACGCTGATTGTGCTCAATCTTCTCACAGAGATTTTCCAGTCGTACCACGCACGAGTTGCCACGAAACAGGAGAAGACGCCGGTTAATACTCCGACACATAGGGTTACTGCAAAGCCCTTGACCGGGCCTGTTCCAAATTGGAACAGAATCAGGCCAGCAACGAACGTTGAGATATTGGAATCCCGGATCGCGGACCATGCCCGCTCATAACCAATCTTGACTGCCTCGCGCGGAGATTTCCCGGCGCGGAGCTCTTCGCGCATCCGTTCGTTCACCAGCACGTTCGCGTCAACTGACATCCCAAGGGTCAGGACGATTCCGGCAATACCCGGCAGGGTCAAGGTCGCCTGAAGCGCCGCCATTACGCATATCAGCAACAAGATATTGAGAATGAGGCCGAAATCAGCCAGTAACCCTGCGCCATTGTAATAGATGGCCATAAAGGCCAGGACCGCGATAGCGCCCACAACGAATGACAACTCACCCTGCCGAATCGAATCACGCCCCAACGACGGCCCCACCGTGCGCTCCTCGATAATTTCAACCGGTGCCGGCAATGACCCCGACCGCAGCACGATGGCCAGATTGTGAGCTTCTTCGAACGAGAAATTTCCAGTAATTTGCACATCACCACCGGGAATCGGCTCCTTGATGACCGGCGCCGAGTAAACCGTGTTGTCCAGCACGATGGCGAGATTGCGGCCCACGTTCTGCGAGGTAAGTGCCGCGAAGATTTCAGTACCGCGTCGGTTCAATCGAACCTCGACATAGGGACCCTCAATCCGGCCGCCTTCGCGAACCCGCGCATCGGTCACGACGTCACCCGTCATCAACACCGGCGACTCCACGAGATAGGGCGTGGGACCTCCCGCCTGTGGCGGCCCATACAAAATTTCATCTCCGGGCGGAGGCCCTTGGCGAAGGGCGTCAGACACCGAATGCTTATCGTCGAGCAGCTTGAACTGAAGCACCGCAGTTTTTCCGATCAGCTCTTTAGCACGCTCGGGATCTTGGATACCCGGCAACTGAACGAGAATGTCGTTGTCCCCTTCGCGGGCGACGGTCGTCTCCCGCACCCCGAGCTGATCGATGCGGTTGCGAATCGTTTCCAGCGCTTGATCCATCGCGTTCGAACGGACCTGGGCAGCCTCCGGCGGGGTGAATTTGGCCACGTATGCACCTGGCTGGTTGGGCGCGGGAGCCAAGGTAAGATCAGAAAACGCCCGGCTCATCAGGTCTTGAAAGGCGCTTGCTTCCGCCGGCCTCACCAGCTTGATTAGCAGTGACCCGTCGGCATTTTGGCTAATCTGCGGCGGAGTCAACTTGTTGTCTTTGGCTTCCCTTTGAATATCATCACCACGCCGGCGCAAAGAGGTTTTAACCGCATCTTCGAGTTTTACTTCGAGTAACAGATGGGTACCTCCCTGAAGGTCAAGGCCGAGCTGAATTTTTGGCAGCGAATTCAATGGTTGCAACCAGCCTGGCAAATTGAGCTGCAGACTTGGCAACAAGAGAACGAGAGCGGCAACCACCAACGCACCGGCCAGCCATAGCCGAAGTTTTCCGCTCCCACCGGTAAAATGGAGCCACAAAAAGACTCCTGCCAAAGCCAACAAGGTGACTATCGTGATTGGATTCTGAGTCGCGCCTTCCATCTTCGCAATGCTTCAGGGGTCGGCAGTCGTTCAGGACTGCTCCCCTTTTTCTCGCCGTGGCATTCTCCCGTAATTGGAGATTGCGGCGATCTGGTTGCGTTCGATGCGTACTCGTACATTTGGTGCAATTTCAAGCGTGACCAATTTGTCACTGAGCTCGGCGATCCTGCCCACCAGCCCCCCGGTAGTTACAACCTCATCGTTGCGTTTCAGTCCCGCCAACATCTTTTGATGGTCTCGCGCTTTTTTGGTTTGCGGCCGGATAAGCAAAAAATACATTACGGCGAAAATCAAGATGATCGGGACAACCGGATTGGTCGCCAACTGCTCCCAAAAGGACTGAGCTGGAGCAGCCGGTGGCGTCGATTGGGCCCATGCTTCGGCTTCGAATAGCATCGTTACGTCTCAAACCCGTCTGCTCGATCATTCGACTGATTGAGCCGGTTCAGCAAGTAAGTTGCGAACGCCTGATAGGTTTGCGAAGCGATAGCAGCCTGCGCTTCTTGCATCAAGCGCGAATAAAAAAACAGATTGTGTTCGGTTAATGCTCGCGCGGCCAGAATTTCGCCGGCCATGTACAGATGGCGTAAATAAGCGCGCGAAAAATGCTGGCACGGTCGGCAATCGCACCGCGGATCGAGCGGCCGAGGATCACGCGCGTAGATCGCCTGCTTGATCGAAATTCGGCCTTCACTGGTAAAAGCGCAGCCGTTGCGCCCATTGCGGGTTGGCATTACGCAATCGAACAGATCAAATCCCATCGCGATCGCCGCAAGGATATCGGCAGGTGTGCCCACTCCCATAAGGTAACGAGGTCGGTCTGCGGGAAGCATCGATGCTGACAGGGCAGCCATCTCCAGCATCGCCGATTTAGGCTCTCCGACGGACAGACCGCCGACCGCAAAGCCGTCGAATGGCAAAGCAGTTATCTGTCGCGCACTGCGGCACCTCAAGTCGGAAAAGATACTGCCCTGGACGATGCCGAATAACGCCTGAGTTGGGTTACGACGCGCGGCAATGCATCGCTGTGCCCACCTCGCCGTCAGTTCGAGCGAGGATTCCGCCCGATGGTAATCAACCGGGTACGGCGTACATTCGTCCAGTGCCATCATGATATCAGCCCCGAGCTTTTCCTGGATTTGCACGGCTGTCTCGGGCGTCAGCATCAAAGTCGAACCGTCCACATGGGAACGGAAATTGATCCCGTCGAGCCCGATCGAGCTGATCCGCGCCAGGCTCATGGCTTGAAAGCCACCGGAGTCGGTAAGTACCGCTCCCTTAAAGCCCATGAATTGCGCCAACCCCCCCATTTTCTCGATAAGTTCGGCTCCCGGGCGAAGTGCCAGATGGTACGCGTTGGCCAGAATCAACCGATACCCCATGGCACCTAATTCGTCCGGCGACATCGCTTTGACCGTGGCCCGGGTGCCAACCGGCATGAATGCTGGGGTGGTCAGCGACCCGTGTGAGGTAATCAGTGTGCCGCAGCGCGCAGCGCCATCGGTCGCTCGAATCTCGAAACGGATTGGCGAGTTCATTGACAAACGGGAGTACTCTCAAAGTACCAGCATGGCGTCACCATAACTGAGAAATCGGTATCGATGACGAATTGCCTCAGCATAAGCCTGCAGAATCAATTCGCGCCCCCCCAGTGCCATCACGAGCGCCAAAACCGTGCTGCGAGGCAAATGGAAATTCGTCACCATCGCGTCGACCAGCTTGAATCGAAACCCGGGAAAGATGAATAGGCCGGTAAAACCCTCCTGGTCCCCAGTGATCGCGTACGATTCGAGCGCGCGTACCGTACTCGTGCCGACCGCCACCACCCGCCCGCCGGTCCGACGTGTAAGCTCAATTGCCTGCAACCCTGAACTCGGAATTGTATACCATTCCGCCTCCATTGAATGACTTTCCACTTCCTGTGTGCGTAGGGGCGTGAACGTGCCTGGACCGATATGCAAGGTTATGAAGGTGGTGTGAATTCCAGCTTGTTCGAGCTCATGAAGCAGCTCGGGAGTGAAATGAATGCCAGCGGTGGGTGCCGCAATCGCGCCCGGTTTGCTCCCATACACCGTCTGGTATGCGGTCAGGTCGGCGCTGGTCGAAGGCCGGCGGATATAGTGTGGCAGCGCGAGCGTGCCCGAGGTCGCCAGGATCTCCTCGATCGATGTCGAATCGGCACTCTCCAGCAGTACTCGTCCGGGCTTGGTCTGAGCGACCACTCTTAGCGCATGCCCTGCCTCAAGCAGCAAGAGGGTACCAACGCGCGGCGGGCGATGCGCCCGCATAAGAGCCTCCCAGCGGCCAGCTCCCTGCTCCACCGGCCTTACCATTAGCAGTTCAACAGATCCGCCTGATTGTTTACGCGCGGCCAGCCGAGCCGGGATGACGCGCGTATCGTTCATGACCAGAAGATCGCCTTCTCGCAATTCCCCCGGGAGTTTGTAAAAGCGCGAATGGTCAATCCTGCCAGATCGACGCTCCACTATCATCAACCGCGCCTGTTCGCGTTGCTCGAGGGGCTGCTGCGCGATCAGTTCGGGGGGCAATTCATAATCCAAATCGCTCAAGCGCATGACAGGACCCGTGAGGAAATAAGGAGATTTCGCGGATCTAATGTACCAGTGTAACAGCGTGATGACTCGCGAATAAGTGTTCGTAGCCTCAGGCTGCAACTGCTAAGCGTGACGGCTCGAGACTTTCGGCTATGACTTCATGACTCCAGCGATTGGATTGCGCCGGAAAAGCTCGTGTCAAGACCGGTCTGGTTACAGCCTGGGACCCGCACTTGTCGCTTACCAATGGCGTTTCACCCTGGGTCCAGGACTCGACCTGGCTAAAAGACGTGTCGCATTATCAAGCTTCGGCGTGCTTCAACCGTGGCGAAACCATCCTTCTACGCGCTCGCCGACGCCTCAACTCTCGTCCATTCTGACCCGACACCACGATCGCCATGTCCGCGTTCAAAACCACGAGCAGTAATTGGCCAAAATCGACTGTAATTAGTCATCACCGGGTACAACCAGAACGTATTACGAACAAGGGTCTGGGAAACTTCAATGGAGATGCGTTCTGTTGGTCGCTCTAAGCTACAGCGCCACGGGCATATAACGCAGAGCACCTCCGGATAGTACAAACGGTGACTGTTACGTCGGGTTTGGAGGCCGAGCTACGGCCTGGTCAATCAGGTGCTGGCCCGGTCGCATACTATTGTGTCCGCGCAAACCCACGCATCCGAAGTCCGTGGGCGTCTTTGCGCCTGTCGTGCGCGGCGTGTCGGGGGATTCGAGCGGCCTGGGGCGTCGCTAATGTCGAGTAAGTCCGCTGCCTTCAGGCATGCCGCTCGCCTTCACCCTCGTGATAAAGAATGCGTTGGCAATTGGGACAGAAATGAATTGAATCGTGGCGTTGAATCTGGTTGTACAATTGGGGCGGTAGCCGCATTCGGCAACCCTGACAGGTGCCGCTGCGAGCCTCGGCCACCGCCAGTCCGTTGCGACGCTGGAAGATCATCTCGTAGCGCTGGAGCAGGGTGCGTTCCAGATTGGCTGCCATCATATCGCGCTCCAGGCGCTGTTTGGCGATCGATATCTTGAGGTCTTCAACCTGACTTGCGATTTCTTTTTCAGCTTCGCTCAGCTCGGCGCTCAGCCGCTCGACGGATGGGGTGAGCTCGGCGATCCGTGCGGTGCGCGGTTCGGACGCTTCCATCAAGCTCAATAATTCGGCTTCGAAGCGCTGATTGGCTTCCTTTTGGGTCTCGACTTCATGTGTAAGCGCCTGCATCTCCTTGTCGTTGCGTGCCTGGCCCAACCGCATGCGCTTGTTGCGAATTCTGGCTTCCCCCTCCGCCAGTTCCTTTTCCAGCTGACGTCTCAGCAGTGCGCTTTGTTGCTCCTCGCTGGTGAGACGATCTAATTCCGACTGTTGCTTTTCGAGCTCGAGCCGCAGCTGCTCGACCTTTCCGGCGACTGAGGCGAGCGCTTGCTCAAGGCCACGCAATTCGCGATCAATCGCCTGAAGACTCATTAGGCGGGCTATTTCTTCACGCAATGCATCCTCCGCGAATCGACCGGCGAGCACGGCGCATCAACCGGGGTGATTGTAAGGGGGCCGGCTTCCGGGCTACTGACACGAAACGAATGGGCCCACCAGGATTTGAACCTGGGACCAGCCGGTTATGAGCCGGCAGCTCTGAACCTGGCTGAGCTATGGGCCCGTAGGAACTCATGAGGCATCAATTTACCATAGCAGGTTAACCGCAGTAATTTAAGGGCTGCTAATGAGACAGCAGGTGCAGTTTCGGCCATAGTCTAGCGCCGAGCAGCCGCTCGGCGCGCCTCGATGACTGCCTGAGCCGCAGCCACGGCCTGCGCACCTTCTGTCGCCGAGGCGATTCGACGCAACTCAGCTATTTCCGTACCTCGTCTGCGTTGATTCAACGCGCGCAGATAATCGTTCATCAGCGAAGTCGCACCTGTGAGCTCATCAGGAACAGAGTCAACCATAATCCTGCTGAACCATCCACGCTCCCGCTCATCAAGCCGCGCACTGACCCCAACCTCCAAGGCGGTACCCGGTTCGTTCGTGGCGCAAATTTCATCGAGCAGAGCTGCGAGCCTTGCATCGACGAACAAAGCGGAAGACGAACTCAACGGTTGGCGCAGCTGCGGAAAACGCAAAGCGAGTGCAATTAACCCCAGCTGCGCTTGCAGGCCGGCATCGAGTGTTCCGATCTGTTGCGACATGATGGCCGCTTGCTCTCGCGTGCCCATTTTGCTTCGACCAGCACGACGTAATATCGCCTCCTCACGCTCAGTGAACCCGATCAGGTCGACCGCCTGGCGCACGAGGAGATTGAACTGAAGTTCATCGTCCTTGATAAGCTGGAGTTTGTCGGCAACCTTTGCCAAGATGCGCGCGCGAGCATCGGTGCTCGCACGTCCGCGTGGGGCGAGCCGGGCCTGTTCTCGCAAGAACATTTCAATGAGCAGCTCAGACCGCTCGAGGAGTTTGCCGAAATAATCCTTACCGCGCTCCTGAAGCAGCGTATCAGGATCATATCCAGGTGGAATGAACACACCTCGACCGAGCAAGTCTGCTTGCAGAAAGCTGTCCAGGGCGCGTAACGACGCCTTGCGGCCCGCTTCGTCGCCGTCGAAGCACGCCAGGATGTTGCGCGTATACCGGGCGAGCAGCCGCAGCTGATCCGGGGTCAGGGCGGTTCCGAGGGTAGCCACGGTCTCCCTGAAACCGGCCTGCGCTAATGTGATCACATCGATATAACCTTCGACGACGATTACGCGGTCGGCCTTGCTCACCGCCCCACGCGCTTCATAAAGGCCGTAAAGCGCTCGACCCTTTGAGTACAGCGCTGATTCCGGGGAGTTGATGTATTTGGGCAGGCGCAGGTCGAGCACCCGTCCACCAAAAGCAATGACTCGCCCTTGCCCATCTCGGATCGGGAACATCAGACGATTGCGGAACATATCGTAAAAGGTTCCGCTCTGATCTCGCCGGGTTAGCCCCACCCGCTGAGCGGCCTGAAGCAAGCCCCGCTTGTGCAGAAAAGCAGCGAGGCTACTCGGTCTGGGTGGTGCGAATCCAAGCATAAAAGCTCGTGCTGTCTCGCCGGCCACCCCACGTTGCTTGAGATAATCGCGTGCCGTCTCGCCGTCGCTGGTATTCCACAGCACCGATGCATAAAACTCGGCGGCGGCCTGGTTGGCAGCGAACAATGCTGCCCGTCCCTCGTCGGACCGTCCGAGGTTTCGAGGAGGCAGCGCGATGTGGTAGCGCTTGGCGAGGGATTGTACGGCTTCCGGAAAAGTCAGGCCCTCGATCTTCATCAGAAAGTCGAACACAGTCCCGCCTGCTCCGCACCCAAAGCAATGATAGAAACCGCGATCGGCGCTGACGGTGAACGATGGGGTCTTTTCACTGTGAAAAGGGCAGAGGCCGACGAAGTTGCGTCCCGTGCGCCGCAAGCGGATATGACTGCCGATGATTTCGATGATATCGGCACGTGATCGCACCTCTTCGATTTGGGCGTCAGTAAAGCGGATCATGGTTCGTCCAGCCTCCACCTCCGGCCTTCGCTTACGAGCAAGCAGCCATGGTCCGGTAGAAGCAACTGGTAAGCCAACGGTACGCCGCAACGGTCGTCCATATCGGGCACGCTAACGCTGACAGGCTTTTTTCGGAGGGGCAGCTACCGGGCCACCGCCAAAATTCGCCAGCCGATCACTGACCCGGTTGAATCCGCTTGCAAGCAAGCCAACTCCCCCAACTCAGGAGATAACCACCACAATCGATACGAGGCAATTGATCGGGCTGTCAGGTATGAACAGCCCGATCCGGCGCACGCTCTACAGCGATGGCACCCGCGCTTTACAGAAGCGGCTTCATACAGGCACCTGACGGCGTGGAGTCGTCACCTCAACACAAACGCCAGGAGTCGGGATGGCCTTGTTTGGATTTGACCGCTGCTGCGGATCGAACACTCGCCTCAATTCCGCCATCACCATCAGGTCTTCAGGCGCAAACATGATTGGCATCTCAGCTAGTTTTTCGACCCCAATGCCATGTTCGCCGGTCAGGCTACCGCCCATTGCAACGCAGGCCTTGAGGATGTCACGACCAGCGTCAATCGCGCGGCGGACCTGATCACTGTCGCGCTCGTCATACAGCAGAATCGGATGAATATTGCCGTCGCCGGCATGAAAGACATTGCCGATTGCGAGTTGATAGCGGCGGCTGATCGCGGCAATTTCGCGCAGGATATCCGGCAGCCGCGTCCGCGGGACGACACCGTCCTGAGTCGCGTAATTCGGTGCCAGACGGCCGACCGCCCCGAACGCGCGCTTGCGCGCTTTCCACAGCATCGCCCTTTCATTCTCATCGCGAGCGATGCGCACCGCCCGTGCCCCCGCCGCGCGCATGAGTTCCCCGAGCCGTTGGCCCTGCTGATCCATTGCAGCGGGAATCCCGTCGACTTCGACAATCAGCACGGCGCCCGCGTCTTGCGGCAAGCCGGCGTGAAATGCCGCTTCGACCGCACGAATGATAATCTGGTCAATCATTTCGATCGCGCCCGGAATAATACCGGCTGCGATTATTGCCGAAACAGCCCGTGTCGCCGCATCAACATCATCAAACACTCCCAGCAGGGTGCGATGGGCTTCGGGCTCGCGCATCAGCCGCAACGTCGCCCGAGTCACGATTCCTGTGGTACCTTCGGAGCCGACCACAGCCCCCACCAAGTCATAGCCGCATTGTTCGTCGACCGGGCCGCCGAGTTCGACTACTTCACCGTCGGGCAAGACCAGTTCGAGGCCCAGGACGTGATTGGTTGTAACCCCATATTTAAGGGTATGCGGCCCGCCGGAATTTTCGGCGATGTTACCGCCAATCGTGCACGCCACCTGGGATGAAGGATCGGGTGCATAGAAATAGCCCTGCCCTTTGACCGCGTTCGTCACGTGCAGGTTAACCACCCCGCTTTGCACCTCGATTCGGCGATTCATCACGTCAATTACCAAGACCCGGTTCATCCGGGAGGTGCAAATCATCACCGGGGCGTTCAGCGGCAGACATCCGCCCGACAAACCAGTACCCGCACCACGAGGCACAAATGCAAGGCCGCGGCGATACAGCAGCTTGAGCACGGCACTCACTTCATCAGTCGTGCGAGGACGCACCAGAACGTCGGGTGCGGCCTTTTTCAGGGTCCAGCCGTCGCACTCATAAACTTTGAGTTCAGTTGGGCGAGAAGTTAGGCCATCATGACCCACTATCTCAGATAGCTCAGCGATAAGCTTTGAGTCGATCCGTGCTTCGGGCGCGGCTTCCATCAATTCGCACTTTAGCACAGCTGGAAGGTGACGACCGCTTTTCCCCCGCCACCGAGCGGGCTATTAATAGGCCATCCATCGGCGCTTAACGAACGATTTCGCCAAGCTGAGTTCAGCGCCAGAAGAGAGGACTTCAGTGATTTCGTTTCCCGAGTTGCAACCGTCAGCCCGCGTACTGTTAGGCCCAGGCCCCTCCAATGTGCACCCGCGGGTGATGAAGGCGATGCTGTCGCCGGTCGTGGGTCACCTCGATCCCGATTTTGTACGCGTGATGGAGGATATCAAAAAGCTGCTGCGTATTGTTTTTCAGACGGACAACGAAATCACCTTTCCGGTTTCGGGGACGGGCTCGGCGGGAATGGAAACCGCTCTCGCCAATCTCATCGAAGATGACGACGAAGTGATCGTTGGAGTCAACGGAGCATTTGGCGAACGACTCGCCGACGCCGCCCACCGCCTCGGAGCGAAAGTTTGTCGAGTCGACGCGGAATGGGGCCGCATCGTCGAGCCCGACCGGCTTGAGGCTGCGCTTCGTCAGGCGCGCCGTCCGAAGCTGCTGGCGGTGGTGCAGGCCGAGACTTCAACCGGCGTCTATCAACCCGTCGAGGAGCTGGGTGTGATGGCCCATCGCTATGGCGCATTGGTGCTCATGGACGCGGTCACGTCGCTCGGCTGCGTGCCGGTCGAGATCGATCGGTGGCAAATCGACGCCTGTTATAGCTGCAGCCAAAAGGGCATCGGCGCTCCCCCGGGCCTCGCGCCGGTTACTTTCAGCGAGCGTGCGATGCAAACAATCCGGGCTCGCAAGCGCAAGTGCCGCTCATGGTACTTTGATCTCTCCATGATCGAGCGTTACTGGGGCCCGGACCGGCTCTATCACCACACCGCTCCGATTTCGATGAATTACGCGATATATGAAGCGCTCAGGATCATAGTCGAGGAGGGGCTCGAGGCGCGTTTCAAACGTCACGCGGCCAACGCGGCTGCACTGCAAGCCGGGATTGTGGCGATGGGACTGGAACTGGCCGCACAGCCCGGCCATCGCTTGCCTCAGCTGGCCGCGGTCCGTGTGCCGGACGGAATCGATGACGCACGGCTTCGCGGGGAGCTGCTGCGGACCTTCAACCTCGAAATCGGGGCTGGCCTCGGCCCCTTGAAAGGCAAGATCTGGCGGATCGGCCTCATGGGAGAGTCTTCACGGCGTGAAAACGTGATGCTTGTCCTCAATGCCCTCGAAGCAGCCTTATCGGCCCAAGGGATGGAAATCGCCCGCGGGGCTGCCCTGATGGCGGCTGACAAGACTTACAACAACGCGCGTTAACGGCGCTGTCCATCACGATCTGTTAGCGCTCTTCGTACGGCATCGCCGCACGCTTCCCACTCTATCGCAGGTTGAATGAACGCAATAGACTTCGCACAGCAGCTGCCGGATCGGCCGAACCGAAGACAGCACCAATCGTCGCCACCCCACACGGTCGCTCAACAGATGCCAGCTCAGCGATTTCGGCGGCTCTTGAGACGTTCATACCGCCCAGCGCGTACAAGGGCATACCGTGAGTCGCTCTCACAGCAGCCTTGAGTGCGTCCAAACCCTTTGACGCGCCATAGGAACCTTTCGAGAGGGGAGCATAGACGGGTCCGAAAACGGCAAAATCGGCTCCAGCCGTCGCGGCCGCCGACACCTCTTCGACGCTATGAGTGGAAACCCCGATTAACCGCCCGCTCCCGAGCAGCGTTCGTGCATCAGGTACTGTAAATGAAGTGGATGACAGATGGACTCCGTCGGCACCTGCTGCGAGGGCGACATCAAGGCGGTCGTTGACCAACAGCGGAGCCCCAAACCGCTGGCAAACCGATTTGAGGGCGAGTGCAAGCTCGTAGAGCTCGCGCGCTTCGAGGTCCTTTTCACGCAACTGAACGGCGACAGCCCCTGGCGGTTCGAGTTCCGCTGCACCTTCCAGGGCTGCTTTAACGGCGGCCGCCAATCCCCCGGCGCCTGCTGCGAGTTTCCGATCCGTTATGAGGTAGATGCGAAACCGTGGGGCCACCTGCGACTCTGGCATTTGGCTAGCGAATAAGGCCCGTAAGCGGACTGGATGCCGTCGCGTAGAGTTTAGTCTCGATCCGACCAGCCAGATATGCCAAGCGGCCCGCCTCGACCGCCAGTCGCATCGCCCGGGCCATTGCGATCGGGTCTTTTGCTCCTGCTATCGCCGAATTGACAAGCAAGCCATCGCAGCCGAGTTCCATCGCCTCCGAGGCATCTGAAGCGGTTCCGACCCCGGCATCGACGATGACCGGTACCCGCGCTTGTTCGAGGATGATTCTCAGATTGTACGGATTTCGGATACCCATCCCGGAGCCTATTGGCGCGGCCAAGGGCATTACCGCGGCGCAACCGATTTCGGCAAGCTTGAGACACGCAACCGGATCGTCAGTGATATACGGGAGAACCTTAAAACCTTCCTTAACCAAAATTCTGGCTGCTTCAATTGTTGCGGGAACGTCCGGGAACAGTGTCGCCTGGTCTCCAATAACCTCGAGCTTCACCATGTCCCCCACCCCGGCTTCACGCGCCAGTCGGCAGGTGCGGACGGCCTCCTCGACCGTATAGCAGCCGGCGGTATTGGGAAGGATCTGATACTTGCGGGGGTCGATGTAATCGAGCAGGTTCTCTCGGTTGGGATCCGTGATATTAACTCGCCTCACGGCCACCGTGACGATCTCCGCTCCGCTTTCTTCGAGCGCAGCTTTGGTTTCGGCGAAATCACGATACTTGCCGGTTCCAATAATGAGACGTGACTTAAAGGTCCGGCCAGCGAGTACGAAGGGCTCATCCTTGACCATTTTGTTCTCCAAGACGCATAGCCCAGATCGTTTGCGAGTGGAACGCAAATGAAGCGGGTTCCTACACCGAAAAGGCGGCCGAAGGATCTGGAAGGCTCAGCGTCCGCGCCCCGGCCTGCTCAGAACCGTCAACCGCCCCCAACGAAATTTACGATCTCAAGCTTGTCGCCGGGTTTTAGTCGAACACCCTCCCAGTCGGCTTTGGGCACTACCGATTGGTTCAGCTCGATGGCGATGCGGCCGCGCCGCAGTTTGAGCCGTTCTATAAGCGCAACCAGCCTGGTATCGTCGCCAATTGGAAATGGCTCGCCATTGAGCTCGATTGAGAAACCCTGGTCTGAATCGCTCGTCATGGATAAAGCCGCGCCGTGCAATACCGAGGAAGCGGCTTTCGTACGCGAACCAATCTCGGAGAGCGTCGAGCCTGGCTTCCCTACGCCGGCATTACCCGGATCAGGTTCGAGGGGTCCTCTTGACGAGTTCTCAGTGCTGTGCGCACACCCCCAGCCGATAATTTTTTATAGCATTCCTTCCATGACAGAGTCAAAAAACCTTTCATTTGCGCGCCGCCTGTGGAGCAAAGTCGATAATCAGGCCAGCCTGTGTTTGCGCGGCAACCGGCGCCATCGGATGATAATCACCAAAGCGAACTGGCGCGACCAGGCTTGTGGGCGGGGGAGAAAAGGCAATGGCAGCGGCTCAGCTAGGTGGGGTATTGGGGCGGCCAACCGTCGCCGAAATCGATTTGCGGGCATTGCGGGCAAACTATCGGTCGCTCACTGAGTTTGCCAATGGCGCCAAGATAATGGCAGTCATCAAGGCCGATGCGTATGGCCACGGTGCGGTACAGGTTGCACGCGCGCTGCGCGATGAGGGATGTCGCCATTTCGCGATCGCCAGCCTCGAGGAAGCGGCTGAGTTGCGCGCCGCAGGCATCAGCGAGCGCATCTATCTGCTGGGCGGTTTCTTCGCCGAGCAAGCTGAGCTGATTGTCGAGCTCGATCTCATCGCTCCGATTTTCGACCTCTCCGTCATTGAACCGCTTGATCGGGCCGCCGAACGGTTGGGCCGGCGTGAGTTTCCGGTTCATCTTAAGCTCGACACTGGCGCAACCCGTCTCGGCATCCTGCCAAGTGATCTCGAACGTGCCGCCGACGCGCTTCGCGAGGCTCGTAGCTTGCGCTTGGAAGGTCTGTTTACGCTCTTGGCCAATGCCGGTGACCCGACCAGTCCCGTCACCGAGCAACAATTGGTCATTTTCCGACGTGCGCTCGGGGCCTTGCGGGAGGCTGGTTTTGACTTGCGCCTCAATCATGTGTCGAATTCAGCGGCGATGATTTTGCGGCCTGATGCTCATTTTGAACTGATGCGCCCCGGGCTGGCACTTTACGGCTTACCGCCGGTGCACGCCGTTCGCGAGCGTGTCGAACTGAGGCCCGTGATGACGTTCAAGACGCGTCTAATGCAACTAAAGCGAGTGCCAGCCGGCTGTGGGGTTAGTTATGGCCATACGTTCATCACTTCCCGCGCAAGTACGATTGGTGTACTTCCCGTAGGATACGCGGATGGTTACCGGCGAGGATTGCAGATGGGGGGCGAGGTTTTGGTGCGCGGACGGCGAGCCCCAGTGGTCGGCGCCATCTGCATGGATTTGACCATGATTGATCTGACCGACGTGCCCGACGCCAGGGTTGGCGACGAAGTGATTCTCTGGGGTGGCACCGGCGAGGCGATGATCAGTGTGAACGACGTCGCTCGCCTGGCCCAGACCATCTCTTACGAAATGTTATGCACGGTCGGCAGGCGCGTGCCGCGCATTTATCGCACGTAAATTACCAGCGTCGATCATTACTCGTCGGACTCGAAAAACTATGAGCGCAACTAAGGCCTGGCGCTAACTGCCTACAGATTCCCATGACCGATCACATCAAGCTCGCGCGCGCATTGTTGGGTGTTTCCGATAAAACCGCCCTAGTCGATCTGGCTCAGACCCTAATCCGTCACGGGGTTGAACTAATTGCAACGGGTGGAACCAAGGCAGCACTTGAAGCCGCATCCATCCCGGTAACGGCGGTCGAGCAATTCACCGGCTTTCCCGAAATACTCGGCGGTCGAGTTAAAACTCTACATCCAAAAATTCACGGCGGCATCCTTGCGCGACGCTGTGAACCCGGTGACCAGCGCCAGATGAAGGAACACGATCTTGTACCAATCGACCTGGTCGTCGTCAATTTCTATCCATTTGAAAGGGTCGTTGCCGACCCAAACGTCCCGCTCGAAGTTGCCATTGAAAATATAGACATCGGTGGTCCCGCCCTGGTTCGCGCCGCTGCCAAGAATTACTCGAACGTGGTCGTTGTCGTGGATCCAACTGATTACCCGAGCATCATCCGCGAGCTGAACGACAACGATGGAGCCATCTCGGCGACTACCAGATGGCATCTGATGCGCAAGGCGTTTGCCCGGGTAACAGCCTATGATAGTGCAATTTCGAACTGGCTTGGTGCAGTGGGCGAAGCGTCATCGCTCGCCGAAACGTTCAGCATTGCCTTGAACCGCGCGCAAATGCTGCGCTATGGTGAAAACCCGCATCAAATCGGCGCACTATATGGAAATTTCCCGCAAATCGCCGAACAACTGCATGGACGCGAACTTTCCTTCAACAACGTATTGGACATCAGCTCGGCGATTAACCTGATGCTCGATTTCGGCGATTATCAGCAGGCTGTCGTTGCCATCCTCAAACATAACACGCCATGTGGCGTGGGAGTCGGGACGACATTGGAGAGTGCCTGGCGCAAGGCGTTGGCAACCGATCCTGACTCCCCTTTCGGGGGCATCATAATTACCAACCAGCGATGGGATCTCAAATTTGCTCAAGCGGTGGATGAACTTTTCACTGAGATTCTGATCGGCCCGGACTTCGCACCAGGGGTGCTCGATTTTTTGCGCAAGAAGCGCAACCGTCGGATTATGAGGTTCCGACCCGAGGCAGTTAGTCGAGATGAGCTCGATATAAAAAAAGTGGTGGGAGGGCTCCTGGTCCAGACACCCGATTTACGGATCGAGGATGCGCATCAAGCCCGCGTGGTAACGCGGCGCTCTCCGACTGAAGCAGAATTACGAGCAATGAACTTCGGGATTCGCGTCTGTAAGCATCTCAAATCCAATGCGATTGCTTTTGTAGCGGAAGATCGCACGCTGGCAGTCGGCGGCGGGGCAACTTCGCGGATTGATCCAGTCTATTCAGCCCGCGAAAAAGCCGCGCGATTGGGAGTGTCACTGGTCGGCTCGGTGCTGGTCTCCGAAGCACTCTTCCCATTTGCCGATGGCCCAACCTTGGCGGCCCAAGCGGGTGCAACCGCGATCGCGCAGCCCGGCGGTTCGACTCGCGACCCGGAAGTCATCGAGGCCGCGGACAGGTATGGGTTAGCAATGGTCTTTACCGGGGTACGTCACTTCCGGCATTGACCATCTGGTCCGTGCCGACGCTCCGAGCCCGACGGTCGCGAAGGTATACTCAAAGTTCTGGCGATCTCGACTTGGAAGAGGAGAGCTCTATGAGCAGGCGGCTCGGCGACCACGCAATCGTAGTGGGCGGAAGCATTGCCGGACTGATCGCTGCGCGCGTTTTGGCGGACTATTTTGCTCAAGTTACAATTTTGGAACGAGACCATATCGAGCCGCATCCCGCGGTCCACAGGTCGACGCCTCAAGCCCACCATCTGCATGCGGTCCAAGTCGGCGGTATTCGAGTATTGGCGGCCTTGTATCCCGGTTTCTGCGAAAAGCTTTCGCAAATGGGCGCGGTGCCATTGCGATTGACCCGGGACTTTCCAGTCTATCGCCCCGACGGCGTGGCATTTTCACTTACCGGGACGGTTCGGGAACCCCGCGATCTCGGCCTGCAGCTGTTCGGGCAAAGCCGTGCGCTCCTGGAACACTGCCTGCGTCAGTGCACCCTGACGTTACCCAACGTGAGTGCGCAGTGTGATGCGCAAGTCGAGCATCTAATCGCCCATCGCGGCCATGTCGAAGGCGTCTTTTACAAGCTTGAAGGAGAACCGCGGTCGCTCATGTGCGATCTGGTTGTAGACTGCGGCGGGCGTGGTTCCCGTGCGCCTCGATGGCTGAACGAGCTGGGATTTAGCGCCCCCGAGGAAACCATTATTGGAGTAGATTTCGCGTATTCCAGCACCAAATTTCATATCCGCGACCACGATGGTGATCTGAGTCCGTTTTCGTTTGTGGTTGGACCACCCCCGCATTACACACGTGGTGGTGCGCTAGCGCGGATCGAAAATGATACCTGGCTGGTAAGTTTAGGCGGTCGATTCCACGACTACCCGCCACGTGACCATGCCGGCTTTATGGCATTCGCCGAAGCCCTCCCGGCACCCAGAATATACGATGTCATCAAGCACGCGGAACGAATTGAACCGATCGCCCATTTTCGTTTTCCAACCAGCGTCCTGCGCCATTATGAACGACTGAAATCATTCCCTGAACGTTTTCTGGTCCTGGGTGATGCGATTAGCAGTTTCAATCCGGTATACGGCCAAGGAATGAGCTCAGCAGCGTTACAGGCGCAAGCTCTTCAGACTATCTTGGCCGAGCGGGCAGAGTCGCCCGATGGCTTGGACGGTATTGCCAACGTCTTCTTCCCAAAGGCCGCGGATGTCATCAGCACACCGTGGACCCTGGCGGCAAATCTTGACTTTGCCTTTCCACAGACAACCGGAGCTCGTCCGCCAGTACCGCAGGAGATTCTCCGCTACTTCACTACCCTCGACCAGATTACGGCTGAGGATGTCGAGATTCACAGAATTCTCGTCGAAGTGGTTGGTCTGGCGCGCCCGCTGACCGATCTGTGGGACGAGCCCGTGCGCAGCCGAGTCCTTGCCCGAATGAACCAGCTCGATGGGACGGCCTGACGCGGTCAGCGCGGTTTTCTGCAGCCGCGCTACCAAGGGTCGGAGAGCTTTCGCGAGCGCGAGATCCTGCATATTTTCAAGGGGGCGCCCCACGACCGGGGTTTTTAGCCGTCAGTTTTGCCTGGGAGCGAATTAGTCGTGTCTACAGTCATCACGGATATTCGAGCGCGTGAGATAATCGATTCACGCGGCAACCCGACCGTCGAAGTCGATGTTCGGCTGAACGGAGGAGCACTCGGCCGCGCTGCGGTTCCGTCGGGCGCGTCTACTGGCGCCCACGAGGCGCTGGAACTGCGCGATGGTGACCCTACACGGTATGGGGGCTTGGGCGTGCTCAAGGCCGTCCGTAACGTTAACGAAATCATCGCGCCCCGCCTTCTAGGTGTCGATGCCGCCAGTCAGGAGATGATCGATGAGACGCTGCTGAAGCTCGACGGGACACCCAACAAGGCGGTGCTTGGTGCGAATGCGTTGCTGGGCGTCTCGCTGGCCGTTGCCCATGCAGTCGCTGGGGCCAACGCGATGCCACTCTACCGTCACCTGAATCCCGACGCTCACCTGATGCCGGTGCCCATGATGAACCTGATCAATGGAGGCAAGCACGCGGATTCGAACGTGGATATGCAGGAATTTATGATTGTGCCGGTGGGAGCAGCCAATTTCGGCGACGCTGTGCGAATGGGTGCCGAGGTGTTTCATTCTCTCGCCAAGGTGCTCAAGCGGCGCGGTCATTCAACGAATGTTGGCGACGAAGGCGGTTTCGCGCCCAACTTGCGCAATAACGAGGAGCCGCTCGAACTCCTTATGGAAGCCATCGTTCAGGCAGGCTACCGGCCCGGTCCGGACATTGCCCTCGCCCTCGACCCCGCGTCAAGTGAATTTTATGAGAATGGCCGCTACATCTTCGCGCGCTCCAGTCAACAGACACTGGATGCTCAGCAAATGACCGGTTTCTACGCTGATCTGATCGCTCGATACCCGATCGTGTCCATCGAGGACGCGCTGGCCGAAGACGACTGGGCGGGCTGGAAATGGCTGACCAGTGAACTGGGGCCGCGGGTGCAGCTGGTCGGTGACGACCTGTTCGTGACCAACCCTCAGCGACTGGAGCGGGGAATCGCGGACGGAGCAGCAAATTCAATTCTGATCAAGCTCAATCAGATTGGCACGCTGACGGAGACACTGCGCACGATCGCTCTAGCACACCAGGCAAACTATACGACTGTGATTTCTCATCGTTCGGGCGAGACCGAAGATACTACTATTGCCGATTTGGCGGTCGCCACCAGTGCCGGTCAAATCAAGACGGGATCGATCAGCCGAGGGGAACGAACGGCAAAATACAATCGGCTTCTGCGGATCGCCGAGGAATTAGGCTCACGGGCCACATATCTCGGTATCAACGCCTTTAAATCTGCGCATACCAACCCGCAGGTGGAGAATCCGAGATGAGCCGTCCTCCGGTTGTTGCACTGATCATATTCGATGGCTGGGGACTGCGTGCCGAACGCCAGGCTAATGCGATTCTCGCCGCTCGCACGCCGACCGTTCAATGGCTCTGCAATACACAAGCCCATACTGAACTCGATGCGTCGGGCGAAGCCGTTGGTCTTGCCCCGCAAGTAATGGGCAATTCAGAGGTCGGTCATCTGACAATCGGCGCTGGTCGCGTCATTTATCAGGATGTCATGCGGATCACCAAAGCGATCGAAACCGGCGCCTTTTTTACCAACCAGGTGTTGCTCAACTCGATGCGAGCGGCGCGCGATCAACAACGCACCTTTCATGCCTGGGGACTTCTCTCTGACGGCAGCGTTCACAGTCACATCAACCATTTGTTTGCCTTGTTGGAGCTGGCCGTCAGGACTGGAGTCAAGGATATCGCCGTGCACGCGGTGCTCGACGGCCGCGACAAACCACCGCGCTCCGCCGGACCGTTTGTTGATCAGCTGGAAACCCGGTTGCGGCAGCTTGGGCGGGGTCGCATTGCGACAGTTTCCGGCCGCTACTACGCGATGGATCGCGATAAGCGCTGGGAAAGGACCGAGCGCGCCTGGCGCGCAATTGTCCAGGGCCAAGGCAAGCAGGCCGCAACCGCAAAAGCCGCAGTTGAGCTCGGATACGCGGCAAATCAGGACGATGAGTTTATCGAGCCCACTGTGGTCGGTGCGCCCCATCCGATTCAGGATGGAGACCAGGTCGTGTGCTTTAACTTTCGCGCCGATCGTGCCCGGCAATTGACCGCAGCGATTGCGCTCGAGGACTTCAAAGGCTTTGCCCGGCCGAGATTTCCCAAGGTTGGCTATGTGTGCATGACCGAGTATGATCGCAGCTTCGACCTGCCGCTCGCCTTCGGGCCCGAGGATGTGCAAAACACACTTGCCGAAGTACTGGCACAGGGTGGAATCCGCAACCTACGCATCGCCGAAACGGAAAAGTACGCGCACGTGACCTATTTTCTGAATGGCGGGGTCGAAACGCCTTTCGCTTACGAAGAGCGGATCCTGATTCCTTCGTCCAAAGTCCCCACCTACGACCTCGAGCCCGAGATGCAGGCACAAAAAATCGCTCTCACCGCTGTGGAGGCAATCACTGCCGGTAAGTATGGGGTGGTCGTGATGAATTTCGCCAACCCCGACATGGTCGGTCACACCGGCAACATGGACGCAACCGTCAAGGCGATCGAGGCCACTGACACGGCCCTGGGTATAGTGATTGAGGCGGTTAAAAGAGTCGGCGGAGTTGCGTTAATCACGTCGGATCACGGCAATGCCGAGTTTATGGCCGACCCGGCAACCGGCCAGCCTCATACGGCACACACCACGAACCCGGTACCGCTTATCCTTTATGATCCAAACTTCAAGGGTCAACTGGCAAAAAACGGAACGCTGGCCGACGTTGCGCCGACATTGCTGGCAATCATGGGCATCAAGCAGCCGAGCGAAATGACTGGCCGCGATTTGCGCCTGCCAGAACCCCGATAGGGAGTCTGGCGCTTGATCGGCACGTTCCGGACCCGATGCGTTTAAAAAAATAGTGTCTGCGAGCCGCAGGGGATGGATGCCCGAAGTCCCGGTTGGACTCGTCGCACCGGTCCGTAGCCTTACGAGGCGCCCATCTCTCGTAAGACCTTGTCGGCTTCGGCGGCCGCGGTTGGATTTCTGGACCGGTCGCTGCGGGCGAGGTTCAGGTAGCGAAGCGCCTGTTCGCGGTACGGGTCGCCCTTCTGCGCGTAAACTTCTCCGACTCTTAACGCGGCAAACGCATTGTTGGGATCAAGTTGCAGGGCCTTGAGATAGTATGGCAATGCGGAATCGAATCTCGGAGGCGAAAATGACATGTAGGCTTCGCCGATATTGATGTACGCCGTGGTCTCTCGCGGTTGGTACTTCAGTAGTTTCTGGTAAACCTGGACGACGCGGTCGAACTGCGAGCGCGAATTGTAATATAAGGCCAAATACATGTAGGGTTCTTCCAGCGTCGGATCAAGCTCAGTTGCCTGCCACAGTAGCTTCACCGCGCGTTCACTGTCGGTCATGTTAATCGCTGCAGAAACCAGATCGTGGGCTTTGACACTGTTCGCGCCAGCCGCATACGAGCCCGAATCGCCCGCCGGCGGCAGTGATGTCGGACCGACCGGCGCGGCGCCCAGACTTGATGGAGCAAAGACCGAGGTGGTCACGGCCATCAGTGCGCAGACCATCAAGGCGCAGCCAAGACCACGACTGTACGCGACGGTTTTAGCGAAATTTTTCGGTTGCTCATTGCATCGGCTGGGGGGAGGTTGCACGAGCTCGGCGAAGCCTCTTGAATACTGGCAGCTATGGATAGTATTCGCTTTCGGGCCAGCGATAACTTGCTCCTGCATTGTCTTGACTATGGTGGTCGTGGACGCCCGCCGCTTTTGTTTCTTCATGGTGGTTCAGCGCACGCCCATTGGTGGGACTTCGTTGCGCCGGCATTTACCGAAGACTTTCATGTAATGGCACTTGACCAGCGTGGTCATGGTGACAGTCCCTGGACCACCGATTGGGCTTATGGCACTCGGCATTATATCGCGGATCTGTATCATATCATCACCACCTGGGATCTGGGCCCGCCAGTACTGGTAGGGCATTCGATGGGTGGCCACAACGTTCTGGTCTATGCTGGAACGCATAGCGCGACGGTCCGCGCAATTGCCGCTATTGACAGTCCCGCTACCTACCCAATTTCGGCCAAGGCGGCCCTGAAGCAAATGGCCGAGCGCCCATCGCGTCGATTCGACTCACTGGAAGCTGCGGTGGCGGCCTTTCGCACGCTGCCCGATAAGACGATAGCGACGCCGGAAGTATTGCGCCACATCGCCCTGAATTCGTTTCGCCAGGAAAGCGACGGCAAATGGGTTCATAAAATGGACCGCAGAACCATGTTGCGCGAGCCGATCGATGCATGGCCCCTATTGCCGGCAATTTCCTGTCCTGCGCTTTACGTCCGGCCTGCCGCAAGTCCGATGCCATTGGATTACGGACAGCGCATAGCGCAAAGAATGCCACGAGGTAATTTTGCCGGCGTCGCCGACTCTCATCATCACGTCTTACTGGATAATCCGTCAGGGTTAATTGCTGTGCTTAAAGAGTTCCTCGGTCAACTGGTGAGATGAGCGGGCCGGCCAGCCGTCTCTTAAGCGGATCTCCACGCCTTCATTATCTCGAATGGAATCCAACCGCCGCTCGCGCGCTGATCTTGCTGCATGGCAACTGCGCGAACGCTTGGTGGTGGAAACCAACGGTACAGGCGCTGACCGGGCACGAAATCCGCGTATTGGCACTTGATCTGAGAGGGCATGGTGACAGCGAATGGGTTAAGCCTCCACGATACTCACCTGCAGATTATGCGGATGACCTGGCTCGCTTCATCACCGCGACCGGTAGCCAAGGCGCCATCGTGGCAGGCCACAGTATGGGTGGAATTGCCGTTTTGGAATTTTTGTCGCGTTATGATGCACTGGTCCGGGCGGCGGTGGCTATTGACATAGCGGTCACTTCGACGCCGACACGTAATCGATATCTCAGGCGACTAAAAGCAATTCCGACTATTTACTACCCGGACCTGGCCACCGCCAAGGCCAGGTTCCGCCTGATGCCGAACGAAGGAGTGATCGCGCCTGCGCTTCTTGAGGAGATCGCGGAGCATAGTATTCAACTCACCACGAACGGCAGCTATACGATGAAGTTCGATCGGCAGAGTTTTTTTGGAAGTGATGGAGTCGATGTCATCTCGGCGATCGCACACGTGCGGGTTCCGCTCCTCTTGGTCAGAGCTGAACACAGTCGGATCATGACAGCGTCAGCGGCAGAGCTGGCGCGCGGCCTGAACCCCAAGGTCGAACTAGTCACAGTTGCGAACTCGCACCACCATCTGCCCCTGGAAGCGCCGAGGGCCTTGGCCCGAGAGCTCGAGCGATTCGCGGCGGCGCATTTTGTAAACTCTCACTAGAGCAAGGGCTCAACTAGGCGGGCGAAATCTTCGCGAAGACGTTCCAGCAGCGGTCGCCGTTCCCATTGCTCGAGTTGAATCGGCTCGGAATCCTCCAGATCATTCTTAAACATTAAATTCATTTCGTCACCGAACTCGTGACCGAGAACGACCACGTTGACCTCGTTATCGCGCGCGATACTCCACCAATCCAGGTTTGACGTCCCGACTGTCGACCAAACGCCATCAATTGTCGCGGTCTTTGCATGTAGCATCTTGCCACGCCATTCATAGATCTTGACTCCCGCCTGGAGCAGCTCGCGATAGTGCGCGCGCTGCGCTGAGACAATCAATGGTTCATCGCTTTGGCTCGGCAGAAGTAACCGCACATCCACTCCGCGCCGGGCGGCATCTCTGATCGCATGCCGCATCTGACGGTCCGGGGCAAAGTACGCATCGGTGATGTAGACGTTAGTCTCGGAGTTAACCAGTGCCGAGATCAGATCGACATAGATCAACGGAGATTGCTGAGGAACGCTGCCAATTACTCGCACAATCTGCCGACCTTGGGCCGGAACTGGCGGAAAATAGCGACGCCGGTCCAACACAATACCACCCTCTTGAGACCAGTTGCTCATAAATAGCTTCTGAAATTCCGCCACCGCCGGCCCCTCGACCTCGATATCGGTATCGCGCCAGTAGGCAGATGGCGTGCTGGGTTTTTCACCGCGCAGACCACTCGCATAGACATCCGAGATATTGATGCCGCCCGTAAAAGCGATCCGCCCGTCGATTATCAGCAGCTTGCGATGATCCCGGTGCGTCAGTTTGCTCAGCGACCAGTGCCTGGCCTCGAAAGGACTCAGCGGATTGAATGCGACGAGGGCAATACCGTTTGAACTCAGTTTGTCAAAGAAACTGGCAGAGGTGTCGAGCGACCCGACGCTGTCATAAATCACATTGACTTTTACCCCGTGGCGGGAACGTTCGATTAGGGCGTCGGCAAACATCTGTCCAACTTTCCCGTCGGACAGAATGTACATCTCCAGGTTGATGGTATCGTGGGCGTTGTGGATCGCGTTCAACATCGCAGGGTATGCCGCGCTGGCATTCTTAAGTAGCGTGACCTTGTTTCCCACCACCAACGGTACGTCGCTGATCGCCTGCTCGAACCCGATGTGGCGTTGCAGAATATCGGTTGGTGTTTGCTGATGGCGCTGGATCTGCGCGATAATCTTTCGTCCTTGTTCTCTGGTAAGTGAGCCGTGAGGGCCAACGAATCGAGGATGCACCAGGTGCAGCGCCTTTTCCTTGATGAGCTGCTCAGCGTTGGGAATGGTGCCGCAGCCAGCCAAAAGGACGGTGACAAGCAACCACAACAAAAACGCAGTGAAGCTAGTTAACGTCAGCTTCCCGCCTAAAACAATCAGCATAGTCAAACAGCGGAGTGGTAGCGGCTTGCCGGATTCAGAGCACCCTTGGGGACTGGAGGCCGCAGGAATGAAGCAGGCAGCGGGCTTTTCTCGCAACGCCGCGGCGGCGCTAGGCGATACCTGCGACTAGCAATTGTTCTCGTCCCAACCTCGCAATGTGGCAAACCACCCTTCAACCGAGAACGGAATTAAACGTGACCTTTCAAGGTTGTGCAAATGCGGGGGCAACTGATCAGGGTTTCACAGTTGACAGGACATCCGGCGATGGGGAATGCCGGCCTCTTCAAAAATTTCCCCTTCAGGCAGAAAGCCATTTTTTAAATAAAAGCCTTCAGCGCTAAGCTGTGCATGCAAAACCGCTCGCGCAAATCCCTGCTGGCGGGCGCGATCCATGAGGAAAGTCAGGATACTTCTCCCGATCCCCTGACCACGGCGCTCGCGCAGCACCGCCATCCGTCCTATCTTCGCCAATCCGTCGCGTACCACCAGGCGGCCACAACCCACTGGTACCGTGCCGTCTAAGGCAAGAGCGTGAAATGCGATCGCGTCATCCGCATCCAGTTCGATCTCTGCTGGCACACCTTGTTCGTCGATAAAAACAAGGCGCCGAATCATCCAAGCCTGCTGCATCTGAGAGCGTTCGGTTACCTCAACTACCTTGACTTGAGTACTCATTGCCGTTGCTCCGAGCGATTCGTATCGCGTCATACCTTTGAATCGCAGCTCCTCACACGCGCCAATCAATCCCGGATCGCACCCGGCTATAGGCTTCAATTGCGGTATGATACTGTGCGACGGTCATGGAGCAAAGGCTAATCGAAAGTGCGACCCGGCTCCCGCCTGGTGTTGCGAGGACGGGTTGACAATAGCAGCTGAACACCGCAGCTTGGTTCGTCGAGCTGATGGGTGACACGATGCCACAGATAAACGAGACTATTCTGGCGCCGGAACTACAGGGTGGCGAGTGGATCCAGGGCGGACCTATCCAATTGGCGCAATTGAGAGGCCACCGCGTCGCGTTGCTCGATTTCTGGGATTATACCTGTGTCAACTGCATTCGGACTTTGCCATATGTCCGTGAATGGCATCGCCGCTATGCAGGGAAAGGTTTGGTAATTATCGGTGTACATGCACCCGAATTCACCTTCGCTCACAATCGCTCCCACGTGTGTGAGGCGATCGCGGAATTTGCACTCGACTACCCGATAGTGCTCGATAACAACTATTCAATTTGGCAAGCGTATTCGAATCGCTATTGGCCGGCGAAGTATCTGATCGATCTTGAAGGCCGGCTGCGCTATTACCATTTCGGCGAGGGTCTTTATCAGGACACCGAAAAACAGATTCAAAAACTCCTCAAAGAGCTCGACCCGCTGGCTCAACTTCCCGACCTGATGAAACCCCTCCGGGAAAGCGACATCCCCGGCGCGGTCTGCTATCGCGTCACACCCGAACTCTACCTCGGATACACGCGGGGCCAATTTGGCAATCCGGGCGGTGTAGCGCGGGACAAGACTTTCGACTATGCCGACCCGGGACGCTATGTCGAGGGTGCTGCCTATCTTGTTGGCCGATGGTGCGTTGGCGAGGAATACTCCAGGGCGGCAGCACCTGGCGCTAAGTTGTTGCTTCGTTACACGGCGATGGATGTCAACCTCGTGATGGCGCCCGGCGCGAAAAGCCCGGCGCGCGTCGAGCTTTTGATGGGGGCAGAGCAGCTTCCCGGTGCCGACGTCAGGCCGCTAAATGGGCATTACTTCATCGACGTGGACCGGCCACGAATGTATAACCTGGTAGCAAATCGCTCCGTTTTATCTGGAAGCCTCAGACTGAGAGTGCTGGATCCTGGTGTTGCGATGTACGCCTTCACCTTCATTTCATGCGTTGTCGAGCAGAATCCCTCGTTCTAAACTCTCTGCGGTGGCGTGCCGGGTGTGGTGATTTTTCATGTGCTCAACTCTGAAAGGCATTGTTCAGGTAGTCCGGCTGTAGCAAATCGAGAGAGGCTATGACTGCGCAAACCCGAATCGCGTCAGACGAAGAAATTCTGACCGCTGCTCGGATGCTAACCGAGGCGCGTTATCCTATCGCTCTAACGGGTGCCGGGATGTCGGTCGAAAGTGGCATTCCGCCGTTTCGCGGCCCTGGCGGTCTGTGGACCAAGTATGGTGAGCCACCGATGAATGGCTATCAGCTCTTTCTTGCGGATCCCAAAAAAGGCTGGGAAGACCGCATCCGTCGCCAGGATGACGAGCTGTGGCGCCCGCTGCGAATAGCCAAGCCCAACCCAGGGCACATTGCATTGGCTACCCTCGAGTCGATCGGAGTTCTGCGCTTTCTGATCACGCAAAACGTCGACGACCTCCATCGCCAGGCAGGACATCGCGCATTAGCTGAAATTCATGGGAACTGGAAGCTGATTCGATGCATCGATTGCAATGCACGGTTCAAGAGTGAAGAGATCAGCCTCGAGGTGCTGCCTCCGCTGTGTCCCAGATGTGAAGGCATTCTGAAAAGCGACACCGTCTCGTTCGGAGAACCAATTCCACCTGACGTATTAGAGCAGTGCATGACGAACGCCGCCCAGGCTGACCTGGTGCTCGTAGCAGGCACTTCGGCCACGGTTTATCCCGCCGCCGGATTCGCACTTGAAGTAAAGCAGCGCGGAGGGAAGCTAATCGAGGTCAACCTTTACGAGAGTGAAATAACCAACATCTGTGACGTAAGCTTGAGAGGCCCCACCGGCCAAGTCCTGCCTCGCCTGACCGCAGCGGTCTCCGAGCTGCGCCGGGAGAAGTTGTCCTAGGAATTCACCTGTTCGACTTATATTTTGCGCTTTTCGGTAGTTCACGGCTTCAGTGTGAGACAGCCGCTGTTTGCTTTTGCGGGCGAGGCAGCATCACGCATAACAACAAGCCAACCACCATTATGGCCGCCAACGTTCGATAAATATTGTTTAAGGAAAGCATCATCGCCTGAGCCTGAACCACGCCATAAATCATCGCGAGCCCGCGTTTTCCGTTCACGAGCTGATTCAGGTCGAAATGGGGTGCCCCGGGTATCCGCACCGGTTGCTGGCTTATCCGCCACGCCTCGAATATGGACAGATGTTGAACTAGGTAGCTTTGCTGTATTTGCTGCCGGCGGACTAGCAGCGTGGTTAGCACCGAAGTTCCGATGGAAGCGCCGACGTTACGCGTCATGGAAAAGAGACTCGTGGCGTAGCCCATCTGCTCGCGCGGGATTGAACTCAACGCAGCGGCAGACAAATTTGGAAACACCAGACCCATCCCGACTCCTTGAATAACCGTGGGCCAAACAAAGTTCCAAACCGCCATGTTCAGATTCAGGCCGCCAAGCAGCGTCAGTCCCACACCAACGAGAATGAAGCCGAGCGCTACCAGCGGACGGGTATCGTAACCCCGTCGCGCAATACCGCCGAGAAAAAACATTGCAGCAGTCAGGCCGAGCCCGCGCGGCAGCATCAATAGTCCGGCCTGCCACGAAGTATAGCCCAAAAGATCCTGCAGGAAGATCGGATTGAGAATCTGCATGCCGTACGCGGTAAAAACCAACGTAATCAGCAGTGCCGTCGGAAGCGAGAAATTTTTGATTCTGAAGAGGCGGAACTGAACGATTGGCTGAGGGGTACGCAGTTCATGAATGATGAGGGTACCAAACGCCCCAGCCGCGATAATGCTGAAATACCACACCCACGCAGTGGCAAACCAGTCCGCTCGCTCACCGCGATCCATCACGACTTCGCCTAAGCCGAGCGCGAGTATGAGGCAAATGATTCCAACCCAGTCCGCCCGGCCGGCACCTTTGAGTCGCTTTAGATAAGAGGGATCGTGAACAAAGGCGCTCACCATACAAGCCGCAGCAATTCCGGTTGGCACGTTAATATAGAAGTTCCAGCGCCAGTTCCAGTTCAGTGTGATATAACCGCCCACTGTCGGCCCCAGCAATGGCGCGACCATCATGCCCATCCCCCACACAGCCATCGCCAGGGTTTGCTCCTCAGGGGGAAACGTCTCCATCAAAATCGCCTGGGAGAGCGGCTGCAGTGCTGCACCCGCAATGCCCTGCAGGAACCTGAACACCACGATCTGGTTCAGCGATTGAGCCGCCCCGCACATCGCCGACGCGATCACGAACGTAATAATCGAAATTAGGAAGTAGCGTTTTCGCCCGAACTGGCCCGCGATCCATCCCGTAGTCGGAATCATGATTCCGGCAGCCACTAAATAGGTCGTGATCACCCAGGTAATTTCATCCACACCAGCCGCGAAGCTGCCCTGCATATGGGGCAAGGCTACATTGACAATTGAGCTGTCCAGGACTTCGAGAGCGGCGCACAGGATGACCGAAGCCGCGACAATCCACTTGCGTGCGGCTTCAGCGGCATGCGCAGCCGTTATCGGACGCGCTGCCTCAGTGGGGATGGTGGCAGCCATCGTGCGCGAAGAGTCCGCATTCGCGGAGCAGATCCTTTCCGCTGAGCATAGACCTCAGTCGGCGTGATCTCTCTTCAAGGTTCTCCTTATATGCCATACGAGGTCCTGATTTCCACTCGCGCATGGAGCCACAGCGGGGCAACTAGCGCCTTAGCTGCCGTCGTGCTCGCCAAACCGTGAAAAAAGCGCTATTAAGCCGCCTGCAAAGGAGCAGCGCAAGCGACCGCAATTTAAAGCTGATTCCCTGCTTTATGCCGATCGACTACTTTTAACGCGGTATAGTCAGAGCTCCGGCGAGAGCAAACACCGATGGCACGAATCAAAGCTGTATTTTTTGATGCAGCCGGTACGTTGTTCCACACCCGTGAGGCGGTCGGGGAGACGTACGCGAGAGAGGCTCGACGGTACGGCGTCATAACCACCCCGGAGGTCGTTGATGCGGCTTTTCGCCGAGCCTTCAGAGAGGCACAACCACTAGCCTTTGGCCCCGGACGTCAACCTGACGAGCTGCGGCGCCTCGAACGCGAGTGGTGGCGCGAGCTGGTCGCAAAGACCTTCGCCGGGCTCGGCGAGTTCAGCGACTTCGCAAGTTACTTCAACTTTCTGTTCGAGTTTTTTGCAGATCCAGCCCATTGGGTCACTGATCCCGAGACCATTGCGACCTTGAGAAGCCTACGCAAGCGGGGATTGATACTTGGCGTAATTTCCAATTTCGATTACCGCTTGTACCGCATTCTGCGGGGGCTGGAACTGAGTGCATGTTTTGATTCGATCACGATCTCTTCAGAAGCAGGCTACGCCAAACCTTCGGCCAGACTGTTCACTGCCGCGCTGGCCAGGCATCGACTGCGAGCAGCCGAAGCCGTTCATGTGGGCGACTCAGAACACCTCGATCTGGCCGGGGCATCGGCAGCTGGGATGACGGGCGTCCTCATTAGCCGAGACCCTGAAACACCAAGGAAGCTCGGGAAGAATTACACAGTTTCATCGCTTCGAGAGATAATCGGGCTGCTTCCTCTGCTGGAGGAGATGCTGAGCTGCGGTTAGGCAGATCCGTTCTCTTTCAGTGCGTTACTGAAATCGGAGCGGTCCGTGCGCGCCCGCTCAAATGATCTCCCAAGCGGCCCCACAGCTGCTTACCCCATAGCCGCAGGCGATCGAGATAAAGATAGATTATCGGTGTGGTATAGAGGGTCAGCGCCTGACTGGCGATGAGGCCGCCGACGATCGCGATTCCCAACGGACGGCGCAGTTCTGAACCCATCCCAAACCCCATGGCGAGCGGCAAGCCACCCAGCAGAGCTGCCAAAGTGGTCATCATGATTGGCCGAAAGCGGAGCAGGCATGCCTCGTGAATCGCGTCGAGCGAGTTCTTCTGCTCGTTGCGTTCAGCCTCCAACGCAAAGTCGATGACCAGAATCGCATTCTTCTTGACGATGCCAATCAACAGGACGATTCCAATCACCGCGATCACGCTCAGTTCGGTACGGGTCAGCATCAAGGCCAGCAGAGCGCCAACTCCCGCGGAGGGCAGCGTTGACAGGATCGTGATTGGATGGACATAGCTCTCGTACAGAATGCCCAGAACAATGTAGACGCTGGCGAGCGCGGCAATGATTAGCGTGGTTTCATTCGCGACAGAAGATTGAAACGCTCTGGCAGTACCCTGAAAGCTGCCGCGAATGTCAGACGGCATGTGGAGGTCGAGCTCCGCTCTTTGAATGCGCGCCACTGCCTCGCTCAACGGAACTCCCGGCGCCAGGTTGAATGAAATCGTCACTGCCGGAAATTGCCCCTGATGGTTAACCGAGATCGGTGAGGTCGTCCTTACCAATCGAGTAAAGGCACTCAACGGTACCTGCTGTCCGGTGGGACTGGCGACATGAATCAGCTTGAGCACATCGGGGCTTTGCCAGAACTGCGGCGCCACTTCCATAACCACGTAATACTGGTTGAGGGCCGAATACATGGTGGAAACCAATCGCTGCCCAAAGGCATCATAGAGCACGTTGTCAAGGAGTTGAGGAGTGAGGCCGAGGCGCGCAGCCGTATCCCGATCAATCTCCAGATACGCATCGGGGCCGCTGTTTTGCTGATCACTGCTAACCTCGGTCAGTTGCGGTATCCTACGGAGTGCCTCGAGTAGCCGCGGCGCCCAGCGATTCAGTTCTTCCAAGTCGGTACTCTGCAAAGTGTACTGGTACTGAGCGTTGCTCATCCGTCCACCGACGCGAACGTCCTGGGAGGCCTGAAGGTAGAGCACGGCCCCGGCGATATGTGCCAACTTTCGCCGCAACCGCGCGATGATCAGATCGGCGCTGAGCTTACGCTGCTCAAGCGGCTTTAGGGTGATGAACATGCGCGCGGTGTTGGTCGCTCCCGCACTGCCGCCGGCAAACCCGATTACGTGCTCAACGGCGGGATCGTTTTTGATTTCGTCGACGTACTCGGTTAGCAAGCGGCTCATCGCTTGAAACGAAGTGTCCTGGTCGGCGACGAGTGCACCCATCAGCCGGCCATTGTCCTGCTGGGGGAAAAACCCTTTCGGTATAACTATGAACAAGTAGATAGTAAGCGCTACTGTACCCAACGCGGCTGCGAGCATAAGTCGTGGGTGGTATAACACCCAGGTAAGAGTCCGATCATATCCTCGCAGCAAGTTCGCAAATAATTCATTCCGTGTCGCGTCGCGCGCATCCTCAGTAGCAGCATCCGATACGTCTCGCCGCCGGCTCAGTAACTTGGAACACATCATAGGGGTGGTGGTAAGCGAAATGATCATGGAGACGAGGATCGCCACAGCGAGAGTAATCCCAAACTCTCGGAACAGCCGGCCTACAATTCCGCCCATCATGACGATCGGAATGAAGACCGCCACCAAGGAGATGCTGATCGATACAACCGTAAACGCGATGCCACGAGCGCCCTCGATAGCCGCCTGAATCGGCGAATAGCCCTGCTCCAGATAACGCGAGATGTTCTCGAGCACGACGATTGCGTCGTCAACTACAAAACCGGTCGAGATTGTGAGCGCCATCAGCGACAGGTTGTCGAGACTGTAACCGAGCAGATACATGATCGAGAGCGTGCCGATAAGCGAGAGCGGCACCACTATTCCCGGTATCAAAGTCGCCCGTAAACTCCGAAGAAACAGGTAAACTACCAGCACCACCAGCCAAATCGAGATGAGCAGAGTGAGCTCGACATCGTGGACCGACGCGCGAATTGTGGTTGTCTGATCGTTCACCACCGACAAGCGGATTGCCGAAGGGATAGACGCCTGCAAGCGCGGCAGAGCCGCACGTACTCGATCAACCGTCTCAATAATATTGGCGCCGGGTTGCCGAAAAATAATGATGAGGACCGCAGGTCGCCCGTCGGCTAGACCAGCGTTGCGGATGTCCTGAACCGAATCCTCGACCGTAGCGATGTCTTGAAGGCGCACCCGGGCGCCGTTGTAGAAGCCCACTACCAGGGGCCGATATTCGGCGGCTCTGAACAATTGATCAGTCGTGGCGATCGCTACTGCTCGAGCGGGACCGCTCAACTGGCCTTTTGGCCCGTTGGCGTTTGCCGCTGCCAGCACGTTGCGAACCTGTTCAAGGCCAATCCCGTACGCATGCAACTGCAGCGGGTTCAATTCGACCCTAACAGCTGGTAGGGCCCCACCGCCGACCAGAACCTGCCCCACACCCTGAATTTGTGAGAGCTTCTGGGCCAGGATGGAGGAGGCCGCATCGTACATCTGGCCCCGATCGAGAGAATCCGAGGTCAGTGCAATTATTATAATCGGAGCGTCGGCTGGATTGATTTTCCGATAGGTCGGATTGCTTGGCAGGTTCGATGGTAGTTGCCCGCGGGCGGCATTAATCGCCGATTCAACGTCTCGGGCTGCGGCGTCGATGTTGCGGTCAAGATCAAACTGCAAAGTAACGCTGGTCACCCCCAGTCCGCTGGTGGATGTCATTTCGGTCAGCCCGGCAATATGGCCGAATTGCCGCTCCAGTGGAGCAGCCACGGTCGAAGCCATCACCTGCGGGCTCGCACCAGGTAAAGAAGCGCTGACTTGAATTGTCGGGAAATCCACTTGCGGCAATGGAGACACTGGCAGCAATCGAAACGCGACCATGCCAGCGAGCGCCACTGCCGCCGTCAAGAGGGTGGTACCCACCGAATTGCGGATACATGTCTCAGAAAGACTCACTTCCGTGCCTTATCCGCCATTCACCAACCGCTTGTCCGCTCGAAAAGTCGCCGACGCACGGATTGCGCCTCGCCGCCTCCCGACGCGTCGAACTGCACATTTGGGCCTGGTGTCGCCACTCTCCCACAAATTCTACCTTGCTTGGCCCTCTTTGAGGGCCTCCGTCATATAAGGCTCTGGACCACTCCCTCTCCCAACTTTAAGTCGCGCGGCCAAACGCTCGAAGCCAAGGAAGATCACAGGCGTCGTATAGAGCGTTAGCACCTGACTCACGAGCAGACCGCCGACGATCGCGATCCCGAGCGGCTGCCGCAACTCAGCTCCCATCCCGCCGCCAAACGCCAAGGGTAGCGCGCCAAGCAGTGCCGCCATTGTAGTCATCATGATCGGTCTGAAGCGGAGCAGGCACGCCTGATAGATCGCATCTTCGGGCGTTTTGCCTTCTGCCCGCTGGGCGTCGAGCGCGAAGTCGATCATCATAATCGCGTTTTTCTTGACTATCCCGATTAGGAGAATGATGCCGATGAGTGCAATTACATTGAGCGGATCGTTGAAAAGAAGAAGCGCTAGGATCGCCCCAACTCCAGCCGAAGGCAGCGTTGATAGGATCGTTATCGGATGGATGTAACTCTCGTAAAGCACGCCCAGCACGATGTACACGGTGACCAACGCTGCCAGAATCAGCAACGGTTCATTGGTCAACGATGCCTCGAACGCCGCGGCGGTGCCTTGGAACTCAGCTTGGATGCTCAAAGGCAATTGAAGATCCTTACGCGCTCGCTTGATCGCGCGGACCGCATCACCCAAGGCGTATCCTGGCGCCACGTCAAAGGACACGGTGACGACTGGGAATTGTCCTTGTCTACTGATCACCAGTGGCGCCAGGCGCGTCTCGAGATGCGCAATCGCACTGAGCGGGACTTCTCCCGGAGTCGTATTCCCTGGACTGGGAGCGGAAGCTAAGGCGGGGCCCTGGTTAATTCCCGATGCTGATAGTCCTGCTGGCGTCGCGCTGTAGGGGATATAGATGTGATCCAAATCTTCAGGACTCATCTGAAACCGCGGATCAACTTCCAGTACCGTATGATATTGATTGAGCTGAGTGAAAATTGTGCTGATCTGCCGCTGCCCGTACGCGCTATAAAGCGCACTATCAATCTGCGCCGGAGTGATGCCAAGCCGCGATGCGGTCGACCGATCGATAACCAGCAACGCCTGCAAGCCGTCGTTCTGCTGATCGCTGGCCACGTTGGCCAGTTGCGGCAGTTGGCGCAGCCTGCTTACAAGTTTCGACGCCCACCGACTGAGTTCAACCTCGTTGGCGTCCTCAAGAGTGAACTGATATTGAGTACGGCTGACGCGGTCTTCAACCGTCAGATCCTGAACCGGCTGCAAGAAGACCGAAAGCCCATTCATGGCAGCAAGGCTTCGCTGGAGCCTCGCGATTACTCGCTGGACACCAACTTTACGTTCGGCCAAAGGCTTCAGGTTGATTAAAAAACGGCCACTATTGACCGAAAGATTCGTCCCGTCGACCCCAACGAAGGAGGAAAGCGACTCAACCGCGGGATCGCGCAAAATGATCCGTGCCGCCGCCTGCTGCAGCGCGACCATCGCTTGAAACGACACCGTTTGGGGGGCATCCGAAATGGCTTGAATAACCCCGGTATCCTGCACCGGGAAAAAGCCCTTGGGCGCAACAATGTACAGAACAATGGTCAGGAGCAGCGTGCCTATAGCAATTGCCAAGGTTGCAGTCTGGTGACGCAAGACCCACTGCAGCGAACAACCGTAACGCTCAATAATGCGCTTGAACGCGCGTTCCGAGGCGGCGTAGAAGCGCCCCTGCTCCTGGGGCGCCCGATAACGGAGTAACCTGGCCGACATGGTCGGCGTTAATGTGAGCGATACGAAGGCCGAAATAATGATCGTGGTAGCGAGGGTTATAGCGAATTCGCGGAACAGCCGCCCCACAACATCGCTCATGAACAGCAGCGGGATCAGCACCGCGATCAGGGAAACCGTTAACGATAAAATCGTGAAGCCGATTTGTTGAGAACCTTTTAATGCTGCCTGCAGCGGCGACTCGCCCTCTTCGATAAATCGGCTGATGTTTTCGATCATCACGATCGCGTCATCGACCACGAATCCGGTGGCGATCGTCAATGCCATCAGTGAGAGATTGTCGAGGCTGTACCCCAGCAGGTACATAACGCCGAAGGTTCCGATAAGCGATATCGGCACTGCCACACTCGGGATTACGGTGGCAGACAGGCTGCGCAGAAACAGGAAAATCACCATTATTACCAGCGCCACCGTCAGCATCAGCTCGAACTCAACGTCCTGAACCGAGGCGCGGATAGTAATCGTCCGATCCGTCAACAGCGCCACGTGAACTGAGGCAGGCAAGGTGCTCTGCAACTGCGGCAGCAAACGCTTGATCCGATCGACTACAGTGATAATGTTGGCACCCGGCTGCCGCCGCACGTTGAGAATCACGGCTGGCATGGTGTTGACCCACGCCGCCTGCAGCTCGTTTTCCGCCCCCTCCACCACCCGCGCCACATCGCGCAATCTCACCGGCGCGCCATTGTGGTACGCAACAATCAGCGATCCATAGTCCTTGCTGGAGAACAGCTGGTCATTAGCATCAATCGTGTAGGCTTGTGACGGTCCATCGAAGCTCCCTTTGGCCTGATTGACATTGTTGGCCGCCACCACGTTGCGGAGGTCATCGAGGCTCATCCCATACGCGGCTAACGCCATCGGGTTGGCTTGAATCCTTAAGGCTGGCTTTTGCCCGCCACCGACGCTCACTAGTCCGACGCCCGGCACTTGGGACATCTTTTGCGCGAGTCGCGTGTCAGCCAAATCCTCGACAGCAGGTAGAGGCAAGACGTCGGAAGTCAGCGCAAGCGACATTATCGGGGCGTCGGCGGGGTTGATTTTGCTATAAACCGGCGGGTTCGGCAGGTCGGCTGGCAAATAGGTAGAGGCCGCATTGATCGCGGCTTGAACTTCCTGCTCAGCCACATCGATATTCAGGCTCAAGACGAATTGTAGGACGATCACCGAAGTCCCGAACGAGCTATTCGAAGTCATTTGCTGGAGTCCCGGCATTTGCCCAAACTGGCGTTCCATTGGCGCCGTCACCGAAGAAGCCATTACCTGAGGACTCGCACCCGGATAGAAGGTCAGCACCTGAATGGTTGGATAATCCACCTGGGGTAAAGCCGAAACCGCCAACAGTCGATAGGCCACGATCCCGGCCAGTAGAACCGCTCCCATCAGAAGCGACGTCGCCACTGGTCGAAGAATGAAGATACGCGAAGGGTTCACCGACCCGAACCGAGCACGGAACTAGCAGCCTTCAAGAACAGCGCTTTTCCGGTTTTTTCCCCGCTTGCTCACGCTGCGATTAAAGCTCTTGTGGTTGCCGTTTACGGCCGCCATCGAACCGCCCGTTTCATTGTCACCGCGTCACTGTGCCATATTGACCGCGAGCGAGGCCCTAGCGGGAGTGGACTGCAGGGCGACGCGGGTCCCCGGTTGGAGACGGTCTACACCATCGGTAACCACGGTTTCGCCCGCGGCAAGCCCCGATTGGACCGAGGCTAGCTCGCCCTGGGTCAGACCTAATTGGATCCTGCGCAATTCAACTGTGCGATCCGGCTTGACCACGTACACGAACGTTCCTAGCGAGCTGCGCTGAACGGCAGCCAACGGTATTAGGACCTGGTGGTGTAAGGTCTCTGCCAGTAGGCGCACGTTAACGAACTGATTGGGAAACAAGCGCTGCTCCCGATTTGAAAACAGTGCCTTCAGCCTTACCGTGCCCGTAGTGGTATCAATCTGGTTGTCCATGGTGAACAACGAGCCGGTTGCGAGCAGGTTGTGAAAAGAACGGTCATAAGCTTCGGCCGGCACGGAGCCCGCGCGCATGGCAGCCAGGATCAATTCGAGATTATCTTCGGGAATACTAAAGATGACGGTTATCGGCTGAAGTTGAGTGATTACTGCAATACCCTGCGTGGAGTTGGCTTGGATGATGTTGCCCGGATCAACCAGCCGCAATCCGATCCGGCCGGTAATTGGGGCGGTTATGCGGCTATAGGTTAGCTGCAGCTTCGCGTTATCGACGTTGGCCTTGTCACTCAGAACTAAGCCTCGATCTTGCCGGACAGTGGCCTCCTGGGTATCCAGGGTTTGGCGGGCAATAACGTTCTGTCGGTAGAGAATTCGGTCGCGTTCCAGAATCAATGTGTCGTTGTGTAACGTCGCCAGGTCGTGGGCGAGCTGTCCTTGAGCTTGTTCCAACTGGACTTGATAGGGTCGGGGATCGATTTGGACCAACAACTGGCCGCGAGTGACGATTTGACCTTCCCGAAAGTTCACGGCCATTATCTGGCCCGCTACACGGCTCTGAACGGTGACCGTGTACATTGGCGTCACAGTTCCAATAGCTGAAAGGTAATGCGGCAGGTCGCCCAATTTTGCCTGCGTTGCCGCCACCGGAACCGCCATTTGATGCCTGATGGTTTCGGACGAACCGTATTCAGAGGTATGTGAGCGAAAAACGGCCCCGCCGGCCCGCTCTGACCGCAACGCCAAGCCGACTCCTACAGCCACGGCGAGGAGTACCAAAATCGACACCAGGTTTTTGATTTTCACGAGCTCAGTCCCACCGGCGGGACTATAAGAAGACTACCCCGAGAGCGGGGTAGAGACAGTCCCGAAATATTCTACGGTGTCCAGCGGCTGGCGTTTCGGCTTTGTTCTGACTGCCAGATCACAAGAAGGTCGAGCAACCGTCGATCTTTTTTGCCGGAGATCGCGGCCGCACAGAGGAGGACAAACCAGTGATCGATCAATCTGTGGAGCAGTGATCAACGTTCGATCGGAAGTTGCGCGTCGTTCCAATCGAGCATCCCGCCCTTTAAATTACAGACGTTTTCAAAACCGAGCCCCCCGAGGATCGCGGCTGCCGTCGTGCTGCGAACACCGGCTCGGCACACCAAAATTATCTCGCGTTCGCGGTACTTTTCTAATTCCTGGGCGCGTTCCGACAGCTGACGCAACGGCAACAGCATACTTCCCGGAATGTGACCCAGTTCGCCGTTGAACTCATCGGCCTCACGGACATCGACCACCAGGGGCGGGTTCGGTGAATTTAGTCGTTTGTAGACCTCTGCTGGCCCGAGCTGACGCACCTCGTTGAGCTGCGCCAAGGTTGGGAACCGCAGCGAATCATCTTCAATCGCCGATTCGTTAGCTTGCAGAGCTTCCTGAACCTTGGCCGGCAGCGGCATGCCAAGATTGTTCATCAAGCTGATATAAGCTTCCCGCGAGCGACCGGCGATGCGCCCGTTCGATTTTTTCTGCTCGCCTATGGTCGAGCACAGGTTGCCGCGATAATCGTGCGCCGGGAAGACGAGCAAAGAGTCAGGTAAAGCGAACAGTTTATTCGTAATTGAGTCGTATTGAGCCCCAGGATCTCCCCCGGGGAAATCGGTACGCCCAGTGCCCCCGATTAAAAGCGTATCGCCGGTAAAAACCCGATCGCCGACCAGAATGCACATGCTGTCTGGCGTGTGGCCCGGAGTATAGATAAAGGTCAATTGTAGGCTACCTAACTGCAGCCGCTCGCCATCGTCAACATGGATATCAATATGCGGCGCCGGCGCTCGCCGGTGCATCACGACTTTGGCCCCGGACAGCTCGCGCAGATCCCAAACTCCGGTCCGATGGTCCGCATGTGTGTGGCTGTCGACAATCAGCTCAAGAGTGAGGTGATGATAGGCCAAGGCCGCCAGGTAGCGATCGACGCGATCTTTGAGCGGATCGACCAAGAGGGCAAGATTGGTCCGCTCGCATCCGACCAGGTAGGTCTTGCAGCCCGAGCGGTTAAGTTCATGGAAAAACATCTCCGCTACCTCTTGTGGCTGTCCGCGAACGGCAGCGGGCGAAGGCTCTGGTGCGGCCGACCAAGGCCTTCGCTCGGGTGATTACTTCGGCTGCGGCACCAGGCGCAGGTATGGTTTGGGCGCCTTCCAACCCTGCGGATAGAGCTTTCGGGCCTCTTCATCAGAGACCGAGCCTGCGATAATCACGTCCTGACCCGGCTGCCAGTTGACCGGCGTAGCCACCTTGTGTTTGGCAGACAACTGCAACGAGTCGAGCACCCGAAGAACTTCGTCAAAGTTACGCCCTGTGGTCATCGGGTAGACGATAATCAGTTTAATCCGCTTATCCGGCCCAATGACGAACACGTTGCGCACAGTCTGATTGTCGGCCGGTGTCCGTTGAGCCGCGCCGCCGGAAGCACTGGCCGGTAGCATTCCATAGAGCTTGGCAATTTTGAGCTCAGGGTCGCCGATGACAGGATAGTTGGGTGCGTAACCTTGGGTCTCACGAATATCGTTGGCCCACCGCGAATGGTCCTCGACCGGGTCAACGCTAAGACCAATGATTTTGGTATTACGCTTGTCAAATTCCGGCTTGATCTTGGCCATATAGCCCAGTTCCGTGGTGCAAACCGGGGTAAAATCCTTAGGATGCGAGAATAGCACGCACCACGAATCACCTATCCATTCATGAAAGCGGATTCGGCCTTCTGTCGTATCGGCCTCGAAATCCGGAGCAATGTCATTAATTTGCAACACGATCGACAACTCCTTGGAAAAGGTCTAAGCCTTGCAATTAAGCTGCCTATTGGCAGCCGGATTCGCAAGCCCCCTCTTTACGCGATCCGGCTGTCTCCCCGTTACGCTTCGAAGCGAAAGCGCCCGTTGCGGCGGACGATATGCCCGGCAGTCGGCCCGGCAAAGTGGGTCCCAAGCACTCGAACCGGTTGGTCGCAGTATTTCTGAACAAACTGCCGACGGGTTTCGACCGCGAGCTTCGGATCGGTATCAAAGCCGACGACCCAATCCGGATGAGCAATTTGAATTGGATGGTGCATCATGTCACCGGTGATGACAGCATTTTCACCCCGCGAAGAAATGCGGACGCTAATGTGCCCCGGTGTGTGCCCGGGCGTCGGCTCCAGCCATACTTCACCGGTAATGCGGAGGTTGGGCTCGACCAACTCGGCCAAGCCGGCGTCAACCACGGGACGCACCGAATCTTCAATCGGCAGTCGGAAATCAGGGCTCTCGTCGTACTTGGACCAGTAATCCCATTCCCGCTGACCCATCAAGTACCGAGCCCTGGGGAAAGTCGGCACCCAGTTGCCGTTCTCTAACGTAGTATTCCAACCGACATGGTCGAGATGAAGATGGGTACAGATCACGGTATCGATCGTGGTACGGGCGAACCCCGCCTGCTCCAGCTCTTTCATGAACGGGAGATGGAGATTGCTCCAATCCTTAAAGCCCGGTCGATGCTTATCGTTGCCAACACAGGTATCAACGACAATCCGGCGCCCTTCGGATTCGACGATTAAGGAATGGATGCTCAGCTTGAAACGACCGGCGTCGTCGATAAAAGGATTTAGCCACTCGCCCTCTTCTTTCACCCTTTCGGGTGTGGCGTCCGGCAAAATCATCGTGCCGCTCCAGATCGGCTCCTGCTCCTGCAGGCGCGTTATTCGAACGTCTCCAATTTGCCAGGTAAGCATGAACTCAGCTCCTATTTTTAGCTTCGATGCCAGAGTGATTCAGTTTAACCTAACGTAGCCCGAGTTCCCGAAGCGGCTCACGATCAACCACGGGTCTACGCCCGCCGTTTCCGAGCCCAACCGAACCCGGGGTGCGCTCGAACGGATCGGGCAAATCGATCTCGCGTGAGTACTCGCGCAGTCCAGGCATAACCTCTTGCGCAAACAATCGCATGCTGGCGCGCCGTTCTTCGTTGCTGACAGGACCCTGCACACTAAACATGATGAACACTCCCGGGCGTAGGATGCGCAAGATCGTCTTGACCTTCGCCAGCACGTGTTCGGGCGTGCCGGCAATCACCTGATAGTTGCGCTTTACCTTTTCGAGCCCGGCGATCAGCTTGCGACGTACCTCTCCGTAGTCCACGTGCTCAGGCTCGTCATGCGCAACATGCTGTGCCAGCTTGTCGCCACTGACGCCAAGCCAACTGCCTGTCGGCTGTTTGGCCAGCATGCGAATGGCACTTTTGGAATTATATCCCGGGGGCATCGCAAACTCGGGACGTGAGAATGCGTTCTGACCGCCACCAAAGACAAAGTTGTTGGCGATCGTGTCGGCTTTTTCCTGTGTCTCTGCGACTACGGTTGGAATCAGGTAGCCGAAGTTCTCGGGACCTGCCTGATAACCATGGCGCGCCGCTTCGTCAGCATAGTAATCCCACAGATCGCAGGTGGGGCCGAGTAGGGTGCCGAGACCAATATAAGGATACCGGTGCGCCGCACACCATTTAACCGTTTCGGGGCTGATCACGCCCGGGATCCACATCGGTGGATGGGGCTTCTGATAAGGAAGCGCCCACGGATTAACATGGCGATAATGAAAATGCTTACCCTCGTAGCGCCATGGCCCCGGTCGGGTCCACGCCTGGACGATGAAATCGTGAGCCTCATTGAACATCTCACGATTGTAAGCGGGATTGGCGTTGTTAAAGAATTGTTCGCTGCCGGCGCCCCGGACCCACCCAGTGACGAGCCGCCCCCGTGAAATAAGATCGATTTCGGCCAGCTCCTCTGCCATCCGCAGAGGGTGCTTGATAGCCGGCAATGGGTTCCCAATTAAAACGATCCGGACCCGCCGGGTACGGCTAGCCAGCACCGCGGCCTCGACATTCATTACACTACCCATGCAGAACGGGTTACCATGGTGCTCATTGAGGGCAACCAGGTCGAAGCCAAGCTCCTCGGCATAACAGTTTTCGTCGATATAGTAGTTATAGTCGTCGGCGGCTTTCTCCGGATCGAAAAAACGATTAGAGACCCCGAAAAACGATCGATTCTTGAAAACTTCTTCTTCCGGTACCCATCGGTAAGGTCGTTCAGTAAAGTACCCGATCTTCATGTTCTCTCTTCTCAGCCACAGTTGCGCCGCGCAGTCCTGGTCTGCGCGCAGCGACCGTCGATAGTTAAACTGGATGTGCCGATTTACCTACTGTCAGACCCTCGTAGATAGCTCAGGAGTTGAGAAACCGCTGCACCGCTCGTTCAAACGCAATTGCATCCTCGATCTCCGGGCGATGCCCCACTCCTGGCAGCTCTATCACCTGAGCGCCGGGAATCGCTTTGCGATACTCCTCGATGCAATTGCGCGGGACGACTGCATCTCGCGTGCCCCGGATGAGCAGCGTTGGTGTAGTTAAGCCTCGCAGCAAGAAGGGAAGGCTGGGATTGTGCATAAAAGGCTCCCATCCGAGGCGGGCTGTCTCCGCTCGCGCGTCTTCGAATGCCTCGAATTGAGCCGGTGTCATTTCACCGCCGTAGATCCTCGCAAATTCCGGAGTCTTCTCAGGATCGGCAACCGTGGCACGCAGATGATGTCGAATGGTCAATGCGAAGAAATCCAGGATCTCGCCTTCGGTTGCCTTTATACCCATGGGGGCAACCAACACCATATGCGAAAAGATCCTGGGATCGGCCGCAGCCATTTCGGCTGCGATAAAGCCGCCGGCCGAAAAGCCGATGACGTCAATCGGGTCCAGACGCATTTCGCGCAACACCTGCGAGTAGAAACCAGCCAAGTCGCGGTAACTGCGAACCCAGTCGAGGCGTGGCGTTTTTCCAAAGCCGGGCTGTAGTGGAATCAGGAGGGTGCGAGTCTCGGCCAGGGCTTCGTTCCATGCCATCCAACCCGGATAGCCCAGTTCGTCGTGCAAAATGAGCAGCGGTTTGCCGCTCCCCCCTTTGACCAGCGCCAACTCAGTCCCTGCCACTTTAACGGTCTCTTCAGTCCATTTGGTCACTTAACTCTCCCTGGCGGCCCAAGAGCGCAGGCCTGTCAATGCGTTGCTAAACGATAGGCCTTTCGTTAGCGTCCCGGCCGGACAAGATATCTCGCAATATCTTACAAGAGTGTCAAATGCGGCGAAGAGTGCAATCGTGGTGAGCCGCTTGACAGGTGTTGGGTCGGATCGCGCGCACCCCATGATCGTTTCTATCGCGCTGAAATCGTGGCATAAGCTTCAGCTCGTAAGCGATCTATTCTAGGGGAGATGCGCAAGATGAACTTCTTAGAGCGACTGGACCCTGAATTGAAGGCTGCCGTCAATAGCCTGCCTCCTGATCGCGGTCTGGATCTTACTAACATCACCGCCGCCCGAGCCCGGATGAAAAAACTGGTGATGCAGCTACTGAGTGGATTGCCGCCGGTCGAGGGCGTCATCAGCCAGGATTATTTTGCTCCGCCCCCGTCGCCGAGCGAGCCTAATGTTCGGGTCCGTATCTACAAGCCCCATGATCCGCCGAACGCCCTTCCCGCTCTGTTCTGGATTCACGGCGGCGGATACGTGATGGGTGACATTGAACAAGATGACCGATTGATGAAGCAGCTCGTCAAAAGAATCGGATGCGTTGCTGCGTCAGTTGACTACCGAGTAGCTCCAGAGCATCCTTTCCCGGCGCCTGTGGAGGACTGCTACGCTGGTTTAAAGTGGCTATTTGATAATGCCGATCAACTGGGTGTTGATAAATCACGCATCGCTATCGGCGGGGCGAGTGCCGGTGGCGGTTTAGCGGCTGGGCTGGCCTTGCTGGTCCGCGACCGTAAGGAGGTCCCGGTCATTTTTCAACTTCTGATTTATCCAATGATTGACGATCGTAACCAGACGCCCGCCAGCTATGCGATCACCGATCCGCGCGTATGGAATCGAGAAAGCAATCGCTTAGGCTGGAAAGCTTACCTGGGACGCGAAGGAGGCGCACCCGACGTATCGCCGTATGCGGCGGCGGCACGCGCCACCGACCTGACAAACCTGCCGCCCGCCTTTATTTCAGTTGGCACCCTGGATCTTTTTGTGGATGAGAACATCGAGTACGCTCAGCGCCTGATCCAGGCAGAGGTTCCCACTGAATTGCACGTCTATCCCGGCGCATTTCATGGCTTTGATTTGTTCGCGCCCGCTGCGCAAGTATCTAAACAATTCAAGGCAGACCGTGATAATGCACTAAAGCGCGCTTTACATGACACGATCAGATAAACGCAACTGTGCCGAAGGATGCGCCAATTTTCGCGCTGGAGCCAGACATAAGCTGAGTCGGGCGGCTTTTTGAAAATAAACAGCCGACGCCGGCAATGCGCCGCCGGCGCCGGCTATCCCGGCTTCTCTCAGCCTGCGACCCGATTGCCTAAACTCAGTCGCAATCAGCCCACGCCATGATGGATCCCGCCTGTTGTCTGACGATCGTTCAAGGAGTAGTGCGGTTAGGTAGGGCAGCTCTGCGCGGGGGGGAGGATCAGCTGTAAATCGGAATCACTTTGTTCAGCGGCGAACCTCGCGAGGCATCGGTCTAAATACTTCCGACTGCCAATTTTGAGCTTGGGAAAGGTTCAATGCTCGCAAAGCGATATTCACTCGGGCTGAAAAGCGCGACACTACTTGCGTCATTTATCGCGGTTTGCGCTCAGGCGTGTGTTAATCTGACTGAACGGCCTGAACTGCGACCCGATGATTGGGCACCTGCGAGCGCTAATCGCCTATGGCAAATTCCGGTTTCCGCCCGCGACCGCATAAGAATCCCTCAGACCGAGATCGTGACAGGATCTTCCGGCCCACAGCGAATTCAACCGAACCACGAGTATGATCTGCCGGAGCTTATCGATGTCGCATTGATGAACAATCCGGAGACACTCCGCGCCTGGAGCAGCGCCCGCTCAGCGGCGGCTAGGTTCGGACGCTCACAAGCCGCCTACTATCCGCGAGTCACCTGGTTTTCGGACAGCGGCGAGGAGCGCATGGTCTTCGAGTTGCCCGGCCACGCCGGTACTCTCAAACAGTGGCAGGTCGACCCCATCGTCACGATGAACTGGACTTTGCTTGATTTCGGTCGACGTCAGGCTGCCTCCGAAGCTTCGCTCGACCGCCTGATTGCAGCCAACCTCAACTTCAACAGGACGCTTCAAGATGTCGTATTCAATACTGAGGTAGCTTTCTATGCACTCGATGCTGCTAATGCTGCCGTGCTCGCGGCACAGGAGAATCTCAAGCTGGCCGAAACTGATTTCGAAGCAGTGAGTCAGCGCGTCAACCTAGGGCTCGCTACCGAGCCGCAACTGTTGCTCGCCAAACAGACGGTTGCTCAATCCCAGTTTGACGTCGCTAACTCTCAGCTGATGGTTCGTGACGCACAGGCTCAAATGGCGGTCGCCCTCGGCATCGCTCCGACGTCACCATTGAGAATTAAAGGTCTCGAAACTCTCGCGGTGCCGCAGCAACTCGATAGATCAGTAGAGATGCTGATCGCAGAGGCTCGACGCCAGCGACCTGATCTGGCCGCACGTGTCGCGAGCCTTCATGCCAGCGAAGCGGACGTCAGGCATGCCCGTGCGCGGCTCCTCCCGGTGGTGGGTGCGTCGGCGGGATATGGCGCAAATTTCTGGAATTTTACCTTTTCGACGCCGCGCACGGTTCAAACCGTGCGGCCGCAATATTCCGCGCTGGTGACTCTGCGCTGGGATATCTTCACCGGTTTCGGGCGACTCAACGATTTGCGCCGGATTGAGGACGATCGCGACGCCGCGCGGGCGGCGCTTCGGAGCGCTGAAATTGAGACAATCGCGCAGGTATGGCGCGCATACTTCGACCTGGATTTGTCCCGCAGCCGGTATGCTTATGCTCAGAGCCTGCTGGTCGCATCGCGAGCATCACATGAGGCGAACCTCGAGACGTATCGTCAGGGGTTGAGCACGATTATCGAACTGCTAACGGCGGAACGCGATCTCGCTAACGCGCGTTACGCCTTGATACAGAGCAAAGCACAATTACTCACTGCTTATGCGACCTTGGCCTACGCTGCAGGTACACTACACGTTAAACAATGACCATCCGCTCATTGCTTTCTGTCAGTGCTCCATTGCTGGCGCTGGGACCACTCGACGGTTGTGACCCGGTGGTAAATATCGCTGGTGCAAACTTTCCTGCGTGGCTGCTGTGCGCGCTTTTGGGGGGGCTGCTGGCGGCTGCTTTTAAACCAATTTTCGCAACGCTCGGAGTGGAACCGTATATGGGTCCGGCCGTTCTGATTTATCCATGCCTCGCTATCTTGCTGGCATGTATAATTTACTTAGCGTTGTTCAACCGCGTCTGAAGCAGTGCACGAGCCCCAGACGTCCACGGTTCCCGAGCCACCAGCTGCTTCGCCAATCTCGCAAGCGGAGCAAATGGTTCGTACTGCAGCGCAAGGGAGAACACCCTCGCCGCCCGCACCCGCGACAGTTCAATTCATCGGGCGGGGATTAGGTCTGATGATCGTGCTCGGCGCGTTCGCGATCACCATCTACGTAACCCGGCTTTATTACATATATCCACGCACCGATGACGCATATGTACGCGCCAACGTGGTTGGCATCGCAGCGCATGTCAGCGGACCCATCGTGCAAATGCCCATAGTGGATAATCAACACGTAAGTCAGGGGGATTTGCTGTTCGTCGTAGATCCCCGGCCATATCGCTCGGCTTTGGATCGGGCCGAGGCCGAACTGGCTCTGACCAACCTGCAAATCAAGGGTCTACAAGACACGATAAGGTCGGCAAAAGCGCGCCAGATGCAGCTCGCGGCCGAACTGGCATATGACAAGCAATACCTGGAAAGGATTGAACCGCTCCTCAAACGCCACTTTGTAACCGCCAACGACGTTTTCAACGCGCGCAGCCGCGTGGCGGCCGACGAGGCTGCCGTGGCCAGTGCGCGCAGCGAAGTCTCTCGGGCCGAGAAAGATCTCGGGCAATACGGAGATATCAATGCGCGGCGCAAAGCTGCCGAAGCTGCAGTCTACGAGGCGAAGCTCAACGTCGATTACTGTTACGTTCGGGCACCATTTGATGCTTATGTCACCAACCTTAATATCACCGTGGGTCAGTACGCCAATGAGGGTCGCGAGGTGCTGAGCCTCGTGGACAACCGCACCTGGTATGTGCTCGCGAATTTTCGCGAAAATTTTCTAGGCCATATCCGCCCCGGGATGAAAGCGACCGTCTACCTGTTGAGCTACCCGAACCGGCGCTTCAGCGGCCGTGTCCAAGGTGTGGCCTGGGCCCTTTATCAGAATAATGGAGCAAGCGTAGAGGGGCTGCCACAAGTGGAGCAAACCCTCAATTGGGTAAGGCTTTCGCAACGTTTCCCGGTCCGAATTGTGTTACAAAACAGCGATCCCGCGTTTCCCTTCCGCATGGGCGCAACTGCCGTGGTAACGATTCAGGGCGACGATAGCGAGTGGGTTCATGGCCGCGGTCGCTAGGCCGGAAGTTATCTCCGCCCGCCCACGGCCGTGGAGCAACAGTCTCGTGGCCCTGCTGGCGCGTGAATTGGCCCCTTCTGCTCGCAAGCTGTACACCGCACTGCGCATGACCTGTATGGCGACGCTCGGTGCGGCTGTGGTGACGATTTGCCATATTCACAACGAGCTCAGCACCTACGTTGTTTGGTTACTGGTTGGTGCCGGTCCGATGCTGTCTGTGGAGCTAGCAGGACTATTCCTCGTGTGCGAGGGCCTTGCTCTGGCGGTCTCTCTGCTAATCGCGCAGACCTTGGTTGACACGCCGTGGCTGCTGCTGCCGGTAATCTTCGCCGCCATCGCCGGCTCTTCCTACGTTGCGCTTCGTCTGAACCTTGGCGCGCCATTTATGCTCATCCAGGTCGTCTGCCTCGATTTGTTTTACGGCGTCGTTTTTTCTCCTAACCGGGTTGGTTGGGATGCCGCCGAAGCTTTCGCTGCCAGTGCAATAGCTTTCGGGGTAGTCACGCTGTTTGATAACTGGCTGTGGCCACAGCCGAGCGAAGCATTGCTGATGGAGCTTCTAGGTGCCGATCTAGCTCGCGCTCGTTTGAGGTTGCTCGAATCATCATGCTTTTATTTGAGCGGCGACAGCGCCAGCAGACCGCTGCTGCCGCCGCCTACCTCGGAGCTCCCGCGCCATATGGTGCTTCTCAATCAAGCTGTGGGCGAAGGATTGGGCGAACATCGGCACGCGATTCTCCTCGCCGCCCTGACGCGCGTCGCCCGTATCAATCTCGCCGTAGATCGGCTGACTATCGCGGCACTCGAGAGCACACAGTGGAAAATTCCGCCAGCAATAGCGGAGCAGATCAAGAAAACAGTTGAGGCAATTGCATCAGTTCTGAACGAAATGGCCTGTGAGTTTCCCCGCCGGCTCATCACTGGATCCGCCCAACCTCTACCAAACTCACGAGTCCGGGCCCGCGCAGCAATGGACGAGCTGAGCGCCCACGTGGCCGAGGCCGGGTCCATTTATCCATCCAGCGCGACTCGCGCCGAAATCGAGAACCTGGCGTCATTCACCGATTCGCTGGCCTCGCTGACCGCACACATTGACAGGCTCTTGGATGAACCTCCTCCGTTGTCTGGTGATTTCGCGCCGAAGCGCTCCCTGCTAAGCGAGCCACAGGATCGAACGCCGGTTCGTTTTTCAGTGAAAGTTGGCCTGTGTACCATCGCCGGGTACCTGGTTGGCCTCTTGTCTCACCGGCCCGAGATGTCGACCATTTTGACTACCGTCCTGATAACCGCGCTACCAACTTTTGGCGCAGCGCTGCGCAAAATAATTCTGCGCATCGCCGGAGCGGCGATCGGGGGCGTCGTGTCGCTACTTGCGATCATTATTGTCGCCCCTAATTTCGAGACGTTGCCGGCCTACCTGCTGGTCCTTTTTCCAGTCTTCTATCTTTCCGCTTATGCCTCGCTCACGAGTGGACGTGTCTCCTACGCGGGAAAGCAGATAGGAACAACCTTCGCATTGGTATTCGCAGGGCTGAGTCCGTCAACCAATATCTATGGTCCGCTGTGGCGCATCTGGGCGATCCTGCTCGGGAGCGTGATTGTCGCGCTCGTCGCTTTTGCACTGTGGCCGGAATATGCTGCAGATTCCTTGTTACCCAGGTTGCGTAAAGTCCTCGACAACACCCTGCTCCTGATACCAGCGGGCCGAGTCCCAAAAGCAGAAGTGGAGCTCCATCGAGTCAACTCGGAGACAATGCATCTCCTTGCCGAGATCCTGGAAATCGCTGACGACGCACGGCTAGAAGGCCGTACCAGTCAAATCAACCACGAGGCACTGATCGAAGCCGCCGGTACACTTCGCCGCATTGCAAACCGGCTAGCGTCGATCGCGAGCCGACGCCTTGCTGTTCCCTCGCCCGTACTCGATCAGGTCACGGAGTCAGAGCGGACCGCCTTCTTCGGCGGCATATCTCAAGTTCTACAATCCTGGTCGGCGTTACTTAAGGGCGACCAATGCCTGAGCGCGGCGCAAGCGTGGGCGCTGAGAGTCGAGCTGCAAGCTGTGCCGATCGCGAATTCGCTCGCCAAATTTCGCTCACGCCTGGAGGAAAATGGATTTGCACGACTTGGTTCCTGGGCCCCCGAACCGCGTGGCGAGATCCTCGCCGAGTTGGATTCGATGCGCCGCCTGGAATTTTTGGTCGCCGACTTGAACCGATGGCTGGCAACAATCCCGACGCCTGGCGCAATCGGTGATCGCCACGCCGTCGGTGCGAGTGCTGACGCGTCTCGTTGAACTTGCTGCTATGGCGCCGTTTGGTGCGAGCTTCACCGTTACTGGCTGTGGCGCGATAGGCTCATAAAAAAGCGGCCTCGCACCCTGCAGCTCGCCCGAGACTCCCATTCTCGTTGCTTCAAGCTCGTGATCTCCCCCGGGCGACCCGACATTGGCTCTGATAACAGTTCTCACTACGGCATAATTTCTCTTGCAGGATAGGCTCGGTTTAGCTCGAAACCCCATCCCCAAATGCCGGGGTCATACTTCGCCTGTGTTAACCGACGAATCACAATATAAAAGGATCGGGTCTTGACGGTGATGACTGTTACCTGGATGCGGCATTCGCATACTCGGAGTTACCCGGGAGATCATGTGGCTGTTGTCGCTCATTCCTCGATGCTTATCCTGGTCGGTCTCAAACGTGCTCGACTAAAAGAGTGTCGAGCCCCGGATACTGGTCTCCGGTCGCAGCTGATAGTGCTTCGCACTGTGCTTTCAGACCTGCGGGGCGACGTTTGCAGAGTATAATGTTGCCTCCGTGACAAAGTCGCCAATCCATTCGCTGTCAGCCGATTGAAAAGGAAGGATTATTGATGACCCTGAATCCATTGGTAGCGCTCGGCGTGCTGGTTTCGACCGCGACTACCGACGCCGTATATGTACTGTTTAACGCGGCGGTTGTTGAACGTCGCCGGCTGCGAGCAGCCTCGTGGAGCGCCATCTGGTATTTACTTTCGGCATTCGCGGTTATTAGCTACACGCAGAATGCGATCTATGTGCTCTTTGCCGCGACCGGGTCGTGGCTTGGGGCCTTTTGTGCTGTCACCTGGTTGAAACATGAAGCCGGCGCGCTAAAACGCGAGCAGCCACATCTGTCCGCTTCGGCATATCCGCGAACTCCACCGTGACAGACAACCCTTGAGGCTGAGTTTGCTTGCCGGAGCGAGGCCTCGGCTAACTTGCCATAATTTTGACTGAGGGGACCGGAATTGAGGTTTGCCAGCAATGAAACAAAACCCTTAAGTTCGTCGGGTGTAACAATCCCTCGAGTTTGAAGGAAGACGCTTTGAAACAACTGTTAGATTACTATCTCGAGGCTACAAAATGCTCGCCTTTCAAAATGGAACTCGCTTTGGGTCAACCCCTCAGTTGAGCCGGGACGGTTTTATGTGCGCTCTTCACGCGACCCGAAAGGCCGATGGATCGCTTCGAAATGGATATGTCACAATTTTTAGGAGGCTGCACGTGGAAATGCAGCATAGTCATCAAACCGTCCGGGAGCTTATCCGATGCTCATCGATGATTTGCGCGATCTCGGTGCTGATGATAGTTGCGGGGAGCTGCTCGCGCCAAATTCCGCGGCCCGCTCCGCCCTACCCGCTGCCTCTGGCACTTGAGGCACCTGTTGGTAGCGCCTATCCCGGTACGCGCGAACTGATGAATGCCCCGTCAAACGACCCGGCACTGAACAATGATCGCAACGGGGTCGAATTCCGGCCTTAATGCATCTGGATCCTGACAGGCGCTCGTATCATTGGGCTCCGCACGCGATAGCAGTTCTTCGTTAGGTCGTGCGAAATGTGCCTTGATGCTTCAACTAGGGCTTCCAAGCGAAAGCGGTCTGCGGGGCCACCGGGACGGCCCCGATTTTTCGCCACAAAACTTTTCGCACAACATGCATTTGACTGATCCGGCGGATGCGAAGCTGTGCATTTTATTTCAAAGCCGCAACTGTTGTGCGCGGCAAAGAAGCCCTCTCACTACCGGCTAGTTGTCCAAGCCTGATCAGTTTGTAAATTGCCTGAGCGGTCGCACTACAGAGGTAACCTGCCGAGCGTTGATATACATCCCTAAACTCGTATAGCCTTGGAGCGCGCGATTTAAGATTAAAATAAAGCTAACCTATAACCAGGGAGGCGCCGACTCGCCGCAGTGCACCGCACGAGGTGATTGGCCAGCCATCTCTCATCTAGCGTCTAATCCACTTTAACGGAGTGCTGACCATGCTGCTCTATAACTCATTCGGTCCCAATCCACGAGCGATGCGGATGTTTCTGGCGGAAAAAGGGCTTACGATTCCGACCAAAGAAATTGACCTGATGAAGGCCGAGAATCGGCGACCACCCTATACCGACCGCAACCCGGGTGGGCAATTACCAGCGCTGGAACTGGATAATGGCCAGTGCATCGGCGAGACGGTCGCGATCTGGGATTACCTCGAGGAGAAATACCCGACTCCTGCCCTGATTGGAAGCACGCCCGAAGAACGCGCGGAGACACATCAATGGCAGCGGCGCGTGGAGCTAAACATCACTGAGAATGTCTATAACGGGTTCCGCTTCGCCGAAGGCCTAGAGCTTTTCAAGGACCGGATGCCATGCGAACCAGAGGCCGCTCCTGGGCTCAAGCGAATCGCGCAAGCGCGCTTGAAATGGCTTGACAGTCTGATCGCCGGACGTGAATACATCGTGCCAAACCGCTTCACGGTGGCCGATATCATCCTGTACTGCTGCCTCGATTTCGCGGCCGGAGTAGGCCAAAAAATCGACCCATCTTTAACCAATCTAAACTCCTGGTTCAGGCGTATAGATGGTCGACCCAGCGCCAAGGCAAGCCTTCATCCTGCCTCGGAGAAAGTCAAAATGAAGGGATGAGCAGACTGGCGAAAAAGCTTTGAAAGTTGACGTCCGGTCGCGAGCTGCCGTCGCCGTCGTAGCTGTCGACGCTCCTCACCGCTATTGTCGAGGCAGCCAGCCTGTGATGCTCAAGTAGTTCTCTCGCTGCCACAAAACAAAAGAACCCACGGGCCATCGCTCGCAAATCTGTCCGTGACTTCGACTGACGAGTTGGAGACATTACACTCCGAGGCGAGGGGCAGTGCTTGCGGGGCCTTCGGCTCGGGGGACGTGACGGGCGGGGTGTTGCCGGCTGCGCAAGCGCAACAACTCTGGTGGATTACGCCAGATGGGCTCGAAGGGCTAGTGCAGCCACACTGTTCTCGGCAGAGCCCGATCGCGGTAGTAGGCAGTTCCGGAATTATTGTAGCAACCGCGCAGTCCAAGAAGGCCTTTGCAACACCTTGTTAAAAGGTAGCCGACTCGGGAAACCGAAATTGGCCGAAAGTTCGAATGTTTTAGATCCATTCCGGCATCAGAGACTAGTCACGGAGGCTAACATCGCGAGGAGCAAAGGTCGTCTCTGATACGCGCGAGGACATTGGTTGAGAAACGATAGCATTGTTCGAAACCGCGCGAATCACATTGAGGATAGTGTCTTTCTTGACAGGCTTGCTGAGGTGTGCCGTACAGCCGGCTTCGAGAGAACGCTTCACGTCTTCGTCCAGGGCGGAGGCAGTCAAGGCAATTATAGTGGCGGGGGAGAGCCCTTGTTTTCGCTCCCATGCGCGAATCATACGCGTGGCGTCGAGACCATCCAGCTCCGGCATCTGCACGTCCATGAAAACGAGGTCGTAAGGGTTGGCGATGTATTTATCTACCGCGACCCGGCCGTTCTCGGCTAGATCGATGTGATGTGGCTCGCGACGCAAATAAGCTTGAATGACTAATCGGTTATCGGGAGCATCTTCCGCTACCAGGATTCTGATTGTGCTTTTGGTCCGCCCGCCGCCGTTATCATTGGCGAGAGGAATAGGCCGAGGCCACGCACTGGAGTGGTCGGCATTCTGCAAAACACGACGGATCGCCTCAAATAACTCCTTACGGGTGATCGGCTTAATAAGGTAGGCATCCAGTCCGAGCTCTTTCAGCCGAGCCAATTGCGGCTTGAGGTCATCCGATGACAACATCAGCACGATCGGCTCGAAATACAGCTTAACGGCGCGGATTCTTCGCACCGTCTCAAGACCGTCGATTCCGGGCATTCGCATGTCCAGTAGAATGAGATGGTAAGGCTGCCTCGCCTTCACCACCAGTTCCAGCGCCTCTTCACCCGAAGCAGCTTCGTCGACGGTCGCACCACACTCAGCGATCATCTCACGCGCGATCAAGCGGTTCAGTTGATTATCATCGACTACCAACACGCGATAACCGGCGAGGCTCAGCACCACGTTCCTTGATGAACGGACGACGCGCGCTGCCAGACCGAACTCTGCCGAAAAGGAAAACCTACTTCCTTTACCAAGTTCGCTTTCAACCGAGACGCGCCCACCCATCAGTTCGGCCAGCCGCTGCACGATAGCCAGGCCGAGCCCAGAACCGCCATACTTGCGCGTCGTCGACGAGTCGGCTTGTGCAAAACTCGAAAAGATATGGGCAAGTTTGTCCGGGGCAATCCCGATGCCGGTATCAGATACCGTGAAAGTGAGATGTCCAGGATTAGCAGAACCGTAGGTCCGCGATACTTCGAGAACGACCTGTCCAATTTCGGTAAACTTGACCGCGTTGCCCAACAGATTGACGAGGATCTGGCGCAAGCGCAGCGGGTCGCCGGTCAGCCGATCAGGCACACCGGGCTCAATGCGGGCAATGAGTTCGATGCCCTTACCGTGGGCCCGGACACCGAAGGTGGAGATGGTTCGCTCGATTAACTCTGTTAGGTCGAAATCGGTCGATTCGATTTGCATTCGACCCGCTTCGATTTTAGCCAAATCGAGAATGCTGTTGATCAGTTCGAGCAGAGCATTGCCATTCGCCACCATGATGTCGAGATAACGCCGCTGCTCGTCGGACAGTTCGGTCTCCGCGAGCAAATCCGCGATACCCAACACCGCGTTTAGCGGCGTTCGAATCTCGTGTGACATGCTGGAAAGAAATTCCGATTTGGCCTTGGAGGCGGCGAGCGCCGCCTCACGTGCCAGCACCAAATCCCGCTCGGTGCGCTTCAACTCGCTAATATCATGCACGATTGCGACCGCACACAATTCCGAACCGATTTCGGTCACCGCCGCTGAAAACAAGCAAGGTACAATCGTGCCGTTCTTGTGCCGCACACTGAGCTCCATGTTTCTGATGACGCCCTCGGTGCGCAAACGGCGCATAACTTCTCGCGCCTGGGGTAGATCGGCCCACAGGTTCAGTTCTCGCTGAGTCCTGTTAATCGTTTCCTCGCGGGTAAAGCCGAAGGTCCGTGCGAAGCTGTCATTCACCGCCTGGAAGGTTCCGTCCGAGAGCCGGGCAACTGTGATGCAATCGGGGCTGGCTTCAAAGATTCTCCGCAACATCGCCTCGCTCTCGCGGAGCTTGCGCTCCATCTCTCTGAGCGCAGTAATGTCTCGAACGGTGGTTACGTAATGTAATTTGCCGCCGAGCTCCATGGTGCAAATCGACAACAGCATCGGCACCAATCTGCCGTCTTTGTCCGGAAAATCGAACGGTTCATTGAGGATTTGGCCATCGCGAGCGAGCATCTCGTTGATCCGGATGACGGTTTCGCGCGGTATGAAACGACTGGGGCGAACGCCGATCACTTCCTGCTTGCTGGTGACACCGTTGAACCGTAGGTAAGCCTGGTTTGCGTTGACAAAGATGTTGGAGCTCGCGTCGATAACCGTCATCGGGTCCGCGTTCTCGTCAAAGATCTTGCGCATCACTGCGTCACTTTCGCGCAGCTTCTCTTCAATTTCTTTGAGTGCGGTAATTTCACGAGCGAAGGTAACGACGCATTTCTCGGAACTCAGCTCAGCGAGGATCGACGAGAGGAGATAATGATGTAACGCTCCGTCACTGGTCCGATAGTCAAATTCAATGTCACGAGCTATGCCATTTTCCGCTAACTCCCGCCCGACCCGCCTGAGCAAGGCCGGCGGCACCAGACTTTTGACTGATGCGTCTTTCAGATTCTTGTCGAGCGCAAAACGCCTGTCGAACTCCTGGTTGACGAAAACAAAGCTTCCATCGGAATAGCGATTAACGACGATAGGATCAGGCGCATAGAGAATGATCCTCTTGAGATTTTCCTCGCTGTGGCTTGCATGCCGCCTGGCCGCCTCGATTTCCATCACCTTCGCTTCCAGTTCGGCTCGCGCTCGAGCGACTTCACCACGCCGGCGAATACTTAATTCCTGACCGGCGTGAGCAACCCCTACCGCAACCGCTAACGTGAACCACTGGATTGGAACGGCTGGTATCTGTGAATTGAGCCAGACGAATGAACCTGCACTAACTCCGCTTAAACAGGCCAGCCAGAGGCGACTACAGTCACAAAGCATTGCATTGACCAGCAGCACGCACATCAACAGTTCAACAAATGGATCCAATTGAGCTGTTTGGCTGGTGGTTATCGTGCATGACAGGATTAGCAGGATCCACAGAAATAGCGTCATATTCCGCCATCGCACGCGTAACCAGGGAAGATACACTATCAGCAAGAAACCAAGGCCCAACAAAATGTTAAAGAGCCCAAACGCTTCCAGTATGCCGAAACTGGATAGTCCAGGATTGGCCGCCGCGTAGGCGAAGTGTGGTCGTTCAATCATCAGCCAGATCGGTTCCGCCAAGATGATCGTCAGGCCCGTGAACAACAAAAGCCGCCTTGGCGGTTCGGGCTCGAGCGACCCGTCGTGATTCAGCAGCAAATCCAAACTTTCGTTTATCATTGACGTTGGCTCAGCACGTTACGTCCCAAGGAAACGACTGTCCCTGCAATCTCTTCAAACCGAATTGACAAAAAGTTATCTTCGCCACGAGCAGCTAACGCGTCCAAGCAACATATAGACCACGTTCGCCCTTCCCGAAGCGGTGCGCTGGCCGATCTCCTGACACTCGGTTCATTGGATGTCGCAATAACGAACAGCCCGAGGGGCCGCACGCAGATTGTGAGCCGACAAATCCGTAAAAGCACCGTAAATTCTATTAGCCGCTGTGGACCACAGTTCGAACTCTGGGACATGCGCAAAGTTCGAATAAGCAGTTCGCTTCACGAAGCCTGAGTCGATACTTGAATTTAGGGTTAGCTCTCTCGAAGCGAGACAAACCGCGGCCAGAGTTGTACCGAATCGGGACAGGCGTAGTTAACGCTCGGCACTCACATCTTTCAGGCTTGATAGGAATAAGATAAGCCTACGAGCGTCGCTCTTACGGTATCACGCACGGCGCAACTGGCGACCGCTGGAATCAACTGTTGACCACGCTTGTCGGGAGATGTTTGGCTCTGGCACAATTGCGGGGAGGGCTACGGAAGTCCTTTGTCTGGCGCCGAGGTGGCGAAACGGCAGACGCAGTGGACTCAAAATCCACCGTGGGTAACCACATGCGGGTTCAAGTCCCGCCCTCGGCACCAACCGACCTCAGGATTGATGGATTTCTGACAAGGTTCCCTCTCTGACGAACCGCCGGTCAGAAGCGTACACGGTAGGCCTGGATGGTATTACGGCTGATTTAAGCCTGAGTCGCAGGCTCAGCCCGGAGGGCTCGTTTCACGATTTAATGCTCGGGTTTGGCCGTTCAGACCATCCCAAGCGCAGAGGTTCCAACCGTCTCGCTCAGATTACCCAGTTATGCGATCTTTTTTACGCCCGCGGGGCAAACCATGGCCCACGAAACAAGACGAGTGGAAATGACCAACCATAAGTGACATGTAGGCTCCTAGCTCTTTAGGCAGACGTCTAGAGGTCACGGTTAGTTTGCTCGTCGATCAGCAGCTCAAGGCTGTCACGGTAAACCGACGCCGGTAGCCGCTTCAGCAGGTCGCGTGCGACAGCGACCTGTTGCGCCGCCATCGCTCGACCGAGCCCGATCAACTCCGGTTGACGCAGCAACGAGAGCACCCGTTCGAACGCAGCCCCTTCGAGCATGCCACCGTTCAGAAGGGACTGGAGTTCAGGATTGGAGCGAAGTCCAAGGACCACCGGCAACGACATAACCCCTGCCCGTAGATCTGAGCCAACTGGTTTGCCGATCTTCTCCTCGGGGCCAAGGATATCGAGCAGGTCGTCGACCATCTGAAAGGCCAGTCCAACCGCACGGCCAAGTTGTTCCATTTCGCCGATAGTCGCCGGTCCAGCGTCTGCCAATTCAGCTGCAACTCTGCCACCGGCCGAAAACAACGACGCAGTTTTACGACTAATGATTGCAATATAATCGTCGAGACCGGCGGAGGCGCGATAGCGCATCCGGCCTTCCATCACCTCACCCTCGGTGAGATGGATGCAAGCGCGTGCAGCGATGTGCACCAATCGCTCCTCGAATCGACCGCATAGCTCAAATGCCCGGCAGAATAGATAATCGCCAGCTACCAGGGACGCCGCCAGCCCATAACGTGCATATGCCGACGGTTTGCCGCGGCGCAGCATGCCTGCGTCAATGATATCGTCGTGGAGCAATGTCGCCGAATGGATCAGTTCCAGGGCGATAGCTGCATCGATAGCGTCCTGTAGCTGCTGGTCACCACCGCCGCATGCCCGATAGACCAGGAGAATGAAGAGCGGTCGCAAACGCTTACCACCACTGTCAACCAGATAATGGCATATCTCGGAGATTAGGGTCTCGTTGGAATCAAGAAGGCGAAGAAGCTTTTCTTCGGCTGCAGATAATTCCGCGCGTATCGGCAGGATAATAGCGGGGCATTCGGTGCCGGCACCGCCTCGCAGCGTTGGTGGTGATTCGCGCACGGTTTCTACCAGAAGACCCGGTTCTCGCTAGTCTAGCGGAAAAGGTCGGAGGCTGCAGGCCGGATGAGGGCTTTGGCGCTGGCCTCCGCGGGCTTAAATTGATAGCCGCGAATAAGGACCGCAGGTATCGCACCGGCCTTCGGCATCAGCAGGCCTGCAGCGGCGGCCAGTTCGTCGGCCACTGCAAGGACCGTGTGATGAAGCTCGCGACCGCCCAGGTCAGTGGTCCCTCGCATATCGAGCAAGGGTTCCATCCCCGCGATTCCTATGCAGACTTCAGTTAGTCCCTCGCGCCACGGACGCCCGAAGGTATCGGTAACAAGCACGGCGACTTCGACACCGGTTATGCTCTTCAGCCCCGCTCGAATCCGCGCGGCCGAAGCGTCTGCATCTTCGGGCAGCAAGATCGCAAGATCGTCCCCAAGACTATTCGACTGATCGACACCGGCGTTGGCACAAACCCATCCGGGGCCAGTCTCGACGATTAGCATCGCATTGTCCATCCGGACAATTCGGCTGGTTTGGCGCAGCACCAGCTCGACTTCGCGTTCATCCTTGTCCCACCGGGCAGCGAACTGGCGTGCCAAGGGCGAGGGGTCGATTTCTTTCAAGCTCACTATTCGACCCTCGGCCTTCGAAACGATTTTCTGACATACGGCCACAATGTCGCCTTCCTGCAGCTGCAAACCGAGTGACCTCAAGGCCTCCGCAAGCAAGCGGGCAAGGTCGTCGCCTCGCTTGATCATCGGAAGACCCTCTATTGCTGTCAGAGTCAGAGAGGCCATAGGTTTGGACTCACTTTCGACTGCGTCTCAGCACCAGGCTCAGCCATCGATTGCGGCCAGCACAACGTCAGCGAGACGGGCCGCTTTGGCAGGAGTTGCCATTATAGTATCTGCAATCACGGGCTTGATGCCCAGCTGCTCAATTGAGTCCGCGTAATGCCGATCGACCTGGTCGAGGATGAGCACGCCAATGAGATTCTGATACAGGCGAGCCACTCCGCGTGGTGACACCTCATGGCCGAGTCCCCGCATCATGGCGTCCGCCGGACCTTTGACCGACTTGCCCCCAACGATGGGGCTTATCGCGACCACCCGCGACCGGACCGTGCTGAGCGCCTCGCGCACCCCATTAAGTGCCAGAATCGGCCCCAGCGAAACGAACGGGTTAGAGGGCGCCAGAATCACGCCAGTTGCCTCCGTAATTGCTTCCAAGACGCCTTGCGCTGGTCGGGCCGCCTCCACACCGCGCAGTTCAATTGCCTCGACCGCGCCTCGGGCGCCTCCTTTCACGAAATATTGCTGAAAGGGCAGTGGCGGCCTGCCCCTGAGCTTGACATGTGTATGCACCCGGTCGTTACTCATCGGCAACACACGTGCCTTGACACCCAACTTTTGGGCGATCTCGCGCGTGACCTCGACCAGCGAAAGACCGCTACGAAGGCGTTCGGTCCGATACAGATGAGTAGCCAGGTCACGGTCGCCAAGGTTGAACCAAGGCTTTCCATAAAATTGTCCAAGCGCTTCGAGGGCGTGGAAGGTTTCATGTGCTCGGCCCCAACCGGTGGTGGGATTCACCACCCCAGCCAGCGTATAGGTCACCGTGTCGAGATCAGGCGAGACATGCAAGCCGTAAAAGTATTCGTCGTCACCGGTGTTAACGATTACGGTTAGGTTTTTTTGGGGAATCCGCCGGACCAAGCCGCGAATAAACTTCGCTGCACCGACCCCTCCGGCGAGCGTGGTAATTGTAACCCTGTTGCCCACCAGTCGTTTTAGTCACTCAGCGCATTTGACCGTCGGCTGAGATGTGAGCCTGGACGCGGCCTCCAAAAGCTGGTCGCTTTAATTGGTAACTATCCCGCATGCTCGAGCTTCGCTGGATGGCGCCGGAGTTTACAGGCTGGGATTAGGTTAGAGAGCCCCGCTACGATTGTGCTCTCGCTATTCGTGAGAGCACCAACTCCTGGTCGCGGCCTGGGATCGACTCACTTTCAATGCGGATGTGGATTGGCTCGAGCGGCTTCGGCGCTAACGATCGGGCGAGCGCCATTCGGCGCCCTTCGACCATAAAGTTTCTGGTAGGTCGTTGTGCGCTCAACCGCCACGCGCCCCATCTCACGCGCCTTTTCCTCGATCAGGTCGACCGGGACGAATTCACCCGAGGTGCCTCCCGCCTGGGCCGTGATGCTTTCTTCCATTAGCGTGCCGGAAAAATCATTACACCCCAGTTTGAGTGTGATGGCGGCAAGGTCGACGCCGAGCTTAACCCATGAAGTCTGCAGGTTTTTGATCGAACCGCGCAAGAACAATCGCGAGAACGCGTACATTTGGAAGTCCAGCAAGCCGACCGGCGGCGGCGAGACCAGACCTTTGCGGAACAGCACCGTATTTTCATGGATAAAGCGCAACGGTACGAATTCGGTAAATCCGTTGGTGCGTTTCTGAATACCTCTCAGTATGTTGAGGTGATTAACCACCTGGCGCGGACTTTCCAGGTGACCGTACATAATGGTCGAAGTGGTGGGTACACCAAGCGCATGAGCCGTTGAAATAATCTCTACCCATGTGGCCACGTCGACCTTTTTGTGGCTTAGTATTTCTCTGACGCTGTCATCCAGAATTTCCGCCGCGGTACCCGGAATCGAACCAAGACCAGCGTCGCGCAGCATTCCAATGTATTCCGGATAATCCATTTGGGTGCGTCGAGCCCCGTACATAATCTCCATCGGGGAAAACGCGTGGATATGAACATCGGGGAACCTTGATTTGATCGTCACTAGCAAATCTCGGTATTTAAAGGGCGGCATATCCGGATTGATCCCGCCTTGCATGCAGATTTCGGTGGCACCCCGCGCTACCGCATCCTGCACTTTCGATAGGATAACTTCATCGGAATGGTCATAGGCGTCGGATTCCCATTTTTGCCGCTTGAAACCGCAAAACTGACAGCCAACAAAACAGATGTTGGTAAAGTTGATATTGCGGTTTACGACATAGGTGACTTCGTTCCCCACATCCTCAGCGCGGGCGAGGTCGGCGCATTTCATCATGGCACTTAGGTCGTCGCCTTGTGCCGTGTAAAGCAATAATCCCTCCTCGGGCGTCAACTCTTTACAGGCTAGCGCACGTTTGAGGGCTGCACGCACGTCTGGCGACGCTTTGTCCAGCAAAGTGCTTAACGGCGTCGCTTCAACTTCGTCGGCATAGCGACGCAATTCATCGAGGTTCACGTCAGACCTCCGACACAAGCTCATCTGTGAGTCGGGTGATCACCGGCATTAAGCCCGGGTCAACCCACTCGGGGTTAATAAATTCGGGGTAAATCGCGAGCCGCTGTTTTAGATGAAAGCCGGCGCGCGCACAACGCATCGCCAAAGCCTCAAGATGCGGCCAAGGCGCCTCGGGATTGACATAGTCCTTGCTGAGCGGCGAAATTCCGCCCCAGTCATTAATCCCCGCTTCCAGGAACAGCTCGATCTCATTGGGTGATAAATTGGGCGGGGCTTGAACGTTCATGGTGGGACCGAGCACCAGTCGAGCCGTGGCGATCGCCCGCGCCATTTCGCCAGCGCTCGGTTCGGGCGCCTGCGCCATTGCAATGTCAGGTTTAGCGCGAAAGTTCTGAATGATTACTTCCTGGATATGGCCATAACGCTCATGCGACTGCCGAATCGCTAACAGACTTTGTGCCCGTTCGGCCGCGGTCTCGCCGATGCCCAATAGGATGCCGGTGGTGAAGGGTACGCGCAGAGCGCCGGCGTCCTCCAGCATTCGCATCCTGACCGCCGGATCCTTGTCCGGGGCCCATTGATGAACGCCACCGCGCTGTCGCAACCGAGGAGAGATATTTTCAAGCATCAAACCCATACTCGCGTTGAGTGGTCGCAGCCGACCGATTTCTTCCCGGGTCATGATCCCGGCATTCGTATGCGGTAACAAGCCTTCCTGCAGGGCGACTTTGCACGCATATGAAACGTACTCGATTGTGCTAGCCGCGCCACGTGCGGCCAGCAGTTCGCGGTATTCGCGGAAGGCCAGCTCAGGCTTGTCGCCCAAGCACATGAGCGCTTCCTTGCAGCCCAGCTGCCGACCGCGCCGCGACCACTGCGCAACTTGCTCCAAGGTCATGGTCCATGCTCCAGGGTCTTGAGGATCTTTGCGGAAAGTACAATAGGTGCAACGATCGCGGCAGAGATTGGTAACCGGCAAAAAAACCTTGCGCGAATAGGTGACCTCGCGCCCCTTGCCGCGGTCGCGGAGTTCCGCGGCGGCTTTCATTATCAACGGGAGTTCGTCATCGGAGCATTCGATCAAGCGTATAGCGTCGTGCTCTTCGAGCAATTCCCCAGCCAACGCTTGTTCAAGGATTTCAGTCAGTGGGGCGGGCTGCAACCTGGTCCCCGCTTTAGCCATGGAGTATAGCGCCCTTATAAGCTATCGGGTTTCGCGACGCAACCTTTGCCGTTGCTACCGTGGAGAGATCGACCAAGACCCACCCCGCGGCACGTTTCACTACAGCCTAGTTGGGATTCAGCCAAACGACCTCCAACTGGGGCCGCTGTCGATCTCGACCCCAGCCCGCGATTGTAAGGCACGCGCTGGATAATATAAACTTCCATACCTTCACGGTTCGCCGGCATTGTTTCACGAGGATAGCGAATGAAGAAGGTTTCGGGTGCCCAGATCATCATCGAAAGCCTGATTGCGGAAGGGGCCAACGTAATCTTCGGCTATCCTGGAGGTGCCATCCTTCCTACTTATGATGCCCTGTTGGACTCGCCGCTTAAACACGTCTTGGTGCGCCATGAGCAGGGTGCGACGCACATGGCCGAAGGCTATGCCCGCGTTAGCGGAAGGCCAGGAGTCGTAATAGTCACTTCGGGCCCCGGCGCGACCAACGCGGTCACCGGGATTGTCGACGCCTATATGGATTCGACACCGCTCGTGGTCATCTCCGGCCAGGTTTCGACGTCGCTTATCGGCAATGACGCCTTCCAGGAAGCTGATATCGTCGGCATCACACGACCCTGTACCAAGCACAATTTCCTGGTGAAGGACGTGCGCGACCTCGCTCGCTACATCAAGGAGGCCTTCTATATTGCTGGCACCGGGCGTCCCGGCCCCGTACTGATTGACGTTCCAAAGGACGTTCAGCAGGCAGAACATCGGTTTAGTTATCCCGAGCGCGTTGAGCTACGCGGTTACAAACCAACTATCAAGGGCAACCCGCGTCAAATAGAACGAGCGATCGATGCCATTGAGCGCAGTGATGCTCCTCTGTTCTACGTCGGTGGCGGCGTGCAATGGTCCGGTGCTGCCCCGGAATTGACCCAGCTTGTCCGCGGGCTTGGTATTCCGGTCTGCGAGACTTTGATGGGCCTCGGCTCTTTTCCAGCTTCGGACCCGCTCTGCCTTGGAATGCTGGGTATGCATGGCTCGTACGGTACCAACACTGCGGTCTGCAACACAGACTGCCTGATCGCGGTGGGAGCCAGGTTCGATGATCGGGTAACAGGGCGGATTGCCGATTTCGCTCCGAAGGCCAAAACCATTATCCATATGGACATCGACCCTTCCTCGATCTCGAAGAATGTGCGCGTTGACATCCCGATCGTCGGAGACATCAAGAGCATCCTCCAGGATATGCTGGCTATCGTTCGTGAGCGCGAGTCGCTCGGTCGTCGCAAGGCCGATTGGGCCAAGTGGCATGAGCAGATCCTGCGTTGGAAGCGGGAACGGCCCCTTTACGAAAACGGTAAAGTGCGCAAAGGCGATGCCGTCTCGCCCATGCACGTGATTGAAGAGATGCACAATCTGACCAAGGGCGATTGCATCATTGCGACAGACGTCGGCCAGCATCAGATGTGGATCGCTCAGCTCTTCCCGTTCGAGCGGCCACGCTCGTTACTGACGTCAGGCGGTCTAGGCACGATGGGGTATGGCCTGCCGGCGGGCATCGGGGCCAAGTTCGCCGCTCCCGATCGCCGCGTTATCGTGGTCTCCGGCGACGGCTCGATTCAGATGAATATCCAGGAACTCGGTACCGCTGTGCAGTACGGCGTCGACATCAAGGTTGTTATTTTGAACAACTACTTTCTCGGCATGGTGCGGCAATGGCAGGAAAAGTTTTATCAGGAACGCTACTCCTATTCAGCGATGTCGGTGCCGAATTTTGTCAAGCTGGCCGAGGCTTACGGGGCTAAGGGCTTCCGCATCGAACGCCAGTCTGAATTAACTGCCACAATGAAGGAAGCATTCGCGACGCCAGGGCCGGTCCTAATCGATATTGTGATTCCGAAGGACGAAGCGGTAATGCCGATGATGCCTCCGGGTGGAGCGATGTCCGAGATGTTGTTTGCCTAGCACTCACGACTTACTCGTCGAGGCAAATTGGCAACAGGTTGCCCGTTTAGGTCGAACCGCGACAGCCGGCCGTCTCCGCTATGTCTCTTCGGCCTACCGGACAGCAGCGAAAGCCGACCCACCCCTTCTAAGCGCAAAAGCGCGAGCTCTGTTCGCGTCGAGGAACTACGATGGCAAGACTACCTTATTTAAAACGGGACGACCTGCAGCCAGCTGAACGAATCGTCTGGGACGACTTTGTCAAGGTGCGGGGTACCGAACCTGGCAACATCCACCGCCTGATCGCGAATGCACCCAACTTGTTGCGCCGCTTCGTGGATTTGGCCAATGAGCTACGTAACGGTACCCAACTCGATCCCAGGTTGCGCGAGCTGGCATTACTCACAGTAGGACGGCTTACTGGTGCCGAGTACGAATTCGTCCATCACTGGAACATGGCTCTGCGGCTCGGCGTCCGGCGCGAACAACTGCAACAGCTGGCTGAATTCGAAACGTCCTCCGCATTCAACGACGAGGAACGGGCCGTGATTCGCTATGCTGCCGAGGCCACGAGTGAGATCAAGGTCCGCGATACTACCTTCGAATCCTTACGCCGTTTCCTCGACAATCGCCGTATAATGGAATTGGTGATGAATGTCGCAATGTATAACGCCGTTGCCCGTGTGATTGTCCCTTGTCAGGTCGATCTCGAGTCCGGTGTCGAAAAGAATTAGCCTGGTAGCGACATTTGTGTCGAAAAGCTGCCTCTGGAACCCTAATATTAGTACGATACAATCAGCAACCGACTTTGTCGTGGCGGCTGTCGATTGATTTACTGCTTCCTTTGCGATGGCAATTCGTTAAGCAAGGCGGAAGCTTTCTCGGCAAGGCTCGAGGCGGCCGGGTAATCCTGGTCGGCCAGCGAACGGCGGGCCGCAACGAGCAATTCATTGGCCTGTTCGTAGCGCGAGAGGGAGGCTTCTGAAAGCTCAGCTCGATCCAGGTGTTCCAATCTTGACGTGGCCTGATCAATCAAACGTTGCGCGTTGGCCTTGGCGTCTGCGCTACTACCCAGCGTTACCACCGGCGCCCGCATCGGGGCCGGAGATGGTGTTGGCAGGCTCGAAGGGGGCTGGGCCTGCTTTTTGGTTAAAACGGGTTTCGGGTGTGGTTTCCGGCGAATTGGTGCGACCGTGACCGGGGCCGCCGGTTGCGGCGACGGATGGCTCTCAGGGGGAAGCGACGGCGCTTGCGGAGGGTGAAACAGGCTGCAACTCCAGCAGCCCAGCCCGAGCGCTGCACCGACCGCTGACAGCAACCAAATTATTACACGACTATGCGATTTCACGACGGGTGGCTGGGTCGTGGTCGAAAGTAATCGGCAGACGAATTCTGACCGTCGTCCCAGCGCCCGGTCTCGATTCGACCCGGATAGTGCCGTGGTGTAAATCAATCGCACGAAGGGCCAGCGGCAGGCCCAATCCGCTACCCCCTTTTTTGGTGCTGTAGTAGAGGTTAAAAATCTGGCTCGTATCCTCAATTCCGGTGCCGTCGTCGACCACCCGGATTTCGACGAAGCCGTCCGGCACGCGTTCGCTACTAAGCGTCAGGTGACCACCCTCGGGCATAGCCTCGACGGCGTTGGCAACAACGTTTCGTAAGGCTTCGGCGAGCAACGCACGGTCTGCAGTTATTGCCAAAACGGTTGGGTCGAGATGGCACTCAACGCCAATTTCAGGTTTGCGGACGGCACTGGCGATTTCGGTTAACAGGGAGTTCAGTGGTACGCTGGCGAGCTTGAGCTGTTCGGGACGCATGAACCGCAAGAGCGCATCTATGGCGCGATCCAACCGCTCGATCTCATCGCGCAATGCGCGCACGCGCCGAGTGGCGTTTCCATTGCGTTCGACGTCGTGCCCCAGCAATTCCAGCTGTAGATTCATGGCATTGAGCGGGTTTCGGAGTTGATGCGCCACGCCCGAGATTACACTGCCCAAACGAACCAGCCGGTCGGAGTGTTCAACCACGTTTTCGAGTTCTTTGACCAACTTCAGATCACGCCCGACTACCAGCATACCTGGCGGCTCCGGTCCTTGCCCGAGTGAAAACAAGGAGACCAAGAGGCGCTCGGCAGTCTGACCGCGCGTCAGTTCGAGTGCCGCGTCGCGCAGTTCAATCCCGGTTGCGGTTGCCGTGTCGATTGCACGAATAAGCGGATGATCGGCGCCCAGCAACAACTTGAGCGGCTTTCCCTGAGACAAACCGCCCGCAGGCAAACCAAGCCTGTCATGGGCTTCGTCATTGGCAAACAGGACGGCACCGCTCGCATCCAACAGGATGACGACATCATTAATCGAGCGGAAAATGTTGAAGAATTGCCCACGCTCGGTCTCCCATCGCGCCCGGCTAGTTCGGATGCGGGCCGCCAATTGATTGAATTTTTCCACCACGCTCTCGAGTTCGTCGGCATCACCCTCGGGCAATTCGAGCTTTTCTTCCGCTGGCGCAATTGCCTCCGCGGTCGAGAGTAGCGCCGCGATCGGCGCTCGCAGCAATCGACTGACCAGCATGGCCGCCAGTGCCGCGAGCAGAACTCCAGCGACACCAACTGCAATGGTGTAGTTAAGAGCATGGCGAGCTTCGCTGTCGATCAATGCGGTCGACAACCCAATCCTGATAACCGCGAATGGCTTGTTGTCGAGGTCCACAACCCGGCTCATCTCGTAGGTACGTCCTCCCCAGACCGCCGCGATCGGCGCCAGTGGCCACCACGATGCCGCCTGGCGCTCGAGCTCCGCAAACTGAAGAGCGTCAGCAATCGGGCTTCCGGACCCGGCGATGAGCTCTCCCTGCGGGGTTTCGAGTCGCGCCGAAACGACCCCTCGCCCGAACGCCAAGGATGCGCGCATTACGCCCTCCAGCAGCGGATCGGCGCGCAGCGCGGCAATCGGGTCGGGCTTGGGGTTTCTCAGATCGGTTCGGATATGTTCGAAAATCTGGCCGACGACCAGCTTCCCGGTGCGGTCGAGGTCTAGCACCATCACACTGATAGTGCGATCTACTTGCAGGATGGTTACCGCCACAAAAGGTACCACCAACAAAAGCAGAAATATGAGTGCTAGCCTTTGGCGTAACCTCATTGCCAGCTCTTTGAGTTTATTTGGTTATTGCGAGGAGCACTTCGCTAGAGTTCCTCTTGCTCGAGAAGATAAGGCTGCATTGTAGCGGTGAAACCGCAGGCAACAAAAGCGTCGCTTCATCGATTTTCCGTGCTCATGAGCGCGTTCAAGTCGACTTCCCAATCCGAAACTGGTACTGGGCAACGCCGGCCGTGACAGCTCAGTCCGTTCTGTGGGGGCTTGTCCATCGGCGGGTCCATCGGGGAATCACTTCAGGATTGCGAATATAGAGCGGAAGCTCTCCGCGAAGAGCGCGCGTGACGTTGGCGATCGCTGCGGGTGTTAGCGCCGCCAGACTCTCCTGCGTGTGCCCGATTGCGTGCGGAGTGAGAATCGCGTTCGGCAGATTTCGAAGCGGACTATCGACCGGTAAGGGTTCCTGCGCGAAAGTGTCTAGGGCGATCCGGAAATTCGGACGCTCGCGCGCGATCTGCACCAGCGCCGCCTCATCGATGATTGCCCCGCGCGCGGTATTGATCAGCACCGCATCCGGTTTCATCAACTGCAGACGCTGCAGATTAAGCATACCGCGCGTAGACGGATTAAGACTGGCCAGTACACAAACGATGTCGCTGGTGCGCAGAAGCTCATCCAGACTGACGCGTGCCACGTACTCGGGCAGTGGGTCACGAAGCCGCGGAATATAAGTTTGCAACCTCACTCCCCACGACGCCAGGCGTTGAGCGACGGCACGAGCGATATGGCCGAAGCCGATCATGCCGACAGTCTTGCCACTCAGCATTCGTCCGGGAACTCGAGCAGGGTGCGGGAGATTGGCGCGTAACTGGCCTTCCCACCAATGCAGCGAGTAGAGCGAGGCCAGCATTAGCAGAATCGTGGATTCGGCCATGCTCAAAAAATTCTCGGGTACCTGGCCATTGGCCACGATTATTCCCAGCGAGCTTGCTGCCGCTTCGTCAAAACCCTCGGTCCCAATGAAGGGGGAAACCACGGCCCGCAGTCGCGGAGCTCGCAACATCAGTTCCTTTGAGACCGGGAAATTGCTCGCAGCAATCAGCACCTCGACGATGGCCAGGATTCGCTCGCAGTCGCGCTCGAAGTCGCGGTCCTCAGTGTAGTAAAGAACCTCGAAACCGCGTTGTCGGAGCCCGCCCACTATCGGATCGAAAACAAATGCCAAAGCGCTCGAACCGATACACACTATTGCGGGCTCGGTGCTCATACCCTAACCATACCGAGCCATCTGCCGGGCAGCCAGCTTCGGCAGAGGGCTGACTTCAAGGAGGTAGTGGGAGAGAGCTTTGTTTCCGGGCTGTTCATTGTGGTTAACTGAAGTGGTCACAGACAGATCGGCACGAATACTTCCGGATGAATATGAGCGTTAATAACCGGTGGTTAGATTGCCCTGACCGTGGAGGTTGCCATGCTTGAAGGGACGGTGGCATGGCCGTCGGACGTTGCCAGTCGTTACCGTGCCAGAGGATACTGGCGGGGTGTCAGCATTGGGGATGTCTTTGAGGAAGCCGCTCAACGCCATGCCGAACGCGAGGCGGTGATCGAAGACGCGAAGCGCGTGACGTACCGAGAACTGAGAACTTTGGTCAATCGCGTGGCATTACACTTCGCCGAGCGCGGTATCTGTAGTGGCCGTCGGGTCATCTTCCAACTTCCCAATTCGCTCGAAGCCATCGTGGCATATTTCGCATGCCTCAAAGTTGGAGCGATTCCCATAGCATGCCTGCCCGCTCATCGTCAATTTGAGATCGAACATCTGGCCCGCTTTACGGGTGCCTTTGCCTGGCTGATTCCGGCGACATACCGTGAGTTCAACTTCATATCAATGGCAGAGGACCTGCGCGAAAAACTCCCAGAGCTGCGCGAGATTATCGTAACCGACGGCGCCTGTGGCAAGAACCTGACCTCGTATGACGACTTGGCCCTCGACCCCATTGAGCAGCGCCGCTCGCCCGCCGCACTCAACGCTTTGCGGCCACGGCCGGATTTTCCGGCCGTCTTTCAGTTGTCAGGCGGCAGTACAGGCTTACCGAAGGTAATACCACGAACACATAACGATTATCTTTACAACTCCTATCTGCTCGCGTCCCAGTCGGGGTTTTGCGCCGACGGCACCGCGCTCATCGCTTTGCCAATGATGCATAACTTCCCGTTAGCTGGAGGAGTGCAACCCGGGCTTCTCCGAGGCGCCAGGATTGTCTTGGCCCACAAGACCGACCCGGAGACGATTGCGAACCTGATTGAAAGCGAAGGGGTGACGTGGCTTTGCGCCGTACCTGCGATGGTACTCAACTGGCTCAATTCGCCCGCTTTTAGGCACAGTGACTTGTCGTCGCTTCGGTCGCTCGCGGTCGGCGGCGCACGCCTCCACCCTGAACCAGCTCGGCGGGTGATCGGCACTTTGGGACCCGTTCTCACCCAAGTCTACGGCATGGCCGAGGGGCTGTGCTGCACGACACGCCCCGACGATCCGGAAGAGGTCATCATCGAAACGCAGGGCCGTCCCATATCCGAAGCTGACGAATTCAGAATCGTCGATGAGCGACTCAACGAGGTCGAACCGGGGGAGATTGGCGAGTTGATTACCCGTGGCCCGTATACCATCCGCGGCTACTATAAGGCGCCCGAGCACAACCGCACCAACTTCACGGCCGACGGGTTCTACCGCACTGGTGACATGGTTCGACTCCATCCCAGTGGAAATCTGGTAATCGAAGGCCGCAACAAGGATCTTATAAACCGCGGTGGCGAAAAGATCAGTGCCGAAGAGGTGGAAAACCTTATCCTCAGCCATCCCGCGGTCCTCAGTGCGGCTGTGGTAGCGATGCCTGATCCGCTCATGGGAGAGCGATCATGCGCCTACGTGACTCTGAGACAAGGCGGGACTCTGGACCTTGCACAATTGAACCGCTTCCTTGAGCATAAAGGGATTGCTCGCTTCAAATTGCCTGAACGTCTCGAAGTTGTCGCCTCACTGCCAGTTACCGCGGTCGGCAAGATTTCAAAGAAAGATCTGCGCGACGATATCAAAAGAAAACTTCAAGAGGAGGGCGCAGGTTTGACGCGGCGGCCAAGCAGTTAGCTCGCCTCTCTCGCAAAGTGCGCTCAACCCCCACTCAACCAGGAGTTTGGACTATGAGTCTAGATGATTGGCCTCCTGATCCATCGAATAAAACCGATAGAGCCACAGATCCGCTCAAACCGGGCTTATGGCCTTTCTGGCAACGAGCTTACGCGCTGGGAGACCCGCTGCCCGAGCTGCAATGTCGAGTGGAGCGTCCTCAATACTCCTTCGACGAGGGTCAGGAGATGCCCGAGGAGTACCGGTCGTTGCTACTTAAAATGTTGCGACATGAAGGGGAGCGGGCGGGCAACAAGAGCTTCCTAGGACTGATGGGTACGTGCCTCGAACTAGCGGAGGCTCAAGCACCGACGCCTGAGGCGCGCCTGCTTAAAGCCGAGTATGTGGCTGAAGAATTAAAGCATGCAATTATGTTTCATCGGCTGGCGCTGGGGCTGGACCCCAGCTTTGTCCTCCAGGATGTGCCCTATGCTCATTATGCGTTTCATCTGCCCAAAGAGACCTGGGCCGATGACGCGCTGTTTCATTTCCTCATCGATTTAAACGGTGCCTTTCATGCGCGTGACTGGCGCGATTCGAGTTATATACCACTACGCAAGATCTCCCGCACGGTCGAACGTGACGAATTGGGCCATTCCGAAATGGGCTATTACTTCCTGCAACAACTGTGTGCCCACAATCGGGAGCGAGCACTTGTTCAGCGTTTGCTGCCGAAATGGTATGCGGCGGCTCTCGATATGTTTGGGCGCTCAGATTCGCCAAACACGCCCAAGTTTATCAAATGGGGTTTGAAAGGCGTGGGTAACGAGGAGATCCGCCAGAAATACAAAGCGTACATCGATGCTAAGCTAATTGCTCTCGGTTTGGATCTACCAAGCGAACTACACGGCCGCAGGTTCGTTTGAATCCAACCGTGCGGGGTCGCAGCTTTGTAAATTGTAAAGTAGCGCAGCTCAACTCCGGCTCCGAGGTTCTTTTTCTGATAACTCTTTAATCCATGTTCCATTACGAGCATTGGAATCCACGGAGTCGGCTCGCCTGAACCGCCATCTCGATTTTACATCCACAGGCTCACCGAACGATTTAAGCCTCACGACAGGCAACGGAAAAGTCTCGAAAAAACCTTTACTTGAGCCGTGACTCCTGCACGCCGCGCTATGGCACAAAGATTGAACCCTGGGACGTTGGCTTTTCACGCGTCTGACACGGGGTGTTCGACCCCAGTCGCTCGATCCGGTCCAGGTGCCTGCTTATCAACGCACCACCGATCCGGTGCAGACGGTAAATCCTTAAGCCGAGTCTCAGGAGGACATATGCTCAACGGTAAAATCTTTTCGCTTCCGCCACTGGCCATCTTCGGTTCTGTCGCCCTGGTCATGCTTGGATGCGTCTCACGGACGACCAAGGAAGTACAGACAACTACGCCTCCAGTAGTCCAAATCAACCCCCCGGTCGCGCCCGCGCAAAACTCACAAACAACTAGTGCGATGCCCCCCGCTGCTGGCTCGCAAACAACGACAACAACCTGGGATAACGGAGCCGTAGTGCAAAAGCATACGGTAACCGAACCCGCGCCCGGAGTATTGCAGAAACAAACCACCACCACCTGGAACGCGAATGCAAATCCTCCGGCCCAGACCACCACGACGACCACGACCTATCCTTGAACGGAAACGCTGGTCGACCAGTGCGTCCGGCTGCCGTTAGGACGGCACCAGGCGCACTTCCGCACCGAGCGGTAGTTAGTGCCCGTTACACGAGTTATCATCCACCTGGAAAGACGTGGATTGTTGCCAGGTCACGGCGTAGACGCCTGCCGTTGGGTCCGGGCGACGGCAACCGAAGGCTTCGATCTGTTGGCTGGTTTTCGGCCCGTCTGGTGTAGGTGAGTAACTCAAGCGGACTCGGTTCGTGATAACGATGTGAATTGCGCGCTGATTCTCTTTGACGGCTTGTGTAATCTTTGTAACGCCTGGGTGCGATTCGTCATCCGGCACGATCACAGGGGCATTTTTCGTTTTTGCTCTCAGCAATCATCGACCGGGCAGGCCATCATCAGAAAGCGCTTGCATGACCCTCAACCATTATCGAGCGTGATTCTCATCCGCGGAGACACGATCTACACCGAGTCAACCGCGGTCCTCGAAATAGTCAAACAACTTGGTAGACCGTGGTCATGGATAGGCCTTCTTGAGCTGATTCCCCGCGATCTAAGGGATGCCGGCTATCGATTCGTCGTCCGTCATCGTTACCAGTGGTTTGGTGGCTCTGAAGCCTGTCAGGCACAGCCGGCTGATGTTCGTATGAGATTTATCGATTGACATCTGATGAACAGGAGGCTGAACTCAAACGGGGCGAGGCGCTGAACTCGACCGCCCCGTTTGAGTCCACTCGAAGCCGTCAATCGAGAGCAACGGCTGCAGGCTGAGAGTCTGTCGAGATGCTCACGCCGCAGCCTGATGTTCGATCTTAGGCTTGTCCTCGGCAGTGAGCTCGACTGGTATCCTGCGGCCCGTCACTTGCGGCGAAGCCGGCATACTCAGCTCCAAAACCCCATGCTGGTAACTGGCCTTTATTTGATCGCTGTCAACACCCTTGGGCAGCGTGACAGAATGCTCAAATCGGTAGCTGCTTTCATGCGTGCCCGAGTCATGCTGGCTCCGCCGTTCACGTGAGGCGCGGATAGTCAGCGTCTCACCCGCGACGGACACATCGATGTCTTTGGGATCCACACCCGGCAGGTCGACCCGCATGATCCAACGACCGTCCCTTACGTAAGATTCGGTCATCGGCCAACTCGACATCCAACCTGCTGGAGTGCGATATGTGTCGCCGAAGAACCGGGCGAACAAATCATCGAATTCTTTTCGAAACTGTTCGAGCGATGGCCAACCGGCGAACCAAGGCTGAAGCTCACCCGCCATCTTCTCTCACCTCCCTCGTCCGATTTTTTGCCGAAGCCTGAATGGCTTCGAACTCCAACCAAAAGATAATTCCGAAGAGATGTCCTGCAAGGGCCGAATATGTAAAGGCGCATCGCGCTCAATAACTCGATGGGTCGATGGGCACATCCGGGGGTGGCCTTCCCCATTTGTCAGGGTGGACAGCTCTCAGGCAAGTTGAGGGATAAGTTTGGCGTAGCGGTCGAGGAACGATAGCACTCTGCCCTTCACGTCCACATCCTGCCGTCCCACCCCGAGCACCACACGGTCAACTCCCAATTCTCGGTAGCGGTACAGTTTGGAGTCGTCTGGATCGCCAGTGGCAAAAATGGAAATGGATAAAGACTGCGGATCGCGGCCCGCCTTCTCACAACGCTGTCGCAGTTCAGCTAATACGGGACGGAAGTCCTCGATCGCGAAATCCGCCGGACACCAGCCATCACAATAGTCGACAATTCGTTGCAGGCCCTGAGGCCTGATACTGCCCATGATGATCGGAGGGTGAGGCTTCTGGACAGGTTTGGGGTAGGACCACAACGGTTCAAAATTGACAAACTCGCCATGGAAGGAAGGCTCTTCTTCGGTCCAAATGGTCTTAATGGCCATTACCCGTTCGCGCAACACCTTCCAGCGGCGATTAAAGGGTGTTCCGTGGTTTTCCATTTCTTCCACGTTCCATCCCCCGCCTATGCCGAATATGACCCTTCCATCGGTTAAACAGTCGAGAGTAGCCACCTCTTTGGCAGTTGTAATCGGGTCTCGCTCCGCCAGCAGACAAACCCCCGTCGCAAGTTTCAGTTTGCTCGTTACGGCCCCAGCAGCCATTAGCGAGATAAAAGGGTCACGCATGTGCGAATAATACTTTGGTAGTTCGCCCCCCAACGGATATGGCGTACGGCGGCTCACCGGAATATTGATATGTTCCCCTAGCCACAGCGAATCATAACCACGTTCCTCACAAGCACGCCCGAGATCGTCAGGCCTAATCGAATAATCCGGATTAAAATCAAAGTACCCTAGTTTCATATCCTGCTCCCTTTTAGGGGAAATTCTATTGGCTCGGCTAAGCGCCTGATCGGCCTCATAGCTTCCGCTCACAAGTACGTACAAAGATCCACAATCAACGGTAGCTGGATCCTCTCACGGCTGTTCTTTGAAGCTTGTCTTCGTAGGTCCAATACCACCTCTGAATCGCAGAGACCAGCACGGGCGAACGCAATATCAGCGTTGCGGCATTGCCCGCACCGATCGGTGTCAGCGAGGCCGGGACATGCCGCAGGCAACCAACTATACCGCCTCGTTCGACGGCGCCTGCTTATCAGCTGGACTCGGATCAACACGTTGGGAACAAAGCTCGGTCGTACCCTCAGCTGGCTGCGCCTAAACGACCACAGTTCGTTAATCGGAGCGCAGTTGCTGGTCAAAGACAGTTAAAGCCTGCCAAACAGGACCACTGCCCAAGTAAAAATTGACAATTTTTCTAAAGGAAATGATTTAAATGAATTTGAGGACAAAGACACTAACAGAAATTATTTGGAATTTTCGACACTAAATAGATTGCAATTGGTCATGATTGTGTTAAACAGCTATAATCTGAATTTGTAAAATCTAATAAGATTTGCGCCAAACAACGGATCGTTGCCTGATGGGGATGTCGGCTATGAACCCAACCATACAAGCTCGAGAGAAATTCGACACTTTTAAGGAGTTTGGAACGCAGAATGCTCGAGCTCGACGCTTCTCGCGGGATTGCTTGCGGATGATGCTAGCGACGATCGTTTTAGCTGGTGGTACTGCCTATGCGCAAGCGTCTCGAGGAGCAACGATAGGTATGGCTCAAATTGCTCGGTCGGCAAGATCGGCACCGACCCTGCTCCAAATCTTGATTGGGCAAACTCCGGCGACAATTCCGGCGAACATCTCATTTTTGGATCCCACCGGTGTGATCTCGTCATTTCTACCGACGGGCCCGGTCAGTACCGATAGTAACCCCTTCTTCTCGACGGCAATCACCTCGAATGGGCGCAGCTGCTTTACCTGCCATACACCTCAGAGTGGCTGGGCGATCAGCCCGCCTCAGATCGCCACCGTGTTTTTGGCGTCTCGCGGCAGAAGCCCGTTGTTCCAGCCCGTCGATGCAGCAAACTGCCCTGACACACCGGGCGCAACGAACCCATTGAGTCCCAAGTTCCTAGCGGCTCATTCACAGCTGTTTAAGCGAGGAAACTTCCGAATTGCGCTGAATGCGCCCAACCCCTTGAGCCCCCCCGGCACGCTCACTTTCAACGGCAGTTCACCAGAGTGGGTGATGATCGTGAAGAGCGACCCGACAGGTTGCGAAAACGACCCCACCTATGGGCTTCCCGCGGGTCTCGCGTCCGTTTACCGGCGGCCGTTGCCATCCGCTAATGTGGCCTTTTTAAATCCCGGTGCCCGCGGACCAACCAACTTCAATATCATGTGGGACGCGCGTGAACCGTCGCTCGAAAATCAATTTATCAATGCGACCGAATTTCACGGCCAAACAACCATAAGTCCAGTAGACACTGATGCTCAGGCAGGAGCCGATTTCCAGCTCGGGGTGTTTACCGCCCAATCAGCCAATTTTCCAGCCGGCGATCTAACTGGAGGCGACGGAAGTGGGGCGGCCGGTGGCCCCGAGCTGCTGTTTGATTCACGTCTAAATGTGCCATCGTCCAACGGCATTCCGATTCCTGGAGAATGCTTTAGCTTGGAGCCGCTCGACGGCCAGAATGCGTTTTGTCCCGGGATCTTCGGACGGCCGGACGCATTTACCATCTATTCGTCATTCGCCAACGCCAGCACGACAACCACCCCTCAAATGCAGCAGCGTGCCTCGATCGCGCGGGGTGAGGCGATTTTCAACAGCGTAAAGTTTACGATTAACGATGTCGCCGGGCTGGATGACGTGCTTAATCCGGTTGGGCCAACCAACCCACCCGGTGGCCCTAATTCAACTGTCGTCGGGACCTGCGCCACCTGTCACAACAATCTCAACGTGGGGAATGACAACTTTCTCGATCCCAAGCGCACGGGGATCATGGATAATAGTAACAATACCAACGATGCCTTACCCCCCAGTTCGGACTTTCCGCTCTTTGCTTTCTACTGTCCGAGCGGCAGCATGAATTTCTTCTCCAATCCAGTGCAGTCCAGCTATTGCCAGTTGCTGCCGGGTCAGCCAACGACCTGTGATGAATTTGATACGACGGACCCTGGGCTCGGTTTGATTACCGGTCGATGCAATGACCTCGGCAAGATGAAGGTTCCCGTGCTGCGAGGGCTCGCCTCGCGTGCCCCCTACTTCCATGGCGGAAACGTCCCCAGCCTGGCCGCCTTGGTGGATTTCTACAACAAACGGTTCAATATCGGGTTGTCAGCCCAGCAAAAGGCCGACTTGGTGAACTTCCTCAACGCCCTTTAACGTGGTGCCGATAGGGCGCCGGCGGCCCGATGGCTGCGAGTGAAACGGAGGTTGCCGCTTCAACTTCTAGCCTCTCGATCATACGGATACGACTTCACGGATAAGGCATACTCGTCGCATCCCCGACAACCGGAAGACACGACCCGCTTGATCCGCTATGAAATCCGCCCTTCCATGCCCGAATGGGTTTCGCGGCCGTTGATGGAGGGCCGGCTTACGTCAGCGCCGCGCAGATTTCACACACTTAGCCCTCGTCTGCGTAGGGCGTCCTCCGATGCACAGCGGTCAGAGCTGGGCGGCGGGAGCGACGATCTTGTCAGCGAGTCGCTCCACGTCTCCCTGGACGGTTTTGGGGTCACGCGGGATTGTTCCGATCACCACTTGGTGAACCCCCGCGTCGCGATATCGCTTCACTTCATCCAAACCGACCGACGAGCCAATTCCAGGAGAGACTGAAAAGTGTAATTTGTCCGGATCTCGCCCGGCAGCCTGCGCGTACTTGCGCATGCGCTCGATTTTGGCTTTGGCCTGTTCCGGGGTGACGTTCACCCCGAACCATCCATTGCCAACTTCACCTACCCGCCGCAGAGCGGGCGTGCTCTCACCGCCAAATATTATGGGGGGATGAGGTTTCTGAACCGGTTTCGGATATGAGCATACTTTGGGAAAGCTGCAGAACTCCCCTTTGAATTCCGGTTCTTCTTCAGTCCACAACAGGGTCATCGCCTTGAGATACTCGCGGGTGCGGTCAGCCCTGCGTTCCCATGGCACTCCCACCGCAGCGAATTCCTCAGCAAGCCAACCGATTCCAACACCGAAGTCGAAGCGCCCACCCGACAGCTTGTCAAGGCTGGCCACCTGTTTCGCCAAGACGACCGGATTATGCTCAGGGACCAGGCAGATACCAGTACCCAGACGGATACTCTTGGTATGGGCGGCTGCAAAAGTTAGGGTCGCAAAGGGATCGAGGAAATCGACCTTCGTATTCGGCAATGGCATCTTACCGTCCTGGGTATAAGGGTATTTTGAAGCATATTGGCTGACCAGGACCACATGCTCGCCAGTCCACAACGAATGGAACCCGCACTGCTCTACGGCTCGCGCTGCGAGGGCCAGCAGTTCCGGGTTGGCACTCGGGCCAATGCCGACAGCAAAAAATCCGATTTGCATATGGACTCCTCTCGCAACGAGATTCAGGGGTATGCTACTCGGCGTGATTTTTAAGGCAACTCGGATTTGATCTGTGGCCTGAGCGTGTAATTTGAAGGAGGAGGCCCCGAAGCGTCGAGTTCAGCGATAAGGGGCTGCCCGCAGATACACGAGCTGTTGAAACCTCTAACATTGTGTTAGTCGGAGACCATTATGTTCTCAGTCAGGCACTCGCTGGTTCCACTCCTGATCCTGCTGCCGTTGTCGTCGTCTTGGCCGGGACACCAAAGCTTTGGGGCCGAGATATCCCCGCCTCCGCTCCCTTCTGCACCAATGAAACCTATGCCATCTCCTGGACTTCCACCTGTACCCGATGGCATAGCGCAACCACCGCTCACGTCAGGCACGCGAACCATCGAAGTCAGCGGTAACGCAGAAATTCAAGCCGCACCTGATCTGGCAACGCTCGAAATCGCGATCGAAACGCATGCGGCAACCGCTGACCATGCGGCCGGCCTGAATGGCGCGTTGGCAGAAAAGGTGCGGGAGGCCTTGTCTTCCAAGCTCGGCAATAAGGGTAGATTATGGACTGGCGGCTATTCGCTGAGCCCGGACTACACTGAACCTCGAGAAGGCAAGCCAACGGTTACGGGCTACACCGCTGAGAATACAATAACGATCGAAACTGGAGAATTGGGCTTGATTGGGCCTTTAATCGACGCGGCAATCGGCGCCGGAGCCAACCGGGTAAGTTCCCTGAGTTACAGCCTGCATTCAGATTCGAAAGTACGAACGGAAGCCATCGCCAAAGCCGCCCGCGAAGCACAAACACGGGCCGCAGCGCTCGCCGACGCTCTCGGAGTGAAGCTCGGTCCGGTACTGCGGGCCTCTAGCGAAGCCGAGTCACGGCCGCAGCCGCTGGCCAGATTCGCTGGGATGGCGGCCTTGACCGCGCACGCACCCACCCCCATAACAGCCGGAGAAATTACCGTCCCTGCCACGGTTTCGCTGACTTACAGTATCGAGTAATCTGCTAGCCGACTAGGTGACAAATCATGCTCAAGCCAGGCGATGTCGCCCCAGATTGGGATTTGCCATGTGCGTTTGATGGTCGCATAAGCCGCCTTCGCTTCGACCGCATTCGCTCTGACATGGTGGTGCTGTTCTTTTATCCACACGATTTTTCCTTTATCTGTCCGACCGAAGTCACAGGATTCCATAGAGCACAGCCAGCGTTCCGACAAGAGCAAACCAGCATCGTTGGAGTGAGCGTTGATGACCCCGAGCTTCATCTGCGATGGTCACAGGAACTGGGCGGGATCAGTTATCCATTAATTGCTGACCAGGACGGTAGACTGGCACGCCAATACGGCGTACTCGATGAGCGCGAAAAGGTGGCGATGCGGGCAACCTTTATACTCGACCAGAGGCGAATCATCGCTTACTGCGTTGCGAGCTCGATCAATGTGGGCCGCAGTGTGAGCGAGACCCTGCGCGTAGTGCGGGCGCTGCGTTCGGGCCGATTGTGCCCGGCCGATTGGCAACCCGGAGACGAATTCGGTCCTCTTGACCAGAAATTTTAGCTAAGTCTTCTGCAATGAAGGACTTCGATCTAACCTCTTCTTCCCAAACTCAAACGAAGGATTGTCCGAAGCGCCTGCCTTGTTCGCTTCTAAAGTCACTCGACGAGTGACCGACACTGGAAACGGCGAGTGCGGGGAGCGTTGAACCGGGGCCTCAAGGTTCCTTTGGCAGTGCTAAAACCTGAAGAGCAGCGCCGCATTTTCGAGCGTTTGGCCAACGTTCGCGAGATCGTGTTCGGTGTGCAGGACGGAGTTCTGACCACCGCAGGCGTCCTGGCGGGGCTCAGCGGTGCGGTGTCAGGACGCGCGCAGATTATACTGTCCGCGTTGGCTTCGACTGCAGCTGGAGCTCTTTCTATGGGTGCCGGAGCTTATCTGGGAACCCGTGCCGAAACCGAGGTGATTCGGACTGAGATGCGTCGCGCCCGCCGCCAGGCAAAAGCTCAGCCCTACATTGTGCAGGAAAGTCTGCTCGAGCAACTGGCCAAAGAGGGTCTCTCGCGCGAGGCGAGTTATCGTGTCGTCCGGCTTTTGAGCTCGGCTCCACAGGCACTCTATTCAACGGCCGAAGAGAAAATTTATGGGCTCAGCGGAGGCTCATTTGGTAATCCGATCGCCGACGGCCTGCTAATGGGCTTCGCCTTCCTGGCAGGTGCGGTAATCCCCTTGCTACCGTTTATGATGCTCTCTTCGGTGCGAGCAGGCCTGTTCGCTGCCCTTGCCACTACTGCGCTTGTCTTGTTCGGTGTTGGCTACCTCATTGAGGGGCGGCTGGCCGAACACCCGCACCCCGCGTTGGCAGGAGTTCGATTCCTGGTAATCGCACTAGGCGCTGCAGCGTTGGGGTATGTGATCGGCCTGGCGATTTCTCCGCTTGGCGCTGCGGTTCCATGATGGGCAATGGAGCGACCGACCTATTCTTCGACTGCTGCATTCCTGGCGCATTTTCGCGCCTTGAGCAACGCAGCACTAAACCCTGCTGCCAGAGATCAACTTACAGAACGAGAGCGGGAAATTCTGAACGTAATGAATCGCCTGATGGAAGGCCTTGGCCAGGACGAGCGCTCTCTCTTGTTGGCGGACGCAGCCTCTGTTGATACACAGTCGGGCGCAGCGCGCCGGCGCCGAGAGCGCGTTCAGCTCAAGCTGCGCCGCCTCTTGGTGAGCAATGGAATTGTTTCAGCCTGATGCGCAAAAGGCGGTGCCACGCCAACAAAGTCTCGTCAGCAGGCGCCGAAATTTATGCTGGGCTACGTTGTACGGCGAATAATATTCGGAGTTTTCGTTCTGGCGGGAACTTCGCTTATCACTTTCTCACTTGCTTTCGTGGTTCCGGGCGATCCGGCGGTTGCGATGGCGGGAGCAAAGGCCGACCCGCAAACGCTGTCTCTTATTAGATCGCAACTGGGTCTGGACCAACCAATCTACGTGCAATACCTGCGCTATCTCGGGCGAGCGATTCGGGGAGATCTCGGGCGCTCATACATTCGCCGTGAAAACGTGACCAGGCTAATCCTGGAAAGGTTTCCGGCAACGCTCATTCTCGCCGTCACAGCGATGGTATTGGCGCTGGTTCTCGCACTCCTGATGGGCGTGCTTTCCGCCGCCTATCACGACCGAGCAACTGACCGGCTGCTGCTGTTTGTCTCATTGACCTTGATTTCACTCCCGGTTTTCTGGCTCGGCACTGTAATGCTTATCGGCGCCGCAGCGACATTGCGCTCATTCCCGCTGGGCGGTTTCGATGGCTGGAGAAGTCTGATTCTGCCGGCGCTAACTCTGGCGCTAGGTCTCGCTGGTTATTATGCGCGCATCCTGCATACCAATCTAACCGAAGCGATGGAGCAGGACTATGTGAGGACTGCGCGCAGCAAGGGCTTGTCGTGGCTGGGCGCGCTGTTCAAGCATGCCCTGGCCAACGCCGTCTTGCCGCTGGTGACGCTCGCCGGGCTCGATCTCGCCGGCCTGCTCTCGGGTGTCGTGCTGACCGAGACGGTGTTCGACTGGCCCGGAATTGGGCGGTTGGCTTTCGATGCCATCTTTAATCTTGACATTCCGCTGATAATGGGGACGGTGCTCTTCGCCGCGTTCTTGATCGTGGTCGCCAATCTTGTCGTTGATTTGCTCTACGCTTGGCTTGATCCAAGGATCGCACTGGATAAGGGCCAGTAATCGAACGACTCACGCCCACTGGTCAGATGCGTCTTAACTTAATGGAGGCCGCCGGATTGCTGATGGTAGTTAGCCTGGTGTTGGCCGCGCTATTCGCACCTTTAATCGCCCCCCACGATCCGGTGCGTGCGGTGGCGCCGACTTTCGGCAATCCCGGCCCTCCTTCTGCAGCCTTCCCCTTGGGAACGGATCAGCTTGGACGGGATGTTCTATCGCGGATTATTTTTGGGGCGAGGGTGTCACTGGCGGTGGGCGTAGCCGCGATGGTAGTGACAGTTGCTATCGGAGTGACGATCGGGCTGCTTGCCGGCTTTTTCGGCGGCAGTATCGACTTCGTGTTGATGCGCTTCACTGATGTAATGCTCACACTGCCGGCGCTGTTGCTCGCGATGGCACTGGTGGCGGTATTGCGCCCCAGCCTGCTCAACATCCTGATCGTGATTGGCCTAGTCTCCTGGACCGGGGTTGCTCGGGTAGTGCGCGCCGAGACCTTATCGCTTGCACAACGCGACTTCGTTGTCGCGGCGCGAACCCTCGGCGCCCCCTCAGGAAGATTGATTGTGCGCCACATTCTGCCCAACGTTTTGCCGACGATAGTAGTGATGGGTGTGCTGGGAACCTCGGGAACACTGTTGCTCGACGCGGGTTTGAGCTTTCTTGGGCTGGGTGTGCCGCCCCCCACTCCAAGCTGGGGACGGATGGTCGAAGAGGCAACCACTTACTTTCGGACGGCTCCGTGGCTCGCCCTGTTTCCGGGCCTGGCGATTTTTTATGCCGTACTGGCCTTCAATCTCCTTGGCTATGGTTACTTGCGCCGCCGCGGGCGTTCGCGCGCCCCAGGTGCCACGATATAACTCGAGGGAACAGCGTGGACCGGAGTTCGAGCCGCGACCGGGCCAAAAGGGAGTTAGTTCCTGTCCAGCTTCTGTCGATCATCTTTTCGGTTGCCACCATTCTAGCCTGGGGATGTCGCAGTGCCCGGCCGCACGCGACTGGGGGAAGAAGCGTACTTCGACTTGCCACGCGCGACGACGTCCCGACTCTCGATCCCGTAGCAGGCTACGATACCGCATCATGGGCGTTCGAACAGATGCTGTACGATACCTTGGTCCGCTACAGCGATTCGGGCGTGCAGCTGGTGCCCGATGCAGCGGTCCGTTGGGAGACGTCGGCTGATGCGCGGACCTTCACTTTTCATCTGCGCCGTAATATCCGCTTCAGTAACGGCCGGACTGTCAGCAGCGGCGATTTCAAGTTCGAAATTGAGAGAGTGCTGGACCCGGCTAACAATTCGCAGGGCATCGAATATTATCGCGGCATCGAAGGGGCGCCGTTGTACAGCAGCGGGCGGGCAAAAAGCGTTGCCGGAATTAAAACTCCCGATCCTTGGACGATTATCTTTCAGCTGGCATCTCCGGACCCGATTTTCCTTGCCAAACTGGCCATGCCGTTTGCTGCGGCTGTTCCCCCCGAGGTGGTAGCACGCTACGGCAAGGATTTTTCGCGCCATGCCATCGGTAGTGGACCCTTTATGCTGAAGGAATGGAAGAGTGGTCAGCGCATCGTACTGGTGAGAAATCCCTACTACTTCCTCCCCGGACTCCCGCGTCTCGATGCGGTGTCGGAAGAAATCGGAGTCGACGATAACCTCCAGTGGTTAAAATATGAAACGGGTGAAATCGATATAGCCTCCATCCCGCCAGCCGAATTTCCCTGGGTGATGAAGACCCCACGGCTTAAAGCACTCGTCCTCTCACAGGTCAGCTTGGCCACCAGCTATCTAGGGATGAATTGCCAGATTCCACCCTTTACCGATGTCCGGGTCAGGCGTGCGTTCAATTACGCGATCAACAAGGACAAGCTTGTTGCGGTGTTCAACCATCGCGGTGTTCCGGCCTCGACCATTCTACCGCCGGGGTTGCCGGGTTATGACCCATCGATTCGGGGCTACCCGTATGATCCGCGCAAGGCGCGTCAGCTGCTGGAGCAAGCGGGCATCCCCAAAGATTTCGCGCCGCAGCTATGGATCCGCGCGGATGAGACCCAAATGATGCTGGCGCAGTCCATCCAGCAGGATCTCGCTCTGGTCGATGTCCACCTGCAGTTGAGACCTGTTGCCTGGCCGTCACTGCTGCAGGCTATCCGTCAGCCCGGAACCGTAGAGCTGGTCTTGTCTGGATGGGAAGCCGACTTTCCCGATCCGGAGAACTTTCTCGAGGTACTATTCGCTCGCAGTCAATGGGGCGCAAACAATAATTCCTTTTACTACAATCCGCATGTCGACGCGCTGCTGGAGAAAGCAGCACTCCTGACCAACCTCGACGAGCGCTATAAAGTTTATGACCAGGCGCAGAGAATGATCATTAACGACGCTCCCTGGGTTTTGCTCTATTATCCGATCAGTTACGCAATCAGACAGCCGTGGGTGCACGGGTATCTCCTAAATCCGATGCGGCCGGCGCGTCTGGAGCGCGTCTGGGTGGACCCTCACTGAATTCAAGTGCCGAGAACAAAAAGCCATGGGTCGTGAAGCTGCCGCAGTCCGAGCAGAAACAACGCGAGGTCCTCGGCAGTCGTCACGTTCTCGCAAATTTCCAGTCCCCTGGGGCAAGCAGGCGGTCGAGCTCTTGCGCAGCAAGGATCCTGTACTGGCAGCAATCATTGAGCGGGTTGGCCCTCTAAACATCGCTTACCGCCGCGAGCGGTTCCAAGCCCTGGTGCGCGCGATAATCTTTCAGCAGCTGGCAGGGCGCGCTGCTCTGGCGATCTATCAGCGCTTCGTAAAGATCGTCGGAGGTGGGCGTTTCCCGACGCCCGAGGGCGTGCTTGGAGCTTCTGACGAAGCTATGCGCCGCGCCGGACTCTCACGTGGCAAGATCGGATACATCCGCGATCTGGCGCGCCATATCCGCGATGGTACCCTTAACTTTCACCGGTTCCCGAGCATGACCGACGAGCAAATCATCGCCGAGCTGATACGCGTGCGCGGGATTGGACGATGGACCGCCGAAATGTTTCTGATGTTCAATCTGCGGCGTCCCGATGTGCTGCCGGTCGGGGATCTGGGGCTTCGCAGCGCTGTGGCCAAGGCTTATGGGATGCGTCAATTACCAGTTGCGCAAGAGCTGAAGCGGTTGGCCGAACGATGGCGACCGTACCGCACTGCGGCAGTCTGGTACCTTTGGCAGAGCAGTCGCGTGATGACCATGGATTCCCAAGGTCGAGGAGCTCGGGCCCCTGAGAAACAAAACGACGTAACGTCGGGCTCCAGCAGGTCGGCGGGGCGCGATTCGGCCGGTCAGCCTACTGATAGGCCGATTCCCCGGCAGAACAGGCCAATTACCCCTGGGGTCACCTGAGGCCGATGCAAGCCGCGTTCATTTCCTATGCCATCTTCCTTGCTCTATTCCTGCTGGCAGTTATCATCGTGGTGGTGGTTGTTTCCGTGCGAACCCTGCTGGCGCGCACCCGCGCTTCGCGCAGGAAGGGCAAGACTCTTAGCCAAGAGAAGCCACGCTAACTGAGAAATACGCAACAGGCAATATTAGACGACATGATTGTTCTGGGAATAGAATCTTCGTGCGATGATGCGGCCGCCGCCGTGATCGAAACCAATCGGCCGGGTGTCGCTATCGTCCGCGCCAACGCAATAGCGGGTCAGGACGACATCCACCGGCCCTATGGCGGTGTGGTACCTGAGCTGGCTTCGCGTAACCATATTCTGACCATTGAGCCTGTAGTCCAGCGTGCGCTTGCCGTCGCCGGCTGCCAGCTAAGCGACATCGACGGTATCGCGGTAACGCGCGGTCCTGGACTGGTTGGCTCGCTCCTGGTGGGCCTGATGTACGCAAAAGGTTTGTCGCAGGCCACCGGCATCCCATTGGTCGGAGTCAATCACCTGGAAGGTCATTTGCTCGCTCCGCTGTTGGAGAATGAGCTGACGATGCCGTATCTGGCGCTGGTAGTGTCCGGCGGCCATACCGCGCTCTTTGAGGTTCAGGCATTTGGCCGTTACCGCCGACTGGGTGCAACGCGCGACGATGCTGCCGGGGAAGCCTTCGACAAAGTCGCTAAATTGATGGGATTGGGGTACCCGGGCGGCAAAATTATTGACGAGCTGGCGCGTCGCGGGAACCCCAAGCGCATTCGACTGCCGCGCGCTCGGGTTAAGCGCGCGCCGTTGGACTTCAGCTTCAGTGGCTTGAAGACGGCAGTTGCATTATTTCTCCGCTCGGAAGGTGCACCAAGCACAAGCGAAAGCGATCTGGCTGCCAGCTTCCAGGAGGCGGTGGTCGATATGCTCGTGCGTCCCACTATCGCCGCCGCGCGCGAACTCGACGCTGAAACCATCGTATTAACAGGTGGAGTCGCTGCCAATTCGCGTTTGCGCGAACGCTTGAGCGCAGCGGCGGCGGCGGATGGTCGTCGCTTGGTCGCACCCTCCTTCAAATACTGCACGGACAACGCGGCGATGATCGCCATAGCTGGCAGCTACCGGCTGCTGCGCGGTGAGGCCGATCCGTTGTCGATCGATGCTCAGGCGAATCTGCCATTGTGATTGGATCATCGTTCCAGAGTATAACCCCACAAGCTCTTTCAAGGGGGCACGACCCGAGACCGCCGACGGAGAGCCGGGCAGTAAAATCGCCGCACGATGTCCTGAGAGCCGCAGGATTGCGCCCGGTCAAAGCACGCGGGCAGAACTTCCTAATACAACAGACAGTGGCCAGCCACATTGTCAGGGCAGCGATGCTGGAGGCTGGAGATACGGTGCTCGAGATCGGGCCAGGGCTGGGAATATTGACCGAGCAAATTTCAGCGGCCGGCCCAGGAAGAATCATCTTGGTGGAAATTGATTCCCATCTGGCTGCCATGCTTCGAAGTCGGTTCGCGCAAGATGAGCGAGTTACGGTTCTGGAGCGCGATTTCCTGACGGTCGTGCCCAGCGACTTGGGTGGAGAACGCCTCAAGGTTATCGGAAATTTGCCATTCAATGCGGCGGCCGGGATCTTTCACCACCTTTGTGAATACCGTGATTTGATCGTGCGCATGGTCCTGACGTTTCAGCGAGAAGTCGCGGCTCGCATAAGGGCATTACCGGGTTCTCGCAACCGCAGCGCTTTGAGCGTTTTCGCCTCACTCTACTGGCGAACTATCGGCCATTTTCGAGTCGCCGCAGGCAGTTTTTATCCCCGTCCAAGAGTAGATGCCGAAGTGTTGGTAATGGAGCCGCGCGACGACCTGGCGTTCGACCGTGCCGAGGAGGCCGACGTGCAGGCAACCGTTCGAGCAGCTTTCTCGGCACCCCGCAAAACAATTCGTAATTCGCTGGCGGACGGACTCGGTATCAGCAGTGAGCAGGCCGAGGCCGCCCTCGAGCTGGCGAAGGTTCACCCTTCAAGCCGCCCCGCGACACTCGACTGCTCGCACTTAGTCGCTCTCTCCAGGCTTCTGCGTCCCGCAACTTCGTTGGGGTGTCGTGCCTGAACTGCCGGAGGTCGAATCCCTCCGCCAGATGCTCTGGCGCTCGTTGAGCGGCCGCCGGTTTCGCCGCGTAACCATAAGGGACAGTCGCCTGCGGCGGGCAGTCAGCGGGGAGCTCGCGGCCGCCGTAGCCGGTCGTCGGATCGAGCGGATCAGCCGCCGGGCCAAATATCTGTTGCTCGAATTGGCTGGAGACCTGGTGCTGCTGGTTCACCTCGGGATGAGTGGCAGTCTCACCCATCGGCGCGCGAACTTCGCTGTTACGGAGTTCGACTCGCGTCACGATCACGTCGAATTCGAGCTCGATGATGGGTCGCGGCTCGTATACAACGACCCGCGCCGCTTCGGGTTAATAAAGGCAGTGCCGCGGGCCGAACTCAGCAGCCTCTCTGAACTCAAGTCCCTGGGGCCGGAGCCGCTAAGCCCTCAGTTCAGTCCTGCCTATCTGTGGCGAGCAACCCGGGGCCGTACCGCACCGATTAAAAATCTGCTGATGGATCAGCGGGTTGTGGCTGGAGTTGGTAACATTTATGCTTCTGAAATCCTGTTTCGGGCGGCAATCCGGCCGACTCGCCGGGCTGGCAGGATTACCCGCTCCGAAGCCGCCCGCATCGTTACTGCGACGGAAGAGATTCTGCGTCAGGCCATTGGCTGCGGCGGCACAACGTTTAGAAGCTATCGCGACTCGCGAGGCCAACCCGGACGCTTCGCATCCCTGCTGCGCGTCTATAATCGCGAAGGCAAGCCGTGCGTCAAATGTGCTGCCATAATTCGAGCTGTCGTTCTAGGCGGGCGCTCAACGTACTACTGTCCACGTTGTCAGAGGTAGAACGGGAGTAACCGGGATCCGCCAATGCTGACGGGTGGAATAGCTTCACGCTTCAACATAAGCTTAGAGCGTGGTCGAAGTTAAGGTTAAAACGTCAGAGCGCATAGCGTTGATCGATATTACTGCAGACGTGAACCGCGTGGTGGCCGAGAGCGGCAAGCGAGAGGGGTTGTGCAATCTGTTCGTGCCGCACACGACCGCATCGATTGTGATTTCGGAAAACTGGGATCCCGATGTGCCCTCCGATATGCTTCGGCAGCTCGAGCGAATTGTACCGCGTGAGGCCGGCTACCGGCACGCCGAAGGCAATTCGCAGGCCCATATTCTCTCGGCGATGCTAAGCACCTCGATCAATGTGCCCATACACGAGGGGAAGCTGGCCATCGGACGATGGCAGGGAGTTATGCTGGCTGAATTCGATGGACCGCGGCAGCGCTCAGTCTATGTCACGGTTGTAGCAGGCTGAGGCACAACGGCGGGGCTGTGGGGTTCGCATGGTGGCGATCGGCCAACACCCCTAACCACGGCACTGGATTGCCCTGCTGCCGTTTCGCGTAGCGCTTAATGGATCTGCCTGGCGGCATCGTCGCAGCGATGGTATTTGCGGTGGGGGCCTGCGCGGGCAGCTTCGTCAATCTGGTCGCGTACCGATTACCGCGCGATATTTCGCTGGTTAGACCCCGTTCATTCTGTGCCAATTGCGGCAGACCGGTGCGGTTGTGGGCTAACGTTCCCGTGTTGGCCTACATCGTTCTGCGCGGCCGATGTGCTGATTGTGCCGCGCCGATTCCCTTTCGCTATTTCCTGACGGAGCTCGCGCTGGGCTCCGCCGCACTGTACCTTTACCTGCATTTTGCCGGCCCGGACGCATTGGCGCGATTCGTCTTATGCGGCGGCTTATTTACCGTGGGGCTAATCGACTATGACTGGCGTTTGATTCCGAGCGTCATCACTTTGCCTGGAATGTTGCTCGGCGTCACGATGGCATCGCTGGCAATGCCCGCGGTGGGTTGGAAAAGCTCGTTGGGAGGACTATTACTCGGCGCAGGTTTCCTCTTTGCGACCGGCGAAATATATCGGCGCATCCGAGGCCGCGAGGGGGTCGGTCTAGGCGATGTTTGGCTTTTAGGAATGGTCGGCGCTTTCCTGGGGTGGCCGGGCGCCCTTTTCACTTTGTTTTTTGGCTCGGTCCTGGGAACTATCGGCGGGGTCGCGATGTGGGCTGGTAGCTGGTTGCAAAAACCGCCTCGGAGCGCTTTCGAACCGAGCGCTCCGGCCCCTGCCGCAACTGCCCAGTTCTTGCAGACGGAAATTCCCTTCGGTCCTTTCTTGGCGCTGGCGGCGGGAATTTACGCCTTGTTTCAGCCGATACTGACGCGATGGTATGTTCACTGATGGCGCGCGGCCGCTTCATCACTATTGACGGAATCGAAGGATCGGGCAAAAGCACACAGGTGGCCCTGCTGGCTGATGCCTTGCGCGCGCGGGGTGGCGAGGTCACGGTTACCAGGGAACCGGGTGGAACTCCCGCGGGCGAGCTCATCCGCGCGATCTTTCTTGACCCAGGCATCTCACTCGAAGCGGCGGCCGAATTACTGTTGGTGTTGGCCGATCGTGCTCAGCATGTACGCGAGAAGCTGCAGGTGGCCTTGCGAGCTGGTCAGGTGGTGATCTCCGATCGTTACTGCGATTCAACGGTTGCTTATCAAGGTTACGGGCGCGGACTCGATTTGAAACTGATTCACGAGCTGAACCGATTTGTCTCCGCTGGAGTCACCCCTGATCTTACGATCCTGCTCGATTGCCCGCCGGAGATTGCTCTGGCGCGAATCAAGACGCGTGCAACGAGCGCAGCTCGCGCGGCTGACCGCTTCGAACGGGAGCAGATCGACTTTCATCAGCGAGTGCGCGAAGGCTTTCGTGCAATCGCTCAAGACGAGCCGTCGCGCGTCGTACTGCTTGATTCCAGCCGAGAACCTGCTGCGATCAGTGCTGACATACTGCGGCTGGTCATCGAACGGGTTGGCCTGTGAGTTTCGCTGGTATCTTGGGAAACAAACGACTTATCCAGCGACTTTCGGCCGAGATCGCCGAACGCCCCTACCATGCCTATTTGTTCATCGGACCAGGCGGAATCGGCAAGGCGCTGGTAGCAAATGCGTTGGCGCACAGTGTGCTCTGTGAACGCTCGCCTGGCGAGAACTTCTGCTGCGCGGTGGAACGCTGCCCGGCTCGAAAATCCGAGGCAGATTCCAGCCTTGCACGCGCCGCAGCAACGGAGCTGCACTGCGCGTGCTGCAGTGCGTGCGTGCAGATTGCGGTCGGGGTTCATCCCGATTTCATCCTTGCCAGGCGCAACCCCAAGCGCACCGAGGTTTTGATCGAACAGGTACGGGACTTCATCGAAAGCCTGGCCGTTCGACCATCGCGTGGCGCTCGACGCATCGGGATCATTGACGACGCCGAAACTCTCAACCTGCCGGCGCAGAACGCTCTGCTCAAAACTCTCGAAGAACCCCCGGCTCAAACCGTCATTTTCCTCGTCAGCAAGAGCGAGCGCGCGCTGCTCGATACAATACGTTCGCGGACCCGCCCGGTGCGTTTCGGACTACTCCAACCCGCTGAGATTCAGGCCATCCTGAAGGCGCGTGCCATGCTCTCAGAAGAAAAAGCCGGCGCCATCGCGCGACTCGCGCGCGGAAGTGTAGCGCGGGCCCTCGCCCTGGCAGCTGGCGCTGAGCCTCCGATATCGGAGCTCGTGCGCGCCCTCGATGGCGCCGCCACCATGGATTTCGTGCAGGCTCATTCGTTGGCGCAGCAATTCTTCAGCAGCCGCGATGAGGCGGCGGATAATTTTGAGCTCATCGCACGGATACTTGAGGAAATGCTATGCTTCAAACTGCTCGGAGCGGCAATGAATCCGCCCACACCGGAGGTGGCCGCCATCATGATGCATTTCGCCCGATCGGTTGACACCGAAACGATCGGTATTCTGTTTCAACGAACGCTCGAGGCGCACACAGCGGTCAACGAGATGGCGAACCCACGCTTGCAAGCTGAAAATTGGTGGATGACTGTGGCATCGGTGCTGAGAGGCGGCTGATGGCAACCCATTCGGATCCGTTTGAAGATCAACCCACCACTTCAAAGATCGTCGCCGTCAGTCTGCAGCGGGTCGGTCATCTACATAACTTTCTTAGCGCGGGACTGGCTCTAAAGCGCGGCGACCGGGTGGTGGTCGAGACTGATATCGGAACCCGCATTGGCACCGTCGAAATTGAGCCGCACGATCCCCCACCAAGCCTCGATCTGAGTCTGCTTAAGCCCGTGATGCGGATCGCAGATGAGCACGATTACCGACTCGAGGAGGACATTCTGTCGCGCCAAGCCTATGCTGAACAGTTATGTGTTGAGCGAATCCGTCAACGCGATCTGCTCATGAAGTTGGTGAGCGTGGACTATAACCTCGAAGGCCGCAAGGCGGTTTTCTACTTCAGCGCGGACGGCCGCATCGACTTCCGAGAATTGGTGCGCGATCTCGCCCAGGCCTTGCGCGTCAGGGTGGAGATGAAACAGATCGGCCACCGAGATGAGACCAAGGCGATCGGCGCGATTGGGCCATGCGGCCGGGAACTCTGCTGCTCGTCATGGTTGCGTGATTTCGATTCGGTCACGGTTAAAATGGCACGCGACCAGGGACTGGCACTGAATCCCTCGCGTTTGGCCGGAATGTGCGGCAGACTCAAATGTTGCCTGCGCTACGAGTACGCGTCCTATCTCGATCTCAAAAAAACCCTGCCGAATGTCGGCAAACGGGTGGAATCGCTTAAAGGTAATGGCAAGGTGTTACGTCAGAATATCCTCAAGCAGACGGTTTTAATCCAACTCGAAGACGATGGCGGAGTGGTCGAAGCAACACTCGAGGATCTGGTCGGAGCCCGGCAGTCTCAGCAGGAAAATCCGACCGACGCATGAGCGAGCGAGTCATGGAGCACGAAGGGCGCTCGGCCAATGAACTCGAGGCCATAACCCGCCGCCGCGCCGCATCCATAGTCCAAAATGACTGAACGAGTGCACATCACTACCGCAATCTTCTATTGCAACGGTGCTCCTCACGTAGGAAGCGCTTACGAGGCGCTAGCGGCTGATACTTTCGCGCGAGTGTTGCGACGCAAACTTGGGCACAACCAGGTCACGTTCCTCAGCGGAACGGACGAGCACGGAGATAAGATTCGCCGCGCTGCAGTCGCCCAAGGACTGGCGCCCAAGGTTTACACCGACCGTATGAGCGAGATCTTCCGCCAGGCGTTTGCCGGACTTAACGTCACAGCGGCTGCGCGCGAGACTCCCGCGGTGGATTTTTGGGTACGGACCACCGATGAGGTTCACGAGAAATTCGTGCAGCAGATGCTGTTACGCACCTACCAGCGCGGCGACATCTATTTCCGCGATTACGAGGGTTTGTACTGCGTCGATTGCGAGCGATTTTATACCGAAAAGGAGCTCCTCCCGGGTAATCTGTGCCCTTCTCACAACAAGGCTGTCGAATTGATCAGCGAGGGCAACTATTTTCTGAAAATCGAGAAATACCGCGGGCAGGTCCTGGCACATCTCAAGTCGAATCCGGACTTTATCCGGCCGGAGCGCTACCGGAATGAAGCGCTTAACATGCTCGCCGAGCCGCTGAGCGATTTGTGTATCTCCCGTCCGAAGGCCCGACTGGACTGGGGTATCGAACTGCCGTTTGACACCAATTACGTAACCTATGTTTGGTACGACGCCTTCTGGGCTTATGTGAGCGAGCCCGCAACCCGGATGGGTCTCGAAACGTTCGCCCGCGAAATCTGGCCCTATACCGAGCATTTTATCGGCAAGGATATTCTCAAAACGCACGCGGTTTATTGGCCACCGATCCTGCTGGCCGCCGGGTTACCGCTGTTCCGCCATCTCAACGTCCATGGCTGGCTCAACTTTGGCGGAGCCCGAATGTCCAAAAGTTCTGGCAACGTTGCCGATCCGGTCTCCTACGAACGAACCTTCGGTTCCGACGTCCTGCGCTACTTTGTGATGCGCGAAATAGTTTACGGACTCGACGGCGACTTCTCCGAGGAACGTCTAATCGAACGGTACAATGCGGATTTGGCCAACGACCTTGGCAATCTCATCAGCCGAGTGCTGTCGATGGCTGCACGCTATTGCGACGGTCAGGTGAAGACCGCGCCGCAACGCGTGCTAGACGGTGCATACGAAGGAGTCAACTGGTCGGCTATAGAACGGCTTCCCACGCCGGTTATCGATCGCGTCGCCGAAGATCTCGACTTCAAGCGAGCACTGGACGACGTCTGGGCAGCGTTGGACGCAGGCAACAAATATATTGCCACCAGTGCGCCGTTCAACCTTGCCAAAGACCCGGCACGACTGGATGAGGTGGCACAGATTATTGCCAATCTCCTCGAAGCATTGCGGGTAATTGCGGACGCTCTTCAACCCTTCATGCCGGTGACCGCCCGCAAGATATTTGAGTTGCTCAATATCGACCAGAGCCGCGCACACGCGCCCTACGGCGATGGCCTCAAGCCAGGTCATAAGGTCAGGCCGCCGGTCGCGTTGTTCCCGCGAATCGAAAAGACTTCAAAGCCATAGAGGCGCAATGGTCCCCTGCGACCATTTCTCTCGCACTCATGCACTTGACAGACAGTCATTGTCATCTCGCGGACAAACGTCTCTATTCGGACCTTGATGAGATCATCGGGCGCGCGCGGCTCGCCGGGGTGAGGACAATCATTTCAGTCGGCGCCATCGGGTCCATCGAAAGCGACCGGCTTACGGTCGAAATCGCTGAGCACACGCCAGGCGTCTGCGCAGCGGTCGGCGTGCATCCGCATCACGCAACCGACTGCACCAGTAAGCGGCTTGAGGAGCTGCGTGAACTCGCAAGGTCGCCAAAGGTGGTCGCGATCGGTGAGAGCGGGCTCGATTTCCATTACATGTACTCACCGGCCGAGGTTCAGGAGGCATCATTGCGGCGTCATTTGGAACTTGCCGCGGAACTGGACAAACCTATCGTGATTCACTGTCGGCAGGCCGAAAAGCGGCTCGCTGCCATCATCGCGGAGATGACTCTGCCACGGCGGGGCGGCGTGGTTCACTGCTTCACGGGTGACACTGTCGCCGCCGAGACTTTTTTGAAACTGGGGTTTTATCTGTCTTTTTCTGGGATCTTGACCTTCCGCAACGCTCAACAAGTGCGCGATGCAGCCGCTCACGTTCCCCTCGACCGATTGATGATCGAAACGGACGCGCCATATCTGGCGCCGGAGCCTTATCGTGGCCGGCGCAACGAACCCGCCTATGTGATCCGAACTCTCGCGGTTCTGGCCGAGATTCACCAGACACAACCGGAGCTGCTGGCCGAAAAGATCCGCAACAATGCCCGTCGTCTGTTCGGTTTGGACACGGTATTGATAGGCGTTTTATAGGACCGTTTATTCTTGAACGGTAGACTACTTTGTATTAACTGTCTGGTTACTTCTTCCTGACTCGACGGTTAGCAGTGGAACGCTCTCGCGATTTAGCGCGCACCCGCGAACGCATCGTTAAAGCTGCCCTTACGGAATTTGCGGCACACGGTCTGGCGGGAACCCGCTGTGACGATATCGTTCGCCGCGCACGCGTCAACAAACGGATGTTGTTCTACTGCTTCGGCTCCAAAGAGGAGCTTTACCGCGAAATCCTGCGCCGCAAATTCAGTGAGCGCGCAAACCTGTATGAGGCGGCGCCGGGGGATATTGGACGCGCGATATTGCATTGGTACCAGGCGTTTGCCAGCGACCTCGAATGGGTGCGGCTGCTTGAATGGGAAGCGCTGGACACTACTGGTCGCCCACTGGTCGGCGAGAGGGACCGTCGCCGCTACCTCAAGCGCACGCTCGAAAGCCTGCGGCGCGCCCAAAGAGATGGGCTGGTGCAGGGAGATGTGGACCTCATCCAACTTCAGATTTCGATCATCGCACTTACGGCTTTTCCGCTGGCTTTTCCACAGATGACCCGGCTGACGAGCGGACTGGCGCCGACCGATCCTCGCTTTCAGCGCAAGCGCATCCGATTTCTGCGCTGGCTGGGTGAGCGCTTGTCATCGGGGGTGGCCGGCACACCAGATGCACAGGACCCGCGAGCCACGTCAAAGCACGACAGGCTGAGGACCATCAGGCAGCGTCCTCCATCTTCCGGCGGTTGAGAGCTGAACCCATGACTGCTGCGGCACCAAACAGCCGAACTCTCGAGAGCAAATTAAATAGCGCCGGCGAGATGGCGGGAGCTGACTCGCCGCGCAACGACACGTCGCAGAGGCACAAGCTTGAGCATCGGCCCGCTGCGGCGCCTCACAAGTGGGTAATCGCCATCTCGGTGATCCTGGGACCGATTCTCGAAGTCCTCGACTCGACCATAGTGAACGTATCGCTGCCCCACATGCAGGGCTCATTTTCCGCTAGCGTTGACGAAATCGCGTGGGTCGTTACCAGCTATCTGGTCGCGAATGGAATCATGATCCCGATGACGGGATGGATTTCGGCCCGGTTCGGACGCAAGCGCTACTTCATATTATCGTTGTTGAGCTTCGTCTGCGCCTCGGCAGTGTGCGGTGCAGCGCAGAGCCTCGGTGAGATGATTGTTTTCCGACTGGTTCAAGGGCTGGCGGGTGCGGCGATGGTGCCGTCATCCCAGGCCATAATGATGGAGACCTTTCCGCCTGAAGAGCAACAACTGGCGATGGCAACCTGGGGAGTTGGCATGATGGTGGCCCCGGTCGTCGGGCCGACCCTGGGCGGATGGATCACGGACAATTGGAACTGGCGCTGGAACTTCTACATCAACGTTCCGATCGGCATCGCCGCCCTGATCATGGTTTCCGCGTTCGTGCACGATCCGGCATATATTGGCCGCCGCCGCGAGGGGAGCAAGATCGACTGGTTGGGCATTGTTTGCCTGGTGGTGTGGTTAGGGCTGTTGCAAATCGTCTGTGATCGCGGACAGCGTGCCGATTGGTTCAGCTCGGCCTGGGTAATTTGGGCAACCAGCTTTTCGGGACTGGCAATGGTCCTGCTCATTTTTCACGAACTGCGATTTCCGGAGCCAATAATCGAACTTCACATCTTAAAAGTCCGCCAGTTTTCGTCGGCTGTGGTCGTGGTGGTGCTGCTCAGTTTTATTCTCTTCGGGAGTGGATTTCTCAATCCGGTCTTTCTCCAGGAATTTATGGGTTATACCGCCTGGCGTGCCGGACTTGTAATGCTGCCACGCGCAATCGCCGGCATGGCCTCGATGTTGCTGGCGGGTCAAATCGCGCGCGCCGGATACGATAACCGCCGGCTCATCGGTGTCGCTTTCGCCATTGTGGCTTACGCCTTATGGCGGATGAGCGGCTGGGACCTCGATGTCAGTATGGCACGACTGATGTTTGATAGCTTCATTCTTGGCGCGGGTCTGGGATTGAGCTTCCCGATCCTGTCAGCAGCGGCGCTATCGTGCATTCAACGCGAAAAGATGGGCTACGCGGCGAGCCTCTACAACATGACGCGTAATACCGGCGCGGCCGTAGGAATTGCCTACCTGACCAATATGCTGCTGAGTCATCAGCAGGTGCATCAATCTTATCTCGTCGAGCATTTCTCGGTGTTTGATGCATGGCGGATCAGCAACGCAGGCACTTATTTGCCCGGCTCCCCGTCATTTCGTTACGTCGAACAGCTGGTAACTGGACAACATCAGGGATTGGGGCTGGTGTACCACGTCGTCCAGCAACAATCAGCCATGTTAGCTTTCAACGATATCTACCGCATGCTGGCAGTAATCGCGCTGATGACCATACCGTCTTTCACATTGTTTCAAAGTGCCCGACCTCAAGCGTCGACTGCCGTCACACATTGAATGTGACTCAGCTCGACCAGCGATCATGCTGTCAGGTCCCTCTGGCTCGGGCGAGTCGCTTGCCATACTGCCTGTCTTTGTATGAGGCTGTTCGCGAGACCAATCGAGGTTCGGTCCGGGAGGAAAACATGTCGGAATTAAACGAGTTCAATCAGAAGGTTATTGCTGAGTTTCGCGCCAACCAGGGCAAGGTGGGTGGCCAGATGGAAGGGGTTCCGCTACTCCTCCTGACCACAACGGGGAGGAAGACTGGTCGCAAGATAACGAAGCCGCTGGCTTATTCCCAGGACGGCGACCGGATTTTTGTAATCGCGTCCTTTGCTGGTTCACCGCACAATCCGGCCTGGTTTTGCAACCCCGAGGCTAATCGAATGGTGACAGTCGAGGTCGGGACGCAACGGTTTGAGGCGCGAGCGCGGATTGTCAGTGGTGAAGAACGAGATCGGCTTTTCAAGCTCCAGGCCGACAGAATGAACATTTTTTACGATTATCAAAAAAAGACCACGCGCCAGATTCCGGTGGTAGTGCTCGAACGCGTCAATTAGGTGAGCAAGCAAGTTCGGCCCGCTCCGCATATTCTAAAAAAGCGGTAGCCCTGAAGTCCGCAACACGGTTCTTTTGGTAGCCGTCGCTTTGCCCTCAATCGGTGCCGGGTGCCGCGCTCAACGAACACGAGCGAGCCATCACAGCAGGGTCAAATCGGTCGCGATTGAAGGGAAAATCCGCTAGATGTCGCGAGATAGCCTCGTCGCTGCCATAGGATTCGGCTCGTGTCATCGTGTGCAAAAGCATAGCCACAAACGGCAGGAAGATGAAAACGCTCGCCCACGCAATATGAGCGGCATGAATCATGAAAAGCATCGTAATCGCGAACGTGACGATACCGCCATAGAGCAGCGGTCCCAGCAGCGCACGAGAGGGGATGGCGGTCACGACACCGAGCGGTTTGCCAGGCCCACGGTTAAGCCCGTAATCGAGCATCTGGAAAGCTCCGATGCTGGCGGCTGCTACTAAGAACCAGCCCAAATAGTTGCTAATGGGAACCCCGAAGTGAGGGCCCGGTGGGTCGTACCAGAAAATCTTTCCCAAAAACCAGTGCTCACCCAGCACGCTCAAGGGGTCAACCACCAGATCAACCATTACCATCAACATCGCCGCCATCAACCAGACACGGGGCGAACGCCGAATCTGCCAGGTATCGAGCACTCGCAGATCCCAACCTTGTCGATAAAGCGGCGAGCATAGTAAGAGCGCAACCGTATAACTGGCAAATGCCAGAAATGTGTATGAAATCGAATCAAAGAAGGGAATGCCGAACACCCATAGCTCTTTGCCTCGCGTAGCTTCAACGTAGTGGTACAAACCAAATGGGAATCCGTTGTGCACCGAACTGTATTCACAGAGAAAGCCTATAGAGTACGTCAGGAGCGAGAACAGTAAGGTCGTACGGACACCAAAATTACTGATCGATATGAGCAAGAAGGCGACTAGGAAAACAAAGACGTAGGGGCGCAATGCGATCGTTGAAAGCAGCAGATACATCAGCAGTCGCCGACATAGCCGTGAGTTCGGAAGAATTCAATAGCTCTGCGTAAGGCATCATCGATGGGACCAGGCCGGTATCCTAATTCCATCGAGGCTTTCGATGAGTCGAAGAACATTTTCTTGCGGGCCATTCTGACCTCGGTAAGACTGGCTCTCGGGGGTCGATGAGTAAGCGTACGTGAGACCGCCTCGGCCACCAGCGCGAATCCGAACGCAACTGTCAGCGGCAGTCTCACGCGCGGGGCGGGCACTCCGGAGAGGCGCGACAGTCGCGCGAACATCTCCTCTAAAGTAAGGTTTTCGCCGCCCAGGATGTACTTCTCACCAATACGGCCCTGCTCACAAGCCAATATGTGGCCGCGTGCACAATCTTCCGCCGCAACCAAATTTAACCCGGTATCGATATAGGCGGGCATCCGGCGGCGGAGAAAGTCCACGATGATCCGTCCGGTCGGGGTCGGCTTGTAATCATAGGGCCCGATCGGTGTTGAAGGGTTGACTATCACAACCGGGATTCCCGCCTGTGCCGCCTTCATTGCTTCACGCTCGGCCATGAACTTCGAACGTTTATAGGCACCCACCATCATCTCGACTCCCACGGGGGTATCTTCACGGCCGATCCCGTCGGCGCCGATTCCCAAGGTACCGACGGTGCTGGTGTGGACTATACGGCGGACTTTGGCGGCTTGAGCGGCCGCAATGACATTGCGCGTGCCATCGACATTCGTGGCAAACATAGCAGTTTCATCCACCACCCAAAGCCGGTAGTCCGCCGCAACGTGATAGACGTACTCACAGCCGCGCACGGCCCGCTCGACTGCCTCACGATCGCGGATGTCGGCAAAAGCAAACTCGCAGTCCAAGCCCGCCAGCCCCCGCCGATCGGCATCTGTGCGGACCAGGGCGCGCACGGAAATGCCTTGAGCAAGCAGGGCGCGCACTAGATGGCAACCCACAAAACCATTGGCCCCTGTCACGAGAGCGACGCGTGTGCTCATCAACTATTGGTTATACGCCTTTGGATAGCCGCGGCGGCTGAGCGTCCGGCAATCACTGCACTCTCGATCGTTGCCGGCAGACCCGTCTGAATCCAGTCGCCAGCCAAATAAAGATTTGGCACGACGGTTTTGACGGTTGGCCGGGCCGCATCAGAAACAGGATCGGGTGCAAACGTTGCATGTTTCTCCTTCAGCACAAGCGCCTTTATGAGCCGCGCAGACCGCGCCGCTGGTACCATTGCACGCAGGTCGCTCATGACCATCTTAAGCAGCTCATCGTTCGGGAGATCAGCCAATTCGCTGGCACCGCTGATCACGAAGCTAAGGTATCCAGGATGCCGGGCTCCGTGTCGACGAAAGATACGGCGCTTGTTAAACAGCCACTGAGTCACCGTGCCCACGAAACCCACAAATGCTGAATTAGTAACTTCCCGATCGAGCCATACATGGAGGCAGATGATGGGTGAACTTTTAAGTCCCTCGATGCGCGCAAAAAACTGGTCGCGCGCAATGGTATCCGGTAGTAATCGGCATAGCTGAGGCGGCGGGACTGCAGCGATAACATAGGAGGCCCGCAAGCCAGTTCCGTCGCGGAGCCGTATTCCGGATATGAGGCCGTCGGTGAACTCCAGCCGATCGACGATTCGGTGGCTTGCGACCTGGCCACCATGCCTTTCAATAAATTCTCGCGCGGCGGCGCAATAAAGATCGCTTAGCCCCACCCTCGGATACAGGAAGGCCGAATCGGCGCGGCGCGCAAAAAATGCGCGCTTGAGCACTTGCGCGAGCAAGGCCGCGGAGGCCAATTCGGGCTGCTCGTTGAGCGTCGCAACCGCCAGGGGATGCCAGAATGTCCGCCGCGCCTGCTCGCCCTGGGCGGTCGCCGTCATGAATTCGGCAACGGTCATCCGCCTCAGCTGGTCAGGGGCAAAACGCCGCATATGCAGGAGTCGCAGTCCTGCGCTCAGCACTCCGAGTCGCTCACGGAGGGACAGATGCTTGTAACGCATAACTCCTGCAGCGATATGAAAAGGTCCAGGCAATGCTGCAGTCTTGAGTAGCGCGGGGCGCCCCGGCCCATCAAGCACCTCAATTTCGAGATCACGTTGAACAATCAGTCGGTCGCGGGTCCCGATCTTGTCGAGAAAATCCAGCGTCTCATGATAACAACCCATCATCACATGCTGGCCGTTGTCGACCAGGTCGCCACTCTCCGCATCTTCAAAGGAATAAGCCCGTCCGCCCAGCGTTGGTTTGGCCTCGAGCAGCGTGACGCCGAGTCCTCTTTCGGCCAAAGCTACAGCGGCACTCAAACCGGCGAAGCCGCCGCCGATGATGACTATGTCAGGCTGGTGCACGCTTTGATGGTTAACCTGGCTGAGGTGGCAATGATGAAGGAACTAATTCAGAGACCGTCGAAAACGGCTTCCAGCCCATGCCCGCCCGATCAGATAGAGCTTGTGCGGAGCCGAGAGCGTGATGCGATGGTCCAACACCCGATAACCGCCACGGGCGATGCGTTCCAGCAATCTCGCATAGATCAGCCTCATCCCTTCTGCAGGGAGCATCGACAGGCGATCTTCCTGAGCCAAAGCCTGTTCTGCTTCCCGGTAGTATAGGCGGGCACGTTGCGCTTCAAATGCCGCTAACTTGCGGAAGCGCTCCCCATATACAGAATTGAGGATCTCAGCCTCGGAAACCTGGAATCGGGCAAGATCTTCGAGCGGCAAATAAATCCGCCCGCGCGCCGCGTCCTCACCTACGTCGCGAATGATATTGGTCAGCTGAAAGGCCATACCCAGATATTCGGCATAACGTCGGGCAGAGGGATTCCGATAACCGAAAATCTCGATGCAAATCAGCCCGACCGCTGATGCAACGCGACGGCAATAGAGCTGCAGTTCGTCGAAGGTTGGATATCGCCGACGCGTCAGATCCATTTCGACCCCGTCTATTACGTCCTCGAAGTGTTGTCGGGGAATATTAAAGCGGTGGACGCTCTCGCTAAGCGCCCGCGAGATCGCTCGCGAGGGTGAGCCCCTGAAGACTCTATCCAGTTCCTCGCGCCAGCGCGTCAGCATCTCCGCCGGGTTGCTCACACCGTCAGTGTCGGCGATATCGTCGATGAACCGACAGAAGGCATAGACTGAATAGAGCGCACGGCGCCGCTCGAATGGCAATAACATGAACGCGTAGTAAAAGTTCGAAGATGCGCGGCGCGTTATTTCCGCACACCGGCGGTAGTCCGCTTCGTGCGCCTGACTCGCAGTCATGTCAGACTCCAGGCTGTTTTCAGAGGCGCAGGCGCCCACCCACCGCGTGCCATCCCAATCTGAGATAGTCCAGCCTGGTGAGCTTGGGACGCGCGTGGAACACATCATAACGGGCGCGTTCGATGGCGCGCAGAATCGCCAGTCCACCACCGGCAAACATCAGGACATCGCGGCGCAAATCGGGCCCGACGAGAGTACTCAAGGCTGATCCAGCCAACAGCATTTCGCGGGCCCGCAAAACCTCGTGCCGCATCAGTTCAATGAACTCCGCCGTTACTCGCCCCTCGCGCAGATCCGCGTCCGTAACCGAATACTGTTCCATGTCCTGGCGTGGAAAGTAGATTCGACCTTTCGCAATGTCGATAGCAACGTCCTGCCAAAAATTGGCGAGTTGTAGCCCAGTGCAGATCAAGTCCGACAAGCGCTGGCGCTCGGGATCGCGGAAGCCGAAAAGATAAAGCACCAAGCGTCCGACCGGATTCGCGGAACAACGGGTGTAGCCCAGCAGATCCGCCATCGTCTCGAATCCACGGAAGTTGACATCCGAACGAAAGGCCGTGAGCAGATCCAGGAAAGGGTCCGGTGGAATAGCGAAACGTTTTACCGTGTCAGCCAGAGCCACCATCACCGGGTGACGCGGCGCCCCGTCGTAGGCCAGTTCCAGCTCCCGCTGCCATTCGTCCAATCGCGCAAGGCTGTGCTGTTCATCTGCGAAATCGTCGGCGATCCGGGCAAAGGCGTAAATAGCATGAACATGCCGGCGCATCTGCCGCGGCATCAGCCACGAGGCGATGGTGAAATTCTCATAATGTGAGCGGGCCAGCTTCGTACACCAGGCGTAAGCGGCCGCCACTTCCGAAAATTCGTTTGGCGCTCGCAGAGCCGCGCCCCATTCACCACCGGCCGCAGGCGCGATCGCAGGTCGGGCCTGCGACAGATGATCGCTCACGTGTTTGAACTGACCGTTCACGCCCAAAACCGTCGGGGCCTGGTCCCCATCAGTTCATGCGCCATGGTTCGTGCCCACTGATCGGCTTCCAGGAAATCTTCGAGGGAATGCGCCGCAGAATTGTGATGACGAAGCATCACTGTTTCCAGATGGCGAGGTATGTCTACAAACCTGGTTTGGCCTGCAAGAAACCCGGCAACCAGCTCTTCGTTTGCTGCGTTCAGGCAGGCCGCCATGGTGCCGCCGGCACGCAGCGCTTCATAACCTAACCTGAGGCAGGGAAACCGATTCAGGTCGGGCTCTTCGAACGCCAGATGGTCATGATCGAGCAGAGACAACGGCTTGAGATGGCCCAACTCAAGACGCTCCGGATAAGCCAGCGCGAAGGCGACCGGAATCGCCATGTCGGTTATCGCCATTTCCGCAATAACAGCTCCATCCACCATCTCCACCATCGAGTGGACGATACTTTGAGGATGAATCAACACCGAAATCTGCTCGGCTTCGAGGTTGAAGAGCCAGTGCGCTTCGATAACCTCAAGCCCCTTGTTCATGAGAGTCGCGGAATCGATTGTAATCTTATTGCCCATCTGCCACGTCGGATGCTTCAGCGCGTCTTCGACTGTAATGCACGCGAATCTTTCCGCTGGCCATTGTCGGAATGGTCCACCTGAAGCCGTGAGAATTACCCGCTTGACAGTGTCGGCAGGCCTGCCCTGGAGACACTGGAAAATCGCGTTGTGTTCGCTGTCAACCGGAAGCAGCCGCACGCCGCTGTCGCGCACCGCCCGTGTCACCAACTCACCCGCGACGACCAGCACCTCCTTATTGGCGAAGGCGATGTCTTTGCCACTGCGGATTGCAGAGAGCGTTGGTCGCAGGCCTAGCGCACCCACCATTGCCGACATTACCAGTTCAGCCTTCGGATGAGTCGCGACAGCCACCGCACCGTCATTACCATAGAGGACAGTGGGACGCTTGGGCCTAACGCGCGCTGCCAGTTCAATTGCGAGTTCGGGAGTCGCAACCGACACCAGTTCCGGGTCGAAGCGTTGAACCTGTTCCGACAACAGCTCGACGTTACTGCCGGCCGCCATCGCGACCACGCGGAAGCGATCGGGGAACCGGCTCACGATGTCCAAAGTAGTTTTGCCAACCGATCCCGTAGAGCCGAGGATTGCGATGGACTTCATTGGTATCCTCAAGTTTACATGGCCGTCCCCGCTAGCCGCCGTCTCAGGCGCCCTAGTGCCATCAGGGGAAAGTAATGGGCATACATGTGGTAGCGAAGGTAAAAATGGTTGGGAAAACCTGTGCCGGTGAATTCGGCTTCTTCCCAACTACCCTCTGGGGTCTGATGCTCGAGCAACCACTGGACCCCTCTGATCAGCGATTCGCTGAGCTCATCCTCGCCCGCGAGCAATCCGATTACGGCCCATGCAGTTTGTGACGCCGTACTACGCCCCTTGCCCTTTAGGGCCGGGTCGCGATCGGCGGCACAGGTCTCACCCCAGCCGCCGTCAGGATTTTGTACCGACTTGAGCCATTCAACCGCCCGCCGTATCCATGGTTCGGTGACATTCAAACCAATGGCGCGCAAACCGGAAAGCGCCGAGAAGGTTCCATAGATGTAGCAAACACCCCATCTTCCCCACCACGAACCATCCGGTTTTTGGTCGTGTTTGAGCCAGGCGATAGCACGGCGGGCGACAGGGTGAGCGGCGGTGTAACCCACTTCCGCCATCATCTCCAAGACTCTGCCGGTCAAATCAGCGCAGGGCGGGTCGGTCGAGGCTTCGACGTCAGCAAATGGCACATGATTGAGCCATTGCGCGTCATTGTCAGGGTCAAAGGCTGCAAACCCACCATTTTTGGACTGCATGCCCATAACCCAGTTTGCACCGGCTTTCACAGATAACTGGCGGCGAGCTTCATCGTCACAGGCTGCACGCGCCAGTACCATCAGGATTACCGCTGAGTCATCTACATCCGGGTACCAATCATTAAAGAATTCGAACGCCCAACCACCTGGCGCCAGGTTGGGACGCTTGATCGCCCAATCGCCGCGTCTGAAGATTTGATGATCCAGCAGCCACTTGGCAGCGGCCCGCAGGGCGGAATGCTGCGCGCTCATCCCCGAGTCGAGCAGTGCTTTTGCCGCCAATGCCGTATCCCAGTTAGGTGACACGCACGGTTGGTAGAGAATTGAGTCGCCGTAGTCCCAGATCAGTTCCCGTACTGCTGAGAGCGCCTTCGCAATCACCGGATGATGGTTTCGGTAGCCGAGGGCCTTCAATGCCATTGGACTCAGCAGATAACAGGGCTCGATCCCGCCCCATGACCCATTGGCATCCTGGTGTTCCAGCAACCACTGCTCGGCATGGCGCAGCGCACGCTCACGCAATCGCGGATGATGGCTGCGGTCATACCAGCGCAATAGCTTGTCGCTAACCAACAGTGCATTTCGGAGCGACAGAAGTCTCGCTCCGCGCGGCAGCTTAAACTTGGTAAAGTGCGGCGGTTGTACGTAAAGCTCAAGCACGCCCTGGCGCCAGTCCACCGATACGGTGGGTCTCTGGGCCTGTAGCACCATCAGTGCGAAGAGCGTTCCTCGGGCCCACGATGAGAGCTCGTACATGTTGAACGGGAACCAGCTTGGCAACAGAACCAATTCAACCGGCAGCACGGGTGTTGCATCCCATGGCACCTGGTTCATCGCCGCCAGATAAAAACGCGCCAAAGTTCCGGCTCGTGCGATACCGCCTCGCGCAAGAACCCAGCGTCGAGCGCGCATCATTGGCTCGTCACCGGCTCGCATGCCAACGAGTTTCAGAGCGAAATATGCTTCAATGGTGGTCGACAGATGGCCCTCGGCTCCAGGGAACAACGCCCACGAACCATCCGGCTGTTGAATGTCGAGCAGATGTTTTTTGAGTCGCGCGTCGAGGGCGGGTTCGGGATCGACACCCATGAAGCGATTGAAGATGATGAATTCGGCGTTCATTTCGCCATTAGCCTCGAGCGCGGCCTGCCAGTAACCTTCGGGATGCTGCCGCTCGATCAACCATTCCTGGGCACGCCTGATGGCGAAAGCCAGCCTTGCACCAAATTCGTCACGCGGTGAAACATCCGGCGAACCGGCTTGAGGAGTTATTTCGGCGCCATGCATAAGATGGAACTGATCCGGATATCAACAGAGTGTACGTGCAAAGGAACTCACCTAGGGGATTACCGCGCACTTTAAAACGGTACCGCTTTGCAGCATCTCGAATATCGAGCCCAACTCGCTTAGTGGCCTGCGAGCGGTCACAATCCTGGCGGCACTGACCGTACCTCGACACAACAGCTCATAAGCCTGCTCCACGTCCACGGGTCGGTAATGAAAGGGCGACAGGAGCGTGAGGTTGTCGTAGTGCATCCGGCGCGTATCGAGCGCGATCGAGGTGTTTAACGGGCAGCCGCCAAAGAAGACCACCCGCCCCCCGCGCCGCACTCGGGCGACCGCATCCGTCCATCCTGAGACCTGCCCGGTGCATTCGATCACGAGATCGGGGCCGTAGCCATCATTGAGGCTCGATATCATCCGTTCTGCAGCGGCCTGAGTGACATCAACAACAAGATCAGCGCCAAGCTGCCGAGCCCATTCGAGACGCTGCGCTCCCCGCCCCGCAACCGTGATCTCGCGAACACCTCGCGCCCTGAGCAAGAGCATGTGCAGCAGACCAAACGGTCCGGCACCTATGATTAGGACGCTTTCCGATGCCGCCGGACATGCCAAACTCTGCGCATGGACAACACAGGCGAGCGGCTCAAGCAAGGCGGCCTCCTCAAATGACAACTCAGGAGGCTTGCGAAAGGCATTGCGTCCGACAACGTGGGCGCCAACTAAAAGATAATCAGCGTAAGCACCCAGAACCATCTTCTCCATTGTCTGGGCGCAAAGATTCTCCTGCCCCCTGCGACAGAAAAAGCACTCACCACAGGGGGCGGTCGGCGCCGCCATCAACTCGTCACCCGGTCGAAACGTGTCGACTCCCGGCCCGACTTCGGCGACGATCCCAGCGAATTCGTGGCCGAATGGGGTCGGCACCGGCCACATCGGATGCCCTCGGCGATAAGCCTTCAAGTCGGTCCCACATGTCATCGCGCACTTAACCTGCAGGACAAGCTCACCGGGCCCTGGGCGTGGCGGTCTCACCTGTCGCATCTCCAGGCGACCAGGTTCGAGCAGCACCGCCTGTCGTGTTTGCTCGGAAGTGATCACGTCGCTTGCCTAGTCAACCCGACTGGCCTCACAGACTGCGCTCCACAGCAAATTGCGCGAGCATCCGCAAAGGGTCCGCCCGACTATCGAAAGAGGTCAGAGCCTCACGCGCCTGTTGGGCGAGCTGCTGTGCCCGCAACCGGGCCTCCTCGACACCCAGAATTGACGGATAGGTGGCTTTGCCCCGTTCCTGATCCTTTTGCGAGCGCTTGCCCAAATGATCAGTCGTCTGCACAACGTCGAGCAAATCGTCAGTCACCTGGAACGCCAGGCCCAAGGCACTACCGTAGTTGTGCAGGGCACGCAGCTGGGCAGGACCGGCGCCGCCCAATCGTGCTCCGCCGCAGACGGCGGCTACGAACAGTGCCCCGGTTTTCATGCCGTGCAGCAGTTCAAGTTCCGACTGGCTCAGACGCTGACCTTCTGTCAATAAGTCGATGGCTTGGCCGCCCACCATCCCCGATGAACCGCAAGCCTCGGCCAGCTCGGCGATTGTATCGACAATCAATTCCGCTGGCACCCCGGCCTGCTTGGCCGAACGGGCAATCAGAGCAAACGCATCAGTAAGTAGACCATCTCCGGCAAGGGTCGCTATCGCCTCTCCAAAGACCTTATGGTTGGTCGGGCGGCCCCGTCGAAGATCGTCATCGTCCATACAGGGCAAGTCGTCGTGGATTAACGAATAGGTATGAATCATCTCGAGCGCGCAGGCGTAGCCCAATACGCTCTCGATTTCGCCGCCAACCGCCTCACACGCAGCCAAGGCCAGAATAGGGCGCAAACGTTTGCCACCGGCCATCAGACTGTAACGCATCGCTTCCTGGAGACGGCCGACCGGCGCCTTCGCCGCGTCCAGGCAGGCGCTTAGGTGGCGTTCGACCAAGCCCGCACGATCTTTGAGATAATCACCAAGATCAAGGCTACTACCATCAATCGCAGCTTTTGGGTGATCAACGGCAGGTGGATCGGATAACGGCTTAGGATGCATCGGCCCTCGAATTTGCCCTGCGAAGCAAGAATTATTGGGAAATTTGCCTATAGTGATCCTTCGCCGGCCTATCCTTCCGAGGGACTGAAAACTCGCCCGACACAGCTCGACAATACGACACCCTTTGATGGCTCCCCTAGGACTTTCCGGTTAGGTAGCCAAATGCCGGCCTCGACGTTATGGCGTCGCTTAAGCCAGGTAGTGACGCATCATGCGCCAGGAATCCTTGAAGCTTTTGCCAAACTCCAATGCGACCGTGCCCTCAAATCCCGAATGTAGTTTGCAGTCACGGCAGCGAACATCCTGTTTTGTCCGGTAAAACTCCCAATCAGTAGCTTGGTGCAACTCTGCAAAGCTCCGGTAATGACCATTGGTTATGAGATAGCACGGACCCTTCCAGCCCCGAGGATTACGAGTCACTGTGGTCCATGGACTGCACAACAGATCGCGTTCGCCGATAAGGTAGTCAAGGTAGATCGGTGTATTAATGATCTTGTAGTCGAGAGCCAGGTCGCGGACTCTCTTGAACTTGCGCGGCATCTCCTCTTTGCTGAGATAGATGTCGTTCTGCAGGACCTGGTAATGGTAACCAGGGGTCAGCAGCATCCCATCCACGCCCAGCTCACCGAGGAATCTTATCAGTTCTTCTACTTCTTCCTCGCTGGTCTCTCGATAGATGGTTGAGTTGGTTTGCACCCGATAGCCCCGGCTCTTGAGCAGCTTGATCATCCGCACACAAACGTCGAATACGCCGGGGCGGTCGACCAAACGGTCGTGCGTCTGACGCATACCGTCCAGATGAATATTGAAACTGAGATAGGGATTCGGCGGGACTTGTTTCACAAACCTTTCGAGCAGCAGGGCGTTGGTACAAATCATTACGTGGCGCTTTTGTGCCATCAGCCCGTTAGTCAAGGGCACAATATGTTTGTACATCAGGGGCTCGCCACCACAAATGGAGACGATTGGAGCACCTGCTTCTTCTGCTGAAGCCAACGCCTCTTCCAGCGGCATTTGGTCGCGAATCGTATCTTTGTATTCGACGATCCGCCCGCAACCAACACACGCGAGATTGCAGGCATGTAAAGGCTCGAGCATCAGCACCAAGGGAAAATACTTTTCGCCCGCCCGTCTTTTCCGGCGTATATAGAGCCCAAGATCGAGCATCTGTTTGAGAGGCATCCGCATGAATCAAGTGCTCCTGCCTACTTGTCCGGATTCATGAATTGGGGAGTCTGCGCGAATCCCAGCTTATCCCCAAAGAGCCATTGCTGCAGCATCTTCCCCCCGGTATCGAGATCCGTCGTCCCGCTACCGAGGAACAGGCGGCCTATGAGCAGTCCATTAAGTGCGGCCAGCAAGAAGCCCGCCGCCTCGGGCGGAGGAACATTGCAGGCGCATATTCCCTTGGCCTGCGCCCGCGCAATCAACTCAGTCACCAGGCTCCGGTAGCCCTCGAACAATGAGAGCACCTGACTTGACAAGGAGTCATGGCCCGCCTCGTCGCGCAAAATCTGGGCGACTAGAAACCTGATCGAATTCGCGTTTTCGCGCACAAACTGTAAATAGGATTCGATAAGCTTTAGCAGCTGGGACTTTTCATCGAGCGCACCGGACTCCTCGGCGAAATCGATCACGTAGGGCTCCAGCAACTTACCGAGAACGGCGACGAACAGTTCTTCTTTGTTCTTAAAATGCCAGAAGATGAGTGCTTTGCTGACCCCCGCGCTCCGTGCCACTTCTGCCATTGAGGTCTCGTGAAAGCCGCGAGTCGCAAACAAATCTGTGGCAGCTCTCAGGATTTCATCGCGCGAATCCTGGGCTCGCGATTCACCAGAACCCGGGCGCGATACACCCTCAGTTACCACTTGCGCACTCACTCAGGTCGGGTCGTCCTCACCGGCCCGTCCGTCCGCCCGTCGAGGCTGATTCTTCGGTTGTACGCTAAGGACCACCCTTATTTCGACCGCCACTAACCTTGCGGTCAATCCGAAGTCTAGCGGCATCGTGGGAAAAGTCAACACTCTGAATGACTAAGCTCTTCAAAGCTATTCGACCGGGTCGACAGTTATGAGAGCGCCGTCGCGCGCCGCGGATTTCCTGGCCGCGATCGTCAGTGCCAACGCCGTCGCGGCTTCGGCCAGATTGACGCGGGCGAATTCGGCATCAGGCCCTTCTTTCAAGACCCGCTCAAAATCAGCCGCGGCAGACGCAAACCATCCCGGATGGTAGGAGTCGTCAGAGGCTTCGCTCACCGAATATTCAACGCTCCGTCCGGAAGCTCTACCCACCCGGATTTTGTTATCCTCGACTTCAACCACGCCAGTACTGCCAACCACTAACGCCCCAGTACGGCGCACTGGAGCATTCCATGTTAGTAGTACATTGACTAGTCGATTGTCTCTGAAACTGATTCTCAGGTCGGCCAGATCATCAACCCCGCTCTGGCGATGGAACTGAAAGTAACTCGAGACGGCCATCGGTCTGTCGCCATTCAGCAGCCAGTGCGCCAGATAAAAGCAGTGCCATCCATGATCTATAAGAATTCCTCCTCCCGCTGCCGAGCTCAGACGCCATCCTGCGCCGCTCGAGCTGGTCGCCGCGGGCTCGGACCGCATTCGCACCAGAGAAAGATACTGAACTCTTCCGACAACTCCAGCCCCTATCAGTTCATGTACTCGCCTGTACACCGGCGAGTATTTCCAGTTGTGCACGCACAGGATCAACCGCCTGTAACGCCTCCCCAGATTGATCAACTCTTGGAACTCGGCTGCCGTGAGGCACAAGGGTTTCTCCACGATAACATTGACGCCGGCTCGCAACGCCAGCCTTGCTGCGCTCGCATGGCCGTCGGGCGGACTGACAATGTCAACAAAATCCAGCGTCTCGTTCCGTAGCATCTGCGCGAGGTCATCGTAAACTCTTACGTTCCTGATCAAGTCGATGGCATTTTCCCGACGCTCTCGAACTGGGTCGTGGACTGCGACAATACTAACCCCGTTTCGCGATTGCCACCCCGGAAGATGCGCGCGCGCCGCCATTGCGCCGAATCCTGAAATTGCACCCTGCAACACTCCCTGACCCCCATTCTTTGCCGGTTTTTTCGGTGCTAGTTGAGCGCTTCGATCCAACTTGTCGTAGGGTGGCATCGTAGCATAACCTTTCGCGCCAGCGCAGCTACTCAGCACCTAACCAACGGACTAAGCCAACCAATGCACCCAGGAAGCGTGAATGCTAGCGTTTCGCGTCGAATCCTCTAGTTAGCACTGTCCTAATCTACATCTCATTCATTTGCCGTTCTGCGTCGCAAAGCACGCAAGTTTGAATGCTATAAGACAATTTCCCAATATGGTGACGGCGTGAGAAAAGCTGATAGATATCGTGTATGTAACTCAACCTTTTCCTTTTTGACAGCTTCTGAACTTATCAAGATACTGGATCGCCAAGATTACTTGATTAGCAAGTTCTAACTTTATTATTTTACATAGTAGGACTGTTCGCGATAACAGTCGCAGATACAGTTCAATTTTGGAGGTGAGATCCAATGGCTGTTACTGAAGCTGTTCGAGAAGAATTGTTTGAGCGGGTTGTCAGCAAAGATTTGGGCTTGACCGTTGATGAAACGGTCGGCGGACTGGCGCTCGTCGTGCTCGGTATTTTGGCGTTGGTTGGCATTTATCCAGCCCTGCTCACCTCGATTGCCACGATTTTATCGGGCGTAGCCGTGGTTTTTATGAGCATGGGGGTTAACAGAGAGTTCAATAACGCCCTTGCCGCAACGGGCCACGAGAGTCTTCCTTGGGAGCCAGGTAGCTTCAGCGGAGGGACAATCGCAGGGATTGCCGGTATAGTACTCGGCGTTCTTGCGGTATTGGACGTGGCCAGACCCACTCTGATTGCTGTGTCGCTCATCGTGTTCGGAGCGGCGGTCTTTCTTGACTTCATCGTGACGACACAAACCCGAATCATGCGGATGACGCGCACCGGCGCATCTCCCGGTAACGCTCGGATGGTTCCGCCGGCTGCGGCCAATGCCGAAATGGCCAGCATTCTTTTCGCGATCTCGCTCGTCGTGCTTGGGATTTTGGCTATTACGGGCGTGCGGAGTGAGAGCCTGATTGCAGTCGCTTTCCTCAGCTTCGGCTCTTACATGTTCCTCAAAGGTATTGGGACTGCCGGTTACCTGTTCGGGCGGGAGCGCCCCGCAGTCGCCCAGTGAATGACACGGACAGACAGGCTGGTCGGATCCGTTCGAGCCTGTCGCGACGTTGGTCGCACGGTCAAGCCTCGTTAGGTTTCCAAGGTGAGTAAAATCTGAGTAGCTGAATCAAGGCCGGTTCACCCAGTGAGCCGGCCTCATTGCTGAAAGCTGGTTTGCCAGCGGTCCTTCCGGTTGGCGCTTAGTCCATCGCCTTTCGTTCGCGCCCTAGCACCAAATTAGCAATTACTGGCAGGAGCCAATGACTCCGGTGGGATGCCCGCCAATGTTATGCTCGTAATGTTGGTCGGGCTTCGTGATTTTTAAGCCGGCTCGAGGCAAATCAATGGGCGACAAGGCGGATCATCAGGCATTAACCACGTGGCGCTCGCGGTCGCCGATATAGACGAGACGCGCTCCTTTTATGGACGGGTATTTGATTCACCCTAAGGGGTCGCGGCGAAAAAAGCGCCTTTATCGATATGGGGGATCAATTCATTGCGCTCTCTGAGTGAGAGCAGGCGCAAGCCGACGGTAATCGCCATTTTGGCCTGGTCGTCGACGCGAAGGAAAAGGTACTGCGAGCAGCTCCAACGCGCGGGAGTGGAGCTTTTGCCTGGTGGAGGAGTCGAGTTTCGAGATCCGTGGGGTAACCGCATACAGATCGTCGAATACGCTGATATCCAGTTCACCAAGCATCCTGCTGTTATGAGCGGTGAACTCATTCAACCGAGGGGCCTGAACTGCGAGCGACATCGGATCCAGGGTCAAAAACTTTCCTATTGCGGTTCCAGATACGTTCTCTTGTCGGAAGCGGTGAGTTCCCCCGCGAGCAGGTCGACGCGAAAATTCGAGCAATGGCTGTGATGCCGGTCAAGCAGGGCACGAGATCGCCCCGGTCAAATCAACCTCGTGTCGGCGCCAGCTGTGTCGTCGCCAAATAAATTAGGTCGGTGGCCTCAACGCGCGGAAAAATCGGAGTGGGTTTCAAGGTGAAAACGCGACATCACTGAGAGTTGGAATTTGTCGAGCACGTCTACCTGACGCGCTCATTACAAACATCGCCCCCTCGACCACAGCCCCTGTTCTCAAGCATCGCTTTGAGATAGAGCGGTCAGATATCCGCTGGATCAGTCAAGACGGCATAAGAAAGAGCATGGAGCTCATGCCTGACCACATTTTCCTCTTTCGAACATGTAGTTGAATCAAGCAATGCCAGGGTTCTTGGGCAGTTCATGGGGCAGCGTGGTAACCCAGAGGTGGTCAGGATCTTTTGCAGATGACGCGCAGCCATCTGCCCCCAATCGCAATGTTCAATCCGATGTAAGAAAATCTCTTCGTCGTTACTCTGATTGCAATCGGTGGGAGGACCCCTGGCCTCGAGCGGAGAAGCGGATGAAGGAGAACGAACTCAAGCCCGGTCTTTCGCTGTTTGACGCAGTGACTATAGTCGCGGGATCGATGATTGGTTCAGGTATCTTCATTGTCTCGGCGGACATAGCACGGCAAACCGGTTCGCCAGCAGGGCTGCTGGCGGTCTGGTCGATCAGCGGGCTCATGACAGTTGCGGGGGCTCTCTCATATGGCGAGCTTGCGGCAATGATGCCACAAGCGGGCGGACAGTACGTATTCTTGCGCGAGGCATACGGTGCAACATTAGCTTTTTGCTTCGGCTGGACGCTGCTGTTGGTCATTCAAACCGGTACGATTGCAGCGGTGGCCGTCGCCTTTGCCCGGTTCTGTGCTGTAATCTTCCCCCTTCTCGGCTCGCATATTCTTGGCAGCGCGGGCATCTTTGGTTTATCAGGCGAGCGGCTCACGGCCATTTGCGTGATCGGCGCTTTGACAATGGTTAACTTGCGCGGCCTTAATCTTGGCCGAATAGTACAGAATGTCTTCACCAGCGCTAAAGTTTTCTCCCTGCTCTTTATCATAATAGGGTGCGCCGTCCTGCCGAATCCGCCGGCTATCCGTGCCAACCTGGCTAATGTGGAAAATTTTTTAGGAGCTCATCAGTGGTCCTTCCAGAAGCTGGTCGCGTTCGGAGCGGCAATGGTAGGCGCGCTTTTTTCGGCCGATGCCTGGGGCAATGTAACCTTCACCGCCGCTGAAGTGCGTGATCCCAGGCGAAATCTGCCGCGCGCTTTGGCGATCGGTACCAGCCTAGTTATCTGTCTTTACCTCTTAACCAACGTTGCTTATATGTTCGAGCTTCCTGTAGTAGGCACTGGCGCTTCAGCTGGTACGCCCGCAACCATCTTTTCCGCTGGGATCGCGGGCGCGGCAAGTGACCGCGTTGCCACTGCGGCGATGCAGGTTGTGTGGGGAAAAACCGGCGCATTCATTACCGCCATACTTGTGATGATCTCCACATTCGGCTGCGCCAATGGCCTGATTTTGACGGGCGCCCGGGTAATGTATGCAATGGCGCGTGACGGCGTGTTCCTGGCGCGTGCAGGCCATCTAAATAAGGCTGCAGTGCCAGCATTTGCCCTTATCCTGCAGGCAGTCTGGTCATCGCTATTAACGCTGTCGGGTAGTTATTCTCAGCTGCTCGACTACGTTATTTTTGCCCAACTGATCTTCTACGTGCTCACAGTGGGCACCGTTTTTGTATTGCGTGTTAAGTGTCCTCACACTCCGCGCCCTTACCGTGTCTGGGGATATCCCTGGCTACCGGCCGGCTACATATTGGCAAGTCTGGTGCTGATGACAGACCTGCTTGTCGTCAAACCGCGTTATACCTGGCCGGGGTTGCTGATCGCATTGAGCGGAATTCCCGTCTACTGGTTGACCCAGCGTCGCACCATATACGCCGGCATGCTGGCCAACCCGAAGTAGCTCATCTGCGCACTGGGCATTTTCAGGGCCAAACTATCTGGGCGACCAGCTCCAACCAGCGAGCACGGGCTTGGTGTGGGGGCAGTATAGGTCAATGAAATTTCGATTTTGGCACAGGCAGGCCGGGAATGTCCGAACGAGTTCTAAACACTGTGCCCTTAAGCTCGCGATTATTGCTGTTATTGGCGGTAACAACATAGAGGTCGCACAGGTCGGGCCCGCCAAAGGCGACGCTGGTCACCGTTTTCGCCGGTACTTTGACTCGCCGATCAATTGATCCATCACTTTTGAATCGGACCACTTCACCGGGTCCGCCCACGACGGCTACCCAGACGCCTCCCTCAGCATCAACCGTCAGGCCATCGGGCATCCCCTCCGGCAGCCGGCCAAAGAGGCGGCGGTCGCTAACCGTCTGGTCGGCGCGCACCTCGTAGACCCAAACCGCCCGCGTCGTTGAATCGCTATGGTAAAGCAACTTACGATCAGGGCTGAAGCCCAGACCGTTGGTAACCTCGATACCCTCCCACAACTTGGTAATCTTTGCTGGAGGCTCGACTCTGAAGAGCGCGCCCGGTGGTGGGGTTGTTTTAAAATCAAACTTATTGATGTCACAGCCAAAGGAACCCACCCAGATAGCGCCGTTGTCGTCCACGGTAAGATCGTTCAGCCCGAACAAAGGTCGACCTTCCCATTCCGTAAAGATATCGCGGATCCGACGGGTCCGTTCGTCCCAATAAGCCAGGCCGCTGCCCGTCACCACTAGGCCACCGTCTTCATTCAGTGCTATCCCGCCAACGGATTTGCGCTCAGGAATCAGGGTTTCAATTCGACCGTCGGGATTGCGCCGAAATACGCCTCCGCCTCTGACATCGCTGAAATACAGGCGATTGAGCTCATCGGTCCTAGGCCCTTCCAGTAGCCCGTATCCGGTCGCGAGGGTTTCAAATTCCATCGTTTTCCTCCTATTCGCAGGGTAAGAAAATGGGCGCCGCTATCTTCTGCAGTGTGCGTCTCCGCACTGGAGCGGGCTAATGGCGTGCGCCTCCGAGTTGGCTTATGTGGGATTGCGTAGCGCGCTGGCTTCGGCAACTTTCACTCTTGGGCTAATCGACCGATAGCTGGGTCTTTCACGCAATCTTCGAAGATAATTGTCTGTTTGAGGGAATTGATGGAGTGGGAGCTCATCGACTTCCAGCACCATCGCCAGCACCATCATCGGCACGTCGGCCATTGAGAAGCTGCCAAACAAATAGCCGCCCGGTGGAGCATCTGCCAGCAACTTTTCGATGTATGGAAGGTCACGAGTGCGCAGGCCCTCGCGTCCTTTTTCCATGCGGCTGATGTCACGCTTTTCGGGCTCGCTCCAGTAGGGCATCCAAATCGGTGGCAGATTTCCCCCCAATAGGGCTTCGTCGGCGAATTGCTCAACCATTCTGACTTTCGCTCGCAGCAAAGGATCTAACGGCAAGAGCCGCGGCCAAGAGTAGCGATCTTCCAGATACTCATTGATGACCGTCGAATCGTAGATCGTAACTCCCTCCTCTTCGATTTCGACATAGGGCACTTTGCCCAGCGGATGGCGCGCGGTCATCTCCGGCGGCTTCTTCCAGAGGTTCCCAGGGGGAAGATTCTCTATTCTGTAGGGCAGGCGCTTTTCTTCCAACACCACCTTGGTCTTGCTCGCATGGGTCGACCGAAGCGTTCCCCATGGATAGTCACGCTCAGTTGTATACAGGATGATCATCGTCCAACATCTCTCCGGATTACTTATATGGGGAGCTTAGCATCGATTGTAAACGATTCTCCAAGGGCGCTGACGTTCTTTGCCGATCAGTTTTGCTATTGTGGGGCTGATCATGGTGGAAAAGCGGGTCTCAGGTGAAGCTTCGTGCGAGGCTTATAGTCGGCACCTCCGATTCGAGGGGCCACTCGCGCAGCTGGCCGCCAACGTCTGCAGGGCCATCGCCGACAGCGATCTAGCGCAAGCCACTATGCAACACGTTCGGGAGCGGGCCCCGGACGAGCGGCTCGCTCTCGCCTTTCTTCTGAAGTTGCTCGAGCAATCCCGAGAGCAGACCTTGCAGTTGTTGCGCGACCCGCAATGCGCCTCCGATCTGATCTTCTGCCTGGGGGCCTCCGAACTTATAGCGACCGGCCTTGTTACCTATGGTCCTCAATGGTCCAGCGCGTTCAACGACGCACGCTTGGGCACCGTCTCGGAAATTCTCCGCAACATCCACTTCGACGGATCGGCCGCCAGAGATACCGCCGAAGCGACACAACGACTCGCCGAGTTTAAACGTCAGCGGTTCCTGGCGATCGCAATCGCCGATCTCCTCCGGCGGTTCGCGGTCACAGACACCTTAGCCGCGATGTCGGCGCTGGCGGATGAGTGTATTCGTGCCGCTTTCGGTATAGCGGCTAGCAGCAGCGAAACGATTAAGCAGGGCGGCGACTTTTGCGTCATCGCGATGGGGAAGCTCGGCGCGGAGGAGTTAAACCTAAGTTCCGATATTGACCTGATGTTTATCTTTGAGGGACCGGACGACGCTGCGCAGCAAGAGTCGGCCCGTCGTCTTGGCGAAGTCGTTACTGACATTCTTTCACGCAATTGTTTCCGTGTAGATCTCCGTTTACGGCCGGGGGGTCGTAGTTCTCCGCTGGTCCTCTCGCTTGAAGCGGCTCTTCGATTCTATGAAACTCTCGGCCAGACCTGGGAACGCGCAGCGCTGCTCCGTGCCCGACCAGTTGGTGGCGCACTCAAGCTTGGCAAGCGATTGATCGGCGAATTAAGCCGCTTCATCTACCGAAGTTATCTCGACTTCGACACCTTGCGTCAGTTACGTGCGATGAAGCATCGAATCGAGGCCGAAGCGGGGTCACCCGAGCTCCTCCGGCGCGACCTGAAACTAGGTTACGGCGGGATCCGAGAACTTGAGTTCATAGTTCAGGCGCTAACGTTGATTTACGGCGGGCGCGACCCCCGCCTACGTACGGCGCGCACCCTGCAGGCCTTGGAGCGGCTGGGGAAATACGGCTATATGAGTTCTGAACGTGCGAATGCACTTGCGTCCGCCTATCTGTTCCTGCGCGACGTCGAACATAAACTGCAGGTAGCCTCAGGTCTGCAAACCCACCGTTTGCCAGCAGATCAGGTCGACCTTGAGATTCTGGCCGCCCGGCTGGGATTTGGGAAGGGACCGGAAGCAATTTCACTTTTCACCACAACGCTTGCGGCTCAGCGCAACCTGGTGGCTGGCCTGTTTCGGGAGATGCTTACCGGCGGGGAAGAGAGCCTCCGACAACCCGCTTCGGCTGCCGCGGTACGTGCTTGGCGCAAGGCGTTGGAACCAACGGCCGCTGCCGCGGATTTGCAGGAACTAGGTTTCGCTAATCCACAACCGAGTGCAAATCAGCTGGCGGTGCTCGTGCGCGGACCTGAACACCTCCGCGTTCGACCGCGCCGCCAGGAATTGCTCGAAGCACTGGGACCGCATCTGCTGGACGAGATCGTTGCGTTACCTGATCCAGACCTCGCGCTGATGAATCTGGTGTCATTTATTAATGCGGTTGGTGCACGAACCTCTTTTCTGGAGTTGCTCGAACACCATCCGGCGACCCGTCGAATGTTGCTACGGCTTTTCGCGTCGAGCAGTTTCTTGTCTGCCCTTTTTATTCGCCATCCTGACATGCTCGACACGCTGGTACGCTCCGATTTAGCGCGGCTGCGGCGGTCGGCAGTCGAGCTCGAGTGCGAACTGGGGGAATTGCTGTCCGCTGCCGGTGACTTCGAGAATCGTCTCGATGCTTTGCGCGCCTTTGGCCATCAGGAATTTCTTCGAATCGCGATTGCCGATCTGTGGGGAAGCCTCACGCTTGACCAGGTGCAGATTGAACTAACCAATTTGGCAGAAGCGCAATTGCGGCAGGCGCTTGGACTGGCCGTGGCCGAAGTGCGTCACCGTTGGTCGGTGCCTCCTCAGCTCCGACTATCCATCATTGGGATGGGTCGTCTCGGCGCCGCCGAAATGTCCTACAATTCCGACCTCGATTTAATCTTCGTCTACGACTTGCCCGGTGAAACTGCCGCCGCAGGTCACGAAATAGCCTCGCGCATCATGCAAAAGCTCATCGCCGTCCTGGAAGCGCGGACGCGTGAGGGTTACGCCTACAAGCTTGACCTGAGGCTGCGGCCGTCGGGCAACGCGGGTCCGCTGGTTACGTCACTGGAAGCCTTTCGCAAATACCATCGCCAAAGCTCTGCAGTTTGGGAACGGCAAGCCTTGGTGCGTGCGCGCGTCATCGCCGGCGATGAGGTTTTGGGACAGGCGCTCGAGCAAGCGCGCGAAGAATTCGTTTTCAATCGACCCCTCGCGGCCTCAGAGGTCGCCGAAATTGCAGCCATGCGCATGCGGATGGAAAAGGAAATCGGAGCCGAGAATCATCAGCGGCTCAACCTCAAGCAAGGCCGCGGGGGTCTGGTCGACGTTGAGTTCATCACTCAGATGATGGCATTGCGCTACGGCCATCAGTTTAAGCAACTTCATCGGCGCAACACCACCGAGCTTATTCGGGCACTGGGCGAGACCGGGTTGCTTCGGCAGCAAGAAGCGACGGAGCTCGAAGCTGATTACCGTTTTCTTTTACAGCTGGAAAATCGCCTGCGCATCGAGAGTGATCAGCCGGCATGGGCGTTGCCGATCGACGACGCGCACCTGACGCCAATCGCACGCCGTATGGGATTGGAACAAGGCAACAGCGCAGCGCGCTTGCTCTACGAGCTCGAGGAGCGTCGCTCGCGAGTCAGGGCCTTATTTGAAACATTGTTCGCTCGTGAACAGACTCATGAGGTTCGGCGCGTGCCATGATTCCGACTCCCACTTGGGTTTTGGTTCCTGTCACGACAATCGATACTCTTAGCCGACACAACCCAATCAAGCACACAGCTCGCAAATCGTAGAGGCGTTGCCAAGGTAACTGGACATGAAAATCGGTCTTTTCGGGCTTAACATGTGGCCGTGCGTGACGCCGCAGGCGGTTAGTGTGGTCGCACATGCCGCTGAGGATGCCGGCTTCGACAGTTTCTGGGGCGGCGAGCACATCGCACTTCCGGACCCTCCCACGACATCCACACCAATGTCGCCGCGCACCGTTTTTGTTGACTTGTGCGTCACTATTGCCTTCGCAGCCGCCCACACCCGCACGCTCCGTTTTGGCACGGGAATTATGATTCTGCCACTGCGCAATCCGGTAATCCTTGCCAAGCAGCTGGCCTCAGTCGATGTGTTGACGCGCGGCCGTTTTATCCTGGGAGTGGGGATCAGCAGCATTGAGCAGGAGTACGAGGCCGTTGGCGTGCCATTCGCTGAGAAGGGCAAACGCGCCGAAGAAGCGATAGCACTGATGAAGTCACTGTGGACAATGGAGCGCCCGAAATTTCACGGCCGATTTTTTTCGCTCGAGGGAGTTCGGGCCGAACCACGGCCGGTGCAAAAGCCCCATGTGCCAATTATCTTCGGTGGAAAATCCAAATATGCCTTTGACCGAACCGCACGCCTGGGCGATGGATGGTATGGTTTTGGCCTCGATCTCGAAGCGACGAGCAACTGTCTCAACGGAATTCGCGCGGCGTGCAGTAAACACGGGCGCGACTTCGCTCATCTGGACATTAGCGTCACGCCCAAGGGTGAGGCCGACGTCGAGCTGGCGCATCGACTCGCCGCGCTGGGAGTTACGCGCATGATCATTGCGCCCCGGGCCAAAGACCTGGACCAAATATTACAGGCAGTAAACATTGCCGGTCGGACTTTGGTAGGGCGAGTTTGAAACAGGGGGACCAGGATCATTTTCTGGCCCCCCGGGTGGTTCTAGACGTGCGCGGCCTGCTCGACCACAGCGGCCGCCTCCTCGACAGCTTTAATCCCGTCGCCATGGGCGGAAGCGGCGGCCGCCACTATCAGCCGCGTGACCCCCGCTTCTGCATAGCGCTTCATCAGTTCTTTGGTAGGCTTTTGCCCGCCCATCATCAGGACGGAGAATTCCAATCTCTCCGGGTCGCGCCCATAATCTTCGCGGGCCATCCGGCGGATCTGAGGAATACATTCGCGCGCCTGTTCGACGCTAAGCCCGCCGGGACACCATCCGTCAGCGTAACGTGCCACCCGCCGCAGAGCATATTTCGGATCATGCGCACCTAGCAGGATGGGCGGTCCGGGCTTCTGTACGGGCCGTGGATACAATCGCACCGGTGGGAATTTAACGAATTGTCCTTGGTAGGCAACATCGTCCTGCGACCACAAGGCGCGCAAGGCCTCGACCGCTTCGCGCAAGTGACGCCAGCGTCGCCGAAAATCAACTCCCATGATTCCGGCTTCTTCCGGAAACCATCCAGCTCCGACTCCAAAACTCAAGCGACCGCCGGAATAGAGGTCGAGGCAGGCAGCGGCTTTGGCCGTTTCAATTACGTTGCGCTCAGGTAACAAGCAGATTGCGGTGCCGATCCGAATGCGCGAGGTCGCTTGCGCGGCAATCGCAAGTGCAACAAACGGATCGATCAGGTGGGCGTAAAACTCGGGCACCTTGCCGTCAGCCGAACGCGGATAATGGACCGTGTAATGGCTCGGCATGACCAGATGTTCCGCCACCCAGAACGAATCGAAGCCGAGGTTCTCAGCGACACGTGCGATCGAACCGGGGTTGCCGGATTGTTCAGTCAAAAAGCACAACACGCCAATATTCATCGCTGACTCCGCAATAACTAACCGCTCCAGGTCGCGATTCTAGGATTTTAAATCCATCTGCGCCTTGCCGGTACTAGGATCGACCGGGACAGAGACGTGGGTGTGGAAAATCTTCCACTTACCCCCGACTTTATGCAGGGCATCGGTCACGCGAAACGTCGCTTCCATTGGTTTGCCGTCCTTGCTGGTCCAGGTGAAATGTTGAATACTGCGGGCGATGCCCAGCTTGCCATCCGTTACTACTTGGAGTTCGACGAATTCGCCCTTGACGTTCTTGGCATTGTTAAAGAAATTGTCAAGATCCCCGCGAACCGCCTTGGCTCCGGAGTACTCCAGCGGGGGGATGAAATCATAAAGCACGATATCGTGTTCATCGAAGCAGCCCAATGACGCTGCCTCGTCCGTGCTGGTTGCGGCAATACACTTGTGCTCCAGTTCCGTAATATCTTGTTTGGCATTGCCCGCTGCAAGCGCCTGGAGACTCATTGTCGGCATAAACAGAACAGCTGCCGCCAATGCGAGCCGGACCGTGGATTTCTTCATTTCTTCCTCCCTACCTTTTCTTCCTGCGATTAGCTCTTTGCAAATCGCCCCGAGTGTAGCACAAGATCCGGAAAACACACTGACGCTGTTCATTCGAACACGCTGACGGGAGTTACCATGCTACCGGAGGCTTCTCGCTTCCAGCTGACCCCTGACCTCAAAATCTGCCGCATCCTCAATGGTATGTGGCAAGTCTCGGGAGCACATGGTTATGTGGAACCCGACCGTGCGGTATCCGAAATGTTCCGCTACCATGACGCTGGGTTTAGGACCTGGGACCTTGCCGACCACTATGGCCCGGCGGAAGATTTTGTCGGTGAGTTTCGACGCCGGTTCGCGGCCCGCCACGGGCGGCAACGTCTCAGCGAAATTCAAGCGTTTACCAAATGGGTGCCCTATCCCGGCCCCATGTCCCGAGACGGCGTCGAACGAGCCGTTGACATTTCGCGTAGACGCATGGACGTCGAGTCGCTCGATCTTCTGCAGTTCCACTGGTGGGACTATGGTGATCAGCGCTATTTCGTCGCACTGGACCATCTGACCGAATTACAGCAGAAGGGGCCGATCAAGCATCTGGCTCTGACTAACTTTGATACCGCTCATCTGCGCGCAGTTGTCGAACGAGGTACTGTTATTGTCTCCAACCAGGTCCAATACTCATTGGTCGACCGCCGCCCGGCCCGGGCAATGGCCGAGTATTGCCAGCGAAACGGTATCAGCCTGTTGACATACGGTACGCTGTTGGGCGGACTGATGTCGGATGCCTATCTTGGCCAGCCCGAACCTCAACGCGACCGACTGATTACCGCCTCGTTGCAAAAGTATAAGCGGATGATTGACGTCTGGGGCGGATGGAGGCTTTTTCAGGATTTGCTTGTACAACTGAAGCAAATCGCCGACAAACATCAAGTGAGCATCGCCAATGTGGCGGTCCGTTACGTTCTTGAACAACCGGCCGTCGCCGGTGTGATTGTCGGCACCCGTCTGGGGCTGTCGGAGCACATTGCCGAAAATCAGCGAGTCTTCAGTTTTGCCCTCGACCCGGCCGATTACGCGCTGATCGAAACAGTATTGGCGAGGTCACGCGATTTGATGAACGAAATTGGCGATTGCGGTGCCGAGTACCGTTAGACGGTGCGCCGGTCAGCGACACCACGTATTGGCTGGCAGGTCGAAGTCACTACCCCAAAACCTCCGCCGCTTTCACTGCGGCTCCTTAATTGGGTGACTCGCCGGGAACAATCCGCAAAGTCATGAGATCCGCACGCCGCATCACTTGCAATTCGGTGGCCACACCTATGCAATCGCCACTGAGAAGCCGTTGCAAATCGTCGATCCCCGCGACGGGCGTGCCTGCGAAGCTGATTACAACATCGCCAGGTTTTAATCCGGCCAGCTCTGCCGGACTACCAGGTTCCAGTGAGAGGATCAAAACGCCACTGGCGACGCCGACTTTGTGAAGGTGAACCAGACGGCGAGGCAGCCGCACATTTTGGCCGGCCATTCCGAGATAACCCCGTACGATGCGGCCATCGCGGATCAAGCGGCTGGCGACGAATTTGGCCGTGTTGATCGCAATCGCAAAACAAAGGCCCTGCGCCGGCATGATTGTCGCCGTGTTGACTCCAATTACCTCGGCGCGAGAGCTAACCAGTGGCCCCCCTGAATTCCCCGGATTCAAAGCCGCATCCGTCTGTATGATATTGTCGATTAGGCGCCCCGACTGCGTCCTCAGCGAGCGCCCCAGCGCACTGATCACGCCGGCAGTCACTGTACACTGGAAACCGTAAGGATTTCCGATTGCTACCACCAGTTGGCCGACGCGAATTCGATTCGAGTCGCCCAGCGCTGCCGCAGTCAGTCCATCAGCACTGATTCGAATCACCGCCAGATCAGTTCCCGGATCGTCGCCGATTAAGTCGGCTCGCATGCGGCGTCCGTCAGAAAGAGTAACATCCACTCGCCCAGCACCGTGGACAACATGGCTGTTGGTCAGGATGTATCCGTCGGGTGTGAAGAGAAAACCGGAACCGGTCGCATGAGGTTGTGTTCCAGAAGACTCATGCAGCGGTGATCCCCGCCGTATAACCTCAATGTTAACCACCGCCGGGCTGATCGTATCGGCAGCACGGATCACCGCTTGGGAGTAAGCGTCAAAAATCTCAAGTTCTTCCGAATGGGCAGACCGAGCAGGCCTTCGAGCGGCATCGCCGTCGGCCACCAAAGCCAATTTTGGTCTCACTTGGCGATTCCTCTAATCGCTAATATAAGCACGGTTTTAAACTGTAACTGGTCGCCGACAGCGGCTGCACGCGCGTGTTTTGCCGCACAAAACGGCTTAATGTGCACGTTCGATTGCCGCCTGAATCCGGGCGGCAGCCTCGCTCGCGGTCGCCCATCTCACCACTTTGACCCACTTACCCTCTTCCAGGTCCTTGTAGTGCCGGAAAAAATGGACGATTTGATCGCGCAGTATGGCCGGCAGGTCTTCGTACGAACGCACACCGCTGAAATAGGGGTTGAGGTCGTCGACTGGAACCGCGATGATCTTCTCATCTGGTCCCGCCTCATCCTCCATGAGCAACATGCCGACTGGACGAGACCGAACCACCGCACCTGGAAAGACCGCGACTTGCGACACGATCAGGACGTCCAAGGGATCACCGTCTTGGGCAAGCGTGTTAGGGATGAATCCATAGTTACCCGGATAGAACATCGTCGTGTGCAGAAAGCGGTTGACAAAGAGAACGCCGCTAGCTTTGTCCAATTCGTATTTGACCGGCAAGCCGCCTTGCGGAATCTCCACCAAAACATTGATATCGAATGGCGGCGCCTTGCCGCTTGAGATCTTACTGAAGTCCATGCTTTCTATTCTTCCTCAATTCCTCGAGCCCACCGAGGCGCAATATAAGTTCTGACCTGGTGGGCACGAAAGAAAGTTTCATCCTTGGGGAACCAGGAAACTGCCGCGAAGAATTTGTCCGCGGAATTCCGTGAAAGGGCCTTGCCGTCATCGACGAGTTGGATTAAGTGCTAGAGCGTTGGAGTAAGAGCACGATGCTTCTTGCTGTTCAATGCTGGCATTATTTTCCGGCAGATGACAGGGGGAAGTGCACCACGCTTTGTTGAACTGTATGCGACGGAACACCCCGTCTGCTAAATCACCCATAATAGATGGCCTATAAAGTTCTAGTTCTTAAAGGGGACGGCATCGGCCCGGAAGTGGTAGGCGAAGCCTTGCAAGTGCTTAAAGTCGTAACTCGCGAGGCGGCGGTCGACATCGAATTCAAAGAAGGGGTTGCGGGCGGTCATGCGCTCGACCTCCACGGCACTCCGCTCCCCGATAGCGTTCTCGCTCAGGCGAAGGAGGCCGACGCGATCTTGCTCGGTGCGGTCGGGGGCCCCAAGTGGGACGATCCCAGAGCAGATAAGCGCCCCGAACAGGCGCTACTTACCTTGCGGAAGGAATTGGGACTCTTTGCCAATGTCCGGCCGGTCAAGGCTTTCAGGGAAACGGCCATTGCCTCGCCGCTGAAGCCAGAAATCATCAATGATGTGGACCTGGTGGTGATCCGCGAACTCACCGGCGGGATCTATTACGGACAACCCAGCGAGCGTCGCGAGGGAAAACACGGGCGCGAAGCGGTCGATACCTGTGTGTATACCGAGGCCGAGATCAGCCGGGTGCTGCGTTTCGCCTTCGAAATGGCCCGGGAACGCCGCAAACGACTCACCTCCGTCGATAAGGCCAATATCCTTGCCACCTCGCGTTTGTGGCGTGAGATTGCGACCCAAATCAGCGCGGAATTCCCCGACGTCAAGTTCGAGAATCAGCTGGTCGATGCGATGTCGATGCATCTCATCAGGCGTCCGCGTGACTTCGACGTTATCGTCACCGAGAACATGTTTGGTGATATCCTAACCGATGAGGCCTCCGTGTTAGCGGGGTCGATGGGACTGCTTCCCTCGGCCTCGTTAGGCGAGGAATTGAATAGCGCTGGGTTCCGGGTGGGCTTGTACGAGCCAATTCATGGCAGTGCACCAGATATCGCTGGCCGCGACGAGGCCAACCCGCTCGCCGCGATCCTGTCCGCCGCTATGCTCCTCGACTATTCCCTTGGTTTAAAAGCCGAGGCGGAGCTTATTCTGCAAGCAGTCGAGGCCGTTCTTCGTGACGGCTATAGGACTCGCGATTTAGGCGGAGGACCCGGAGCCAGGGTTATCGGATGCAAGGCGATGGGCCGAACGGTCCGTGAAAGGATCGAAAGTTTGCAGCCCGGAGCGTAGCGAATTGGCCGGTAGGGAACTGGCAATCGCGCTGGTCGGTGCTACTGGGACCGTCGGAAGTCAGATAGCGGAGCTGATCGTCCAGCGCAACTTTCCGTATTCACAGTTAAAGCTGTTCGCGCGAGATTCGAGCGACCGGGTGGTCGAGGCAGGGGACCGCGCGCTGCCGGTTCATCACTTTACCGGACCCGACGTGCTCTCGACGTTCGACCTTGCTTTCCTGGCGATTCCAAACCCCACGGTCAGGCGGATCATTGCTGCGCGACCGGGGCCGCTGTTAATCGACCTGAGCGCCGCGACATCTCCGCCAGACGACAGAAGTTTACTGCTTGCTCCCGGACTAACCGGCCGCGAGCAGATCGCGCGGCCCGAGCGCGGCCGCCTCTTGGCCGTCCCGCATCCCGCTGCGCAGTTGATCGCGACGATTCTAAGTGTCGTAGGCGACGACGCTTCGGCGGCGGCCTCGATCATGCTCAGCGCTAGCGCGGGCGGGCACGAGAGCATCTCGGAACTGTTTCAACAATCGGCTGATGTTCTCAATGCCCGCCTTGATGCCGATGACAAGATTCAGGTCGCTTTTAATGTCTTTCGGTCTGCCGAGACCGATCAACTGTGCGGGGCGATTGCGGGACAAGTTCAGGCATTATTGCACAAAAGCGAGCCCATTTTGCTCAACATCGTTCGAGTCCCGGCCTTCCACGGCAGCGGGGTCGCTCTCTTCGTGCGGACGACCCGCCCTCCCGAGAACCTTTCCCATTCCCTGCGCTCCGCGCCGGGGCTGATCGTAACGGACAACGAGGACGCCACCGGATTCGTCGATGCGGTCGGGCAGGAAGGTGCGATTGCGCGAGTAGGGTTGAACGACACTGGCGCGACCATCTGGTGTACCTTCGATGCTGCGCGATTGGCCGCTCTAACCGCCGTATGGATCGCTGAAGCACTCACCGGCATCAGCGAATTTGATTAGACGACCTGCTGCGCTAATTGGAAAGGTCCGTCGCTCATCCTGTGAAATCGGCTGATGGGGTTCAGGAAAATTCCGATTAGATCGATCCGAACCGTCGCGCGCATTCACTTCGCATGACGCAGATTCGGCTCATCCTCGAGTACGATGGTACGGCCTACTGCGGATGGCAGCTCCAAGCCGGCCAGGATTCGATCCAAGCAAGACTGGAAGAGGCGCTCAAGCGCATCTTCATGGAGCCTTTGCGGGTACATGCCGCGGGGCGAACCGACGCTGGAGTCCATGCACGGGGCCAGGTCGCTGCAGTTCGCCTGCCCCGGCCTTTTGCCCCGCAGGATTTGATGCGAGCCCTGAATCGGCTGCTGCCGCCGGATATCACAGTAACGGACGCCGCCAGCGTCGACGATTCCTTCGATCCTCGCCGGCACGCTCGCTCACGAAGCTACGAGTATCGGATATTGAACCAACAAACCCGCTCGGCCTTCGAATTCCGCTACTCGTGGCTGGTGCGCGATCCGCTGAACGTAGACGCGATGAACGAGGCAGCCTCATTCTTTGTGGGGGAACATGATTTCGCCGCCATGCGCTCGCTCGGCTCTGCCGAAAAGACCACGGTCCGCCGCGTGCTCGCCAGCGAATGGCGTCGTGACGGCACCTTTGTCACTTATCATGTTGAAGCCACAGCTTTTTTACGCCACATGGTCCGGACCATGGTTGCTGCCATGGTTGAGGTCGGCCGTGGCATCTCGAGCCCTCAGCAAATCCTCCGTTTGCTGGAGAGCCGAAATCGTATGCTTGCGCCCGCGCCTGCACCGGCTTGCGGGTTATATCTAGTGAAGGTCACTTACTAGAGTCGGTACGGCTGATCCGGCTGACCTGGGTCGCTCCAAGCACCGTCTGGGTTTGCGTAACGATGGGTAATAACCTGCCGCTTTCGCTCTCAATACGAGGCTGCCACAAAATGGTGCGCCAACAGCGATGAAGCGGTACGCATCGGGCCAAAACCTTGGGACTCACCGGTGCGGGAGCGAAGAAATTAATCCTCGATTCGATAGGGGTGGGCACCAAGATTGTGTTCATTAGCATAGGCGCCCGAGGGTATCCGTCAAGGCCATCGAGCGGTCACCATGCCAAACCGCGGGATTCCTGGAGAGTTCCTCGCAGACCTGCAACTCGGCGCTGAGACGCTCAGGCGTCGCTTTAATTCAAACGCATCCCGAGCAATTCAGCAAAAGGCAATTTAATCCGCATTAGCTGTTGACAATTCATCATCAAAAATCTCACCAGCCCTAGCGGGCGCGGCTGGATTCCGGATCAGGTTATCTTGACTGCGCTTAAGGGCGAAATGGATTCCATTTGCGCTGCGCCGCTAAGGCCTTGGTGCCGCAAAAGGCCGCGGCCGCCGCCTTTTCCGATGCTAGGCTTCACAAACCACCGACCAGACGCCGAGAAAATGGCCTGAATGTGCAAAAATTGACGTGATCCTTAAGAAAAATGCGCTTTTTTGAAAGGCCCCCGCTTGCAAAACTCGGTGGCGTCGTCCACCCTTCATTTCAGACCCGTGTCACGGGGCACAAGGAGGAGGATGATGACGCAGTCGCAGGTTGCAGCCCATCTGGCGGACAAGGTCGGAATAACCAAAAAGCAGGCCAAAAGCGCGCTCGACGAAATTACCGCTCTGGTTGTGCGCGAACTTAAGCGTGAAGGCTCGTTGCGTCTAGCCGGCCTCGGGATTTTCCGCAAGCGCCGGACCAAAGCGCGGATGGGACGGAATCCGGCGACAGGAGAACAGATCAAAATCCCTGCCCGCACCCGGCTGCGATTTACTCCGGCTAAGTCTTTGAAAGACTCTGTGCTGGGAACTCGCTAAGAATCGCCAAGGCAGATGGCCGCTAAGCTCAACCGCGCTTCGCGGCCGCCATCTCCCACAGCTTTCCTCTGCTCGAGTCGGATTCGAGTGCAGCCTGCTTTTCACTGGCAGGGCACTCTGTCCGGGTGTCAATCTAGTCTACCGCCAGGACCCCGAACCGAGTCGGGCTCAATCGATCGCCGTGGACACGATTAACAGGCGATTGTCACGGGCGTAATTGAACTTTACGCGGCAAGGGCATAGCGCTTGCTTCAAAGCGCGATGCACAGCCAAATTGACGTCGAGAGTTACGCGCCCGCAACGGCTGCGTCCGTCCGAAATGCCTCAGCCACAGGCACGAAGCTGCCATTTTCGCAGGCATATCTTCCGCCGCCCGGTTTGTATGATGAGATGTTTACCTCGACCGGTGAAGTGCGGCCCCATTACGCACCGATACTGCCCCTTCTACGGATGAGGCATGATGAGCTCGACGAGATGCGCATCACCGCTGAGCGCTCGTTGCTCCATCAAGGCGTCACTTTCAATGTCTACAATGGACACGCCGGTATCGAGCGGATCTTTCCCTTTGATGTAATACCGCGAATTATCGATTACCAAACCTGGAGCCGCCTCGAGGCCGGGCTGATCCAGCGCGTCAAGGCACTCAATGCTTTTGTCGCAGACGTTTATGGTCAGGGGAACATTCTCAAGGACGGCCTAATTCCCCGCGACCTGATACTTGAATCGGCGCAGTACCGGCGAGCTGTAGTCGGGCTGAAGGTACCGCTGGATATCTTCATCACGATTGCCGGAATCGACCTGGTGCGCGGGGATGACGGAAACTTTCGCGTCCTCGAAGACAATGTCCGCACCCCTTCCGGTGTATCGTATGCACTGGAGAATCGCGCTATCACGGCGCAGCTGATACCGGAAGTACTTCGTGCCAGTGGCGTACGTCCGATCGAAAGCTATCCGGCCGATTTGCTTGCATGCCTGACGGAGCTCGGGAGCGAGCGATTTTCCGATCCGACCGTGGCGTTATTGACCCCCGGCCCCTTCAACTCAGCCTTTTTTGAGCACGTCTTTCTCTCCCAGCAGATGGGTATTGAACTGGTCGAGGGGCAGGATCTCGTTTGCAAAGATCACAAACTATGGATGAAAACCGTGCATGGCCTTAGGCGCGTGCATGTCTTGTATCGCCGAATCGACGACGATTTTCTTGACCCAGTGGTCTTCCGGGCTGACTCGTTGCTCGGTGTAGCCGGGCTCACTGCGGCGCTGCGAGCGGGCAACGTGATTGTTGCCAATGCTATCGGTACGGGTATCGCCGACGACAAGGCTGTCTACGCCTATACTCCCGATATGATCCGCTATTATCTCGGCGAACAGCCGATTCTTCCCATTGTCGACACCTTCCTGCTGCGTCACCGGGAAGTCAGGGAGAAGGTTCTCCGCGATCTTGATCAATACGTGATAAAGCCGACCGACGCTTCTGGCGGGTATGGAGTGGTGATCGGACCACATGCTACCGAGCGGCAATTGGCGGAATTACGAAGCCACATTGAACGCGAGCCTCACAGGTACATTGCCCAGCTTCCGGTTAAATTGTCGGTGCATCCGACCTTCGTGAGTGGAGCAGATGGAAAGTTGAGCCTGACTCACCGACACATTGACCTGCGACCGTTCGTCCTGTTTGGGCAGCGTCCTCGGGTATTGGCTGGAGGGCTTACGCGAGTAGCGATGCGCGAGGGCGTGCTCATCGTCAACTCGTCACAGGGAGGCGGCAGCAAAGACACCTGGGTGTTGGGACCATCATGTTAAGAAGGATTGCTGGCAACCTTTTCTGGCTGGCACGTTATCTTGAACGCGCGGAATGGCGCGCACGTCTAGTCGATGCGAACTATCGCCTGCTGGTCGAAAATCCGGGTAGTCGGAAGGATGAATTGTGGCCGCTACTGACCGTTACAGGCGAGTGGGAACTCTTTTGTGAAGACTATGATACTGCGGACGAACGTTCGATTCTCGCTTTTCTCACCTTCGATCGCCGCAATCGGTCGTCAATCGCCAGTTGCCTGGAGTACGCCCGGGCGAACTGCCGAGCGGCGCGTAACCGGATTTCCTCCGAGCTCTGGCTTGAAATCAACACACTCCACCTCGAAGCCAGGCGCTGGAATTCCGACCTGCTGCTGTCGCACGGGCTGATGGCCTTTTTTGCCGAGTTGCGCCAGCACTTCTATCGCATCTCCGGACTAATCGAGAATACTCTGCCGCGCGATTTAGGGTATGATTTTTTGAGCCTGGGCAAGTGGCTCGAAGCGGCCGAGAACGTTACGCGGCTGCTCGACACCAGGTACCATTTCCTGCTGCCCCACCCCAGGGATATAGGCTCGCCGCTCGATTTCGCCCAATGGACCGCACTGCTGCGCAGTGCCTCGGCCCTCGAGTCTTATCGGAACACCTACGGTAACCAGATCGCGATAGAGCGAGTAGTCGAATTCATGCTGTTTAATCCGACGTTCCCTCGAGCGGCCCGCTTCTGCATCGATCACCTTCAATCGGCATTGAAGCGAACTCCAGGCGCGTGGAACGGCGAGACTGAAATCATAAAATCAGCTGCAGTCGATGTCCCGGCTGCGGACAATTTGTTTAACAAGCTGCGAAGCGGCACAGCGGCAGCCGCGATAGCTGGCGGTTTGCATGAATACTTGCTCGAAATCCAGAACGACTGCGCCGCAATCGGCGATCAAATCTCTGCCGCATTCTTTACAGGTGAGTAGTTGCCATGCGATATCGGATTCGTCACGTAACCCGTTTCACCTATGAAATGCCTGCCTCGCAATCCCATAATGAACTCAGATTGCAGCCTCGGGATAGTTTGCGTCAGCGGACGTTGGCATTTCGCCTCGACATTACTCCACCAGCCGCGGTCATCAGCTATCGTGATGCATTCGGAAACATGGTCCACGCCGCATCAGTCCATCCTCCCCACACTGAACTAATGGTTTGCGCTGAATCATTGATCCAACGCGAGGCGCCCCGCGAGTTGTTGAACAAAGAGCGATTCGCTCGTTTTCTATGCGACGACCAGCGGCGGTCTCAGGAGAATTATGACTTTCTCAGTCCCAGCCGGTATATCCCGTTCACCGATCAACTTAAGAAGTTCTTCTGGTTGATACGCCCGCGGATGAACGAACCAGTCGCTGATTACAGCCAGCGGGTAGTCGCCTGGGTGCGTGACCAGTTCGCTTATGAACCTGGAAGTACCGACGTACACTCCGACGTCACGCAGGTGCTCACCACAGGAGCCGGCGTCTGCCAGGATTTCGCGCATTTGACAATTGGTGTCTTTCGCCTCGCCGGAGTGCCGGCGCGCTACGTCTCAGGCTATCTCGCGCCAAAGATCGACAGCGGTCGCCCACTGGGTAGCCAGGCGAGTCATGCCTGGCTTGAAGTCCTGTTACCTGACGGCTGGTTTGGCTTCGATCCTACCCACGGCGCGCGCGTTACGGAACGCCACATACGACTTGCAGTCGGCCGCGATTACGCGGACGTTCCCCCTATTCGAGGCGTGTATCAGAGCGCAGGCAAGCACCAAACAATGGGCGTCGCGCTAGAGATTAGCGAGGAGCCCGCCGACCAAAGTGTGCAGGATTACGGGGCCACACAGCAGTGAAAGATCGCCGAATTCGCGCATTTCGGTCCTCACTGCAGCAGCCCTATCCGTTGGCGCCATAGACCCTGAAAAAGTCTTGGAGTTGGGTCGAAACTGATTGAGTGACCGGGACGACTTAGTTTAGCACTCGGCGCAGGCGCGCAATTTCTGCTCGGGTGCGGGCGAGCTGGAGCGCTCGTTCCGCTTCAGGGTAGCCCGGATCGTAAAAACTGAGCTGCGAAAGCTTCTCCTCAGCGGCCTGAACTTCAGGCGCCGCAGCTACCGCGTCGACTGCGGCGACCGGAATTGCCTCATCGGCGAGCAAGGTCATCGAGCCATCCTTCACCTCAGCCAGGCCTCCGGTTACAAGAAATTCATTAGCTGAACCATCGCCCAACTTAAGGGTGACCACACACGGTACAATCGACGTTATGTAATTCACATGCTCGGCCAATACGCCGAATTCGCCGAGGGGACCAACGGCAATTACCTGCTCAACCTGCCCTTCATACACTATGCCGGTTGGTGCTATGAGCCGGAAGGGGAAGCTCGCAGCCATGTTGGACGACTATCGGGCCTCGCCCCGTGCCAGGCGTTCGGCCTTCTCGCGAGCGTCATCGATTGTGCCCACAAGATAAAAAGCCTGTTCCGGCAGGTCGTCGCATTTGCCTTCAAGGATTTCCTTGAAGCCACGAACCGTTTCGGCGCGCGTGACGTAGGCGCCAGGCAAATTGGTAAATGGCTCCGCCACAAACATCGGCTGCGACAGAAAGCGCTCGATCCGTCGGGCTCGGGCTACGACCACCTTGTCTTCGGGCGACAATTCATCCATCCCGAGAATCGCAATGATATCCTGCAGGTCCTTGTAGCGCTGAAGGATTTGCTGGACCTGGCGCGCGGTTTCATAATGCTCGGTGCCCACCACCTGGGGATCGAGCACCCGGGAAGTGGAGACGAGCGGATCGAACGCCGGGAAGATTCCCTTTTCGAAGATCTTCCGATCAAGCGCTGCAACCGCATCCAGATGAGTAAAGGTGGTCGCCGGGGCAGGATCAGTATAGTCGTCAGCCGGGACGTAGATCGCCTGGACCGAGGTGATAGCGCCTTTTTTCGTGGTAGTGATTCTTTCCTGCAGCTCACCCAGGTCGGTTCCCAGAGTTGGTTGGTAACCTACCGCGCTGGGCATTCGCCCTAATAGCGCCGAAACTTCCGAGTTCGCCTGCACGAAGCGGAAGATATTATCGATAAAAAGCAAAACGTCGCGCCCTTCCTGGTCGCGAAAGTATTCCGCGACCGTAATCCCGGTCAGCGCGACGCGTGCACGTGCACCCGGCGGCTCATTCATTTGTCCATAAACCAAGGCGGTCTTGGCCAGCACCCCGGATTCTTTGAGCTCGCGGTATAGGTCGTTACCTTCGCGCGAGCGCTCGCCTACCCCGGCGAAGACTGAAACACCGCCGTGCTGCTTGGCGACATTGTTGATTAGTTCCAGGATGGTGACGGTCTTGCCCACTCCAGCGCCGCCAAACAGGCCGATTTTGCCACCGCGTGCAAACGGGCAGACGAGATCGATGACCTTGATCCCGGTCTCGAGGATTTCTACCTCAGTAGCCTGCTCCGCGAACGCCGGCGCCTCGCGATGGATCGGCAAGACCTGATCGGAGATGATAGGTCCCGCCTCGTCGACCGGGTCGCCAGTAACGTTCATCAGACGGCCCAGCGTATTGGGGCCGACCGGCACCGAGATCGGGGCGCCGGTGTTGAACACCTCCATCCCTCGCGTCAAGCCATCGGTCGTATCCATCGCGATGCAACGCACCGTGCTCTCGCCCAGATGTTGCTCCACCTCGAGGACCAGGTTACCGGTGCGATCGTCGATCGATGGATTCGTCACCCGCAGCGCGGTCAGAATAGGTGGTAACGACCCATTGGAAAATTCAACGTCGACGACGTTACCTAGGACCTGGCTGATTCGGCCGGTCATCTGCTGATTCATAGCTCTTAAACTGTTTCCGAAATTGACATTGGTTGGACCGTTATGCGCGCAGCGCTTCCGCGCCGCCAACGATGTCCATCAGCTCCTTGGTTATGGCGGCCTGGCGTGCGCGATTCATTTCCAGCGTAAGCCGTTCGATCATTTCAACCGCATTGTTCGTTGCCGCATCCATCGCCGTCATCCGAGCGCCATGCTCACTGGCTTCTGCTTCAAGCAACGCGTGCAGGATACCCGCCTCGACGTAGGTCCGCAGGACTGCTGGCACCAGCTCGGCCGGGCTCGGCTCAACCAGGTAGTAGTCAGTCGCGGCGGCGCTCCCATCTGCAGATGCTGACTCGATCGGCAATAATTTCTCGTAGGTTGGTCTTTGAGAGATGGCCGAACGAAAAACATTGTAGATCAGACCAGCTTCGCGGATTTCGCCGCTGCGCCAGCGCGCCAATACCTGTTGGCCGATTTCCCGCGCCAGTCCGACGGTTGCCAGGCGCGGGATGTTGTTTATTCGTTCACCAGCCAAGGGCTGACGGGTTCGACGGAAATGATCGAGCGCCTTGCGCCCGATTGCGAAAAATTCGCGTTCAAGACCCTCGCTTTGTCGCCGTCGCGCTTCCTGTTCCGCCATTCTCAACAAATTGACATTGTAGCCACCGGCCAGCCCGCGGTCTGATGCAACCACAATTAGCAGAATCTTACCTTGGGCGTTTTCCGGCGGCGCAGCTAATTCGGCCGCTGTTTTGAGCACCGAATCGGCCACCCGCTTGAGCGCCTCATGGTAAGGGCGAGCGCTGAGCAGCGCTTCCTGAGCGCGGCGCAGGCGCGCAGCTGAAATCAGCTTCATAGCGCGGGTAATTTGTTGGGTTGAGCGAACCGACGCAATGCGCCGGCGAATTGCCTTAAGCGTGGCCATCAGGCTGCCGAGCGCACCGCCTCTCCGGAGCCGAACGTCCTGGCAAAGTTATTCAGCGTCTCCAGCAGGCGCTTGCGCAAATCATCGGTGATCTCTCGCCGCGTGCGGATTTCGTCGAGCACTTCGCGATGATGCGCCTCGACGAAAGCGTACAGCTCCCGCTCGAAAGGCTTCACCTGGCTCACCTCCAGCTTATCCAGATAGCCTTCGTTCGCAGCAAAAATGATCAGCACCTCTTTTTCAATCGGAAGCGGATCGTACTGATTCTGCTTCAGCATCTCGGTGAGCCGCTCACCCCGATGAAGCAACCGCTGGCTGGAGGGGTCGAGCTCCGAGCCGAATTGAGCAAAAGCAGCCATTTCCCGGTACTGGGCAAGGTCCAGCTTAAGCGTTCCGCCAACCTGTTTCATCGCTTTGACGGCAGCCGAGAAGCCCACTCGCGACACCGAAAGCCCGACGTTCACCGCCGGACGCAAGCCGGAGTTGAACAAATCGGCATCCAGCACGATTTGCCCATCGGTTATCGAGATCACGTTGGTCGGAATATAAGCGGAAACGTCGCCGGCCTGAGTTTCGATAATCGGCAGCGCCGTCAAGGAGCCTCCCCCGTACTCATCAGACATTTTGGCCGCTCGCTCAAGCAACCGGGAATGCAGGTAAAAGACGTCACCCGGGTAGGCTTCGCGCCCGGGAGGGCGTCGTAACAGCAGCGAAAGCTGCCGGTATGCCTGGGCGTGTTTGGAAAGATCGTCGTAAACCACCAGGGCGTGACGGCCGCTGTCCCTGAAGTATTCGCCCATCGTGCATCCGGAATAAGGGGCAATATATTGCAATGGGGCTGACTCCGAAGCTGTTGCGACAACCACGGTGGTATACTCCATCGCCCCCGCCCGGTTTAATCGTTCCACTACCTGGGCCACAGTCGAGCGTTTCTGGCCGATAGCGACATAAATGCAGTTAACGTTCTGGCCACGCTGATTGATAATTGTATCGACCGCAATTGCGGTTTTGCCGGTCTGGCGATCACCGATAATCAGCTCGCGCTGCCCACGGCCGATTTGGATCATCGAATCGATCGCTTTTATCCCGGTTTGCAGCGGCTCTTTGACCGGTTGACGTTTGATTACCCCTGGCGCTTTGAGTTCGATGCGTCGCGCTTCGGTAGTTTTGATGGGCCCGCGGTCATCGATGGGCTGCCCTAGCGCATTAACCACGCGCCCGAGAATCGCGTCCCCCACCGGCACCTCAGCGATGCGCCCGGTCCGTTTGACCTCATCGCCCTCTCTAACCTGCTGCGGCTCGGCGAACAGTGCCGCGCCCACGTTGTCCTCCTCGAGATTCAGGACGATTCCGTAGATCGAGTTGGGGAATTCGAGCAATTCTCCGGATGCCGCGTTTTGCAGCCCGTAAATGCGGGCGATACCGTCACCGCATGACAAGACCCGGCCGGTTTCGCGAACTGCGACCGACCCCTCAAACCCCCGGATTTCGTTTCGAAGAATTTCGCTGATTTCTGCAGGCCTGATTTCTGCCATAGCTACTTTACGAAGACTTTTAACCACCGAGGCGAAGTTGCGCTTCTCGCAACTGGTTTAACAAGCTGCCGTCGTAGGTCTTACCTTCCAGTTCCACGACCACGCCGCCGATAAGCGTCGGATCGACTCTAATCGTAGGTACGATCTTTTTGTGCACGACCTGTTCGAACCGGTTGGCAATACGCTCTACGTCGCGCTGGCCCGGCTCGACGGCAAACGTCATGGTCGCGCGCGCTCGGCCCATAAGATCATCAAGCATACTCCTGTACGCAACAGCCACAGCTGGCAGCTCTTGGATTCGGCCGTGCCGCGCCACCACAGCAGCGAACGACCTGATCGGAAAGCTCAAATCCGCCTTCTCGGTGATGATCGCCAGTGCCTGGATCTTTGCGCTAAGCGCGACCTCCGGCGAGGCGAAGGCGGCATCAACTTCCGGCATTTCAATAATTCGGGCCAATCGCTCCACTTCCTCGCCCCATGACTCGAGTTGGTGCGAGTCATTCGACAACCCCAACAACGCGCGGGCATACCGCTTTGCGACTTTGGAGCTTCTCACTGCCGCGTTTCCTCGCCCACATGTTCGACGAAATTGTGCAACAGGCGGGCCTGATCGGAAGGCTGGAAATTACGAGTCACAAGTTCCCGAGCGATTCCACCCGCCGCTTCGGCCAGCGCCTGGCGCAGCCGGCGTTGAGCCCCGTCGAGCAGCGCGACCCGAGCCCGCTGCGTGTCGCGCCGAATGCGGTCAACGGTCTCCCGAGCAGCCTCTTCGATTCGGCGAATCTCATAATTCGTCTCATCGTCCAGCTCGGCCAGCATCGCACGCTTTTCCGCATCCAACTGGCGCAATTGTTGGGCCGCACGGTTAGCCAGTTCCTGCGCGTCGCGAAAGGCCCTTTCGGCACGGTTTCGGTTATCACGAATCACACCCGACCGATTGTGGAAAAACTCCGAGATCCGCGGCCAGCCATACGCACGGAGGATCCACACAAAAAGCACAAAATTGATGCCATAAAAAATCAGAGCGAGCCAACTGCCTTCGCTCGGCTCCGCCTCTGCTGCAAGTCCGGAAGCGGGCCACAAGAGTACGGCCATACCAAGCGCTAATTTGGCGATTCGCGAATTCATTGTCTCATGCCGTCGTTCGCACCTCGTGCCGTCGCTATCCCTTCACCGGCCGACCCAGCACGCGTCTGGCCAGCTCCGCAGCCAAAAGTTGAGCAAATTGTTCGAGCTCGGCGGCGGCCGCCTTGAAGTCGTGTTCAATTCGGTCGCGCACCTGATCCAGTTCGGCCTTGGCGGCGGCTCGCGCTTCACTCACTATGCGAGCCGCCTCGGCCTCAGCCCTGCGCCGCTCCGCCTCGCGTCGGCTGAGCGCTTCACGGCGGGCCTGGGCCAGGCTCGCGTCACGAGCTTCAATCGCCGCTCTTTGTTCCCGAAGCAACTGCTCGGTCCGTTCACCTAGCTCACGCAATCGCCTTTCGCGATCACTAAGAAGGTCAAGGAACGGAACGAAAAAAAGCCGACCGAATATAAACCAGAAAATCAGGAAGGAGACAATCAGCGCGGCAAAGATGCCCCAGTCTGGCGGTATGTGCATATCAAAGCATCAACTCCTACGCCGACGGTAATGCACGCGTCAGATCAGGGCAAGTCTGCGCAGGCAGAATGCGACGCGATAAGACAGCTCGCTGTTGACGCCCGGGACCCCCGACGCGCAGTCAAGCTTGTTTTTGCGCAACTTGATTGAGCCGTTCTTCCTTGGGGAATACCGCTACCTTGCGATCTTCGCGGGCACCCTCGGGCTGCATCGAGCAGTGACCCTCGAACATTGCCCCTTCATGGACAATCAGCACAGGCGCGGTGAGATTACCAATGACCCGGGCGGATGGTCGGATTTCCAGCCGCTGACTGGCAATGATGTCACCGCTCACCTTGCCGGCAACGATTATTGAACTTGCCTTGATCTGGGCAGTAATTACCGCGCTTTCCCCGATAACCAGGCTTTCTTTTGCGCTGATCTCGCCATCGACTTGCCCGTCGATTCGAGTGGCGCCCTCAAACAATAATTTGCCACTGATTTTCGATCCAGCATCGAGGTATGCGCGACCCTCGACACTACGAGTCTCGACAACGGTAGGTCGGTTCGAGGCGGCCGCTTTGTCCACCGATGAACTCGGGGGGACCGCCGATGGGGCCGGCGCGGGCGAGACCTGTGGTTGGGGCTGGAGTTTTGTGGCTCCCTCGGCCTTCGTATTGCGGTCTGCTTCCTTGTTGAATAGCGCCATTGCGTTTCCCCCAATTTGCTCAATTACGATGCGCCAAGTGTACGCGGAGGCATCGGCCGATACAATTACACCGACCATTGCGTGATGGAATTTTGGGCCTAAACGATGATACTCGTACACACTTAGTGCACACGTTATCCGCAGACGGAGCTCCCCGTATCGCCAAATACTTGACTGCTGTTGACTATCCGATAACCTGCCGGAGTGAAAACGCCGCTGCAGCCAAAAGTTTTCATAATCACCAAAGGCTTTCGCTTATTTCATCAGGAGCATCTTAATGGGAACTATTCCTGACAATTTTTTGGATCTGCTTACCTCTAAAAAGGCGTTTGCCAATATTGCGACTGTTTTGAAGGACGGCTCACCCCAGGTAACACCGGTCTGGTTCGACTATACCGATGGTAAGATCCGAATTAATACGGCCCAAGGGAGAGTCAAGGCCCGAACCTTGCGACCCGGCTCACGGGTCGCGATGGCAATCCTCGACCCCGATAATCCCTACCGTTACCTGCAGGTGCGAGGACGCGTCGTAAACATCACCCGAGAGGGGGCAGACGCCCATATTGATTCACTGGCCAAGAAGTATCTGGGACGGGACAAATATCCGTTCCGACAGCCCGGTGAGATTCGGATCAAATGCGAGATAGAGCCGACCTCGGCACAGGGTATGGGATGAGAATTGAAGGCGTCGTTCATCGCGGGCTCACTCATGCGTTCCCCGCCCGAGCCCACTCTATGTCGGCAAGCACCGGCCGGTTCAACCTGAGACAATTGAGCTAATCAGTCGCGACCTTACGAAGCCTTACATTAGGCGCCGTGAGGTGTCTTTCTCTACCGTGCTCCCGCAAGTGGAACCACAGTGAGGGCAAACGTACTCGTATTTGTCGCCCTCTGGCAGGATTAACAGCAGTCGCTTGCGTACTTGTACCGCGCGCCGGCACTTGGGGCAGGCAAGCAGCGTCGCCTCTAACCGCTCAAACGAAGCCCCTCTTTGCGCCATAAGCTCGACATTCACGGTCGCCGGCAGTTTTCTACCAGCAGTAGGTTGAATTGCTGTTAAGGATAAATCGCTCTTTTCCAGCGCGCAATGTTCGCAAGCGCGCTGGTGAGTACGCGTGCCACTCGGTCTTCGGTACCCTTAACAGTTGCCATCATGCGCACCCTATGCGGTCGCCAGAGGTGGTTAAGCCGCCGCCGGCGAAACCCACTGTAAGCGTTCGTAGGCTTTTGTTTCGTTCTTACCGAATCCCTCTCGCTGCTCCTAAGGGGAGGGCGGATGGCTCATCTCCCATTTCATGTCCGCAATTTGCTGCTCGAGGTTTAGAATGTAGTCGTGGTTTTCGGCCACTTGCTTTTGAAGTTCGAAGGCCGACAGCCGCTGATAGTCGGCGCGCGTCGACGCTGGAGGACCATTGTCGCTCAGACCAACTGACTCAGCTTTGCACTCAGCCAAGGATATTTCCTGTTCCTGGCAACTGCTCAAGCGTCCACGTTCGGCCAGCAAGGTTCGAATTTGCCGCTGCTGCTCGAGCAACTGATGATATAACTGCTCTCGCTCCAGCTGCTCGTTTTGCTGACGCGCGATGAATTGTTGTGCGGCAGCCGCCCCCGCGCCGAAGGTGCCGGCACCCATCGCTCCGTTGGGAGTCCCGCTCAGCAGGCCGCCCGCTATTGTACCGATGATGCCAGCATTGGCCGCGGCAGCGCCGCTGTCGATGATCGGAGGTAAATCGCGCAAGGCGCACGCGAGAGTGGGATGATTCACCAATTCGACTGCATCACCACTGACCTTTACGGTTGTCCCCGCATCGTTCTGTTCGGGATGCACCTTGATGATCGCGTCGACCTCGTTGGGATATTTGCTGACCGCGACTTTGCGGAGCGCGGCCGCCATGTTCGAGGCATCTTGGTCGGTTGCTGCCGCTGCGAATGGTTCTTCAAAGGCTACCGAACCCAGATAGCGGTAGCACTGCCCCGGCAAGTCTGCAGCAGTGACATATACATAGCGATTTGGATTGGCTATTCGCGGTGGCGCCTGTCGCGCGCTACATCCCGCGAGCGCTCCGATCGCCAGCAGGATGGCGATGATCAAGGGCCGGAGGCCCCTCAGTCCCGAGCTCTGCCCAAATTCGCTCATCGCTTGATCGAAGTCTGATGGTGTCACGGAGTTCCTCTTCGGAAGCTCCTTGGTGACCGAGACGCACCGTCTCAGAACCGGCTCGCGTCGCCACCTTTGGCCTCCACATAACCAAAGTCCGGCAGACGACGTTCACGGGCTTTACCGCGATAGCTCTTATGAGCTTGCCTCAAGGGCGAAGCTTGTTTCAACGCCGGATGGAACTACGGCGATCGAAGCTGTTGGTATCTATACCGTGGAGACGCCGGTCAACTGCCACCGCGAAAGCGATAGGCGCCATGTGTTCCACCCACCGTCAACTATTTGCCACCCCATGGCGGCATTTTACAGCCATGAGAAGCTTCGCGGCTCGCATGCTCGACAAAAGCGAGTACCTGCTCCTGATAAAGCCGCAAGGAGCCGAAATAGTTCTGCGGCGTATTTGAAATTATCGTTATCCACATTCATGCGAATCGTGGCGCTCAGATAGTTCACAGCGTGCCGCAAATTCGCCACGATTCGCCAGAACGATTCTTTACCGCCGGTTAGCGACCGCATTTGGTCATTGATGTCCGGCGTCATCAAGGCACACCTGGGCGCGGGGTCATCTGACATGCCTTCAGTCGGGCGCAAGTCTGTTCGTCGAGTAAATAGCAGTTAGTGGTGATATGAGCCCTATGGGCGACTTCAACATGATACGCGCTGTAGTAATTATACGTTGCGTTCGGATATTCACTTCCGGCCTCGGCACCCGCTCCGTTTTGGTTCCGTCTGCTGCTTCCTTTTACCCCGCTTGGGAGCGAAACCAACCCGATCAGGATCAACGGCAATGAGTGCCTTAACCGATTCATGGAGCGCCAGCGGGTGTAACGAAGCGGGCTGCGCTTCAGGCATGGCTTCATCCTCAATCCCCCGGAAAGACTAAATGGTATTGACCGCCACGATCCGCTCGCGCCCGCGTCCTGGCCCTGGTGGCTGACATCGCCGAACGCATTCCCGGGCTTGTGACGCAGACAGGTTTATCAAAGCCGCAAATTCTGCTAAACCGTCCAAGTCAGAAAGCGTCCGCTTTGGAGCCGATGGCCATTGCTGCTGCTGAGCTAAGCGCCTAGGGCATGAAACTGAAGGAACTGCGCGACCGAATCCGCGGTGAGGTCACGACTTCAAGCGAGCGCGCCTATGCGGTGCTGCGCCGCTCCCTAATGTGGAACCAGCTGGTCCCCGAGCGGTATCCTCGCGCTATTGTGCAGCCTGACAGTGAAGCGGACGTGGTCGAGGTGGTCAAATTTGCACGCGCGAATCAACTAAAAGTCGCGGTGCGAGGTGGGGGCCACAGTTGGATCGGCTATTCGCTCCACGATGACGGCCTGCTGATCGATCTGGGCCGCCTCAACAAAGTCGCGATCGATTGCGCCGCGCGGGTGGCGGTGATTCAGCCTTCCGTGCGCAGCCGCGAGTTTAACCGTTCGCTGGCCGCGCAGGGTCTGGCATTCCCGGTTGGGCATTGCCCGACGGTCGCGATGAGCGGTTTCCTGCTCAACGGCGGTCTAGGGTGGAATTGTAACGGCTGGGGACCGGGCTGCTTAAGCATTAAGGAGCGAAAGTCGTCACCGGCGACGGCGAGCTGGTTGTTGCGAGCGAGAGCCAGAATTCCGATCTGCTGTGGGCTGTTCGCGGCGCAGGGCCGGGCTTCTTTGGTGTGGTCACTGAATACACGCTGAGGCTATATCCAGCCCCGCTGGCGGTTATGACCAGTAACTACTATTACCCCCTCGAACAGATCGAAGAGGTCGGTACTTGGGCCGGCGGAGTCGCGCGCGAACTGCCCAATCGCGTCGAGCTGACGATTTTTATCGCAGCTGCTCCACCCGCGATCGCTAGTCGATGCCGCTCGAACAATGGCTTCGCCTGCGTCGTAAGCGCGAGCGCCTTCGTCAACAGTCAGGAGGAAGCCGCCAGCGTGCTCAGCATGCTGCATAGTTGCCCCGCCTTGAACGCTTGCCTGCTGAAGGAGCCGAACCTGCCGACCCCCATCGACGCCCTGCATGACGTGGGGGCGATGCTGTGGCCCGAGGGGCATCGCTATCTCGCCGACACCCTATGGACGAATTCGCCGCCGGGGGAGCCGCTGGGAGCCTTGCGCGACCATTTTGTGTACGCTCCCTCTCCCAAGTCGCTCGCCGTATTCGCAATGTCGACCGGGGATCGCAGGCCCCTGCCTGACGCCGCATACTCGATGGGAGGCGATGCGCTCCTACTCTGCTATGCGATATGGGAGCGGCCTGAAGAAGATGCGGCTAACGCCGCATGGCACCGCGCGACGATAACGGCGCTCGACCGGTATGCGGTCGGCCACTACGTGGGCGAGTCAGACATTATCGGCGACCCGCGGCGCGCCGAGCGCTCCTATGCCGCAGCCAACTGGCGCCGCCTCCAGGAGCTACGTCGCCGATACGATCCTGACGGTCTGTTTGCCGTGCACGCAGCAGGGGGAGTAGCTACAAGACGAAGCGCGCCGGCTGAGTGAAGTTCTTTTCGTGTCAGTACCTTAACTTACGGGCAGCTTCTTCGTGACTGGCGGCTCGGGAGGCGAGTTCGGCGAGCTCACTGACAGCGATGGCCCAGGCGAGGGTGGCCCAGGTTCGGACTCCATAACAATCACCGGCAACACAGACGGCGGCGATGTCGTGTTCAGGCTCTTAGGCGTCTTGGAGTTTACGCCCAAATGAAAACTGGCTTGGAGGCCCGAGCGCCGGCGGAAATCAGCGTTGAATCTCGCAGTGATGAACGTTGAGGAAACCCAGATGGACATAGCACATCGACCTCGCGAGCGTGGACCACGTGCTGACCACGACCCGCGCGGTCAGAAGGCGGCTCGACTTAGACCGTCCGGTCGAGCCGCATGTCATCGAGCGATGCATCGAGATTGCTACGCAGGCGCCTACCGGTCTTCACGGCGAAACCTGGCATTTTGTAGTCGTCACAGATCCCGAGAAGCGCGCGAGCATTGCTGCAATCTTTAGAAAGCTGGCGGCTGATTTTGTGAGCGGCACCACCCACTTCTATCCTTATCTGGCGCGGCTACACGCGCTCAGCGCAGACGATCCGCATTTCGCTCAACAATAGCGGACCTTCGCCGCCGGCGCGCATCTGATTACTCATCTGCACGAAGTTCCGGTCCTGGGTGTTCCCGTGCGTCGAAGGCCGGGTGGAGAACGCTGGCCCGCGAGCGCAAGCAGGGTTGTACGGATCGATCTTCCCGGCGACCTGGTCGCTCATGCTGGCGCTTCGTGCCCGCGGTATCGGTTCCGTCATGATGACGTGGCACCTACATGACTTCGCGCGGGAAGTGGCGAGAATCCTCGAGATCCCAGAAGACATAACTCAGGCGGGAATGGTCGCGGCGGGCTACTTCACCGGCACAGACTTTAAGCCGGCGAAACGACGGCCGGCAAGCGAACACACCCACTGGAATAGTTGGAGTGCAAAGAAGCCCTGGTAGCCCAGCATGCGCCGGCTTAGGCGAGAAGTGAGCCAATGATAGAATCGAATGAGATCGCCGACCGCATCTACCGGATCAGCATCTGGACGATCCATGCCTCGCGGGCATGTCGTTTCCCGGCACCTCCTACAACATGTTTCTGATCGCGGCGGACGAGCCCGCGATAATCAACACGATGTTCAGGCGCAGCTTCGGGCCGCTGCGCGCGAAGGTCGCCGAGGTCATCGATCCAGCGCAACTGCACTATATCGTCGTGGCGCATCACGAGGGCAATCCAGCGGCGCGGTTAATGAATGGCTGGCCGCGGCAGCCAACGCAGTCGCGGTGTGCTCCGAGCTCTGCGCGTTGCTCTCGTTGCGCGACTTCGCGTCGAAAGAGCCGAGGGTCGTCAATGACGGTGAAGTCATCGACTTCGGCAGCCATCGCTTGCGTTTTTTGATGACGCCACAGGTCAATCAGTGGAACAGCCTGAGGTCAATCAGTGGGACAGCCTGATGGTGGACGAGGGGACTACCAACACGCTGTTTTCCAACGATCTCTTCTCAATGGACGGCACCGAAACCATCACCGACAGGACCTTTGGTTCCGAATTTATCAAGGCGACCGCTGAGGTCGGCTATCAATGGGACGATAGGGCTCGCCTTTCCGAAGCGCTCGACAAGATCGAGCAGCTCCGTCTGAGCGCGATCGCGGTACCGAGGGACTGAGCCAGCCGAGGGCAACTTTTCTTCAAACTATATCTAGAGGCGGCGGAACGATGGCAATTCGGTCAAGCGAAGCCTGCCAGTTACAAGACGGCAAGGTTGGACCGCGACCGCGCCCCGCTTTCGGTACCGCTTGAAAAACCAAGCCCGAAATCTTGGCGTGATGGGTCTCGGGCTCGGTCGTCTGTAATCAGTCGTCTCAGCCAATTCTGCCGAGCAGCATTCCTAAGATCAGCCCGACCAACACATAAGCCGTGAAACTGGCAAAGACGAAGCTCCTTTGCTTCAGAAAAAGCAGGAAGCAAAAGCTGACGCGGGCGAGTGGCACCAGCGTCAGAACGAACAGACCGAGCGTGGCGATCGCGATGGGGTTGCCTTCAGCAATCTCTCTCAAAAGAGACTCCGGCGGCCGAGGCCGCGAGGCGAAACTTTGCCGAATTGTTTCAAGGGCGGAAGAATAGTCGCTGTTCGAATGCCTGAGCGATACAAGCAAACCGATCGACAGCAAACTCACGGCAGCGGCCAGAATGACGCGCAATAATATAGGCGTCCAGACTCTTAAGATGCGGTCTTCGGCATTGTTCATAGGAATTACCATTCCGCCCGTCATTAGACTCCAGTCAATGCGCGCCAACCCATTTCCAAGGCGATTAAAACCAGCGCGCCGACGAATCCCGCACGCAGCCATCTCACGTCGGCATAGGGCAGAAGTTTACTGCCGGCGATCGCCCCGGCAGTCACGCCCAAGGCAACCGGTGCTGCCACCATTGGCAACACATTGCCCCTCGCCAGAAAGACTAACGCTCCCGCACCGGCCGTTACTCCGATCATAAAATTACTGGTCGCGCTCGACACCTTGAGCGGCAGGTGCATTATCTGATCCATCGCAATAACCTTGAGTGCGCCGGAACCGATACCAAGAAGACCGGACATCAAACCTGCGAGCATCATCAACGCTGCACCACCGGGCAAATTGGCAACCCCATAAGACACGCTACTTCCATTGCAACCGGGGAAGCTTCCATCCAACCCTAGCCGACGGCAGAGTCGATCACTGGACGTCGGCAAATCGCCGTCGCGCTTACGCAACGAAAAATAGGCGGACTGCAGCATCACCACCGCGAACAGCGACTCAAGAACAGTTGTCGAAGCCAGACCGGCCAGAAAAGCCCCGGCTATGGCACCCGTCACGGTTGCGCATTCCAGAACGATGGCCACCTTGAGGTTGGTCCAACCGTCACGCACAAAGGCAACGCTGGCGCCGGCGCTGGTCGCCACCACCGCCATGAGGCTGGCGCCCACCGCGGCCTGCATCGGCACGTGTGCGAAAATCACCAAGGCAGGGACTATGAACATTCCCCCACCGAGACCCGAAAGCGAGCCTACGAAACCAGCAATCAGCGCAAGTCCTATCAGTAAAACAATCAGGGTTAACAAGTAGCTCGACTCCTTGGGATTGTACGGCGGCTTTCGCTAGCAAAACTGCCCTGAGTTCCGGCAAGCGCGGCTTCCGGGGCCGACGAGTATTAGGCGTCGGCAGCGATTTGGATGCCACTCGGAACGGACCGAATTCTGAAACGGCGCAACCCGATTACTAGGCCGTGTAGATAAATCCCGGCAGCCATGGCAAGGACGAAGACCCCAACCGATGGAACCCCGGACGCAAGCGAAGTGATTGCCGGACCAGGGCAGAACCCACTCAACCCCCATCCGGCCCCAAAGATTGCCGCGCCACCAATCAGATTCAAATCAATGTCGGTACGCGACGGCACCCAAAATTTGTCTGCGAGTAACGGCGCCGAACGTCTCCGTATCAGTCGATAGGCGACAAAGTAGATGGCGATTGCCCCGATCATCACGAACGCCAGACTCGCGTCCCATTTTCCTGCAAAATCCAGAAAGCCGATCACTTTGACCGGTCGCGTCATGCCAGAAATGCCCAGGCCGACAGCGAACACGATCCCGGATATGCAGGAAACCACGCATGCTTTCATAATCAACCTGTAAGCACGTGCTTGAGCGCGTAAACGACCGCTGCACCGGTCGCGATAAAGGTCGTCGTCGCAACCAACGACCGAACCGATAATCTTGCTATCCCGCAAACCCCGTGACCGCTGGTGCATCCGTTGCCGAGGCGCGTGCCGAAGCCCACCAAAAGACCTCCGACGACGAGAGCAGCGGGCGAACGAAGAATGCCGAAATCGAATGCCGCTGGCAGGAGCATCCGCAGTATGAGCCCGCCAACCACCAGTCCACCGATGAAGCAGGCACGCCACAGCGTGTCACCTCTCACCGGACGCAGGACGCCAGCCAAAATTCCGCTGATCCCGACAACCTTGCCATCGAACAACAGCATGGCCGAAGCGCTCAGGCCGATCAGACAGCCGCCGAGAAGAGCTGAAATCGGAGTAAAGTCTGTCATGCGTGAGCTTCTTGCCTTTCCGCTTTTATGATTATAGAGTTATGAAGGAATGAATGCAAGAACCGCCGATGGCGCTCGGCACGAATCGCATGAAACGAGCTGGGACGCTCTCGAACTCATCGCCGAGCGTTTTCGCGCGCTCAGCGAGCCTGTCCGGTTGCGGATTCTTCAGGTTCTGCAGAATGGTGAGCTTAGTGTCTCGGCGCTCTCCCGGAGCGTGGGTTCGACCCAGCCCAATGTAAGCAAACATCTCAAGGTCCTTCAGGACGTGAGCTTGGTCAAAAGGCGTCAGGTTGGGACCAGCGCCTATTACTCGATCGCCGATGAAATGGTGTTTGAGCTCTGCGACATGGTCTGCTCGAAACTCCGCGACCGACTGCAAGCCCAGGCTGGCGCTCTCAGACAGCCAACATTCAGACGTCGACGGATGCGCGGCAGCGCGGCTGGGCAAACTAGGCATCAGCGTTCCTGAGTCGTCAAACCTTGACCGCAATAAGCTGCTGTCACCAATTCCAAAGTAGCCGTCGGCAGAGCGCGTTTTCCGGTATCCGTTAGCCGCTGCCGGCGCCTTATCTTTCTCTCTGCGTGTGGACGCTGGGCTCGGGTCCAGGCGCGAGGCAGCATCAGGGCGCCTGACGTCTCGCGGCCGAGATCATTCCGCCCGGGCAATCAAAACCCGGCCAAGGGCGCATCCTCGTCGACTGGTAACCGGGGCTCCGAAGAGCTCGCCGTAACCCGCTGCTCGAGCGCCGGAGTGAACTGATCGCCACAACGCTTGAATTCGCTGACCAACATGATCGAAGCTGCATCCCGGACCGCGGGTTAATGTTCGCCACCAGTTTGCCGACTTTTTACAAGGAGAAATAATGCCTGCCTTTACGATTATTGACGCTGATACTCATGTTACTGAAACGCCAGATGTTTGGATTAGCCGCGCTCCCGCCCATTTGCGAGACCGCGTGCCCCGGATTGAGACCACTGCCAAGGGAACCCAGAGATGGGTGCTCGGCGACAACCAGGGCATTCTTGCCAATCCGGGCATGACCGCTACCGCGGGCCGAGGCAGTTTCAAAAATCCGCCGAAAAGCTACGAGGAAATGCATCCTGGCGCCTACGACGCCAAGGCGCGCCTCAAGTACATGGACGACATGGGAATCTGGGCGATGGTAATGTATCCGAATGTCGGCGGTTTCGGTGCTCAACAATTCCTGAAGCTGAATGATCCTGACCTGATGCTCACTTGCGTACGGATCTATAACGATTGGCAAACCGAATGGGCATCTGCTGATCCCCGCCGGCTGTTGCCCATCACATCGATTCCCTTTTGGGATGTTGAGGCCGCGGTGCAGGAGGTGCAGCGCTGCGCGCGGATGGGCCATCGCGGGATTCTCTTCACCGGCGAACCACAGTATTTCGGGCAGCCCCTGCTTGGCGATCCTCATTGGAATCCGCTGTGGCAAGTTGCGTGCGATCTCGATTTGCCAATCAGCTTTCACGTCGGGTCAGGTGATATGACCGAAGGCCTGCTCAAGAGCCGAGTCTCGTCATATGGGCTGGCACCCGCTTTCACCGCCCTGGCGATCGACATACTGCTGCAGAATGGCCGCCAGCTGAGCGACCTGATTATGTCGGGAGTACTTAATCGCTACCCGACAATTAAGTTTGTTTCGGTTGAGAGCGGTATCGGATGGATCCCATTCATGTTGGAGGCGATGGACTATCAGTTTATAGGCAACGGCGTCCGCGACGAACGTCCCGAGTTCGAATTGCTACCCTCGGAGTATTTTGCCCGCAACATATATGCCTGCTATTGGTTCGAACAGGTCGCGCCACGGCGCTTACTCGATAAAATCGGTGTGGACAACATAATGTTTGAAACCGACTTCCCCCATCCCACCTCGCTTTATGGCGAAGAGGTTCATGCTCGAATCAAAAGCGGTCTGGCTGAATGCGATGAGTCAGTCCGCCGCAAGATTCTGTGGGACAACGCGCAAAGGCTCTACAAGGTGACCTCACCTTCGGCAGCAGATGAGACCAATCGCTCGTCCAAGACCCACGGTTAACACAAGTCCTCCGGTCATGCATCGATCGTTCTCGACACAGCCCAGGAGCCGCAGGTCGGAGCATAGATCGTACCTGCTTCGACTCCGACGCCGTGGAAGCAAGCAAGTCTTGCCCGATCGGTCCGGAGCTATTGAACCAGCTCGATTCGTAACCAGCGGGAGGACCAACTCGAGTTGCTGAATACAAGAATCCCGTGATAGCTTGACATTGAGTCAGCAAAGCTACCGCAACGAGCCGTCGCCGAGTTGCAGCTGCAAGGGACAGCTCCAAGCAGAGCCTCAGCAATGCGGCGCTTGATCACGTAGGTTGAGCGAGAGAGGCCTGAGCCCCAAGGAAGGACCATGGCGGTATTTTCAATCAATGTCCCAAACGAATTCCTGCCGACCCTGGACGAGCTAGTGATCCAAACCGGGGCGGGAAGCCGCGAGCTGTGGCTTCGCAACACCATAGGCAACATGCTCATTCAGTACCAGGTGCAAAAGGAGCTGGGCCAACAAATTCAGCGTCGTACGCTCGAACTCTCCAACTTGTGGCGGTAAGCGCGCCGGGGAAATCGCGTACTGTGGCCAGTGAAGATCTCTGGAAGGTCGTCGGTCGCGCCCGCTTCGACCTAAATTTTGGTGGAAAGCTGAGGCAGGATTTCGCCGGAACGGTGCGCGAAGCCGGCTACGAGCTAACTCCAACCGAGCTCTCGGACGCACGCGAGGCCGTTGAACGGCTGATGTTCGATCCCTTGGCGAATGCCCTGCCACCCTACGTGGCGCCGCCGAGTCCGGTTGAACAAGAGCAGGTGCGCAAGCTTCGAATGGAGCAGTTTGAGCGAATGGGCCGGCTCACCGAGTACATGTTCGAAACGGTAAAGAAAACTTTCCGTTATGCCAGTTTCACCTACAAGTCGATCATTTGGATGAACTGGCTTACCTTCGGCACCGGAATCGGGCTGTTCGTTTTCTCCGCCATATACGCTCTTTATGCCAAAGAGAAGGTGTACTCGGTCCTTTTCGGAGGGCTTGGCGTCTCCAGCTTCGTAACCTCCTTCCTTTTTCGCCCGCCGGAACAGACGCAGAGGGCGCTCTCGAAGCTGGTTCAGACGGAAATTGCGTTCATGAATTATTTTGACCAGCAATGTTTTTGGGAAGGGTACGCCAACCTCCTACACGGGACTCCACCCGTTCCCGACCCCGCCAACATCGACAAGGCCAGCGCCACCCTCATGGAACGTGCGCGCCAGACAATCGACATGTTGGAACAATACGTCGAGGACGATGAACGAGCCGCTAACCGCCGCGCACGATCCTCTCGGAAAGCACGGGCTGACTCCGACCCGCAACACATCCGGAGCCCTTTGGACGGGCACGTTTAGCGGCCACGCAGGAAAGGTTCGACACGCTGCATGCCAAATGGAGCCTCGACTCAGGGCAAAAGCCTCCTGTCGAACGGATCTTCGGTCACCTCAGGACGTTAGAGACGACTCAACCGGGCTACCCGGGAAGATGCTCGACAAACGGCAGCGGCACGCCTTGTGAGGGCTTCTCCGCGTGTTCATGGATCGAAGACGTCTGGAATCTGCTCGGCAAGCTCTTATGCAACTGTTTATCGCGTACAGAAGTAGGCAATGTCAGCGGCGGTATTGTAACTGATGTCCGGGCAGCAAATTGGAAAGATCTCAGTCCCGTGAACAGTTCCCATCAGCTGGCGGCACCGCGCACGAACACCGTTACGTATGAGGAGTCGATAGAAACTCACTCCCTCATCTCGCAAGGGGTCGCACTCGTTGACGCTAATCACGGTAGGGGGAAATCCCTTTACATCTTGATCGGTTGCGAAAGCTGGCCAGGCCAGCGGGTCGCGACGACGGAACGCTTCAATGCCATAGCCCATCGCACCGCGATTATTGTGAAGGTCAATCAGAATCCCGTTATTTTCGATCGAGGAGGGATACTGCGGGAGGGGCCATTGGCCCGAAATGTAGGGGCATAGGGCGTAAAGCCCCTTTATCAAACCAAGCTCGCCGTCCCGTTTCAGCTTGAGGCCCGTTGCCAGGGTGAGATTTCCTCCCCCGCTTTCGCCTGCGACAATGATGCGCTCAGGGTCGATGTTAAGCGCTGAGCTGTTGGCATGAACCCACTTCAAACCAGAGACACAATCGTTCAGACCCGCCGGAAACGGTGCGACCTCCGGAACGGAGGACGGCAGCAGCGCGTTGCGAAAATCAACCATCGCCACCGCCACACCATGGGCGGCAATAATCCTACCCCAGGCCTGATAATTAGCGTCATAACAGGATAAAAACTGCATCCCACCACCATGTATATAGTAGACACAGGGCAGCTGAGTGTTATTGTCCGGACGAATAAATTGAATATTAATCCTGTTTTGATCGGGACTCGAAACAACCTGTTCCGTGCGAATACTCAGTCCCGCTGACGGTGCGACGGTTTCGTAGTTAAAGGAATTAAGCATCTTTCCGAACGCTTCGATCTCCGACCTGAAGCGCTCGTCGTTCAACAACTCCTCCCGGCTGCTCACGTCTCGCTGAGGACGCAACTCGATATTGGCGAACATCTGTTTAATGCGTGGATCGATACGAGGATCTTCGGCGAGTTTTGAAGGCATCGTTGTTTGCTCCATATGTCACATTGGTCCTGGCGGCACTCGACTATATGACGTTATCCGCCACATCCCACACGCGACTGCATTTTATCATGATCGCGTTGACCAGCAGGCCCCCGCCCAAGGGCATTGGCTTTTGAGCGACGCTGCGTAAGCACTTGGTTCTAAGCTCCCTGGCGCCGAAGCGGGTGTTCCTTCACATCAGATTGAAGTTGTACTGTAACTGCGCAATCAGGTAGCTCTGGCCTTTAAAGGC
>JAJPKA010000006.1 GCA_021323945.1 Pseudomonadota bacterium | reverse complement strand
GGTGTACCGGTTGTGGCGCCAGCCGCATCGCCGGGTAGCCATGTGCGGACGGGATAACCGCTGAAAGCATATAAGCGGGAAGCCCACCCCAAGATTAGGTATCCCGGGCAATCGCCCCTAAAGGCCCCTTCTAGACAAGGAGGTTGATAGGTCGGAGGTGGAAGCGCTGTAAAGCGTGGAGCTGACCGATACTAATCGGCCGTGCGGCTTGACCACTAGTTCTCGCCGGACTTCTAGGATCAATCAAAAGTTCGTAAAGACTACCTTCGAAGATCCCTTATTCAGTTGTCAGAAATGTTAGAGACACAACTTTCCGGTCGTCATAGCGGAGGTGAAACACCCGTTCCCATCCCGAACACGGCAGTTAAGCCCTCCAGCGCCGATGGTACTGTGACCTTTGCGTCACGGGAGAGTAGGTCGCGGCCGGGAAATGAAAAGGCGGCAGGATCAGTCACGGCCCTGCCGCTTTGATTTGCCCGCCATCAACAAGACGATCGCAATGTTTATCGGCACCTAGCGCCCGTGCCAGACCTTGTGGGCAACCTCTGCAACCAGTCTCAGTTTCTGTTCCTGGACATCCTCGTCAACCGGATTCCCTCTGATGCCCGAAGCGAAGCCACATTGCGGGGAGAGTGCAAGTTGATCGAAGGGGAAAAAACGGGCTGCCTCTTGGATACGCGCCGTCAGCGTCTCTTTGTCCTCCAACGCTCGACGCTTGCTTGACACCAAGCCCAAAACCACAAGTTTGTCTCGGGGTATATCGGCTAACGGCTCGAACCCTCCCGAGCGGGCGTCGTCATATTCCAGTAGCAACACTGAAAAGCGGTTGGCACGAGGAAAGACCACTCTCGAAATCGAGGCGTACCCACCACGACTCAACCAACGCCCGTCGTTGTTACCACGACATAAATGCAATCCGAAATTTACGCCTGGAGCATCGGCGAGCGAGTTGAGGAGGTCCACTCCTTCGGTCAGGACGCGGCTCGGGTCTATGCCGTTGCACTCAAAGACCTGGTGGCGAGCCGTTGGGTCAATGAGAATTGCTAACTCTGGAGCATCGATTTGGATATGCTCACAGCCCATTCGCACCAGCTCGGAAATCTCAGCCCGGATCACGCTCGCGCCGTCAATAAAAAGCTCGAACGGATCCTTGTAGTGTGGGCGCGCCAGAGTTGGCGACCAGAACATCAACAGCATTAGCGGGCTCGGCAATGTCACCTTTAGGGGTTTCGCCGTGCGGGCGCGCGCGTAGGCGTACTCCTCACAAACCAGCGAGCGGAGACGGCGCAGCTTGCCTGTAACTGCCAGTCCGAGCGACAACTCAACAACACTTTCATCGCTTTCGTGCCACGGCTGTCTGATACTGAGGTCGCGTGAAAGACCCTCCGTGGTTTCCAGCAGAGAGCCAAGAAAGCTCGCGCGCCGTTGCTCACCGTCAGTCACCAAGTCGATGCCGGCGCGTTCCTGGATCGTCAAAGCCTGGTCCACAGCCCAATCTTCGAGGCGCTTGAATTCAGGTGCAGACAGTGCGCCTTGACGCAGTTTACGTCGAGCTTCACGCAGTTGTGCCGGTCGAAGCATGGAGCCGACGGTTTGAGCACGGTGGATAGCGAGGGTCATTTGGGCGAATTTTTCACCTTATTAGACCAGCCGAAAAGGCGGCCAATAGCCGTCTGCTGTGCTTGGCTCAATGTTTGGGTTCAATTCTTTTGCCGTAAGTGACCTCGCCTTTATCCACCCGTAGACTGAAACCACAATCGGGGTTGGTGCATGCCCACGCCTTAAAGATTACAGAGGCGCCTTCCTGACCATAATCAGACAGCGGAATAAGAGTGCCATTGTTGCACTTTTGGCACTTCGGCAGCTCCATCACCAGCGCCTCCTCAACCGACTGGGTGTCGGTAACTATCGCAAACGTATCGAACGAGATCCTTTAAATCAAATCCCAACGCCATCCCAGCCATCTCCTGGATTGGACGGCTTTTTAGACGGACTCTCATTACCTCGCAGCCATGAGGGTGGCGGCCGCAATCGATTCGAAGCCCGTTTGTGAGCGCGAATCCGAGGCCAGCATTCAAGCTTCATATAGCGGATGATAAACTGGTAAAGAAATGGACGGGCTTGAACCATCGTTTATCATTCGTGAAGCACGTCCAAAAGATCATCGCTATCTACTCGAGCTCGCACGCGAGCTGGATTCGATCAACTTGCCCGCTGACTCGCGAGCCATGCGGGAGGCGATCCAGTGTTCGGTGCGGGCTTTCCGCGGTCGCATACGCGATCGTTCTCGAGCGCGGTTTATCTTCTGTGCTGAAGAGCGCTCGACTCACCGAGTCGTCGCTGCCTCTATGATCATTGGCAAACATGGAACCCCTGCCGCGCCACATTATTATCTCGAAATGGACAGCGACGAGCGATATTCCCACACGTTGCGCAAGTCGTTTCGCCATCCCTATTTGCGACTCCGATATTCGATGGACGGACCGACCGAAATCGGAGGACTGATCGTGACCGCTGCGATGCGTGGCCATCCGGAACGGATCGGCAAGCAGATTTCGTGGGTGCGCTTTCTCTATATAGGGATTCATCGTAAACGTTTCGAGGACCGAGTACTGGCGGAGATGCTCGCGCCGATGCTGCCCGACCACGGTAATATTTTCTGGGATCACTATGGGCGATCGGTGACCGGCTTGTCCTTCCGAGAAGCTGACATTTTGTCGACGCGCGATAAGGAGTTTATTCGAGCATTGTTCCCCGATACCCCGCTGTACATCTTTTTGCTGCCAGAGGAAGTCCGCGCTTCACTTGGGGCGGTGGGCGAGAATACTCGCGGCGCAGTGCGATTACTCGAGCAGGCGGGAATGAAATTCCTCAACCACATTGATCCGTTCGATGGCGGGCCCTATTACGGTGCTGCCACCGACGCACTGCTTCCCGTCCAGCAAGTGGCTTCCTATACAGTGGAGGTCGGTGAGCCCGCACCGGAGCGAACTCGGCCGTTTTTGCTGGCTTGTGAAGAGCGTGGCTTTCGGGCAGTCCGAGCTGAGGCTCAAGTGACCCGTCCCGGGCATCTGATGGTCCGCGCGGGTGCTTTGCGCGCGCTACAGGTGGCGCCACGTGCCAAGGTTAGCGCGGTTCCGCTCCCGTAGTGCCCGGGTCTCAGGTGCTTCGATCCTGAGCCAGCAACAATTTGGCTATAGTCGCCGGCTCAGGACGACTGACCAGTACTAATTGGGTACCCAGGCTAGCGCTCGGATCTCGCCGAACTCGCGCCGGTTCTTTTGCCAAGTCTCGCCCCCGTCCGTACTGGTATAGAGGTAGCCATGTATGCTCGCGGCCACCACTATGTTGGGATCGGCGCGGTGAGTCGCTATCCAATAGATTACAGAGTTTGGTTCGACCGGCAGTTGGCATGCACTCCAGGTCTTGCCCCCATCCACGGTGCGTTGAATGGCGCCGCGCTTGCCCGGAATGAAGTCCCCATTGCCGACGAACATCACATTGGGATTGGCAGGATTAACGGCAACACCACGGCAGTATGAAATCGTGTCGCGTTCTGCGAAACGTGGGAAGGCATGGAGTGACCAGTGCTGTCCTTCGTCGGTGCTGGTCCAAATGCCATCCGGAGTCGTGGCCACAATTTTGCGGGTTCCGTTGGAAACAACTGCGAGGCCATGAATATCCTGATTGATGGGTTTATCGCCCAATGGCGGCAGATGCGTCCACGAAGCTCCATCGTCGCGGCTGACAAAAACGCCGTCAATCTCAACGCCCACCCATGTGACACGGGAATCATCCGGGTCGATAACGATGTTGGTGACTTTGGGAGGCCCCGCGAAGCATTCCTTAGCTATCGGAATTGCGAGTTTTTCCCAACTTCGCCCAGCGTCCCGGGAGCGAAACAAATTGGGTGGCTTTGTCCCTGCCAGCAGGACCTCAGGATTTGCCGGATGCCAGGATGTCGACCAAATTTGCATTCCGTCCATTGGAGAATCGACCAATTCCCAAGTGGCGCCGTTGTCGTGGCTGCGGTACAGGCCGGCTTCAGAGCCAGCGAGAAGATGATGCGGATTGTGGGGTGAGACCGTGAGCGAGCGAATCTGAATTTCGCCAGGTTCGTGATGAAAGGGGACGGCCATCTTGCTGCGCCGCCAATGCTGACCGCAGTCCGGGCTGAACCACACACCGGCGCCCACCGTTCCGACGCATATGGTAAATCCCGCCATAACCTGCTCCTTGTACTCCAATTGTTAGAGGCGTCTGTCGCAACACCTCCGCATCCGACGTTCTGAGATGCTCGATGCTAATGATATCTTTTCCGCTGCTCGCCTGGTTCACTTTGGATTTATAGGTCAGGTGGAGTTATGCCACAAGTCGGCTGCTGGTCACCCAGAATTGTCGCAGTCTCAAAGTTTTGCGCCTATGGCCCGGCTTGCTTGGGAATCGCTGGAATGTGTCACTGGGGAGCTCGCCACTGTTCAATAGATGCAAAGCGCAATTTGCAGCTCTCAGACCATCTGCAAAATTTCGACAGCAGTACCCTATAACAAATTCCCCCTAGCTCAGTGGCCTCCGGCTTGCTGTATAAGTTGGTTGCTCGCTGTGACCCCCGAACGCGACGAGCAACCGCAGAGGCGCTGGCCCACTTTCCGCGTTGTCCTGTCCTCCCGTGGAAGGTTGAGCCGGCGCCGAACAGGCACCTGAACAACAGGACCAATCGAGCGACAGACTTGGATCACAACTCGAGCAGAGCGCGATAGAAGCGAATCGCACCATCAACTTCAGAGAGGAGGTTGTATTCATTGGGTGCATGAATAACGCCGGTCGAGGGACCAGGTCCAAAGACGACAGGGACGATTCCGGCGCTCGAATAAACCCCTGCTTCCGTGCATCCCGCTTTGACACCGCTCTCCACTGGCAGCTTCGCCTTCGCCAGTGCGGCCATGGCTAATTCCACGGTTTCACTGGCCGCCGGGCTTCTGAAACCGGGATTGGTGCGTCGCTCCCGCAGGCGAATAGGCTGGTGCAGAACGGACAGTTCTTCAAAGATTTCATCGACAGCACCGCGGACCTTCGCGAGCGCAAGGGAAGGAGGCGGCCTCAGTTCGAATTCAGCCACTATGGATTTGTTGCTCGAACGAATCAAACCGAGATTGTAGGTGAGAGTTGGCGAAGTATAACCTGGCTCGGCTGCGTCAAAGAGGTTCGACAGTTCGTTGAGGCGGCGGAGAAGAGCGCTTAGAACGGTAAAAACCTGATTGGGTATGAATTCGGGCGCGCTAACCGTGGTCGGTTCGACCTGCGATAGGCCCGGTGCGGCAAACACAGCTTGCCCAGCCACTGTGACTTCGCACCATGCCGGCACCTTGTTGACAGCGTCGCCGCCGGTAATGCTCGCGGCGTGCAGGTCGGGATTCTGACTGAGCATCTGCAGTGCCAGTTGGATTGCATTTACGCCAAGTGCGGGCGTGCTGGAATGGGCCGCCCGTCCTTCGAAGACGAGTCGGTATGTCGGGTAAGTTGCAAGGTGCAGCTTTTCCGGCTCAAATTGAATCTCCAGCTCGAATACCATTAGCCCTTTATGAGCGGTGACAACCTGCAGGCCGGAAGGCTCGCCGACGAAGGCGAGTGCGCCCTTGGGTAGAATGGCAGCACTGACGATCTCCTTTGCACCCACCAAGCCGTGTTCTTCACCGAACGTTGCGACCAGGTAAATGTCACGGTGAGGAGTTCCACATTCGATCAGCGCAAGCGCTTTCGCCACGAAATCGAGTTTGGTATCGGCCGCACCGAGGCCATACACGCGGTCACCCTTGAACTCGGCGACGAAGGGGCCGTGCGGGCATTCGGTCCATTTGGCGGCTTCCCCGGGCGGCACCGTATCGAGATGAGTATTGAAGACTAGCGGAGGCCGATTGTGTTCGCGTCCACGAACCAGGCAAACAAGATTGACCTGAGAGGGGGTTTCGGACGCAGAGGTTAACAGGCGGGCCTCAATTCCACGAGGTCGCAGCAAGTCGAAGGCGCAAAGTTGCATAATCTCGCGTGTGCCTTCGCTCGTAACGCTGGGGCACGCGATAAGGCGCCGGCACCATTCAAGCGTCTCTGGATCCATGTTGATTTCTCCCTGCTCAGGAGGTTCGACCCTGGCGCTCAACCAAATTATTTGACGGCTCGATGGATGGCCACGGTTCCGAAACCGACCAGCTTGTAGCCGACCTCAGCGAAACCCGCCTTCCGCATCATTCCAGCTATTTGATCGGCGTCAGGATGAATGCTCAACGAATCGAAGAGATAGCGGTACGCACCGTAATTGCGGGCGACGAGCATCCCGAGCAGCGGTACGAAGCGGCCGATGTACAATCCGAAAAAACCTCTTAGTGGTCCGCGCGGCGGAGTAAGATCGAGCGAAACCAGCCGTCCACCTTTCCTTAAAACGCGCCACAGTTCGGCAAGCGTGTCGCAGAGTCTCTCGACGTTTCGCAGCATGAAACCGTTCACCACGCAATCGAAACTGCTGTCCGCGAACGGCAGGCGCATCGCATCGGCGCCAATTAAGGTCAGGTGGTCGCCGACACCAGTACGCTCAGCCTTGGCCTTGGCCGCTCGCAGCATCTCGACGCAGAAATCAGCACCGACTGTCATTCGCGCTCCCTGTCTGACCAGCTCGCATCCCAGTTCACCCGTGCCGGTGGCGATATCTAGTGCAACCGCACCCTGTGGCTGGGCCATCTCCACAGTCAGACGCCGCCATCGACGATCCAGACCCAACGTCATTAGTGAATTCACCGCGTCATAACGGGGCACTATGGACGCAAACATTTCGCGTATCTGGCCAGGTCGCGGATGGGGTCGGACGTCGCACACCTCACTGCCGGTACTCATTCAATCGGCTTTCACGCTCGTGACTCGAAGTCGCATGCACTTCTAGCTTAGCAAATCCATGCCACGTTTCCCTCTGGCTAATTTCGATCCAGCGGCGCTGCGCCGGATCGCTTGCTACACTTGCTGCTGTGAAGACCAGGAGGCGCAGTCGGTTGGTGCAATTTTTCGAGAACCACAAGGGTAATATAGCCTTGTGCCTGTCAGTGTTGCTGTATCTGAGCAGCTGGCTGGTTGATTGGATCGATCGCGGCGCGGCCCAAATCATAAGGGCAGCGGGTGAAGCCTCCCTGGTGGGAGGAATTTGCGATTTGATCGCGCTGCGAATGCTCTTCGAGCAGCATTGGTACCTGCCCAACTCCGGGGTTTTGCAGCGCAACAAACAGAAGTTTATCGACGGCATCGCCGATCAGATCGAGCGAAAATGGCTCACACCGAAAATGATCGGCGATAAACTCCACGAGCTTAAGCCTCTGGAAAGGTTGGCGCGCTATCTTAGCAACGCGTCGCTCAAAATGCTGGTGCGGGAGGATCAGCTCGAACGAATTTGCAATGAGATCGCTTCTTATCTCGAGCCCGAGGCTGTAGTCGCGTTGCTAGAGCGGATGACATCGCGAGTGAGGTCAGCGCGCGCTTTGGATCGGCTCAAAATTGCAATCATCAAAGTCGTGGCGCGTCGAGAGTGTCAACATCTCAGACAACGGATCCGTGAGTTGCCTCACGACGACCATCTCATCGCGATTGCTGATTCCGCCATTCACGATATTGGTGCAGCGCTGCTGAATCAGGACAGCGCGATTCGAAAAACGGCCGACCATTGGATGGAGGCAATAGTGAGCGAGGTAGTTGAACGCAGCCGGGGCGAGATCGCTCGGATGGTGCGACAAAACCTCAGCCGCCTGCGCGATGAGGAGATTCGCGAGCAAATCGAGAGCCGCACGAGAACCCATCTCGACTGGATCCGTGTGAACGGCGGAGTTTTCGGCGCCCTGTTAGGCTGCCTGTTTGCTTTACTAAGTGCCGCCCGCAGCGATTTTCAGGCACTTTGGCGATTCCTCAGCTTTTAACGGATTGCGCATCATGATGGCGCGGGTGGTCATTGTCGGGGCAGTCCGAGGCCTGGACCAATTGACCTACGAGGTTCCCGCGCGGCTGGCGAACCAGCTACGCCCTGGTCACCGAGTGTTGGTCCCGCTGCGTTCTCGTCGAGTCACCGCAATTGTCACCGAAATCGGTGAAAGTCTAGACAGCGGTGGCGCCTCTCTCCAGCCAATTGTCGAATTGCTGGAATCGCGGCCGCTTTTTGACCGGCCACACTTGCAGTTGATCGAGTTCCTCGCCAGTTACTACATGGCGTCTCTTGGTGAGGCATTTCGAAGCGTTCTGCCTTCCCTGGCGCGGGTTGAGTCGCGGCGCGTATATCGGATCGCCAACGCTCCCCACGCCTTGGCACGCGCCGCCCTTAACAGTCTTGAGAAAAAGATTATCGATGCTTTGGAGAAGCGTGCGATGACTTTCCGACAGCTCGCCCGCCTGGCTGAGCGCGAAGCAATCAAAGAGGCGCTCGACCGCCTACAGGCGGAGGGCTGGATTACCACCAGGGAGGCGACCAGAGGAAGGCATCGCGCGCTGGCTCGTGACGAGGGAACGAGCTGCGATGCGTCGGAACGCGGCGACTCCCAGGCAGACTCCGGTTCGCGCGTGACCTTTGATGCGACGCAGGAGATTGAGCTGTCAGGCGAGCAGGCGGCGGCGGTTGCAGCCGCCACACCCGCGATTGTCCACCACTACTTCGAGCCATTTTTGCTATTAGGTGTTACCGCAAGTGGCAAAACCGAAGTCTATCTGCGGCTCACAGCCGAGGCGCTCAAGTCTAATCAGCAGGTTCTTGTACTGGTTCCCGAGATTGTTTTGGCCGATCAGCTGGTGCGGTCATTTCGAGCTCGATTTGGTGAGCTGGTGGCGGTTGCTCATAGCGGTCAAAACATTGGCGAACGATGGGCCAGCTGGATGGCTGCGTTAGAGGGTGCGGCAAGAATAATGATTGGTCCACGTTCGGCCATTTTCAGCCCGATCAATGCGCTCGGACTGATCGTGGTCGACGAAGAGCACGATGCAGCCTACAAACAAGAGGAGGGTATCCGTTATCATGCGCGAGACCTGGCGGTTGCGCTGGCTCGCTTTGCAAACTGTCCTGTAGTGCTGGGTTCGGCCACGCCGTCGGTGGAGTCGTACGCCAACGCGCGGCGCGGCCGGTATCGCCTTCTGCAGCTTACGCGCCGCATTCAACAGCGCGAACTGGCCCCAGTTGAGATCATCGACCTCCGTCAACATCGCGTGGTCCCCGCCAAGCCACATTCAGCGCCCGGGAATTCGGAAGCTGTACGCCAAGCAAGTTCGCCCGCACCAGCCCACGAAGATGACTGGGGGCGGTTAGCTTCCCTGTGCTCCATCAAAAAGGGTCGGCAAGCGCTTCATTCCGACGCGGCGTCTGCGGAATCATTGGTTGACGACCTCCCACTTTCGCCACCGCTTATCAGGGCCCTGCGGGATAACCTGGCGACGGCGGGACAGAGTCTGCTTTTTCTGAATCGGCGCGGCTACCATAACTTTTTGCAATGCCGTTTCTGCGGCAGCGTAATTACCTGCAGGAACTGCAGCGTCAGCATGACTTTCCATTGGCAAGGTCGCATGCTCCGCTGCCACTATTGTGGAGCAGCCGAACCGGCTCCCGACAAATGCTTTGACTGCGGTGGCTTTGGCCTCGAAGGACAAGGTTATGGCACGGAACGGCTGGTTCATGCGCTTGCCCGCCTTTTTCCGTCAGCACGAATCGCACGCGTCGACAGCGATACGAGTGGAAGACGCGGAGCCCGCAACGCGATTCTCCATGGTGTCGAAGCCGGGCATATCGACATTCTTGTCGGTACGCAAATGATCACCAAAGGTCTGAATTTTCCCAATATTACGCTGGTTGCAGTTGTACTGGCGGATCTGTCGCTTAATATGCCCGATTTTCGTTCGGCCGAACGTACTTTTCAGTTGCTGACCCAGGCCGCCGGCCGTGCCGGGCGAGGAACGCGGCCTGGACGCGTGCTGATTCAGACGTACGCACCGCACCATTACAGCATTCGCGCTGCGCGCGACCAGGACTACGCGCGGTTTATCGCGCGCGAGATGAAATTGCGTCGAGAATTGCTATACCCGCCTTTTGCTCAGATGGCGCTGGTCCGAATCGAGGGCAGTGATGCCGCGTACGTCCGTCAGCACGCGACTCGGATTGCGCAACAGATAAGCGCTCGCTCCAAGCCCGAGACGATGAGGGTGCTGGGACCGGCCCCAGCTCCAATCGAGCGCATCAAGCAACGATATCGATGGCAGATCCTGGTGAAAGCGCAGGAACGGAGTGATCTGCGCGCGGCTTTGCTGCCAGCGCTATCAAATCGGGCCCTCGATGGTATACGCGTTAGTGTCGATATCGACCCTGTCAGCATGCTGTGAGCATCATAAGCAGAGGCCGGGGCTCGGCTGCCGACTTTACGAACCGGGAAGGTTCGCCTGGCTCGGACGGCAGCTCGGTCCTCACCTTGAGGTCTTATCGTATGTCGTGAGCCAGAGTTCGTTGGGATGAAAAGATCAGCAACCTCTCTCCGGACTGATGGTCAGCCATCGACGGCGATTACCCCACGCTCCCGGACCGGCATCGAAAACACCGGCGCAAGCCTCTCCACAGTGGTTGCACCGGCCGTCGGTCGTCAGGTTCCAGCGCGTTATCTCGTACCAGTCGCGGCCGATTAGGCATGATCCGCACTGATGGCAATAGGTGCTTTGACCGATTTCGTCATGAATATTGCCAGTGTAGACGTAGTGTAGGCCCACGTTTCGTGCGATTGCGCGCGCCCTTGCAAGCGTTGCGGGTGGGGTGGGCACCCGATCAAGCATCTTCCAGTCGGGGTGAAAGGCGGTGAAATGAAGAGGTACGCTGGCGCCAAGATTTTCCAATACCCATGCACTCAGCGCCTCGATCTCGGCTGGTGAGTCGTTTTCTTCGGGGATAATAAGCGTAGTGATTTCGAGCCAGACCGCGGTCTCATGGCGAAGATAGCTCAGGGTATCCAGCACGGCGCTGAGCGAACCGGTGCAAAGCCTTTTGTAGAAGCTCTGCGTGAATCCCTTCAAATCAATATTGGCTGCATCGATGTGACGATAAAGCTCGCGACGCGGCGCGTCACACATGTAGCCTGCGGAGACGGCCACGGTTCTTATGCCCGAAGCACGGCAGGCGTCGGCGACATCGATCGCGTACTCGGCGAATACGACCGGATCGTTATAAGTAAACGCCACCGACTGGCAACCATTTCGAATGGCGGCGTTCGCGATGGCCTCGGGGGTGGCATGTTCAGTAAGCCGATCAAACTCGCGGGCTTTGGAAATGTCCCAGTTCTGGCAAAATCGACACGTCAGATTGCAGCCTGCCGTCCCGAACGACAACGTCGCGGTTCCCGGCAGGAAGTGGTTGAGCGGCTTTTTCTCGATCGGGTCGATGCAGAAGCCCGAGGCACGGCCGTAGGTAGTCAAGATCATGCGCCCGTTGTGGTTTGCGCGAACGAAGCACAGGCCGCGTTGGCCTTCGTGAAGCTTGCAGAACCGTGGACACAGATCGCATTGAATTCGGCCCTCGCCCAGCTGATGCCAAAAACTTGCCCCGAACAGACTTTCGCTCATCGCACAAAGTGTATTTTAGCGGATTGCGACGGCGGTTGCGCCTTAGGTGGATCGTGCGAGGCGCCGCCGGAATGCGCTCGCGTTTTTTGGATGTCCGCAGTACGAACAACCGATCCGGATTGCGTGCGAAATGTGCGACGGCATTACTGTGAGTCGAAGCGCTAAATGATCGCTTTGTTCCCCGCCAGGCTAATTTTGTAACATCCCACGGGCTGGTAGCATCGGACATACGCATAGATCGCAGTCACTTTGCTCATGAAGGAGATCAGGTTGGGTATCCAGCTTCCGGCACCACATCGCGTGATTGAGCTCACGATGGAGGACGGTGCAGTCATCCGCGTCCGGCAACACGGCAATCCGGACGGTCCGCGGCTCGCGTTGAGTCACGGCAATGGGCTTGCAATCGAAGGCTACTTCCCCTTCTGGCGCTATCTGGAGGATCGATACGCCCTGTTTCTGTTTGATTTTCGTAATCATGGCCAGAATCCTCTAAGTGATTTTGCGCATCACAACTGGCCGCAATTCATCCAGGATCTCGAGCGAATTTTCGCATCGATCCAGGAGAATTTTGGTGCCAAGCGAACCGCGGGAGTCTTTCATTCGCTTTCGGCGGTTGCCGCAGTCATGCAGACTCAGCAACTGGGGCCGCGATGGGACCCGTTGGTCCTGTTCGATCCGCCGTTCTATCCTCCCGACGGTCATCCGATCCGCGAAATGCAGAGGGGCAACGAAGATGAGATTGCGTCGCGGGCTGAGCGTCGAACTCCCCAGTATCAAGACCCGATGGACTTGGCGCGCCAATTTCAAAAGCGTTTTCCAGGATGGGTACCGGAAGCGTACGAGTTGATGGCCCGTGCAACGTTGCGATTTGAGGCCGGCTCTCATCGATGGGTGCTCGCTTGCCCACGCGAGTACGAAGCCCATATCTTTCGTAGCAACCGTGAAACCGCCACCTGGCGACGGATGCGTGAGATGCCAGTGCCGGTCAAGCTCATCTGTGCCGATCCTATCGGCGGGGGGCCACCTGCCCTCATCGGCCGGGCACTTGCGGCTGAGGCCGGAGTCGAATACGAAGCAATCCCCGGAACTTCCCATTTTTTGCAGATTGAACGGCCGCAGGAATGCATTCGTGCGATGGAGAGCTTTCTTGTCAAGCAAAAGTTCCTCCAGTAAAGCTGGTAACGTGTTGGCTTCAAGACCTGCCGGACATGGCGCCCCTTTCGCATTCTCAGCGGCGCTAAATGGCCGTGCTCCCAGCCGTAATCCGGGAACCGTAATATCGGTTTCGAATCTTCGTATTCAGCGCGAGATAGTCATTCTCGAAGCGATAGATTGGGCGGTACAAAGGGGCGAGCACTGGGTGATTCTCGGCGCTAACGGTTCAGGAAAGACCTCGCTGCTCAGCGCGCTGACCGGATACACGCCGCCAACGGCGGGTGAGATATCCGTGCTAGGAGAGAAATACGGCAAAAGTGACTGGCGTGAGCTTCGCAAGCGTGTCGGAGTCGTCAGCTCGAGTATTTATCAATTGATGGAAGGTCACCAGACGGCGCTCGACGCGATTGTAGGCGGACGCCACGCGGTGATTGGAAAGTGGGGTCAAGTCAGCGCTGCCGAAATGAGGCAGGCGGAAAAGCTCCTGCGGATGATCGAAGCTGAATCGATACGCAATCGGCCCTGGCGAGTATTATCGCAAGGAGAGCGGCAGCGCGTATTGATCGGCCGGGCTTTGATGGCGCGCCCGGAGCTGTTGATTCTGGATGAACCGTGTGCAGGACTCGATCCGGTTGCCCGTGAACGCTTCCTGCAGTTTCTCGGCCGATTGATGCAGTTGCCGAACACCCCGACCTTGGTGCTTGTTACCCATCACGTCGAGGAAATCATTCCCCCCTTCTCGCACGTACTGCTGCTGCGAAAAGGGACAGTTGTTGCAGCAGGTCCCAAAAGCAAAATCTTGACGTCCCGCCTCCTGTCGCGAGTTTTCGACGCCTCGGTTCAGCTGCGTCACCAACGCGGGCGCTATTCAATGGCGGTAAGCGCGAGTGCGGGTGTCGTAGTCTGATAACGGTTATGTCTCGATTTGTTTCGCTGCCGAGGTGACGAGGCAGGCCCCCGTCGCAGCCTAAGTCTGACTGTTCGGCGCGTGAAATAACGGCCGACATGTATCATCTGTGCACCTTCCCGGTACGTCCACGCAAGTGGCAGTGCATCATTGAATCGTCTAGACGGAATCAATTCAAAGAAGTTCGCCTCTGACCTGTGGAGCCGTTCGCGTAAGAATATGACTCGCAATGCTCAAGCAAATTAGCTATTAACCAATCAATGTGGAGCGAAAATCTACTTCGGCAATTGTCTCAAAGTGAGACTTCTGGAATTGGCATAGCGCTTGTTTGTACAGACTGAACATTGGCCGTGTCCAGTCAACTCCGAGTGTCCATTTTTTAATCAGTAGGGAACAATCGAGCGTTAGTCACGTTGGGGAAGAGACATGTTTAATGAAGATCCTACTGCTTCAACTCAGTTGCCCATGCGGATTTTTCTAGTTGAAGACAACCCCGAACATTCTTTCATTGCCGTAAAGGTTTTGCAGCAATTGCTTGGTGAGGCCAGCGAAGTCATCGTCGCGGAAAACGCTCATGAGGCGCTGGCGCTTATCGGCCAATTCACCGAACACGATCATCCCGACTTGATATTGGTCGACCTCCGGTTGCCGGACAACGGTGGTTTTGAAGTGCTATCTGCGGCACGTGCCCATGAGGCGTGTGCGCAGGTTCCAGCATTTGTCTTGACAAGTTCCTTGTATGACAAGGATGTTGCACAGAGCTATCATCTCGGTGCGGCCGCTGTGCTGTGCAAGCCACTGTCACGGGCCAACCTTAGGGAGGAGCTTATCCGCGTCGGGAAGCTGGCACCGCGCGCTTGCGTGCGCACTACTTTCGCTCAATAACGCTATCGTTCCTAACGCCGTCGGCGCGAGGCTCGACTTAGACGACTTCCAGTCCAGGCTGAAATGATAGTACGATACTCCGCGTCACAATGACGCACGCCTGGAAGGTAGCACTGTCGCACGGCCGGAAACTGCTTAGCACAATTATTCTAGGTGTCGCCCTGCCGACGTTGGGGTTTCCTAGATCGGTCGGCTGCGCCGCCGTTCCCACGAATCCAATCGGCGCCAGCCCCCACAATTGGACGACTCAAGCTAAAGCCGAGATCAACGCTGGCGAGGTAAAGGCGCTCGTCGTCCTGCCGAGTTCGCGCCTGATGAGTGGCGAGCAGGTCGAGGTCCGAGTCAATATTGAAGTCGCCCCCGGCTGGCACATCTACGGGAGCCCCCTGCCGGAGGGTTATACTCCGACCAGTGTAACTTTTGATACCGATTTGCTGGTAGAACAGCACCTGGAATTTCCGAAACCTACGCCGATTAGGTTCGAGCTGCTCGATGAGACCCTGCCCGTGTACCAGGGACGATTCCAGGTTTTCGGCAAGCTTAGGCTACGTCCCCACCTCGTTAGTGGCGAGCACAATTTGAACGGCACTCTCAGCTTTCAGGAATGCAATGAGAGTCTTTGCAAAATGCCCCAAAGCCGACGCTTTACCATCCCGCTCTGGGTCGATTCAGTGGCGGCGCACTCGAGCTGACCCTGCGATGCAGCTCTGGATGCCTGGCTCGAGCTTCATGAGCGATGTTTTCGAGCAGGCCTTAGTGAGCAGTGGGAGACGGTATCGGGGCAGCGCCTTGCTCGGCTCGTGCCTGAGCGCGGATAGAGGGTGGCACGAAGCGGGCATCGAAGATCTTTTGTTGACTTGGAGTCAAGAGTGCGCGTATCCGTCGATATGCATCAAAGAAGATCGCACGTCTTTGTTGTTCGAATGCGTCGTGCGCAGCCTCGATTTTGCCCCGCGTCTCGTGCATGACGGCACGGATCTGGTCTAATTGTGTCGGGGTCAGTTCGAGCACGCGGGCCATCCGTTGAAAAGGACGCTCGCCCGGGAGCGGCAGCCACCCATAACGGTAGCTCAGGGTGGCACTTCCGAAACCGAGTATCAAACCAACCACAAGTGCAATCGCAAGGGTGAAGCTGTTCTTGGCTTGCAAGCAGCGATTCTCGCCTAAGGTTGCCCTGTCAGGCCGTTGTTCTCCAACTGCATTCCAGTGTCAAAAGCAGACCCGGCTCAATGATAGTTGTCGGTGACTTCGGTGCTCGTGGTTATAATAACGGGCGTTGCTGATTCCTGGGCTAACAATCCATCCATAACTGGGTAGCTGGAGATCTCTGCGTTGACGTTGTCTGAGGCTATGACATCCTCGAAGGTCGTACGGGACGGAACAGCAAAGTACACTGCAAGCACAGCCGCTGCAGCCACTACTAAGGCGGATACTAGATGACTCAGTCGAGAACTCAGCAAGGGGAAATGAGTCATGGATAGATCGCCCAACGACCGAGGCTGTCGATGATTACCTGATCTGGTCGGCTCCAGTTCTGAATCAGGTTCGGACAATGAATACAGTACGGGAGCGGTGAGAGCGAAGGCCCGAAACGACCGGTCGCAACTCGGGCACCCCTGCAAATGGCTGAGCAGCTCGGCGCGACGGGACGGGCTCAGGGTCTTTTGCCACAGGGAGACGAAATCGTTCCGTGCATTGAAACAGTTCATTTTTTAACGCTTCGCCGCTGCTGAAATAGAATCGATTCGGCCTGCTTGCGCAGGAACTGGCGAGCCCGAAAGGCGCGTATTTTGACCTTGGCTTCACTCCAGCCCATTACTTGCGCAACTTCTTCGACGCTTAATCCCTCACTTTCCCTCAACACCATCACCATCCGATCGTCGGGTCGCAGAGAATCCAGAAGCCGATGAGCGAGCATATGAGCAGCGCGGCGTTCCTCGGCCGCTTCAACTATCTCTTCGGGGGTGGAATGTTCGACCAATTGCAACCAGTTCGCTTCGGTGCTGGTGAAATCTGCGATTAATTCCTCTGGTTTGCGTTGGCGCCGTCGCAGCTCATCATAACATACGTTGGCGACGACCGCTCGGAGCCAGCCGAGAAACGGCATCTCGGCGCGATAGGTGGAAAGGCCAGCGAAGGCTCGGATGAAGCTCTCCTGGACCAGATCACTCACCTGTTCGCGGTCGGAAAAGAAGCGCTGACAAAACCGCTCCACCCGCGTGCGATAGCGCGACGCTAGTTCCCCGAAAGCCGCCGTATCGCCGCGTCGAGCCTCAGCAATAAGCTCGGCGTCCGACCGATCGGCTTCGCTCCAATCGGTTAGCTTTGAAGACAAGGCCGCCAGCATAACCCAATTATCGATACGCTGAAAAGACGACAAGGTTACGTCCCTATGAGTCCGGCGAGGGCAGGCGAAGACCCGCTCGCGCCAGATCGTCCGGCGTATCCAGGTCTAGCAGGACCCCAGGATCATCCAAATCTACGTAAAGGACCCGAGTCGGATCCGCTTTCAGCACTGCTCGTGCACCAATTTCTAATGGTGCTCGGTCCAGTTCGGCAAACACTGAACGGTCAAATAACACCGGGTGTCCGCCGCGGCCATTGTATCGCGCGACCAGAATCGGTCTGTGCGATAGCTCGTACTCGTCGACCAGGCGGCGAAAGGTCGTGGCGCGCACAGTCGGATGATCAACTAAATGCACGATGACGGCATCAGTGTCGGCAGCGACGGCCCGGAGGGCGCAGCGAATTGAAGAAAGTTGACCCAGACGATACTCGTGGTTCTCGACTATGGTGAGCCGATCGTCCGCTGGAAGGGCGGCCGCCACGGCATCACGGTGCGCACCTAAAACGATAATCAGACGCGCGACCGCGGACAACATCGAGGTGGTGATGTGGTTCGCAAAGGTTTGCCCGTTAATCGGCAGGAGCGGTTTTGGAAAGCCCATCCGCCGAGACTCCCCGGCGGCGAGCAGAACACCTTCGATTCGCTTCGCTTTGGGCGGCTTTCCTGAACGTGATACGGGATAAACCGGCGCTTTTGCCATGATAATCACTCAAGCTACCATCCTGCTGCGTTGCTCCGGTCAAGCAAGCCTGTCAGCAGCAGGTCTTGTAAGATAGTGGTCCCGGATCGGGTTCCCAACCCCAGGGACGCGGCCCCCACTCGGGGCGAAACAGCTCACCTCGCTTCACCGTCAACACTGGGAGCACTGCCTGATGAGCGGGCAGGCTCGCCCCGAGGACGTCGTAAACGATCCAGTCGCCCTCGACAATTTTCAAGACTGAAATGTCGGCCTGCCTACCCACTCTCAAGCTACCCAGGCGCTCATCCAGCCCGATTGCTTTAGCGGGATTCGCGGTACACATGGTGACTACCTGCTCGAGGGTAAATCCAAGTGCCAGGAAGCGGGTCATCATCTCAGTCATGCTGTGCACGGTCCGCAACCTGCCCGGAATGGTCAAATCGGTACTTATGCAGTGCGGAAGCAAACCCTGGTCGATAATGCGCCGGCCGATGTCGAAACTGAAATTTGCCTGCCCATGTGCCGTGTCAAACCACACCCCCGCTTTGGCAGCCTCCCAAGCTTCCGGTACTAACCGTCCGTTGCTATCGATAACGCCGCCCGGATTAGGGGTGAAGTAGTGAGTGAGGATATCGCCGGCTTCGAGCAATGGCAGGAGGCGGCGGATAATCGTTGGGTCATAGCGCTTCTCGGTGTCGCCGATATGGACCATCAGCTTTATTCCACTTTCGCGGGCGGCGCGCCTGGCAAGTCGGGGCATTTCCATTCCAAATATTTCCAGCGCCGGCGAGACCATCCGTGCTTTGATTCCGCGGATGAGACCCTTATAGCGATCGACAACCCGCAGAGTGCCGTCGAAATCGATACTGCTCTCGGCGACGATATCAGGTATGGTCGCCAGGCCCGTCTGACAGATGTGCAAAAAGGGGATAATTTCCGTCTGGCATTGCGGGATGATGTATTTCGGAAAGCCGCCGAAGGTGGCGCAGCCGGCACTACCCGCGTCGACGATAGTGGTGACCCCCGCATAGACCCCTCCCTGGTCAGGATGGACTCCCAATCTGGTGAAGCCCTCGAACACGTGGGCATGGAGGTCGATGAGGCCCGGGGTGACGATCGTCCCCGGTACCGCGACGACGCGGCGCGCCATCTCTGGTGCCACATCGGGCTCGATGGTGGCGATCTTTTCTTGCTGAATACCGATGTCAAGGTTGCCGCACAGGCCGACCGATGGGTCTACAACTCGGCCACCTTTGATTAACAGATCGTACATAGTCTTCCTCGCAGGTTTCCCAGAATAATCGTTGACGGTGGCGTAGCTCGCGATTGTGAGGTTTCCGATGGGTTGGGCTTACTGTACCGAGACATGTTAAAAGGCAAGGCGCAGGTCCACGGGGAGGCAAAAATGAAGTTTGGCCTACTTTATAACACAGATTACTATCCTGAGGTTCACGGCTCTGCCTTACGATATTACAGTGATATTCTCGAGGAAGCTCAGTACGCCGAAGAACTCGGTTATCATGCGGTTTGGTTCGGCGAGCATCATTACTCTGGTTATTCTTTCGGCGCGCCTGCGGTGATCGCGATGGCAGCTGCCGCGCGAACCAAGCGTATCAAGGTTGGCACAGGAGTATCACTCATCCCGCTCAACCATCCATTACGCCTCGCTGAGGAATACGCGATGCTGGACGTATTAAGCGGGGGACGGCTCGAATACGGGATTGGACGCGGTTTTTTGAACTACTCGTATCAACTTTTTGGAGTTAATCCCGACGAGAGTCACGACCGATATCGCGAAGGCGCGGACCTCATCGTTAAGGCTTGGACCTCAGACGGTGTCTTTTCTTTTCGCGGCGCGTTTTGGCAGCTCGAGGATTATTCCTTCTTTCCCAAGCCGCTGCAGAAACCACACCCTCCAATTTTTGCCTCAGGTGCGATCACGCCCGAAAGCTACGAGTGGGCCGGTAAACGGGGACACCATTTAGGCACAGCGTTTTTCATTCCAGCACCAGAGATGGTCAAGGCCAATATTGCTATTTACCGCGACGCCTTGCGTAACAGTGGTTACGACCCCGCCACGCGGGAGATTGCCGGCGTCTACCAGATGTATTGCGGCGATTCATGGCAGGAGGCGCGAGAGCACGGCGGTATGCACGCGTTGCAGTATTATAGGTTCTTTGAAGCGCTCGATCGCCGCAGTGCGCATGTGTCGGCCACTTACGAGCGTTACAAACGTGGCGTGGGTTTTAGCCGCTACAGCTACGAGGAACTTGATGCGATGCGAGTCCTGCTGATCGGTGAACCCGAAACCTTAATCGAAAGGATACGTTGGTCGCGGGAATTTTATGGCGCTACCTACCTAATCCTGGAAGTCGCGCAAGGAGGCGAGCCGCACGCTTACGTGATGCGCTCCCTCGAACGGTTCGCGAAATATGTAATGCCGGCATTCGCTTGAGAGTATGTCCATGGGCCGGCTTTGCGCTGGTTGTGATTTTTCACTTCTCGATGCTCGATCAGCCGCGGTCTCGCCATCCAAGCGTCCGCGCGATCACTTTGGTTACGGCCGTTAACCTCGGTACCCACGAGGTGGTGGCCTAGGATTTCCACCAATTTGCCCCTGGCGCAGTGATGGGCAATATAATTTCGATCGCTTGGCTAATCTGTTGCCTGATGAGAGAGAAGGTTCGATGGATAAAGCATTGGCCGGGGTTCGAGTGCTGGATTTGAGCCACGTTCAAGCGGGTCCGAGTTGTACGCAGATTCTGGCTTGGCTGGGTGCCGACGTTATCAAGATTGAATTACCCGGACGCGGTGATATCACGCGTTCGCAACTGCGAGATTTGCCCGATGTCGATAGCTTGTATTTCACCATGCTTAACTGCAACAAACGAAGCTTGACTCTCAATCTTAAAGCCGACAAGGGCAAAGAGATTCTGACCCAGTTAATCGCACTTTCGGACGTGCTGGTCGAAAATTTTGGCCCGGGCGTTCTGGATCGCCAGGGTTTTTCCTGGGAGCGCATTCGGCAAATCAATCCTCGTATTATCTACGCTTCGATCAAAGGGTTCGGTCCGGGACCGTACTTACACTGCAAAGCCTACGAGACCATTGCTCAGGCAATGGGCGGGGCCATGAGCACGACCGGGTTCGAGGACGGTCCTCCCACCAGCACAGGCGCCCAGATTGGCGACTCGGGCAGCGGGATTCATGCGGTCGCTGGAATCCTGGCTGCGCTTTATCAACGGACCCATACCGGCCGCGGGCAGCGCGTTGAGATAGCGATGCAGGACGCGGTTCTTAATCTCTGCCGTGTCAAGATCCGCGACCAGCAACGCCTACAACGCGGGCCGCTGCCGGAATACCCGAACCGCACCTTCGGTGATGAAGTGCCGCGTTCAGGCAATGCCTCTGGCGGTGGGCAGCCGGGTGCTGCGTTGCGTTGCCGACCCGGCGGTCCCAATGATTACTGCTATGTGATTATCCAACCGCAGATTTGGCCCGCTCTGGCAACCTTGATTGGCCGTCCAGAGCTGGCGGACGACCCTGCGTTCAGCACGCCTGAGGCCCGTCTCACTCATCTGGATGAGGTGTTCGGCATAGTCGAGCAGTGGACCATGCAACGCTCGAAATATGAGGTGATGCGGGCGCTGATGGAGGCCGACGTCCCGTGCGGCCCGGTAATGTCGACTAAGGATTTGATCGAGGACGAGTCGCTCGCCGCGCGCGGCATGATCGTAACCGTCGAGCATCGCGAGCGCGGCAGTTTCAAGACCGTTGGGTGTCCGCTGGTCCTGTCGGACAGTCCGGTCGAGATCAAATCGTCACCCTTGTTGGGAGAGCATACGCACGAAATCCTCAGGGAATTGGGGCACAGTGATGATGAAATAGAGCAGTTGCGCGCTGAGGGTGTCATCTAGAAATTCGTTGGCTCGCTTCAGGGTTAACGGCTAAAGCGGCAGTTACGGCTGGCGACGGTAACGAAAATGGAATTCGGTATTTGCTTTGATACGCATATTAACAAGTGGGATCTGATCCGATACGCCGAAGAGCTGGGCTACGACAGCGCCTGGGTTCCTGATTCGCAGATGATCTGGTCGGATTGCTACGCAGTCATGGCGCTGGCGGCCCAGGCAACTCGCCGGATCAAGATCGGTACCGGGGTGGCAATTCCCGGGACGCGGATTGCGCCCGTTACAGCCCATTCTATTGCCACCATCAATCAGCTCGCGCCTGGCCGGGTCTTCCTCGGTATCGGCACGGGCCACACCGCGATGCGAGTGATGGGGCAGCATCCGATGCGGATCAAAGACTTTCGCGAGTACCTCAGGGTGGTCCGAGCACTGCTCAGAGGCGAGGCGGTCGAATACACCTACGGCGGCCGTACGCGCGAAATTCAGTTTCTTCATCGCGATCGGCATTTCATCAATTTGGAGCAGCCAATCCCGATCTACGTGGCCGCCAACGGTCCGATGGCCTGTCAGGTGGTAGGGGCCTACGGCGACGGATGGGTAACCGTGGTGGGTTCGCCTTCCGAGGTAACGAGACAGCTGAGCTTAATTCAAGAGGGGGCGCGCCAGGCGGGCCGCACTTTGCCGCAGCCCTTTCCGGCCACCGCCTTGGTTGGAGGCTGCGTCCTCAGGCCGGGGGAGAAGCTCACCGACGATCGTGTCATCGATGAGACCGGCTCGATGGTCACCGCGATTCTGCATTTCGCCTACGAAATCTGGAAGGATCTCGGGCAGCGACCAGAGCTGATACCGCCATACTTCGCCAACAAATGGGAGGAATACATCGCGCGGGTGGAGGATTTCAGTCTGCCTCCCGACAAGCGCTTCCGACAGATTCACGATGGTCATTGCACGTTTCTACAGCCCGCGGAGCGTAAATTTGTTACGCCCGAGGCGATAAAGGCAACTTGCTTGGTGGGTACGCCCGAGGAGATTGTCGAGCAACTCCATCAATACGAGCGAGTTGGGATCACCGGCGTTTGTTTGCTGCCGCCAGCTGATTTTCAACGTAAAGTATTTCGTGATTTCGCTGAGCTGGTGATGCCCTTAGTGCGGGCTTGAGTCGCTCATCTCCGTCGTTGACACGGATGGCGGCTGTTTTGCACAACTGAGTCAGTACTCCAAGGAGGTAAGGGCAATGGCGGACTACCGGATCGTCTCAGCGGATTCCCACTTCGTTGAACCACCTAACATGTGGTCAGAGCGGATTGATCAGCGTTTCCGCGATCACGCTCCTCATACCGTCAAGAACTATAAAAACCGAGAGGGCGAATTCTTCGTCTGTGAGAACATTCAGCCAGTGGCGGTCGCCGGGTTTTTCGGCTCGGGCAAGAGTGCCGAAGAGTTGCCACAGCACCTAAAACGCGGGTTTGAGGCGGCGCCGGGTAGTGTCTGGGACCCCGCTGAACGGCTCAAGGAACAGGACCGCGACGGCGTCAGTGCTGAAATTCTCTATACCTCGATGGGTATGTTGCTGTTCGGCCTTGACGATCCAGGCTTGCGTAGCGCTTGCTTCCGGGCTTTCAACGACTGGGCGGCGGAATATTGCAGTTACAATCCCACCAGGTTGATTGGCACTGGTACCATCACCCTTGAGGATGTCGAAGAAGCAGTAAAGGAACTCGAGCGGTGTGCCAAAAAAGGCTTGCGTGGAGTCTTGATCTGGGGCTCTCCCCCGGAAGACAGACCTTACGGTGACCCGGTCTATGACCGTTTCTGGGCCGCGGCCCAGGACCTCGAGATGCCGATTTCGTTACATATTCTGACTGGCCGGCGTGGTACCCGATTTAGCCGCCGTCACGTCCTGCGTGGTTACATGACGTTGCCACATGAGATCCAACTTTCTTTCGCCGATCTAATACTGGGCGGGGTCCTCGAGCGATTTCCGCGCCTCAAACTGGTCTCCGCGGAAAATGACATTTCGTGGTTGCCTCACTTCTGCTATCGCCTCGACCACGCCTATGACCGGCTGCGTTATTTCGAAGACAGCACTCCCCTTCCGATGAAGCCGAGCGAATACATGAAGCGCCAGGTGTGGGCGACGTTCCAGTTCGAAACCGAGAACGTGGGCTTCACTGCCGACAAATACGGGCGTGACAAGCTCATGTGGTCGTCGGACTATCCTCATACCGACTCGCCCTGGCCGCATTCGCGTGAGTTTATCGAAAGGGAAATAAATTCGGTCAATGAACAGGATAAACGCGCCATTGCCGGCGAGAATGTGCTGCGTCTGTATGGAGTAACGTTGAACTGAGCCTCGATCATTCCCGCGTGTAGTCTGCTTCGGACAGCTGCTCTCATCGTCGGCGGGCCGATGGAAGGTAGCGGATACGCGCGGGATGAGGTGAAAAAGCGGCTGTTATCTTACGAAAAACCCGCCGTCGACGACGAGATCTGCCCCTGTCATGAAGTCTGAGGCGGAAGAGGCCAAAAATACCGCGGCTCCGACAATTTCCTCCGGTGCGGCAAAGCGACCCGCCGGAGTGCGCGTGACCATCTCCTTATAAAGCTCCTCATATCGAGGGTCAGTCCGGATCCAGGCCGTCATTTCAGTCGCAGTCCAACCCGGCGCCAGGGAATTTACCTGGATTCGATACGGTGCCAGTTCAATTGCGAGACAACGGGTCAATTGCAGCAGGCCGCCTTTGCTGATGGCATACGAGGGGAATATCGCGGTGCCCTTGAACCCGGCGATGCTCGCGACGTTAATAATCTTGCCGCCGTTGCCCCGACGGATCATCGACTGGGCTGCATATTTGGACAGGAGAAAACAAGCGGTCAAATCGGTTGCCAGGACTGAATCCCAATCTTCTTCCGTATGATCGAGCAGCCCCTTCAACACTGCGAAAGCGGCATTGTTCACTAGGATATCAATGGGACCCAGACGACTTTCAACTTCGTCCAAGGCGGGTTTTAAAGCTTCTCGGCGCGACACATCAACGCTCAACGCGATTGCCTGACCGCCTTGGGCTTTGAGCTCGTCCAGAGTCGAAGCATTGCGGACGTTGTCACGTGCCATGATGGCGACAGCAGCACCTGCGTGAACGAACCCGAGCGCGATGGCTCTCCCAATGCCCCTGTTGCCACCAGTTACAACTGCCACTTTACCGTTCAATTGGAACGCCATGCTCATTGCCGTCCGGTTCACCGATACTTTTCTCTAATCACATTCAAGGGTGGGTTCATACAGGTCACTACATCCGAAACAAATAAGGGATTCGCTTCGACGGTGTGATAAAACCCGTGGACAGGGCTGTTTGACAGCTTAGAGATGGCTTCCCAAGCGCTCAGAGCCTTTGATCCTGGACAAGGCTTCGACCCTGGCAAACGGCGGAGGAGCCTGGGTGACCAATGCGAGAAGCCGGAGCCTCAAGTCAGTAATCGACATAAGATAGAAGGAGAACTGAATCCTGCAACCCGGACGCGGGAAAATCAAACGTCGAGCCCCTTCACAGCTTTATCTTAATGGTTGTGTTAAGGCTTGCTTTTGTCAGGCGGCGTCCACCGGTGCCCGGCATTTTTCCGCTGCTTTAATCGAGCAGTTTCACCTCGCCAGTTTTCAGTATGTAACGGGCCGCACGGATCAAGAGTTGCCCGCTGCCCACCTTTTCCTCCATACCCTGCTCATGAGCGAGCTTGTGTGCCACCAGAATTGCGTTGTCCTGGATAGCATTCGATAGTTCATCCCCAGGCTGCCGCCGAGCCTGCTCCACCGCCGCGTAGATATTGGTAATCATGGGGCCGGCCTCAGGGTCGGGATAACGGTTTACGGCGGCTGAGACCGCACCGCATTGGTCGTGCCCAATGACCATGACCACTTTGGTATCCAGGTGGTTCACCGCAAATCTGATGCTTTCCAGCGCCAAACGGTCGTAGGTGTTTCCTGCAACTCGAACGACAAACAACGAGCCAATCCCTTGGTCAAATATGATCTCCGGCGGTACCCGCGAATCGGAACATGACAGGACGACGGCTAATGGCTGCTGGGGCGAGTCCGAGGGCCGCTGATGCGGGTGCAGAGCCTCATTGCTAACATATCTTCGATTGCCTTCTAGCAATACCTGCAGAACGCCAGCTGGAGATGTTCCCACTTGATCTTGCTCCGCGTTTAACTATTCCGGTTGTTGAGGCCATTAGCAAATGCCGCAACGGTAGCGTTGCCGGGCGTTTGACTCGAAATTGGTTGACTTCGCTTCCTGGTTATGGGCGAAATTCTGACCGATGGCGAAACTGGCCTCATGGATTATTGGTCTAGGGTGCCTCTTACTCCTGATTGGATGCATCGACACGCTTGCAAAGGCCAACCAGCGGCAACTTGAGCGCCAACAGGCTGAACTTGATCAGCTTAAAGAGCAGGTCGCACGGTTGCAAAATCAGCGCCCCACTTACAGCTACTCTTTGCCTCCCGCCTGTGACTTAAAGATCCTGCAGGAGGCGACGCGCAAGGGTGGGGAACGATTCGCAGCCGGAGAGTTCGATGCGGCGCTTGGCTATTACCAAGACGCGCTAACTGCTTGTCCTGGCAACGCCCAGGCCAATTTGAACATGGCGCGCACTTATGAGGCCTTAGGCGACCGGGCGCGGGCCCTCGAGCACTACCGGAGAGCGGCGGATGCCAGCGATGCCGATGCTGATTCGTTGAGAGAAGCCCGTTCCGCTATCAATCGACTTGGAAGCTAAGAGTGTTTAAGCGGCCGCCACGTTGACAAAGCCCAAACCAGTGATTACCTAGCTCTCAGTACAGTGGAGCATGCCTTGCGGCGCGAAAGTCGCGTCAGGCACGCGGTCGGAAACGCTATGCCTATCTACGAATACAACTGCAAACGATGTGGGGTATTTGAAGTCACCCAGCGAATAACGGAAAGCCCGCTAACGACATGCCCGACCTGCAACGGCGATGTCCATCGTTTGATTTCGCACACCTCGTTCGTGCTGAAGGGGAGCGGTTGGTACATTACGGACTACGCGCGGTCGAACGGCAAGAGCAAATCCACTAGCGACTCGGGTGCGGAGGCGAGTAACGGCAGTTCAGGTGACAAAGCTTCGGCTCCTTCGTCGGATGTTGCAAAGTCAAGTGCGGCCGGCGAATCGGGGAAAACTAGTTCTGATAGAGGGTCCGCGGCGAAATCCGCTGATTAGCGGCGACCCAGATTTGAGTCGACAGGCACGCGCGTTGATAAACCCCTTTCTGCAGCTCGGCTCTGACCAGCGCTAACTTCGTGTTCCAACAGGCCGTGTGGTGAGAGGTGACCCATGCGGGCTCTCGTGCTCGAGTCCGTCCCAACCGTCCGAAGGGATTATCCCGATCCAAGGCCGTCAGCCACGGAGGCGCTGATTCGAGTCCGAATGGCCGGAATCTGTGGGACCGATCTGGAATTAGTCCGAGGTTACATGGGTTATCGAGGGATTCCTGGCCATGAGTTCGTTGGTGAAGTTGTGGCGACGAATTCAGCCTCACTCATTGGTAAACGAGTTGTCGGCGAAATCAATTGTGCATGCGGTAATTGTGACCTGTGTGTGGCAAATCTTGGGCGTCATTGCCCGAATCGTACCGTCCTAGGAATCCTAAGACGAGACGGAGCTTTTGCCGATTACCTGTTACTTCCCGAGACCAATCTCATCGAATTGCCTGATAGGATTCCTGACGAGCTCGGTGTGTTTGTTGAACCAATAGCGGCTGCTTATGAGATCCTTGACCAGATTCATCTTGCCCGTAATGAGAACGTTCTGATCTTGGGCGATGGACGCCTCGGCGCGATTGTAGCTCTGGTTCTATGGTCTGAAGCTTACGATCCAACCATCGGTGGGCATCATATCGAGAAGCTCAATCTGCTTTCCGCACTCGGCCTCAAAGTTCGGTTGGAGGACGATCTACCGGCGAGTTTTGATACGGTGATCGATTGCACGGGAGACCCCAAAGGCGTTAAACGAGCGCTTGAACTAGTTCGGCCTCGGGGACGCATCGTCCTTAAAACTACAGCGGCTACGCCCACTGAACTCAATCTTGCCCCCGCCATCATCAACGAGGTCACTATCATTGGCTCACGTTGCGGCCGGTTTGCTCCAGCGGTGGATGCTCTGTCGTCGGGTCGAATCGATCCCCGACCGCTGATTTCGGCGGTATTTCCACTCGATGACGGCCTTGCTGCGCTCCAGGCGGCCGCTGATCCGCACAACTTCAAAGTCTTGCTCACCATGAGCTCCTGATTGCAGCTGCTTGGGATGAACCGCAAATTGACCATGAAATCTGGTCTCCCAAGCTGCTTCACTGTGCCCGCTTAAGATGCGAAAGAGCGATCGCCACGCACGGCACTCGTCGATTATTGTCGGCGTTGACACCGGCGGGACCTTTACCGACCTCGTCGCGCTCGTAGCCGGCAAGCCAAGGGTTCATAAGGTATTATCAACGCCGGATGATCCAGCCCGCGCAGTGCTCGAAGGCATCAGGGCGTTGCTCGCAGGAAACGCTCCAAATTTCGTCACGTACAGTTCGACCGTTGCGACAAATGCCTTGCTGGAAAAAAAAGGCGCCCGGGTTGCTCTGTTCGTGGATGCCGGCTTTGAGGACCTGATTGAAATCGGCCGGCAAAATCGCTCGCAGTTGTATTCCCTGGCACCATCGCGACCTGATCCTCTCGTGCCGCCCGACATGCGATTTGGCGTACGCGGAAGAACCTACTTCGACGGGTCCGTGGCATCGCAGCTGGATGAATCCGACCTCGCGCGCATTCGGCAATTGGCTGAGCAGTCAGGCGCGCAGGCGATTGCGATCTGTCTCCTTCACTCCTACGCCAACCCCGAAACTGAACGGAAAATAGCGGGAATCCTTGAGCCGCTGCAACTTCCGCTATCGGTCTCCCATCGGATTTTGCCGGAGTATCGGGAATACGAACGGCTTTCGACTACAGTGGTTAATGCGTATGTCGCGCCAAAGATGGTCGCGCATCTGCGTCATCTCGAACAGGAGTTCAAGGATGTACGCTTGCGCGTGATGCAGTCCAACGGCACTGCTGTAGCAAGCTCAAAAGCGTGCGACGAGCCTGTACGGACGCTGCTCTCCGGCCCGGCCGCCGGCGTGGTGGGTGCCATCGAGTTGGCGGAGGCGATCGGCATCGACCGTTTCATCACCTTCGATATGGGTGGCACTTCAACTGACGTCTCACTTTTCGAGCAACGACCCCGGATCCGAACTATTAGTTATCCCGGCGGCTACCCGGTGCGGATCCCCATAATAGACATTCACACTGTTGGAGCCGGCGGAGGCTCCATTGCTTCGGTTGATGCCGGAGGCTCGTTGCGCGTGGGTCCTGAGAGTGCCGGCGCCGATCCTGGGCCAGCCTGTTATGGACGCGGTGACCAGCCCGCGGTCACTGATGCGGATCTGATAGCCGGAAGACTACTTGCCGACAATTTTCTGGGCGGCCAGATGCGTCTGCACACTGAGCGGGCGGCCCAAGCAATTCAAGGGCTTGCCCGAGCGATGAAGACTGACGTTAAGAGCGCCGCACGTGGCGTCATTCGGGTGGTGAATGCCAGTATGGAGCGCGCCATCCGTGTGATTACCGTGGAGCGGGGCTTTAATCCGCGCGACTTCGCGCTACTGGCTTTCGGCGGGGCCGGTCCGATGCATGCGGCCGAACTGGCACTTGAACTAGGGATGCGGCGAATCATATTGCCGCGCAATCCGGGACTCCTTTGTGCGTGGGGGGCACTGAACGCACCGCTCGGTCGTGAGTATTCATTGACGGTGCGCGAGGACGTTCCGGTGTTGCACCGGTTGCGATCACGCGCTGCTCCGATGATCAGGCGGGCGAAGGCAGAATTGCTTAGTGACGGTGCGCGTCCCGGAACTATTCGCTATGAATTGTCTGTCGACATGCGCTACCGGGGCCAATCTTATGAACTCGAGGTCGCGCTCCGCCCTGGATTTGTTGAAAGGTTTCACGAGGAGCACCGGCGCAGATTCGGCCATTCAGAACCACGCGCCGAGGTCGAAGTTGTAAATCTGCGACTTCGTGCGCATGAGACAAGAACCCCGCTTGCGCCGCCCCGCGCGCCACGGCAGTCAGCTCCCGCTGCACTTGGTAGCACGCGTGTTTTGGTTGATAACTCTTATCGGCGGGTCCCGGTCTATGGGCGTGACACTCTCGGTGCGGGGACGTGTCTAAATGGCCCGATGATTATCGTCGAAATGAGCTCGACGGCCTACGTTCCGCCCGAGTTTTCGGTACGATGCGACGATTGGGGCAGTTTGCACCTAGAGGTTCGCTAAGGCGAATTGTATGAGGCTTCGAACAGGCTTACGTGGACGTCGCTCGACGAATTCGAGTCGCCAGCGATTGGACCCAGTGGAACTGGCCGTGATGAATAATCGGCTAGCGGCGATTGCCGAGGAGATGGGAGTGGTCTTGGGTCAAACCGGCTACTCACCCAACATTAAAGAGCGTCGTGACTTTTCATGTGCAGTGTTCGATGCGGAGGGCGAGCTGGTGGCGCAGGCAGCCCATATTCCGGTTCATCTCGGGTCGACCCCGTTGTCGGTACGAGCCGCGGTCGAGCGCCTCAACCTTGGCCCCGGCGACGTGGCTGCGCTTAATGATCCCTTCGCAGGCGGTACCCATCTGCCCGACGTGACGGTCGTCATGCCGGTTTTCCTGCGTGGGCAGAAGAAACCTTTCGCGTTCGTCGCCAATCGCGCGCATCACGCCGACATCGGCGGGATGGCGCCCGGTTCGATGGCACTTTCCACCGAAATCTACCAGGAAGGATTACGCCTGCCACCGGTCAAGATGATAGTAGGGGGGCAACCCAACCGGGATATTTTCGAGCTCTTCTTTGCCAACACCAGGGTTCGGGAGGAACGGGAAGGCGATCTGCGCGCTCAGCTGGCGGCTCTCCAGGTAGGCGCCGAACGGACTGTAGAGTTGGCTGAGACTGCTGGTTACGCGCAAGTTGGTGCAGCGATGGAAGAACTTAAGAACTATGCTGATCGCCTGATGCGTTCAACGCTGCGTGCCCTCAAGCCCGGTACTTACGAAGCCCAGGACTTCCTTGACGACGATGGATTTGGTACTGGGCCGATTCCGTTGCGCGTCGCGATCAGAATTAGAGCGGGACGTGCGGTGATCGACTTCACCGGGTCGGCTCCCCAGGTACGCGGTTCGGTTAATGCAAATTATGCCATTACCCTGTCGGCTGCTTTTTACGTAATGAAGTGCCTGGCTCCCGAAACCGTCCCAGCAAACGAGGGTCTAATGCGTTCGATCCGGGTGATAGCGCCGCCGGGCACCATCGTTAATGCTCTCCCGCCCGCGGCAGTAGCCGGCGGAAACGTCGAGACCTCGCAGCGGATTGTTGACGTGCTATTTCGGGCGATGGCTCAAGCTGCTCCCGATCTGATTCCCGCGGCCAGCTCCGGTTCAATGTCGAACCTTACCATTGGGGGCTACGACACTTTCCGCTCCAGACACTTCTCATACTATGAAACAATTGCGGGCGGTGTCGGCGCGGCACGCGGTCATCCGGGAGCATCCGGGCTCCACACCCATATGACCAACACTCTCAACACCCCGATAGAGGCACTGGAAGCCTATTATCCAATGCGCATTACGGAATATCGGGTCCGGCGAGGCTCAGGGGGGCACGGTGAATACGACGGTGGCGATGGGCTGGTGAGGGAAATTGAATGCCTGGTCGAATCCAATGTCAGCCTTCTCAGTGAGCGGCGTGTGACCGCTCCCTGGGGACTCAACGGCGGCGGCGATGGCCAGGTTGGAATCAACTACCTGATCCGCAAAGGAACGCCAAGCAAATTACCCGGCAAAATCAACATGCAGCTGGCACCCGGCGACCGGATACGAATTGAAACGCCGGGCGGAGGTGCCTGGGGACCCCCGAAGAAGGCTTGAGACCTGATACCAGGTGGCTCCGAGGATTTGAAAGGTCGCCTGGCGGACAAGTGAAGGGGAGGCAAATCCACTCTCACAAATCCGCAGCGCGCAATAGCCCGTTTCCTCATGCCACCGACTACGGAAGGTTACCACGGATCTGACTCGTCAGTAACACCCAAGCCATGAACCGTGCTGGTGCCCTCAACCGTGAATGCGTGGCTCCCCGGGCCGGATTCGAACCAGCGACCCGACGGTTAACAGCCGTCTGCTCTACCAGCTGAGCTACCGGGGAGCACCCCCTGAAAATTCAGAACCTATTTCGTATCTGTCCGGCGGGCTCAAAGCAAGAACTGCAAAATGGTTCAGGGCAAGTGATCCGAATCCTCGGCAAAATTTTCAGCTATCGGCGACCCCATCATTACCATACCATAACGAATCGTCGCAGCGAGCTTTTCGATTCGTTCGAGTAACTCCTGATGAGCCGCCACTGGAGCTGTGATGAGTTGCTCTGCTGCACGGATCAGGCTTTCGCGCATCAAGCTCAGAGCGCGTTCGGCGCTGCGATGATTCTCGGTCTGCCGCCGGGTACGTTCCCGCGCAGCCTTAAGCTCCCCGATCTCGATGATCTGCGCCATCGCAATTACTCTTCGCTGGGTCGCATTATTGGCGATCAAGCGTGTCGCCGTCTAGGGCGAGCTCATCTGAATTTCTCACCGGTCTCCCGCTTGCGCTGCAGAATCTCGCGGCCATTTTCCCCAAACCACAGAATCTGTCGTGCAATTCCGTTCAGGATGTCCAGTTCGCGCGGCCGAAGCCCGGCGCGACCCAAAATGGCGCGGAGCGCAAACATGATGTGGTCCGGATTGTCAGCAGGAAGAAAGCCAATCGCGACGAGGGCCTTTGCCATCCGCTCCAGCATTGCGTTCACTTCCGCACTGAGCGCCCAACGTTCTGCTGCCTGCACTTCGGGTGGTGCGCTAGCCGCAAGCATCAGCTCATAAGCCATGATCATTACGGCCTGGGCCAGATTGAGTGAAGGATACTCAGGAGCTGTTGGAATGGTTATTAGACGCTGGCACAGCTTAAGCTCCTCGTTGGTCAGACCGCAATCTTCCGGACCGAACACGATCGCGACGCGATTTGTGGAGCTTAATCTCACCAGCTCCGGCGCGGCGGTGCGGATCGGCCTTGCCTCGCTGCGATAGAGTCCTTTCCGGGCGGTCGTGCCGACGACCACGGTGCGGTCGTCGAGGGCAGCACGGAGATCGCTATGAATCCTGGCTGTTGCGAGAACGTCTCGGGCGTGGACCGCCATTATCTCGGCGACGTTCTCCGAGCGAGCGGATTGCTGCGGCCAGGGGTTTCTGCCGACATTTGGCCTGCGGCATTCGTCGGTGACAATTCGTAGGTCACTTATCCCCATGTTTTTGAGGGCACGAGCACTTGCTCCTATATTGCCCGCCGACTTGGGTCTAAACAGCACGAATGCGAAGTTGTCCAGCGCCATTCCTGATCGTCCCTATTTGAATGCAGCTTGCCGACGGATTTTAATCGTATTCCTGAGACGCACGCCTGTGGTCTCGTGAAAAAGCGCTCAACTGACGGAAGCCAAATGAAAATAGTTTCGTTCGGTGATGTGCACATGGCAACGCGCAACCTGGCACGGATGGGCCAGGTCTTGCGCGATACCGATTTGATCATCATCTCCGGGGACCTGACCAATTTCGGCGGTGTCAGCGATGCCCGTAAGGTCCTCGAGGATGTACGGCAGGCTTGTCCGCGGGTACTTGCCTTACCCGGTAATCTCGACCACCGCGAAGTTGTGGCATTTTTGGAAAGCGAGGGTGTTGCTCTCCACGGCAAGGGTGTCGTGGTCGATGATATCGCCATCTTCGGTTGCGGTGGCTCTAACATTACGCCCTTTTCCACTCCCATGGAGCTTAGCGAGGAGGAAATCTACCAGACGCTTGCGAGCGGCTATTCGGCCGTGCAGGGCCGACGACCGGTAATTATGGTCTGCCATACCCCGCCGTTTGAAACCAAATGTGATCGGATCATCGGTGGCAGGGCAGTTGGCAGCACGGCAGCTCGCCGATTCATTGAGGAGGTCAAGCCGGACCTCTGCATCTCGGGCCACATTCATGAATCCGCTGCGATTGATAAGATTGGGCCTACTACCGTGATCAATGCAGGACCCTTTAAGGGCGGGGGTTACATTGTTGTTCGTACTGAGGGCGCACATCTGCAAGCCGCGCTTGAGTTTCTTTAAGTTGCCCCGATTCTCTGTCTTCGCTCAATCGCTTTGCGTATGGGCAGGAAAAACTGCGCATGGGTGGCCTTTGATACTGAAAAATTTTTTTAAATTGGTTTGCCGGTTTGGGCTGGGGAAAATGTGATACTCTCCAGCGGCTGATCCGCCGGCAAATCTACCGGAGCTTCCAGTCGATTCAGGCTTCTGGTTCCTTGTCTTTTCTGACTTCTTCTGGCAATCGAAAGGATCCGCCGGTCACACTAATTAGGTGACCCCGCTCCGGTTGAACCGGCTCGCCCCGCTCACTATCGTAAGCAAGACGGGTTGTGGCTCCTGAGTTTTAACGCTTAGAGGTCTGGCCAGGATGAATTGCGGCATCTACCCTGACGGAGATGACTGTGGCTCGAATTGTTCCGAGACAACTTAAGCTGGTGCACACCTCCGACGTTCACCTTGAGAGTGACACCTTCGGCTCGGGCCCACGGGGCGACCGTTTCCGCAATGCTGTTAGGCGTGCGTTTGCTGAAGTGATCGATGTTGCCAACCGCAATGGCGCCGATCTGTTGTTGATCGTTGGCGACCTTTTCGATTCGAATCGCATCAGCGACGAAGCATTTCATTTCGCGATGAACCAGATCGCGCGCGCCCGGATGCCAGTTGTGATGATTCCAGGTAACCACGACGCCCATGACGAGCGTTCGATCTATGCCGCTGTTTCCCCTGCCTTGTTGCCCGCGAACCTTCACCTGATCCTCAACCCGAACGGCACGCTCGTGGAATTCCCCGATCTGGCTGCCCGTGTGTGGGGTCGAGCCCTGGTTGAGCATTCGCCTGAATACCGGCCGCTATCAGGGCTGCCGGAACCCCTGCCTCACTTCTGGAATATCGGGCTGGCACATGGGCTCTTCACCGAAGCTGAAACCAACCGATCGTCTCCCATCACCGCTGCTGAGATCGCCGCCAGTGGTTACGATTACATTGCGCTCGGCCATGTTCACATTTTTGGCGACGTATCGCAGGGATCCACCCGAGCCTTCTACTGTGGCACGCCGGCGCCACTTTATGCCGGGTCCGAAGGAGGATGGGTATTAGAGGCTACTTGTATCCCTGGTCAACTGGTGCAGGTGCGGCGGGTGGCGATCGGCGACGCGGTCTTATCGGCTGACGTTTTCACCGGCTAAACTGCCTCAAAACGAGCTTCCACCTTGAATTCAAACGTTTTCGGGAAGCGGCTTCAGCCAGCAGCCACCCATGCATTCTTCATCTCCTGGGGTTCTGTTGCCTACGACTTTCTTTCAGGTGTGGCCCCTGCATGATCCTCCGGAGCGCGATTCTCTGGATGCACGTGCTATCCGGAGTTCTCTGGGTAGGCCTTTGTGCGACCTTTGTTCTGGCTGCCGCAATATCAAGCGGTCGATTCAGTGACTCATCTGCGTTTGACATCAGTGTTGTGGCACAAATCAATCGGGTTTGTGTGCTTTTGGCGTTGGCGATCCCGCTTACGGGAGTAGCTAATCTGTTCTTCGTCTTTAGGCAGTATGGCCACCTATCAGCGCAGTTCGTTGCTATCGTTCTAGCGAAAATTGGTCTGCTCGGGTTGATGAGCCTCGCGTTGGGTATAAGTTTAAGGGCGGTCAGGAGACTGAGACCGGCCAGTAGCAACCGGGCGGCCAACTCGCCCCAGGTGGCTAATCTGCGCCCCATCGTCGCAGCCTATGGAGTTATCGTCGGCGCTGGAATAGTTGCCTTGGGGTTGGGTTTGTGGCTCTCAGGAAGCTGAATAAGCAAAGGATTGATCTTTAGCGATCGCTCGCAAATTAAGTCGATGAGCTGCTGGAGCACGGGCGGATGGCGCAACCAGCAAGGATCCAAGTGGGTGAATTTACCGTCGTATTTCTAAGCGACGGGATCTGGCGCAATGATGGTGGATGCATGTTTGGGGTAGTGCCGCGTGAACTCTGGCAACGCGAACATCAACCGGATGACAAGAACCGCATTAGGCTCAATCTGATTTGCCCTCTGATTCTGAAAAACAATGACGCAATTCTGGTGGACACCGGAATTGGTAACCGTCTGAAGGACGTGGAACGCAAAATCTTCGACCATGGCGATGGGTACCTAATCACCTGTCTTCAGCAGCTCGGCATGGAGGCCGGAGACATAACCCACTTGGTGCTATCGCACCTCCACTTCGATCATTGTGGCGGTCTCGTGCGGCGCCAACCTACGGGCGAGCTGGTTAGCGCATTTCCCAGGGCCCGGATTTTTTTACAAAAAGGTGAGTTTGAGGTCGCACAGAATTCGACCAATGAACGACTGCGTGCTGCTTATCGACACGTTCGGGAATGCCTGGCACCGGTTGCCGCGATGTTGGAGCTGATTGATGGTGATGTGGAGGTGCTGCCTGGCCTGACCGCGATCGTCACCGGCGGTCATACCGAACGTCACCAGGTAGTGCAAGTGAACTCTCTAGGGCAAACGTTCATGCACTTGGCAGATATCGTGCCTACGGCTTCGCATATGCGCGGGCCATGGAATCAAGCCTATGATCTTGATCCGCTGCGCACGATGGATCAAAAGGCCCGTTACTTGGGCCGAGCTGTGACGGGACAATGGTGGATATCGTTTGCCCACGATCCCTGGGCTTATGCGGCACGGATCGTGAATGATAATGGGAAGCTGGTCGTCGCCGAATCTGTGCCGGCGGCGCCGGGACCGGATCAGTGAACAGGTATCTAGAAATGGTCGCGACTGATTTGCAGTCCTACACTCATGTCGCGTGCTGAGGCACCGTTGCGCCTCAATTGAGGAAAGAAGTTGCTTTGTTGAGGAAAAACGCGTTATACTCCGTCGGGGATGCGCTTAAAGCATAGCACGCCCGTCCACCCGGATTCCTCTCCCAAGTTCACATAAGGTGAAACAGGCTTGTCTAACCAAGGAGTTAGCTGATGGCCGAGTTGAGTACGTTTGAGCAAGTAATCAAAGCGGACCGCGCAGCCCGCGAGGCTAAACAGTGGCGCGGGACGCTGCTCGATTATCTCGAACTGGTCAAGAAGGACCCGACGATTACGAAGATGGCGCACGCCCGGATTTACGACATGATCATCTCCAGCGGGCTGCGCAGCATCCATGACACTGATGACCCACGCACCAAGCGGCTGTACAAAGACGAGCCGATCAAGGTCTATAACTTTTTTGCCGACGAATTTTTTGGCATCGAACGGACGATCGCTCAGATCGTCCGCTATTTTCATTCTGCTTCGCTCAAGGGTGAGGAGAGCCGCCAGGTATTATACCTGATGGGTCCGGTTGGTTCAGGGAAGAGCTCGCTGGTCGAACGTATTCAGCGTGGCTTGGAACAACTCGAGCCCTTCTACGCAATAGAGGGCTGCCCGATGCACGAGGAACCGCTGCATCTCATCCCGCGTCATTTGCGGCGCGAATTCGAAAAGATGCTGGGCGTCCACATTGAAGGTGACTTATGTCCGGTTTGCCGCTACCGACTTAAAGAAGTCTACGGCCTGCGCTATGAGGAAGTCCCCGTCGAAACCAGAAACTTCTCCAAGCGCAACCGCATCGGCATAGGTGTTGTACCACCCGTCGACCCTAACAATCAGGACACCTCGGTGCTGATTGGTTCCGAAGACATCTCAAAACTTGACCAATATTCCGAGGGTGACCCTCGTGTCCTCGAGTTAAACGGCGCTCTTAACGTTGGTAATCGTGGCCTGGTCGAGTTTATCGAAGTCTTCAAGAACGAGACCGAATACCTGCACGCAATGATTACGGCCACTCAGGAGAAGGTCATACCCGCCCCGGGCCGCCATGGCATGGTTTACGTAGACACTTGCATAGTTGCTCATTCCAATGAAGCCGAGTGGCAGAAATTCAAAGCTGACCACACCAACGAGGCCATCCTGGACAGAATCGTCGTGGTCAAGGTGCCTTACAATCTTCGACTTTCTGAAGAGGTAAAGATTTACCAGAAGATCATACGTAACTCTGACTTTCGGGCACATGTCGCTCCTCACACCTTGGAACTAGCCTCGATGTTCGCCATTCTGTCTCGCCTTGAGCCGACTTCGAAGTGTGATCTGATGACGAAATTGCGGCTCTACAATGGAGAGGAAGTAGTCGAGAAGGGTCGGACGAAAAAAATCGACGTACAGGAGCTTAAAGAAGACGCCAAGCGCGAGGGAATGAGCGGGATTTCGACGCGCTTCATCATGAAGGCGCTCGACAACGCCCTCTCGGACAACGTCTCGGGCAATTGCATCAATCCCATTAATGTCCGTGAGGCGCTTATCTCGATGAGCAAGGAAGCGGATCTCCCTGACGATACTCGCAAGCAATATCTGGAATTCCTCCAGGACACCCTACACAAGGAGTACCTCGACATCCTCGAAAAGGAGATAACGCGAGCCTTCGTTTACTCCTATCAGGAACAGGCGGAGTCGCTCTTTCAGAACTACCTCGATCATGCCGAAGCTTACGTGAACAAGACCAAGGTGCGTGACCGCAACACCAAGGAGGAATTGCCGCCAGACGAGGGCTTTCTCAAGTCCATAGAAGAACAGATCGCCATCATCGGTTCAGCTGCCGACGGTTTTCGTCAGGAGGTAATCGCCTATCTCTGGGCGACTTCTCGGCGCGGTGAGAAAATTAGCTATCGCAGCTATGAGCCGCTCAAGGAAGCCATCGAGAAGAAGCTAATGACCTCGGTGCGTGACATCTCGCGCATCATTACTAAAGCGCGAACTCGCGACGAAGAACAAAGCGAAAAATACAACGCTATGGTCAAAAACCTGCTCGAAAATGGCTATTGCGAGTCATGTGTCGATGTGGTGTTGAAGTATGCCGCTAACAATTTATGGAAGGACTGATACAATCATAAAAGCGGCGCCAAAGCATTAGACGCAAGCCGACGTTCCCTTGGACTCGTGGCGCCATGCTTGGTCGGTCTTCTCAGGCAGGGGCAAAGCGACCATAATTACATTTCCCGACCGACTCTGCGAACCTGGTACCCCACGATTGACTAAAGTATCCGAAACCGGATTTCCAACGAGCTAGCGGCCCGCACGTCAGCGCAATCGAGCGGTGCGTATGGAGCTTGCGCAACGAGTATAATGGGCTTTGAACCGGGTAGGTATCATGACTCACGAGACTATTTTCCGGGAATATCGGCCCTCTGACGCTGAGCGGTCGGACCGCTCCGCTGGCGACCGTCTACGCCACCGCGAGAAGGTGCGCGAGTCTATTCGAGAGAATATCGCCGACATCATCGCGGAAGAATCGATCATCGGTAAAAATAAGGACAAGGTAATTAAGGTCCCGCTTCGTGGGATCAAGGAATATCGTTTCGTTTATGGCGAAAATGCCCCGGGCGTGGGCCAAGGGGACGGTGATGCCAGGCCCGGCCAAGTCATTGGTAAAACCGGTCGAGCGGCTCAGGGTAAAGGTGACGGACGCGCGGGAGACCGACCCGGGGTCGATTACTATGAAACCGACGTCTCGCTCGAGGAGTTAATCGAGATCATGTTTGAAGATCTCGAACTTCCCAACCTCGAGCGTCGCGCCTTACGTGAAATCCCTTCCGAGCGCTCCGCCAAGCGAAAAGGGTATCGTCACGTCGGCATTCGTGTCCGCCTAGACAAGCGCCGAACCGCTCGCCAGCGAGTGATGCGGGCGTTGGCCACAGGGCGCAAGCAGGATCTAGCCCAAGTTGAACCGGTCGAGCAGAGACCGGACGAAGGTCAGGAAGGTGAAGGCACGCCAGGCATGTCGCCGATACCGCCCGGGCGAGTCAAGCGGCGCTTCCCCTTCCATCAGGATGATTTGCGCTACAAGCACCTGGAAGCCGACACTCGCGAAGATTCCAATGCTGTGGTCATCTGTATCATGGATACTTCCGGATCCATGGACACGATGAAGAAGTATTTGGCGCGAAGTTTCTTCTTCCTGCTCTATCAATTTATTTCGACCCGGTATCGCAATGTTGAGATTGTCTTCATCGGTCATCATACCGAAGCCCGGGAGGTCACCGAGGAAGAATTTTTTCATAAGGGCGAGTCGGGTGGGACGTTCATCTCGTCCGGATATCAAAAAGCGCTGGATATAATCCAAGAGCGTTATCATCCCTCGTTGTGGAATATCTATGCATTTCATTGCTCCGATGGTGACAATTTCGACTCCGACAATCCCGCAGCATTGAGGACTGCCAAAGAGCTAGCCCAGGTTTGCAATTTGTTTGGTTACGGCGAGATCAAGCCGCTAGGTTCGCGCTACTACGAATCCTCGATGCTCAATGTTTTCCGACGGCTCGACGAGCCTAACTTCCAGGCGGTGTTGATCGAACGCAAGGAGGACATCTGGCCATCCTTCAAGGCCTTTTTGTCCAAAGATCGAGTTAAGGAATAAACTGCTTCATCACTATCCATCTACTGGCGGATTTGGACCGGCAAAATGGCTAATTATGAGATCAGCGAGCTGGTCGAATGGGACCGGCGAATCCGCGAGAAAGCGGCGGAATTCGGTCTCGACTGGTTTCCGCAGGAGTTTGAGATTTGTGATCACAACGGCATGCTGGGGTACATGGCCTATTCAGGCATGCCGTCTCACTACCCGCACTGGTCTTTTGGCAAAGCTTACGAAAAGCTCAAGACTTTGTACGATTACGGGGTCAACGGCTTGCCCTATGAGATGGTGATCAATTCCAATCCGGCGATCGCCTATCTCATGCGGGACAACACGCTGTTACTGCAAATCCTGACAATGGCCCACGTGTATGGCCATAATGACTTCTTCAAGAACAATTTTACCTTCAAAACAGCGACGCGACCTGAGCTCACGATCGAAGTGTTCAAGGCGCATGCGATGCGCGTGCGGCGCTACATCGAGGATCCGTCAATCGGTCTGGAGAAGGTTGAGCGGATTCTAGATGCAGCCCATGCCCTCTCATGGCAGTGCCGGCGCAATCTTGCAATTCGTAAGCTGAGCCGTGAGGAGCAGGTGGAACGGGCAATCGAAGCCGCTCAACCTCGGCCTGATCCGTTCCAGCGTCTGCACGGTCGTCCCGAATTCAAAGAGCCCGAAACGCGCAAAGTCCCGCTTGAGCCCGACGAGGATGTGCTGCTTTTCATTCGTGACCACAATCCATTCCTGGCAGAGTGGGAAAAGGATCTGCTCACCATCGTGGACGAAGAGACGAAATTTTTTCTGCCCATGATGGAGACCAAGATCATGAACGAGGGTTGGGCCAGCTACTGGCACAAGAAGATCCTCGAGGCGCTCGAGCTGGACCAGGGGCTCCATCTCGAGTTCATCGTGCGTCACAATCAAGTGCTGCGGCCGATTCCCGGCTCTATCAACCCGTATCATCTCGGCTTCAAAATTTGGGAGGACATCTATCGGCGTTACACTGAACCGACCCCCGAAGAAATCGAAAAATACGGGAAGCCAGACAAAAGCGGAACCGAGAAGCTGTTTGAAGTGCGCGAGGTCGAACGTGACACTTCTTTTCTGCGGCGCTATTTGACTGAAGAATTGATGCGCGAGATGGACCTGTTTCAGTACGAGGCGCGCGGTGATGAACTGGTAATCGACAAGGTCTCTGATGAGGAAGGCTGGAAACAAGTCAAAGAGACTCTGATAAAAAACGTTGGCACGGGCTCGATTCCTGTCATCAAAGTCGAGGATGCCGACTTTGGCCACAACCGGACTTTGTACCTCAAGCATTACCACGACGGGCGTGACCTGCTTTTGGAATATGCCGAGAAGAGTCTGGCTTTCGTCTATCGGTTGTGGGGCCGCGAATGCGTGCTGGAGACCACACTGCAGGGTAAACGCTCGCTACTCTGTTATAACGAGCGTGGCTTCTCGATGCGTGCGCTAAAGTAGGCCGCACTCAACCGCGTGCGGTAATTTGATGGTTTTCTACGGTCCGAAGTTCGAGCAGGGGCTTCGGCTGTTGCTCGAGGCCATCACGGAAGCCACGAACGCTCCTAAGCCTCCTCTTTCTCCAGCGGCGATGCATGAGGAACTGGCTGAGCTGGCCGGTTTGCGAGGCCGCCCGGCATTCTATCCGTATTTGGGTTCGGGCATCGGCCGCGGTGCGCGGGCGATGCTGGCTGATGGCCGTTGGGTGCTCGATTTGGCACTTGGCATCGGCGTTCATCTCTTTGGCCACGGCAATCTCGATCTGATCGCCACAGCGCTTCGCGCCGCGGCGTCTGACCTGGTCATGCAGGGAAATCTCATTTTCAACCGCGAATATAACCTGCTGATGAAAACGCTAATGGCGCATGCCCCAGCCGGAATGGCTCATTGTTGGCTTTCGCTATCGGGTGCCGATGCCAATGAGAACGCTCTGAAGCTTGTTCGCCAGAAACGCGATGGGCGGCCGGGAATCATCGCGTTTCGGGGATGTTTCCACGGGCGGACCAGTGCGATGGCCGAAATTACCGATCGGCCCGACTACCGGATTGGGCAGCCGCGCACCTTCCCGGTAACCTATATACCTTTTTACAACCGCCACGACCCGGACTCTTCCGCAACGGCATTGAGAACGCTGCGTCAAACGATCGCGCACACCGGTGACCAGACTGCCGCGATGGTTGTGGAATTGGTTCAAGGAGAGGCGGGGTTCGTAACAGCTCCTCGCGAATTCTTCGTGCCGCTGTTCGAGGAATGTCGTGCCGCCGGAATTCCCATATGGATTGATGAGATTCAGACTTTTGCGCGCGTGACTGAGCTATTTGCAACAACGCTCCTTGGCCTGGCAGAGTATGCAGACGTTATCACGATCGGCAAGGTCTTTCACGGCAGTGCGGTCCTGTTTCGAAAGGAATTTGCCCCGGACCCGGCCCTGATCTCGGGGACCTATTCGGGGGCTACGGTTCCAATGGCCGTCGCAAGGCGTATTATTGAAAAACTTACAACCGAGAACATACTAGGGCCGCAAGGGCGTGAGTCTCAGCTGGAAAGACTTACTCGTGACCATCTGGAGCGATTGTCTCGCTCAAGGCCTGGTGCCGTCTCCGAGGTGGACGGGGTTGGTGCGATGATCGCTTTTCGTGTTGGCGATGGCTCTATCAATCGTACTCGCGAGTTCATCAAGCGCTGCTTCGACTCAGGTCTGATACTTTACTTTGGCGGTCACCAACCGACTTGTGTGAGGCTGTTCCTACCTGCCGGAATCTTGACTGAGGAAGAATTGGCCGAGGCCTTTCAAATCATGGAGCGGTGCCTCGCTTAGCTGCACGTCTCCCCAGCTTTCAACATAAACTACTGGCGCGACACGTCGCGTCGGTTGTGCGCACCGGAAAGGCCCTGCTCTCGGGACAACCGATAGTGGTTTAGCAGGCCGGTTACGAGCAGTGCGGTACCGAGTAAGGAAGCTATTACGCCGAGCAGGCCGCCAACACTCGCCAGGTTTTGCCCCGCGGTTTCGACTACCAGATCGGTGCCAAAGGTCAACAAAATTCCGCCAAAGAAGACCAGAAGGTCAGAAAAAAATCGCATCTCCTCCACCCGCGCATGAAGCTGATTGAATTATGCCACACACCATCCGGGACGACGCCTGCGGCGCCGCGCTCGTTGTGTTGCGACTCTTCGCCATCGTTCATGTGACTCGGTTCAGTCTGTGCGGGCGTCGGAGGTCTCCTAAGGCCCGACAAATTTGCCTTCGCCACAAGACATGGGTGACGGGGTTATCAGCCAAGCGCAACTTTTACATGTGCAGTCGTACGCTTTGGCTAGAACTCCCGCCTTGGACTAGCTTAAGCGCATTTAAGGTTAACATTGGCCGTTTAAAGCAACTAGAAAGCAACCGCTAAGTGGTGGCACGTGCATTGCGCTTAGGAGGAAACAAACACCTGCGGATCCCGAGCAACTCGGTCGCGCTTGTCTGAACAGGGTTTTGCAGAGAGGCAGGGGTCGACTTGTTTCGAGCTCACCCAACATGAGCGCGATGTAAGCTCGAGGCCAGTGTCTTAAGCTTTCGATTCAAGAGGTATGCGATGAATTCCAGTCACGAAAAGATTCTCGAGAACCTAGACGACGATCCTGTGCTCCGCTTCGAATTCTATGCCATGCGGACCCACAATGTACTCGATGGCGAGCGAGCACTGATGTTCGCCGTCCTGGTAGATGCGCTCGATACCTACGTAAAAACCCGTAACGCCAAAGGCCATCGCAAGCGCGCCGAATTCAATGAAGTTGACAACTGGATTCGCAGTCGCAGCACCAACAGCCCTTTCTCGTTCGAGAATATCTGCGAGAGTTTAGGCTTTAGTCCCGATGCTATCCGCTATTCGCTGAAATCGCCCCGATTTCACGAGCGGAATACTATCCGTCATTTCCGTCATGTCGCCTCAACGGGCGGATTGGGCCCCGCCTCAGCGGTGTTGCCGCCGATGCAAAACTGACCCAGGGTCGCCGATTGAAAATTGACCCACCCCGGCATGGGGTACTCCGAAGCGGAGGACCATATGCTGGTGGCGGAGCAAGCGGTGGAGATCCGGGTCTTGAGACGGCAGGGCAAGAGCATTCGCGAGATCGCACGGATGCTCGACGTGTCGCGTAACACAGTACGGCGCTATGTGCGGGGCGAAGGGCTGCCGCGGTACGAGCGTGAAGCGCGGCCAAGCAAGCTCGACCCGTACAAGAACTATATCGATGAGAGAGTAAAGGCTGCCGCTCCGGACTGGGTTCCGGCGACGGTGCTGCTGCTCGAGTTGTACGACAACATGCGCACCGTGGTAAGCGATCGGGATCGCTACGGGCCGGGGCTGCATCGCTATAACCGCACCTTCCTAGACTTCGCGCATCATCACGGCTTCCTGCCGCGGCTGTGCCGGCCGTATCGGCCCAAGACCAAGGGCAAGGTCGAACGCTTCATCGGTTACATTCGCGCGAGCTTCTACGTTCCGCTGGCGAGCCAACTCAGTCCCGAAGGACTCAAGGTCGATCGCGACACCGCCAACGCACGAGTCGAAACCTGGCTGCGGGAGGTCGCCAACAGTCGTGTGCACGCGACTACTGGCGAGGTTCCGTTGGTACGCCGCGAGCTGGAGCGCGAGCGTCTGCAACCGATGCCAACTCCATGGCCGGGTCTGATTCAGCCTGCTCGCTCGAAACGTCCGGCACCGATGCCGCGCGGCTACCAGCATTCACTTAAGGTGTACGAAGAACTGATCACGGCCGCCGAGGTCGGATGAACATCCAGCATCAGCGCGTGGTTGAGCTGTGCAACGAGTTGCGACTCGGAGGCGTGGCCGCTCAGTACACTATGCTGGCGCAGAAGGCGGCCGAAAAACACACTTCGTTCACCGACTTCGTCGAAGAACTCTTGGTCGCCGAGAGGGAGTCACGGCGGGCACGGGCCCGCGAGATGTTCGCGCTCATCGCCTGCTTCCCCGCGATCAGGACGCCGGATCAGTACGACTTCAACTTCGCCACTGGCGCGCCGCGCAAGCAGATCATGGAGCTGGCGAGCCTCGCCTTCGTCGAGCGCGCTGAGAACGTGGTGTTCCTCGGACCGTCGGGCGTGGGTAAGACTCACCTGGCGATCGCTCTCGGCTATCTCGCCACGCAGAGGGGTTACAAGACCCGCTTCTTCAGCGCCGCCGATCTGGTGCTGATGTTGGAGGCGGCGCAGCGTCAGGGCCGCTGTCGCCAGCTCATGCATTGCGCGGTCGATGCGTACCCCCTGCTGATCATCGACGAGATCGGCTATCTGCCGATGAGCCGGGAGCAGGCTAACCTCTTCTTCCAAGTCGTGGCGCACTGCTACGAACGCGGCTCGATGATCCTCACCTCGAATGTCAGCTTCGGCAGTCGGGATAGCGCCTTCGCCGGCGACGGCGTGCTCACCGTGGCCATGCTCGACAGGATCCTCCAGCACTCAATTATCGTCAGCATCAACGGCGAGAGCTTGAGGCTCAAAGACAAGCGCAAGGCTGGACTGCTAGCCGCTCCAACCAAACAGAAGCATTTACCTCGGAGATTAACGCGTTCGATACTCGCAGCTTCAGGGCTTCGCGGGAGGCGGCGGTAAGCCGATTGACGCGTTGTCGATCACATAGCGCCACTTGCCGTTGGATCTGTGCAGCAGTTCGGTGGTTCGCACGCGCGCGGTCGTTGGCTTGCCATCAGGCCCGATAATAGTGCTGTCCCACATCCCGATATTGATGATGTAGTCCTTCCCGATTGAACGCGAGTCCGAACTTATCTGCTTAAGTGAGGACTTTGCGGCGCCCGAGCATTCTGTCTTGATCACTTTTGCGATGGCCGCTTTGCCAGTCGCAACCTCGCCTTCGATGGGCCAGATGAGGACCGCGTTGTCTTCATACAGATTGAGTGCCGCAGGAACGTCACACGCGTTGAAAGCGTTCCCGAAGGCATCCGAATGAGCCTTCACCACTGCTGCAGGATCAGCCAACGCCGACCCGGCGCACATGAGGATTGTCGCAAGGCAAATGACCACTCGCTTGTCCATTGCACCTCTCCCTTCGCCGGCAGGCGGCGCAAGCGCACGAAGTTTTGCATATTCAACACAGGGCGGCGAGGGGGAAGGTCCCCCTCGCGCTCCCCCTGATCAGACCGCTCCACGTGGGTCAGTTTTACTTCGGCGATCCGAGCATAGATGGGTCAACATTCAACTGGCGTTGACAGCGGCCTAAAGCCGATGCAAACCCCGGTTCGGCATGAGCCGACAGCTTTACACATGAGGTTCCGACGGCAGAGGAGCATACAGCTAATGGTGTGGCGTCAGGCCGCCCGAAGCGCTCTGTCGGTGCAGTTTTGGTCGTCCGTTGAAGGCATAGAGCAGAGGGTCCCCAAATCTCTCATTTCTCAATTTGAATTCGCCAACCATCGCTACAGCTGGTGATTTGCAGGATCGCATAACCTTCGGCTTCCGCGGCGCGTGGTATATCTCGCACACCTCGCGGGTCATCCAGCAGAAGCTCGAGTTGTTCGCCTTTTGCCATCTGCTCCAAGCGGACTTTGGCGTGCGCCCAGTTGAGCGGGCATTTCATGCCTCTGAGATCGAGTTTCTCCGCGTGTGCCACGCTTTCCAAACTAGCATAGCTAACGCCAAGACACGGCAGACGCGCGGCAAGCCGCAGCTATTCAACGTTGGAGGAGCAAATCAGCCTTACTTTGACGGCCCGGCCAGGCGCTGAACATACCGCTGCAATATCTGCCTCATTACTTGCTCGCTTTGCGCACCAACGAGTGGGTAATCTCCGAGGAAAAAAGTCGGAACTCCGTCGACTCCACGCTGTTGGGCAGCAACCGCGTTTTCCTGCAAGCGGTTGCGATAGCGTCCCGATTCAAGAGCAAGGATTAGTTCTTTACCATCGAGACCGGTCTCGGCGGCCAGTTCGGCGAGTACGCCTGAACTGCCGATATTGAGATTTTCCCTGAAATAGGCGCGGAAGATTCGATCTTCGAATACTTCCGCTTTGCCAAATTCCCTGGCAAACTCTGCTGCCTCCAGTGCGGAGCGAGAATTGGCCAGTAATTCGGGTGGCTTTAGCTCGAGTCCCACGGCTTCGCCCAGAGCCGCGATACGCTGCCATACTGCACGGCGGGTTTCGGCATCGATTGCGGGCCTATATGCCTGGGCGCTCATTCCCTCGGCGGGCCATTCCGGATGTATTTGAAAGCCTTTCCATTCGATGTCGAAGCCGAATTCGGGTTGCAGTCGACGCACCGTCTCAAAGCCTATGTAGCAAAAAGGGCATATGAAATCCGCGAACATAATGAGACTGGGAGCCATTTTTTACCTCGGTGTATCAAGAAAGCACGTACAACCCGGATGTTAGGTGTGTTAGTTTCATCCAGCGAAATGCGCTGCCCGCCGATCCAGGCATTGGGCGACGTTAATCTGGGGACTCTACATGATTCTCGACAACTTGAACATTGCAGGCAAGGTGGCCGTGGTCACTGGGGCTGGTCGCGGACTCGGGCGCGCCATGGCCCTGAAGTTAGCGAGCTGCGGCGTGGACATAGTGGCCGCCTCACGCACTCGGTCACAGCTGGAGGAGACGGCCGGACGCATACGTGAGCTGGGTGGACGCTGTCTGACGGTGCCGACCGACGTCGCGGTATCAGAGCAGGTTGATGCAATGGTCGCAAAAGCATTGAGCGAATTCGGCCGGATAGACGTGCTTATCAACAATGCCGGTGGCGGAGAAGATCAATTGGGTAAACCGCTCGATCAGATCACTGATGCGGAATGGCGCCGCGGCATCGATATAAATCTTTCAAGTCAATTCTACTGCGCCAGGGCCGTAATCCCGCACATGGTGGCCCGTAAAAGTGGCAAGATTATCAATGTTGCATCAGGTTACGGGTTGAGGGGCGAGAAACATAACTATATGTATGCGTGCGCAAAGGGCGGCGTCATCCAGCTTACACGCTCGCTGGCCCTTACTTATGCGGGAGACAATATCCAGACGAACTGTATCGTCCCCGGAATCTTCCCCCATAACGAGCGCTTAATGCAATTCTTTAAGGGTGGCAAGTTTATCCCTATCGGACGAGTTGGTTATGACGAGGATCTCGGACCGCTGGCTGTCTTCCTGTCTTCAGATGCCTCGAACCACATCAATGGCCAGCTCATTGTCATCGACGGCGGCGGCTTGGCCGGTGGAATCGCACCGACCGGCGTCATCCCTCAGCTGGGCTGATAGTACAAGCCCGGCTGACCTACTCGAGGTTCGAAAATGGTGCGGACTGAAGCAATGAATGATTTTTTGCTGTCTGGTCGGCGCGCTCTTGTTGTGGGCGCTGAACACCCCGTCGGACGGACGGCTGCCGTGGCGCTGGTCGAGGCGGGCGCCAAGGTCTTGTTGGCATCGCAGGACCCAGATGTCACCGATGCGCTTGAGATCACCGTCAAGGCTGTCAGCGATGCAGGACAGCCTAATCCGCCGGTGCATATGCAGAGTGCCGTTCTACGAACAGATAGCAAAACTACGGTTGAGCTAGCCGTCAAGGAACTGGGCGGGCTCGACATCCTGGTAACCGCCCTCGACAAGCCGCTCTACGCTCCGGCCGAGACCATCGATGATGCTGCTTTGGAGCAAGTCTGGGCCTCAAATTTCAAGTCGGTCTGGTACGCGTCGCAGGAAGCGGGACAGGTAATGCTCCAGCGCGGGGGCGGGGTAATGGTTCACATCAATAGCGTGATGGCCGAGCGAGGGGTACCCAATGCGACCCTCTACTGTGCAGCCAAAGCCGCGGTGTTGAACCTGGTGCGTTCGCTGGCACTGGAATGGGCTCGACGCAATATCCGAGTAAACCTGCTTGAATGCAGCTGGCTCGACGTACCCGACAGTCCTGCAACTCAGGAGGGTGAATTTAGCTCGCGTCTCGTCAGATATTTGCCGTACCGTCGGCTGTTGAAACCGGATGAGGTTGCGGGAGCTCTTCTTTATTTGGTGTCGCCGGCCTCGGCTTTCGTCACGGGAACTTCTATAGCAGTAGATGGTGGTCTGCTTTGCCGTGTGTGAGCGAGCGAAGGGCTGTGTCAGGACTCAATAACCTCAGCCCGAATCTATCACATTGAAGAGGTCACGGCCCTCAACTCTTCGCTTCAGATTCTCCGCAAAAAGCCCGCATGCCAGATCATAGTAATGAGTCGAGCGGCCGGGCCGTTGCGGTATGAAACGTCAAGGTTACGTTGGGCATAGTTGAAAGAGGACAGCTTTCGATAGGTGGAGCGCAGCGGCACACCTATGCCGACGCGGTGCTCCCAAAACCGTGATGCTGAACTGGAGTTGGGTGGTCTTCACGGCGTTCGTGCTGGCGGTCGCCGGCGCGGCCTATATCCGCTTACGCTGGCGTCGCTCGCCGCGAGCGTACCGCGCGATGATGGGGTTGGCCGTGTGCTACTTCGTCGCCGGCGCGATGGCAGGGGCGTGGGTCCTGCACTTGGCTACTCCGAAATCCGTCGAGGTTACCTCTATAAACTCAAACCTGCCCACGCCGTCTGCCGCAGTCGGTGCGCCCTTCGCGCCAGCGTCAGCCATCTACTTGCCGAACAGGTATACCGGTAAGGTCGTTAGCGTCACCGATGGCGACACGATCGATGTGGCGCTTGCCCCAAACGGCATGGTGCGGGCCGTCCGTCTCCAAGGAATCGACGCTCCGGAGCATGGTCAAGCGTTCGGTTCGCAATCGACGCAGCACCTGAGCAAGATGCTCTGGGGCAAAACCGTCAGGCTCGATTGCGAAAACGAACGGTCCTATGGGCGGCTTATCTGCAAGGTGATATTGCCGAACGGCGAAGACGCGGATCTCGACCAGGTGAAGGCGGGAATGGCGTGGCACTATAAGCAATACGAGGACGAGCAGAGTCCGGCCGACCGAACAGCTTATGCGGCCGCGGAGTGCGCGGCGATGAAAGCGAAAATCGGATTGTGGAGCGATCCCCATCCGGTGCAGCCACAAGATTTCCGTCACGGCACTGAATCGCCTCTTCTCCTCGATGCCAACGGATGTCGCACCGGCAGCGAGCCGACAAGCGGACCGGTGCTTGGCGACGCTAGCAGCCACATTTTCGAATGGCCGGGATGCCCGTACTATTCAGCTATCTCGTCAGACAATCGCGTCCCATTCCCGAGTCCGCAGGCCGCTGAGCAGGCGGGTTACCGACCTGCCCACAACTGCCCGTGAACATGCGGAGGATGATCGCTAGTTGCGCAGAGTCAAGCGCTCACGCCGTTTGCGACCCCGCGCCTACTGCGCATACCTGATGACGGTTAGGCAGACTCCAGCCGGGATCGCGACGTAAGAAAGGGTCCCGTTTGAGCGCCGCCACTTCGATGCCGAATGCCCGGGCCAGTCCCGCTACAGCTTGCCCAATCGAGCCATGGCCAATTATTCCAAGGGCTCTACCACAGAGCGAATGGTACATTGTTCGGACTTCTTGATGAGTCCACTGACCCGTTGCCTGGGCTTCTAAGGAAAGTTTCAGGCCACGGCAATGCTGCAACATTGCACCCATCACATATGGGCGAGCCAAGGCGCCCAAGTCACTCTGCAGCAGATGAGCGACGGCGGCGCTAAACAGGTGGATCCATCGGCGCGCGGAGTCATTCCCTCGAGCTTTGGGATTGATATGGCCAACCAGCACTTGGCAGTCGCGGACCACCGGGTCAACCGCGGTTGGGAAGTACGGGCTTCCTGTTTCATACGTGATCTCGGGGTATATTAGTTCAATGCCTGGCGCAGACCGCTCAATGACCCGGCATTGTCGATCGGTGAACGGCAGGGGTGCATCCGATCTTCATGAATCTTCCGCTAACAGAGTGATGGATGCTTTACAACAACTTGCAATTGATCAAGACAGCGCTGGTGTTCCGGTTCAACGGGATATTTCCCATCCACAAAGTGCCACGGGGAGCAGTCAGCTTGGCGAGCTGTGCAGCAACTCGCTCGCGCAGAACCGCAATCCAGCGCAGCTAGAAGCACGATTTAACGAATGAGCCTCACAAAAATTCCTACTCACACGGATAATATGATGCTGAGTTACAAGAACTCGCCCGGTAGGCACGTGTCATATAGTCTCACATCAGGCCAACCAGTTTCGTGGCAGGGCTGCGCGACCCGGCTCCCTAATCGTATCCAGTTTAACGAGCAATTGTGACCCGTCGAATTAAATCGCGGTTGTTCAACCGTTGCGCGACAAAACCGCCTCATTTCCTGCTGTCACCGACGATCTCGACTGTTTGATGACAACCGGCAATTTCAGCGTCTGGAGCGAATCAGACACGCTGCTGACCGTAGCGCTCCGGGGCGATTGGCAGCTTCGAGGTCATCTCCCCTCCCCAGAAGCCGTAATCGTGGAAATCTCGACCAAGCCGCCGGCCAAGCTGAAGTTTGTCGCGGAAGAGCTGGGCAAGTGGGACAGCGGTCTCCTCATATTTCTGAAACCGATAGTCGATACTTGCCGGAACCACCAAGTAGAGATCGAGCTGGCTAAGCTCCCTCCTGGGCTCAGCCGGCTGGTCCAGCTCTCTGAGGCAGTCCCGGAGCGAGAAGGTGCGCGAGCCATTAAGCGGCCTGAACCTTCGTTTCTGGAAAGAATTGGCCGGCGCGCCATCGCTGTCGCTACATCATTCAAGCGCTTTTCCGCCTTTTTGGGGTCATTGACCCTCGCCTTTATCAAGCTGGCCAGTGGCAAAGCGCGATTTCGAAAAGTGGATCTTTTTCAAGTGGTTCAGGAGACGGGAGCCAATGCCCTTGGCATTGTCTCGCTTATTAGTTTTCTTGTCGGCGTCATTCTCGCCTTTATGGGTGCGGTACAGCTGCAGCAGTTCGGTGCGGCCATTTACGTTGCTGATCTTGTAGCGATTGGAATGGCCCGTGACATGGGTGCGATGATGACTGCAATCATTATGTCTGGTCGCACTGGTGCTGCATTTGCCGCACGTCTGGGGACCATGAGAATCACCGAAGAGATCGACGCGCTGACCACAATGGGCATCTCACCGTTGGAGTTTCTGGTATTACCACGCTTAATGGCGTTAGTCCTGATGATGCCTATCCTGTGTTTGTACTCGGACCTGATGGGGATGTTGGGTGGTGCAGCGGTCGGATTCACAATGCTCGGAATACCACTGCCGCTCTATTATAGGGAGACAGCGGCCGCGCTGACTCTTACGCAGATTTTTGGGGGTGTCTTCAAGGCTACGGTCTACGGCGTATTAATTGCGATCTCGGGCTGTTTTCGCGGTTTCCAGTGTGGCGGGAGCGCGTCAGCGGTTGGTGATGCTGCGACCCAGGCGGTCGTCACGAGTATCGTCCTGGTGGTCGTGGCGTGTGGAATGTTCGCCGTGATCTTCAAAATTCTTGGGATTTGAGCTCGGCGAGGAACAGCAGTTGGCAGACGGACTAAAAGCACCTCAACAACGCCCGGCGCACATTATCGTCAAGGATCTGACGATGGCGTTTGGCACTTTTGTGCTGATGCACGATCTGAATTTTACGGTGCATCGTGGCGATATTTTCGCGATCATGGGTGGCAGCGGATGCGGCAAGAGCACACTTCTGCGCCACTTGATCGGCCTGCTTGAGCCTGCTCAAGGGGAGATTTTTTATGGCGACTTCAATTTCACTAGTGCCGATCCTGAGCAGCGCGAGCAGATGTTGCGACGTATCGGCGTGCTATATCAGAGAGGGGCGCTGTGGAGTTCCATGACTCTCGCAGAGAACGTCGCTCTTCCCCTGAGTCAGTTCACTGACCTTAAGCCAGCCCAAATCCGAGAAGTGGCGCGCTTCAAGCTGTCGCTCGTCGGTCTCGCCGGCTTCGAGGATTACTACCCCAGCGACATCAGTGGTGGGATGCAGAAGCGGGCCGGACTCGCGCGCGCGATGGCGCTGGATCCTGAAATCCTGTTCTTTGACGAGCCTTCTGCAGGCCTCGATCCGATTAGCTCACGACTGTTGGATGAGCTTATCCTCGAACTGCGCGAAAGCCTCGGGGCAACCATCGTGATCGTGACACATGAGCTGCCGAGCATCTTTGCAATCGCCGATAATTCGATCTTCCTGGACGCAGAAAAGCGCACAATGACCGCCCATGGAGATCCTAAAGATTTGCTCGCGCATTCGACCAATTCGACGGTGCGCCGGTTTTTGACACGTGGCCAGGAGGGCGAAACAACGCGTCAGTTCGATGGTTAAAAAGAATAATCCTGCAGCAGTGGGTGCGTTTGTGATTGGCGGCATTGTTATCGTTATCGGCCTGGTTGTCATTCTTGGCGCAGGTAACTGGTTCACGCACAAGGACCGATTCGTCTGTTTCTTTAGTGGAAGTTTGAATGGTCTGAACGTCGGTGCTCCGGTTAAGTTCAGAGGAGTGCGGATAGGCTCGGTTGCATCAATAATGGTCAATCTTCCAGGGTACAGCCCGACCCGTTCGATTACCCCCGAGAGCGCGGAGAGACTCAGGCTTCCGGTAATTATCGAGCTGGACCAAAAGGAGCTTACCTCACTGGGTGCCAGCGGCGATCTTGCTCACGGAAAAGGTTTGCAGCATCTGATCGACGTGGGATTGCGGGCTCGGCTGGCAACTGAGAGCCTGTTGACCGGACTTCTATACGTCGATTTGAATTTTTTTCCGGACACTCGGGCTGAACTGGTTCTAAAGCCCGACAATAAGGCTTACCGTGAGATCCCGACCCTCCCCACGCAGCTCGAACAGATTCAGGAAGCTGCCATGCGGGGGCTTGGCAAGCTCGACCAAATTGATTTCGCAGCCTTGGTCTCGTCGCTCACCGAAGCCGCGCAGTCGGCTCGAGATTTTGTTTCCTCAGATCAATTGAAGACCGCGGTCGTGGCCTTGGGCAGTGCTGCGGGAAGCCTGAGCACTACGGCGAGGGCCAGCAGCGAGACGCTGGCTAAGCTCAGTGGCAATCTCGATCCCCTGATTATAAGTTTGAGAGAAACCTCTGAAAGTTTGCGAAAAACCTCCGAAAGCGCGATGGGTGCGATGCAAGGAGCGCGGGCCGCTTTGGTCAACTTGCAGCAGGTAGTGGACCCAGACTCCCCGTTAATCTACCAGTTGACCCAGGCCGCCGGCCGCCTGGGAGAGGCGTCTGTTGCCATGCGCGAGCTTGCCTCCGATCTGGATAGAAATCCCTCGATCCTCATCCGCGGTCGGGCGCAGCCAGACCCGAACCGATGAAGGCCAACGTGCATTATCGAGCGGGCTTCTGGTCGCTCGCAATTATACTCTACGGCTGCACCATGCTTGCTCCAGTACCTGACCATTCCCGGTTCTACGTCCTGGCTTCCGACCCGATACTGCCCCGTGCCGCCCCGACCATCAACCATGACCTAACCCTTGGTGTTGGCCCGGTCCTCATTCCTCAGTACCTCGACAGGACGGGGCTGGCCACCCGCATAGGAGCGACCAGGGTTGAATATTCGAGCGTTGATCGCTGGGCCGAGCCTCTCAACGAGTGCTTTCCAAGGGTTCTAGCGCGTGACCTGAGTCAGGCTCTCGGCACCGACCGTGTGGTACTTTTTCCGTGGAACAGATCTTTGCAGGTCGACTATCAACTTGAGATAGATGTCGACCGATTTGATATCGATTCCAGCAATCAAGCGGTGCTTGTGGTCCGCTGGCTAATCAAGAATCCCAGGTCGGCTCGCATACTGGCCTCGGGAAGCAGCCGTCAAACGAGACCGGCTGGAACGGATGGCGCTAGTCGTACCGATGCGCTGAGCCAGGCGCTCGGTGGTCTGAGTAGGGAACTCGCCGACGAAGTAGCGGCTGCAGCAGGCAAACAAAAATATAGCTAACCTGTGCGTTGCGTCATCCTGCTGGAGACTCTGCCGGCGGTCTGACTACGCTTTCGGCTGGATATCCATCTAGCGCAAGCCATTCAGATCGCCGTGGTACAATCGCACCTCTCCAGACCTGAGCAAGGCTTGAGTTGTCGCGCAGAATGGCCGGGTTCACAATTTGAGCGGGACTGACTCTTTGATTTCCCCGAGGGGCGTTGGCGTATGCGTGGTTCCCCTCCAGAACTGTACAGCTGCAAAATGGACGAGGCAGGTTCGGAATTAGCGATCGCAGCCACTAATGAGAAGCAATCGGCGCGGACCGCAACCGGCGAGCCGCTCCCCCTTGCCATTAAGCTGATATACGGCGCACCGAATCTGGCGTTCGGTGCAACTGCCATCCCGATTCTCATCAACATGCCGAAGTTCTACGCCGACGTGGTCCGAGTACCGCTCGCCTATCTGGCAGTCGCAATTGCGGCCACCCGCTGCCTCGACGCGATTATTGATCCCTCGATCGGCTTGATGTCGGATCGCACGCACAGCCGATGGGGGCGCAGGCGTCCGTACATCTTGATCGGGGCTCCATTGGGTGGTCTCGGATTCTGCGCCTTGATGAGTCCGCCCGCTTATTTAAGCGGGTTGGGTGGTGCTGTGTGGTTCACGGCTTCGAGCATGATCTGTTCGTTCTTCTTAACTATTGCCCTTCTCCCCCATTATGCCTTGGGTGCGGAATTGTCGCTCGACTATCACGAGCGCAACAGTCTGTTTGGGGCTCGTGAGGGGTTTGGCGTCCTGGGGACTATTTTTGCGGCCGGCGCGCCTGGTTTGCTGATGCAACGCTTCGGATGGGGCGAACGGGAGGTTTTTTCGCGGCTTGGTGCCTTTTTCACAATTGTCCTGGTCGGCTTGTGCTGGATGATGGTGTTGGTCATCCGAGAACGGCCGGAATTTGCGCGGCAGCAGCCTAATCCATTGGTTCCCGGCATAAGGCGCGCTTTGCGCAACCGACCGTTTTCAATCCTTCTAGCCAGTTATATCGCATACACGATAGGGTCGGGGATGGGGCCGATTCTGCTACCGTTTTTTATCTCTTATGTCCTGCAGCCACCGCATCCAGAGTTATGGCTTTCGGTCGTTTTACTGGCTTATCTAGGAATCGGGTTTTTCTTTATACCGGTCGGGGTGTTTGCAGCACGGCGTTGGGGTAAATTGCCAACCTTGGCCATCTGCTACTTGGTGGGCATTGGGGCGGGCTTACTGACTTTGGCGACGGTTGGACCGGGAGACACCACCCGCTTTCTCCTACTCGCGATAATGGCCGCTACTGCATTCGGTGCGGGCGGGTTTCTGCCGCAATCGATGCAGGCTGAGGTTATCGATTACGACGAGTTGCATACGGGCAGGCGGCGCGAAGCCCAATACGCCGGTTTCTGGAGCATCTTACCGAAACTGGCGGCAATACCCAGTGCGGTCCTGCCGATTGCGCTGCTGGCCAGGTTGGGGTACGTTCCCAACGCGGTTCAGAATGCTCAGGTAATCGACGCCATCCGCATCCTTTATACGCTCGGTCCTGCGGTCGCCGCAATAGCGTCGTTGGCCATTGTAAGTCGTTTTCCAATTAACGCCGCCAACCACGCTGAAATCCTCAGAGGCATTGAATCCCATCGGCGAGGAGAAAGCGCTGTAGACCCCCTGACAGGGTACGACCTGCCGCCTGCCTCTAGCGGTGCTCTTGCCGACGATGACAACTCGAGCTCTTGGTTTCTCGACAATTTTTCGCAGCGCGAACTGCAGTGCTTTCTTGACGGCTCGCCCATGGTGGTGAGATGGAAAGTGCGCGGCGCGTTCGCCCTTTCACTTGCAGCCTTTCTTCTTATGTGCTTCCTGGTTGTGCGAAGAGCGGGTACGGTTGGCGACGCAAGCGCGACAACTTCGCTCTACCTGGTGGGCGCAGGCTTCGCCCTGGCAATCTCACTGTTCCATTTCTTACGACTCGGGCCCGCGAGACGTTTGACCCAAGAGGCGGTTTCAAAGGCGCTGGTACGGTCGCACCTGGAAAGTTGCCGCCTGGGCCGCATTTGAGTCGGCGACAGAAGTAAGCGTTTCGACAGGAAAACTTGACATCACCCGTGCTAACCATATAGTGGACTTATCAAGTCGAGAATTGACTCCTCGGACAGTCCGCATTTGACACGGCCAGTAATATGCCTAATATTAGACTTGAAAGGTCCACAAATGGCGGTTAGAAGTGCGAACTCGGGCCAAAGGCATGCGGCTTTTCAGTCCACCTCAAAAGTTGTCGCTTCGGACGCTCGATAAGAGGAGATAATGGTCAAGCTACCCATCTACATGGATAATCACGCGACGACTCCCGTCGATCCGCGGGTAGTCGTGGCGATGTTGCCTTATTTCACCGAGAAGTTTGGCAATGCGGCTAGCCGCAATCATAGCTTCGGGTGGGAAGCGGAGGAGGCGGTTGACAAGGCACGCAACCAGATTGCCACGCTGATAAACGCCAAGCCCAAAGAGATCATATTCACCAGCGGAGCCACCGAGTCGGATAATCTCGCGATCAAGGGAGTTCTGGAGTTTTATAAGGACAAGGGTAACCACATAGTTACCTGCGTGACAGAACACAAAGCCGTCCTTGACAGCTGCCGCGCCCTGGAGCGCGCCGGCAGAGCGACCGTTACCTACCTGCCGGTCGATCGCTATGGAATGGTGAATCCCGATGACGTGCGGCGGGCGATTACCGACAAAACCGTGCTGATCACCATCATGTATGCAAACAACGAGATCGGCACGATCCATCCAATTGCCGAAATCGGGCGAATTGCCAAGGAAAAGGGCGTTATCTTCCATTGCGACGCCGTCCAGGCTGTCGGCAAGATTCCAGTCGATGTCGAGCGGGACGGAATCGACTTGTTATCGTTGAGCGCGCACAAAATCTACGGGCCTAAGGGTGTTGGCGCTCTTTACGTGCGTTCAAAAGGACCGCGGGTCCGGATTACGGCGCAGATGGACGGTGGGGGACACGAGAGAGGTATGAGATCAGGCACGCTCAACGTCGCTGGCATCGTCGGGCTTGGCAAAGCGTGCGAGATTGCCAGGGCCGAGATGCGGGACGAAGCAGTGCGGCTAACTCAATTGCGCAACAAACTCCAGGCGGGAATTTTCGAACGACTTGATGACGTCTTTCTGAATGGCCATCCGACTGAACGTCTACCGGGAAATCTTAATCTGAGCTTTGCGTATGTCGAAGGCGAGTCGTTGCTGATGGGGATTAGCGATGTCGCCGTCAGCTCTGGTTCGGCATGTACATCGGCCACCCTCGAGCCATCTTATGTCATACGGGCACTCGGCACGGATGACGAGCTGGCGCACAGTTCTATCCGCTTCGGCCTTGGACGTTTCAACTCCGAGGAGGAGGTCGATTACGTGACCGATCGCGTCTGCTCTGAGGTGAAGCGGCTCAGGGATATGTCGCCGCTATACGAGATGGCCAAGGAAGGCATCGACCTTAAGTCGGTTAACTGGAAGACCGACTGAGCGGTGCGCCAACAGTCAACGAAACAACCGGCGGAATGACTGGCTGAACGGAGCGTCACAGCAATGGCTTATTCGAGCAAAGTAATTGATCACTATACGAATCCTCGCAACGTAGGGAGCTTTCCGAAGAACGAGGCCAATGTCGGAACAGGGGTGGTAGGTGCGCCTGAATGTGGCGACGTAATGAAGTTGCAGCTGAAGATCAATCCCGAAAACGGCATCATTGAGGATGCGCGCTTCAAGACCTTTGGGTGCGGCAGCGCCATCGCAAGTTCCAGCTACGTGACTGAACTCGTCAAGGGAAAGCGGATCGAAGAGGCAATCGCCATAAAGAACACCTCGATCGTCAAAGAGCTAAATCTGCCTCCCGTTAAAATCCATTGCTCGGTCCTGGCAGAAGACGCAATCAAGGCGGCAATCGCTGATTGGCGTAAACGGCGCGAGCAGGCTTCGGCGGTAGTGGAGAAAAAGGCCGAGGAGGCCTGAGGCAGTGGCTGTCACACTATCTGACAATGCCGTCAGCAAGATTCGGCAATTAGTAGCACAGAGGCCGGAGGCGGGACTGCGGGTCAAAGTAGTGGGCGGCGGATGTTCGGGTTTGCAATACCGAATGGAGATCGATTCAGCCAAAGAGCGGGATAAGGTGTTCGAGCGTGACGGCGCCCGACTGATAGTGGATAAAAAAAGCTTCCTATATCTTAATGGTTCCGAACTTGACTACGCCGAAGAACTGATGTCCTCGGGCTTCCGCTTGGTCAACCCGAATGTCAAACGCACTTGCGGCTGCGGCGAATCTTTCACCGTATGACCAAGGCGGCTAGCGGCTTGCTCCCTGCTGATTATGGTTCAATGCCCTTCATGCGCGCGGTCGCAGCAGCCGCGCTTGGTATGCTCGCAATGTGGAGCTCCACTTGCCGTTGACCTCGATTTCTTCGCGGCGCTTGACCTGCCGCGGGTTCTGCAAACTGATAACGCTACGCTCGAAGCCAATTATTACGACCTCGGCCGCCGTATTCATCCCGACCGCTTCGCCACCGCCCCATCTGAAATCCGCGATGCCAGCCTGCGAGCAACCGCGCTTTTGACCCGAGCGTACAGAACGTTACGCGATCCTGTCAGCCGCGGTCTGTACTGGCTCGAACTTCATGACCATAAGCTAGCGGAAGACAACAAACAGGTGCCGCCTGACCTCGCTGAGCTGGTTTTTGAGGTGCAGGAGGAGCTGAGCGAATTACGTGCTTTGCGTCAACATAGCAGCGATGAAGCGCGCCAAGGCCTGCTTAAATTAAGGTCGAGGCGAGCTAACCTTCAAGGCTTACTGGATGAGCTCTATGCCGAACTCTTCCAGAACTTTGCTGCGTTTGATGCCGGCGGCGGGCGCGACCGAGAGCAGCTATTTGCCGAATTGAAGACGATTTTGTCCAAAATTGCCTATCTCAAGAGTCTCGTGCGCGACGTAGATAACGAGTTGCGCTGATTCATCCGGTTTATTTTCATCCGAGCCAACAATAATGAGTCGAATTTTCGGTATAGACCTTGGCACGACAAACAGCCTGATCGCCTTTATGGACGGTTCCGAGCCGCGGGTGATTCCTGACCCTGAGAGTGGTAACTGCCTGCTCCCCTCCGTGGTCTCGATCAGCCATAACGGGGTCATCCAGGTCGGGTACCCGGCGATCGAATTAGAGTTCGCTCAAGATTTCGATGGTAAAGAACTGAACCCCCGAACACCACCTTCCCGACCGTTCGAGGGCGTCGTGGTCCGCTCAGTAAAGCGATACATGGGCTTGGGGGGGGACGATTTGGCGCCCGAAGATCGCCAAAGATATTCGTTTGCTGACCTCAGCGGACCAGTCGTGCGCTTCAACGTCAATGGACGGTCTTATACGCCATCGCAGATCTCTGCAGAAATCTTAAAAGCGCTGAAGCGCAGAGCTGAGGCCGTGATGGGCGAACAGGTCACCAGAGCGGTCATTACGGTCCCCGCTTACTTCAATGACGGACAGCGCCAGGCGACCAAGGATGCGGGTCGTTTCGCAGGCTTGGAAGTCGTTCGATTGCTCAATGAACCAACTGCGGCCTCGCTTGCCTATGGGTTGCAACGCAACTCCGAAGGCAAGGTTGCCGTTTACGATTTTGGTGGTGGTACGTTCGATATCTCGCTCCTAAACATCAAAGGTGGGGTGTTCGAAGTGCTGGCAACCAACGGCGACACTCATCTCGGCGGAGACGATATTGACCGAGCCTTGGTCGACTGGCTGCTGAGCGATTGTCCAGAGTTAAAGCAGAATCGACGAATCTGGAGTTCTGCTCGGCGCATAGCGGAGGCGGCCAAAAAAGAGCTCAGCACGGCCGATTTCACGCGACTTGAGCTTGACCTGGGCGAACGGCACCTCGTGAAGGACCTGTCACGTGATGAATTCGAGCGAATCGCTGAGCCGATAGTCAATCGCACGCTCGAATGCTGCCGGCGGGCAATGGACGATGCGCGTTTGACTCCCGATGACATTGACGAGGTCGTCTTGGTCGGCGGCTCAACGCGTACACCACTGGTTCGTGAGCGAATCGCGGAGTTTTTCGGCCGTCAGCCGCTATGTTCAATCGATCCCGACCAGGTTGTTGCGTTAGGGGCGGCGGTACAGGCCGGGGTACTTATGGGAACACAGTCGGACGTGCTGTTGCTCGACGTTGTTCCTCTCTCGCTCGGTATTGAGACAATGGGCGGTGTGATGGAGCGTTTAATCCATCGCAACACGACCATCCCGACCAGTGCCACCGAGATCTTCACCACGGCTGTCGACAACCAGACTCATGTTGATGTTCACGTTCTCCAGGGTGAACGGGAGTTGGCTCGCGACTGTCGGAGTCTGGCACGTTTTAAGTTGGGCCCGATCGAGCCCCAGCCAGCGGGTTTGCCCAGAATCGAGGTGACTTTTCTAATTGATGCGAATGGGATTCTCAACGTTACCGCCCGCGATCAACGCACCGGCCGTGAGCATTCCGTTGACGTCAAGCCCTCTTACGGGCTCACCGAAGACGAGATTGAGCGGATGCTGGAGGAATCGATTGAACTCGGAGAGGCTGATATTGAACAGCGGTTGTTGATAAACGCGCGCAATGAAGCCACGCAAATCCTGACAGCGCTGGCGAAGCAGCTTAAAGATTATCCTGATCTTATCGAAAATGAGGAACGGCAGCGAATCGAGCAACTCGCCGCAAAGCTGGAATCGTCCCGTTCAGGTGAGGACCGTGAATTGATAAACCGCCTGGTTGAAGAGCTCAATCAGCTCAGCACCCCCTTCGCCGAACGAATCATGAATCATGCTATCAACCAAGCGCTCCAAAGGAAGTCGGTCGAGGAACTGTCCTGAGCTTATTTACCACCCGATCATGAGCGAAGCCGAATCTGAGGCGACTCGTATTCAATGGAGGAGACTAAATGGGACTGAAGTGGGACCAGCCCGAGGATATAGCAGAAATACTCGCTGAGAATCATCCTGGACTTAACCCGCTCGACGTCCGATTCACTGATCTGCGTCAATGGGTGATTGACTTGGATGAATTTGACGATGACCCTGCGGCGTCGAACGAGGCCAAACTCGAGGCCATCCAGATGGCCTGGCACGAATTATACGAAGAGAATGAGCAGAACAGTGAAGAAGACAGTGAATAATTCTTCGAATCCAGCGTCAGAGATTTACTAAGGAGGTGTGGGGTGGAAGCGAGGTTAGCTGAGGGAGAGAAAATGCAGGAGAAAGAAACATTGGACGAAAGGCTACCGGGTTTGTTTGAGCCCGATACTCTTTTGCCCATCCAGTACTTCGAGGCGATGCGCAAAAAGCATCTGCTCGAAGGTGAGAAACGTCTGATTTTGAGTGTGCTCGAAGACGCTGTCGAGTGCTTTATGAAGTGTATCGACTCGCCGACGAGCAAGGGGCAGCGCCTGTTTCGCGATGCCGACGAATGGATCAACCTCGAAGACAAGCAGTGGGTATTTTCATTTGATAATGTCTGCGAAATGCTCGATATCAATCCCGAGTATATGCGTCGGGGACTGAGACAGTGGAAAGAACGTCGCATGCTGGCAATGCAGCGGGCGGCCGAAGCCCGCGCAAAACAGCAGTCCAGCGAAGCGGCGGGAGCTTCACAGTTGCCCTCGACTGGGACGGATTCTGACCTTGGAAAGGCGCCGAGTCGCAACTCACCGGTTTTCAAACAGCGCTCGGCGGGTCGCAAAACCCTGCCTTCGAGCAGCCATGGCGCCTCGCGAAACCTAAGAAAGGTGCACGCATGAAGGACGGGCGCGTGCTCCACGCGCCCGCCGAGCACGAGCTTGACGGGCATGATGCCCTCTCTTGCAGCCAGCTTCGCAGTTGGTCCATCGCGACTCACAGCCGTCAGGCCAGCAGTGACGGTTACCAAAAAAATCTCTCGAGCGTGTCGCGAGAGCACCAGGGGCGTGGCCCATTGTTATGATCGAATTCGAAGCATCTGCCAGCCCCGGCGGCACACATCAGCCTAATCACTGAGGCGCGTAGCGCCGACAAGATGCGCGGCGCCTACCAGAACCACCGCGCCAACCGTGGCCATCGCCAGAAAACCCAATGCCCCGCTTGTTTCGATGCCGAGCCTGTTAAACATCCAGTTACCGATTATGGCACCGATCAGTCCGAGTACGATATCCGCCAGAAGGCCATAGCCTCGTCCGCGCATTAGCTTGCCGGCGAGCCATCCCGCAACAAGACCAATAATGACGGCACCGAAGGGGCGCACCATCTCTTCTCCTTCCGTGTTCTTCCTCGGTCTCGCTCAAGCGGCCAGACCAGTCTTATCGAAACTCCCCTTGCGAAACGGTTTCGACCTCGCAATTCAGCAAACTATCCGTTCCGGTGCCGTATAGACGTTGAAGTTCGGCTCACGCACGAAGCCGACCAGAGTCATACCGAGTTGCGCGGCCAACTCAACAGCAAGCGAGGATGGTGCGGAAACAGCGCACAATATTTCCACGCCAGCAGCGGCTGCTTTCTGCACGATTTCAAAACTCAACCGGCCACTCACCATTAGAGCGTTGTTGCTGAGTGGAAGTCCGTCGTGCAATAGCGCGTAACCATTGACTTTATCAACTGCGTTGTGGCGTCCGACATCTTCGCGCAGAACCACTAGTTCGAGATTTGAAGCTCCTTGCCTGTCAACAGGCTTCGAAACCGAGACGATGCTTGCCGGCGACCTGATGCGGCGAGGAAGCTCTACGCGGGTGGTGTCGGAAGCGAGCTTGAACAACGCTGCAGCATGCAGTCCGCCGGTGATACCAAAAACGGTCTGCGCCTCTCGCATGAGCATTGGCATTCTGATCAGGCCTTCGGGATTAATCCGAGCTTTGCCGCCAAGCGGGGGAATGCGACGCTCGAGCGCTTCGATGCTGCTTTTTCCGCAGACACCGCAACTGGATGAGATGTGAAAATTTCGTTGCAGTCGCTCGCGAAGTCCTTCTGCCGGTACGTTGAGAATTACATCGAGAGCGTTTGGGTCCGGGTGACCGTGGGAATCTCGCAGCCTTCGGATTTCGCCCAACTCCCGGCGCGAGTTAATAAAACCCTCCGCCAAAAGAAACCCTGCGGTTAATTCCTCATCGTGGCCCGGCGTCCGCATAGTCAGCGTAAAGCGCCGGCCGCCGAGCCGGATTTCGAGCGGCTCCTCGGCAGCGAGATGATCCAACTCTCGAGAGAACGCGCCGGCGCGCCACTTTAGGGCGTGACAGTCTTTGACCGTTTCGTTCATCGTGTTCTAGGAGCGCCGCCCCGCCGCGCTAGTGCCAAACCAAAGGCCTCCTGGCATCACTTGGTAGTGATGCAGCTCGAATCGCGGACCCCGCTCGACGGTTTCATTCAAGGGTTAAGATGGCCTCGCGAACGAGCTCTTTAAGTCGAGGAGTTGCTTCTGCCCCTTGGCGGGCGTGTTCAATTATCTCGCGGCGCATGCGTGGCTCCCAAAAATTCTTAAGATGCGTGGCAATCGAACTAATCGCTTCACTGCGATCGGGCAGAGCTTCGTAAAAGCTGCCGATGTCGTTGGCCATCTTGACCAGGCGGTGAATGTCCATCGCCGCTCGCCCCAATTCATTGATGGCTCATTTCCGCGTGGTGCGCCGGCTCAGGGACTCTCCGCTCCGGTCTTCGCGTAGTCGGCAGAACTTGGACCGCAGTTACCTTGTATTCCGGGCAATTTGTTGCCCAATCTGAATTTTCGGTCGTTACCACGTTGGCGCCAGTCTCGGGATAATGAAATGTGGTGTAGACGACCCCTGGTTGCATACGGTCAGTAATCTCAGCGCGCAGCACGATCGAGCCGGCACGGCTCGACACCTCGACCCAATCATTGTCTCGAATACCGCGCTGCTCCGCGTCATGCGGGTGAATTTCGAGGCGATCTTCCGCATACCAGGTTACGTTTTTGGTGCGCCGTGTTTGGGTGCCAACGTTGTACTGTGTCAGCACCCGGCCGGTAGTCAGGATCAGCGGATAGCGTGGCGAGGTGCGCTCCTCAGTCGGGATATACTCAGTCAGCATGAAGCGTCCCTTGCCGCGGACGAACTGCCCGACATGCATTACCGCTGTGCCATCGGGAGCGTCGTCATTGCAGGGCCATTGCACGCTGCCGAGTCGCTCGAGCTTCCCGTAGGATACCCCGGCAAAGATCGGCGTCAGCCTGGCGAGTTCGTCCATGATTTCAGATGGATGAGAATAGTTCATCGGATAGCCAAACGCTCGTGCGAGTGCGCAAGTGACTTCCCAGTCTTCCATTCCTGCAAGTGGTGGAAGAACCTTACGCACTCTCGAGATCCGTCGCTCAGCGTTTGTGAAGGTGCCGTCTTTTTCGAGGAAAGACGAGCCCGGCAAAAATACATGGGCGTACTTGGAAGTTTCGTTCAAAAAGATGTCGTGGACGATGACGATCTCCATCGCGGCCAAGGCTTCAGCCACGTGTTGCGAATTTGGATCGGACTGCGCGATATCCTCACCCTCCACGTAAAGTCCCTTGAAACTGCCGTCAAGCGCCGCGTCGAACATATTTGGAATTCTGAGACCTGGTTCCGGATCGAGCTTGACACCCCATTCGCGCTCGAACGCGGCGCGGACCTGAGGATCGGAGACATGGCGGTATCCCGTGTATTCATGCGGGAAGGAACCAACGTCGTTCGAACCCTGGACGTTATTCTGTCCACGGAGAGGATTAATGCCGACCCCGGCCCGCCCGAGATTGCCAGTGACCATCGCAAGATTTACCATCGCCAGAACCGCGGTTGTCCCCTGGCTGTGCTCGGTCACGCCGAGGCCATAGTAAATGGCCGAGTTGGGCCCCTTCGCATAGAGACGTGCCGCGCCTCGAATCGACTCGGCCGGGACTCCGGTTGTCTGTTCAACGCTTTCCGGTGAATTGCGTTTTTGCACGATGAATTCGCGCCACATTTCGTACTCACGCACGTCGCATCGTTCTCTGATGAAATCCTCCTTAGCCAGCCCCTCCGTCACCACTACATGCGACATGGCGTTAAGCAGCGCGACGTTCGTACCTGGCTTTAACTGTAGAAAGTAATCGGCCTCAACATGCGGCATGCGCACCAGCTCGATGCGTCGTGGATCGACGACGATGAGATGCGCACCTTCCCGCAAGCGCCGTTTCATAATCGACGCAAAAACCGGATGGCCCTCGGTCGGGTTGGCGCCAATTACCATTATTACGTCGCTGGCCCGAACCGAATCGAAATCCTGCGTGCCAGCCGGCGTGCCGAGCGCGGCTTTCAGTCCGTAACCGGTTGGTGAATGACAGACCCTGGCGCAGGTATCGACGTTATTGTTGCCGAAGCCGGCGCGCACCAGCTTCTGCACCAGGTACGCTTCCTCGTTGGTACAGCGGGAGGAAGTGATCCCACCGATCGAACCGCGTCCATATTTCGCCTGTACTCGTTTGAGCTCCGAGGCCGCGTAGCGAAGGGCTTCCTCCCACGAGACTTCCTGCCAGGGATCGCTGATACGTTTTCGAATCATGGGTGTACGGACTCGATCGGGGTGAGTCGCATAGCCCCAGGCAAAGCGGCCCTTCACGCATGAATGGCCAAAGTTGGGCAGTCCGTTCTTGTTCGGCACCATACGCACCACTTGATCACCGCGCAGCTCGGCCTTGAAAGAGCACCCAACCCCGCAATAACCACAGGTTGTGATGACTGCCCGTTCGGCCGGCCCCGTTTCGAGCACGGACTTTTCCATCAGCGCATCGGTGGGACATAACTGCACGCAGGCCCCGCAGGACACACACTCTGATTCACTGTAATGCTGATGCTGACCAGGCGAGATGACCGAGTTAAAGCCACGCCCATCGATGGTTAAAGCATAGGTACCCTGCCGCTCATCACACGCTCGGATACAACGCGAGCAGAGAATGCAGCGAGTCGGATCAAAAGTGAAATACGGATTCGAGTTATCGACCGGCAGAGTCAGATGATTCCGGCCGCTGGAACTATACCGGACATGGTCGAGGCCAACCGCCTGCGCCATCTTATGCAGTTCGCACTTGCCGCCAGCTTTGCATTCGAACGGGTCGAGCGGATGGTCGGACATGTAAAGTTCCATGACGTTGCGTCGTAGCTTGGTCAGGCGCTGACTTTGAGTACGGACCCTCATTCCGGGCTCAGCCAGCGTTGTACAAGATGCGGGCAGACCATTGCGTCCCTCGATTTCGACCAGGCAGAGTCGGCAGGACCCGAAGGCTTCGAGCAAATCACTTGCGCACAGTTTCGGAATCCAGATGTCGGCCAATGCCGCAGCGCGCATCACCGAGGTGCCTTCGGGTACTTCAACGGTTCGGCCGTCGACTTCCAGCGAAATCAGCTTGTCCGATTTGCGTTCCGGGGTCCCGAGATCCTTATCATCGATTGCTAGCATTTTGTATGACCTGGCATGTTGCAGCGCGCCCTTCACGCGCGGCTTTTCTTGAGCAGAGAACAGTTGAGGTTGCGCGAAAGTACCCAGTTCACAAAATGGTTTTCAGCCGCCGGAGCTTGGAGGCAGTCCGAAGTCCTGGGGAAAATGCCTTAATGCACTCATCACTGGTAGCGGTGTCAGTCCACCCAGTGCACAGAGCGAACCCGCGCTCATCGTATCGCACAAGTCTCGAAGCAGCTCCAACCGCGAAGCCTTTTCACCATCGCGTGCTACGACTATTTCATCAATAATCTCCATTCCACGAGTCGAGCCGATTCGACAGGGCGTGCACTTGCCGCACGATTCGAGCGCGCAGAATTCCATTGCGTAGCGTGCCTGTCTGGCGAGATTGACCGACTCGTCGAATACCACGATGCCGCCGTGTCCAACCAATCCTCCCTGTGCCGCCAGTGCTTCGTAATCGATGGGCTGATCGAGTAGAGATTCGGGGAAATAGGCGCCTAACGGACCACCCACCTGTACCGCTCGAAGTGGCCGTCCACTGGCGGTCCCGCCTCCGTAATCATAGATGATCTCCCTGAGCGTGATGCCGAACGGCTTCTCAATCAGCCCCGGGCGCTTCACGTTACCCGCCAATTGAATTGGTATGGTGCCGCGCGAGCGGCCTACGCCATATTCCTTGTAAAAAGCGCCTCCGCGCTCAACGATCAGCGGTACCGAAGCCAGTGTGACCACATTGTTGATTACTGTCGGGCGGCCAAACAGGCCTGCTATTGCAGGCACTGGCGGCTTGAACCGCACCATACCGCGTTTGCCTTCGAGGCTTTCGAGCATCGCGGTCTCTTCACCACAAATGTACGCACCCGCCCCCATCCGCACTTCCAGCAAGAACCGCCTGCCCGTGCCTAAAATATTATCTCCCAGATAACCCGCCGAGACAGCAGCGTTTATGGCCGCTTGAAGTGTATGCAGTGCGTCAGGGTATTCGGAGCGCAGATATATGAAACCCTCGGTCGCCCCGGTGGCTATTGCGGCAATGGTCATCCCTTCAATCAGCAGGAACGGGTCACCTTCCATGATCATGCGATCGGCAAAGGTGCCCGAATCGCCTTCATCTGCGTTCGCCACGATGTATTTTTGAGATGCACTGGTCTGCAGGGTGGTGCGCCATTTAATGCCGGCTGGGAAACCCGCTCCGCCGCGCCCGCGCAAACCCGAGACGACTACTTCTTCGACGATTTGTTCGGGTGAAAGGGCTAAAGCCCGTTCCAAGCCACGGTAACCGCCATGGCTGATATAATCTGGCAATGAATACGGATCGACAATTCCGACTCGACTGAAAGTCAAGCGCTCTTGAGACTTCAAATAAGGGATTTCATCGGCCCTTCCTAAAGCCAACCGATGATTTCCGCCATTCAAAAAATCGGCGTCAAATAGCGCAGGGATATCGGTCACATTCACTGGCCCGTAGGCGACACGCCTATCCGATAGTTCGACCTCCACCATTGGTTCAAGCCAGTAGAGCCCACGAGACCCGGTACGTACTAGCGACACTTGCTCGCCGCGCTTTTTGGCTTCCAACTCAATCGCCCTGGCAACCGTGTCCGCGCCGAGAGAGCGGGCACCTGAATCGCGCGGAATGTAAACACGAACTGTCATAAGAGGTTTTCATCCAGCTCTGAAATTGCCGCGTCGAACCGTTCAGGCGTGACGCGACCGAGCAGTTGTCCATTTATGACGACCGCAGGCGAGCAGGCGCAGTTCCCCAGGCAATAGACTGGTTCAAGCGTGAAGCTGCCGTCTCCGCGAGTATGCCCGAAATCACATCCCAGCCGTCGTTTGATGTGTTCCGCCAAGCTGACCCCACCCATTGCTTGGCATGATTCGGCCCGGCAAACCTTTATGATGTTGCGCCCTGGAGGATCACGGCGAAAATCATGGTAAAAGCTCAAGACGCCATGAACCTCTGCTCGACTAAGATTGAGAACCTCGGCAACGATAGGGACACACTCAGCCGGCACCCATCCGAGCTCGTCCTGAACCCGCCGAAGCACCGGCATCAATGCGCCAGGTTTATCCTTGAGCTCTTGTGCGATCGCCGCAACCTTCGCTTTGTCCCAACGAGTAGTGCTCATCCACGGAACTCGATGCGTCCATTTTTGCGATGCAGCTAGCAGCAATCCGAATTGGATATCCTGCTCGCGCCCAAGAACGAGCGTCATCCATACGAACTTTGCCGTCAAGAGCCGCTGCTAACGCCCCAAGGTCTCTGTATGTCACGAAGCGGCTAGCACTGGTCTGACCCTCTAGACATAGGTTTTTAGCGGAGGCATGCAGTCTTTGCATCGGTGTCAAGCTCGCCGCGAACTCGTTCCCCAGGTGATTTTTCAAAATGCCAGGCGCAGTTCATAGTGCCGCTGCCCGAAGGAGACCAAACTGATCCTGCGAGACTGGAACCTAGTGTCGCAATGTGGGATTGGACAAGTTCTCCCGGGCAAGAGATAACCTTCCGAAACCACACCCGGCTTGTCTAGACGTTGCGAGGGTACATTCTTTTTACACTGTAGTTCTGTCGACTCGGGCGAAATAAACCATTCATAGGTCGTCTAGAGTCAAGGTACATGACTTGCGTAGGGCATTAAGACGTAGCCCGTGTAACGTTTGCCTCTGTCTAACGTAGGAATGGTCACCTGTTCCGTGCTTTTGGTCTGAACGGATCGCTGAAGAACTGGGGCTGGAGTGGGAAGCATCGCACTCATATCCCCGGCTTCGGGCAATCGTTGGCCGGGATTCGCAGTTCGGAAAGGAGCGGAGGAAAATGGTCCCAGAATCGAAAGTTATTACGATCGGCGAGTTGTGCCAGTATCTTCGCGTCCATCGGTCGACTGTTTATCGGTTGTTGAAGAAAGGGCAGTTGCCCGGTTTCAAAATTGGCAGCGACTGGCGGTTTAATCGAGAGGCCATCGATCGGTGGCGATTGCAACAGAATCCCACGGCCGACCAGTCATCCAGCAAAAGCGCAGCTTCGGCCGATCATCCGGCCGATTAGCGCACAGTCTCTGAGCTCAAGCAGGCTTAATCCGTTATCGACAAACGACATTTCGGATGGGCAGCCCTCAACGGCAGCCGACTACCCATCAGCGCTGGTCGGCAAGTCATTCGCTGCAGGGAGGAAACCGAGATCGTCAGTAAGTGCGGATGCGCCTGCTGCCTGTTCGCTTCATGCCAACTCAGAAATTAAGAGACGACCTTGCGCTTCGCACGTAGAGCGCCATACTCTGAAGAATCCGTAGGCGATGTGTGGGCCTGGCGCGAACGGCTACGATGGGCTCCGGAATGAACTCACCCAGTAAGGACGTGCCTTAACGCTGGCGTTTTGCGTCTTTTTTGACGATCGCCTAAGAGAAAAAACGGGCCCGTTGGCTGCCGGACGGATTCGGAGCGAGTCTTATGGCGTGGGTGTATATCGAAGATCTGGGCCGTCATATTGGTGAGGAGGTCACCCTTAAAGGTTGGCTTTACAACCGGCGCTCGAGTGGCAAGGTGCATTTTCTGCTCGTCCGTGATGGCACGGGTATTTGTCAATGCGTTGCGTCGCATGCCGACATTGGGCCCGCAGCTTTCGCAGAGGCCGATCACCTCAGTCAGGAAACGTCATTGGAAGTGACCGGTGTGGTTCGGGAGGATAAGCGCGCTCCCGGTGGACGCGAACTGGCGGTGAAGCACTTCACCGTCCACGCTCCATCTGCGGATTATCCGATCACTCCTAAGGAGCATGGGGTAGCCTTCTTACTGGACTTGCGTCACCTATGGGTGAGGTCCGCCCGGCAGCATGCGATCCTGCGTGTGCGCAGCGAAGTCGAAGCGGCTTGCCGGGACTTCTTTCACGAACGTGGCTTCATACTGTTCGATGCGCCAATACTGACGCCAACTTCATGCGAAGGAACTACGAACCTTTTTGAAATCGATTACTTTGGCGAGCGCAAAGCATATCTTACCCAAAGCGGGCAACTTTATGCTGAGGCTGGAGCATTGGCGTTTGGCAAAGTATATTGCTTTGGCCCTACGTTCCGTGCCGAAAAATCGAAAACCCGCCGCCACCTCACCGAATTCTGGATGGTTGAGCCGGAGGTCGCTTACTTCACGCTCGACGAGGATATGCAACTGGCCGAGGATTTTGTCTCGTATATCCTTACCCGTGTCCTTCAGCGACGTCGCGATGAACTGGTTGCGCTGGATCGTGACCTCAGCAAGCTGGAGCGTGCGTCGGTGAAGCCGTATCCGCGCATTACTTATGATGAGGCAATTGACCGACTTCGCGCCAAAGGATTTGAGGTCAAATGGGGAGACGACCTCGGGGGTGACGAGGAAACCGCTTTGTCCAGCGACTTTGACACGCCTGTCCTCGTTCACCGCTATCCTGCCCAGTGCAAGGCCTTCTACATGAAACGCGATCCACTACGGCCGGAAGTTGCCTTATGTGTCGACATGCTGGCACCAGAGGGATATGGGGAGATTATCGGAGGTGGGCAACGCGAAGACGACTATGACCAGCTCAAGCAGCGTCTTATCGACCATAAACTTCCGTTAAAGCCGTTCAACTGGTACCTCGATTTGCGCCGTTACGGGTCAGTGCCACACGCGGGTTTTGGCATGGGAATCGAGCGAATGACCGCGTGGTGTTGTGGGATCCATCATATCCGCGAGGCGATTCCCTTCCCTCGCATGATGGAAAGGCTCGAGCCGTAATCAACCTTAAACGACCTGAGGGGTTTCGAGGTGAGATCTTCTTCAGAGTCCGGCAGGTTGGAAGCCGTAAAGCGGTTTGCACCGCAGGTTCAGAATGTTTGACGCAGGTGCTCTCAGCGGCTTGCGTGTACTTGATTTGGCTGATTATCGCGCCCATCTCTGCGGTCGCTTATTGGCTGACATGGGGGCGGATGTCATCAAGGTGGAACCGCCCACCGGCGATTCGGCTCGGCGAATTGGCCCGTACGTGAATGACACGCCGCATCCTGACCGAAGTTTGTTCTTTTGGTTCTATAATCTTAACAAGCGCTCGCTGACGCTTGATCTGATGGACCCCGAGGGGCGCGAAATTCTCCTCGCCCTGGCAAAGTCGGCTGACCTAATAATCGAAAGTTCGCAAGCCGGGAAGCTGGACGTACTCGGGCTGGATTGGAGCACCCTTCATGGAATTAATCCAGCTCTGATCTTGTTGTCGATAACACCGTTCGGACAAACCGGGCCTTACAGAAATTACCAAGCAGATGATACCGTCCTGACCGCGTTGTCGGGCATGTTGTACGTGAACGGGTCACCCGGCCAAAGACCGGTCCGGCCGCTGGGCTTACAGGCATACCACAGTGCCGCCTATTACGGTGCGATTGCGGTAATGTGTGCCCTTTTCGCGCGTGAGCGTCAGGGTGAGGGCCAGTGGATTGACGTTAGTATGCAGGAGGCGGCAACGGCTGCAGTCGAACACGTTGCCGGTAGTTTTTTCGGGGAGCGCCGGATTGAACCCCGTCGCGGTACGTTGCACTGGAGTCGCTATTTCCGTGTCGGCAAATGTCGCGACGGGTATATCTTGCACTGTACGCTCGGGGATTGGACCTCGCTGGTGGAATGGGTCGCCGCTGATGGCAAGGCGCGGGATTTAACCGCTCCTGAGTGGCACGATGTGCTTTATCGCGCCGAGCATGCACCCCATCTATTCGATGTTCTTGACGACTGGGTTAGAGATTACAATCGAGACGAACTGGTGGAACGTGCCCAGGCGCTGCGCCTGCCTTATGCGACTGTCCGCGCCCCGGAGGAACTGTTCGATGACGAGCAGCTCAAGGCTCGGGGCTATTTCGTCGAAGTCGAACACCCTGAATTGGGGCGCACCTTTCGCTATCCGGGAGCACCCTACCAATTTAGCGGGACTCCTTGGCGAGTGTATCGCCGACCACCGCTGGTGGGCGAGCATACAGCCGAAATTCTTCGAAACGAAGTCGGCTTTACGCCGGATCGCGTTCGGGCTTTAGCCCGGGCAGGAATTATCTAGGTTCGTCGTGTTACCCCTCGCAGGAATCCGCGTCCTTGACTTCACTTGGGTGGTCGCCGGGCCGGTCGCAACCAGAATACTGGCAGATCACGGCGCGGAGGTCATAAAGCTTGAGCGGAAGCCCGGTCCGCCGGGCGAGAGACAGCGGGGCCTACAGGGTGATCTTCATCGCAACAAGCTTTCTATCGCCGTCAACATGGCCCATCCACGTGGCTTGGAGATTGCCCGGCGGTTGGCAGCGAAGAGCGACCTTGTAATTGACAACTTCTCCGCGCGGGTGATGCGTAACTGGCAGATGGATTACGACAGTCTGGTGCAGCTCAAGCCCGATATCATCTGCATCAGCATGTCCGGGTTTGGCCATGTCGGACCGCGTGCCAGCTACGTCAGCTATGGCCCGACGCTCCAAGCGCTGAGTGGCTTTACGCTATTGATGGCTGAGGACAACGGTGAGCCAGCGGGCTTTGGCTATTCCTACGCCGATATGGCGGCCGGATTTACCGGCGCGCTTGCCGCCCTCATGGCCTTATGGCACCGCGAGCGGACCGGCCGCGGACAGTTCGTTGACCTCTCCCAGTTCGAAGCCTTGGTAAGTTTGATCGGTCCGGCAATGCTTGATATCTCGGTTAATCAAAGAGCCCAAGAGCCGCCGGGATACAGTTCGCAAGAGACACCAGCTGCCCCTCACGGCGTTTATCGCTGCCGTTCCCTTCCTGATGATAACGATCGGTGGCTTGTGATAAGTGTTCGCAGTCAAAGTGAGTGGGAACGCTTGGTTCAGGCGATGGGCTCGCCCGAATGGGCCCGCCACCCTCGCTTCCGCACGTTGTTTTTGCGGCTACAAAATCGGCGGGAACTTGATCGGCACGTCGAGTCATGGACCATGACTCAAAGTGCCGAGGACGCTATGGCGCTTCTCCAAAAAGCCGGCGTGGCAGCGGGATTGGTGTCGAATGGTATGGATATTTGTGAACGCGACCCCCAGCTGCAAGCGCGAGGTTTTTGGGGAACCGTGACATTGCCCGACGGAACCCAGACAAAGGTAACGGGCGTCCCCATCAAGATGTCGGCAACGCCAGGCTCGGTTCGCACTCCGTCTCCCCACATTGGATCTTCGAATGACTATGTGCTCGGTGAGCTGCTCGGCTATAGCGATGCCGAACGTCACCAGCTGATCGCCGAAGGTGCCGTGTGGCCGTGACAAAGCGCCGCGGCAAAGAGTCCCTGGGTAACGGCGAAAAGAACTGAGACCCTGAAACTTTTCCGCGGTCATGCCTGCAACCATCCGCATTGGAGCTTCCGGATTCAGCTACAAGGAATGGCTCGGCGGTTTCTATCCACCCAGGCTGCCCGGTTCGGAAATGCTAGCCTATTATGCGCAGCGCCTTCCCACGGTCGAGATCAACTACACTTTTCGCGCCCTGCCGCGGCGCACACTACTCGAAGGGTGGGCGGCCAAAACACCAGCGAATTTTAGGTTTGCGCTCAAGGCGCCACAGCGAATCACTCATTTCGCGCGATTGCGTCAAACTACCGACACACTCAACTATTTTCTCCAAACCGCCAGTGCCTTGGGTGAACGTCTAGGCCCGATTTTGTTCCAGCTACCACCGGACCTGAAGCGGGATGATGCTCTGCTGGACGACTTCATCGCACAAATCGATGGCAGTGCCAGGGCCGCATTCGAGTTTCGTCATGTTTCCTGGTTTGCATTCCCAGTGTTCGAAATAATGCGTGCTAAACAGGCGGCATTGTGCATCGCTGAGACGGAAAAACTGCTGTCGCCGATGGAGGTTACCGCGCCCCATGTCTATTTGCGGCTGCGCAAGGATAACTACGACGAGACGTCCCTTAGTCACTGGGCGAGTCAGATAAAGCTGCTTGCGGAATCGACCCAGGAAATCTTTGTTTACTTCAAACACGAACTTGCTGCGCCTGAACTGGCCAAGCGTCTTACACTGCTCATCGAGTACCACTGATTGCCAAAGGGTATGCTCTCTGCCGGTAAATGCTCCTATGAGATTCGCCTGAATGGCGAAGTCGTAGCGGTGGAGCACAGCAGTTTTGATCCGCCCCGAATTGTGGCCTCGCGGCGGTCTGCAGACGGTCGCAACGAACATCGCCTCGAGGCATTACTGGACGCAGCTCAGCAAGTGCATCGGCTCTCCCTGTTCTATTCAGACACACTCTTTAGGCGCAAAGCGACTTACGAGGTCGTCGATGATAGTCTTCGCGGCCGCATCAGCGGAGTGGCAGGCGTCAATGAGATCGCGGTTAAACTAGGCCGCTTTCGCGAGGTTGAGGCGGCAGGATTTCTCATTTTTCGCGCTTTAATAATTAGCCACGTACGTGAGCGGCAGAATGAACGTTGGACCGGGCGCGTCGCGGTCATAGATCCGAATACGCTTGTGGCGACCTCTGTTAAGCAGAACTGCACCCGCCAGAAACTCTCGTGGTACAGTTGGACCTATGAGCCCCGAATGGGAGACCGAGAGGACATCGAGCTGGACGAAGCCGGCCACGTTATCTCGTGCCGCGATAATCGCGGCACTACTTTTCGGTTGCTAAGTGACGTCACTCAAGGTTAGGCGGCAGTGCTCCGTTCACGCGGCAAACCTTTCGCGTGGCATCTTGCAGTCACCGTCGAACTGGGCTCCCTCGTTCAGTACGAGGCGTGGTGTTGTCAGGGAGCACCTTAACCTTGCAGTAGGAAGTAATTCAACTCGCTCGCGTGCGACAACCTCTCCGGTCACCTGCCCGCCAATTGTCAGTCGAACGGCGGCGATGCGGGCCGTTACTATTGCCCCGGGTGCAATCAGAATTTCATCACCGGTAATCTCGCCTTCAGCCTCACCTTCGATTCTGGCCGGCTCCTTGAAATTTAACTTGCCGGAGACTTTGGTCCCTTTGCTGATGCAAGATTCAAATTTCCCTTCAGGATTCGCTGACATCGCTGTTGCCCCCATTGCCAATTGTGGGATTCAACTCTGTCCGGAAAGCCGTTACGAGGCAACGACTTCGAAAAGCAATTTTCCACCACGAACCGTTCGGTCGAGTAGCACCCGGAGGAAGTCCATGGGTACCGTCCTGCTAATTGTCGGTTGTGCGATGCTGTTTGGGGCAGTGTCGGGTTGGTCGGAAGGCAGTCGACTAGCACCGCTGCCGCAGGCCAAACCAGCCCCGGCGCCGATTCAATCAGGCGTTTATGGCTTTTCGGGCGGCAAAGTGCCGGGCGCCGACTTTGCCGAAGGGGTCATAGGTGAATGCATCTGGATCTTTGATCAGACGAGCAAAAGACAGGTTGCAAAAGGGACTTGTAGTGAACGCGATCCCGGCAAATTTCGCGTCGTTCTAAAGCCCGGCCGTTACATCGTCCGAGGACCCGGCGGTGATCAGCCGATTGAGCTCAAGTTCGGTCAATGGGTTAAAATCGAATCGATCACCCTGCTGCCGGCCGGACCCTAACCCGCTGAACACTAGTTGTTTGTTTTTTGCCGGTCATCCTTTGGCAGATGCCACCATCAACGAGGAGTCCTGACTACAGGGTCTAGTTTTTGGCTGCTTGGGAATCAACCACTCCGGTCAGAAAGGCATTTTGGGGACGAGCCGAGGCAATTTCGCTCAGCATGGTGTGTGAAAACACATCAAGCAAGACCCGCTGACCCTCTTCCCACACGCGAAACATTCGGCAAGCCGGTTGGAGATTGCAGGCACTGCTGCCGTCAACGCAAACGTTGAGAGTGATCGGTCCTTCCACAGCTTCGATCACATCCCGAAACGAAACTGTCTCGGGTGGGCGTGCAAGCTGGTAACCACCCCCCGGACCCCGCCGCGCACGAACGAGGCCGCGTCGCATAAGATCTCGAATCACCTTTTCCAGATAATATTTGGGGATGTGCTCCTCGCGGGCAATCACACTGCCCCGGGCTACGCCGTTGGGATTGTCTGCAAGATGGATCATGGCCCTTAGCGCATATTCGATTTTGCGCGGGATCTGCATCAGGCTCATGTCAGCCCTCCGGCTAGCCGACTCGAAGATGCGGCCTTCGCCTTGTGTCGTTCATTGCGCCGAATCAGCGCCCTATCACCCAGGATTCGCTCGACGTATTTAACGAGCATGTCGCTCTCGACGTTCACGGTTGAACCCACGTCTTTGTGGCCAAGTGTGGTCATCTTGAGCGTATGAGGTATGAGCGCGACGTTGAACCGCCGGCGACGAATATCAAATACCGTCAGGCTTACACCGTCTAGGGCGACTGAGCCTTTCTCGACCAGGTATCGGCTCTCAGCCGCGCCAACTTCGAAGGTATAGAGTCGCGAATCGCCCTCGGCCTTGATTGAAACGATGCGCCCGACTCCGTCGACATGGCCGGAGACCAAATGGCCTCCGATCAGCTTGTTAAGAGTCAAACAACGTTCTAGATTAACCGGGTCACCGGGCTCCAAGGATCCGAGAGCCGTCCGCCGCAAAGTCTCCGCCGATACGTCCATTACGATGCTGCCCCGCGCTTTACGAACCACGGTCAGGCAGCATCCACTTACCGCGATCGATTCGCCGATCGAGATCTCGGATATCGGCAGCGAGGTGCGAATATTCAGAACCGCACCTTTCGTGGAATGCTTGATGTCCTCGACGGTTCCAAGATCTTCGATAATACCGGTAAACAACGCGGGTCCCTGTGCTGAAAGCCCAAAAGAAATCTTACTTTTTGGCTTACTCAATCGCAACCCAAACAAGAGGTCACGTCGGGCTCACGATTTCTCGGGAAGCCCCCAGAAAATTCCAATTTTCAACCCGAATGTTGTGTTCGCAACGTGCTCTTCGGGGGAGCGGAGACAATGAGAGCCTGCTCCCAACTACGCGAGAGTTCAGCTCAATTCCCAACTGGGGCCAGCTGAGCATCCGCCGGGGTCCCCTCATGTGGAGCCTCGCGAATGCCTTTTGAGTGCGAATGTGACAGCGTGAGCCGGGTTTCTGCCATTGATTTAACCCGTTCACTTTCGGCACGCGGGTTGTGAATGTACAGGACCTCGCCCCGTGGACGCCCTTGCGAGTGAGCCGCTGGAGCGCGCATCAGGTATCGGGCTTCCCGGAAATGGTCTGAGTACTGTCGCTCAGCGTTATAAACACTGTTGAACTTCCATAGCATCTTCAGGAAATTGGTCTGCCCCTTAATCGCCAACCGTGCCGCCAGCAAAGCAACGTCCTTAAGACCCTGCCATCCCAGATGCTTGCGGTTAATGACGCCCTGAGTCTTGACCAATTCCTCGTAGAAACGACGCAACGGCAGGCGAGTCGGCAGAACTGCGTGCTGGATGTCGAACAGCCGATAGTCCAAAGTGGTCAGTTTGCGCGACTCGGTAAGCCAGGTTTCAGTGCCAGGGTAGGGCGTTGCTACGGTGATGTGGACAACTTCAGGGATTTCCAGAGCCCATTCGCGAACGATCTCAAACTGTCGTTCATCCCAGGATGGGTCGGCGATCAGGTTGATGGCTACGGTCACCCCGATCTCGCGGGCAATTTCGAGCGCTTTGAAATTAATGTCCGGAGACGAGCGCTTGCGATGCAGCTTCAGACCTTGCTCATCGATTGCTTCCAGTCCAAGGAACATGTATTCGAGTCCCAATCGGCGCCAATACTGAAATACCTCGCGGTTGCGGCAGAGCACGTCCGCTCTGGTTTCCAGGTAATAAGCTTTCTTGATTTTGCGTTTTTCCAGCTCATGACCGATTTCGAAGCCATGTTCTGGATGAATGAAGGCGACGTCATCAACGATGAAGACGTTGGGTTCGGCTATTGAACGCAGGTCCTCGGCTATCGCGGGGGCGCTGGATTTTCGATAACTCCGCCCATAAAAGGTCCATGCGCTGCAAAATGAACAATCCCATGGGCAGCCGCGGGTAAACTCGATTGATGCGCAGGGGTCGAGCACGCCGATGAAATACTTGTGGCGTCGGCGCGCCAAATCGCGGGCGGGAAAGAAGCGGTCCAGATCTTCCAGTAAGCGTGGTGGCGGACCTTCCCCATCACGACTCAAGACTCCTGGCACTCGCGAGAGCCTGCCACCGCCAAAAGCTTCAAGCAATTCGGGGGTTGCTCTCTCACCCTCGCCCCGAACTACACAATCGAGGGCATCGCTATGTTCCAAGAGGTCCGCCGCTACGAACGAGGCGCTATGACCGCCCGCGAAAATCAGTGAATCCTTGAGCATACGGCGGGCGCCAGCGGCCAGTTCCAGCACCTCTGGTACGTTCGCCAGGTAATTGAGGGAGAAGCCTAGCGCGTCTGGACGCCAGCTTTGCAGTAACCGATAAAAATCGCGATGGGAAAAAATCTGAAGATCGAGAATCTGCACCTGATGGCCCGCCGCGCGCACCGCTGCGGCGACTCGCTCCATGCCCAGGGGTTCGAGCCGCAAATAAATCTCGCTGTACATCAGCGGACCAGGATGAACGAAGAGAACCCGCATAAAGTGTCTGATCCTTGATTCACACCTCTATGAAGTTCGGCCGCTCATTAACTCCTAGTGGTCGATACATTTCTGCCACAGCGAAAAGCTCGAACGAGTTTAGCCGATGGGGCGAAACACGCCAACCTACCATTGCACCATCTCGCCGGTGGGTCTCTCGGCTGATTTGATTTCACTATGAATCGAGTAACGAACTCAGTACAGTTAAGGGTTCTCGTCGCCCAGCGAGTTGGATTGCGCGACGCACCAATTGTTCACGTTCGAGTTTTCGAGAAGCCGCTTCGACCAGCGGCGCCGGGATTCCTAACAGCGCGCCAACCGAGCGTTCACAGCCGTATCCGGCGATCTCAAAGTAGCGCCGAACGATCAGGTAGGCGGCCTCTCCAGGCTTCATCCTGCGCGCCGCCCTCAGCGCTCCAGGCCAACGGTGTTCGACTGTATCCCAGACGTAGGTAAATGGGTCGTAGCGCTCTTCAACCTTTAAAGCGAGGAAATTTTGCTGCAGCTCCTGCATCGCGCGATCGAATTCGGGCCGCAGCTTGGGTTGGGCAAAGCCCGTGGCAAGCTTGAGCAGCCTGGTCTCGCTCGGCCCATTTCGACTCAGTACGTCCATCACCAGCTTGGCGCAACGCGAGAGAGTCCCTCGCTGATAAAGCTGCTGGTAATTCAACCTGCTTAGTCGTAAGCGGAGAAAACACGGGAGCAGCTCGAGGGCGATAAAACTTGGCCGACCCGCCAGCACCTTGCCATAGTAAACCGCGCCTTTGGCCGGGAGACTGTCTTTTAGGCGCCACGTCAGCACGGTCGCCGGATCATGTTGAATATGGTGCGGAAGTTGGGGCTCGCGGCGTCCCTCGATAGCCTCGCGTAAACAAGGCACACCGAGGCCCGCGCTAAATGCGGTGCAGAAACCGGTCTCATTGATGAAGCGCAAAGCGGCATTTTCACTGGTGACTCGGCGCTGAGGAACACGTCGAAAACTATGGTCGCGGTAGCTCTCCCACGCGTCGGCCATCGTTCTCGGTGGCAAAATCCCCGAGGGCGAATTTCGGCCGCGACTGGCGGCCGCTGAGGTGTTGACGGTCCGCATGGGCGATAGATTCTGACTAGGGCCACGCTCTCCAAGCAAAAACCTGAAGATTACAGCCCTTCCGGTAGCGAGGCTCGCAAATTATCCGCGAACCTGCCAAGCTCCCGGCTCCATCCGCAAGCTTCGCCGGCGACTCTTTTTAGCTTTTACAACGGCTTTCTTACGGTTACCATGAGAAGCGTAAAGACACGCGGTGAATTGATGGCGCAGACGAAGCTAGACCTCTTACTTGAGCGCTTTGCACAGCACGATCGGATTGCCCTGGCCCGGCTTATCACCCTGGTTGAGAATCGAGCGGCACAAGTCAGCAGTGTAATGGAACGGATTTACGCCCAGACCGGACACGCTTATATCATTGGGGTCACCGGAGCGCCGGGTGCTGGAAAGTCCACCCTGGTTAATCGCCTCATCACGAAGTACCGCTCCCAGGGAAAGCTTGTGGCGGTGGTAGCGATCGATCCGTCCAGTCCCTTCTCTGGCGGCGCTGTACTCGGCGACCGCGTGAGGATGACCGATCACTATAATGATGCCGGCGTCTACATTCGCAGTCTCTCCACCCGCGGCTACCATGGTGGCCTCAGCCGTGCCGCGCGGGAGATCGTCAAGCTGCTGGACGCCTTCGGGTTTGACATGATCATTCTCGAAACTGTCGGTGTAGGCCAAACCGAATTGAGCGTGATGGATCTTGCCGACACGACCCTGGTGGTCACGGTACCCGAGGGTGGAGATGGTGTTCAGGTCATGAAGGCCGGCCTGAATGAAATTGCCGACCTTTTCGTGGTTAACAAGGCCGATCGCGACGGCGCCGACCGGATCAAGGCTGAACTTGAGCTCAGTGTTCACTTAAGACCCGCTGGCGGATGGCGCCCGCCCGTAGTGATGACGCAGGCTTCAGCAGATGTCGGTATCGATGCATTGATTACCCAGATTGAGCGTCATCGTGCATATTTAGCCGAACATCGCGACGCTGCCCGTGAAAGCGAGCGGCGAACGCGGGAGTTCATGGAAGTGCTCGCATCGGAAATCGAAGAACGTACGACCCGCGCGCTAAGGCAGGGGGCGGTCAACGGTGCTCAAAGGCTGATTGAGGGGGTTCGCGAAGGAACCCTCAACCCCTACAGCGCTGTCCGCAAGGTGGTGGAAGATCGCCGCATACTTTCGGCATTATTATCGAGTGAGCAAGAGCGCGCCGAGCAGGAGTAAAGCCGTTGGCGAAAAAACCTCGCGCAATGCAAGCGGATCACCTGTCAAAGCAAGCGTTGTCAGGAGGCAATGGTCGCCTGTTCGCGATCGGCGACATCCACGGATGCGCTGACGAACTTGCAACAATGCTGGCGACGATTGCCGCGGCTCGCGGCGATACGGTGGTATTCGTAGGCGATTACGTCGACCGCGGACCCTCCGCCCGCGATGTGATCGAGCTGCTGCTCGACTATCGGGAGGGCGAAGCTGAATGTATTTTCCTCAAGGGCAATCACGAAGATATGATGCTTTCCTTCCTCGGACTGCCCGGTCATTACGGAGAATCGTTCCTTTTCAATGGCGGAGCACCGACGCTGGAGAGCTATGGAGTGCCCGATGGCGTGGGCGAGCGCGAGCGGGCTTTGGAACGCATTCCACCCAGCCATCTCGATTTTCTGAACTCGCTCGCGACCAGCTATCTCCGCCCGCCTTATTTGTTTGTTCACGCCGGCATCTCGCCGCTGCGTCAACTCGAAGAGCAGAGTGTCGAAGATATGCTCTGGATTCGTGAGGAGTTTATTTTTCATACCCATCAGCTCGGCGCTACCGTCGTCTTCGGCCATACCCCAATGCGTACCGTAATGGTCGACCTGCCATACAAGCTCGGGATCGATACAGGCCTGGTCTACGGCGGCAAACTGAGCTGTGTAGAACTCAATGAGGGTGTGCTTTATCAGCTCGCACGAGGCAGCCGGCAAGTCAAAGCGCAATCAGTGGCAATCCGCTGAAGGAGCCACTTTCTTGGCCCAGCCGCTCTCGTTATTCTGATGGCTTTGTGGCGGCGTAGCTCAGTTGGTCAGAGCATGCGGCTCATATCCGCAGAGTCCGGAGTTCGAGTCTCCGCGCCGCCACCCTAGAACATCGCTACCGGCCTTCGCATGGATATCTACGACCTGGTCAGCCCAATAGATTTCCGTTATTACGGAGCGGACAGCTCCTTCTTTGAGCGTCTCCGACCGTACGTTTCGGAAAGCGCCTTCTTCGAGTACCAGCGACGGGTTGAAACTGCGGTGATCGTCGTCTTCCGCGAGCTTGGGTGGTGTTCGCCAAAGCATGCGGATGAGATCCTCGCCGCCTTTGATGCGGTGACCGCGGCCGAGGTCTACGAGGAAGAGAAGCGTACAGGTCACATAGTTCGCGCGCTCGTTAATTGCGTGAGCCGAAAAGTCAGCCCTGAAGCGGGCAACTATGTCCATCTGTTTCTGACCTCCAACGATACGACTGATACCGCGACCAGCCTGCGATTTCAGGAGCTTTTGCGTGATGTGATCCTGCCGGATCTGCTTGACCTATTAGGAACGTTGATCGAGCTCGCCGAGCTACATGCTTCAACACCTCAAATCGGACGCACGCATGGTCAACATGCGGTGCCGATAACCTTCGGTTTTGCGATCGCGCTGTATGTTGATCGCCTCGGAGGCCGGATTCGGATGCTCGAGACCAGCCGGCAAAATCTGCGCGGTAAGATCGCGGGTGCCGTCGGAGCCTATAATGCCCTTTCGTTGCACCTGCCCAAGGCTGCCGTTCTATTCGAAAAACTCGTCCTGGCTCATCTCGGCTTGCAGCCGGCCCCAGGCAGTATCGCCAGCCAAATAGTTCAGCCAGAATTTGCCACCGACATGGGCTATGCCGTTCAGTCATGTTTCTCGGTGTTGGCAAACCTTGCCGACGATTTGCGCCATTTGTGTCGCAGCGAGATCGGCGAGGTGCAGGAAGGCCAGTCGCCTGACACGGTAGGCTCTTCTACGATGCCGCATAAAATCAATCCCAAGAGTTTCGAAAATGTGAAGAGCCTCTGGAAAGCCTACATGCCGCGAATGGTGACGATGCTGATGGATCAGGTATCGGAGCACCAGCGTGATCTCACCAATTCTGCGTCTCAGCGATTTCTTCCCGAGTTAATGACCGTTTTTGATTACTGCGTCGTTCGCTTGAACCGCTCGATCAAGCTGATGCGGGTTGATCAAAAGGCCATGAAGCGGAATCTCGAATTTAGCGAGGAACAGATCGTTGCGGAACCCTTGTATATTCTCTTAGCCTTGTATGGTTGCCCGCATGCCTACGAACGCGTGCGCAAACTCGCCAGAGAAGCGCGCGAGCAGGGAAAGGCCATAATGGAGTTAGTGCAGCGAGACTCGGAACTACAACATTATATTGCTCGGATGCGTCCTGATCAGCGAGAGATCCTCGAGACTCCCGTCAAGTACACCGGACAATCCTATTCAAGGACCATTGCTGTATGTAAACATTGGCGTCAGCAAGCTGAGGACTTACGCCGGTCTCTAAGCCAGGAGAAACAGGCTCTGAGTGATATAGGGCCGGCCAATCTTCGCACCCTTTATCAGTCTCTGACGGCTGTCGAGCAGAGTGACGTGTCTCCAAATGACCTCTGCTCAACTGACGATCGACCCCGTCTCATCGCAGACTTGATCGCGAGTCAAGCCAAGTAGAGCGTTGATGTCGAGCCTCAAATAGACCTCTCGGAGTTCTACCTTGGCCTTGCGACCTGATTTCCGAGGCAACGCCACACGCTGAGACCGAGCGGTGAGAGTTCGCAGGTCTAGGCGCGAGCTCGTGAGAGCGATGCCGAGCCAAGGGCGTGAAAATAGCGAGCACTGCCAACGCGATGTGAGTTATTCACCGAGGTGGCCTGCCTTGGCTGACTGCCGCGACTGTGCGTCGCGGCAGCAGGGTTAAGTCAACGCAGCCACACCGTGCGAGCCACCGCTATCCGCCAGTTGCTGTGTCAACTGGACTGATCGGTGGTTCTGAACCGCGACGGCGAACCGCCGCGCCTGCAATTAAAAGTGACTTGCGCCGTCACCGCTCCGGTGCCGCATTCTCGAGCGTTGCGGCTTTTGATACTGAAAAGCGGTTTGGCACTGAGGGCATGTGCCCTGCGGCTGAAGATGTCCTCCCCGTCGGGTCAACTTGACGTAGCGGACGGCTCCGTCAGAGCAAAGATGACCGGCGACCGGGAAGTCATATACAGTGCGAACGGCGGTTGGATTTGTCATTGCTTACGCTAGCGCTCCCTCATGCACAATATTCCTTGTGAGTTGACGCCAACTGGATTGCTGGCGCGCGAACAGTTACACGACAAAAATAGTGATTTCGCCACCGCGATCAATATTTTTTCGACTGCTAACTGCACGAATTTTTTTCGGGCCGAGACCGATGTCCTCTGACAATGCCCGCGGGCTCTTTGGCTAGGAGTGATTGTTCCGTGAAGCGTCCAATAGGCACCTTGCTCATAGCAAACCGTGGTGAGATTGCGATGAGAATTATCCGCAGCGCCCGGCTGCTTGGCATCCGTTCTGTCGCAGTCTACTCAGAAGTTGACTCCACCGCCGCGCACGTTACTGCAGCCGACGAGGCAATACCGATTGGGCCCGCAGATCCGGCAGCTAGCTACTTGAATGCCAGCGCACTGATTGCGGCGGCGCGCGAAAGTGGCGCCGACGCCATTCACCCAGGCTACGGTTTTCTATCAGAACGCCCCGACTTTGCACGTGATGTTGAGAAGGCGGGGCTTATTTTCATCGGTCCACCTCCTGAGGTGATGTCAATAATGGGAGACAAGATCGCAGCCCGGCAACTTGCCCAGCGCGCTGGAGTACCTGTAGTCCCCGGCTGCGACGCGGTAGATCTCGAAGGGGCGAGAGAGTTCGGTGCCAAAGCTGGTTATCCGCTTCTGGTAAAAGCAGCAGCTGGCGGGGGTGGACGCGGTATGAGGGTGGTCGAGCGACCTCAACAGCTCGCGGAAGCGCTCGACGCGGCCGCTCGGGAGGCTCAGGCGGCGTTTGGCGACGGTCGCTTATTCATAGAAAAGTATTTGGCGCGTCCACGCCATATCGAGGTCCAAATTCTCGCAGACCATCATGGCAATCTGGTTACACTAGGCGAGCGCGAATGCTCAATCCAGCGGCGTCACCAGAAAATAATCGAAGAGTCGCCGGCACCGGAACTAGCCGAGCGACTTCGCGACGCCATGATTGACGCGGCGCTCCGGCTGGCGCGTGCAGCTGGCTACCGTAACGCCGGCACTGCTGAATTCTTAGTCGACGGCGAATCGTTCTATTTCCTCGAGGTCAACGCAAGGCTACAGGTCGAGCATCCTGTAACTGAGATTCGATTCGATCGCGACCTGGTCGCAGATCAGCTTCTGATCGCAATGGGGGAGCCGGTCAGTGAGCCGCTTACACCAAGAGGGGTCGCGATAGAATGTCGAGTCAATGCCGAGGACCCGAGAAATGACTTTCGTCCTGCCAGTGGAACAGTCCTTCAACTTGCGTTACCCGCTGGCCCAGGGGTTCGTGTCGACACCCATCTGTTGCCCGGAACCGAAATCCCTCCTTATTACGATAGTCTGATTGCGAAGATCATTTGCTACGGCGCCACTCGCGAGCAGGTGCGGCGGCGGATGCTCGTCGCCCTTGGTGAATTTTCATTGCTGGGAGTTCATACTACTGCGGACTTTCTGCGCAGCGTGATTGCGAGTGAAATGTTCGCGTCTGCTCGCCTGTCCACCAACTTCGTACCCGAATTTCTGGCTAGTTCGAAAGCCAACAACGACGATCTCGCCGCCGCGCTGATCGCAACCGCATCAGTCCTTCGCGGCGGGCACAAGGCGCTCTCATTCGCGTATGCGACTGGTGAGTCGGCGGTAGATCGTCCGCATTCCCCCTGGCTTGAACTGACCGGTTTCGAGCTCTGGCGTTCCAATTCCGGATAGGGATGTCCTAATTGTCTTAGTCAGAATCAAAACCACGAGCGGTCTAACCCGAACGAGAGAGGCGGCAGAAAAAAATTGAAATTGAAATTGTCAGGTTACGCAGGTGAGTTCGATGTTGAGCCAACTGCCAGCGACGGGGACCTTTTGAGGGCGCAGATAAAGGGAAACAATATCGAAGTTGCTGGCAGCGTTGAGATGACGCCCGCCGGCGACCGAATCGTTCGGATTGGTCGACGGGCGGTAAGGGTCTTTGTCGCGCGTCAGCGCGGCTCGATTCTGGTGGCATCCGGACCCGCACAGTTCGATTTCATTCCAGTCGAAACTCGCAGCGCACGTCGGGTGACCGGCTTGGCGACGCCGGAAATCACCGCTCCGATGCCGGGAAAGGTGGTCAAACTGCCAGTGACGGAAGGTCAGCAGGTCAAGCCTGGTGACGTCCTGGTAGTGCTCGAGGCAATGAAAATGGAGACAGCTCTCCAGGCGGAAAGTCCGGCCGTGGTCCGACAAATTCGTGCACACGTTGGCGACATGGTCAGCGACGGAACGGTACTACTGGTACTTAGCCCGGTCCCTTCTCCAGCACAAGTCGAAGCTGGTCCTCGAGACCCGTGAGCCATTCTTCGAAATCCATATCGCGCTCGACTGTAATCTCGATTTTCCCGCCAGGAATCTGCCGTATCCTTCCGGGACGCTCCGGACGGAGCGGAATTACCAAGGCCTCGCGTGAAATACCCAGTGCGTCTGTCACTGCAAAAATTCGTTCAATGTGCCTGAGCGTAATTGCGGTCAGCAAAATCGCTCTCCTCTCGAAGCGCGATTCGGCCTCTTTACATATAGCGAGACCGACCTAATCTCAATATAAGCCGTCAGAGTGAGGATTTCCTAAAGTGTATGGGACAATCAAAAAGATAATGAGGGACAAGGGCTTTGGCTTCATCGTTCCTGATGATGGCAGCGATGACATCTTTTTCCACCGCTCCCGATTGTCGCCCAAGCTCTATTTCGAGGATCTCCGTGAGGGCGCCGAGGTTCAGTTCGACGTGAGGCCAGGGGAGAAAGGCCGACAGGCATTCAACGTCAGACTCCGCTAACGCCGGTTTCGTTGTCCGTCGCCCCCACAACCATAGAATCTGGCCTACCCGACCATGTAAACTGCGGAGTACCCGTCGTCAACCGAAAGCGGCGCCAATCGGTGCTCGACTGGAAAAGGGCGAAGTTCCGGGCTTTTGTGCCATGCCAGCGGGAGTAGCTTGCCTGGTTTCCCAGAACTGGATAGCGGAGAGTTCGGACTAGGTAAGAACCAAAAGCGGTTTGCATGCGGTTGTTCTGGCAGCGGTCAGGGCCAGAGGCTCGCATCAAATGGGCCGCCCCGTCCCTGCTTACGGCCATTTTCATTGTCTCGCAAACACGGGGGCCTGCTGACAGTCATCGGTTGATAAACTGGCCGGCTATTTGGGCGGCGCGTTTCCCAAATGACGCAAAGGAGCAAAACCATGCAGAAGCAATCGTTTCGCGTTGCCGTCCCTGATTCTGTTTTGGACGACCTGCGCCAACGCCTGGCCAGAACCCGTTGGCCAATAGATTTCGCCAACGAAAACTGGGCTTATGGCACAAACCGCGATTACCTGGAGGAATTGGTCAAGTACTGGTTAAACGCCTACGATTGGCGCAAACATGAGCGAGAGATAAACACATTTTCTCATTACAAGGTGACGATAGAGGATGTCCCCATCCATTTCATTATGGAGCACGGCAAAGGACCGAAGCCGATTCCGTTGATCCTTTCCCACGGCTGGCCCTGGACTTTTTGGGACCTAAACAAAGTTATTCGCCCTCTAACCGACCCTGCCTCCTTCGGTGGCGATCCTATCGATTCGTTCGACGTAGTCGTCCCTTCTTTGCCGGGATTCTGCTTTTCGACCCCGTTGACCAAGCCGGGCATCAACTGGTGGCGAACGGCCGATCTATGGTTAACGCTGATGCGTGATGTGCTGGGTTATGAGCGATTTGCCGCCGAGGGTGGCGATTGGGGTGCCTTGGTAACCGAACAATTGGGCCATAAGTATCCTCAGCACCTAATTGGGATCTACTTATCATTGTCAATTCCGATGGATTTTTTCTCCGGGCGTTCCTTTCGGGACGCTGACTACGGCTCCGATGAGCAGGCCGCACTCGCTCGTACTAAAGAGGCCGCTCCTCATATCGTCAGTCACGTTGCGGTTCAGACCCGTGACCCTCAGACCCTCGCCTACGGTATGCACGATTCCCCGGTTGCATTGTGTGCCTGGATTCTCGAACGCCGCCGTGCCTGGAGCGATTGTGGGGGAGACGTGGAACGCAGGTTCTCGAAAGACGAACTGCTGACTCATATCATGTTGTATTGGGTCACTGATTGTTTTGTGACGTCGGTTCGTTACTACTATGAAGCGCGCAACCACCCTTGGAAACCAGAGCACCAGCGTACACCGGTGGTGGAAGCGCCGACGGCGTTAGCGATCTTCCCCCGCGAGCTGTTAATCCCACCCCGGAAATGGGCCGAGAACTACTTCAATTTGAAACGGTGGACGCCGATGACAGCAGGAGGGCACTTCGCACCGAGCGAGGAGCCGGAACAACTCGTTTCTGATATTCGTGCCTTCTACCGATCCTTCCGATAAACGTTTGACTACTTCGTCCTCAGTCACCGACCGACAGACGGCAGCCAGTGATATGATCTTTCGGTTGTTCCCGTGGGCATCCCGGCATTTAAAGTTACGCCCTTCCTTATGCTTATCGTCATTGAAATGATGCGAAGCTGGCGCCACGAGCAGGGCGGCCAATTAACCGCGATGGCTAATCTGGCCAACCCGTCGACGCTTAGTAATAACCCCGCGGCGAGAAGCTTCTCCTTCTCGAGCCAGTCACGCCGCCCTACAGTTTTAAGGCTTCAGACGCGCATCGGTTAAAGCATCGAGGTGGTGCTCGCTATTGCCTGCTAGTTTCGGCAGTCACTCCTGAATCACCATCCGGATTGCTGAACCCAGCTCTTCGGTCGAGGAACGTCCGCCCAGATCAGGCGTAAGCGGAGCTCCTGGTGATTGCAACACGCTCTCTATCGCGCGAAGAATGCATTGACCAGCTTCTACTTCGCCTAAATGTTCGAGCATCAGCGCGGCCGACCAGATCTGGCCAATTGGATTAGCGATGCGCTTGCCAGCAATATCGGGTGCTGAACCGTGCACAGGCTCGAACATGGAAGGGAAGAGCCGCTCCGGGTTGATGTTTGCGGAGGGCGCGACGCCAATAGTTCCGGCGACGCCCGGGCCCAGGTCAGACAAGATGTCTCCAAAGAGATTACTGCCGACGACTACACCGAACCGTTCGGGCGAGAGTACAAATCGTGCTGCCAGAATATCAATGTGGTATTGGTCAGCCTCGATTTCCGGGTATTCCGCAGCGATTGTCGCAAACCGTTCATCCCAGAACGGCATCGAATGATAAAGGCCGTTCGACTTGGTAGCCGAGGTTACACGCTTGCGTCCAAGGCGACGTGCCAGCTCGAAGGCATAGCGAATGATCCGATCGGTTCCCCGTCGCGTGAAGATAGCCTCCTGTACTACGATCTCGTCAGCTGTCCCGGAATGGAGTCTTCCCCCGATTTGGGAATACTCGCCCTCAGTATTTTCGCGCACGATCCAGAAATCGATGTCGCCTGGTTTCCGATCTCGCAGCGGCGAGCGGATCCCGGGCAGTAGCCGAACCGGCCGAAGGTTAGCGTATTGTTCGAACTCCCGCCGGATAGGTAACAAGAGGCCCCACAAAGATATGTGATCGGGCACACCGGGAAAGCCAACGGCGCCGAGAAAAATCGCGTCATGGTCACGAAGGCGTGCGATGCCATCGGGGGGCATCATGCGGCCCGTCCGCTTGTAGGTCTCGCAACTCCAGTCAAAGTACCGAAAGCGAAAACCGATGCCGAATTTGGCGCCAACTGCTTCCAGCACTTTGATGCCTTCGGGGACAACCTCCTTGCCGATCCCATCTCCGGGAATGACAGCGATATGGTAAGCCATTGTTTCTAGGTTTCAACGCCTAAAAGCTTGAGTAGGCAGCTGCGTAACTTAACCTTTACGCTCCCATTCCAGTGCGAGTTTGGTCATTCATCAGGGCACGGAAGGAGAGCAAAGAAGCCCCTTCTCCGCGGTCACCAGTGGTACTTAGATCAGGAACACCCCTTTGCCGGTTGTTTGAGTATCGAAGAGTCGGTACGCCTCGTCGGCCTGCTCCAGGTGCCATCGATGGGTGAACAGGTCGGCGACCGGAATACGTCGTTCGGCAACGAATTGGGCGCACTCGGCCTGTCCCACTGTTGAAAATGTCCAGGAAGCCACAATCGTGAGCTGTTTGCGGAGCATATCAGGACTGACATCGATCGTCACATTGCTTCCCTCACCTACAAAACAGACCGTGCCCCATGGACGGGCGGCTTTTACTGCTAACAGTCGACCCTCGGGACGCCCAGACGTATCGAGCGTCAGATCGGCGCCGCGACCATGGGTTCCATCTTTGACCGCAGCCAATGGGTCGTCGATGCCGGCGTTGATCACCAGTTCGGCACCGAAGCGTTTGGCGAGTGTCAGTCGCTCCGAGCTGAGATCGAGAGCGATCACCCGTGCGCCCATTTCGACCGCGAACTGAGTTGCAGATAAGCCCACCGGTCCTTGGCCAACAATCGCGATTGTGTCGCGACCGGAAAGGTTAATGCGCCGCAGAGCGTTGAAAGCAGTTCCCGTTCCGCAGGCTATCGCCGCCCCGGTTTCAAACGAGAGGCCCTCGGGTAAAGGTACCAAAGTCGCGGCCGGCACTTTCATATAAGGAGCGTGTCCGCCATGGTGAGTTACGCCGTAGATTGCTGCGCCTTCTACACACATCTGTGACCACCCCGTGCGGCAATGCTGGCAAACACCGCAACCAAAGTAGTGGTGCACCATGACTCTGGCTCCCACCTCTGCCAAGCGCCGATTCACGCCCGGCCCGACCTCGGCTACAACTCCGCACGGCTCGTGACCCGCAATCGCCGGAGCTGACACCGCAAAACCCAAAGCATTTTGTGAACCGGTTGCACGATAGACATGCAAATCGGACCCGCACATCCCGGATGCTTTTATGGCTATCACCACCTCGCCGTGACCCGGGGTAGGGTCAGGGAACTCTTGGAGTTCGAGTTTGCGATTACCGAGAAACACTACACCCTTCATGATCGTGCCTCGACCGATACGATGCGCCTGGGTCGGTACGTACTGCGATGGCTATGGGACGAGCTCTTAGCGTGTCGCTGGCACCGGCCGAGCGCGTGCACTCAATCGAATAGAACAATCGTGTGGGACGGGCATGCTGCAGCAAATTAGCTCTCGCAGTGTCACCTGGCGCCCTCACTTGATGACGTCGCGTATTCAGGAGTCGGGTCTCGTCGTCGATGCAATTGCGTCCAGAAGTCTTCAGAATTGTCGAAGGTGGTTGAAAGCTCGGGCGCGCGAACGTGGATGGCGTCAAGGCCCACACTATTCTGAACAAGGTCACGACAGGTTCGGGCCGACAGAGGAGAAAAGTGCTGCCTTGGTCTAATCTCGATGTCGACGAGTCCAGTACAACCGCACGCCGGAAAGCGCGGCATCATAAATCCCGAAACACATGGTATCGCTGTCGCGTCGCCGACTTCGAAACGGGCCCAGGAGTCGCTCACTCGCCGCGCAAAATTGCACATGTGCTTTTAATGAGTTTATTGCGCGAATCTCACGCGACCAGTACCGAACGGCGGTTGCCTCAGTAGAAGTGCCGGTGCACAATCGACATCCAGCTGCCGGCTAGAAGCGGAGACTACCAGTAAGTCGCGTAAATCGTCGGCCATCAAGGGATTCCAGCGACCGAATCGACTCGTGCTAAGCTCCTCCGCCCGTCCGATCATCAGAGCCGAGGGTCATCGGACTTGCTTCAGCCGCATCGGGCCGCGCCATGTAAGCGCGGCCCATCGCTCTATCTGACCACACGAGCTGGCTCAGGCCGTTGCTCTCCCATTGCGCAACAGCTTGCCCGGGGTCGCGCCAGTGCACTTATTCTCTTCGAAGATCGGCTGACCATTTACCATGATCCAGCGATATCCTTCGCAGCGTTGCACGCGACGCCATTCATTAGCCGGGATATCGTGAAGGATTTCCTCTGGCAACGCCCTAAGCTTATTGAGGTCGTACACGACGACGTCGGCCGCCATGCCTTCGCGCAAGATGCCGCGGTCCTTAAAGCCAGCAGCCCACGCTGGCAATCCGCTGAGACGGAAATGGGCCTCTTCGAGTGAAAGCGCGCCAACATCGCGAACCAGCCATGCCAGGACTTCGGTGGGGAAGATTCCGGGGGTGATAAACTTGATATGTGCACCGCCGTCGGAAACGCCGGGCATCATGTACGGCGCGGCCAATAGCTCACTGTACAGCTCCGCGCGGGCATTGGTGACCGGTCCCGCCCACTCGGTGTGTAGGTCGTCTTCCACGGTCAGGTCGAGCATGGCGTCGATCACATGCTTGTGCTCGCGTTCAGCGATCTGTTCGACGGACAGGCCTTCATATTTCTCCTTCAGGTCGGGCCGCCGGACCTTGCGGGCAATCCACTTAGGCAACTCGCCGAAGATCAGCGACAGGGTTTCCATACCGCCGTTGTCGTATTCTTGGCGCATCGCGGCGCGGATCTCGGGTTTGCGAAGCTTCATCTTGCGCTCTTCGGCGCTCCCCAGAGTGGCTTCTCGCCACGCCGGTACACTATCGAAGAGATTCCAGTCTTCGAGCGTCATTCGAACCGGGGCTCGAGCGGTTACTGCCTGACCGAAGATCCGCAAACCCTTGGCGTTGGCATCGCGTAACCAGTTGAGCTGCGCGCGATGCGATTCCGGATGCTTGTCGACGATCAAGACCGCATTGTACAGGAGTGGCCGACCGCTCACGCTTGCTAGATGCTCGAGGAACCGAAAATCGTCATCGATGCCGAAAGTTGACTTGCTTGCACCTGATTGAGTGAATTGAATGACCCCCGCGTTTTTCTCGCCAAGGTATTTAGCCAATTCGATGTAAAAGTCGTCGGGCAAGATGTCGGTAATCATTGGGGTGCCATCAAAGTCGCGCTGGACCGACGCACGGCTTTCCGGCACCAGGCGCTGGGACGACCATCCCATAGCTCCGGCGTCCATCGCTTCATGCAAGATGCGTTTAAGCTGGAACATTTCCCGTTCGCTGGGAAATTGCTTTTTGGCCTCGTCGAAGCCTCCCATTATGTAGGCAAGTGCTGGTGCGGTCGGCAATAAGTGTCCCAGGTTGATTCCGAGCGGCATTTTCGACAGGTGGTCCATGTACTGCGGGAAGGTTTCCCAATCCACCTTCATCGAAACCCTCATCGGTTCGAGTGGAATAGACTCGTTGCGTGACAGGGCAAGCATTGCACGGTCGACGTCACGCGCCCTGACTGGGGCAAATCCGAATCCACAGTTACCGATGGTTAGTGAAGTTACACCATGCCAGCTGGCAATTGTGCAGTAGGGATCCCAATGGATTTGCGCATCATAATGAGTGTGCAGGTCGATGTAACCAGGCGCGACGATTTGACCAGAGGCGTCGAGGACTTGGTTAGCGTCACTGCTCTTTAGTCGGCCGATCTGGGCAATCTTGCCATCTTTTATGCCAACGTCGGCCTTGTAACGAGGCACACGCGTGCCGTCAACAATCATTCCGTCTTTTATGATGGTGTCGAACTCGGCCATGATTCACACCTCCCACGGTCAGCTGGGGCGCTCGAGCGGCGGTGTCGCGCCTCCAACAATTAGCAGCGCTACATCAATTCAAAAGCCCTCCTAATCCTCCCTCTTAGTACCGGAGCAATCTCGATGTCAATGTTGAAGGAGGAGATGGCTCAGTCGCAGTTATTCCCGTGGCTGAAGGTGTGGAGGTGGGCCTTATGGCCAGCCAGCGCCGGCGATGGGGACCTCCATAATGTCGATTCGAGCACTCTTTTTGGCGCGACATTCATCAGGATTGATACTGTCTGAGAGCAGGACGAAAAGCGTTTTCCGGGCGCTGCCGCCTAATGCACATGCGATGGGCATCGAATCGCATTCGATCTTTTCCTGGATCTTGCCACCCTGCGCCACGTACAAAAGCTCGCGGGTGAGGGGTGATGCGACCCACAGCCCATTGTCTGCGTCGAGGGCGATTCCGTCCGGCACCGCATGACCTAACTCGGCCCACACTGACCGATTGACTAGCGAACCGTCTTCCTCAATCTGGAAGGCGGTCAGCCGATGTCCGAGTGACTCGCCAACGATCAAGGTGCGCTGGTCGGGTGTAATTACTGTTCCGTTGGGGAATTCCAGGCCGGTTGCCACTACGCGGGCTGTACCATCTGGCTGTATAAGCACTAGTTCCGCAGGTTTTTGAGCCCCGCCTGAAAAGAGATCGAACCCGAAATTGCCCACGAATGCGCGGCCGCGTCCGTCCACGACCATGTCATTGCAGTAGTAAGAGGCCAGGGCGCTAATGTCAGCGTGAACCTCGAGTTTGCTGCCTGCATAGCGCATCACTCTGCGGTCAGTCATCGAGACGATGAGCAAGGTTTCATCGGGTAACCAGCCCAGTCCCGATGGCCAGGTTGGCACTTCGACAATATCTTCCACCTGCCCACCTAGATCGACCGTCCGCACCAGGTGAGCATGCATATCGGAGAACCACAATTTGCCCCCGTGCCAACGCGGTCCTTCGGGAAAAACCAGACCTTTGAGCAATGGTTCGAGTTTGGCCATCTTGCTTCTCCCAAGACTTATTTTTGGCCTGGCCATCCCGCTCCCGTTCCGCTACCGACGCAAGGGCGGATCGTTGACATCGGTGGCCTGTACTGTCTCCGATGTCGTCGGTCAGTCTATGTTACGAATGGCTTCATTACCCGGGTTCACCCTGGGGTAGGCGTCGATAGGTCAATCCAGGGCGCCACTGGAGCGGAGTTGGTCAACCTCCTCCTTCGTGTAACCAAGCAGCTCGATTAGTACTTCGTCAGTATGCTGGCCGATAGTTGGCGCGGCAGAACGGATCCTGCTGTCGCTGCGGCTCATTCTCCACGGGATACCCGCGTGCTGGCGAACGCCGACTTCGGGATGGTCAAGATAGACGAAGTAATCTCGAAGCCTTAGATGCTCGTCCTCTTCTGCTAAGTACTTGTTGTCGGCGACCACTGCCGCTGCGATTCCAGCCCGTTGCAGGTTAGCCGCTAGCTCATGTGCGTGCTGATTTGCCGTCCAACGGCCGATAATTGCGTCGAGCTCATCCTCGTTTTGCTTGCGCGCCTGCAGCGTGGCGAATCTCGGATCGTCAGCGAGCTCGGCCTGTCCCATTATGTGCGCTAGTTGGCGCCAATCGTTGTCGTCAGCACAAACCAGAGCAATGAATTGGTCAATGACGTGACCGGCGATTCGTTCAGGGCGATCGAGGCATCGATATATTCCGTGCGGCGCCATGTGCGGATCGGAATTGCCAATGCGCTCCGCTTCGCAGTTGTTAAAGGTGTACTCGAGAATTCCTTCAGGGAGCAACGCCATGGCGCACTCCCACTGGCTCATGTCAATGTATTGCCCCTGTCCGGTCTTCGCTCGGTGATAGAGGGCGGCCAGTATGGCGAAAGCGCCATGTACGCCGGCATTAGGATCCGCGTAGCTGAAACCGGTATGCATCGGCGGCCAGCCCTTATAGCCAGTTAGTGCCGAAAATCCCGAAAGAGGTATCTGCGCCGGACCGTAAGCGACGTAATCTCGATAGGGGCCGGTATCGCCATAGCCGGATAGCGAGATCATGATGATATCGGGTTTGATTCGCTTTAGCGCTTCGTAGCCAAAGCCCATCTTTTCCATAACGCCATGGGCAAAATTGTTGGTGACCACATCGCTTTGAGCGATTAACCGGCGAGCGACTTCGCGCGCGGCCTCATGCCGCAAATTGAGCGTTACTGAGCGCTTTCCCTGGTTGTATTGATTGAAATATCCCGAACGATTGAGTCCGCCTGGCTTTCCGTCCGGCCAAGGTGGCAGCACGCGTGTGATACATGGCCGGCTGGTGCTCTCGATCCTAATCACGTCGGCGCCCAGATGCGCCAACTGCAGAGTGCAGTAGGGACCAGCCCATACCCACGTGAAATCTGCGACACGGACTCCGGCAAGTGGCGCTTTAGCCATTTAGATCACACCCGCTCTGGCAAGTTCGCGCAGTTGCGCACTGCTGACGCCCAGCCGTTCCCCGAAAATCTGCGCGTTGTGCTGCCCGAGCGTTGGCGCCGGGAGACGGATCTCCCACGGGGTGGCGCTATACTTAACCGGGGCGCCCGGATAGATGTGAGTACCTGCCACCGGATGGGAGATCTCGACGAAGAAGCCACGAGCTTTGAGATGTTCGGAGTTCAGTAGGTCGCCCATGGTTGAAACGGGAGCAAATGGGACGCGCCTCGCCTGCGCCTTCTGGTAGAGGTCGAGCACCGTTTGTTGCGAGCAGTACTCTTCCAGAAAAATTTTGAGAGCCTCCCAGTTCTCACCCCGTTTCACGCGGTCGGCAAAGATCTCCTCTCGCGCCCAATCGGGACTTCCCATTACCTCGACAAACCCACGCCACTGATGCTCTTCGATGCAGCACACATAAATCCAACCATCCTTGCATCGGATTGATTCAACGGGCTGGATGGGCTTCCGTCCAAGTCGGGTCGCGATTAGTCCCATGTAGGGCCAGTATTCAAAGGTTAACTCGAGTTGCGACACGAGCGATTCCTGCACTGAGACGTCAACATGCTCGCCCTCACCGTCGCGCATTTGGGCGATCAAGCCACCCATCGTCGCAACTGCGGCGTGGACACCACCTTGGAACCCAGCCTGACTGCCAAACGTTTTAAGCGGTGGTAGTTCGGGGTGGTCGGGTCCCGCGCCGTTGAGTACGCAGACCCCGCCAGCGCTCCAAATCGTCAATTCCTCCGCGCGCCAGTTACGGTGAGGACCAGACAAACCGAAAGGGCTGATAGAAGTCATGACCAGGCGTGGGTTTACCTTATGTAGACGTTCATAATTCAGGCCAACTCGATCCATATCCGGAGGCCACACGTTGTGAACAAACACGTCGGCTTGTTCGACTAGTCGCTCCAGAAGACGCATACCCTCGGGTCTGCTGATGTCGAGCGTGACCCCATACTTATTGGTGTTAAGGTAAAGAAAAAGGCCGCTCTTTTCGGGATGGAACGAATGCCCTGGAAATGGTCCGCGCAGGCGCGCCTTATCACCGCTGAGTGGGCGCTCGACTTTGATTACTTCCGCACCCAGATCCGCCATCAGCTTGGTGGCGTATGGTGCCGAAACCATTTCACCAAGTTCAACGATCCTAAGATTCGATAATGCTCCCGGCATGCCTCGTTCCTGCCTTATCCTGCGCTAGCCCCCGGGGTGCGTAAGGCTACCACGGGAGTAGCGACCGCTCCAAGATCCGTCCACAGCATCACTCCCGTGAGAGCATGCTACCCACGACCGATGAACGGCATCTTGGTCGCCATGATCGTCATGAACTGAACATTCGTGTCGAGTGGCAGCCGTGCCATATAAGCAACGGCTTCAGCGACGTGTTGGACGTCGAAAGTTGGTTCGGGCGCAATGATGCCATTTGCCTGTGGGACGCCCCGTGCCATTCGCCTGGTCAGCTCCGTTTCAGCGTTGCCAATATCTATCTGGCCGCAAGCGATATTGTATTTGCGACCGTCGAGTGAGGTCGACTTGGTTAATCCTGTGATTGCGTGTTTGGTCGCGGTGTAGGGAGCGGAATCGGGTCGGGGGGCATGAGCCGAGATCGAACCGTTATTAATAATCCGGCCACCAGGGGGCTGCTGCGCTTTCATTATTCGAAAGGCCTCCTGCGTGCATAAAAACGCACCAGTGAGATTCGTATCGACCACCGCTTGCCAGCGGTCAAACGGTAAATCCTCTAAAGGCACTGCCGGAGCGCCGATTCCAGCATTGTTGAAGAGCACGTCGAGCCGTCCCCAGCTCTCACACGTCTTCACAAACAAATTGTGCACTGAGTCCGGGTTGCGAACATCAGTTGGCACAACCAAAGCTGGCGAATTAAACGAGCGACCTTCAGCCGCAACTTGCTCGAGCAGTTCGCGTCGACGGCCGGCGAGAGCTACGGCATACCCCTCTCGCATAAAGGTCAATGCGACAGCCTTCCCAATACCACTACCTGCTCCTGTAATGATCGCCACTTTGTGAACCATTCCGGTACCTCGAACCTCGTCAATCAAATGTGGATAATACTTTCCCCAACCGATCTTGGGTTACTTCAGCGATCGGGTCGCTGCAACCGTGCCGCAACATCTAATGAAGCTCGCTGAGGATTCCGCTATAAGTACGACAATCGCGGCGCTCAGCCGTGCGACTTACAGACAATAAGGGAGCCGGCGCAATAGGATATGGCTGCATTACCGCTATCTCGCTTCAAGGTAATCGATCTCACCCGAGCGCGCGCCGGCCCCACGGCTGTCAGGCAACTTGCGGATTGGGGCGCTGACGTCATAAAGGTCGAGGCGCCTGAGGAAACCGCTGAAGTCGGCTCTCGAAACAGTCCCGACTTTCAGAACCTCCATCGCAATAAGCGCAGCATCACCCTTAATCTGAAACATCCGCAAGGGATCGAGATCCTGAAACGCCTCGTTGCGCAGGCGGACGTGTTGGTCGAAAATTACCGGCCGGACGTAAAATTTAGGCTGGGCATCGACTACCTGCGGCTACGCGAGATAAACCCGCGCCTCGTTTACGCTAGCATTTCCGGGTTTGGCCAGGACGGTCCGTACAGAGACCGACCAGGGCTGGATCAGATTGCGCAGGGGATGGGTGGTTTGATGTCGATAACCGGCCTGCCAGGACAAGGCCCAGTCCGCGCTGGAATCGCGGTGGCCGATGTCAGTGCCGGGGTCTTCTGCGCAATGGGCATTTTAATTGCGCTGCTGGAGCGGGAGCAGTCTGGTCAGGGCCAGTGGGTGCAAACATCGCTGCTGGCCGCGCAGATTGCACTGCTAGATTTCCAGGCGGCGCGATGGCTACTTAATCGAGAAATACCTGAGCAGGCTGGCAACAATCATCCCACAGCAGTTCCCACCGGAGTGTTCGCCACAGCCAACGGACACATAAATATAGCAGCATCGGGAAATGACCTGTTCGGACGTCTATGCAAGGCGCTAAAAGCGGAGCACTTGATAAAAAATCCTGATTACTCGAGCGGAAGAGCCCGGCTCCGCAATCGAGACCAGCTTAATCAGGAAATTGAGAAAATCACACGGACCCAACCGTCTGAACATTGGATCGATCGCCTCAATGCGGCGGGGGTGCCCTGTGGCCCGATATACCGGATCGACCAGGTCTTTGCTGATCCACAGGTTCAGCATCTGCGTATCGCCCGCGAGATCGACCATCCTACCCTCGGACGCCAGCAGCTCCTCGGCCAGGCGGTCGAGCTGAGCCGTACTCCATGGTCTCTGCGAATGCCGACGCCGGAGAAAGGCTCAAGCACCGAATCTGTTCTGCGCGAACTCGGCTATGATGCCGAGGCGGTCGCGCAGTTGCGGAGCAGTGGCGTCATTTGACGGGTTCCACGAACGATCGTCCGCCAATTCCAATAAATTTTTCGTATTTGCCTGATAAAGTGGGACTGTCCCCCGATGGCCGCCGGCAACTCAAACACAATTAGGTGAACCACAATCATTTTTTAATCCAACCTTAACAGCAAGGCTCGGCGTTTGTTCATCGCAGGCGCTACCATGCTCGCAGCGATATGACACTCACGAATCTCCCAAAGATGGCCTCTCCGATGTGGTCGAAAGTCACATTGGTCAGCTTTGCAAGGAGCTTCAACGCTTGAGGAAAGGATACGGAATGCGAAAGCTTGGGCTATCCGTCGCAATGCGGGTCGGCTTTGTCCTGGTATTAGTCTTGATGCTCAATGAAACAGGTCTGAGTCGATTACTGATCAACGGTGCCGGATCAACATTTGGCTACCCGATTTACTCTAAATGGTTTGACGATTACACGAAAGTTGAGCCAGAGGTTCGCTTTAACTATCAATCGATTGGTTCCGGCGGTGGCATAATGATGCTGCGCAATCGCACTGTGGATATTGGTGCCAGCGACGCTCCACTTAATGACGAACAGCTAAAAGCCATGCCCGGTGCTGTCTTACATTTTCCATCGGTACTGGGTGCAGTGGTGCTGATGTACAATCTCCCCGAACTGAAGGCTCAGAATATCCGATTGAGCGGTCCGGTGATCGCAGACATTTATCTTGGGCGTATTACCAAATGGAGCGATCCTAGAATTGTTAGTTTGAATCCTGGCGTGCGCTTTCCTGCTGAGCCGATTCAGGTGGTACATCGATCCGATGGCAGCGGAACCACTTATATCTTCTCGGATTATCTGAGTAAGGTCAGCCCTGACTGGCGTAGCCAGGTCGGGCGTGGTACGGCTCTAAGATGGCCTGTGGGACTCGGTGGCAAAGGCAGCGAAGGCGTGACCGGTCTTGTGCAGCAAACGCCGGGTGCCATCGGTTACGTCGAACTGACCTACGCCCTGACCAACCACATCCCAGTGGCGACGGTCTTGAACCACGATGGCAAATGGATAGTGCCCACCCTTGACGGTGTAACCGAAGCGGCGTCGGGTGCTTCGGCCAACATGCCAGCGGATTTCCGCGTGTCAATCACTGACGCTCCCGGTCCACGTTCCTATCCAATTTCCTCATTTACCTGGCTTTTGGTCTATAAGGTCCAAAAAGATCGGGCGACTGGACAGGCAATTGTCAGGTTTCTCAGATGGGCGCTGACTGACGGTCAGAAAGACGCGACGTCTCTCAACTATGCTCCCTTACCCGAGACGGTGATTTCCCGGGAACTCAATGCTCTGTCGACGATCATTATTCCCGCGAGCTAGGTAGGATGGTGTCTTCCAGCTGGTTCCCATGTGCTAACCAAGCGGTGGTCGTCTTCGCTGGGGCCTTGGGCGTTCGCGACGGTTCGGGGGTAGGGCGTCTACCACCAGTGTTCAAGGCTTTACGCGGATCGTGAATCACGCGGCCCAGTAAACTGATGCCGGGACGCCTGTGAGGCCACTAATCACCAATCAGGTGAAGACGCCCGAATTGCGGAAGCTGTCACGGATTAGTCGAACGCCGCAAAGAGGATTACGGCCACGGGCAAAATATTGGCCCAGCTGCGAGCTACGAAGCATCAAAACGATGTGGAGCAACGGGCGAGTGATGGCGGAAAAAACTGACGGCACGCTTTACTGATGCGGGGTGACCGAATCTTCGGCAATGAGCGTGCGCAGATCTTGACGCTTGAAGATGCCCGCCGCTGCCCGCGTGAGGCCAACGGAGAGAACCTGGCCGGGGTCGTCGTAAATCTCAGTTTCGTCTTGCGGAACCACGCCAGCGACCGGAGGAGGTGGGTCGTCATAAGTGGCGTCACTTTCACCCTGCCAGAACGGAACGTCGAAAGGTGCTTTATAGACCACTACGTCCAGCGCGACCTCGGCAGTAGCAAACCATGTCGCTCCCCCAGGGTTGTCAGGTCCACGGTGCTTATCTACCCAAAAGCGGGCGATCTTGGGATAGATTACGTATTCAGCCTGGCGGGAGCTCAGGGCCTCGCGTAGAGGCACATTCGAGGTAAAGGACATCATTCCGGCTTCCCTCGCGGCTTGGGCGATTGAATCCTGCACCAAAGGTTCCAGGCGCGGACCATAGAGGCGTTGAAGGATTTCGCCGCTTTTGTCACGAACCACGCCGATTGCCGGATTTCCGTTGTTGGCCGTATGAGCGGCACCCGAGTTATCCTTGAAATCGCGTGCGTCAACTGCGCTCAAGACCATCACACGCCGCTTGGGATACGTATTCTCATACCCTTTGACCAGGTATGGATAATACTGCAAAGTCTGGACGGAGCTCAGCGGCTCCATTCGTTCGCTGGTGGAAGCGCACGAACTGGCCAACATAACCAAGACAAATCCCGACACGGCGCAGCTGAGAAGCTGCAAAAGCTGCTCGATTGGGAGCCGTCTGCAGCCGCTGTCATCCCAGGGCGCGTTGCGCGAGCGGCCGGTGACCAGATGCAAAGAACTTTTACACGGAGTGTTCAAGCGGCTGGCCAGTCTAACTTTGCGGTGCTTGAGTGCGTTCACGGAACAAAAACAGCGTCCCACCCACTTCGACGCGATCGCCACTCTTTAAAGCATATCGCCCGTGCACTGGCTGGCGATTAACAAAAACCTGAGCACCACTGGTCGGGCTCACGAAGAAAGTTCTGCCCTCGTTGCGAAAGATCGCATGACGCGCGAGCACTGTCGGGTCACCGAACAGGCCGATATCGCTTTCCTCCGCCCGTCCAACGACCGTTACGGGTTTCGTGAGCGGATACTCGCGTCCTTCGCGAGCGTTGCGGCTCTGACTCCGCACGACCATGAGCCATCCGCGCTTGAGCAATTCGCTCACCAATCCGATGAAGAAACCAATCAGTGCACCTAAGATAACTATGGCGATCGCGCGACCGAAAGCCTGGGGGAAAGTAACCGTCAGGGCCTGGTAGCAAAGGCCACCCAGTGCTCCACCCACCATTCCCCCGATCGCACCGTTGCGACGTCGAGCGTTAGAGCGGGTGGCGGAGCCTACTCCGAGTCCGACCAGCAGTCCGCCCACACCCCAACCGAGGATTCGCCCGTTGAGACCGCCCAGAACATCGAACGCTGCTTCGGCAAGCACCAAGGCCACAGCCCCCCCAAAAATCCCGATGATTGCGCCCCATTTCACACCACGCGCGACTTGCCGCCATTGGCCGACGCTGAGAGCCTCAATAGAGGCAAGAAAGGAAGCGATGAATAGACCAACAATTGCCCCAAGTATGAGATCTCGGGCCCAGGGGCTTCGAATACCCATGAAAGGCTCAGCCGCGGCCCATGCGCCCAGTCCACCGAGCCCACCCGCTATCGCATAAAACAACAGCTTCTCGCGAGATACGTTGGTAGCCATTCCCTCAATTGTGTGGGGCTATCTCACCGTCTCAATCAGCATGAGTTTCCCAGCTGCCAGACTGGCCGGTGTTGGAGTGGAATGTACCGCTGAGCAAATCGCGATCGCGTCGTCCCTCGAAGAAGAACGTATCCGCCCCGTAAGGGACTTCGAACTGGAGTCGATTACCGCGGACGAAGCCTTCCAGCGGGGTAACGCCATAGCCGCTCAGATGTACTACCATCTCACCGTGTAAAAAACCGTTAGGCTGCGGTCGCAGGCGCAGTTCCATCGGTAGGGAATCATGGCCGGCTAAGCCTTGAATTGTACCGCTGGCGAGCAACGGCATCTCGAGTCCGATTGCGTTGGAAGACGGGGCGCTGCTCGCCACTGTCCCCCCGGCACCGGCATAAGGAATGCCAGCGTCATTGACAACGGTGAAACTCTTCTTGGCGAAGTACTGGCCGTTAAGATAAAAGTTGACAGTGTATTTTCCGGGCAAAAAGGCACCGCCTGCCGAGTTTCCAACTCGGCCAGTGAACACCACGCGCGGATCGTTGGCGCTGACCACCTGTACATCCTGAACGCTGCCAAGCGTACTACCGTCCGGCGCCACGTATGCCGCGTCCACCTCATAGCGATTGCTATTCAGGCCATAGAGGCGATTGGTAAAGGTCACTCGCCATCCAACGAACAAAACTTTCGACAGACTAAAGACAGTGGTCGGTGAGGAGAGAGCGGTTCCGTCCTTGGTGGTGTTGAGAAAGACAATTTGTTGGAGTTGCAGCGGCCGACGCATTCGTTCCTGCAGCATCGCAATTCGCCGAGCCTCTTCCTCGCGTCGAGCTTCTGCGGCTCGCGCTGCGGCGGCGGCTTCAGCTTTGGCACGGGCTGCAGCCGCTTTGGCGGCGAGATCTTCTGAGACTGAAAATTGTTGTTGCCCAAGTAACTGGTCGGAGGAATACAGCGCGATTTTGTAATTACCAATCGCGACGCTGCCCGTATCAGGCATCATCGCCACTCCACTGAAATCAACGGCGGTTTGAGCAGGCCCTATGAACTGCTGATCGTCGCTTTTCGCGATCTCGACGCCTTTGGGATCGAAAATTCGAGCTTCGATGTGACTCTGTTGACTGTCTAAACCGGCCAATGCATTTTTAAACGACGCTTGCCATTTCAGATATCGATTGCTTGACAGTTCGGTATCGGTGAAAGTGGTTCTGGGCCCGCTGACTGGTTCGCCCGAGCGCGTGGATAAACAAAGTGACAGATTCTTGAACACCAAGGGTCGAGCGCGGGCTTTCGCGATCAGCTCGGCACGCTTCCACGGCAATTGGTTGATGTATTCGGTTACCCCCAATTGACGTTGCAGGTCAGGATCGTTGTAGACATAGGTCGCGCCGAACGCGATACCTGCAAGCACGATTAGAGTTGCCAACCACCCGGCAGCGCGTCGCATCGCGCTCTTCTTCAGGTGCGGGAGGGGTGGAGCAAAGTCATCGTCTTCTGGCGGTCTGGGCCGGATGGTCAGGCCAGCAGTCCCACCGCGAGAACTCACCTGGCGAATTCCAGTACCCAATCCGCGCCCATAAAGCAGCATGTCGCGGAATTCCTGGACATTCGCAGGGCGGTCGGCCATCTCGTAACTAAGTGCGCGATCGATCGCACCAGCCAAATTACTGGAGACACCTGGTCGCAGCTCGCGTACTGGTGGAAAACTGAAGGGCGGGAATTTTTCCGGGTCGCGACCCGTCAGAATGTAATGTAGTGTGGCGCCCAGTGAGTAGAGGTCGCTGCGCGGATCGGCGATTCCTTGATACTGCTCGGGCGGCGCAAAGCCGAGCGTACCAATCATTGTGCCCTTACGCTGCGCCTTGAACAGGCGGGCTATACCGAAATCGACCAGTACAACCCTCCCGCTTGAGGTGAGCATCACGTTCGACGGCTTGAGATCACGGTAAATAATTGGTGGTGTCAAGCCGTGTAAGTAGCCCAAGACATCGCACAGCTGGCGCGCGATGTCGATGACCAATCCTTCCGGCAGGGGCCCGCCACGCGCCACCAGCTCTTCTTCCAGGTTTCGGCCCTCGACATATTCCATCACCAGGTAGTGACGGTTTTGGTGGTCAAAGCGGTCGGTGATAGCCGGAATCGCCGAGTGCTTCAGCTGGGCGAGCGTATCGGCCTCGCGCGCAAAGTATTCGTTTGCTTCCAGACGCTGCTGGGGATCGATGAAATGGTCGACCATCTCTTTGATGGCACAGGGGCGGTTGGACAGGCGTTGGTCACGAGCCAGATAGACCCTGCCCATTCCGCCGCCACCCAGCAGACGCTCGATCCGATATCGTTGCTGCAAAATGACCCCGGAACCAAGGGGTCCGGAAGAACTAGCCGGTGGCGACAGGGCGGTTTGGTTGGTGTCGGACATGGGGGTTCAATGGGCTGTTACAACCACCACGGAGATATTATCGGTGCCTCCTCCAGCATTTGCCGCTACCACCAATTCGAGCGCTGCAGATTCCGAATCGGAATTGCGGCGCAGAATTTCCTCAATCTGCCCATCCTCGACATGCGTTGTCAGTCCGTCACTACATAGCAGAAGCCGGTCACCACGCCTAAGCCGCATCGAGATTGACTCGGCGCCCGCTGGCCCGGTGGCTCGAGCCCCAAGCGACCTCGTAATCACGTTTTTGTGTTCGTGATGACGCGCTTCCTCGGGTGAAATCTGGCCGATCTCGATCAGGCGCTGAACCAATGAGTGATCTTTGCTGAGCTGTCGCAAACCGCGCCCATCAAAGATGTACGCGCGGCTGTCACCCACCCAGGCAATAGCCGCCTGGGGTGGAACGATCAGGGCGGCTACCGCGGTGGAGCCCATATTGCGAGTGTCAGGGTGGCTAGCTTGGTAAGCGACTATCTTTGAATTGGCCTGTTCGAGGGCTTCTTGCAAAGTCGCACTTAACTCAACGTTTGCTGAGCCGGCCAGCTTCTCTTCAACATAATCCTGGATTGTCTGGATCGCAATTGCGCTGGCGACTTCGCCAGCTTCTGCCCCACCCATTCCATCAGCGATCGCGTAAAGGAACGTTTGCCTGGGGCTGACCAGAGAATCGTGCCTACATTCGAATGCCAGGACCGAATCTTCGTTGTGCTCGCGCACCCTGCCGACGTCGGTCAGCGCTGCTGCTTGTACACAGACGGTGGATGCCAGTTTCACCAGTTCGTTTTTAAAGGCGTCGACGTTCGGCCATCGCGCAGCGGGGTCAAACTGCAGGGCACGCCTGATGGCGCGCTCCAAGGCGGGAGTTACGACGTGAGGGGGATAAAAACGAATCGGACCGGCTTCCTCACGCCAGCTTTCGCTGTCGAGCCGCTCACCTGTGATGCAGCTGTAAAGCAGAGCCCCGATCGAGAAGATATCGGCCCGTTTGTCGGCCTTCTTGCCACGATAAATTTCAGGCGCAGTATAGCCGTCATTGAATATTGGCTCACTCTGCAATTCATCATCGTTGCTGATATAGTCAAGACTCGTCAGTTTAACCCGATGATCAGCACCATAAGCCACGGAGTCCGGGCAGATGTCGTTCACCCTCAGGCCCCGGCGATGGATGAAGCTAACTGCCTGACAAATTTGAATCGCGAGGTGCAAGGCCTCGCTTTCCTCCATTCGCAACCCGCCGCTACGCCGTGAAAGCGGCTGGAGCTCCTCATCGGGATACACCAGATACGCGCGGCCGCCTTCAACAAAGCCTCCTATCGCTTTCTGAAACGCCGGATGATTGAGCGTCATCGAGAGTGCCAGAACTCGACCAAAGACGTCGCCCAGGTCGTCACCTCGGCGGAGTTGATCATTGTCTTCATCCTGAGCCGACGAATTGCCATCAGGAGTAATCTTTTCCGCCTGCGGAGCGGGCTCCAGAGCGAGGGTCTCATGCGGCGCAGCGCTGGCGGAATCGGCTTCGTCAATTGCTTCAGTCAGTAAGTGGAAGCCGGCATCATCGCTCGACTCAATTAGACCGGCATTTTGCTCACCAGATGAAGCAGTCGTAGACTGTCCATTATCTTCGGGTTGTTTGCCGGTAGCACTGTCAACGTGTGGAGGCTGCAGGTCATGCTCGCTCGAACCGTGTGTCGGTGCCGAATCGGCTGGACGGTTCAACCGTAGTTCTGCAGTTTTGGCTCGCGGTCCCGCTGGGTCTTCGACGGCTGAGTCTTCGGCGGCGCTGTGGCCTGCGAATTCTGACAAGGGTCGAGCTCGTTCGCGCAACTGCACAAGCTGCTGGTCGTTGATGCGGATCGCGCGATAGCGATTTTCAAGCGCGGTACTACTGAGCAGTGCTGTGATGCGATACCCACCCGCGAGCTGAGTATCGGGCGCCAGCGGTGCCAGCAAATTAGTTGTCTGATGCTCAACGCCCGACGCCAGGCCTTGGCCGCAGCGATCGCAGAACTTGGCGTCGTCGTCAGTGTCCTGGCCGCATTCGGGACATGTAATCATGTTCTAAAGCTGTACTCCCAATCGCCTAGACCCAAGTTCAGCTAATCCTGAAACGAACGCATTGCGTGCCTCTCAAACAACCTCAGTCCGCCGCACACAATTCTTCGCTGATACCCGCCAACCACGCTCAGAAACGACGAAATTCAAGCTTAACACCACCCAGAACCAGTTCGTCCCGATCCCGCAGTTTGTAGAGTTGATCACGTCCGAGACGGCCACGGCCAACCACGTAGGTGCCGTTGATGCTGCCTAGATCGCGGACGAAAAAATCGTTTCCTTGCTTGATGATTTCGGCGTGGCGTCGCGAAATCCAGTCGGTTCCTCGCCGCAATTTTGACAAATCAATGTCGACGTGCTCTGTGCTGCCACCGCGCCCGAGCACGAGCCGATTGCCCGATACTTCGAATTGCAAGCCATCTGCAATCGCGAGTAACCTGGCGCCGGTCGCCTCCGCAGCTTCGTGTGGTGTAAATCCGTTACGGCTGGAAGCCACTGGCGGGAGCGCTGAACCCTGCGGGCCGACGATGGCTAAACGCTTTGGGTTTGGTGCATCGTCCTTAGCTGCTGACGTATTGACCGCTTGAGCAGGTCGCAGCGGCCCCGCTGTCGCTGCCGATCTCATCGACGCCAGCGCTGCGGCCACCCGCGCGAGGACCTTCCCCGCTTCGCGTGATCCGCCAATCTTAACCCCGAGCGACCCTGCAGACTTTCTCATTCCGAGATCTTTCGTCTTCGAGCTCGGCGAGAGGTTTTCTGCGGCGACGACACCGGAGGTTTGGGAACAAAATGTGGAGGGTCTATCGGGGCGGGAAGTCTGAGCCGAAGAAACCGAACAGGCATCGTTCTTCGCCGTGATCCCCGACGGTCTCGGAACGTTCCCGGGCAGAGCCGGTGGAGACGGTGGGGTCGCCAGCGACCTTGGAGTGGGTGTCTGGGACAATCCGGCAGGGCGAGCGAGCGTGACTGTGGCTGTCGAGCCTGCCGACTTTGCCCCTGTCGAAATCAGAGGGTTCGCGGCTATCGCATTACCCGGAGCTGGTTTCGGCAATAAATCCCTCATCGCGAGCGCTGAGGCCGGTCGGAGCGCCATGTCCTTGTTGAGCGCGGCCATTACCACCTGAGCAGTCTGAGCCGAGACGTCAGGCGCGAGCGCTTTAAGTGGTGGGAAGCTGAACGGCGCCTGTAACTGGGGATCGCGACCCGTTAGCAGGTGATGCATTGTAGCAGCGAGCGCATACAGGTCCGAGCGTGGCTCCATCTGGCCCAGGTATTGTTCCGGTGGCGCATAGCCGACCGAACCAATCTGGGTTCCACGTCCCCCTGGGGGCAAAAACCGGGCGATACCGAAGTCGACCAGCATCGCACGCCCGTGATGATCGATCATGATATTAGCGGGCTTCAGATCGCGGTAAATGATCGGCGGTTGTTGGCTATGCAGAAACTGCAAAACATCGAGCAACTGCCGCGCCATTTCCAGCACCACCGGTTCGGGTAATCGCGCGCCCGGACCCATTTTATCGAGCTGGTGCTGAAGGTCGCTGCCCGAAACATATTCCATCACCAAATAATGACGGCCCTGTTCGTCAAAATAATCGATTATTTGTGGGATGCTTGGATGTGATAGTCGGGCCAGGACACTTGCCTCGCGATGAAAATCTGCGATTGCTTTGCGTTCCTGGATTCCATCGCCAACTATCATCTCCTTGACGGCAACCGGCCGATTTGCGAGTCGAGTATCGTTGGCGAGGTAGACCCGTCCCATCCCGCCGATACCCAGCAACTTATGGATTCGGTATCGGCCATCCAGCAGGTGTCCGATGGCAAGTGGCTCGCCGGTGTTCATACAGACGGCTTGAAACTCTCGCCGATTACGGGGCACCGTCGCCCAGTTGGGCGCCCGTTAGCAACCGTCAGGAAATCGGGCTGATGGACAACTTCAAGAACGTCTTACCAATGATGATTTCGTCGCCGTCTTTTAAATCCACAGGGTTGCCCGGCTGCAGCCGCGGCTGCCGATTAACGTAGGTTCCGTTCAGACTACCGATATCCTCGATCGTGATACGACCGGAATCGATACGGATTAACGCATGTTTGCGGGAAACTTTGGCCTCAGGGTCATCGGCGTCTAAGTCGACCTCGGGAAATGCGCCGGTTTCGGGGTCCCACCGTCCCACCAGATTATTGCCCGGTTCCAATTCGAATTCCTGACCGCGCCGTCCCCCTCGAATTATAGATAGCTTGGCCTTGAACGGCGCCGCACCGGTAGGTGCGACCGTAGCCGCAGCTGAGTGCGTCTCACTTGCTCCGGCAGATGGTTCAATAACCGCCACATGTTCATTCGAGGGCTCGGCCTGAGAGGTTGCCGGAGCCCCGGCCGCCGCTGCCGGCTGAACACCAGCCGCACCGGGTTCTGACACAACGGCCTCGGAAACACCCGCCGCCTCGTTGGCTGTGGTGGCTTCAGCGGTCCCGACAGACGCTGAGCTCGGGGCGGGTGGTGGCTGTTCGGCGCTGCCATGAGGACCGGGCGCGACAGATTCGAGCTTGGCGCCGCATCCATCGCAGTAGTCGAGACCATCCATGTTTTCGTAGCCACACTCACTGCATTTTATCATTGGTGCAAATCACCTCCCGGTCTGGAGAACGCCGGGTCGCGCTTCCCGTCGAGTTATCCCCACGCATCAGTCGGAAATCGACATTACTACTATTCGCCTTTCTGCAAGTCCTTCAAAGCCTCAGGATCGAGCATCTGGGTTTTGCGCACAACGGCCTGCGCCTGGAGCAGCGTGGTTTTGGCCGCTTTGGTTTGCAAGGTTTGCGTCTTTTTAACCTGATCCATCAGGCCGACCAGCGCTTGGGTTGCCTTGACATTGCCAAGCCGTTGGGTGCCCTGGATCGCATTGGTTAGCAAGCGGGTGGCTCGATCAACGTTACCCACCTTAAGCTCCTCTTCGGCTCGGGATTGGAGCTTCGCGATCGAAACCTGATCAACCAGGTTCATCACACGCGCATTGCGCCTGCTGGCAAGGGTGCGGTCAAGTGAGTATTCGACGGTCACGTCGGCGCTGAGACTTCGCTCGCCGCTTCCCGGGACTTCGTAACGAAAGGCCGACTGAGCGATTCGCACGGGTCCGGGTCGCCGAGGTGGTAGCACCAAGGTAAGCAGGACTGAACCCGGGACATTCGCCTCCAGGTCGCCAATTTCATAGGTGACTCTGCGATCCTCAAGTAATGGCGTGCCGAGGCTATAGATCTCAGGACTGGCGCGAAAGGCCTCGCGGATCTGCACGCCTTGGGAAAGAGTCACATCGATTTTGCCATTGCGCACCGTTACCGCGCGCAAGCCAGACAATTCGTCCTCGAAGATACTGGGTATTTCCTCGGGGTTTCCGATAAAGTGATACTTTCCATGAGAGTCCTGCGCGATGCGCATCAGGAGCTTCTCATTAAACTCGACTCCCACACCCATCGCCGAGAACGACATCTGTTCGCGATTTTGATTCGCCAGATCGATACAAGCGGTCTCCTGGTAGGTTTGACCGTCAGTTAACACCAGCACACGGTTCAAGCGATCGGAGGCGAGGTTACGTTTGACTTGTTCGATCGCCGCAAGCATCCCCAGCGCCATCTGGGTGCCGCCACCGATTTCCAGCAAATCGATGTCGTCCAGCGCGCGACGGACCGCTGCCCGATCGTGGATCTGATCCGGCTGAATAATCACTTGGGCCTTGTCGGCGAATGCGATGACAGCAACCCGGTCTTCGGGCGCAACGTTGTCAGCGAGAAATTTTACGGCTTCGACCACATACTCGAGCCGCCGCTCATCGTACATCGACCCCGAACGGTCCAGCACTACTCCCAGGTTTAAGGGTAAGCGTGCGCCGTTGCTACTACCACCTTTCGCCACCGCCTCGAGCAGCGCGTAGACGACAAAGTTCTCAGCCGTCGAGAGCACGTATTGACTGCTTACCAGTGCGTCAAAACTCAGCGGTTCGGCCATTCGTTACCTCTTGGACACAATTGTAAGTGCACGGCCGGAAGCTTAGCAACATGGCATCGTTTTTTGCATATGGCTGGATAAGCCGCTTTTAAAGTAGTGCGCCGCATCTTGCCCCTATAAATGAACTCCCAGTGTGAGAATCGGTCCAATCCGAGCAAATAGATTACTGCGCCCGGGATCTTTTGCCCACTGTCGCGGGAGCGACTCCTAACGCTTGCAGGGGGGCATACTCGCGACTCGTCACCACGATCTCCACCTCCAGCGCGGGGCTTGCGGCTGCCCATCAGAGCATTGCAATCCGTGAAAAATTCATGTCAAACCATGTTCGCGCGCTTTGTGTTCGAGGGCTATTGTCTCTTCAGCTTACAGCGGGTAGAGAGGAGCCACCTCAAAAAAACGCCGCAAGCGCCAATTTAGCAGGATTGCGCTACGGGTCGAGATGAAGTAAACGGGAATTAGGATGCCCGAGACGCTGGTACGGCGCGTTCGGATGATGATACAAATGCCGTTTCGAGCAGCTGCCGGAAAGCTACGGTACGATAGCGGCCGGCCACGGAGCGCGACTCGGTCGAGGTTTGGATTGGACAATGTCGACTAAATGGCTCACCGAGCGAGCATCCAGACGCATCCCCCCTTTGCGTTTGGAGGACCACCTCGATCCTATCCAGTATAGCTTCGTGGCCGACAATTCGGGAGGATAGGCTTCGAAATTTTCGGTATGATTTAATTCGTAGGACCAATTGAATGGGGCTTTGCGGGCCTATAACCTGCGCGACGGCAGCTCAGCTGCCTGCGCCTACTTATACAGTTGTTGCGTAATGGCCGACGGTGCTTTCGAGAAATCCGACTGATCGAAACTGACTACTCCTCGGCCCACCGCCCCAAAAAGCGCGGGGAGGAAACGCGTCCCAAAATGCTAACGCTGGACCAAAACTACTTGAAGCGATTGATGGAGAGCTCGCCGGATATCATTATTGCCGTCGATCGCGAAGGAACGATTATCTACTACAACGATGGCGCTCGACGAGTGTTGCGCTTCACCCCCGAAGAAATCATCGGTCAAAAGGTAACCCGGATTTATCGCTCGTTGGACGACGCACGCCAGGTGATGAAAGCGCTGCGTGAGTCACCCGACGGTGGGCGCATTTCCAGTTTCGAAACGGTCTTGCGAGACAAGGACAACGAGGAAATCCCGGTAGCCATCTCGGGCTCGCTCATTTATGACGAGCAGGGCAACGAAATCGGCTCGATCGGTTTCGCACGCGACATTCGCCGCATGCGCCAGCGGGAGCAGCTAGCTACGGCCGGAGAGATCGCCGTCAGCCTCGCGCATGAAATCAATAATCCCTTGGAAACCATTACCAATCACTTGGAACTGCTCACTCATTCGGTCGAACATCACCTGACGCCCGCAGAGCTGGTGGTCGAGACTGAACGGCTCGGTGCGATTCGCGCTTGTATTGGTAGAGTCAACGCCATCGTTCGCCGGCTCGATGACATGACGCGTAAGGGTGTCTACGAAACTCGAGACTACCTAAAAGGCAAGCGCATGGCCGACTTGGCTCCGCGCGCCGAGCCAGAAACGTCAGAGTGCCAGCTCGCGGACGGCCCCCTACAGGAATGGCCGTTGGCGGGAATGTCGGTGCTTGTTTTGGACGATGATGTGTCGGTGGTGAACTCCCTCGCTGACGTCTTGAGAGCCGAGCGCTGCGTTGTGCATACCGCAACCGTACCAAGCGCGGCGTTTGGCATCCTGCGCAACATGAAGATTGATACCGTTATCTCTGATGTGGTGATGCCCGAAATGGACGGTTATGAGTTCTACTTGCGGGTCAAGGAGGAAATGCCGAACCTGCCAGTAATTCTCATGACCGGCTACTACTACGACAAAGACCACATAATCAAGCGCAGCCGCATGGAAGGACTGGAAGGTGCAATCTTCAACAAGCCGATCAACCCCGCGAAACTGCGCGAATTGTTAACCATCGCGCGCAAGAAAGTAATGCCGCCGGCTCGAATGCGTCAGCCGGTGATGCAGTCTCCACAGGCGGCGCCGCGTCCCTAACGCTGGTTTCGCGTCCACGGTTACGCGGTCCTTGCGCGGACGTTGAGTCCGCGGGTCAGGTGGCTCACCGCCCGGACCGGCGGCCCGCTTCCATAGTCAACCTGACAACAGCCGAGCCGAGAGCGACGTCGCAGGCGCGGCAATTACGGACGACCACGGCCCTTCCTGTACGATGCGGCCATATTCGATGATTGCCACTCTGGTGCAAAGCCGTCGGAGAATCTCAGGTCGGTGGTCAACGGCGATTAAAGTAAATCCCAAGGCCGCATGCCATTCCCGAAGCGCTTCGACGAGTTCATCTGTAGTAGCGCGGTCCAGAGCCGTGAACGGTTCGTCGAGCAGGACTACCGGTGGCCGGCGGACCAGCATCCGCGCCAGTGCGACGCGTCGAGCTTGCCCACCTGAGATGCTAACGACGGGCTCGTCCCATATGCGCCGAAGATCGAGCCGCTCCGCTAGCTCGTCGATCCACTCTTTGGCACCGTTGGGGTTGCGCTTATGTAAGGAGAAACAAACGTTTTGGCCAACGGTTAAATGTGGAAATAACCAGTCGCCCTGCGTCAGATAGGCAAGCGGACGGCGGTGCAGTGGCAAATTGGGTGGGTACAGTTGCGTTGCGCCTAACGATATCCGCCCCGCATCCGGGCTCTCAATTCCGGCCAGACAAGACATCACGGTGCTTTTGCCTGCACCAGAAGCGCCGAACAGCCCAAATCGATCTCCAGCTCGCAGGTGGAGGCGAACATCGACCGTGAACGCGCGGCGCTGTTTGACTATATGCGCTTCAAGCACTGACATTCCGTCTCTGCGCCAGCAAGTGAATCAACCAAGGCAAGGGTAACGCTGTCAGCAAAAAAACGATCAGTAGGGGCAAGACGGCTGGCATCCCAGCATCCTGGAGATTTATCCAGATCTGAACCGGCATGCCGCTCGGATAATAAGCCGTGACAACGACAGCACCAAATTCTCCGAGCGCACGCACCCAGGCGATGCTCACCGCTGCCGCCAGGCCCAACTTAGCCAGCGGAAAAGTAACCCGCCAAAATACCTGAAGCGGGGTCGAACCCAAGAGGGCGGCAACCTGCTCCAGCTCCCTAGGGACGGCCGCCAACGCCGCACGTGCGGCGAGAATATAATAGCCGATGCTGGCGTAGACCTGAGTCGTGGCAAAGGCCAGGGGACTGTTGCTGGTGGGTATACCTACCCGCAACAGCCACGCGCCGAGCGCCGTCTGAGGGCCGAAGGCCAAGGAGAGGAGAATGCCCAGCGCCAGTGGTGGCATCAACACGGATAGCAACACCGCCGCCTCCCACACGATACGGTCGCGGCAGCCCGACCTGGCGAGATAATAAGCCACCGGAGTTCCTACGGCGACATCAACCGCCAGGGCAATAGCGGTAAGCGAAAGTGAGTTCCACACTGCTGTAGCGGTCGAACCGGGGATGATGCCGTCCCATTGCCACCGTCCCACGCGGGCGCCAAGACCCGATAGCGGATATAGCAAGGCCAGCACAAACACAAACATGCCGAACCGTGACCACCAGGTGGACTGCACGACGACTAAGGGGTTAGGATTGGCTCGTTCGCGGCGCTGTCATAATGATAGCGAGAGAAGATGGCCCGGGCCTGACGACTCTGGAG
>JAJPKA010000011.1 GCA_021323945.1 Pseudomonadota bacterium | reverse complement strand
TGCGGAAGGACGCGCTCAGAACCGGCGTGTCGAACTCGTACCGGTCGGCCAATAGGCCGAGTAATCTCACATCGGCCAGCCCGCAGTCATACAAACTGCGGGCTGGTCGCGTCCGGCTACGTCGCGTCTACTCCACCAAGCTAGACTGACGCCTCTGAAAGCCCCGTCCGTATGGGCAGCTGCCCGGATGGTGTGCTCGCTTCACCGGTCAGGATTTGAACGGTGGCGCTTTTGCGCTATGGATTGACAAGTCCTGGCGCCAGGACCACTTTTGGGGAATCAACGATGAATTACGACGATTATCGGTTCTTGCTCTTTGAGCGCCATCCCGACGGAATCCTGTTGGTTACCATCAATCGACCCGATGTTCTGAACGCCACCAACAATCGCCTTCACTGGGAGCTGAGCAAAGTATGGCGTGATATCGATGACGACGACGAAGTCAACGTCGTGGTCATAACAGGCAAAGGACGGGCCTTCTCCGCCGGCGGCGATCTCGACATGATCGATCAAATGAAAGCTAATCACGACAATATCATGCAGGCGTTCAAAGAGGCCGGTGATATCGTCTACAACATGATTGATTGCCGCAAACCAATTATTTCGGCGATCAACGGAGTCGCGGTCGGCGCGGGTCTCGCAGTCGCCTTAATGGCTGACATCCCAATAGCCGCCGAAAATATGCGTATAACCGATGGTCATCTACGATTAGGCGTGGCGGCGGGCGACCACGCAGTGATCATCTGGCCGCTCCTGTGCGGGATGGCCAAGGCCAAGTATTACCTGCTAACCGCTGATTTCATCGACGGTAAAGAGGCCGAACGGATCGGGCTGGTTGCCCTGTGTGTGCCGAATGATCAGCTGATGGATCGGGCTTTTGAGGTGGCGCGCAAGCTCGCCCGAGGTCCCCAGAACGCGGCACGATTTACCAAGCGAGCGCTGAATAATTGGTTGAAAATGTTTGGTCCCGCTTTCGATGCCTCGCTGGCTATGGAGATGCTAGGCTTCTTTAGCAGCGATCTGGCGGAAGGCGTTTCCGCCCTTAAGGAAAAACGCCAACCCCTCTTCCCCCATTTGAGACGGTGACGCTCGATCAGCTTGGCCGGTCTACACTGCGAGCTGCACGGAATGTCGTGACGCGTGTGGCGGCGCGGCGCGCCGTAGCCCTTATGGCCACGAGCGACCGCGGTCAGTAACCGCGGCTGCCCGTGATCTAAGTCGAGCGCTTGTGGGGGAGAAGGACAGTGTCTCCGGCACCCCAATTTTTCAGCTAGCCGCTTACCGTGCGAGGTGGTTGTGCAACTAACAATCTTCGGAATTCCGGTACGTGGAGTTGAGCTGGATCAAAGAACCGGTTGTGCTCACTACCGTGGCGAGCTGGACATCGTCGCGGTGAAATTCAGTTGTTGCGGTGTCTACTATGCCTGTTTCTATTGTCACGCACAGGAAGCCGGACATCCCGCTCGGATATGGCCACGGGCTGAATTTGACGAAAAAGCGGTCCTTTGCGGCGCATGTGGAAGCGAATTAAGTGTCTTTCAGTACCTAACTTGCGGCGCAGTCTGTCCGCAGTGCGCGGCCCAATTCAATCCGCGCTGCAATCTGCATTACCATTTATACTTCGAGACAGCGGCAGTGACTGGCTAGAGGCTGGCGCCGGTCCCGGCTGGCGACGCTGATCGACGGTCGCGCGAAGTAACTTCCGAAGCCGAATGAACGGGTTTGGAATGGAGCTACAGCGGGTTTCCCCGGGGCTCAGGCCACCTTTGAAATGGGCGGGGGGAAAACGGTGGCTGGTGCGGCACATCGCGCCGTTTTGGGAGAGGCGCCCGCAGCGCAGACTGGTTGAGCCGCTGTGTGGAGGGTTGGCGGTGGCGCTGAGCCTGATGCCTCGGCGAGCGCTGCTCAATGACATCAATCCCCACACGATTAACTTTTATCGGTGGCTGAAAAAGGGTCTGCGGATCTCGCTGCCGATGGCAAACAGCAGACCACTATTCTACGCGTACCGGCGTCGCTTCAACGCCCTGGTCGCCGACGGTGGTAGAGACAGCGCGGAAGCCGCCAGCTTGTTCTATTATCTCAATCGCACTTGCTACAACGGCCTTTGCCGCTTCAACCGCCGAGGCGAATTCAACGTTCCCTTTGGCCGTTACAGGCAAATTTCCTACAAGCGGGACTTTGTCGAGTATCAAACCCTGTTCGCTAACTGGGAGTTTGGTTGCGGCGACTTCCAGGAGGTCGACCTGCAAGCCGACGACTTCGTCTATGCCGATCCGCCCTACGACGTGGAGTTCACCCAGTATGCCAAAGAGGGCTTTTCCTGGGAGGATCAAGAGAGACTGGCATGCTGGCTGGTGCGGCATCCGGGTCCAACAGTGATTTCCAATCAGGCGACCGATCGCGTCGTGCGCTTGTACCGCGCGCTTGGTTTCGAGCTTATCATGCTCAAAGGCCCGCGGTTCATCAGTTGCAAGGGTGACCGCACGCGAGTCGACGAGGTCCTGGCAGTAAGAAACTGCGGTTTATGATTCTTAGACGCGACCGGGGTGATGCCGGAAAGCATCGTTGTTCGGAATGCCTGGGGGCTCGAGTTCATGGGCGGCTTCAACAGCGAGCTCGGGCCCAGGCCGACTTTCGAACCGGGGCAGCGAGGATTTAATCATGCCGCCGAGCCCGGGAATCTCGTGTCACAGGTGCCATTGCTTGGATGCTCAGCCTTTTCTCGCAGCGCTCCGCGCTGGCGTTGTGAGGAGGATGTTGAGCGCTCCTTATTATCGGCCAAGCCGGCAAGGATGAGCAAAGTTCGGTGGAACAGGTCACGCGCGTGTGAGCGATCGAACTGCTTGTGGTAATAGGAGCTGGTTAGAAGTCCGGACCAAAGCGAACTGGCAAGCAGGGCGGCGTCGTCGGCGGAAAGATCAAACGCCCGCGGCGTTTTGGCGAACAAGTCTCGCAGGTAGGTGACCATCTGCTTCGCGTAATCGAAAGTGCTCCGTCGCAAGCGAGGGTTGTGTACGGCAAGCCCAATCAACTCAAGAACGATACTGCGATCTTTGAGCGGGATCGCGGGTTCGAGGAAGGCATAGCTGGCGAGGCGGGCGCACTGTTTTTCCGGCGGCTCATCTCGGCGGGTTGTAATACCAGCTAGAAGCGCGTTGAACAGCGCCCGGTAGAGCTCAAGCAGAATCGCTTCCTTGGTCCGGAAATAATAGGCTAGATGGCTCGGCGAGATTTGCGCCTTGTTTGCAATCTCTGTCAGAGACGTATTCGCATAGCCCTTCTTCAGTATCAGGCGCCATAAAGCGCGAAGAATCACGATTCGACGATCGCTGTTATCCTTGTCCAGGATTGCTCGAAGCAGATCGTTGCTATTCACAGCCCTGCTGCTTTTCGGCTTCGGTCGGCTTCGTCTCACTGACATCAGCGGCATTCTCCGATAACGAAGGTATGCGCCCCCCGATGCCGGGTCAATTCGCTGCTGACCAGCTTGGGGCAGACTTGTGTAGTCGGACTTGACATCGAGTGGATATCCTGCCTAGATTTCGTTCGTTTTGAAAATTTATCAAAACTAAAATTTTTAATGAATTTCAAAGTTGTGTGCGGGGACCGGCAAGCGCGATTTAAAGCGTGCAGGTTGGTTAATCAATCCGGCAAGGAGACAAGAAATGGCGGAGTTTGATCTTATCATCAGGGGAGGGACCGTAATCGATGGGACGCGAATGCCGCGGTACCGGGCGGATGTGGGAATCAAGGACGGCAGGATAGCCAAGCTCGGCAAGCTTAAGGCTCATCAGGCGCGGCGCGTGCTCGAGGCCGGGGGGCTGAACGTAGCGCCCGGGTTCGTCGATCTGCATACGCACTATGATGCGCAGCTGTTCTGGGACCCTTATTGCACGATGTCGAGCTGGCACGGCATCACCTCGCTGGTGATCGGCAACTGCGGCTTTGGCTTCGCCCCGGTCAGGCCCGAGTTGCGCGACCGTGCCATGCTGACTATGACCCGCACCGAGGCGATTCCGTATGCCTCGATGAAGGCCGGGCTGCCCTGGGACTGGGTCACCTATCCCGAGTTTCTCGATAGTCTCGACCGCCGGCCGAAGGGAGTCAACCTGCTGCCGTTTGTTCCGCTGGCGCCGGTCATGACGTGGGCGATGGGCCTGGAGGCGGCCAAATCGGGCCGGCTGCCTACCGAGGCCGAGACCCGCGAGATGTGCCGCATCATCCATGAGGCGATGGACCACGGCGCTTGCGGTTGGTCGGCGCAGCGGCTGGGTCGCAAGAGCGTGCAGGCCGACTACGATGGCACGCCGATGGTCACCGATATCATGCACGATGAGACCGCGCTCGCTTTGGCTCGCGTCCTGGGAGAACGCAACGAAGGCTTCATCCAGATGACTTATGTGCCGGAGCCGGGCGATTTCGAGGGTGACCCCGAGGCGCATGCAGAGCGCCATTACGAGGAGCTGGCGCTGGCCGCCGGCCGGCCCATTCTCTATAACGCAGTGGCGGTCAACGACGCCTATCCCGAACGCTTCCGTCATCAGCTCAGATGGCTGGAAAGCTGCGTCCAGCGCGGCATCCGAGTCCTGGCCCAGGGGGCCACGCTCGAGGTCGGTTTTGCCTTTACCTTCAAGGACTGGAACTTGTACGACGACATGCCGGCCTGGAACGAAGCGACTACGGGTTCGGTCGAGGACCGGCTGATGAAGCTGTCCGACCCCGGGCGTCGCCCGGCGCTGCGCAACGAGCGCAATGTAGGGCTCATTACCAACAACTACGCCGACATCTTCGTGCTCGAATGTCGCGAGCCGAGCCTCAAGAAGTACGAGAACCTGACCATCGGCGAGATTGCGCAACGGGAGCACAAGCACCCGATCGACGCGATGCTAGATATTGCCTGTGCCGACGGGCTCAACACCGAGTTCTACTCGCCGCCGATTAACGTTCGGGTCGACTACCTCAAAGAGATGATCAGCTCCAGCGCGACGCCAATCTTTGGGGTCTCAGACGGCGGCGCTCACACCAAGTTCTTTACCGGCGGGCGCTACTCGACTGAAGCCTTGATCAAGATCGGGCGGGAGCACAACCTGATGAGCCTCGAAGAACTGCATTGGCGCCTGAGCGCCCATCCGGCGATGTGCGCCGGCTTCAAGAACCGCGGCACTTTGGTCGAGGGCGCCTGGGCGGATATCGTGGTCTATGATCTCGACCGGCTCGCCATCAAGCCGATGGAAATCGTCCACGACTTCCCCGGCGGCGAGTGGCGCCGCGTCCAGCGCGCCGAAGGCTATCAGGCCATCCTGGTCAATGGCGAAGTTACCTTCGCAGACGGCCGTTGCACCGATGCCACGCCCGGACGTCTGCTTCGCCACGGCGGTTAGCCAATCGCCTAATCTCCAACGCGATTCGGATAGATAGGCGCCGGCACTGATTAAGCGCCGGCGCCAGAGGTCCCTGCCAGCCTTTGCGCGAAATCGAGGCCCTCAATTTCGCGCCTCGATACAGGACCGTCAGAAGTTTGGCCTCTCGGGGCAGGAACGCTCGAACAAAAGCGCACACCACACCAGGGTGTCAGACGTGAACAACCTTCGTCAGCCAAGCCCATCAAATCAAACGCAAACTTTCCATCCTTGCGTCCGAAGACCTAGCACTGGGACCAGAAGTCGGAACCTGGAGGAAGAAGTTATGCATGTCGCATGTTGGCGGCGCAACCAGCTTGGGAGAATGACGCAACTTCGCAGCGTGGTTGCAGCACTTTCAGTAACCGTGCTCGTGGGAGTGAAAGCCAGCGTTGCGGGAAACACCGTTAGCCAACCTGCTGATACCCGCCTTATGGCGGGGTCAAATTCCGTCGTCTTGGAGCAAGCAGCCCCCGCGGCTCCGACTGCGCCAACGGGTGCTGCATCGGCTCTGGAAGAGCCAGGAGGCTCAACCCCGGCAGTGGCTGGTGAGAAGGGTTGGCTGAGTGGCTTGCACATTTCGGGATACGGCAGCCAGACGTTCGGAATGTGGCAGAACCCGAGTGCGCTGCGCGCCTATACGCGCAGCCGCAACGATTTGGCAGTCGCTCGAAGTCTTCTCCAGATAGATGAGAACTATCGACTGAACGAGAACAACAACTTCTTTATGCGTGAATGGTTCGTCTACGAACCGCCCTACGCGTTTAACAGCGCGAACAACCCTTTTTGGAGCGCCGGAACCAGAATCGTGGCACCCACCGCTGCCTTCTCGGCCAATCCTTTCTGCTTCGCCAGCGCTGATTGCCGCACGAGCGCGCCGTCTGGAACCAGTTTCGGGCGCTACATAAATAATTTTTATAACGATTACGAGGTCCGTGATGCGTGGTGGGAGAACAAGACCGGACCACTCGAGCTTTTCGTCGGCAACCAGATTGTGGTCTGGGGACAATCATTAGCGTTTCGCGTCGGCGACGTCATTAACCCTCAAGACACCTGCTGGGCGTTTGGGTTTGCCAACTTGGAGCAGTCGCGCATTCCACAATGGATGATCCATCCGATCCTCAACTTTCCGGAATTTGGCCCTTTTGCGTCGAATTTCGTCGAGGTGGTGGTGCAGCCGGGCTTCCAACCGCGATGGTGGCCCGAGCAGAACGAAGGCGGCTTCTATCAGATCTTCAAAGGCGAGATGACAAAAGCGGGGCGGGTCGCTCCGTGTCAGCCGGGGGCAAGCCGGTCACCCGCGGCGCGTTTTGATGTTCAGTACTCGACCCAGCCCCGTTTCGGCGCCGACTGGATAACCAGTGCCCTCGGGTCCCACTCCGATTCTGCTACGCAGATACCCGGTCCGTGTGAAATTAACGGTCCGTGTGTGGGAGTCAACCTGGTCCCGCCGTTCAATTCGCGCGAGTTTTTCATCTGCGCGCCGTTCAGCGGAGAAACCGCCCCCGGTTGGAACCCATATGCCGTTTATTTGAAGAGATTTCCGGGTGGAATGCATTGTAACCTCGGGCTGAGCAAACACGAGGAAGCCTTTTCGCCCGCGGGTGACGGTGCGCTGGTCAACTTTGGTATCTGGCGCGTGCCGGGCATGCAGCCGCATTACTGGAACGACGGGGTGCGTTTCCACACCCTGTATGGAGCGACCGAATGGACTGTTCTCTACTACAACGACAACGTGAGCCAAGGTTACTCAAATTCCCGAAGCTGGACCTTCGGCACTAATTTGTGGACTCACCAGTATTATCCTCTGGAAGAAGTTGGCATGACGATGGATCGCCCGCTGCCCGTGCCTAGTTCGCTCGGTCAGTATTTGCCCTTAGTATTCCGCGGTGAGTTCCTGTACCAGAACCACGTCAACTTCGAGAGTATGAGATTTCAGGACATGAGCGATCAACGTTGGTCCGACGTCGCGGAATATATGTTAGCGCTAGATGTTGACCAGGCTTATGCTCCCTGGCTGACTCAGACTGGAAACCTCAGTACTAATTTGGAAGTCTTCCATCATATTGTGATGGACAATTCCAAGCTGTCATACGGCGGTATTGGAGATAGTCCCACACTGAAAAATGATGTCAGTGTGCTGTTCAACGTGGGTACCTCGTGGTGGTGGGCCGCTTTCGCGCCGACCTGGACGATGATTTGGAACCCGAAGGGCAAGACGTTTGCCTTATTTCCGTCGATCGTCCTCAACCCTCCCTGGACCCAAAAGTATTTCCTGAAGTTGCAGGCAATCGAAATCCTCGGGGGCGATAAGACACAAGGCATCGGTGCCTTTAAAGGCCAGAGCTACCTGATTGCGCAGTTACAGTACAACTTCAATCTGATGTGAAGGAACACCCGCTTCGGCGCCAGGGAGCTTAGAACCAAGTGCTTACG
>JAJPKA010000015.1 GCA_021323945.1 Pseudomonadota bacterium | reverse complement strand
GTCATCGACACAATGGTAAAGGCGATCTCCCCGGAACCGTCGAGCGCGGCCTGCAGTCGGCTTTTGCCCATCTCTTCGTGGCGTACGATGTTCTCCAACATCACAATCGCGTCGTCCACCACGAACCCGACCGAGAGGACGATGGCCAGCAGTGATAAATTATCCAGCGTGTAATCGAGAGCCCACATTACGGTGAAGGTTCCGATGATCGCCAGCGGCAGCGCCACGCTGGGGATAGCAGCTGCGGAAAGCTTGCGCAGGAAGAGGAAGATCACCATCACAACCAGAAATATACTCAGCAGCAGCGTGAACTGGACGTCATAGACCGACGCGCGAATGGACTGTGACCGATCGTAAAGAACCGACAGGTCGATCGAAGCCGGCAGCTCGGCCCGGAAAGTCGGCAGCAGCCGCTTGATGTTATCCATAACCTCGACCGTGTTGGTCCCGGGTTGGCGTCGAATCGCCAGTACGATCGCGCGGTCGCCCCGAATCCAGCCGGCAACCTTATTTTGCTGCACGTCGTCGAGAGCCCGGCCGATATCTCTCAGCCGTACGGGCATTCCATTGCGATAAGTAACGATGAGCGATTGATAAGCGGCCGCATCGGTCAACTGGCCATTGGCCTGGACCGTAAAGGCGTGATGCGGCCCGTAGAGCGTCCCGACCGGCAGTTCGACATTGGCATTGCGTACCGCATCGGCAACCTGGTCGATGCCGATTCCGCGCGACGCCATTGCCTTGGGATCGAGCTGAATCCGCACGGCATATTTTTGGGACCCGTAAACCTCTACTTGAGCGACCCCCGGAATCATCGAGATCCGCTCGCCAAGATAAGTTTCGGCATAGCGATCAACAGTCGACAGCGGCAGGGTTGACGAGCTCATTCCGATGTAAGTAATCGGGTTGTCGGAAGGGTTAACCTTCTCGTACGACGGTGGACTTGGCATCCCAATCGGCAGCTCAGACTCAGCCGCTGAGATCTTCGATTGCACATCCTGCGCGGCCGCATCCAGGTTGCGTGTCAGGTCGAACTGAATAGTGATGTTCGTCTGACCCTGTGTACTGGCCGAAGTCATCTGGGTCACGCCAGCGATCGTTGAAAACTGGCGCTCGAGTGGTGTCGCGACCGACGAAGCCATCATCTCGGGACTCGCCCCCGGTAGACTGGCACTGACGACGATCGTGGGATAGTCGACATTGGGCAGATCGCTGACCGGCAACTGGCGATAGGCGACAATGCCGAAAATGACCAACGCCAATGACAAGAGCGTGGTCATCACAGGGCGTCGGATAAAGACTTCCGCGAGGTTCATCGGTGACTACTTACATCCAAAATGGCTCGGCCCCTGAATGGTCGCGGTCTTTTGCCCGCCTGTAAGGTTGTCGCCCTCGCTTTCGAGCCAGGTCCGCCGGAGAAGACACCATAAAAGGACCGCTGCTGCAAACCCCTTCGCTCCTACGGCAACCAGGCTCAGAGAGCGTGTTTAATTCTCACTCGCGTGCCGGGAATCAACAGAAGCTGGCCGTCCGTAACGACGGTCTCGCCGCCTTTGAGCCCGCGTTCGATCACGGTGTCGCTGCCAATTTGCGCCCCAGTCACTACGGCGCGCAATTGAGCTCGCATCTGCGCATCGACCACGAATACAAAAGCCCCTCTTTGCCCGTTTTGGACGGCCTGCGAGGGGACCAGGATAGCATTCGGGATCTGGTTCAAGGTGAGAGTGACGTTAACGAACTCTCCTGGCCACAAGCGTCTGTTCTCGTTCTGAAACAGCCCTTTGAGCAAAATCGTTCCAGTGGTCTTGTCCACCGTGTTGTCGATGAACGTTAAAATGCCGTGTTCCTGGGGTTCCTGCGAATTCGGGATCTCTACATCGACTTCCAGTGAATGATGCTGCAAGTTTGCCCTCACGGCGGGGAGCTGAGACTCAGGTACTGAGAAGGCAACATAAATCGGCTGCACCTGGGTGATCGTGACCATGGGGCTATCAGCGTCGGCTTTGATCAAGTCACCGACATGGGATTGCAACCCTCCAGTTCGGCCGTCGAGCGGAGAGTGAATCTGGGAATATTCGAGATTGAGCCGCGCCGACTGGACGGCCGCCTGATCTGCAAGTACCGTCGCGCGCAGCGCGGCTGCGACCGAATGAGCCTGATCGTATTGCTGACGCGAGCCAACGCTTTCCTGCAACAGAAACGAATAGCGCTTTTCGTCAGCTTCAGCTTTCACCAATTGCGCTTGATCCCTGGCGAGATTGGCCTGAGCCATTTTTAAAGCAACGTTAAAGGGCCGGGCATCCAAGCTGAATAGAAGCTGCCCGGTTTTGACGAAGTCGCCTTCGTGGAAGTGAATTCCGACCAGTTGGCCCTCGACCCTGGATTTTATATTGACCGTGGCGAGAGCCTCGACGTTGCCGATTTCATGCAGCTGGTTGGGAACGGTTTTGACGACGGCCTTGGCGACCAACACCGGCACTGCTGGGCGATTCATGACGGTGGGATTCTCAGGCTTGGAGCATGCTGCCACAATCGCCAGTGCGAAAACCCCGACAACTGCTCCAGCCTTGTACTGCCCTCGCCACGCTTTGCCAGTCGGGCGTCGGTTGCCCACTCCGGTCCCTGGTGGCGCTTGACGCTCTATCCGGGTGATTCGTGACACCGAATCAGTCTCTCTTGGGCCGCCTGCGATTGGTGACTGGCCGATCTGGCGACGCCTCACAGGTCGTGATTCTATCAGGGCAGTGGCGTTTCGCACATCATACGAACCCAAGGTAAGAATCGTCCGAACGCGGGTTCGTTTGAGTCAGAGCTCAAGCTAAAACAGTTTTACCGTATGCTTTTGCTCTCGCCACTATTTTCTCGTGATCCCGCCCGACGAACCGAAGCCAATGATTGCGGATCAACGCCGGCTGTGCGATGGAGTCAGGACGTGCAGTCCAGGACAATCGTAAATGTCCTGCCCCGGCTCACCGGTTGCCTCGGTCTGAGGGCTGCGCACAGGAAGTTTGGCGCGCCAAGGAGTTGGGCGCCTTATCAACCGATTTCGGGCAGCTCCGTCCCCTTGCAGTCAAACCGAAGAGGATCGTGTACGCAGGGCATGAGGGTCGGCGCTTTGACAGAGGCAGCAAACTTTGCGTCATTTCGGCTGAAGAGCGAAGAAAACCGTGGCTGTTCTATGGATAGCGACTGCGCAGCTTAGCCTAAACTGTCATTCGACGTTCTGGGCCTGCTCGCGCATCTTTTCCACCTCGCCTTTCATCTCGACCGTGATCTGGGAGAGCCTCGCGTCCTGCGCCTTTGAACCCATCGTATTCAGTTCCCGGTTAATTTCCTGGAGTAAAAATTCGATCGCCTTCCCAACCGGGCCACTGCGTTTCAGCAGTGTACTCATCGCGTCCAGATGGACCCGTAGTCGAGTCATTTCTTCAGTGATATCGCCATGCTGGGCAGCCGCCGAGGCCTCTTCGTACAGACGCTTTTCGTTGACCGGAAGATCGGCGAGAAGTTCGCGAATACGTGTTTCGAAGTTCGCCCGGACAAGGGCTCGTGCCTTCGCTGCGAGCTCACGCATGCGAGGTATTGCGGCGGCGAGCGCTCTTAGCCGCAGTTCGAAATCCCGCTTGAGCGCCCGTCCTTCGCGCACCCGCTCAGTGTCCATCAGCTTGAGCGCCCGCCGGAGCGCTGCCAGGCCGAGCTCGACCCCGAGTTGGGGTTCTTCTTCCTCGATCACATGAAAGACTTCGGGACGCTGGAGGATTGTTTCCAACCGCAGATTACCGTCCAGCTTCAAGGTGCGGCCCAATCTTCTCAATTCGTGCACGTACATTCGCGCAAGCTCATCGTTGACCTGCAATTTGGCTTTGCTGGGACCGAGTCGCGTGTAACGAACGAACACTTCGACTCGTCCACGCGACACCACGCCTTGAACCATTTTACGGATTTCGCTCTCGTGTGGTCCCCAGGCTCGTGGCAGGTTGAGTTTGAGCTCGAAAAAACGCTGATTGAGAGCGCGCACTTCGGCAACTATGTGGATGCCATTGCGCACCGCCTCGGCGCGCCCAAAGCCTGTCATGCTTCGCATCGCTAGGATTATGGCTTAACTAGGTAGCAGGATCACCTTGACAGTTCGTGTAGTCGGGAGCGCGACCAGAAGAGCCGGCAGCTTTCCGACCACCATCAAGACATGAGCAATAGAGGTCTAAAGTCCGTTTTGCCATCAACTCCATTGACCAGTTTTGAACCACCCAAGCACGGCTCTCACGACCCATCCGAGCACGCTCGGCGCGGTCGACGGCGAGACGCCGAATGGCCTGGGCGAGCATGGCTGGATCTCCTCGCCTGACCAGCACGCCTGTGCGTCCGTCCTTGACGACTTCCCGCAAGCCTCCGACGGCACTGGCGATCACGGGCAACCCCACGGCAGCGGCCTCCAGCGCCGCCACTCCCAAGCCTTCGCTTAGCGATGGCATCACGAAAATGTCGAGCGCATGTAGCAGCGTGATGGGCTCCTCAAGGTAGCCCAGTAGCTTGACAGCCCCTACCAGACCGGTTTGCTCAATTCGGCTTGCAAGTTCATCGTGAAGTGGACCGGCACCCGCGATTAAACAGCGGAGGCCATCCAAAGTTGCCTGACTCCTGCCGTCGTGACATGCCAGCGCCATTGCATCCAGCAGCACCTGATGACCCTTGCGCGGTACCAAGGCTCCAATCGCCCCAATCGCGACCTGGTCGGGTCCGATACCTAATGCCGTGCGAGCTTGTTGCCGAGTGGCGACCGAAGGCGGTGCGAATCGACGGCAATCGACACCACTTGGAATGATCGTGATCCGCTCGCGCATCACGCCACTGATCGCCAACGCCGATGCCACGCTTTCAGAAATCGCAGCCACACCTGCGACCGCTTGATTGTAGAGCCACGGAGCAAACCAGCGATTTGGCGGGTAGTCCATACGTCGGGTGACGATCAGAGCCCCGGCTCGGCGCCTGGCAAATGGAGCCAAGGCATGAGCGCGCGCCGTATGAAAATGGACAATATCGTAGTGCCGCCGGTTCAGGATGCGACGAAGGCGCAATCCGGCCAAAAAATCGAGCGAATTGCGTATTCGCAAAGGCCAGCACGCGATGCCGGCCTGTTGAGCCCGCCGCCACAATAGCCCGTCAGGATCGCACAAGAGCTCAACCTCATGGCCGGCGCGCTTCAACTCGAGGGTCAGTCCGAGTACCTGCACTTCACCGCCGCCGAACTTTCTTTCAGGATCTACGCCTGCCACCCGCATATTCAGCGGTCCAAAACGGTCGGCTATCATTCCCGAGCAGGCAGCAGCTCTTTGTAACGGGTATCTGCGCAGGTCCGGGCGTCGCATTCGCTGTCAGTGTCGTTCTGGGCGTGGCGAGATATCGAATCAAAAAGGGCCTTGCGGAACAACACCACAGCGGTCCGGGCTAGAATGGCAGTCGCGGGAAATTGCCGAGAGAGGTCAGTCACTGGTGCTGGCGCGAAAGCAAATCAATTGCTTTAGCCAGACGCGCGACTGTTCGCTCGCGTCCCAGGACCGCGATCACTTCATAAATTCCAGGGCTGACTGAGCCTCCGGTGAGCGCAACGCGCACAGGCTGAGCAAGTTGCCCAAGTTTCAGATTAAAGTCGGCCAGAACACGTTGAAACGCTGATTGGATCGAGGCTTCGGTGAATTCCCCCTCGAGCGTCTCAAGCTCCCGTGCCAACGACTTGAGCGGTTCGGCGATTTCGGGTTTGAGAAATTTTGCAGCGGCCTTGGGGTCGAGACGAATCTCGTCGTTCAGATAGAAACTGGCAAAATCGGCCAGTTCCACCAGCGTCTTGGCGCGTTCACGCAGAGTTGCGACCATCTTTTCCAGCCACTTCTGGTCGCCCGGAATCTTCCAGCCGCGCTTCTCGATGAATGGTCGGACCTCGCGCGCAAGCTGTTCCAGGCTGCGTTGCTTCAGGTAATGAAAGTTAAGCCACAGCAGCTTCTCCGGGTTGAAGATCCCCGCCGATTTGCCGCAGGCCGCAAAATCGAAGTACTCGATCATTTCCTCTTTGGAAAAGATCTCCTGGTCGCCGTGGGACCAGCCCAGCCGCACAAGATAGTTGAGCAGCGCTTCGGGAAAGTAACCCAGCTCGCGATAAGCGAAAACCGACGTCGCGCCGTGACGCTTGGACAGCTTCTGCCCATCCGGGCCCATGACCATCGGCAAATGAGCATATGCCGGCGGCTCGATGCCCAGCGCGTAGAAGATCTGCATCTGGCGCGGCGTATTGGGCAGGTGGTCATCTCCGCGTACCACGTGCGTTATGCCAAAATCGGCGTCGTCGAGGACCGTCGCAAAATTGTAGGTCGGCAGGCCGTCGGATCGGACGATAATCAAATCGTCCAATTCGTGGTTCTCGAATACCGCCCTTCCTTTGATTAAGTCTTCGACCACCGTCGAGCCGCTTCGGGGAGCGCGGAAGCGGATGGTATAGTTGCGTCCTGCTGCGCGATTGGGAATCGGGATTTTGGCCAATTCGGCTTGAGGGGTAAGGTCGCGGCAACGGCCATCATAGCCCGGTTTGCGATGCTCTCTCTCAGCTTGCTTGCGCATCGCTTCCAATTGCTCCGGCGAGCAATAGCAAGGATACGCCTTGCCCTCTCTGAGCAAGCGCGATGCGCCTTCTCGGTAGCGCTCCAGACGATTCGACTGGAAATATTGAGGATCAGGCGGGCCTTCGTCCCAATCGACGCTGAGCCATCGCAGGCTCTCCAGGATCTCTTCGAGCGATTCGCGGCTGGACCGCTCGGCGTCGGTATCATCTATGCGCAGTATAAACGTACCTTTGTGATGCCGGGCGAAGAGGTAAGCAAATAGTCCGGAGCGAACATTGCCGATATGGAGGGCGCCGGTAGGACTCGGTGCGTAACGAGTGCGGACCTTCACGTAGTCTCTCCGTCACGACAGGGTTTGCTCGAGATTGTGACCTTCGCGTTGACGGAAACTCACCGCAACCGCCAGCCTTTCCAAGTGCTGCTCGATAATCTTGTGACCCAACCGCGGTTTGTGCCGTTCGAAGAAGTCATTGACCTCCTGCTGACGATCCAGCAGCCCCACAATCGCCTCGCACATGCGGGGCAAGGCGCTGTCAGGATATCGTTGGACCATTGCCTCCCAGTGATCGCGAACGAAATCCCAGGCCTGGTAACGGGCGATCGGATTACCGAGCAAAGAGTTCATCAGGAAAGGTGCATTCTGCGTCCGCACCTCACCGTTAAGAGTCATCTCCATGGTTTGTTGCAATAGCTCCAAATCGCGGAAATGGGCTAATGAGAACAGATAGCGCTGCTCCTCCTGCGGCGTCCGTGCGTTCTTAAAGCGGCGCTTGAAATCCTGGTAACGCGTCCGGTCGCCCGTGTGGGCCAGAATGGTGATGAGCTGTGGCATCAAGTCGCGGTCGGCGCGCGTCGGGTTGTCGCTCCATTCATCATAGAGTTCACGCGCGCGCAACTGAATCTGCTGATCTTCTCCCAGCGTACCGAGGATACCAATCAACATCGCTCGCAGCTGACGCGTCAGTTCATCCTCGCTGGGGTCGGCCTCCCACCCCAGGCGCGCCGCCGCGGGTCCGAGCAAATCCCGCACGGCTCGCGCCAGTGCCGGGCGCTGCTCCGTCGAGACGATCATATCGAGATAATTGAAGGATGCCGTGAGCGCTCGCCAAACGTTGAGGTCGGTCTCGTCGCGGAACGCACGCGCCATCGCGACGAAATCTCTGAGCGGCGTCAAGCCTGCCACGGTCGCGGCCCACATGTCGCTTACGAGACTGAACCTTTCGAGCGGCGTGCATCGGCGCACGTTGGCGGTCAGCGCCTCGAGCAATTGGGCCGAATAGCGCACACGGAAGAAACCGCTGCCGCCCTCGTTGACCAATACCCATTCAAGTTTGCCGGGCAGCCTGAGTGTAGTTTCCTGATCGGTCAGCAATACCCGGAAAGTGTCCTCGCCACGATCGGTCTTTACGCGAAGCCGAATCGGAACCTGCCACAATTGAGGTTCGGGTTTTTCAGGCGGCAGATAGAAAAAGCGCTGCTGCGACAGTTTAAGTGCGTAACCATCGTTTCCCGCCTGTGCCGTGATAATCGGGAAGCCGGGTTGAAAGATCCACGAATCCATCAGGCGGCGCACAGGCTCGTTGGTGGCCTCCTGCAGTGCGTCCCAGAGGTCACCGGTTTCAGTATTGGCGTATTGGTGTCGATTGAGATAAAGCGAAATGCCTTTGCGGAACTCCTCGCCCCCCAAATACTGCTCGAGCATCCGTAATACCGAGGCGCCCTTCTCATAAGTCAGTACATCGAACATCGAGCGACAGTCTTCGGGACTGAGCACGGTATATTCAATCGAGCGCGTGCTTTTGAGGGCGTCAATCGCGAGCGCTGCCGCCCGCGAGACGGCGAAGCTCTCCCACCGCTTCCATTGCGGCTTCCACGCATCGACCGCGAGCATTTCCATAAAAGTGGCAAAGGCTTCGTTGAGCCAGATCCCGTTCCACCACTTCATGGTCACCAGATCGCCGAACCACATATGGGCATTTTCATGGGCGACGACATCGGCGACCCGTTCCAACTCCGCGCGCGACGCGGTCTTCTCATCGACCAGCAACGCGGTCTCGCGAAAGGTGATCGCACCGAGATTTTCCATTGCACCGGCGGCAAAATCTGGAATTGCGATCAGATCAAGCTTGTCGCCGGGATAAGGGATACCGTAATAGTTCGCGAAAAACTTCAGCGAAAAGGCGCCAATCTGTTTCGCCCACTCGGTCAGGTTCCGTTTGCCAGGCACATGCACCACTCGCAGAGGCGTGCCGGCGTCGATCGGGTCAGTTGCTTCGAACTCGCCCACGACAAACGCCAGCAGATACGTTGACATCCGGATCGTGTCTTTGAAGACAACTTCCTTCTTGCCGTTACCGAGATGACGCTCCTGTTCGACTGCGGCGTTTGACACGGCGGTGAGATTTTCGTCGATTATCAGGGTGACCTTGTAGACTGCCTTGAGCGCCGGTTCATCCCAGCAGGGAAATGCACGACGCGCATCGGTCGCCTCGAATTGGGTAGTCGCCACCATGTGCTGCTTGCCGGCCGAGTCGGTGTACTGGCTACGATAGAAGCCGTGCAGCTTATCGTTCAAAATCCCGCGGAAGTTGATGCTTAACTTCCATTCGCCCGGTTCGAGCGCTTGAGGAAAATGGATATGTGCTCGCTCGCGTTTCGGCTCCAGCTCGATCCTGGTCGATTGGAGCTTTCTGCCGTTCCGTTCCGCGGAGGCGTGATCGATCTCCAGTTCGAGCGCGTTAAGCACGACCTCGAATGTGGGCTGGCTAACAATGACTTCGACCGTCTCGTCGCCTGTGAAGGTGAATGCCTTCAGGTCAGGGGCAAGCCGCAATTCATACCGCTTTGGCGTTACCGTAGTTGGAAGTCGGTATTCGAGAGCTTTGTCAGCGTCAAGCGTGGTTTCCTGGTCGAACATTTTTCCTCACCGATTCGCATCACCGTGTTTGCGCCAAGCCGAGAATCGAACCCGTTGCCATCTTGTTCTGGTTGATGCGAGCCGTCCTTTCTGGAATCTTTTTAATCACCCGCAATCCTAACGGCATCGGGTGGGTCAATTGTAACCGCAATTCCCCGTGCGCGGGATAACCTTGATAACCGGGAGCCCCGCAGCATCTTACAGGATTGCCCTCAAATCCGTCCTGCGCGATGGAGCAGTTTCCGCGCATTGCTCCGTGTCAAAGCACCCTGTCTCCGCCGATCATCCCGTGTATGGTTACAGGCCGCAACCCGCGCAGCGGGGTGCTGGTTACACAATCCCGTATTTTTCTGCCAGGACGGTCGCGTCGTCGGCACCGATGAACTTGTTGAATTCCTTCATCGAAGGCGTCCGCTGGGCGAAGTTCGCGATGGTGCCGGTGGTTTTTAATTCGCCGAGCATCTCACGCACCGCTTTGTAAGCGACAAACAAAGACTGAATTGGATAAATCGCGACCTTCAGTCCCGCGGCTTCAAGGTCTGGCTTCGCTTCGTCAATCACCACATTCAATAGCGGCTTGGGCAACGCTTCCACGACTTTCCTGGTGTTACTTAGTCGCAGGTAAGGGAGGAAGAGCAGATCCGCACCAGCTTCAGAGTAGGCATTTGCACGCTCGATTGCATCGTCAAGGGAGGTCACGCCGATGGCGTCCGACCGCGCTATGATCACGAAGTCAGGATCGGTGCGCGCGTCGACCGCCGCCCGAATCTTGTCTGTCGCCTGGGCTTTTGGAAACAGCCGATCGCGATGGCCGACGAAATGCTTGGCCGGTTGCAGATCTTCAATGTGAACACCCGCCAGCCCCGCCTGCTCAGCGAGCCGGACGGTGCGCCGAACACTCAACGGCGAGCCACCGCCATCGTCCATATCGGAGATTACCGGGATATTCACCGCGGCGGTCACATTGCGCGCCTGCGCCAGCAATTCGGTCATCGTAATCAAGGAATGATCAGGGATGCCGAGCATACTGGCTGAGGTGGCAAAACCTCCGAGGTAGACCGCCTGAAATCCCTCAGCCTCGACGATCCGTGCGCTCATCACATCGTGGGCGCCGGGGGCGATCAGCATGCCGGGTTGGGCCAGCAACTGCCTGAGTCGAGTCGTTCCCTTCACGGTAGTCCTCCGTTTTAACGACCTCGAAAGCAACCGACTGACTAAATCGGGCTAGCGAAGCGAATGATTCCACATTGCTAGCCCGTCATCCCAATGTTTCGACTCTAGCTGGCTACACTGGCAGCCTGCCTCGCTTCGTCCTCAGCGGTAGGCGGAGTCACTTTGTAGAGCTTTTGGGCATTTTCCCACAGGATCTTACGACGCACGGATTCGTCGCAGTCGGAGAGGCCACCTCGGATACGCGCGTGTACTTCTTCGCCATAAAGCGAGGTGGGATGCGGAAAATCGGTCTCGAAGAGAACATTGTTCTCGCCAATCTTATCGATCAGCCGGCGCGGCGCGGTCTGCTCAAACCAGTAGCAAGCGTAGACGTTACGGGCGAAGTATTCCGACGGCAGGAGATCGAATTCCGGATGCTCCTCGGCCACGCTATTGCCCTTGTATTGATAGTCAAGCGCTTCGAGCAGAAAAGGAATCCAGCCGATACCACTCTCGACCGAGACGAATTTGATTGTGGGATAGCGCGCCAGAACTCCAGACATTAGCAGGTCATTCAGTTGCAAGCCGTTGCGCAGAAAGATGTCTACCGCCAGCTCGGTGAACGCCGCCATTTTGCCATACGCGGCCATACGATCTTTCAACAAACCTTCGGTCATGTCTCCCGAACCAATATGGAAACTGATTGGCAGATCGAGCTCGCAAGCTGTTTCCCATAAGGGATTCCAATGCGCGTCGCCGAGAAGGGGCAAGCCATAATACTGTGGCTCCCCGGTGAACAAAATTCCTTTGTGGCCCATCGCGGCGCAGCGGCGTACCTCTTTGACCGCCGCCTCCACGTCCCAGAATGGAATTGAGGTAATCGGCAACAGGCGGCGCGAATCCACAGAAGCCCACTCGCTCTGCCAATCGTTGTAGATCTGCACGCAGGTCAACATCAGCTCAGGGTCTCCGAGCTTCAGAAATTGTTGAGCCCCGAACCCACCGACGTTTGGGTACATCACCATCGCCCAGATACCCATCTGGTCCATGTACTTCAGTCGCGCCTTGGCGTCGAAGGCGCCGGGATGCATCTCTTCGTAATTGCGCGGAGGCTTCGCGAAGCTTCCAACGCCGGCGGTTGCGGTCAGACCGACGCTCGCAATCCCGCGGCTGGCGCCGACAATCCATCTGAGAGTACCGTCCTTATCGGTTTCGACCCGCGGCACCCGGTCGCGCATATGAGCCGGAGCGCGCTTGGTCCATAGGTCCGGCGTTTCAGTGACATGAGTATCTGCATCAATGATCGTGTAGCTCATTTTTTGCTCCTAAGCCCCCGCAGAGAGGTGGCGCTTGTGGCTTCACCTCTACCCATACAGCCGCTCGATGCGGCTCGGCAACCCTCGGATTGGATTTGTGGCAAGCTCGCCCAGGTCGGCCCTCAACGGTGCTGCAACCTCGGGTGTCCTCCTAATAGGGCCTCCGCCCAGCGTAGGCCGAGTTTTCAGATATTCCGCTAGGAAACTCACGACAGGACGGGTCCGTTTCCCCCGCTACAAATCGACGCGTGAGACTTATAGAGTGCAAGCAATCGCTTCAATGACCGATTAAGAAGACGCGGCTTTAGTCTCGCGTCGCGCAATCTCTGCAAAATTGGTCAGACGCACGCCGGCTTTGACAAGGGCCTGGCGAATACAGGCGCTTCTCAATATTCGGGCCTCGTTCTGCGCCGCCTGCGGCGGCACGCCAACACCGATGGATTCAGCGGGATGAAAATAAATTTCAGTGAGACCAGGGGGGAGGCGTTCAATAAGTCCAGCCACATAGGCTTCGGTCATATGTCCGGTTTGGTGCAGGCCGAAAAGCCGGTCAGTCGTATGGAGATCGTGGACTTTCATCAATGTCAGCATCCGGCGACAAAGTAGCTTGAAGATCACCGATTCGATGAGCTTTCGTGGCCAGTGATCGCGTGCGAGGCGCAGCGTCGTGACCAGCGGTTCGCGCGGCAGTCGGATGCACCGAATCCGATATTCAACCGCAAGCTCAACCACAATGGTGGCTACGACCGGATGCACGTGGAAATTCAGATGCCCGTCCACGTGACTAAGGCGGCCGATCAGTTGCAGATGCCGCTCGATTTGAGCTCGCAATTCGTCACGCAGGCAGTTGCGCAGCCGCCGATCAAAAAAAAACCTAAGCCCGGCCACGACAGGCTGCTGCGGGAAGTGTCCGTCGCTGTCGACCAAACCGGGTAATCTTTCGGGCGCAAGGACACTGGACCCGCGGCAGACCACTAAATGCAAACCCACATCAAGGTCTGGATGGTTCCTGGCGATAGCGACCGCTTCGTCGAGCGCGGCTCCGGTGGCCATCAGACTGGCGGCGGTCAAAATGCCCTTCTGAAAACCGTTGACCACCGCGGCATTCACTTCGCGGGAAATGCCGAAATCATCGGCTGTAACGATCAGTGCACGCGCTGCCTGGTCCGCCTCGCGCTTCATGGGTCGTAGATTGCTTCGCCCCCCTTTCCGGCTCTGGAAAGTCTCGCTGGCCTCAAGAATTAACCTCGAGGCGACCTGTTTTGTATCGCCGGTGCGTCTGGCCCAAAGCTCGGCCAGTCTGCTCCAATCAGCTCCTGATGGCGACGGTGTAATTTTTGCCGTCCCATCGGTTTTCGTCGAGCCACTTGAAGGTGAACGTGACCGGCGCACGCTCACCCTGCGCGATCGAGATGTCCACGAAGTGGATGCCGATTGCGGTAGCCTCCGACCGACTATCGACGCTGTGTAGCCAATTATCGCGACTCCAGTGGAGCATGAATGGAGCAGCCGCCTGGATTCGCAGGATCACGCCAGCGGCCACTTCACGCACCTGCCGATTAAACTTCCAGATCTCCAAGCTCGGTCGTTTGCGCGGATAGAGATAGCGGTCACCGACCTCGGGGATCAGATCGAAAACCTGACCGTCAGCAATCGAACGAAGCAGCTTGACGTACTCGGCATGAGCCCACATCAGTGGCATCGCGGCGCCGGTTGGCTTGCCGTAGTAGAGGAGGCGGTCAGGAATGTCGGGTTGATCCCAAAGCTGCTCGGCCAGCAGCCGTGTAGGTGTTGCGAATTTCTCCATGGCGCGAAGATAGAGGTGGACTGGACGACCCGCCGCCAGTTCATAATGACCACGCTCGCCTGTGAGCAGCGGCCAGGGCCTCCCGCGGCCATAATTAAGGAAAGGAGCACCGTCGTCGCACTGACCGTAGCCGTCATGAGTATAACGCCGCCAACAGGGCCCATCGGGAAATTGATGCTTCAATACCCTGTCGACGACTACCAGCGAATCTTCGATAAGGGTATCGCCTGGGCGGCGGATGCCGTACCGTACCAGTTCCAGAAAGCCAGCGTCGACAATTTCTGCCGCGGGGAATTCACCAGGCTGACCGGGCGGCAGATTGCGAATCGGTACCAGGCCATGGTCCGGATCTTCGTTAGGTGTTTCGGAAGCATTGGTCTGAGGATTAATTCTGACGTAATGGCGTCGAATCTCCGGCACCAGAAAGCCTTGTTTGGTTACGGTCCACGCCTCAACATGCGCCTCCATAAAGTCCGCGTACTCAGCCAGATAGCGGGCGGTGGGCTGGTCGCCTCTTTCTGCCGCGAAGCTCGCGGCACACACGAGCGCGGCAATGTTACTGGCAAGGGTGGAAGGTGAGAGGCCGCAGTTCTCCTCCCATCGTTCCTGCTGCGTGACGCATCCGTGACGAATCAGGAATCCCGCAGCCGCCAGCACCATCGCATAGGGATCAAATTCGGCCAGTGCGCCCGCTTTATGCAATCGCCACGCAAGCATGATCGGGAAGGCGACCTCGTCCAGTTGAATACCGGTCCAGTAGGGCTCGCCGTTAACCCAGAAATTCTGCGGAAAACCGCCATCCTTCTGTTGAGTACAGGCCAGATATATCAATGCGCGCTGGGGAGTGACGATATCGCCCGCGGCCAGCAGACCACCTGCACTGTTGACCATGTCACGGGTCCACACCAGATGATAGCCGCCCAGATCTTCGTCGCCGTGGGCCTCGCCCCAAGGAATACTCAAGGATGCGATTATCGCACCTGCGTAATTTTTGTCTTCGTGGGCTAGTATCAATTCGCGGCTACGCCGATAAAGCTGGCCGTCGTCGCCGCTGAATTTTTCCAATGGGTGCAACCTGGTGCAGACGCGCTCCCACTGCTGCAGAAAGCGGCTGCGTTGTTCAGCGAAGGATATTCCGAGCGATTGAAACACGGTCGTGACCGCTCGATGGAGTGTGTGGCCGAAGCCCAGGGCCAGCGTAAATTGGTAGCCATGCGACAAATCGATCTCGCCGGTGAGTGCGACATTGCCGTCGAGCGCCGCGGCAAATCTTTCGGTCAGGCGAAAGTGTCGGGAAAGCTCTTGCCAACCGTCGGTGCTGCCGACATATCCGCAGGAGCTCTGGACGAAAGGCACCGAAGCTGCCATCGCCAACCAGGTCCCAGCCTTGTGCCCGGTCAGAAATTCGCGACCGGCAATTCGTGCAACGTTTCCGTTATTACCCCAGCCGCTCACTTCGAGATGGGGGGCGAGGAGCGCATAGACGTGCAGCTTGCGCAACCATTCCGGGTGACCCTCGAGCCGAGTATCAATCAGCAGGCACGGCTGATGGGGATCTGTCACCACCTCCATTACCAGGCGATACCGCCCCTCAGGATCAGCATTGATGATTTTCACGCCAAGTCCGTGATCCCCCAGATACTCAAGACTGGTCTTCAGATTACGGTGGGCATCATGGAAAAAGCTCTCGCCGTCTGTAACCAGAAATTGCAGGTCGCGGATCTGGGGGCGATCAAGGGTGGGATAGTAAACTTCACTAATGACCCCATCCGAAATCGAGAACCAGATGCGGCTGGAGGTTGAATAGGCAGTACCGATAACGTCCTTTGCGCTATGGGTCCATCGCGGAGCTATGCCCGGCCCACCGGCAGCTACCGGCGAACTCTCCAGATATGCCATTACGCCCCCTCTGATCGTGTTCCTGTCTCCACATTTATCATTCAATATGCCAGCTAAAGGGCAATAACCCCACCGGCGGAGCCTTATGTTGGTCGGGTAGTAAGGCTACGTCGTGGCAGCAGCTGCGAAAGAGCCGCGCGAGGCCAGGCACTGATGGCTGCCAATGGGTCGTGCGCTTAGCGCTTATCGCTTGGCGATGTGCTCAAGAGATGCTATAGAGCAAGCAGTTACGGCATGAATGAACCGTGAAATGACCGGTCATTACTACGCTTAGGAGGATTACCGCGCATGGCTGAGTACGATCTGCAGATCACCGGGGGCACCGTGGTCGATGGAACCCGTGTCCCACGTTATCGAGCCGATATTTGGATCAAGGACGGCAAGATCGCCCAGATCGGCGGTCGTGCACCGGGCTTTGCCAAAAAGGTGATATTTGCTGACGGGCTGATTGTGGCTCCCGGCTTTGTCGATTTACACACCCACTACGACGCGCAGATTCGCTGGGATCCTTATTGCACCATTTCGGGATGGCACGGAGTGACTTCCCTGGTCCTGGGTAACTGTGGCTTCGGCTTCGCCCCTTGTAAGCCCGAGTTCCGTGACCGGTCGATGCTGACGATGACGCGCACCGAAGCCATCCCGTACGAGTCAATGAAAGCTGGTATGAATTGGGACTGGGAAACCATTCCGCAATACCTTGACTCTCTCGAGCGTGCTCCTAAAGGGGTCAATGTCATCCAGTACATGCCGACGGCTTCGTTGATGACCTACGTGATGGGTCTGGAAGCAGCCAAAACGCGTCCAGCCACCGACAAAGAACGCGAAGAGATGGCACGCCTGCTGGACGAAGGGATGGACGCAGGCCTGTGTGGTTTCTCCATCCAGCGCCTTGGTCCGAATTCCACTCAGGCCGACTTCGATGGCTCGCCGATGGTGACCGACACGATGTGCGATGAGGATATCCTCAATCTCGCACGTGTGCTACGCAAACGTGACGATGGCTTCATGGAGATTACACAAGCGACCGGTCATGCGCGCGACGACCTGAACTTCGTCGAGCGCTTAGCCGCCGAAGCGCGTCGGCCGGTCCTTTGGCAAGCAGTGGTGCCGACCCGTAACAACCCCGAAATTCATCGTCGTAGCCTCCGTTGGATCGAGCGCAATCGCCAAAAAGGGCTCCCCATTTTTGGTCAGGCCGCCACAGTCCGCTCCGGTTTCGCCTTCTCTCTTGACAACTGGAACCTGTACGACGCAAGTCCGGCGTGGCGTGAGATTACCACTGGAACGGCTGAAGAACGGATGGCCAAGATGAAAAGGCCGGAACTGCGCGCCGCTGCCATTCGGGCGATCGACGAAGCCGACGCGAACTTCAAGGCGATTCTGGCCGGCGTTGGTGGTCATCCGAAACATCTCGTCGTGCAGTGGGTCGACAATCATCCGGAACTCGAGAAGTACGTTGGCAAATCGCTCGGCCAGATCGGCATGGAAGAAGGCAAGCACCCGGTCGAAGTGATGCTGGATCTGTCAGTCGCGACTAACCTGAAAGCCGAATTCCTTGGACCAAACCGTGGCTTCAACGCTGATTTCATGGCCGAAATCTTTACCTCCTCACCATATACTTTTCCGGGCGTTTCCGACGGTGGCGCTCATACCAAGTTCTTCACCGGCGGTGCCTTCACGACCGATTTCTTGCGATGGCTGGTGCGTGACGAACAGAAGCTGACTCTGGAGGAGGCGCACTATCGCATGTCGGCGTTGCCCGCTCACGCAGCCGGTTTTCGCGATCGCGGGATGCTGCGCGAAGGCTATGCGGCCGATATAGTGATTTACGACCTCAACTCTTTGGATATCGAACCAGACTGGATCGGAGAGATCGCACACGACTTACCAGGCGGCGAATGGCGCCGCGTACAGCGTCCCAAGGGCTATCACTCGATCATCGTCAACGGTGTCGAGACCTTCCATGATGGCAAATGTACCGGAGCGACGCCGGGCAAACTCCTGCGTCACGGTCGCGCCTGATAGTTAACGGCATACCCGGACAGAACGTCCCTGGCCCGGCCGGGCCAGGGACGTTTTTTTACGGATCACCCCACTCTGCGGCTCTTGGGTGATTCGGTCAGCAAACGACCAGTGGCAGCGCGACACGGCGATTGAGCTCGCCTGCCGGCTGATCGTTTACTTGTTTACTTCGTGCTTATCCGCCAAACTTCAAACTCGCGCTAAAGGGGACACCAACCCTTGGCGACTCAAGACGATGGTTCTACCCGGATGAGCGCCATCATCCCGTTGTCTTCGTGTTCCGCGATGTGGCAGTGAAAGACAAAGTCACCGATGTCGGGCCCGCGGAAATCCAGTCGCACCGTAACGCTGGGGAAGGGATGGCCGGGATTGCCGTCCCAAAACGGGAGCTGAACGGTATCAAGGAACTGGCCCTGGATGGTTCGATCTGGCACGCTGCCATTCACCTCGAAATTGTTTTGTGCGAGCACCAGGAAATGCAGTTGATGAATGTGGAACTCATGATTTTCCAGGGTTCGATTCTCTATCGTCCAATCCTCCACTGACCCTTGGCTGGTTACAATGGAGGGCGATCCGTTGGGGTCAAATAGCGTGGGCGTATCGCCTTCCTGCGTGATGAAGAACTGTGAAAGCGGGTTGTTCTCGGAAAAAAACAGCCTGCGTACCCGAGTTGGCCGGACACTCGCCACCCGTTCGAAGCGTTGCTTCCATGCTGACCCCAGCGCCGGCGGGACGAAGCTGTCCGGCTCGCTCATGGCCGTGGTTTCGGTTGAGACCGCCTGTATTGTCGCCAGTGTTCGCGGTGGATCATTGTCGCCGTCTGGACCGGTGTTGACGCCTAGCGTAACCAGGCGAGCATCCCTCACGCCTGCCTGCGGTCCGGTGACGATGAATTCGGCGCGGCCAGCGGTTGGAATCAAAACGTGCTTTGCCGAGATGATCTTTCCATGCCGCGAACCATCCTGCGAACCGACTGGGACACCGTCACGTGCTATGATCTGCAACTTTTGTGGATTCCCGTCGTAGAGGACCTGCAAGTCAAGTATGCTGTCCGCAGACGAATTGGAAACGCGCCAAAGCTGTCGTTGGCCATCTTTCATCTGGATGACGGCCGGAGTCTCCTCGGGGTAAGCAATCGGAATATTGTTGAGCGTCAGGTCCCACGAAGGCACATCGTTCCCTTCGGGCGGGCTGCCGGCCAGGATTTGATCACGAATGATCATGATTCGCTGCGCGAGACCAGCGACGATGGGCTGAAGGTTCTCTATTCCGTCCACGATAATGGCTCCGGAGGCTCCGCCCTGCAGCGCAGGCTCCACATGCATGTGAATGTGCGGATGGTACCAATAAAGCCCCGGGGGCTCGTCTGAAGGGAAGTGAATCCGATACCTAAACGATTCTCCTGAATTAATGACCGTGTGGATTACTTCATCCTGATGGCAGGAGGGAGAGGTGTTCGTGCCATGATAGTGAATATTTACCGAGGATCCCGTTATCGCAGTCGCCCCGCAATTGGGAGGATCGATCTGCATTTCGACGGGCGCCGATGGTGTGTTATTTGTCACGTTAACAATCAGGTCGTCGCCGGGACGAACGTGAAGAGTTGGATTTTCCAAGCCGTCAGGGGTCATGAAACAATATAGCGTTCGACCGTCTTCATCAGTGGCGGTCTGATAGGAAAAATTCACCTTCAGTACGCGGCCATGACTGAAAAGAGCGGGAGGATTTCTCACCAAACTGCCCGGCGGGAGCCGAGGACAGGGATTAGCAACAGGTGGAATAGCGGAAGGCGAGATACCGTGGGAAAAATCTTTGGTCCCCGCTAGATCTTGTATCGGCACTGCCATCAAGGTGAGCAGCAGCAACTTCGCCAGCACGGTAGGCTTCTTCATTCGCACACATCCCTCTGGAGCAGGATCCTCTCCTTCCGACACAGGAGAATGGAAATCAATGGACGATTGATCGGGCCTGAAACTCGAGCGCGCGAAGGGCTTCATCCATCAAGCTCGCCAACTCGGCGTATGCGCCACGCTCCAGACGGAAGGTGACGAAACCGATGGTGAGATGAACGACGCCGCAGTCGCACAAGTCGACTCGAAAGCTTAGTCGTTCGGCCGGTTTTTGGCGTTCGCACTTGCTGTATACGGCCATTTGTTTGTTCCCTACGGCGGCGGGTTTGGGCCAAATTGATATTGATTCTCAATATCTTCAACACCTTGTCAAGCACCTCGCCCAGGAAATTTTGCTCGACCCGCAACGCTACTTGTGCTGAACTCTTGGCGGACATCTCGACCCATCGGGCTCGGTCGTTCGATGTCTATCCGAAAGATTCGACCTGCGGTTTAAAAGCCGTCGCTGTTCACGTGAATTCTTCGAGTCGCTGGATAGCGGGCGGGGATGTGACAATTGTTTCAACCCGAGGACTGCTAGCCGGTTAGGGCGGCTTTGTCCCGAGACCTCTCGCGCGGATAGATATCGAGCGCTATTTGCTTCTCGAAAGGAGACCTGACGTGAAGATAGGAATGACCGCCGTCGGCATCGGCAAGGCGGCTCGGCCAGCAATGATAAAGGTTGTGGCAGAGAATGCCGACCGCCTAGGGTTCGGCACGCTGTGGGCGCCCGAACACGTGGTCCTGTTCGACGAATACGAGTCGAAATACCCATATTCTCAGGATGGACGCTTTCTCGCTGGCAGCACGATCGACCTCTTGGATCCATTCATCGGCCTGACTTATGCCGCTGCATTTTCATCGCGCATCCGCCTCGCCACAGGGATTTGCCTGGTGCCGGAACACAATCCGCTGGTGCTGGCCAAGGTGGCTGCGAGCCTGGACTCGCTCAGCGGAGGTCGCCTGGCGTTGGGCGTGGGAATTGGATGGTCCGCCGAGGAATTCGCCGCACTCGGGATCCCATTCGAGCGCCGAGCACAGCGCACCTGCGAATATGTTGAAGCTATGCGAACTTTATGGAGAGAGCCCAAGGCCAGCTTCGAGGGCGAGTTCGTACGCTTCAGTCACGCTCGATGTTACCCCAAGCCGGTCCAAACCAACGGCATACCGATTATCTTCGGCGGCGAGAGTTTACCGGCGCTCAGACGAGTCGCGCGTTACGGCAATGGCTGGTTTGGCGTAAATCTGACGCCTGCTGAGGCGGCTCAAAAGATTACGAAGCTAGGTCAATTGCTCAAAGAACATGGACGCACACTCGAGGACGTGGAGATCATCATTTCGCCCTACCAGAATGAAGTCCGAGCGGACGACCTGCGCGCTTATCATGATCTGGGGGTTCGAGAGTTCGTGCCGTTCGTGCGGTTGCCGAGCCGTGAAAGTGAAGTCCCTGGTTTCCTCGAGCAGATGGCACGAGAATGGGTTGAACCGGCTGCACGGCTGGATTGACCTTTCAGACAAGCTAGCATAGACAACGTGGACTGCTGCGGTTGCGCGCCCGAGGTCGGTTGTTACACGTTGCGCACCACAATCACGTTTTAATTGTCGCCAGTGTTTTCATAAAGCGCACATTACACGAGTAATTACCTGCGAAACGTGATAACCGCCCGGCAAGAGCCGCCGTTTGACTGTTGCAGCAACTGAGGCTGGAAGCAGCGAAGCTCGCCCAGTTTCCTTTTCCTGATACGAGATCGGCGTCCTTGGTCCAGAGATTCCGAGGATGAATTTGAATTGCCAAAATCCAACGAAAGAGAGCCGATGGGATTAATCCGTGATTTTCCACCGCTGATCCCGGGAACAACGCAGTGCCGGTTTTTCGAAAAACCAGCTAAGACCCGTCGTCGCCGAATCCTGACGCTTGTGACGCTCGTCTGGCTGCTGACCTGGGCCCTGCACGCAACGTTCGCTGCCGGGACTGATGGTTCCCAGCCGGGTGTCTTTGCCATCCAGTCACTTGACTCGATGCTTTCCGCTCGTGGCTTGGTCGCGGGCAATTTCGCCACCAATCCCGCGACGATCAAGCCTCCCAACGGCACCGAAGTTGACGAAACTGTTCAAACGGCAAAAGTGGACGGCAGAACCATTTCGCGGACCAGATCGTGGACTGAAAGATTGGACCGAAATTCACTACACATTGAGCTGACCACTTTTCCCGAACAACAATCACAGGTCGCCTTCTGGGTACTGCCCGATGACTCTCCCGGCTGCTCGATTTTTGCGCGCACTCTATACGACAAAAATGGACGACCATTGCAATCTGAATTCTGGCGCAACGACCGTCAATTGAGGATTACCGGGGCAGCTGACTTTCCGGCCGACCTTTATCCCGAAGCTCTACCGGCCATCGCGCTGACCCGGGCAGTCGATTTCAGTCATCGGGGAGCCTCGGGAAAGATTGATCAGCAGTTATCGCCTTATGGGTTTGTCGACCAGACGGTAACGGTAAAAGATTCCGATCAGCTTCAGGTACCGGCCGGCCGTTTCACTGCGGTGAAAGTGGAATCGCAACCTAACCCCTCTTCTGTCCTGCCGACTTGGCCGCGCTTTACCTTGAGCGCAGTGTCACCTTTCCTTCCTACAACGATTTACTATTTCCAGGCTGACCCGCCTCACCGATTTCTGCGCAAGGAACAACTCGGCACGCCATTTATTGCCGGTCCAGCCGGGATCACAGAGTTGGTCCGTTATTACATAGCGGGATCAGGCGGGACCGATGGCGCAATCGAGCCGGACCGCTCGCAGAAGCCTTCAGGCTAAAACCTGATCTGCTTGCCTTATTAGGGGGCGAAAGGCTGCGCTCGAGAGAGCGTCCGACGAGGAGGAACGGCGAAGACGATTCGAGAATCATCTTCGCCGATCGGTCTGACTCTTGCCGGTGGGCGAGAATTCTGTTCCGACTCAGCAGCTAGGCTGCAGCTTCAGGAGCAGCTAGATCGGCCGGTTCGGGCAAGGGTTCAGTCTGCCACTTCTTGACTTCGGGTAGCACATGTTTCACGAAACACTTGAGATTCCGCTCCGCCTCGTCATAAGGCATGCCACCGTAGCAGAAATTTAACATGAAACCGTTGGCATCGATCAGGTCGCGAATATTGGCGAGTTTCTCCAGCACCATATCAGGCGTCCCCCACGGCATCAGATTGGCAAACCCGGCCGCCGCGGCGTCAACGCCGTACTTCGCGATATGCTTGGTGATCATGCGATACGACTCGTAGCTCTTGTAAGTACCGAATTTCTCGGACTGCATCTCATAGTGCTTGATCACCGTCTTGTAATTCGCGGTCAGCCATTTCATGGCCTGTTCTTCCGCCCGATCTTTGTTTTCATCGACGAACACGAAGCCACCACTCAAAGGCTTTGGTGCAGGCCGATTCCCGTTCACCTCGCGCCACACGCGGTGATAGACTTCGAAATCGGCTTTGACCATATCCCACGGCTTTTGCGGGATCACCAACAAACCGACCCCAAGCTTAGCCATAATCGGCATAGACTCGGGCGAAACGGCCGCCGCATAAGTCCGCTGCCGGAACGACTTGAACGGGAAAGGTCGAATTTCACGGCGTGGCTGGCGCGTGTAGCGGCCGCCCTCCATGTAACCTTTCTCGAGCGCATTGATGATCAACTCGGTGTATTCGACAAAAAGATTGCGCCCCTCGTTTTGGTCAATGCGGAATCCTTCGTACTCGATGCGAGCTAATCCCCGGCCGATACCCAGAATGAAGCGCCCGTCGGACAGATGATCCAGCACCGAAACTGCTTCGGCCACACGAATGGGGTCGTGCCAAGGCAGGACTATGACCATCGAGCCCAGTTTGGCGCGCTTGGTCCGGCCCGCCATATAAGTCAGAAACTGGACCGGATCGGGACACATTGTGTAGTCGTCAAAATGATGTTCGATCGCCCAAACCGAATCGAAGCCCATCGGTTCGGCCATCTCAGCCAGACGAACCTCTTGCCGCCACACCTCGCGGTCGGGGAGTTGATTGTTGGGGTTTTGAAACACTGCTCCGTAACCGACGTGCATTGAAGACCTCCTTCGACTGAATTGTTAGGGCGGCCGCAGCCTGCTTGATGGTAGGCTCTCGATTCGCAGATTACCCGCCAAGCGGGCGAATGCCGCGCCTGCGCCTCGGTCGGGCAGAAACCCTCCCGGCGAAATGCGCCTCGGGTCAGGGCCGTCCCTACAAACCAGCATGCCACTGCGCGTCCCACTCTGTTCTGACGATACTATACACAGCCGGCACCGAGCTGTCTTTAGGTGCGGGCCGCGCGAAATGTTCATACGGCTCTCGCGCGTTCGACCACCGAAGCGAAGCGATGTATCAACTCGAGCGCCCTGCCATCGGCAGTAGCGGCCACCGTCTGCTGTGACAGCAGAATTAAACGCTGCGCCCCAGCTTGACGAAATGCTTTGAGGTCCGCGAGTGACGGACCGGCATCGCCAGGATCGACCAACGGTGAGATCTGGAGCGATCCTGGGTCGCGACCGCGCTGCTGAGCAAGCTCGCGCAATTGTTCGACGCTCTGGCGAAGCTCATCGGGACTTTGTACCAGAGGCATCCAGCCATCGTAGGTGCGCGCCACCCGCTCCAACGCCTTAGGTCCATGCGCTCCGAGCAGAATCGGCGGGCCCGGTTGCTGCAGCGGCTTGGGTTCGCATCTAACGGCGGGAAATCGGACAATTTCGCCGCTATAGGTAGCCTCCTTTTGGGTCCAAAGCAGTCTGAATGCTTCGACCGTTTCGCGGGTGCGTTTCCAGCGGCTGCCAAAATTTGCGCCCATCACTTCGGTCTCTTCGCGCAACCAACCCGCCCCAACTCCCAGGATCAGCCGTCCACCGGAAAATAAATCGAGCGTCGCGACCACTTTGGCGGTGATAAGCGGTTCCCGCTCGGGCAGCAAACAAATGCCGGTACCAAGCTTGATTTTGCTGGTCACGGCTGCAGCGAGGGCAAGCGCGATAAAGGGATCGGCCCAGCGACCATAGTGTTCCGGCAACTTATGATCCGGGGTGAAAGGAAAGGCGGTCTTCATGGCAACCGGAATCACGGGATGCTCGGGAAACCAAAGCGATTCATAGCCATGCTCCTCAGCGGCACGCACGATCTCAGTGAGGTTGCCACTCTGCGCAGTGGGCGCCATCAAAAACCCTATGTCCAAGACTAATCCTCCATGCCATCTAGCGATAACTGTTCATGCGGTTCTCGAGCCAAGCGAGGTGCGAATCTTAGCAGACCCTCGGAGTCAGGTTGCAACGGTTTACACCAGATATCTGACCCACCCAAATTGCGGCACTTCCAAAAAAGGCTGGTACACGCATCCTATGGCAGATTTATGCCTACCCAACTTGGCAGGTTTTCTTCCGCACTTTAACCTTTCCGCTCGTGAGCGTGTCAACGACAGCGCAGGAAGGTTCTCGGTGCGGTTCGCAGAATCGCTGCGGCCAGCAACAGCATAAGTTCAAGGATCCCGCAGGCGTCTCGGTCCTCGTGATCTACGCCCTGCTGTCATTTGTGTTTGTCGGCCGTTCGGTCGCCAGTGATCTGTCCTCGAGTTATATCGGGACGAGCAACGACCCGTCAGTCTATATGTGGTGTCTTTGCTGGTGGCCATTCGCAATTGCTCACAGGCTGAATCCGATAATGACGCAGGTGGTTTGGGCACCAGCTGGCTTCGACCTGGCATGGACCACAGCGATGCCGCTTCCGTCACTTGTCGCTACGCCGTTGACAAACGCGTTGGGACCAGTGGTGGTTTACAACGTGCTCTGCATTCTCGGCCCGGCATTAGCCGGCTGGAGTGCTTTTCTGCTGTGCCGACACCTCACGACCAGCTACCGCTGCGGCTTAGCGGGAGGCTATGTTTTCGGGTTTTCTGCCTACACCATGGGCCAGGTACGCGGCCATCTGCCGTTGGTCCTGATTTTCCCGCTGCCACTGACTTTGCTTGTCGTGTTGCGGCGAATTGAGAATCGCGCCGGTCGCTGGCAGTTTTGCGTGGTCCTCGCACTGCTGCTGATAACCACTTTCCTGTGCTGGGCCGAACTTTACGCTACTATGACCTTTGTCGGAGCGTTAGCGTTTGGCCTGGCGATGCTCTTCACAAAGAGCGGGCTCCGCAACTCCATTCGCCAGTTACTAGCTCCGCTGTTGATTGCTTACGCCCTGTCCTTAATCGTAGTAGCACCCTACCTCTATTACTTCTTTCAGCCCGGCTATCCGCGGACCCCGATCAATTCTCCCGGTGCGTTTTCGGCGGATCTGATCAATCTGGTGCTGCCAACCCCGGTCAACGCTTTGGGAACGATCGGCTTCTTTGAGCGTCTCGCTCAAGCTTTTGTCACGAATTCTCTCGAAGCCACGGCCTACGTGGGCTTACCACTGCTCGTCATCGCCGCCTGGTATGCGTGCGAACAACGGCGCGAGCCGATGACCCGAGTCCTAGTCACCTTTCTGCTGCTGGTTTGGATCCTGATGCTGGGTCCGCGGCTGCATGTCTACGGGTTCGAGTTATTCGGGATGCCCTGGAAGGTGCTGTTGCATGTCCCCATGTTGCGACACGCCTTGCCCGCACGACTATCCCTGTACGCGTTTCTCGCTCTAGCCATAATTTTCTCAATGTGGCTGAGTGCTGCACGCCCTTTCTGGGTAAAGTTAGGCGCGGTCACGTTGTTGGCGATCTCCCTCTGCCCGAACCTGCATGCTGAGTTTTGGGCGCGAAAAGATGACACGCCCGACTTCTTCATTCGCGGCGATTATAAACGATACATCACACCTGGACAGAACGTGGTTATGCTCCCGTATGGAATCAAGGGCACAAGCATGCTCTGGCAGGCGAGGTCTGGTTTCTACTTTCGCATGGCAGGTGGATGGACCAGCTTGACGCCGCAGGAATTCGAGCGATGGCCCATCATCACTGCGTTGCTTACCCGCAGCTATTTACCAGACATCACATGGCAATTACGCGCCTTTATGGTTGCTCATCAGACGCGAACGGTGATCGTCAGCGACCTGGATCAGCAGTTCTGGGAGCCGATGCTGGCGCCGCTTGATTCTTCCCCGATTCGAGTCAGCGGTGTGACGATATATCGTGCTCCGGCTGAAGATCTGAAGACTCTTCGGTCGGTAACGGTCCTCGAAGCCGAACGGCGCAATAATCTGGAGCGCTTTTACGAATTAGTGTCTGCGGCCTCCGGTTACCTTGCACAGAATCGAGATCCTGCCAAGCTAACGCCGCTGACAGCAGAGCGTATGCATCTGCTACCGGCCCACTGGGCAACAGATCCGGACGTGCGGACCAAAAACGGATTGTACCTGGGTCCCTGGGAGAACGGCGAAATCGCGGTGGGCGTAACTGGCTCTTATTTGGGATTGCGACCGGTGATCGACCGCTACCGCGACGCGGCTCGCGAGATTTTTCTACCGTTTCCGAAAAAGTTTACCGGGCCTCGACCCGGCAACGGTTTTATGATGCTGGTAATGGTCTTCGACCGCGCAGGTTTGAGGCAAGTGGCGCGTGTGGCACCCTGGCGGTCATCTTCGGCTGCCGCGCGCTTGTCCTTTCAGGCCGCCGCGGAGTGATTCAATACTTCGCGAAGGAATTCGCCGGTGTAGGAACCGCGCGTCGCTGCCACCTCTTCCGGCGTACCCTTCGCCACGATCTCGCCACCTCGGTCACCGCCTTCGGGACCAAGGTCAATTATGTAGTCGGCACTCTTAATCACCTCCAGATTGTGCTCGATCACCAGGACGGTGTTACCCGCATCAGCGAGTCGACTAAGAACTCCCAGTAGTTTCCGGATATCGTCAAAATGGAGGCCAGTAGTTGGTTCGTCCAATATATATAAGGTGCGGCCCGTGGCACGTCGTGCCAATTCCCGGGCCAGTTTGATTCGCTGTGCCTCGCCTCCAGAGAGGGTCGTGGCCGACTGGCCCAGATGAATATAGTCCAACCCAACGTCACGCATGGTTTCGAGCTTCTGCCGAATTAACGGAACCGAACCCATAAAATCGATTGCGTCCAGCACCGTCATGTTCAGCACCTCCGCGATGCTTTTGCCCTTGTACCGAATCTCCAGGGTATCGCGATTGTAGCGCTGGCCACCGCAAACTTCGCAGGTCACATAAACGTCCGGCAGGAAATGCATTTCGATGCGGATGATGCCGTCTCCTTGGCAGGCCTCGCAACGGCCGCCTTTGACGTTGAAGGAAAAGCGACCCGGTCCATAGCCGCGCATTCGGGCCTCGGGCAGCTGCGAGAAGAGGTCGCGGATGTGCGTGAAAAGCCCGGTATAGGTGGCTGGATTGGAGCGCGGCGTGCGCCCGATCGGGCTTTGATCGACGTGAATCACCTTATCCAGGTGCTCGATCCCCTCGATTGCCTTGTAGGCTCCCGCGCGTTCCCGACTTCCATTAAGCTTTTGCGCCAAGGCCCGATATAAAGTGTCGAGTACCAGTGTGGACTTGCCTGAGCCCGATACACCGGTAACACAGACCATCAGGCCTAGCGGAAACGAGACCGTGAGATCGCGCAGGTTGTTCTCGCGCGCCCCACGGATAGTTAGCCAGCGCGTGCTTGGCTGGCGCCGGCGGGCCGGAACCGGAATCTCGAGTTCGCCCGAAAGATACTTGCCGGTCAGTGAGGCGGGATTGGCCATAATCTCCGCCGGTGTGCCTTGCGCCACGACATGGCCGCCATGGATTCCCGCCCCCGGGCCCATGTCAATGATGTGGTCGGCTTCAAGCATGGTATCGCGATCATGTTCGACTACCAGTACCGAATTGCCGATATCGCGCAGGCGCTTCAAAGTTGCCAACAGCCGGCGGTTATCACGCTGATGAAGTCCAATCGAGGGCTCGTCGAGAATGTAAAGCACACCGACTAAGCTCGAGCCGATTTGTGTGGCGAGGCGAATGCGCTGAGCCTCGCCACCCGACAGACTGCCGGCACTGCGGTCGAGGGTCAGGTAATCGAGTCCAACGCCGATAAGGAAACTCAGCCTCTCTCTAATTTCCTTCAGAATTAGGCGAGCAATTTCGGCTTCCTGGGCGCTCAGCTGGGGATTCTCAAAGAAGGCCAGTGCCTGCTTAATCGGCATCGCCACCACTTCGCTAATCGATTTACCATTGAAGCGGACAAACAGACTTTCTTTCTTGAGCCGCGAGCCCCCGCAGGCGGGACAGGGGCGCATGTTCATGTATGCCTCGAGGACTTCGCGAATGCTTTCTGATTCGGTTTCCTTGTAGCGACGGTCGAGCCATACCAGCACACCCTCAAATGGCCTCGCATAGCCATGACGATGGTCACCGCGCTGATAGGTAAATTCGATTTCCTCGCTCCCAGAGCCGTTCAAAATGATCTTACGAACCTTCGACGGAATCGTCTTCCAGGGCTGGTCGAGGGAGAAACCGTAATGGCTGGCAAGCGATTCGAGCACGGGCTGCATGTAGTTCATCGTCGCCCAAGGCGCGATCGCGCCGTCAGCCAGGCTAAGGTCCTCATTCTGAACCACCAGTTCCGGATCGAAGTACATGATCGAGCCTATCCCCGAGCATTCGGGGCAAGCTCCGTGGGGACTATTGAACGAGAACATCCGCGGGGTGATTTCAGGGTACGAGATTCCACATTCGACACAGGCGAACCGTTGGCTGAAATAGATTTCGCCGGGCTCACCGTCAAGTCGTTCGATCTTGAGCAGATCGTTGCCGTGTTTGAATGCGACCTCGAGTGAATCCGACAGTCGCTTTTCGATGCCGGCGCGAAGCGCCAGCCGGTCGACGATCACTTCGATAGTATGACGCTGGTTCTTGTTGAGATTGATCTCGTCCCCAAGCTCAACCAGCTTGCCGTCGATTTTGGCACGGACGAAGCCGGCCCGGCGCAAGTCGCTCAATTCTTTTTTGTACTCGCCCTTGCGATCGCGCACGACAGGGGCCAGCACGTGGATGCGGGTCCCCTCGGGCCAGGCGCGAAGCCGATCAACGATTTGCTGCACACTTTGCTGGCTGATTTCACGCCCGCAGTTGTAACAAAACGCATGCCCCACACGGGCAAATAGCAGCCGAAGATAATCATAAATTTCGGTAATGGTTGCCACGGTCGACCGCGGATTGCGCGATGTGGTCTTCTGCTCAATTGAGATGGCCGGCGAAAGACCCTCGATCGAATCAATGTCCGGCTTTTCCATCTGCTCGAGAAATTGCCGCGCGTAGGCCGACAGTGACTCTACGTAGCGGCGCTGTCCCTCGGCATAAATCGTGTC